>NZ_LZKL01000110.1 GCF_001668725.1 Mycobacterium sp. E787 | reverse complement strand
GTCCAAGGCCCGGCCGAGCGCCGCGGTGGATCGGGTGTGGTTGCGCGGCACCGTCATTCTGACCGGCACCATGGGCGGAGGCGGCGGCGGCGGTTTGGTGGTCGTTATCTCGTCCTGCGGCGGCGGCACCGACGGGGTGGTCGTGGTGGCGGGGTTGGCCAGCTTGCTGGTGTCTGTGCGGGTGACGAGCAGCGAGACCGAGACCACCAGCGCGATCGCGGCCACGATCGCTGCGATGCCCACCACCCACGGCCAGCGCGGGGCGCGGTGCTCGTCGTCCGCGTCGGCGGACTCGTCGTAGGTGTCGTAGTCGTACAGCCGCAGATCGGCCGGCAGGTAGGGGCCGCTGAGGAAGTGCTCGGATTCCGGCGCCGAGTAGGCCCGGGAGTAGGCGTCCGTCTGGCCGGTCTGATCCGCCGGGGCGAGGTGGGCGTCGTCATCGACGGGTTCCGGCTCGTCGTGGGAATCGACGGCCTCGTGTCCCAATTCGTCGCCGGAGTCCGGTTCGTCAGGTTCCCGTCCCGGCGGATTCGGCCCGCTCATAGTTGCCTGCCCTGTTCAACTGCATCACCAGCGCGCGGGGCTCCGCGGGTGCCTCGTTGCGCGCGCGCTTGGGAGTTTCTCATATGCCTGCGCAAACCCTACCGAACCGAACGAAGCGGGATGTCGCGGCAAAGGGGCCACGGATCAACTGATGCCCTGATTGTGACCTTCGAGTCGCAAATCAGTGCTTCTCGGGACCCATGTAGTACTCGAAGACCAATCCGGCCGCCGTGGCGAGGACGAACGCGACCCCGGCCACGATCAGCCACGGCAGCCACAGCGCGATGCCGGTGGCCGCCACCGCGGCCGCCAAGGCGATCAGAATCGGCCACCAGCTGTGCGGCGCATAAAAGCCCAATTCCCCTGCGCCGTCGCTGATCTCGGCACCCTCGTAGTCCTCGGGCCGGGTGTCCAGCCGGCGCGCGACGAACCGGAAGAACGTCGCCGTGATCAGCGCCAGGCCACCGGTCAGCGCCAGCGCGGTGGTACCCGCCCACTCCTCACCGCCGTTGGCGTACAGCGCGGTCAGCACCCCGTACAGCACCGCAATCAGGAGGAAGAAAACGGCGATGAATTCGAACAGCCTCGCTTCGATATGCATTGAGCGTCCTCACCTACTGGCTTGTGGTCATTTCACCGCGACGGGTGTCGAACGGGTGGGTGGACACCGCGACGGGCGACTGCGCGATCGCCTGCAGCGCCTCGGCGTTGTTCTTCCCGGCGATCCGCTGCTGAAGGTAGGCCTTGAAGTCGTTGGGCGGCACCACCCGAACCTCGAAGTTCATCATCGAGTGATACGTCCCGCAAAACTCGGCGCAGTGCCCGACGAACGCGCCGGTCTTGGTGATCTCGTCGACCTGGAACACGTTGACGGAGTTGTTCGCCTGCGGGTTGGGCAGCACGTCGCGCTTGAAAAGGAATTCCGGCACCCAGAAGGTGTGTATGACGTCCGCGGAGGCCAACTGGAACTCGACGCGCTTGCCGGCCGGCAGCACCAGCACCGGAATCTGGGTGGGAGTTCCCAGGGTCTCGACCTTGTCGTAGTTCAGGTAGGTCCGGTCCTGGGGATTGAGCCCGCGCACCGCCCCGACGCGCTCCTCGCCGTGAGCGTCCTTACCTTCGGGCTTGGAGACCATCGCCGCCTTGCGCGCGGGATCGGCGCCGTCGTAGGTCAGCGTGCCGTCGGAGAAGTTGACGCGCTGATACCCGAACTTCCAGTTCCACTGGAAGGCCGTGACGTCGATGACGACCTCGGGGTCCTTGGCCAGATGCGTCATCTTCTCCTGCACCACCACGGTGAAATAGAACAGCACCGAGATGATGAGGAAGGGCGTCACGGTCAACACGAGCTCGAGGGGCATGTTGTAGCCGAACTGCCGCGGCAGCTCGGTGTCGGTGGCCTTCTTCCGGTGGAACGCGGACGACCAGAACATCAGCCCCCACACGATGACCCCGACGACCAGGGAGGCGATCACCGCCCCGACCCACAGCTCCCGGTTGAGGTGCGCCTGCGGGGTGATGCCCTCCGGCCAGCCCATCCCGATCGCCTCCGACCAGCTGCATCCGCTCAGGGTGACCGCCAGCACACCCAGCGTCGCCGCCAGCGCCAGGGGCCGCAAACGGCGGGAAAGGCCCAGGTGGGCGCCCCCGGACCGGCGCTGGACCCTGGCCTGCGACAGACGTTGCGAAGCGACCTGCTCGCGAGGTGTCACGTTGGCGCCTCCTGCTCGGATACCGAATACTACGCAGCGTAGACCACGCCGCTTGCGTCGGCGACGAAACCCCGACCCATCCCGGTGTGCGGCAGCACAACCGGCGGCCAAGTGCGGCATACTGGGGCGCCGTGTGTGGTCTGCTGGCGTTCCTCGCGGCCTCCGCCGGGGGTGATCCGGCCAGGGCCGACGGCGCCATCTCCCGCGCGTCGCACCTGATGCGCCACCGCGGGCCCGACGAGCCGGGCACCTGGGCCGACCCCGGCGCCGACGGCCTGGTGGTGTTCGGCTTCAACCGGCTGTCCATCATCGACATCGCGCATTCGCATCAGCCCCTGCGCTGGGGACCGCCGGAGGCGCCCGACCGCTACGTTCTGGTCTTCAACGGCGAGATCTATAACTACCTCGAGCTGCGCGACGAACTGGCCACCGCGCACGGCGCCGCGTTCGCCACCGACGGCGACGGCGAGGCCATCGTCGCGGGATACCACCACTGGGGCACCGACGTGTTGACCCGGCTGCGGGGCATGTTCGCGTTCGCGTTGTGGGACACCGTGACCCGCGAATTGTTCTGCGCCCGTGACCCGTTCGGCATCAAGCCGCTGTTCATGGCCACCGGCACCGGCGGCACCGCGGTGGCAAGCGAGAAGAAATGCCTGATGGACGTGGCCGAGTTGGTCGGGTTCGACACCGGCATCGACGACCGGGCGGTGCAGCACTACACGGTCCTGCAGTACGTGCCGGAGCCCGAGACGCTGCACCGCGGGGTGCGGCGGCTGGAATCGGGTTGCTACGCCCGCATCCGGCCGGGAATGACGCCGGAGGTCACCCGCTACTTCGTGCCGCGCTTCGCCGCCACCCCGATCACCCGCGACACCGAACAGGCCCGCTACGACGAGATCACCGCGGTGCTCGAGGACTCGGTGGCCAAGCACATGCGTGCCGACGTCACCGTCGGGGCGTTCCTGTCCGGCGGCATCGACTCGACCGCCATCGCGGCGCTGGCCATCCGGCACAACCCGCGGCTGATCACGTTCACCACCGGCTTCGAGCGCGAGGGGTTCTCCGAGATCGACGTCGCCGTGGCCTCGGCCGAGGCGATCGGCGCCCGCCACATCGCCAAAGTCGTCAGCCCGGACGAGTTCGTGGCCGCCCTGCCCGAGATCGTCTGGTATCTCGACGAACCGGTCGCCGACCCGGCGCTGGTGCCGCTGTTCTTCGTCGCCCGCGAGGCCCGCAAGCACGTCAAGGTGGTGCTGTCCGGCGAGGGGGCCGACGAGCTGTTCGGCGGCTACACCATCTACCGGGAGCCGTTGTCGCTCAAGCCTTTTGACTATCTGCCCCGGCCCGTACGGCGGTCGATGGGCAAGGTGTCCAAGCCCCTGCCGGAGGGCATGCGCGGCAAGAGCCTGCTGCACCGCGGCTCGCTGACGCTCGAGGAGCGCTATTACGGCAACGCCCGCAGCTTCTCCGACGCCCAGTTGCGCGACGTGCTGCCGGGGTTCCGCGACGAGTGGACCCACACCGACGTGACCGCAGCGGTCTACGCCGAATCGTCCGGCTGGGACCCGGTGGCCCGCATGCAGCACGTCGACCTGTTCACCTGGCTGCGCGGCGACATCCTGGTCAAGGCCGACAAGATGACGATGGCCAACTCGCTGGAGCTGCGGGTCCCGTTCCTGGATCCCGAGGTGTTCGCCGTCGCCTCCCGGCTGCCCGTCGAGGCCAAGATCACCCGCACCACCACCAAGTACGCGCTGCGGCGCGCGCTGGAGCCGATCGTTCCCGCGCACGTGCTGCACCGGCCCAAGCTCGGCTTCCCGGTGCCGATCCGGCATTGGCTGCGCGCCGGCGAGCTGCTGGAGTGGGCCTATGAGCTGGTGGACTCGTCGCAGGCCGGGCACCTGGTCGACCCGGCCGCGGTGCGCCGGATGCTCGACGAGCACCGAAGCGGCGCAAGCGATCACAGCCGCCGGCTGTGGACGGTGCTCATCTTCATGCTGTGGCACGCGATCTTCGTCGAGCACAGCGTGGTGCCGCAGATCAGCGAGCCCGTCTACCCGGTCCAGCTCTGACCCGGGCTCGCGAGCAGACGCAAAAGGCCCCAATTTCGCTCTGAAATGGGGGCTTTTGCGTCTGCTCGCGGAAGCTAGGCGAGCACTGCGGCGATCTCGGCGGCCGCGTCCTCGCCGTAGGCGCCGGCCAGCCGGGATTTGGCCACCTCGTGGTCCCAGGCCCACTCCTGGGTGCCGACCGACTCCAGCACCAGCACGGCCACCAGCGAGCCCAGCTGCGCCGAACGCTCGAGGCTCAGGCCCGCGCTGCGGCCGGTGAGGAAGCCGGCGCGGAACGCGTCGCCGACGCCGGTGGGGTCGACCTGGCTGGTCTCGGGCACCACGTCGACGTGCGTAGTGGTGCCGTCGGGCTCGACCAGGTCCACGCCCTTGGGGCCCAGCGTGGTCACCCGCAGGTCGACCTGGGCCATCACGTCGGCCTCCGTCCAGCCGGTCTTGGACAGCATCAGGTCCCACTCGTAGTCGTTGGTGAACAGGTACTTGGCGCCGTCGGTGAGCCGGCGGATCTCGTCGCCGGAGAGCCGGGCCAGCTGCTGGGACGGGTCGGCGGCGAAGGGCAGCCCGAGCCTGCGGCACTCGTCGGTGTGCACCTGCATGGCCTCCGGGTCGTTGGCGCCGATGATCACCAGCTCCGGCGTGCCGATGTCGGCGACCACGTCGGCAAGCTTGATGTTGCGGGCCTCCGACATGGCGCCGGGGTAGAACGAGGCGATCTGGGCCATGTCGACGTCGGTGGTGCAGGTGAAGCGGGCCGTGTGCGCCGTCTCGGAGATCAGGACGTTGTCGCAGTTGACGTTGTGGGCCACCAACCATTCGCGGTAGTTGTCGAAGTCGTCGCCCGCCGCGCCGACCAGCGCGACGTCGCCGCCGAGCACACCGATGGCGAAGGCGATGTTGCCCGCGACGCCGCCGCGGTGAATGACCAGGTCGTCGACCAGGAAGCTGAGGGACACCTTCTGCAGATGCTCCGGCAGCAGCTGCTCGGAGAAGCGGCTGGGGAACCGCATCAAATGGTCGGTCGCAATCGAACCAGTCACCGCGATCGTCACGAAGTCTCCATCCGTCGTTAGTAAGGTTATCTAGCTTACTCGGGGGTATCCGGCGCCGTCGCGTCCCGGGTCGGCGCAAAGCCGTGCGCTAGCCTGCCTTACGAACGACTCAAGCAACGCGCCGCCGGGACCCCGGTCTCGGGCCTCCGGGCCCCGGCCCGCCCAATGGTCGCGCCCACCACGGTAGGAGAAACCACATGGCAGGTCCGCACCCGCCGGACCACACCGCCGGCGCAGCCGGACCAACGCCCCACGCCGGGTCCCAGCCGCTCGAATTTCCCCACGAGCCCGCCGCTGCGCCCGATTATGCCGGTCAAGCGCCCCCGATGCCCTACCCGACGGGAAAGCCCAGGCGGCGGCTGCTCATCGGCGCGCTGATGGCCGCCGCGCTGGCGGCCATCCTGACGCTGGCGATCGCCTACGGGGTCCGCACCAACGGGGCCAACACCGGCACCTCGTTCTCCGAGGGCGCGGCCAAGACCGCGATCCAGGGCTACCTCGACGCCCTCGAGCATCGCGACCTCGACGTGATCATGCGCAACGCGCTGTGCGGCATGTACGACGGCGTCCGCGACAAGCGGAGCGACCAGGCGCTGGCCAGAATGAGCAGCGACGCCCTTCGCAAGCAGTTCTCCGACATCCAGCTGATATCGATCGACAAAATCGTCTACCTGTCGCAATACCAGGCTCAGGCGCTGTTCACCATGCGGGTATCCCCCGCGACCGGCGGCCCCGCGCGCGACGACATGCAGGGCATCGCTCAGCTGCTATTCCAGCGCGGCCAGATCATGGTGTGCTCGTACGTGCTCCGCACCGCGGGCTCGTACTAGCGGCGATCGCGAGGGCGGCGAAACCGGGCGAAGCGGGTCGCCGCGATCGGGACTAGCGGCGATCGCGAGGGCGGCGAAACCGGGCGAAGCGGGTCGCCGCGATCGGGACTAGCGGCGATCGCGAGGGCGGCGAAGCCGGGCGAAGCGGGTCGCCGCGATCGGGACTAGCGGCGATCGCGAGGGCGGCGAAGCCGGGCGAAGCGGGTCGCCGCGATCGGTACTAGCGGCGATCGCGAGGGCGGCGAAACCGGGCGAAGCGGGTCGCCGCGATCGGGACTAGCGGCGATCGCGAGGGCGGCGAAACCGGGCGAAGCGGGTCGCCGCGATCGGGACTAGCGGCGATCGCGAGGGCGGCGAAGCCGGGCGAAGCGGGTCGCCGCGATCGGGGCTAGGCGCCCGACCGGTCAGTTGAACGAGTCACCGCAGGCGCAGGAACCGGTGGCGTTGGGGTTGTCGATCGTGAAGCCCTGCTTCTCGATGGTGTCGACGAAGTCGATGGACGCGCCCTCGACGTAGGGCGCGCTCATCCGGTCCACGGTCAGCGTCACGCCACCGAACTCCGCGGTCAGGTCGCCGTCCAGGGACCGGTCGTCGAAGAACAGGTTGTACCGCAGGCCGGCGCACCCGCCGGGCTGGACCGCGATGCGTAGCGCCAGGTCGTCACGGCCCTCCTGGTCCAGCAGGGACTTCGCCTTGGCAGCGGCGGCTTCGGTGAGGATCACGCCATGCGTCTTGGCGCTCGACTCGTTTTGCACCGTCATTGCTTCTCCTACATAGCTCAGTTGTCGGGCACGACCCGCGCTCATGGTCGGGCACGGCCCGCACGGTGAAAGCCCACTGCCTCAACGGTACATTGCGGGACCGCTATTCCCGAGTCGCGCCGCCACCTCAGAGGCCAAACCCATGAGCTGATTGGCCGCGTCGGCCTGCGCCAACCGCACCGAACCGGCGTAATCCGCGATGGACAGGGCGGACATGATGCCCGACGAGCGAACCGCGGAGTTTTCCAGGCCGACCTGGCCGGCCAGCACGATCACCGGAATACCCAGCGGACGCGCCGATTCCGCGAGGCAGCCGACCACCTTCCCGTGCAGGGACTGCTCGTCGAACCGGCCCTCACCCGTGACGATCATGTCCGCGGTCTCGAGATCGTCGGCCAAGTGGGTGTGTTCGGCGATGATTTCCGCGCCCAACTCACACCGGCCGCCCAGCGCGAGCAGGCCGGCGCCCAGCCCCCCGGCGGCGCCCGCCCCGGGTTCCGAGCTCACGTCCCGCCCGGCCGCCGCCTCCAGTTCGAGCGCCCACGCCTCGAGCCGGACCTCGAGCGCGGCGACGGTGGTGGTGTCCGCACCCTTCTGCGGCCCGAACACCCTGGCCGCGCCCCAAGGGCCCAGCATCGGATATTCGGTGTCCGTGGCGGCGATCAGGTCCACGTTGGTCATCGCCCGGCGCGCATCCTGCAGCCCGCCGAGCTGGGTGATCATCCCCTTCCCGCCATCCGTGCACGCGCTGCCGCCCAACCCGACGACGATCCGGCTCGCACCGACACTCAGCGCCTCGGCGATGAGCTGTCCGACGCCACTGCTGTCGGCCGTCAGCGCCGTCTCCGCGGTGGGAGGACCGCCGAGCAGGGCGAGCCCGCAGGCCTGCGCGCACTCCAAATAGGCGGTGGCGGAGCGGCGGTCGAACACCCACTCGGCGCTCACGGCGGCGCCCAGCGGGCCGCACACCGTCACGCGCCGTTTCTGCCCCAGCCGGCTGGCCAGCACCTCGACGAACCCCGGACCGCCGTCCGACTGCGGGGCGACGATGAACCGATCGCCGGGACGCGACCGGGTCCAGCCGGTCGCGATGGCGGCGGCCGCCTGGACGGCCGACAAGCTACCCCCATAGCAATCCGGCGCGACCAAAACCTGCATGGCAGGCAGCCGGAGACGGCCAGGTGCGAGGCCATTATCCGCGGCCATCGTGCCGTCGCCCATCACAGGTAGCCATTCATCACAGTCAAGCGTAGGTGCAAGCGTCGCGCTGGAGCATGGCCGACAACGACGCATTCCGGGGCCGTTACCGGCTGCTCCCCCAGGCAAGTAACCTGGCCGTTGTGAAGTTGATGGGCCGCAAGAAGGGCCGGGAAGACGACCTCGAAGGGGCCGCCGCGGTGACGGCGGGAACCGATGCCGCCGGTTCCGCGGACACCGCGTCGCGCCGGACCGGGCCCAAGGGTCGGCCCACGCCCAAGCGCAGCGAGGCCCGGCGCAACTCGAGGAAGGGCCCGATCGCGCCGGCACCCATGACCTCGGCCGAGGCGCGGGCCCGCCGCAAGTCGCTGGCCGGCCCGAAGCTCAGCCGCGAGGAGCGCCGGGCGGAGAGGACCGCCAGCCGCGCCCGTATGACGGATCGCCGCGAACGCATGATGGCCGGTGAAGAGGCCTACCTGTTGCCGCGCGACCAGGGGCCCGTCAAGCGCTACGTGCGCGACGTGGTGGACTCCCGGCGCAACCTGCTCGGCCTGTTCATGCCGGCGACGGTGTTTTTGCTGGTCGCCTCGATCGGCGTCCCGCAGCTGCAGTTCTACGCCTCCCCCGCGATGCTGCTGCTGATGGTCGTCATGGGCGTCGACGCGGTGATCCTGGGACGTAAAGTCAGCAAGCTGGTGGACGCGAAGTTCCCGAGCAACACCGAAAGCCGTTGGAAGCTGGGTCTTTACGCCGCGAGCCGGGCCTCACAGATACGCCGCATGCGGGCGCCCCGGCCCCAGGTCGAGCGCGGCGGCAATGTCGGTTGAGCGGCGCGCGAAAGCCGTCTGATCCGGGTGCGCACCCTGGTGCTCGGCGGGATCCGGTGCGGGAAGTCCCGCTGGGCCGAGGAAGCCATCGCGACGGCGCTGCCGCCGGGTGAGCCGGTCCGTTACCTGGCCCCCGCGGTGACGGGCCGCGCCGACGCGGACTGGGCGGACCGGATCGCGCGGCACCGGGACCGCCGGCCCGCGCATTGGTCCACCGTCGAAACCGACGACGTCGCGGCCGAATTGCGCCGGTCGCCGGGCATCCCGACGCTCGTCGACGACCTCGGCGGCTGGCTGACCGCCACGCTGGACCGCAACGACGGGTGGGACCGCGGTTCGGTGGCGACCCCTGTCGGCGAACTGCTGGCCGCCGTCGGCGCATTCGGTTCCACGCTGGTGCTGGTCAGCCCGGAGGTCGGGCTGACCGTGGTGCCGGCCACCGCGTCCGGTCGCCGGTTCGCCGACGAGTTGGGCGAGCTCAACCAGCGCGTCGCCGAGTTGTGCGGCCGGGTGGTGCTGGTGGTGGCCGGCCAGGCGGTGCAGATCAAGCCGTCGGGCACCTGATGGAATTCGCGCCAGTCACGCCGCCCGATGCGGGCGCCGCCGCGGCCGCCCGCGCCCGCCAGGACACACTGACCAAGCCGCGCGGCGCCCTGGGCCGCCTCGAGGACCTGTCGGTCTGGGTCGCAGCGTGCCAGGGGCGTTGCCCGCCAAAGCAATTCGAGCGCGCCCGGGTGGTGGTCTTCGCGGGCGACCACGGGGTCGCCCGGTCGGGGGTGTCGGCGTACCCGCCGGAGGTCACCGCCCAGATGGTCGCCAACATCGACGGCGGTGGCGCGGCGATCAACGTGCTCGCCGGCATCGCCGGCGCCACGGTGCGGGTGGCGGACCTGGCCGTCGACGCCGAGCCGGCCTCCGAGCGGATCGGCGCCCGCAAGGTGCGGCGAGGCAGCGGCGACATCAGGACGCAGGACGCGCTGTCCGAGGGTGAGACCCTCGCCGCGATCGCCGCTGGCCGGGGCATCGCCGACGAGGAGGTGGACGCGGGCGCCGACCTGCTGATCGCGGGCGACATGGGGATCGGAAACACCACCCCGGCTGCGGTTTTGGTGGCGGCGCTGACCACCGCCGAGCCGGTCGCGGTGGTCGGCTTCGGGACCGGCATCGACGACGCGGGATGGGCGCGCAAGACCGCCGCGGTGCGCGACGCGCTGTTCCGGGCGCGATCGGTGCTGCCCGACCCCGTCGGACTGCTGCGCTGCTGCGGCGGCGCGGATTTGGCCGCGCTGGCCGGCTTTTGCGCCCAGGCGGCGGTGCGGCGAACGCCGCTGCTGCTCGACGGCATGGCGGTGACCGCGGCGGCGCTGGTGGGCGAGCGGCTGGCGCCCGGAGCGAGGCACTGGTGGCAGGCCGGCCACCGATCGACGGAGCCGGCCCATGAGCTGGCCCTGGCGGCCCTCGAATTGGACCCGATTCTGGACCTGCGCATGCGGCTGGGCGAGGGCACCGGGGCCGCGCTGGCGCTGTCCGTGCTGCGCGCGGCGGTGGCCGTGTTGTCCTCGATGGCGACATTCACCGAGGCCGGCGTGGCCGGCCCGAGCAGCCCATCGCACCCGTGATGCGTTCGGTGGCAACGGCTTTCGCATTTGGAACCGTGCTGCCCGTGCCGGGCGCGCGGAACGCGCCGATGGGCCGCGGCGCGATGACCGCGCTGCCCGTGGTCGGCGCCGCGCTGGGGGCGCTGGCCGCGGGCGTGACATGGTGCGGCGCCGCTGTTTTCGGTCCGCCCAGCCCGCTGCCCGGCGTGCTCGCGGTGGGCGCGCTGCTGCTCGCGACCCGCGGCCTGCACATCGACGGCGTCGCCGACACGGCCGACGGCCTGGGCTGCTACGGCCCGCCCCGGCGGGCACTGGCGGTGATGCGCGACGGGTCGACCGGACCGTTCGGCGTGGCGGCCGTCGTGCTGGTGATCCTGTTGCAGGGGTTGGCCTTCTCGGCGCTGCGACCGGGGGCCGTCGTCCTGGCGGTCGTCGCGGGCCGGGTCGCGGCGGTGCTGGCCTGTCGGCGGTCGGTGCCCGCGGCGGAGGGCAGCGCGCTGGGGGCCCGGGTGGCCGGCAGCCAGCCCGCGCCGGTGCTGGCCGCCTGGCTCGCCGCGCTGCTCGCCGTTTCGGTGCTGGCCGGTCCGCGGCCGTGGCAGGGGCCGGTGGCGGTGCTGGTGGCGCTGGGCTGCGGCGCGGCGCTGGCGGCCCACTGCGTGCGCCGGTTCGGCGGCATCACCGGCGACGTGCTGGGCGCCGCGATCGAGCTCACCACGACGGTGTGCGCTGTGGCGCTGGCGGGGCTGGTGCGGGTGGGCTGAGGAATCAGTCGGGTGCGACGGGCAGGCCGGGACACAGCGTCCGATAGCCGACGTCGGGCGACACCCAGTCGCGCCACTGCGTGTGGCTCACGTTGGCAGCGAGCTTGTCGCACAGCATCTTTGGTACGGCCTGCGCGGGCCACAATCGTACGGTGCGGTCCAGGCCGGCCGACGCCACCCGTTGGCCGTCGGGGCCGTAGGCAACACCCCAGACGACGTCGGTATGCCCGGTGAACGGCTCGGCGAGCGGCCGGCCGCTGTCGGCGTTCCACAATCGCACGGTGCGGTCTCTGCCGCCGCTGACCAGGTGGTGTCCGTCCGGACTGAACGCCACGCTCATCACCGCGTCGGTGTGGCCGGTGAGCGGAGCACCGATGGTCTGTCCGGTGTCGGCGTTCCATAATCGCACCGTCTGGTCGGCGCTGGCGCTGGCCAGTCGATGCCCGTCGGGACTGAACGCCACGCTCAACACCGACTGGCCGTGCTCCTTGTGGGCGGGACCGATGGGCCGGCCGGTATCGGCATCCCAGAACTGCACCGTCTGGTTCTGGTTGCCGCTGGCCAGCAGATGCCCGTCGGGGCTGAACGCCACGCTGAAAACGATGCCGGCCTTCGCGGCGAGGGGGGCCCCGGCCGGTCGGCCCGTATCCGCATCCCATAACCGCACCGTCTGGTCGGCGCCGGCGCTGGCCAGTCGATGCCCGTCGGGGCTGAACGCCACGCTGTCGACCGCCCCGGCGTGCCCGTCCAGCGGGGCCCCGATTTGCCGGCCGCTGTCGGCGTCCCACAGCCGAACCGTCCGGTCCGCACCACCGCTGGCCAGCCGATGCCCGTCCGGGCTGAAGGCCACAGCCGGCACCTCGCCGTTGTGCCCCTTCAGCGGCGGCCCGATCGGCCGGCCGGTATCGGCGTCCCATAACCACACCGTGCCGTCGGCGCTGCCGCTGGCAAGCCGATGCCCGTCCGGACTGAAGGCCACTCCCCCCAGCTCGTCACCGCCCGCGAGGGTCTGGCCGAGATTCCATAGCCGCAACGTCTGGTCGGCGCTGCCGGTGATCAGCCGGCGCCCGTCAGGGCTGAACGCGACGCCGCTCACCGAGTCGGTGTGGCCGGTGAGCGCGGCACCGATCGTGTGACCGCTGGCGGTATCCCACAACCACACCGTCGTGTCGTCACCCGCGGTGGCCAGCTCCTTCCCGTCGGGACTGAACGCCACCCCGGCAACCGGCGCGGTGTGAGCGCTCAACGGAGCGCCGATCTGTTGGCCGCTGTTGGCATCCCACAACCGCGCCGTGGCATCGTCGCCGCCGCTGGCCAGCCGTTGTCCGTCGGGGCTGAATGCGACGGTCAGCAGCCTGCCGGTGGGCCCGGTGAACGGCGCGCCGGCCTGTTGGCCGGTCGCGGTGTCCCACATCCGCAGCGTGCCGTCGTAGCTGCAGCTGGCGATGCGATGCCCGTCGGGGCTGAACGCCACGCCGGTGACTTTGCCGGTGTGGGCGGCGAGCGGGTTCCCGATCGGTTGGCCGCTGTCGGCGTCCCACAATCGCACCGTGTGATCCCAACTGGCGCTTGCCAACCGGTGCCCGTCCGGGCTGAACGCCACACCGACCACTTCGCCGGTGTGACCGTTCAGAGGGGCACCGATCTGCTGACCCGTGTCGGCATCCCACAACCGCACCGTGTGATCCCAACTGGCGCTTGCCAACCGGTGCCCGTCCGGGCTGAATGCGACGGCGGCCACCGTGTCGGTGTGGCCCTTGAGGGGGTTGCCGACGGGCTGGCCGGTCTCGGCGTTCCACAACCGCACCGTGTGTTCGGAGCCGGCGGCGGCGGTGGCGACCCGGTTCCCGTGGGGACTGAATGCGACACCGGTGAGCGGACTTCCGGTGTCGACGATCTTCTGCGTGGCGGTGCGCTGGGCCACCGTGTGCAACAGCGCGCTCTCGTCGGGTGCGGCCAGGGTTCGCGCGGCCAGCAGTTCCGCGAAGGTACGGATATCACCGCCGGCGCGGGCGCCGGCCAGCATGGACTGCGCCTCGGCATCGAGCCGCAGCGCGATGGCTCCGTTGCGCTGCGAAATCGCGTGCTGGCGCTGGACGGCGGCGACGAACGCGGAGATCACCGCTACCACCATCAACAGGGCCAGCGCCGTGATCGCGGCTGCGCGCAGCCGGCGAAACCTGCGCTGCTCACGCAGATCGTCGCCGGCCAACTGATCCTTGGGCTTGCCATGAATCGGCGCCGCCAACGCCGTGATCTTGTCCCGCAACGGCCCCGCCTGCGGATCCCACGGCGCATCAGCACTCACATCAACAAAAAACGGCTCCGTGGGCAACACACCCGGCCGGGTCAACACCGGCGGCGCCGCATCCGACAACCCCGGATCAAACCGCTGCCCGACGCCATCCCACCGCAACCGCCCCCCCGCCAACACCAACAACAACTGCCCCCGCCCCCGAGTCTGCAACCAATACCCCACCTCCCGATCCACCCAATACGACTGAGCCGCAGCCGGAGACAACACCATCACCAAAAAACGAGCCCGATCCATCGCCTCGGTGATCTTGCCCCACAAATCCGGACTCACCTCCAAATTGGTGTCATCACGAAACACCCGCAACGCCCGCAACTGCCCCAACCGCCGCCCAACCCGATGCAAACCCCTCTGAATCCCACTAGCCACCAACCGATCCCGATGCGTATACGACAAAAACGCGTCATACTCCGGCACCACCCGCCCCACACCTGGTGGCAAAACCTGCATCGCATCCGACATCATGCGCCCCCGGAGCCGTCGGCTGTGACGGGTAGCCCCGGGCACAGGGTTGAATAGCCGATGTCGGCCGATATCCAGTCGCGCCATTGTTTGCGGCTCATGTTGGAATTGACCTTGTCGCACAGCATTTTCGGGGTGGCCTGGGCGGGCCAGAGCCTGATCGTGCGGTCCATACTCGCTGATGCGAGGCGTTGTCCGTCGGGGCTGTACGCCACACTGGAAACCAAGTTGGTGTGGCCGACGAAGGGCTCGGTGAGTTCTTGCCCGGTTTCGGCGTTCCACAACCGGACCGTCAGGTCGGCACCCCCGCTGGCCAGCCGGTGCCCGTCGGGGCTGAACGCCACGCTGGTCACCGTGTTGGTGTGGCCTTTGAGGGCGGCCCCGATCTGCCTGTGGGTGCCGGCGTTCCACAGCCGGATCGTGTGGTCCCAACTGGCACTGGCGAGCACGCGCCCGTCGGGGCTGAATGCCACGCTGTCCACCGTGTTGCTGTGCCCGGCGAGTGGGTCGCCGATCGGCTTACCGCTGCTGACATCCCACAACCGCACCGTGTCGTCGGCGCCACCGCTGGCCAGCCGGTGCCCGTCGGGACTGAACGCCACGCTCCACACGGCGTCGGTATGCCCGTCAAGCGGCGCCCCGATCGGCTGGCCGGTGTCCGCGTCCCATAGCCGCACCGTGTGGTCCCAGCTGGCGCTCGCGAGCCGATGCCCGTCGGGGCTGAACGCCACACTGCTCACGATGCCGGTGTGGCCGGTGAGGGGGGCCCCGATCGGCTCGCCCGTGTCCGCGTCCCACAGCCGCACCGTTTGATCGGCGCCCGCGCTGGCCAGCCGATGCCCGTCGGGGCTGAACGCCACGCCGAGCACCGAATCGGTATGGCCGGTAAGGGTTTTGACGGGTTGGCCGGTGTCGGCGTTCCACACCCACACCGCGCCCCGCGGTCCGGCACCGGCGCTGGCCACCCGGTGGCCGTCCGGGCTGAAGGTCACGCCCTCCAGCTCGTAGGCGTAGCCGGCGAGTATCTCGTCGAGATTCCACACGCGCAGACTGTGGTCCCGCCCGCCGCTGGCTATCCGGTGCCCGTCGGGACTGTAGGCCACACTGATCGCCGCATCGGTGTGTCCGGTGAGGGCGGCCCCCAGCGCATGGCCGGTGTCGGCGTCCCACAACCGCACCGTGGCGTCGGAGCCTGCGGTGGCGAGCCGATGCCCGTCGGGACTATAGGCCACGCCGAATACTGCGCCGGGGTGGTTCAGCGGGCTACCGATCGGCTGGCCGGTGCCCGTGTCCCACTGGCGTACCGTGCGGTCGGCGCTGGCGCTGGCCATCCGTCGTCCGTCGGGACTGAACACCACCGTGACCAGACCGCCTTTTTGCCCGGCCTGCAGCGCACCCATCAGGCGCGCCGTGTCGGTGTCCCACAGCGCCAGCGTGCCGTCGTAGCTGCCGGTGGCCAGCAGGTGCCCATCCGGGCTGAACGCCACGCTGTGCACGAAACTTGTGTAACCACCCAGGGGGGCGCCGACCGGCCGGCCACTGTCGGCGTCCCACAACCGCACGGTGCGATCCCAGCCGGCGCTGGCCAGCAGGTGACCATCGGGACTGAAGGCGACATCTTCGACGAAATCCTGGTGCCCTTTGAGCGGGTCGCCGATCGGCTGACCCGTGTCGGCATCCCACAACCGCACCGTGTCATCCCAACTGCCACTGGCCAGTCGGTGCCCGTCGGGGCTGAACGCCACACTTGTCACCTTGTTCGTGTGACCTTTGAGGGGGTCGCCGATGGGCCGGCCGGTGTCGACGTCCCACAGTTGCACGGTGCCATCCGGGCCGCCGCCGGCGGTGGCGATTTTGTGCCCGTCGGGGCTGAACGCGACGCCGGGTACCTCCGCCCCGGTGTCGACAACCTTGAGCGTGGTACTGCGTTGGCCCACCGCGTGCAGCAGGGCGCTCTGGCCCAATGGGGCCGCCTTTCGGGCCGCCAGCAATTCGCCGAATGCCCGGATGTCGCCGCCGGCGCGGGCGCCGGCCAGCATGGACTGCGCCTCGGCGGTAAGCCGTTCGGCGATCGCCTGGTTGCGCTGGCGGATGGCCTCCTGGCGCTGCACGACGGCGATCAGTGCCGCCACCAGTGACACCACCGTGAGCGCGACCATCCCGGCGATCGCGGCTGCGCGCAGCCGGCGAAACCTGCGCTGCTCACGCAGATCGTCGCCGGCCAACTGATCCTTGGGCTTGCCATGAATCGGCGCCGCCAACGCCGTGATCTTGTCCCGCAACGGCCCCGCCTGCGGATCCCACGGCGCATCAGCACTCACATCAACAAAAAACGGCTCCGTGGGCAACACACCCGGCCGGGTCAACACCGGCGGCGCCGCATCCGACAACCCCGGATCAAACCGCTGCCCGACGCCATCCCACCGCAACCGCCCCCCCGCCAACACCAACAACAACTGCGTCCGCCCCCGAGTCTGCAACCAATACCCCACCTCCCGATCCACCCAATACGACTGAGCCGCAGCCGGAGACAACACCATCACCAAAAAACGAGCCCGATCCATCGCCTCGGTGATCTTGCCCCACAAATCCGGACTCACCTCCAAATTGGTGTCATCACGAAACACCCGCAACGCCCGCAACTGCCCCAACCGCCGCCCAACCCGATGCAAACCCTTCTGAATCCCACTAGCCACCAACCGATCCCGATGCGTATACGACAAAAACGCGTCATACTCCGGCACCACCCGCCCCACCACCGGCGGCAAAGCCTGCATCGCATCCGACATCATGCCTCCTGAGCAAGGATCAGCGTGTTGGGTTCAACCAGTAGCAATTCCCGCGCGAAACGGGTTGCGGCGCAAAAGATCCGGTCAGACATGGCCGACGGCCACTAACCCGCGGGCTCGTCCGCCGGGGTGGGCAGCCCGGGGCAGGTCGCGACGTACGGGATGTCGGGCGACACCCAGTCCCGCCACTGTTTGTGGCTCATGTTGGCAATAAGCTTGTCGCACAAGGTCTTCGGGGTGGCGGTGACCGGCCACAGCCTTGCGGTGCCGTCGCCGCTGCCGCTGGCGAGGCGCTGCCCGTCGGGGCTGAATGCGACGGCGGTCACCGAGTTGGCGTGGCCGGTGAGCGGTCCGAACAGCGGTTGCTGCGTGTCGGCGTCCCATAACCGCACGGTGGCGTCTCGGCCGCCACTGGCCAGCCGGTGCCCGTCGGGGCTGAACGCCACGCCGAGCGCCACGTCGGTGTGCCCGCTCATCGGGGCGCCGACGAGGTGGCCGGTGTCGGCGTTCCACAGCCGCACCAGGTGGTCCTCGCTGACGGAGGCGAGGCGGTGGCCGTCCGGGCTGAAGGCCACGCCGTAGACCTTCCCGCTGCGATCCTCGAGCGGCGTGCCGATGGCTTCGCCGGTGTCGGCGTTCCACAACCGCACCGTGTAGTCAAGGCCTCCCGCCGCCACCCGATGCCCGTCCGGGCTGAACGCCACGCTCCATACGGTCCTGGCACTCCCCGTCAGCGGTGCTCCGCTCGGCCGACCGGTGGCGGCCTCCCACAGCCGCACGGTGCCGTCCCCGCCGCCCGTCACCAGCCGCCGCCCGTCGGGACTGAACGCCACGCTGGACACGCCCTCGGAGTGCGCCGAGATCGGTGTGCCGACCGGGCGACCGGTCCCGACGTCGAACACGACAACGGTGTCGTCGTCGCCGGCGGTGGCCAGCCGGTGCCCGTCCGGGCTGAACGCGACGCCGAGCACGGTGCTGGTGTGCCCGGTCAACGGCGGCCCGGCGGGCTCACGGGTGCTCACGTTCCACAGCCGGGCGGTGTGATCCTCGCCGCCGGTGGCCAGTAGGCGCCCGTCGGGGCTGAAGGCCACGCTGTCCACCATGCCGTTGTTTCCCGCGAGGGGCTCGGTGGCGTCCCACAGCCGGAAGGTGTGGTCCCAGCCCGCCGACGCCAGCCGTCGGCCATCGGGACTGAACGCCACGCTGAGCACCACGTTGGTGTGCCCGGTCAGCGGGGAGCCCAGCTGCCGTCCGGTCTCGGCGTCCCACAACCGCACGGTGTTGTCGACGCTGCAGCTGGCCAACCGGCGTCCGTCCGGGCTGAACGCCACACCCGTCACGCCGTCGGTGTGCGTCTCCCAGGGCGGCCCCAGCTGCCGGCCGGTGTCGGCGTCCCACAACCGCACACTGTTGTCATCGCCGCCGCTGGCCAGCCGGTGCCCGTCCGGGCTGTACGCGACGCTGCGCACCTGATTGGTGTGCCCGGCCAGCGGTGCTCCCACGGGCCGGCCGGTGCCGACGTCCCACTGCCGCACCGTCTTGTCGCGGCTGCCGGAGGCCACCCGCTGGCCGTCGGGGCTGAACGCCACGCCCGTCACGACGTCGGTGTGCCCGGTCAGCGGTGACCCCACGGGCCGGCCGGTGTCGGCGTCCCACAGCCGCACCGTCATGTCGTCGGCGCCGCTCGCGAGCCGGTGCCCGTCGGGACCGAACGCGACGCTGGTCACCCAGTCGGTGTGCCCGGTCAGCGGATTCCCGATGGGTTTGCCGGATGCGGTGTCCCACAACCGCACCGTGTGGTCACGGCTCGAGGTGGCCAGCCGGCGACCGTCCGGGCTGAACGCCACACCGGTCACCATGCCGGTGTGGCCCGTCAGCGGCGCCATCAGCGGCTGGCCGGTGTCGGCGCTCCACAATCGCACGTTGTTGTCATCGCCGCCGGTGGCCAGGCGGTGCCCGTCGGGGCTCACCGACACGGCCAGCACCCGCGCGCCGGTGTCCGCGACCTTGAGCGTGCTCGAGCGCACGGCGGCGGCGTGCAGGAGCGGGCGATCGTCGTGGGTGTTGGCCAACGTGTCGGCGGCGAGAAGTTCCTGGAAAGCACGCACATCCCCGCCCGGCGCCGATCTGGTGAAGATGTCCCCGGCCTCGGCGCGCAGCCGCACGGCGGTGGCGTCGAGGAACCGGCTTTGGGCTTGCCTGCGCGCCGAACGCGCATGAACCGACGCGGTCGCCGCCAGGATCGCCCCCACGACGGCGATCACCGCCACCACCGCCGTACCGGCCACCACGGCGCGCAGCACGCGCGAGCGCCGGCGCAGCGCCACCGCGTGGGCCTCGGCGGTCTGCTGGCGTTCCCGCGCATCGCGAAGTTCGGCCTCCCGGCGCCGCGCCTCCGCCATCCGGCTGGCGTCCTCGGCGACCCGGGAGGCGCGCAGATACTCCCCCGCGACGAGCAGCCGCTCTTTGAATTCGGCGGTGGCGGCGAGGCTTTCGGCATCGACCAGCCGGGTTCCCGTCAGCAGCCACGAGGGGTTGCGGTCGTGGCCGGCCCAGGCGGCGGCGCCGCGCTCCACGTCGTCGGCGGTCAACAGGTGCTGCCGCTCCTCGCGCAGCCACCCTGCCAACGAGTTCCATTGCCGCAGCAGGCTTTCCAGCGCCACCTCGATGACGACCTCGCCGTCGCGCTCGTCGCGGACCATCAGCCGTTTCCTGACGAGCGCGTCGATCAGCGGGTGGCTGTCCTCGGGCAGGTCGCGGTAGCGCGCCACCCGCCGCACCGGCTGATCGCTGTCGGGATTGATCGTGGCCAGCCACGGGATGAATGCCGACCGCAGGATCGCCAGCGCGGTGCGGCGATCGTGCGGAGAGTCGGCCAGGATTTCGTCGATCTCGTTGTTGACGACATCGCGCATGCCGCCCATCGCTTCGTAGTCATCGACCGTCAGCTCGTTGACATCCGCGTCAAGCCAATCGGTGTACAGCCGGGCCAGCGTCAGCGACAGCAGCGGCAGGGTGTCGGCGCCCTCGCGGGCGTCCTCGATCAGGCGTTGCACCAGGGCCGGCGAAAATCGGACATGCTGCTCGGCCTCCGCGGTCCGCGCGGCGGGGCCCACGATGACGTCGCGGAACTCAGAGGCCGGCATGGGCCGCAACTCGTTGAACAACACGCTGCCGAGGCCGTCGAGGGCGCGATGATTCTGCATCGCCTCGTAGCTGTCGGTGCGGATCGTCGCCGCGACCACGAAACCCAGACCGGCGGCGTTGATCTCGCGCAGGCTCGCGGCGAGCAAGGTCAGGAACTGCTCGGCCTGGTCGCCGGCGTCGACCGAGAACAGCTCCTCGGCCTGATCGAGCGGCAGCACGAGCGTCGGCGCCGCCCCGTCCCGGCCGACGTCGGCCAGCCGCTTGGCGGCCGCGGAGCGCGCCTCGGTCAGCAACCGCACGATTCGATCGGGGTCGCCCAGGCAGGCCCTCTTGATGTCGCCCAGCCGGGTTCCGCGCAGTCCGAGTCGCTGGCGCGCGCTGTGGATGGCGGCCGCGAAACCGTGCTCGCCGGTCAGCGCGGCCCGTTCGGGGCGCATGATGCCCAGCACCGCGAAGCGACCGTCCTCCCGCTGCAGCCGCGGGATCAATCCGGCGCGCAGGAACGACGATTTGCCGCTGCCCGACGGGCCCAGCACCACGAACAGTGGCTTGGCCCCCGCGAGCCGCATCGCGCGCATCTCGTCCAGGCCGCGCACGATCGCCGCGTCGCGGCCGAAAAACACTCCGGCATCGAGGGTTTCGAACGGTTCCCAGCCGCGGTACGGCGCGCGGAGCGGGTCCTCGGCCGGCGGCCACACGAAGTTCTCCGGCCCCACCCCGGTGCCCGCGATGGCCCGGCGCAGTTGATCGAGCGCCGCGGAGTTGAAGCGCAGCGGGGGGGCCCCGGGCACCTCGATCGGCGTTTGTGGGCCGACGGCGAACAGGTCGCAGCGCTGCCATTCGGAGGTGATGTCCGAGGGCCCGGTGTCCTCGAGCCGGGCGACGAGAATCTGTTTGCCGAGACCCTCGCTGGTGCGGTATTCGGCCCTGCACTGGGCGGACGCCTGCCAGGCGGCTGAGACCAGGCAGATCACCGCCTCGCAGCGGGAATCGTTTTTGAACAGCTCGCGCTTCCACCGCGCCGCCGAACCGGTCACCGAGTCGGGGCCGAGGTCCAGGAAGATCTCGTTGACGAGTTGCGGCCGGTGCTCGCACAGCCAGTTTCTCAACGCGATCGCCGCGCGGCGGTCCTCCGCCGAATGACTCACGAAGACGCGCGACATGGCCACTTCCCGATTGTCATGACGATTCGCCCGGGCCGGTCGGCAGTCCGGGGCAGAGCCGGACATAGGGGATGTCGGGAGAAACCCATGCGCGCCAGTCTTTTTGGCTGATGTTGGCAATCATCTTGTCGCACAGGGCGTTCGAGTCGGCGACGAGAGGCCACACCCGCACGGTGGCGTCCACGCCGCCGCTGGCGAGCCGTTGGCCGTCGGGGGCGAAGGCCACCGCCCACACCCCGCCGTCGTGCCCGACCAGGGGCTGCATCAGCGCGTCCCCGGTGCGGGCATCCCATAACCGGATCGTGTGGTCGATACTCGCGCTGGCCAGCCGGCGACCATCCGGACTGAACGCGACGGCGGTGACGGCGTCGATATGCCCGCCGGTCGGTGCGCCGGCCGTGCGGCCGGTGTCGAGGTTCCATTCCTGCAGCGTTCCGTCCCTGCTGCCGGTCACCAGCCGGTGCCCGTCCGGACTGATCGCGAGGCAGATGAGATCGGTGGTGACGATGCGCAGGGTCTGCAGGGCCCGGCCGCTGTCGGCGTCCCACAGCCGCACGGTGCCGTCCCAGCTCGAGCTGGCGATCCGGCGGCCGTCGGGGGTGAACGCCACACCCGTCACGGTTGAGGCGTGCCCGGTCATCGGCGCGCCGATGGGCCGCCCGGCGTCGGCGTCCCACAGCCGCACCGTCCCATCCCAGCCCGCCGAGGCCAGGCGGTGCCCGTCGGGGCTGAACACCACCTTGCTCACCTTGCCGGTGCCTATCAGCGGCGCCCCGATCTGCCGGCCGGTGTCGGCATCCCACAGCCGCACCGTCCCATCCCAGCTCGACGACGCCAGGCGGTGGCCGTCGGGACTGAACGCCACACCCGTCACGTCGTCGGTGTGACCGCTCAGCGGGGCTCCGACGGGTTGGAGGGTGTCGAGGTTCCACAGTCGAAGGGTGTGGTCACCGCTGCCCGTGGCGAGGCGATGCCCGTCCGGGCTGAACGCGACACCGAAAATGGTCCCGGTGTGGCCGGTGAGCGGCTGGTCGGCGTCCCATATCCGGACCGTCTGATCGTCGGCGGCGCTGACGAGGCGGTGGCCGTCCGGGGTGAACTCCACCGCGTCCACCGACATGGTGTGCCCCGTGATCGCCGGCCCGAGGGGCTGCCGGGTGTCGGCGTCCCAGATTTGGAGCGTGTTGTCGGTGCTGCCGCTCACCAGCCGGCGCCCGTCGGGGCTGAACGCCACCGCGGTCACGTCCTGGGTGTGGCCGGCCATCGAATTGCCGATCGGTTTTCCGCTGTCGACGTCCCAGAGCCGCACCATGCGGTCGGCGCCTCCGGTCGCCAGCCGGCGCCCGTCGGGGCTGAAGGCCACGCACCACACGGTGGCGTCGTGTTCGGCCAGCGGCGCGCCGATCTGCTTCCCGGTGTCGGCGTCCCAGATTCGCGCCGTGCGGTCGGAGCCGGCGCTGGCCAGCCGGTGTCCGTCGGGGCTGAAGGCCACGCTGTTGACGCTGGCGGTATGCCCGGTCAGGGGATCCCCGATCTGTCGCCCGGTGTCGGCGTCCCACAGGCGCAGCGTGTCGTCGTCGCTGGACGAAACCAGCCGGCGCCCGTCCGGACTGAACGCCACATTGGTCACCCAATCTGTGTGACCCGTCAGGGGGGCGCCGATGGACCGCCCCGTGGCGGCGTCCCATATCCGCAGGGTGTTGTCTTCGCTGGCGGTGGCCAGGCGATGCCCGTCGGGGCTGAACGCCACGCTCATCACGGGCTTGGTGTGTCCCCGCAGTGGCGCCCCGAGCGCCCGGCCGGTGGCCGCGTCCCACAGGTGCACCATGTTGTCCCGGCCGGCGCTGGCGATGCGGCCCCCGTTTTGGGCGATGCCGAGCACGACCGTGCCGGTGTCGATGATCTTGAGCGTGGTGACACGTTCGGCGGCGGCGTGCACCAGCGGGCGATCGTCGGGGGCGCCCGCCAACGCGTGGGCGGCGAGCAGCTCGTCGAACGCGCGGATGTCCCCGCCGGGAGCCGATCCGGCGAGCATGTCGGCCGCCTCGGCGCGCAGGCGGGCGGCGGTCACGTCGTAGAACCGGCTTTGCGCCTGTCGCTCGGCCGCGTGCAGCTTGGACGTGTTGACCACGGCCATGATCGCCCCCACGATCGCGATGACGGCCACCACGGCGGTGCCCGCCAGCGCGCGGCGGAGGATGCGCGAGCGCCGGCCCAGGGCGGCGGCGTGGGCATCGGCGGTGTGTTCGCGCTCCCGGGCGTTGCGCAGTTGCGTTTGCCGATAGGATTCCTCGGCCGCCGCGGTCGCCTCCGCGGCGTACCGCGATGCCGCGAGGTAACCGCGGGTGCCGGCGAGGCGCTGTCCGAATTGCGGCATGCCCTCCAGGGTTTCGGCGTCGGTGAGCCGGGTGCCGCTCAACAGCCACGCCGGGTCGTGCCAGTGGGCCTGCCAGGCCGCAGCGCCGCGTTCCACGTCGTCGATGGTGATCAGGTGCTGGCGTTCCTGACGCAGCCAGCCGGCCAGCGATTCCCATTGGCGCAGAAAGCTTTCCAGGGCCACCTCGACGACCACCTCGCCGTCACGCTGGTCGCGGACCAGCAGCCTCCGCTCCACCAGCGCGTCGATCAAGGGGCGGCCTTCCGCGGGTAGATCGCGATAGCGCGCCACGCGCCGCATCGGCTGGTCGCTGTCGGGGTTCACCGTCGCCAGCCACGGGATGAACGCCGACCGCAGGAGGTCGAGCTGGTGCCGGCGCCGCGCGGGATCCTCGGCCAACACCGCCTCGACTTCGTTGTTGACGACGTTGCGCATTGCGCCCATCGCGTCGTAGTCGGCGGGGGTCAGCTCGCCGGCCGCGGCGCCTTCCTGTCGGCGCTCTCGCCAGTCGCCGTACAGCCGCGCCAGCGTCAGGGAGAGCAACGGCAGGCTGTCCGCGCCCTCGCTGGCGTCGGCGATCAGCCGCTGGACGAGGGCCGGGGCGAAGCGCAGTTGTTCGCCGGCGGTCTCACCGCGCCGGGCCGGGCCGACGATGACTTCGCGGAACTCGGTCGGCGGCATCGGTTTCAGCTCGTTGAACAACGTGGTGGCCAGCCCGGCGAGGGCGGGATGGTTCTGCATCACCTCGTAGCGGTCGGTGCGGATGGTGGCGGCGATGATCAGGCCGGTGTCCTCGGCGTTGAGCCGGTGGGCCAGCCCGGCGATCCGGTGGAGGAAGAGCTCGGCTTGCGGTCCGGCGTCCGCGGCGAACAATTCCTCCGCCTGGTCCACCGGCAGGATCAGCGTCGGCGCCGACCCCTCACCGCCGGCTTGGCCCAAGCGCTGCATCGCCGCGGAGCGCAGCTCGATCAGCAGTTGCCGAACCCGTTCCGGTTCGTCCAGGCAGGCCCGGTTGACCTCGTCGAGTGGCGGGCCCGGCAAGTCGAGCGCCGCTCGTGCGGTGTGAATGGCCGCGCCGAGGCCGCGGTCCCCGGTCAGCGCGGCGCGCTCCGGACGCAGGATCCCCAGCACCGCGAAGCGGCCGTCCTCGCGCTGCAGTCGCGGGATCAGGCCGGCCCGGAGGTAGGAGGACTTACCGCTTCCGGACGGGCCGAGCACGACGAACAGCGACTTGGTCCCGGCCAGGCGCATCGCGCGCAATTCGTCGACCCCGCGCACGATGGCCGCGTCGCGACCGAAAAACACTGCCGCATCGATGCTTTCGAACGGTTCCCAGCCCCGATACGGCGCGCGCGTCCGATCCTCGTCGGGTGGCCAGACGAAATTCTCCGGTCCGACGCCGCTGCCCTCGACCGCCCTGCGCACCTCCTCGAGGACGGTGGTGTTGAACCGCACCGGCTCTCCCACGTCCCCCAGCCGGGCCAGCTCCGGCGCCGCCGCGACATCAAGTTCCGTGTGCGGGCCGTCGGCAAAAAGGTCGAACCGCCGCCATTCGGAACTGATGTCGGTGTCGGCGACGTCCTCCAGGCGCACGCAGAGGATTCGTTTGCCCAAGCCCTCGGCGATCCGGTACTCCGCCTTGCATTCGTGGGAAGCCTCCCAGTTCCGCGACAGCAGGCAGATCACCAGCTCGCACCGGGCATTGCTGGCGAAGAGCTGGCCCTTCCATCGATCTCCCAGCTGCAGGCCCGTGCGGGTGTCGATGTCGAGGAAGATCTCGTTGGCCAGCTGCGGTCGCCTCAGCGACAGCCACTGCTTCAGGGCCACCGCCTGACGGCTGTCCAGGCTGGAATGGCTCAGGAAGATTCGCAGCACGACGGTGTCCAATCGCCCATGTAGCGTGCGGCCCGGCCGGCGCACCGGGCCTGACACCACCCGGAAAGCGCCGACCGGTCAATCAGCATTTGCCGCACGCCCGTGCCAACCAGATCTTCTCGTCACTCCATCGAGACCAGCATGCTCCCGGCGTCCGGCAGGGACGATTTGAATGTGTCCTGGCTGTTGGCGAAGTAATTGTAGAAGGCGGAGATCTCGGTCGAGGAGTTGTACAGGACTATCCATCCTCCCCAGATCTGCATTGTGCCCTGGTTGGTTTGGGCGTCGGCGGTGTAGTCCAACTCGATCAGTTGTTGAAAGTTCTTGCCTTGCAGCGGCACCGGCCGCGCCGAGGAATTCTGCTGGACGTTGGTCAAGCCGCCGCTTCGGATGTTCTGGTTGATCAGCGTGTTCGCTTCGCTGACGATGTCTTGCGTATTGGCTTTGCCGACGGAGGCATAAACGATGGCGTCGTGGCCGGCGTTGATCAGGTCGACCCACTGCCGGTCCCGATTCAGGATCGTCCAGCCCTGGGCGGGGGCCACGGACACTCCGCTTCCGAGGTCGATCGGGCCGAACGAGAGGGCAAGGGGTTTGGTGACGGACGCCAGATGCATGTTGCCCGAACGCAGTTCACCCGGCCGTCCCGGCGCCGGCAGGAGGGCGCCGGCCGCGGCCGCTGCGCCGGGCGCGATCGTGCCGCCATGCCCCGGGGGTGTCGGAGGCGTCGAGGCGCCGCCCTCCGCGACGGCCAGGCTGATCGCCGCGGCGACCGCCACCACCACGACGATGACAGCCGCCATCGCGGCCGCGTGCAGCCGATGCTCGAACTCCTCACGCTCCCCGGCCGTTTGGGCTTGGTCCGAATCGGCGACCGTCGCGGCCTGCAATGCGTTGCGAGCGGCCCACATTCCCGCGCCGGCCAACAGGAACGCGGCCAACGCCGTCAGCACGATCCCGCGCGTCCCGTACGGCTGCAGCAGCGTGGTGGCCAACTCGTACGCCACCACCAGCGCCAGGCCCTCGAGGACCCCCACCACCGTGTTGACGCCCGGGACGCGCAACCCGAGCACGCCCACCATGGCGGCGGTCGCGAAGATGATCGGCTGCAAAAAGCCGAGCGTCAACGCGATGAAGGCCACGTGCGCGGGGTCGCCAGTGGTGGCCTGCACGTGGGTGAACGCTCCATGCTGCACGACGACACTGAGGCCCAGGGAGAACGCCGCACCAGCCAGCGAACAGGACACCACGACATCCAACGGATGGCGAAACGCCGACCGCGTGCTGATCAGCAGCGGGGCGATCAGAACCGCCGCGAACGCCACCACCGGCAGGACCAGGCCCAGCTTCAGGATCCGGGAGACCGGCGGCAAGTGGTATCCCGGCGCGCCCCACGCCACGACGGAGTCGACGAAATACGTTTCCAGCAGCCCCACGCCGACTCCGAGGACCAGCGCGAGCCCGAAGGCCAACACGATGATCGTGATCGGCTCGTCGTGCCACAGCCGGTGATCGTGGATGTAGACCAACACCGCCGCCGGCAGTGCGACCGCAGCCAACACCAACGCCACCGGCAACGAGCCCAGGGCGGCGGCGATCAAGGCGGCCACCAATGCGAGCCCGGTCACGTTGCGGTAGAGGTGATGGCGTCGCTCCGCCAGATGCGGCATCAACGTTCCCATCAGCGCCACTGGTCGACGCGGCTCCGAGGAAGCGGGGCTAGTCGGATTGACCATTGTTCGTACCTCTCCGGTTTTTCGGAAGCTGCATGCGAAGGATCACCGGCGGACCGGTGGTTGCGAACACACGGAGCAAGCCGGGACCGCAAGCCGTTGGCCGATCTGGGGCCCGATCGGTCGGCGTTGTATTCGGTCGCATAAGCAGCCCCCAAAAAGGCGGAATTTGCGCACTCGAAGTTTACGACCGCCGCACGCTTCAGGCGAGGGGTTTGCGCCGCGACGTTTTCAATGACCACAGGTCATTAGTTCACGCGTCGAATGCCCTGTCCCGGCGCCCCGTTCGGTCACCGGCCGCGCAGCGGCGGGACGCCGGCCCACCCGCCCGCCGATCAGCCGAGGGCGGCGGTGAGCAGCCCGGCCAGAACCGCCGGCGGACTCATCGGCACCGCCCGAATCAGGCCGGAGCCGACCAGGGCCGCGGCCCGGCCGTCGGCCGAACCGCCGCTAAGCGCGGCGGCGAGCACATCGGCGGTGCCCCCGGAGCCCGAAACGACCAGGACCGGGCGGGCGCTTTCGACACTGTGCCGGACGTCCAGGTAGGCGATCTCCCCGCCGTTGACGAGCACCGTGACCGATCGCCCGGACCCCGCGAGCGCCGTTGCGGCGCGGGCGATCCACGGCGACTCGGCGCCCCACTCGTCGCCCGGCACCACGACGAAATGCGTGTGGTGGGGTTCGAGCAAGGTGGCGACGTCGCCCGGGGACTGTTCCCGCGGCAGTTTCACCGGCCCGGCGGCCACCACGCCCAGCAGCGGAAATGTGGCCCCGCAGGCCGCACGGGCCTCGCCGAGCAGGCGCATGACGCCCGACCGGGTCCCGCCGTCGACGCCGGCCGCGCCGCGCGCCTGAAGGACCGGCGCGATGGCTTCCGCGAACAACGGGCGCAGGCCGGCCATGCCGTCCCGGTCCAGCCCCGCGGCCCCGCCGACAACCACCACCGCCGGCCGCGGCGGGCGCAGCCCCAGCGCGTCGAGCGCGGCCGGCAATTGGTTCTCCTCGCCGACATGCACGGCGCGCGCGGAGGCCGCGCCCGTCAACTCAACCCGGAACGGCGACGCCACCGGGCCGTCCCAGGAATCCGGCGAAGTGCTCGACGGCGACAGCGCCCGCCGCCGCCTGCCCGACCCGGCGTAGCTCGCCGATGTGCTCAACCGAATCCAGCGTCTGCACCTCCTCGGGCGCCACATCGCCCAGGCCCAACTCGTCGAGCCCGCAGCGCGAGAGTTCCGCGTTGTAGCGGACGTAACTGAAAAGCCGCTGCGGCAACAGCCCGGCTCCCCGCATCAGGTCCCCGACCTCCGCGTCGATGGGCGCACCGTGGCGGCACCGGCCGAACACCCGGCACAGCATGTCTTGTTCGGTGAGCGCCGCGTGCATCAGCGCCGCCGGCACGGAGGCGACGTTGAACAGGAGGTTCATCGAATCCGGGCGCAGCCGGTCGTCGGCCTTGGGACAGGTGCCCGTTCCCACCGAAACCAGCAGCAGATCGGATTCCGTTGCGGGCCAGCCTAATCGGTACTCGTCGAGTGTCGCCATCAGGAACAGTTGGAAGGCGGGGTTGTTGTACATGGTCAGCGCGCCGTCGACGAACACGAAGTTGCGCCCGCCCAGCGGGACCGTCTCGGGCGGGAAATAGGTCGGCGCGGCGGTGCTGGCCCGCACCAGCTGCCACAGCGGGATGGCCAGGTTACTGTCCGGCCGGCTCGGGTCGTTGAAGAGCGCGTTGGGGTTGTTGCTCAGCGGCCAGGGCGAGTCGGTGGTCGCGTTCCGCGCAACGATCATCAGCAGGGTCTTCAGCTCGTCGCTGCCCAGCGTGGTGTCTTCGCCGAGGACGCTTTGCAGGAGTTCCTGCAGCCGCACGCTGCCGTAGCGGTAGTGATACAGGCGGCGCAGCGATGCGTGGTCGAACATCTCGTCGCCCCTGCTCACGTAGAGCTCCAGCAGCTGTCCCGCGTGCAGCCCCTTGGCCAGCCCGGCCGCGATCATCGCCCCGGTGCTGGTTCCGCCGATGTAGTCGAAGTAGTCCCCCAGCACGAAATCGTCTCCCACGCAGAGGTGTTCTGCCAGCATCGATTCCAATCGCCGCAGTATCTCCAGGGTGATCACACCCCGAACGCCGCCGCCGTCCAGGGCGAGCAGCTTCTTCGGTCCCGGCGAGCTCACGCGGTCCCTGAAGGACATCTGACCTCCCGTCGTCGCTGCGACCGAACTTATCCGCCACCCGGGCTCGCGTGCATCCGATTGCCCCGAATGCGGTCAACTCGCCGATTGCCCGGTCCGCGTGCGGTTTCGTGGCGGACAATGGCAGCCATGCCCGGCAGGCCGGCGCGGACGGCGCCACCGTGACACCGCCGCCCGCGCCCTGGATCGCGATCACCGGGCTGGACGGCTCGGGCAAGACGACATTGGTGCGTTCCCTGACCGAGCAGCTGGGCGGGTTCCGGTTCCGGCTGCCGTACCACGGCTTCGTGCGGCAATTCCTGGACGTGTCGGGCGGCGGGTCGGCCTTCGGTGACGTCCACACGGATCGCTTGCTGTTCGCGACGGATGCCCGGCTGACCAACACCCTCATCCGCGACTGGCGGCGAACGCACCCGCTGCTGCTGTCCCAGCGGGGGTGGATGGACAACTTCATCTTCGGGGCTGTGCAGGGCGTCAGCTACGACGAGACCGACGCGTTGCTGCGCACGACGGAGCTCGAGCGCGCCACAGCGATCGTCTACCTGACCGCCGAGCCGCGGGTGGCCTTCGACCGCGTCGCCGCCGACGACAACGGGGACAAGTACGAAACACTCGAGTTCATCACCGAGCAGCACCGACAGACGTTGCGGTTCTACGAATCCGTCGACACGGGCCTGCCGGCCCTGACGGCCTTCGACGCCATCCCCGCAACCCTGATCGACACGACCACGCTGACCATCGACGCGGTCCTGCGGAACGCGCGGGACTTCCTGCGCACGGTGTCGGTGTCACAATGACAGGATGGCAGGGCGCGGTCGCGGCAACGTCGTGCTGGTCGACATGGACGGGGTGCTGGCCGATTTCGACGCGGCGGTGTTGGATCGGCTGCCGCGCACCGTGGCGCGCGTCGCCCGGACGAATTTCTACGTCGCCGACGACTATCCGCGGCACGCGGCCCACGTCGCGGAGATCACGCGCCATCCCGATTTCTTCCTCGATCTGCCGCTGGTCGACCACGCGCTGCAGGGATGGCAACGGCTCATCGATGCCGGGTACGAGCCGCGGATCTGCTCGGCGCCGCTGTCCAGAAACGAACGGTCGGTGCGGAACAAACTCGCGTGGTTGCGACGCCACTTCGTTCCCCACTTCGGCGAACGAGTGGTCACCGACGCGATCATCGATCGGGAAAAGTACCGCTACGAAGGGCTTGCCCTGATCGACGACCGACCGGAAGTCGACACGAACGACGGTCGGGCCAGCTGGCGGCACGTCGTGTTCGACCGCCCGTACAACCGGAACTCGAGCGCCGCGCTGCGGCTACGCGGCTGGGACGATCCGCAGCTGGAAAGCACGTTGCAGCACGCGCGGTGACCGGGCGGGCGGATGTATGTTGAGCCGATGTGGAGCGGGCCCGTCGAACCGATCGCGCAGGCCATCCACGAGCGTTGGCGCAGCGCGCAGATCGCGGCCGGAAAACCCGCGCCGTCCTGGCAGGAACTGGATGAATCGCGCAGGGAGTCGAGTCGCGATCAGGCCCGCGACATCCCCGCCAAGCTGCGCGCCGTCGGCTGCGATATCGCACCACTGGACCGGACGCGCGCGAATGATTTCGCCTTCGCCGACGAGGAAGTCGAGAGGCTTGCGTCCGCCGAACATGCGCGCTGGGTGCGGGAGCGCACCGCCGACGGCTGGACCCCGGGCGACAAGGACGCCGCGCGCAAGACAACTCCCTATCTGGTGCCGTTCGAGGAGTTGCCCGCCGAGATCGCCGATTACGATCGCGACGCGGTCAGGGAAATCCCCCGGCTGCTGGCTTCGGTGGGCCTGCGGGTTGTCCGCGGACGAACGCCGACGCTCGCCCCCTGAAAGCCCTTGTAGCCCTCTGCAATTCGCTAAACATCCGCGGACGCCGGTTCCGTCGTGGACACCCTCGGGCCCTTGTAGACGGGCACCGGTCCGCGGTAGCGCCGCTCGAATTCGGCAGGGCGCACCGGCCATTGCTCGCCCCGGTCACCCTGGATCACGAAGTCGCCCTCTTCCGCCGCGACAGGTCCCTCGAGCGTGGGGACGGTCTCGCCCGGCCGGGCCCGCCGCGCGAGCACCGTTCCCGTGCGTTGCCATTGGTCTCCCCGCAGATGCCGGTAGGTCGCCCGGAAAATATCGTCGCGCACCGGCCAGCTGTGACTGCCATCGCGCACCTCCCAGTCGCCGGCAGCACCGCACAGGGCCTCCCCGGCGGCGGTGGTGTACTTCCATTGCCTGCGATGATGTTTCGCGGTCACGGTCCCCGTCCGCTCGTATGTGTCCCACATCGGCATCGAGCGGTAACCGAGCTTGCGCAGCTCCATCAGCGTGCCCGCCAGGCTCTTGAGCGCCGCGGCTTTCAGCTCCGGGTCCATCACCGTGGCTTCCCAGTCCGCCACCAATTTCTCGTGTTTCCGGTGGGTTTCGTCGCGCCGGTCGCCCTGCTTCCAATCGTGCCGGCGCAGGAAGCGGCTCCAGTCCTCCCATTCGGCTTGCGCCATCGCGTAGGCGGTGTCCTCGCTGAAGCCGAGCCGCTGGAGCCGGGCCAGCGCGATCTGGGAGTCCGCCAGGCTCTTCAGCGCGACCGCCCTCAGCTCGGGGTCCGCCAGGGTGGCCTCCCAGCTGTCGACCAATCGTTCGTGCCGCTTGTCGGCGATGTTGCGCGCGGGACCCCACGTCCACCCGCGCTGACGCAGGTAGTTGCTCCACTGTTCCCACTCCGCGCGCGCCATGGCGTAGCTGGCGGCCTCGCCGATCCCGAGCCGTTCCAGCTTTTTGAGCGCGGCCTCGGCGGGCGGTGTCCCCCCGTCGGCGCCGGCATCCAACGCTTCCAGGCTCTCCGGGGACACCGCGGTGTGCGGCGCGTCCGTGGCGTTCCAGGTGTGGCCCGCGATCTTCTCGACCATCCAGAGGGCGTTCTGCAGCTGGCGACGGTTGGAGCCCTTGTAGAAGCCGCTGAGCTTGTCCCACGGCTGCGCCGCGGGCTTGGTGCGATCCTCTTGCGACGACGCGTAACGCTCGTGGATCAACATGGCGGCGCGTTCGAAGTTGTCGTGGGCGTGGCCGTCCGGAAGTTCCATTCCCAGCCGGTAGGTTCGCAGCTCGCAGGCGACGGGGACGCTTTCGGCGTTGAGCCGGGCCGTCGGATCGCACATGTAGATCGGCATCGTGGGATGGCTTGCGGCCAACCGTGTCCCCAGGATCGGGTCGGCGGCCGCCACCGAGTCGACCACGATGACGGCCTTGGTCGAGTCGATCCCATCGGTGTCGGCGACGACCCGGCCGACCACCGTCGCGGAGGGCACCGCGGCGACGCGGTCCACCGGCGGTAGGTCGCTGCTGAACCCCTTCCGCTTGTGGCGTTCCTCGTGGTCGCTGACGTATTCGTCGGCATCGGGGGCGACCACGGTCAATGCGGGCAGTTCCGGCTGGCCCTCCGGGGCATGGAAGCACCGCTCGATGTGCCGCTGGGCCATCTCCGCGCACAGCGCAAGTGTCAATTGGGAAGCGCCGCAGACGATGATCTGTCGAACCGCCTTGTTACGAAGAACCTGGTCGGTGAGCCGCCGCGCGGTCGCCTCGTACTTCGACACGGTGTCGGCAACCCACAGGTGATCGGAGTCGCCGCCGTGATGACCGAACTTCTGCGCCCGCCAGGCCTCGGCCAACCATGGGTCGTCGACGCGCACGATCAGGGGAATGCGCCGCCTGGTCGCGACGGGCGCCAGGAGTTGGCTCACGGCGGTAAGCCGCGAGAGATTCGTCGACGGATCCGCCGAAAGCAGATACAGCGCGCTCAGGCGACGCCAAAACTTGTGCTCCACAAGCGTTTCGGGACGCCCGAAGCCCACCTGCACGACGCGCGCTCCCAGCCTGCGCGCCTCGGCGATGCACGCGTTGTCGACGTTGTCGGTCATGAGCACCAGCGCGCCGCCCGGGCGGAGACTGCGCGCTATGGGGCCGATCATCGACACGGAGTCGTCGTCGAGGTCCACCACCACCGTCACCGTGCGCGCCCAGGCGGCGCGCAGACGGTCAGATTGCGCGCGAAACGCCGCCGCGGCGACGCCCACCACGCTGATGAAGAGCGCGGCGACGATGGTCAGGCGCGCGACCTGCAGCGCCGCCGGCGTGGGCTTCGGGCATATTCCGGCGCTTTCCAGGACTTCGTCGCCGATGCCCCCCTTCACCAGGGAGGCCGTCCACAGCAACGGGCTGACGAAGGTCGGATGGTCCGGGTTGGTGCAACCCCAGAATGAGCTGAAGCCCAGCACCAGCCCGGTCAGGGTGAGCCCGACGACGATCATGACCGGCACGGCCGCCGACGAACGATTGCGCGGCAACCGGTAGGTGAGGACGCACAGCAGCGCGATCACCGCGACCACGAGCATGACCGGTGCCCAGTCGCCGCCGTCGGTCAGCCACTGCAACCATCGCGGCCATCTGCGTTCGGGCGCCACGGCCGCCAGGGCGAGGCAGCCGACGAGGCCGACGGCCACGACGAGCAGCGCCAGCTGTGCGACCCGCAACCCTGGGTCTCCGATCAGCGTCGGGCTGTCGGCTCCGCGGGCGGCCCAACCGCCTCCGCGCGAAGTGCGTTGGCTCGACTCGCCGTTGGCGCTCGGGTCAGCGTGCGGCGTCATTCAGGCCCAGTCCGTGTGCGGGTAAGCCGGCGGGCTCATCGGCAAAGGATATCGGCACCCCCGCCGGGTGCGGAAGGCTTCGCGGAGCGCCAACCACCCGGGTGTCGGCGAACGTCACGGCCAGCGCTTGTAACAACGGTCTTGGTCCCCGAGCACCCCGACGCGGAAGGCCGCAATGCGCGCGAACACGGACGGCGCCGACGCGCCGTTGACGTCCCCGGCGGCCGCGCCGTTGGTCAACAACCCTGAAACGGCCTCGTCCAGGTCGCCGCCGCTCAGCGCGATGGTGACGCCATTGGACACGACGACGGGCTTGGACAGCTTCGCGGTCGCCACGCCGGTCAGGCAAGCGGTGCGCAACCCCGCGTTGGTGTTGTCGAGCGCGAGTCCGCCGTGCTGCTTCTCGAGGGCCATCATGAACCGCGACACCAGCACCGAAAACGCGGTGTAGTCGCCGAACAGCGGCCCCATCATGTCGAGGGGGGAGCCGCGGGCCAAACTCGTGCCCATCATCACCAGCCGGGGCATGTCCACGCTGATGGTGTTGCTCGACGGACAGAACCACGCCGGCGGGCTCGGATGGGCGTCGGGACAGGGCGGCTGCTCGAACACGAGCTGCGGCGGCGTGGATAGGGGAAACAGCTTGTTCAGCGCCTCCAGCACCGACTTCGCCGACTCGTTGGTGATCGGCGTTTCGCCGGTGGTGCCGTGCTCGAGCAATTCCTTGGGGAGGTTGGTGCGGCGCTGCGCGATCTCCGCCTCGTTGATGCCCGCGCAGGCGCGCACTCCGCCGTCGAACCCGAATTGGAACGCCGTGACCCGTTCGAACGCCGAACCGTGCACCAGACGCCGCTCGGCCGGGTTGCCCGCCGCCAGCAGCGGGTCCCGAATGCCGATCATCACCCGCAGCAGCTTGGCCAGGCCGTCCCCGGTGCTGAGCGTGAACCTGGGCGATTTGCCGTCCGCCACCCAGCGCATGTACACGCCGGCAAAGCAGTCCGCCTGCTGTTCGGCCACCGTCGCGGAGGCGGTGTTGGTGATGTCCACCAGCGCGGCCATGTGCTGGATGGCGTGGCCGTACTCGTGTGCGAGCACCACCGCGACGCCCATGTCGCCGCCCACGTCGCGCTGCTCGGGCATGAGCTGACCACGGTCCCAGCCGATGGTGTTGCGCGACAACGTACACGTCGCCGGCGGGCTGGGCCGGTCGTCGGGGCAGTTCTGGTCCCTGGGGTCGGTGCTGCCGCACCACATCGCGTTGACCGTGTCGTAGGTCGGCGCCCCGCAGAAGCTGCCGTTCTTGTAGCGCGAGTCCCAGGAGAACACCGCGTTGACGGGCGCGAAGTTGCCCGTCAAGGGCGCGCCGTAGGCGCCCGCCCAGAATTGTTCGATGTCGGAAACCGCCATGGCGGCCAGGTTGTCGATCTCGCCGCCGTCACCGTCCTGGATGGGCCGCGTCGGCCCCGGAGCACCGGGCCGCAGACCCGAGGTCCCATTCGCCACCGGCGCCCCGGCCACCTGCGAGGGGTTGGGGCTCTCGGGGATCGGG
>NZ_LZKL01000109.1 GCF_001668725.1 Mycobacterium sp. E787 | reverse complement strand
GGCGACATCGACATCCTGATCACCGACAAGACCGGCACGCTGACGGAAGGCCGCATCCGCCTGGTCGGCACGATCGATCCGGCCGGTGCGCCGGCCGAGCCGGTCCGGCGGCTCGGGCTGCTGGCCACCGACGTCGACCCGGAATCCGGTGTGGTGAGCGCCAATCCGCTCGACGCCGCGCTGTGGGACTCCCCGCAGCCACAGCAACTGGTGGGCGGCGCGGTGCGCCGCGTCGCGCTGCTGCCGTTCGACCACGAGCGGCGCGCGACGTCGGTGTTGGTCGACGACGACGGCAACCGCCTCCTCGTCGTCAAGGGCGCCCCCGAACAGGTCCTGGACCGGTGCGACGGGACGCCGGCGGCCGCGGATGCGACCCTGGCGGACTTGTTCGCCGCCGGACGGCGGGTGGTCGCCGTCGCCACCCGCCCGGCCGCCGAGCTGACGGAGCTCACCGCCGACGACGAACACGACCTGACGCTGGCCGGCTTTCTGGTCTTCGCCGACGAACCCAAACCCGCGGCGCGCCAGTCGCTGGCACAGCTGGCCGAACTGGGCATCGAGCTCAAGATCGCCACCGGCGACAATCCGCGGGTCGCCGAAAAGGTCTGCAATGACCTGGGTTTGGCGTCCAAGGGCACTCTCACCGGCGCCGAGCTGGAACCCCTCGACGACGACGGGTTCGTCGACGCCGCGCAAAACCACACCATCTTCGCGCGCATCTCCCCCGAGCAGAAGGCGCGGCTGATCACCGCGCTGCGCCGCAACGGGCGATCGGTCGGCTTCCTCGGCGACGGCGTCAACGACGCGCTGGCATTGCACGCCGCCGATGTGGGCATCTCCGTCAACAGCGCCACCGACGTGGCCAAGGACGCGGCCGACGTGGTCTTGCTGGAAAAGGACCTGGGGGTGCTGGCCACCGGGGTGGCCACGGGCAGAAGGATTTTCGCCAATACCATCAAGTACGTGTTCATGGGCACATCGAGCAATTTCGGCAACACCTTCAGCGCCGCCGCCGCGTCGGCGTTCTTGCCGTTTCTGCCGATGCTGCCCAGCCAGATCCTGCTGGGCAACCTGCTCTACGATGCCTCGCAGTTGGCGATCCCCACCGACCGCGTCGATGAGGAGCAACGCGATGCGCCGGCGCACTGGAACGTCGCCTTCATCCGCAGGTTCATGCTGACGTTCGGGCCCATCAACTCGCTGTTCGACTTCCTGACCTTCGGATTCATGCTCGGCATCCTGCACGCCGGCGAGGTGGCGTTTCACACCGGGTGGTTCCTGGAAAACCTT
>NZ_LZKL01000108.1 GCF_001668725.1 Mycobacterium sp. E787 | reverse complement strand
CCGGGTGCTGGGGAGCATGACGATGGTGACGCTGGGGCGCTGGTCGTACGGCCTGTTCATCTGGCACCTGGCGGCGCGTAGCCGCCGAACGACGGGGGCGGCGGCGGGTAGGACCCCCCGCCCGGTGGCGCGGGTGGCGGGCCGCCGGGCCCGGGGGGTGGCTGGTAAGACTCGCCGGACGACGGTTGATCGGTCATGGGCAACCCTCCACTGAGTTAGCTGAACCAGGCCGCATTACAGTACCTGAGGGCCGCGCCCGCGAAGAGGTTTAAGGCGAGATTTGCACGCCCGCGACCCGCGCCCGGCTAACGCCGACCCGACGCTGCCCGCGGCCCCTCCGACAGGAAGCCCAACAGGTCGTACCGGGTGATGACCCCGACCGGTTTCCCCTCCTCCACCACCATCAGCGCGTCCCAGTCGCGCAACGCCTTGCCGGCCGCGCCGACCAACTCGCCGGCGCCGATCATCGGCAACGGCGGGCTCATGTGCTGCGAGACGGCGTCGGCCAGCTTCGCCCGTCCCTCGAAGACGGCCGACAGCAGCTCGCGCTCGGACACGCTGCCGGCCACCTCGCCGGCCATCACCGGCGGCTCGGCGCCGACCACCGGCATCTGCGACACGCCGTACTCGCGCAGGATGCCGATGGCGTCGCGCACCGTCTCGGACGGATGGGTGTGCACCAGGTCGGGCAGTGCACCCGATTTGCGGCGCAGCACGTCGCCGACGGTGAACTCCTCGGTCGACCCGTCGAGTCGGCTGCGCAGAAACCCGTACGACGACATCCACGCGTCGTTGAAGATCTTGGACAGGTAGCCGCGCCCGCCGTCAGGCAACAGGACCACCACCAGTGCGTCGGGTCCGGCTTCCTCCGCGACCCTGAGCGCTGCAACCACGGCCATCCCGCATGACCCGCCGACGAGCATCGCCTCCTCGCGGGCCAGCCGCCGCGTCATGTTGAACGAGTCGGAGTCCGAGACCGCGATGATCTGATCGGGCACGGTGCGGTCGTAGGCCTTCGGCCAGAAGTCTTCGCCGACGCCCTCGACCAGGTAAGGCCGACCGGTGCCGCCGGAGTACACCGAGCCTTCGGGGTCGGCGCCGATGATGCGCACCCGGCCGCCGGACACCTCCTTGAGGTAGCGGCCGGCTCCGGTGATCGTGCCGCCGGTGCCGATGCCGGCCACGAAATGTGTCACCTTGCCGTCGGTGTCGGCCCAGATCTCCGGCCCGGTGGTGGCGTAGTGGCTGGCCGGGCCCTCCGGGTTGGCGTACTGGTCGGGCTTCCAGGCGCCGTCGATCTCGGTGACGAGCCGGTCGGAGACGCTGTAGTAGCTGTCCGGGTGGTCGGGCGGCACCGCCGTCGGGCACACCACGACCTCCGCGCCGTAGGCGAGCAGCACGTTGCGCTTGTCCTCGCTGACCTTGTCGGGGCAGACGAACACGCACTTGTAGCCGCGGTGCTGGGCGACCAGCGCCAGGCCGACGCCGGTGTTGCCCGAGGTCGGTTCGACGATGGTGCCGCCCGGCTTGAGCTGCCCGCTGGCCTCGGCGGCGTCGATCATCTTCACCGCGATCCGGTCCTTCGAGCTGCCCCCGGGGTTGAGGTATTCGACCTTGGCCGCCACGGTGCCGGCGCCGTCGGGGACGACGGAGTTCAGCCGAACCAGCGGCGTTCCACCGATGAGGTCACTGATGTGCTGCGCGATCCGCATGCGTTCATCGTGTCAGGCGGATTCGGGCGGCGCACACTCGCTGGGTCCGATGGCGCGACTCCTTACTCGCGTTACTCGCGCCGTGCCGGCACTCGCCGTCGTCGCGCTGGGTCCGATGGCGCGACTCCTTACTCGCGCCGTGCCGGCACTCGCCGTCGTCGCGCTAGCCGGTGGCTTCGCGGATGTATTCGCCGATCTGGCGCAGCGACCGGATCGCCTCGGGAACCAGCGGCGCGGCCAGCTGGAAGTCGTGCACCTGGCCGGGCCAGACCCGCACCTCGGCAGGCACGCCGACCGCCGCCAGCCGGGTGGCCGCCAACTGCGCGTCGTGCAGCAGCACCTCGGACCCGGAAACGTGGATCAGCGTCCGGGGCAGGCCCGGCTTGATGTGCTCCAGCGGCTCGTAGATCTCTTCGGGTTTGCCGTCGACGATGTTCTTCCGGGCGGCGCTAGCAACCAACTCGACGAGCGCGCCGAACGCGTTGGCAGGAAACATCGCGTCGCGATTGATGTTGGGATGGGCCTGCTTGCATTCCTTTGCTAGCTGCAGCAGTGGCGAGATCGCCACCAGCGCCGCGGGCTCCTCGCCCTCTTCCTGCAGACGCTGCGCCAGGGCCAGCGCGAGGTACCCGCCCGCGGAGTCACCGGCCAGCACGATCTGGTCCGGCGGGTAGCCGCGCTCGCGCAACCACCGGTAGGCGTCGTGGCAGTCGTTGAGCGCCATGCCCACCGAATGCTTGGGCAACAGCCGGTAGTTCACCACCAGTACGGGCGAGTCAGCAAACTCCGACAGGGCCTCCACAAGGCGGCCGTGGGAGTTTGCTCCACAGGTCAAAAACGCGCCGCCGTGCAGGTACACCACGACCCGGCGGGTGCCGTCGGCGGGCAGCACCCCGGGCGCGCGCACGAGCTGCGCCGAAGCATTGGGCAAGTTCACGGTCTCGCGGACGGTCGCGGACACCGGGAGCAGGACGCGGGCCGCGACGTCGATCAGCCCCCACGGCCAGGGCCAGTTGGGGGCGTGGCTGCCGACGGCCAGAACGGGTCGGATGGTCAGGCGGGAGGCGAGGTTAGCCACCCGCGCAGCAACGCTGGGCCCGGACTCGAGTACCTCGACCGGCGCGCCGTCGCTGATGGCAAATCTGCGTGCCTCAACTCTACGTCGCTTCAGGACCTCGTGTGGCCGAACGGCATTCCGGGGCGAACCGGATACCTTGCTGGGTGCGGTCATGCTCAACACTTCCTACGCCGTTGTAGTGCGATACAGCATGTGACGAGGCAGCTAACCGTCTGGTTCAGCACGGCTCCCCAGGGCGTTCAGCCAACCCCTAAAAAGTAGCTTGACAGGCGTTACCGGGTAGAACGTTTGAAGAATCTGATTCGATACCACATTTGATTCACAACGTGACCGCATTGTTCATAAGCCGCCCGCGCAAACCCCGGAGCGGATCTAAACTTGATTTCGTGACCATCCGGGTGCCGCGCCGTTCGACGATCGCCCTGGCCACAGCCGGTGCGCTCGCCTCGACGGGTACCGCCTATCTGGGCGCACGCAACCTGCTCGTCGGCCAGGCGGCGCACACGCGCACCGTCATCCCCAAGGCCTGGGACATCCCGCCGCGGGCGGACGGCGTGTACAGCACCGGTGGCGGGCCCGTGCAGCGCTGGCGGCGCGGCATGCCCGTCGACGTCCACCTGATGATCTTCGGCGACTCCACGGCCACCGGGTACGGCTGCACCAGCCCCGAGGAAGTGCCCGGGGTGCTGATCGCCCGCGGACTCGCCGAACGGACCGGCAAGCCCGTGCGGCTGAGCACCAAGGCCATCGTCGGCGCGACGTCCAAGGGTGTCGCCGGTCAGGTCGACGCGATGTTCGTGGCCGGGCCGCCGCCGGACGTGGCCGTGATGATGCTGGGGGCCAACGACGTCACGGCGCTCAACGGCATCAGCCAGTCGGCGCAGCGGCTGGCGCTGACCGTCCGCAAGTTGCGCTCCCGCGGCGCGGTCGTCATCGTGGGCACCTGCCCGGACCTGGGCGTCGTCAGCGCCATCCCCCAACCGCTTCGCTCGCTGGCTCACGCGCGCACATCGCAGCTCGCCCGCGCCCAGACGGCGGCCGTCCGCGGCGCCGGCGGCGTGCCGGTGCCGATGGCGCAGCTGCTCGCGAGCCAATTCCGGACCCAGCGCGAGCTGATGTTCTCCGCCGACGGGTTCCACCCCTCCCCAACCGCTTACGCGCTGGCCGCCGAGGCGCTGCTGCTCGCGGTGTGCGACGCCCTGGGCGTCGAAGCGGAGGACTTGACGCCCGACGTTCTGGCCCCGGGGGCCGCGCCGGTGCTCGGCGCGGCCCACACCCGGCTGAGCGTGATGTCGCGGCTGTGGCGGCGGCCGGTATCGGGCTTGGCCGCCCCGTCTGCGTCGGAGCCGGTGGCCACCGACTAGATTTGGTCTGGCCCGTCGGGTGAACGCACACCCGCACATGGAGCGATCCGCAGCCGCCGGAAGGAACAGCCATGCCCGAAGCCGTCATCGTCTCAGCCGTCCGCTCGCCGATCGGCCGGGCCATGAAGGGGTCGCTGGTCAGCATGCGACCCGATGACCTTGCCACCCAGATGGTTCGGGCCGCGCTCGACAAGGTCCCCGCACTGAACCCCCACCAGATCGACGACCTGATCCTGGGTTGTGGCCTGCCGGGCGGCGAGTCGGGCTTCAACATGGCCCGCGTCGTCGCCGTCGAACTCGGCTATGACTTCCTGCCCGGCACCACCGTCAACCGGTACTGCTCGTCGTCACTGCAGACCACGCGGATGGCGTTCCACGCGATCAAGGCGGGCGAGGGCGACGCCTTCATCTCCGCGGGCGTCGAGACCGTCTCGCGGTTCGGCAAGGGCAACTCCGACTCGTGGCCCGACACCAAGAACCCGCTGTTCGACGAGGCTCAGGAGCGTTCGGCGGCGGCCGCCGCGGGCGGCGACGAGTGGCACGATCCCCGCGCGGACGGGAACCTGCCCGACGTGTACATCGCGATGGGCCAGACCGCCGAGAACGTCGCCATCATGACCGGCATCAGCCGCGAGGACCAGGACCGCTGGGGGGTGCGCAGCCAGAACCGGGCCGAGGAGGCGATCAAGAGCGGGTTCTTCGAGCGCGAGATCACCCCGGTGACCCTGCCTGACGGCACCACCGTCAGCACCGACGACGGCCCCCGCGCCGGCACCACCTACGAGAAGGTCGCCGAGCTCAAGCCGGTGTTCCGGCCCAACGGCACCGTCACCGCGGGCAACGCCTGCCCCCTCAACGACGGCGCGGCCGCGCTGGTGATCACCAGCGACACCAAGGCCAAAGAGCTCGGCCTGACGCCGCTGGCCCGCATCGTGTCCACCGGAGTCAGCGGCCTCTCGCCGGAAATCATGGGGCTGGGCCCGATCGAGGCGTCCAAGAAGGCGCTGGCCCGGGCCGGCATGTCGATCGGCGACATCGACCTGTACGAGATCAACGAGGCGTTCGCGGTGCAGGTGCTGGGCTCCTCGCGCGAGCTCGGCATGGACGAGGACAAGCTGAACGTGTCGGGCGGGGCGATCGCGCTGGGGCACCCCTTCGGCATGACCGGCGCGCGCATCGCCACCACGCTGCTCAACAACCTGCAGACGCACGACAAGACCCTTGGCCTGGAGACCATGTGCGTCGGCGGCGGCCAGGGCATGGCGATGGTGATCGAGCGGCTGAGCTGACCGCGGCCGAGATCACCGCGAGCAGTCGCAAAAGCCCCGCGACACGCCGTCGGGGAGGGGCTTTTGTGTCTGCTCGGCGCCCAAGCGGCGCGACGCACGAAAAAGGGCCGGCACCGCGGTGCCGGCCCTTTTTCGTCGAGCGAGCTAATCGTTCTGTAGGTAGCTGAGCAGACGCAGGATCTCGAGGTACAGCCAGACCAGCGTCACGGTCAGGCCCAGCGCGATGCCCCAGGCCGCCTTCTCCGGCGCCCCCGCCCGCACCATCTGGTCGGCCGCGTCGAAGTCGATCAGGAAGCTGAACGCGGCGATGGCGATGCACACCAGCGAGAAGATGATCGCGACCGTTCCGCCGCTGCGCAGGCCCAGGCCGGTGCCGCCGTTGACGTGGAACATCGCCAGCACGAAGTTGCCGAGCATCAGGGCCAGCACACCGAACAGGGCGGCGACCACCATGCGAGTGAACTTGGGCGTGACGCGGATGGCGCCGGTCTTGTAGACGACGAGCATCCCGAAGAACACGCCGAAGGTGCCCAGCACGGCCTCGCCGATCAGCGCGCCCGCATTGGCGCTCGAGACCTGGAAGTTGGCGAAGACGAAGGAGATCGCGCCGAGGAACAGGCCCTCGAGCACGGCATAGCTGAGCACGATCGCGGGGCTGTCCTGCTTGCGGCCGAAGGTCGCGATGAGCACCAGACCCAGGCCGCCGAGCGCGCCGATGAGGGTCAGCGGCATCGCCAGCGCGAGGTTAGAGGCCACCAGGAAGTAGGACACGACGGCCGCGGCGGTCAGCACGGCCAGCGTCATGCCGGTCTTGGTGACCACGTCGTCGATGGTCAGCGGACGGGAAGCTTTGGTCTCCTGATAGGGAGCCATGTAGGGGTCGGTCTGGTAGTAGCCTGGGGCCGCTCCAGTGCCGAATTGCGCGTATCCGCCCCGCTGCTTGGGCAGCGAGCGAAATACCGGGTTACTTGTCTCCCGCACCGTCGGATCCTCTCTATGGGACTGTGGGTTCGAGCTGTGCGAACAACTGCTCAACGACCAGCGGGCCGTCCGGGTTCCCGGCGGACCTGCTGTTTTCTGAGGGTTTCCAGGCTTTTGTCGGCTCTTTCCGGCCTCGTAACGAACTCTGCGGTGGTTGTCGTCCGGTCAAACATAAACCTTACCCGCGGGCATTGCTCGAGTCGTGACGATCTAGATTGCTGGTCGAGACCGGGCGGCGACTGGGAGGCTGGCGCATTGAGTGAGGAAGCTGAGGAATCCGATGATGTCCTGACCCGCGTCGAAAGCGGTGTCGGGCTGGTCACGCTCAACCGCCCCAAGGCCATCAACTCGCTGAACCGGAACATGGTGGACGCGTTGACCGCCGTGCTCACCCGCTGGGAAGCCGACGACGCGGTGCGCGCGGTGGTGCTGGCGGGCGCCGGGGAGCGCGGCCTGTGTGCGGGCGGCGACTTGGTGCCGCTCTACCACAGCATGCGCACGGACGGGGCCGAGGCGCGCCGATTCTGGCGGGACGAGTATCTGCTCAACGGGCAGATCGGCAGGTTCGCCAAGCCGTACGTGGCGCTGATGGATGGCATCGTGATGGGCGGCGGCGTCGGCGTCAGCGCACACGGGAAGGTGCGGGTGGTGACCGAAACCTCGAAGGTCGCCATGCCCGAGGTCGGCATCGGCTTCATCCCCGACGTCGGCCAGATGTACTTGCTGTCGCGGGCGCCCGGCGCCCTGGGTATGCACGCCGCGCTGACCGGGACGCCGTTCACCGGCGCCGATGCCATCGCGCTGGGTTTCGCCGACCACTACGTGCCGCACAGCGAACTCGACGCGTTCACCCGGGCGACCGTCGCCGACGGTGTCGAAAGCGCGCTGTCCCGGTACGCGATTGAGCCTCCGCCGAGTGAGCTTGTCGCACAACGGGAGTGGATCGACGAGTGCTATGCGAGGGATAGCGTGGTGGATATCATCGCCGCGCTTCGGGGGCATGACGCGGGACCGGCCAATGACGCCGCTAACGTGATCGCGACCCGCTCCCCCATCGCGGTGTCGGTGGCTTTCGAGGGCCTGCGCCGCGCGGCCAAGATGGAAACGCTGGAAGACGTTCTGACCCAGGACTATCGGATGTCGTCGGCGGCGTCGCGTGCGCACGACTTCGTGGAGGGCATCCGCGCGCAGATCATCGACAAAGATCGCAATCCGAAGTGGTCGCCGGCCACGCTGGCCGAAATCACCGAGGCCGACGTCGAGGCGTATTTCGCGCCGGTCGACGACGACCTGAGTTTCTAGAAAGGCGGTTGGGGTGACCGATAATTACGAGACCATCATCGTCGAGCGCGACCAGCGGGTCGGGATTATCACGCTGAACCGGCCGCAGGCGCTCAACGCGCTCAACAGCCAGGTGATGCGCGAAGTCACCGGCGCGGCAACCGAACTGGACAACGATCCGGACATCGGGGCGATCATCATCACCGGTTCGGCCAAGGCGTTCGCGGCGGGCGCCGACATCAAGGAGATGGCGGCCCTGACGTTCGCCGACGCGTTCGACGCCGACTTCTTCGCCGCCTGGGGCAAACTCGCCGCCGTCCGCACGCCCACGATCGCCGCGGTGGCGGGTCACGCGCTGGGCGGCGGCTGCGAGCTCGCGATGATGTGCGACCTGCTGATCGCGGCCGACACCGCGAAGTTCGGCCAGCCGGAGATCAAACTCGGTGTGCTGCCCGGGATGGGCGGTTCGCAGCGGCTCACCCGCGCCATCGGCAAGGCCAAGGCCATGGACCTCATCCTGACCGGGCGCACCATCGACGCCGCGGAAGCCGAACGCAGCGGCCTGGTTTCGCGGGTCGTGCCGGCCGACGACCTGCTCACCGAGGCCAAGGCCGTCGCCACCACGATCTCGCAGATGGCGCGGTCGGCTTCGCGCATGGCCAAGGAAGCCGTCAACCGCGCCTTCGAGTCCACCCTGTCCGAAGGGCTGCTCTACGAACGCAGGCTGTTCCATTCGACGTTCGCGACCGAGGACCAGTCAGAGGGCATGGCGGCATTCATCGAGAAGCGGCCACCCAACTTCACCCACCGATAGGACGCTTCAATGAGCGAGCCGAGTCCCGCGACGACCGCCCCCGAGGACGAAGCCGGCCGCGAAGCCAAGCCGGCAGCCACACCGGAAACCGGCCGGCCTCGAGGATCACGCTCACGCGAGAAGCCTTGGTGGGTACGCCATTACACCTTCATGGGCACCACGGTCGGCGTGGTCTTCATCTGGTTCTCGATGACGCCGTCGCTGCTGCCGCGCGGCGCGCTGTTCCAGGGACTGGTCAGCGGCATCTCCGGCGCCATCGGCTACGGGTTCGGGGTCTTCGGCGTCTGGCTGGTGCGCTTCATGCGCACCAAGAATTACAGCCCGCCCGCGCCGCGCTGGGCGTGGATGGTGCTGATCCCGGTCGGCGCGGCCGGCATGGTGGTGATGGCAATCCGGTTCCACGTCTGGCAAGACCGCGTGCGCGACCTGATGGGCGTGCAGCACCTGAAGTGGTACGACTACCCGGTGGCCGCCGGCCTGTCGCTGGTCGTGCTGTTCGCCCTGGTCGAAGTCGGCCAGTTCCTCCGCTGGCTGGTCCGATTTCTGGTGGAGCAGCTGGATCGCGTTGCACCGTTTCGCCTTTCGGTGACCATCGTCATCGTCGGGCTGCTGGTGCTGACCATCACCCTGCTCAACGGCGTCGTGCTCAAGTTCGCCATGCGCACCATGAACGACACCTTCGCCTCGGCCAACAACGAGATGAGTCCCGATACCGCGGCGCCCAAAACGCCGCTGCGGTCCGGTGGCCCGCAATCGCTGGTGTCGTGGGAGTCGCTGGGCCATCAAGGCCGCATCTTCGTCGAAGCCGGTCCGACGGTTGCCCAGCTCACCGCCTTCAACGGGACTCCTGCCACCGAGCCGATTCGGGCCTACGCCGGGCTGAACTCCGCCGAAGACATGACGGCGACCGCGGACCTGGCGGCGCGTGAGCTGCAGCGCACCGGCGGACTGCAGCGCGCCGTCGTCGCGGTCGGCACCACCACCGGCACCGGATGGATCAACGAGGCAGAAGCCGACGCGCTCGAGTACATGTACAACGGCAACACCGCGATCGTGAGCATGCAGTACTCGTTCCTGCCGAGCTGGCTGTCGTTCCTGGTGGACAAGGAGAACGCCCGCCACGCCGGCCAGGCGCTGTTCGAGGCGGTCGACCGGCTCATCCGCCAGATGCCCGAGGGACAACGCCCCAAGCTCGTCGTGTTCGGCGAGAGCCTGGGATCGTTCGGCGGCGAGGCGCCGTTCATGAGCCTGAACAACGTGCTCGCGCGCACCGACGGCGCGCTGTTCAGCGGGCCGACGTTCCAAAACACCATCTGGACGGATCTGACCTCCACCCGCGACAGCGGTTCGCCGGAGTGGCTGCCGATCTACAACGACGGCAAGAACGTCCGATTCGTCTCCCGCGCAAGTGATCTGGAGCGTCCGAATGCCGCGTGGGACCATCCGCGGGTGGTGTACCTGCAGCACGCTTCCGACCCGATCGCCTGGTGGTCGCCCGACCTGTTGTTCGCCAAGCCGGACTGGCTGCGCGAGAAGCGGGGCTACGACGTGCTGCCCGAAACCTATTGGATCCCGGTGGTGACGTTCCTTCAGGTAACCGCGGACATGGCGGTGGCCGTCGACGTGCCGGCCGGACATGGTCACCACTATGTCGCCGATGCGGCCGACGGCTGGGCCGCCGTGCTGTCGCCCCCCGGTTGGACCGCCGAAAAGACCGCCAAGCTGCGGCCGCTGCTCCATTCAGACGCCACCTCCACCGGGTAGCTAGAGCCAGCGAACCATGCTGCCCGTGCGCGCCGGCACACCTGGGCCGGCGGACGTTCCGATCAATTCGTCGAGGACACCCGATCCGGCCAGCGCCTGGTAGCCGCCGATGACGTCCGTGGCGCGGTGCAGCCCGATGTCGAGCAGCGCGGCCGCCGCCAGGCTGGACGTGTAGCCCTCCGAGCAGACGATCACCCATTCGACGTCGTCGTCGACGGCCTGCGGCAGTTTGGCTTCGCTGGTCGGGTCGCAGCGCCACTCCAGGACATTGCGTTCGATCACCAGCGCGCCCGGCAGCTCACCTTCGCGGAAGCGCTGGGCCTGCGGCCGGATGTCGACCAGCACCGCCCCGCGCCGCAGCGCTTCAGGCACCTCGGTGGCGCGAAGGCGGCGCAACCGGCGCCGCGCCGATCTCAGGACAACGTCGATGCGGCTCATCACGATCCCTCCGGTTGGTCGGTCAGTTCGGTGCGCGCACGGCGCAGCCTGTTGCGGTCGGTGACCTCGTAGTACGACATGGCGGTCAGCGGCGGCGAGTAGGCGTGCACGCTCAGGGTCGGCTGCACGGCCGCGGGCGCCGTTTTCGTCGCCGGCTGCGGAACGGGCCTGGGTGCCCACACCACGTCGTGCACCCAGCCCAGCGGGAACCCGGCCTGATCACCGGCGTCCAACCGGCGCCGCCGCAAAACGCGCCCGTCCCAACGGAATTCGTTGAGCGACCCGGAAACCACGGTCAGCGCGCCCAGCGACCCGCCGTGGTCGTGCAACTCGGTGGCGTGACCGGGAACCCAGCTGATCAGCCACACGTCGAGTTCGTCGTCGCCGTCGATGCGGGTGAACCAGCGTTTTGACCCCGGCACCCCGCCCTTGGGCAGCAGGTGGTCGAAGCGCCCACTGAGCAGGTGGTCGGCGGCCTGGTCGGTGGCGTGCAGGAGGTCGGGCACCCGCAGGCGGGTGGGCCCCGACGCGGGCTTTGCGGGCAGGGAGGCAACGGAAACGGACATCGAGGAGCTCCAGGGTCAACGGGTCGGCAAGCGGCGGCGTGTTACGGCCGACAACACTCGCAAAATCCGAAGCGCTCCATCACGGCCGCCAGTGTTGCATAGATTGAGACGGTGCACTGTTGCGGCGATCGCCCCGGGCGGCGGCGCGCGGTTGTCGCCGTCGCGCTCATCCTGGCGGTCGCGGGCTGCTCGCACGGCGCACCCGGCGGCACGGCGACGTCCGCGTCGGCGCGCCCCTCGGACATCCCGCGCGGCCCCGCCTCGGCGCCGCCGGGCGCCATCGGGCTCACCCCGGGCGGGGTGACGACCAGGGTCGACGTCCCCGCGGATTCGACCGAGGAGGAGTATTTCCAGGCCTGTCACGCGGCCAAAGTCTGGATGGAGGCCCAGCCCAGGACCGGTGGGTCGCTGTTCGAGCCGTACCTGGCGATGGTCCAGGCTTCGCCATCGGGCACGGAGGGCACCTGGAGCGCCCGATGGTCGGACCTGACGCTCGCCCGGCAGGCCGCCGTGATCACCGCCGCACGGGCGGCGGCCAATGACGAATGCGGTTAGCGCGGGCCGCGCGCGCAATTGTGATCATGCATACAAAAAGTGCCCGCCCGGCGGTTGGCGGGGCCCCCGGCCGCGCAGAATGAACACATGCCGCGTCGCTCATCACCCACCCGGGTGGCGCTGGCGCTGGGCAGCGGCGGGGCCCGCGGCTACGCCCACATCGGCGTGATCGAGGCGCTGCGGGCGCGCGGCTACGAGATCGTCGGGATCGCCGGCTCCTCGATGGGCGCGATGGTCGGCGGGCTGCATGCGGCCGGGCGCCTCGACGAGTTCGCCGACTGGGCGAAGTCCCTCACCCAACGGACCATCCTGCGGCTGCTGGATCCGTCCATCAGCGCGGCGGGCGTGCTGCGGGCCGGGAAGATCCTGGACGCGGTGCGCGACATCCTCGGCCCGGTGTCCATCGAGGAACTGCCCATCCCCTACACGGCGGTCGCCACCGACCTGCTGGCGGGCAAGTCGGTGTGGTTTCAGCGCGGGCCCCTCGACGAGGCGATCCGCGCGTCCATCGCGATCCCGGGGGTGATCGCCCCACACGCGTTCGACGGACGCCTCCTGGCCGACGGCGGCATCCTCGACCCGCTGCCCATGGCGCCGATCGCCGCGGTGAACGCCGACCTGACCATCGCGGTCAGCCTCAGCGGCAGCGAGGCCGGCGGCGTGGCCGACCACCGCGACGCGGAACCGGGGGCCACCGTCGAGTGGTTGAGCCGCATGGTGCGCAGCACGTCGGCGCTGCTGGACACCGCGGCGGCGCGGTCCCTGCTGGACCGGCGGACCGCGCGAGCCGTGCTCGGCAGGTTCGGGTCCGACGACACGGAAGCCGACGACATCGGTCCCGACGACGTCGCCGAGCTTCCGGCGGTTCCCAAAGTGGGCGGTTTCGAGGTGATGAACCGCACCATCGACATCGCCCAATCCGCGCTGGCGCGCCACACGCTGGCGGCCTACCCGCCCGACCTGCTGATCGAGGTGCCGCGTTCGACGTGCCGGGCCCTGGAGTTCCACCGGGCGGTGGAAGTGATCGCCGCGGGCCGGGCGCTGGCCGACGCCGCCCTGGACGCGCTGCAAACCGAGCCGGAGCAGGCCGAGCGGCCCGCGCTCGAGGGCTGACCCGCGGGACTCAGGCGCCCAAAAACCGCGCCACGGCGTGCGCTTCGCGGCGGCCCTGTTCGCGCCCGGCCACGGCCGAATCGATGCGGCAGCGCGGATCCAGTGGATTGGGGCCGAAGGCCGTCAGCGAGTCGGCGTCGGCGAACACCGCGAACGCCGGGCCGGCGAACGCCGCGATCTCGGCGGCCGGCCCCGCACCGAACGCCGCCGGCGCGTCGGCGCCGGACGGCACCAGCACCACCGCCGCGTCGCAGTCGCTCGCCACCGCAAGGTTGACCGAGCTGGCCACCCCGCCGTCCATGTAGCGCCGGGCCCCTATCGTCACCGGCGGCCACGCGCCGGGCACCGCGCAGCTGGCCGCCACCGCGTCGACGAGCCCGACGCCGGAGTTCCGCTCGAACACCACCAGTTCGCCGGTGGCGACGTCGATCGCGGTGACCCGCAGCACCCGGTCCGGCCAGTCGTGTGACGGCAGGCGCTGGGCGATCACCCCGCGCCGGACGGCCTCGGGCACCGTCTTGGTGGCCACCGCCACGGCCCCGATCCGCCGCATCTGCTGCCGGGTCTTGTCCTGCGCCTCGTCGTACGGTCCGGCCAGGGCGGTCAAAAAGATTTCGGTGATGTCGTCGACGTCGACACCGGAATCGATCTCGCCCGACGACTCCGCGACTTGCCGGTTGTACAGGACCTGCAGCGGGCAGCCGCTGCCGATCTGCGCGGCGACGGCCGCGCCGGCCGACGTGCCCACCAGCACATCGGAATCCAGCAGCGCCCGCGCCGCTGCCGGCGACTCGTCGGCGATACCACGCAACACCCCTGTCTCCCAAGCGATTCCGGCTATACCGCCGCCGGCGAGCACCAGCGCGCGCCGGCTTGTCACGCGGACGTACCGGTGTGCTGCGCGCGCTGAACCGACTCGCTGAGATCCTCGCGACGGAGCTGATGGGTCGGCGGGTCGGGCAGCACCAACTCTGTGGTGACGCGCAACCCGGCGTCGACATGGACGAGCTCGCCGGGCGCGATCAGGCTCCAGCGTGGGTCCTCGTCCATCCGCTCGGTGGCGAACACCACCGACGACCGGGTACACAGCGGCTCGGACCACGCGCGAATTCGGTTGGTGTGCATATCGAAATCGGGCGCACCATCCAGTCGCCGGTCCAGGACATAGAGCTCATGGGCCTGCGGGTAACGCAGCGCCCACATGTCGGTGGCCGTGCTCAGCAAGACGTTGACCGCGTAGATCGGCACGTTTGCCGCCAGCCAGCGGCCGGCGTCGACCAGGCCGGCCGCCTCGTCGCCGTTGCGGGCGCGGATCGATCCGGTGATCAACGCGAATATCCGCTCGGAGTCGGTCTCGCCCAGGACCAGGTCCTCGGTGCCGAGCTCGCGCAGCCGTTCGTCGATGTCGTCCAGCCCCTCGATCACGCCGTTGTGGGCGAAGATCCGGCCATCCTGCAGAAAGGGGTGGGTGTTGCGCACCTCGCGTGCCCCGGTCGTCGCGTAGCGGACGTGCGCGACGAAGGTGGTGCCGGTCAGCTCGTGTGCCTCGGTGGCGAACTGGGTGTCGTGCCAGGCCGCGATCGGCTCCTTGTGCAGCTGCGGCCGGCCCCCGCGGTCGAACACCCCCAGGCCGGTCCCGTCGGGGTTCCGCCGGCTCTGTTCGGCCAGGCTGTCCGGGGCGTTGAGCAACCAAAAGGTCGCGGTGCAGACATCCGTCCCGGCGTGCAAGCCAAAAAGTCGGCACATGCTTCCGACGGTACCGAAGGCGATTCGGCGAGGTTTCGCGACACATAACCACTTGCGACGACACGCCGAAAGGCCTGGCAGCAGATTATGTCTCGCGGCGTCATCGCCCCAACACGGGAGCGGCCCGACCGGTGATCAGCGGTAGGTCGAAGAAACTCTGAATCCCGGCCGGGGCGGCGCAGGTGGCAGGGACCGCGTTGACACAGTGCGCGGCGGTCGCGACTATGCCCGGGTTGCTCCGCAGCCCCGCCTCCACGCTTTCCGGCTGCCATCCCTTGATCGTCACGAAGGTGTCCGGGTTGCCGCGCACCTCGATCTCGTAGCGCTCCCCCGCCGGCCCGAATGACCAAGGCGGGTCGAGGTTTTCGGAACCCATCAGCCAGTTCACGGTGATCCGCACGACCACCGCGTCACCCACCAGCGCCTCCCAGTGGAAGCGGCGCCCGGCCACCTGGCCGGGCTCGATCGTCCCGATCGGCGAGTCGATCGGCGCCGTCGCGACGGCCACCTCCTGCGACGACCGCACGGGCCCGGCGGCAAAGCCCAGCTGGTCGACGCAGAGCCGGACCGACTGGGTGAAGCCGCCGTCGAGCAGCTTTTGCATCGGCCCGGTGAGCGCGCTGTCGGGCGTCCCGCCGAAGCCCATCACGTAGCGCAGCACGTCCGGCGCACCGTAGCTGCGAAGGTCGGAGAACTCCTCGGCGCGAAGGAAAGTCACGCCCGTCGACATCACCGACAACAGCAGGGGAAACAGTTCGGTGGCCGCGCCGGGCCCGATCCCGGCGCCGTGCAGCGTGGCATTGCCGGCCTGCGCGGCGACTTCCAGGTGGGCGCCCTCCTTCTCGCTCGGGTAGAACCACCCGAGCGGGGTCACGACGTTCTTGCCCGAGCGCAGCAGCGCGGCGACTTCCTCGGCGTCGGGCAGCAATGGCGCGTAGATGACCGCGTCGGCGTCCAGCGCGAGCACCTCGTCGACGCGGTTGGTCGCCGTGACACCCAACGGCGGCGTGCCGATGATGTCGCCGACGTCCTTGCCGGCCTTGGCTTCCGAGTGCACCCAGCAGCCGACGAGCTCGAGCTCGGGATGGTCCAGCACGCCCTTGACGGCCGCGGTGCCGACCGATCCGGTCGCCCACTGAACGACGCGCAGGCTCATGTACGCACCGCACCTTTCCAGTCGCGCGCCTCACAGGCCGCTCAGTCGCGGGCCTCGACCACCCAATAGCCGTGCTCGGCGTATCGCGCCCGGATCGCCTTCTTGTCGTACTTGCCCACGCTGGTGCGCGGAATCTCGTCGACGAACGTCCATCGCTCGGGCAGCCACCAGCGGGCTACCTTGTCCGCGAGGAACTTTCGCAGGTCTTCGGCGCTCACCGACGAATGCTTGGCCACTATGACGGCCAGCGGCCGCTCCTGCCAACGCTCGTCGGGCACCCCGACGACGGCGGCCTCGAGCACCTGCGGGTGGCCGATGAGGCAGTTTTCCAGCTCGACCGACGAGATCCATTCCCCACCGGACTTGATGACGTCCTTGGCCCGGTCGGTCAGCGTGACGAAGCCCCGCTCGTCGATGCGGCCCACGTCGCCCGTGCGCAGCCAGCCGGAGTCGAACTTCGAGTCGTCGCGTCCCAGGTAGTAGGACCCGGTGATCCACGGGCCGCGGACCTCCACCTCGCCGACGGCCTCGCCGTCGTTGGGCAGCACCGCGCCGTCGTCGTCGACGATCCGCATCTCCACCCCGCCCACCGGCTGACCCTGCGTCGCGCGGAACGCCCAGTGCTGGTCCTCGGGGGTGCCCGGCGGCGGCCAGGCCATGGTGGCCATCGGCGACGTCTCGGTCATGCCCCACAGCTGCCGGATCTGCACGCCGTGCTTTTCCTCGAAGGTGCGCATCAGCGATACCGGCACGGCCGAGCCGCCGCAAACCACCAGGCGCAGCGACGACATGTCGTGCTCGGGGTCGTCCTCCAGCCGGTGCAGGACATCGTTCCAGATGGTCGGCACAGCTCCGGCCAACGTGGGCCGCTGGGTTTCGACCATGTCGATCAGCGAGCGGGCGTCGAGATGGCAGTCGGGAAGCACCAGGTCGGCACCCGCCAGCAGCGCCGCATAGGGCAGACCCCACGCGTTCGCATGGAACATCGGTACGATCGGCAGCACGCTGTCGACCGCCCCGACGCCGATGCCGTTGGTGGTGCACGCCGACATGGCGTGCAGAAAGCTCGAACGATGGCTGTAGACAACGCCTTTCGGGTTGCCGGTGGTGCCGCTGGTGTAGCACATCGCGGCCGCGCAGCGCTCGTCGATCACCGGCCAGTCGAAGTCGGGGGATTCGGCGTCGAGCAGCTCGGCGTAGTCCAGCACGGTCTTACCGGATTCCTCCAGCGCGGCCGTGTCGCCGTCGCCGACCACGATCACCGCCTGTACGGTCTCGAGTTCGCCGAGGACCGGCGCGAGCAGTTTGACCAGCGACGCGTCGACCAGCACGACCCGGTCCTCGGCCTCGTTGGCCACGTAGGCGATCTGCTCGGGGAACAGGCGGATGTTGAGGGTGTGCAGAACGGCGCCCATCGACGGCACCGCGAGGTAGGCCGCCAGGTGTTCGGCGTTGTTCCACATGAACGTCGCGACGCGCTCATCCCCGGTAACGCCGAGGCGGCGCAACGCGTTTGCCAACCGGGCGGCCTGCCGACCCAGTTCGCGGTGGGTGATGCGCCGGTAACCATCGCCGGTGGCGGTGGTGACCGTGCGTGCTCCGTGGACGCCGCAGCCGTGCCGCATGATCGCGGCGATGGTCAACGGGAAGTCCTGCATCGTGCTGTCCATCGAGGTACCGCCTTACTCTCAGCGCGACACCGCCACGTGCGGTCGGGCGAATGCTATCGCCGCGCGCGCCATGAGAAAACGGGTTCCCCCGACAATGTGCGTTTTACGCGTCTTGGCCCGCGATCGGCTCCCAATGGTCAGGCCAGGGCCGGCTCGCAGCGAGGCAGCTCGGGCGCGACCCAATCGGTCGCGGTCTCCCTCTCAGGCACCGATGTCTCGATGCCCAGGACGACGATCGAGGCGACCGGCGCCACGGTGACGGTGCCGGAATAGTCGGCGACGTAGAGGTACTTCGCGTCCGCGCTCTCGACCACGCAGGACGGCTGGTTGGCCACCCCGATGGTGCCGACGACGTCGTGCGTGAGGGTGCACAGCACCGTGATGCCGTCGTCGCTGACCACATATGCGCGATCGCCGTCGCCGCTGAGGCTCAAGCCGGTGACGATGCCGCCGATCTCGGAGATCTTGCGCGTACCGGTGACCTTGGCGGTGCGGGTGTCGACGACGTCGAACACCGCTCCCGACTCGGGGGCGCAGCTGACCACGTAGGCGATCGCCCCGTTGGGGCTCAGCGCGACGTCGCGGATGGGCAAACCGATCTCGACAGTGCCGATGGCGCGCGACCGCGCCGGCGTCCGCGTGTCGACGAGGACGAGCTGCCCGCCGGCGGGGCCGTTGGTGGCGACGTACAGGCGGCCGCCGTCAGAGCTGGTCCGCACGCACGCGGTGGTGGTTCCCGGCCGGTTCGCCCACGCGACCTCTTTCACGTCACCGGTCTTGGTGTCCAGGACGGCGACGTCGGCGCCGCCGGCGCCGTTTCGGCCCGCATAGACGTAACGCCCGTCGGGGCTCGCGGCCAGATCGCTCACGCTCAGCGCCAGCGGATGCGTGGCGACGACGGAGTTGGTCGGCACGTCGATGACGGCGATCGAGTCGTACGCCGGCGCCACGCTGCTGACGTAGGCGCGGTTGCTGTCGCGGCCACCCACGGCGAGCGCGAAGGGCTCGCCGAAGCCCGGAACGGTCCGCACGACGCGGCACGTCTCGGTGTCGATGACCGAGACGGTGTCGCGGGCGTGGTTGGCCACCAGGAGGCGGGTGCCGTCGGCGGTGGCGGCGATGCCGCTGATGGGACCGTGGTGCACGCCGATCTCGACGACGATCGGGAACCCGGCCGCCACGCCCAACTCGATGACGTCGCCGTCTCTGGCCTGATGTCGATGGTTCACTCCGAGCATGCTGGCACCGCCTTTGCTGTCTTCGTAGGACCTCCGGCCTCCTCGGCGGGCGCCGAGCGCCCCGGCATGAACCGGATCCCGCCGCCCGCAGGCGGCGCTTTTGCAAAAATTTTACCGAGCGAATTACGGGCAAAAAGAATTCGACATCGACGCTGTCGGACACGTCACACCGAACGCCCGATTTGCGCTTAGAATTCCTTTATTGCCGACGCGCAGAGCCGACAGGTAGCGAATCCTATACCCGCGAAGCAACAGGACATTCCGCAGCTGAGCGAACCGGTCAGACCCGCGGTTCCGGCGGTTCAATAAATAAGAGCCTCTTAGAATCGCGGATAAAAGAGGTAAATGTCACATTTCGCAGATTCTCGGCGCGCCGCGTGCGGAATAATTTTCCGACCGCCGACACCTCAAAGCGCGTCGTGGTCGCGTTCCCCGGTCCGGATGCGGATGACCCTGTCCACCGTCGAGACCCAGACCTTGCCGTCGCCGATTTTCCCGGTACGGGCCGCTGTCGTTATCGCGTCGACGACACGCCCGGCGAACTCCGCATCGACCAGCACCTCGACGCGGACCTTGGGGACGAACTCCACCACGTATTCGGCCCCGCGGTAGACCTCGGTGTGCCCGCGCTGCCGGCCGTAGCCCTGGACCTCTGTGACGGTCAGGCCCAGCACGCCGACGGCCTCCACGGCGTGCTTGACGTCGTCGAGCGTGAAGGGCTGGACGATCGCGGTGACCAGTTTCATGGCGACGTCACGGCCTCAATCGTCGGCCGTCTCGGCCGGTTCGGCGGCCACCGCCGGGGACCGCGTGGCCGCCAACGGCTCGGTCCGCCGGCCCGTGACGAGGGCTTCGTCGGGGTAGGCCTCTTCGTCGTGCACGCCGAGGTCCCCGGTTTCCAGGACCTCCTCGGGCAGCCGCAACTTCATGAAGATGCCGAGGACCTTCAGGATGACGAAGGTGACGAGCGCGTCCCAGACGATGACCGTGCCCGCGGCGCCGGCCTGAATCAGGATCTGCTTGGGATGGTGGCCCCACAGCCACCCGGAGAACGTGACGTCGGATCCCGCACTGCCGCCCAGGTATTCGACGATCTTCGGGTCGGCGAGCACACCGACGAGCAACCCGCCCGACAGGCCGGCCACCCCGTGGGTGTGGAACACGCCCAGGGTGTCGTCGACCTTCGCGAACAGCCTGGTCCTGCCGAGCCAGTTCCAGGACATCCAGACGATGGACGAGGCGACGACGCCGATGATCATCGCGCCGAAGCTGTTGACGAAGCCGGCCGCCGGGGTGATGGCCACCAGGCCGGTGATCATGCCGTTGACGGCACCGAGGAACGTGGGCTTACGCTGCCTGCTCGCGAAGATGTCCCACAAGACCCAGGTGAGCAGCGCGACGGCGGTCGTGAGGTTGGTGTTGAGCACCGCCAGCGATGCGTCGGCGCCGGAAAAGTATGGGTCACCGCCGTTGAACCCGTTCCAGCCCAACCACAGCACGCCGGCGCCGACCGCGGCCAGGGGAAGGTTGTTCGGCACGGCTCTGTCGCGGTCGCGCGCCAGCCTCGGACCGATGACCGCGGCGGCGACGAATCCCGTTGTGCCGGCGGCCAGGTGGATCACGTACCCACCGCTGTAATCCAGGGCACCCGCCTGGGCCCACCAGCCGCCGCCCCACAACAGGAAGGCGTTGACCGAGTAGGCGATCGTCGACCAGAGCGGGACGAAGACGAGCCACGCCTTGAAGCTCATCCGCCCGATCACGCTGCCGAGGAACAGCAGCGGCGTGATGGCGGCGAACACGAACTGGAAGTACGCCAGCGTGGTCTGCGAGAACCGGAATTTCGGCATCGTGCCGTCCAACAGCGGGATGACGGCCTGTTGCTGGTTGTTGCTGGACAGGATGGTGTGGGGGATGCCGACGGCGGCCCTCAGGATCCCGGGTCCGAGCTTGAGCGGGTCGCCGAAACCCATCTTGAAGCCCCAGAGCACCCACACGACCAGCACCAGCGAGAATCCGGTGAAGGCCATCAGCATGGTGTTGACGGCCCACTTCTTCTGCACGATGCCGCCGTACAGCACGGCGATGCCCGGGATACTCATCAGGCCGACGAGGGTCGCGGCCACCAGTTGCCACGCGTTGTCGCCGGGATTCAGCCAATCGGGATAGGGCAACATGGTTCAGACACACCCCAATTCGAACCAAAGGCTATACGTCAGCTGCGGTGCGAAGTGACGCCGTAGACGGGTGAAGCCTCGGCCCGGAATGTTTCGAGCGTGTGTGCTGCGGTTTAAATATTGATTTCGTTCGGTCCGCCGCCGGTGGCCGTCTGCTAGCTGAACTGGGTGCGCGGCCGGGGCGGGGCGACGCCGTCGACGCTGATGTCGAGCTTTTCGTTGTAGAAGGCCACCAGGCCCGCGATGGGCGCGACCGCCGGCAACGGATAGTGATAGGTCCACGCCAGGTCCGGATGCGTGATGTCGCCCGCGCGCACCGACCAGTAGCCCGACGTCACCCCCTTGTACGGGCACAGCGTCTGGGTCGTGCTGGGTTCCAGGTGCTCGAATGCGACGTCGGTCGGATCTATGTAATACCTTGTGGGCAGCCCGGTTTCGAATAACAGCACCGGCGATGTGGTGTCGGCCAACACGATTCCGTCGAGCTCGACCCGGACATGGCGGTGGGAGCGCAGGGCGTCGACCCGCGAGTACGGGTTGCGCGGGTGGCCGTAGATCGGCTCGTCCTCCTCGAACCACCGCAACGGATCCCACTCGAACCGCACGGTGCCCGCCACGGGGCTGTCGGTGCCGGCGTCGAAGACCCGCGCCGCCGAGGGGAAGGTCCGGCCGTCGCCGACCAGGGAGTGCAGCCGCGACGCACCGAACTGCACCTCCTGCGGGTGGTTCTCATCGCGGAGGAATTCCGTGCGCACATCGGCCAGCGGAACGTAATACGCCGGGTAGTAAGGCAATTCCCAAACGTAGCGGGCCGCGATGGTGTCGAAGACCAGCTGGTGTCCGAGGTAGCCGCGGACCCGGCGCGGCGCGGGCTCGACGCGTCCGCGGGCGGCGGCCATGGGCGGGTAGTCGGGTTGGGCGGTCACGCCTGGTCCTTCGACGCCAGCCCGGCCGGCGCGTTGGCGATCGCGCGGTGGATGGCGTCGGCCAGCGCAAGCGCGCTCTCCTCGGTGAGTTCCAGGGCGACCCGCGCCGACGGGCCCAGCTCGGGGTTGATCACGTCGATGTTGACCGTGTGGCCGTACGGCGCGTGCACGGGGTGGTCGACGTATACGGTCGCGCGGCTGGCGCCGAACCAGCCCGTCGCGCCCTTACCGCTGCCGTCGATCAGCGCGTGTTCGGTGAGGTAAGTGCACATGCGTTGGCACACCTAGCCTTTCAGGTGGGTCGCGAAGAAATCGTCGATGCGCCGCCAGCCGTCCACCGCCGCCTCGGGCCGATACGCCGGCCGGTCCACGGAGAAGAACGAGTGGCCCGCGCCGTCATACGAGACGAACTCGTGTGGCTTGTCGAATCTGGTCAGCTCGGCGTCCAGGGCGGCCACGGCGGGTGGCGCGGGGAACCGGTCGTCGGCCCCGAACAGCCCCAGCATCGGGCAGCTCAGTTTCGCCGCCAGATGCAGGATCGGTTGCATCGCCTTCGGCATGCCCTCGGGCAGGTCCTCCACGATGAAGGCGCCGTAGCAGTCCACCGCGGCGTCGAACGGCAGCGAGCAGGCCGCCAGGAATGCGTGCCTTCCGCCCGAGCAGTGCCCGATGACCCCGAACTTCCCGTTCGCGCCGGGCAGGGATCGCAGGTGCTCGACCGCGCCCGCGACGTCGCCGACCAGCCGCTCGTCGGGCACGCCGCCGGCGGCCCGCACGGTGGCCGCCGCGTCATCGGGCGCAGCGCCCGGGGCCTCGCGCGAATACAGGTTGGGGGCCACCGCGTGATAGCCGCTCACGGCGAGCCGCCGGACGAACTCCTTGGTTTCCCGGTCGTAGCCGGGCATGTGGTGGATCCACACGATTCCGCCGCGGGATCCCGCGGCGAGCGGCATGGCCCGGTATGCCTCGATCTCGTCGCCGCCGTGGCCGGTGATCGTGATCGTTTCTGCGCGGATGGCGTCTGGACTGGGCGCGTTCATCGCTGCTCCTTTTGCGGGCTCGCTCCGACGAAACCAACGACGAAACCAACGTAGCCCAACCGCGCCCGGACGGTCCGATCGTGCATTTCACGAGGCTGTTTGTCGCGCCGACCCGCACGGGAAAAGCTGGAAAACGGGTACCGCGCGGTGCAAGATTGTTGCTCAAAGCGGGTGAGCCGGGAGGACGAGGCGTTGACGACGGAAACAAGCTCCGCCGAGGCGGGCGCGGCTCCTGTCGCGCTGCGCGCGGTGGTGGCCGACGACGAGACCCTGTTGCGGGAGGGTTTGGCCAGCCTGCTGGACCGCTCGGGGTTCGATGTCGTCGGCCAGGTCGGCACCGCCGTCGAGTTGCTGCCGCTCGTGCGTGACACTCACCCCGACGTCGTGGTGGTGGACATCCGGATGCCGCCCACCCACACCACCGAGGGCCTCGAGGCCGCCCGGGTGATCCACGAGGAACTCCCGGACACCGGGATCCTGGTGCTGTCGGCACACGTGGACGTCGAGCACGCGATGGAACTGCTGGCCAGCGGCCGCGGCATCGGCTACCTGCTGAAGAGTCGCGTGACCGACGTCGCGGATTTCGTCGACACGTTGCAGCGCATCGCGAAGGGTGCGTCGGTGGTCGACCCGGCCGTGGTCCAGGAATTGGTGTCCGGGCGGCGGCGCGACGATCCCCTGTCGGCGTTGTCGCCGCGCGAACTCGAGGTGCTGGAGTTGATGGCCGAGGGCCGTTCCAACGCCGGCATCGCGCGGCGGCTGTGGGTGACGGAGGGCACGGTCGAAAAGCACGTCCGCAGCATCCTCACCAAGCTCGGCCTGCCGGAGACCGACGACGATCATCGCCGCGTCCGCGCCGTCATCACGTTCCTGGATTCGCGCTGACGCGGCCGGGTATCACGCTGTGCGCGCCAGATCCTCTGAGCGGTCATAGTTTTCGCCCTGGCGGTGCTGGGCCAGCAGCAGGCGTAGCCGGCGGCGTCCCCGATGGAGGCGCGACACCACCGTCCCGATCGGTGTGTCCATCACCGCGGCGATTTCCTTGCACGGCATGCCCTCGACATCCGCGTAGTACACGGTGGTGCGGAACTGCTCGGGCAGGGATCGCATGGCAGCGACGAGATCGTGGTCGCCGAAGCGTTTGAGGGCCTGATCTTCCGCCGAGGGCAGGCCCACGCCGGAGTGGGCGGCGCTCACCCGGAAGTGCAGGTCCGTGATCCCCTCCGAGAGATGCTGCGCCGGGCGCCGCTGTGTCTTGCGGCAATTGCTGATGTGGGTGTTGACCAGAATGCGGTATAGCCATGCGGAGATGTTGCTCTCCGGCCGGAAGGAGTCGAAGGCGGCGAAGGCCTTCGCCATCGTGTCCTGAACGAGATCCTCCGCGTCGGCGTGGTGGCGGGTCATCCGCATCGCCTGCCGATAAAGGTCACCGAGCAGGGGTGTGACTTGGCGTTCGAACCCGGCCGTGGGGTCCGCTTCGGCAGGCAATTCCGCTGGCAGGGTCATGATGCGCCTCTCGTGTCGCGGCGGGTACGGGGCCGGTCGGCTCCACGGCTTACGATTCCGCCCGGGCTGAGCCGCGTCTGCACCGCTGGCAACCGTCGGGGCTTCCGGTCAGCCGCACTCCGCGTTACCCGGGTAGCCGGTATGGGCGTGCTCGCGCGCCACAGCCGGAGCGCCGAATCCTTCCCGATTCGCCGTTAATTTCCTGCTAGCCTCCATGCGGTCGGATGACCACTACTCCACACTGAAGCCGTGACACTTGATGAGCGGACGCGGTGCGTCATCGTCGATGACAACCGCGACTTCCTCGATGCGGCGACCCGGTTGCTGGAGCATCAGGGGATCAACGTGGTGGCGGTGGCGACGTCCTCCGCCGAGGGGCTGCAGTGTGTCAGGCACCTGCAGCCCGACGTCACGCTCGTCGATATCGACCTGGGTGAGGAGAGCGGATTCGACCTCGTCGAAAAGCTGCACAGCAACGGGTTGGGCGCCGAGGTGCCGACCATCTTGATCTCCACCCACGCCGAAGAGGACTTCGCCGAGTTGGTCTCCGCCAGCCCGGCTTTGGCGTTCATTCCCAAGTCGGCCCTGTCCGGTGCCGCGATCCGCGACGCCCTGGGGCTGGCCGGCTAGATACCCGCTAGCGCGGTAGCCGAATGGCCGGTGGCGGTAACGACAGCCACGCCCGCAGCTGCGATCCTGGACATGAGCGGTTCCACAGCGCGCCAAGCGCGGAACCGATGTCGTTGCACCCCAAGGGCTTCGACGCATTCGAGGTGAGGAAAAGTACTCATGTCCTTTGGCGACGGCTGCTACTGCCTCATGCCGACATCCGGCCGGCACCCGTCGCACCGGGCGGTCCGGGTGTCTGCGCGCCGGAAGCGGCTGGCGCGCGGCGGGTTGTTGATCCTGCGTGGGGTGGAGGTCGCGCTGTTTGTCGCGACCATTGTCGCCGCCGTTGCGTTGCTCGCCCACCCGCTCGCGGTCGGAAGGTCGTCGCAGGACTACAGCTCCGCGATGACCTTGCCCGGGCCTTATTCTTCCGGCGCGTTCTCGGTCGAGGAGGTGGCCGCGAAGGTGTTGCCCAGCGTGGTGACGCTCGAAGTCAACGACGGCAACCGCTCTCAGCTCGGTTCCGGGGTGATCCTCACCGCCGACGGGCTGATCATGACCAACAACCACGTCCTGGCGCCGATCGGCGACGGCCGTCGGCCGCCGGCGGGCACCGCGGTGACCCTCAACGACGGCCGCACCGCGGCGTTCGACCTGATCGCCACCGACCCGAAGAGCGACATTGCGATCGGGCGGGCTCGGGACGTGTCAGGGCTCACGCCGATCTCTGTCGGCTCGTCGGCGAAGCTGCGCGTCGGTCAGCCCGTGGCGGCGGTGGGGTCTCCACTCGGGCTGCGCGGCACCGTCACCGCGGGCATCGTCAGCGCGCTGAATCGGTTGATACGTCCGGCAATTGACCCGGACCGCCCGCTGAGCGCGTATTACGCCATCCAAACCGACGCCGCCATCAATCCCGGTAATTCCGGTGGTGCGCTCGTCGACATGAACGGCGCGCTGGTCGGCATCAACGCGGCCGAGGCGGTGCTGCCCGGCGCGGAGGGCGCGGGCATCACGGCCCACGGATCGATCGGCCTCAACTATGCGATTCCCGTCGACCATGCCACCCGCATCGCCGCCGAACTGGCCGCAACCGGGCGGGCATCGCATGGCTGGCTGGGCGTACAGGCCACCGGCGACGCCGGCGTCCGCGGCGCCCGGATCACCGGAGTGGACGCCGGAAGCCCCGGTGCGGCGGCCGGATTGACGGTTGACGCGGTCGTCACCAAGGTCGATGACCAGATCATCGACAGCGGGGCCACCCTGGTGGCCGCCGTGCAATCCAGGGAACCCGGGGCTGAGGTCACGCTCGCGTTCGTGCACAGTTCGGGTCTGCCGATGACGGCGCGGGTCACCCTCGGCACCGACCAGGGTCGGTAATAGCGAGCTGCGCGCTGCCCGCTCAGGCCGGCGCACAGGGAATTTCGGCCGCGAGCGTAGTGCCCTCGCCGTGGCAGCTGGTGACATCCAACCGGCCGCCCAGTGCCTCCACCCGGTCCCTGAGCCCGATCAGCCCGGATCCTTGCGGATCGGCACCACCGATGCCGTCGTCAGATACCCACAGCCGCACCCGCGCGTCGTCGGCCTCCACGGTGATGGTGACCATTGACGGGTGTGCGTGTTTGGCGGCGTTGGTGAGCGCCTCGGCGACAACGTAATATACCGCGACCTCGACGGACTTGGGCAGTCGCCGCGCGACGTCGACGCGTAGCTCGACGGGCATGGCGAAACGGCGACTCAAGACACGCAGTGCGGGGCCGAGGCCCGCATTGGACAGCACGGCCGGATGGATGCCGCGGGAGAGCTGACGCAGTTCCTCGCTCGCCGCCGCGACTTCGTCGGCGAGCTCGGCGATCTCGAGTTGCACCAGGCCGTCGGCGGGCAGGGAGGCCTGCAGGGACTGAAGGCGCAGCCGCAAGGTCACGAGGCGCTGCTGCGCCCCGTCGTGCAGGTTGCGTTCGATGCGACGCCTGGCCTCGTCACCGGCGGTCACGAGGCGGGCTTCAACCGCTGCTACCCGCTGGCAGGTAGGCGTGCGCGCCCTCGAACGATCAGGCCGGTGCGGGTATCTCGAAGGCGTTGAGGACCGCGCACACGGTGTGGTAGATGCCGGTCAGGACGGCGGCCTCCATGACGCCTGCCGGGCCGAGCGTTGCCTCCGCCTCACGGTATAGCGCGTCGTCGAGCCGGTGCTCGACCGACAGTGCGCGGGCGACACGGTGGGCGACGGCCTCGTCCTTGGTCAGATCTTCCGGAAGTCCGCCGTCGGCCAGTGTGCGCACCGCCTTATCGGGGAGCCCGGCCTGCAAGGCGACCGCGCAATGCGCGTACAGCTCATAGGGTGCCCGCCACACCGCGCCGACCGACAGGATGATGACCTCCCTGCAGCGCTTGCTCAGCGAGGTGTTCGTCTGCTCCGTGACCGCCAACTCGAGGAACGCGGACGAGATGGCCGGGGTCAGCAGGGCCGGGTTGAACGGACCGATCAGCCGGCCCGTATCGGTGCCCGCCCGGAACTTCGCGGACTCCGCCCATGGCACCGCCACTTTCGTCAGCCAGTCGAAGACCTCCCGCTGGCCCGGATCGAGCGCCGCGCGCTCGTACAGCCGAAGACGCCCGCCCAGGCCGCCGTCATCAATCGACATGATTCCTCCCAACGCCCGTAACGGACTGTTGCCCCTCAGCATGACGCGAGGTGCCGCTGATGTCGTTACCGGCAACCGGAATCGCGATACCCGGCCCGCAGGAAGGTATGCGAGCTGAACCACTCGGCGCCGCAGCGGAGCTCGCGGGGATCGACTGCTCGCCAAGTCAAAGTGATTGCAGCTAGCCAGAAGTCAAAGGGGGCGCTAGCGCCGACGACATCTCGCCCGGCCTCGGCAATGCTACGTGTGGGGCTCGGCTGCCGGGTTCGGTTACGCACTGATGCGTCGGCCGACGGGGCAGCGTCACCAATCGGCACCGGGAGAAGCAAATGTCGTTCGTCACCACACGACCCGAAGCGCTGACGGATGCCGCAGGACAGCTGGCGGCAATCGGGTCGGCGATGACCGCTTCGAATTCGGCTGTGGCGGAGCCCACCACGGGAATCGTTCCGGCCGCCGCCGACGAAGTGTCGGCACTGACCGCGGCAGCGTTCACCGCGCACGGCGCGATGTACCAGGAGGTCGGTGCGCAGGCCGCCGCCATGCATCAACTGTTCGTGGCCACCTTGCATGCCTCCGCCGGTTCTTATGCGGCAACCGAGGCCGCCAACGCGGCCGGCGCCCACTGAAAGCCGCTCGGAAAATGGACTTCGGAGCGCTCCCACCGGAAATCAACAGCGGCAGGATGTATTCCGGCCCTGGCCCAGGGTCGATGTTGGCCGCCGCGACCGCTTGGGAAAAGCTGGCCGCGGACCTGTACTCGGCGGCCTCCTCGTACGCCGCGGTGGTGTCCGGACTGACCTCCGACGGCTGGCAGGGTCCGGCATCGGCCTCGATGGCCGCCGCCGCCGCGACGTACGTGACGTGGCTGAGCACGGCCGCATCGCAGGCGGAGCAATCGGCCAACCAGGCTCACGCCGCCGCGGCGGCGTTCGAGGCGGCGTTCGCTGCCGTGGTCCCACCGCCGCTCATCGCGGCCAACCGCGCGCAGTTGGCGACGCTGGTTGCGACCAACTTTCTGGGCGCCAACAGCGCGGCCATCATGGCGACGGAGGCCGAGTATGCCGAGATGTGGGCTCAGGACGCCGCAGCCATGTACGCATATGCCGGGTCGTCGGCCGCCGCGGCGACGCTCACGCCGTTCACCGCGCCGCAACAGAACACCAACCCGGCCGGTGTGGGCACGCAAAGCGCCGCGGCCACCAATTCCACCGGAAGCTTGACGCTGCCGTCGATCGACACGATCGTCCAGCTGATCGCCGACGACATCAACAATGCGCTCTCGCCGGATCACATCAACTCCGGCATCAGCGCGTTCGCGACGATCCCTTCGATCATCTTGTCGGCGGCCTCCTTGGCTTCCAGTTCCGGCACGAGCGCCGCCGACTCAACGGTGGCGGCATTGACCGACGTGAGCGCCGGGCTGGGCAGGGTGGCGAGCACCCTCGGATCGGTGGGCTCCGCGTTCGGCCCCGCCGAGCTGGCCGGCTCGGTGTCCGCCGGGATGGGTCGGGCGGCCGGCCTCGGTGCGCTCTCCGTGCCGCAGAGTTGGGGCACACTTACGTCCACGGCTTCCGGTTCGCCGAAAGCGTTGCCGGTCAACCTCGTCAGCGAAACCGACCTCGGGGATATGGCCCCGCCGGTCAGCCTGGCGGGCGCCCCGGCGACCTTGGCGGCAGGGGGCGCCGCCCGGGGCAGGTCGATGGCGGCCGACGGCACGACCCTGCGGTCGTTGATGCGGCCCAGCATGCTTCCGCGTCAGAGGTACATCGGATAGCGCGACAGCAGGTCCGCGCCAAACGGCTCAGACCGGCTCGGGCCCAGGCTATTTCGGTGATTCCACGCCGCTAGCGGTGCCCATGGATGAGGCCGTCACACGTGCGGGCGCCTGGGCAACGCCGACGGCGTAGGCGGAGTTGTACCGGCGGATGAAGCGGGCCACGAGCGGGCTGGGCGCGCCGGTCATCGCCGCGGCACTCCCTTGTGCCGCTCGACGACAGTGCGACTGTCATGCAGGGCCCACGCAAGGGTGATCAACAGCAGCAGCGCCAGCAGTACGGTCAACATCGGCGAATACCTGCCCTTCTCGGTCGTTTCCGTCCACACCGGCCGCTGCGTCCGAAGAGACTGTCCCACAAACGCTTTGGCCGCCATTTCGGCGGGTTGCCGGGCGAAGGTCCAACCTGGCCGCCCCGGCAGTTGCCACTTCAGCATCGCCCGCGACGGCCGACATGTCGTCCCTGCTGGCCGCCGCAGTCGCCCCCGGGTAGCTGTACATCACCACGTCCGGACCCCGGCGCAATCGCCGGCAATCCGCGGGAACAGCTCGAGCCAAGCGGTTGACTGACGATATGCTCGTATGTGACGATATCGTCACTAATCAGAAAGGACGCTGGTGGGCGGCATGACGAACCTGGCCTCCTCGACCGTGTGCTGTTGCACCGCCCGCGGTCGGTGGCCGCGCGACCTGCCGCCGGCCCGCCTCGACGCGCCGGCCCCCTCACGCGGACCGCACGCACGCGGCGGGCGTGCCACGAGGGCCACGTGATGCGGAGGGTCCCGCAAGACGTCGCGGTCTACCGGGCGAACCTGTACACGCGGACCGCGGTGCTCGACCCGTACCCGCACTACGGCCGGCTGCGCCGGCTCGGATCGGTGGTTTGGCTGCGCCGGCACGGCGCCTACGCGCTGCCCCGCTACGCCGAGTGCAAGGCCGCGCTGCGGGATGACGCGACGTTCATCTCGGGCAACGGCGTGGCGCTCAATCCGATCAGCAATCGGTTGTCGCGAGGCACCACGCTCAACAGCGACGGCGCGGAGCACGACAGACGGCGCAAACTGGTTGCGCACCGGCTACTTCCGCGCGCGTTGCGCGACCTCGCCGGCACAATCGATGATCAGGCGGCCGCCATCGTCGACACCGCTCTCGGCCGCCGGACGGTGGACGCGGTCGCGGACCTCGCGTCCGCATTGCCGCTGGCCGTGGTGCCCGATCTGGTCGGTTGGCCCCGCGACGAACGGGGGCCACTGATCGACTGGGGCGGCGCCACATTCGACATGCTCGGCCCGCTCAATCGGCAAGCCGTCATGTCCTTCCCGCGCAGCCTGCAGATGTTGCGATTCGCTCGCCGCGTCGTCCGCAGCCGCACCGTCCTCGAGGGCAGCATCGTCGACGAGCTGCTCGCCTCGGTCGACGCGGGAACCGTGAGCCGCGAGCAGTGCACGGCGCTGATGATCGACTACATCGCGCCTTCGCTCGACACCACCATCAGCGCCATCTCAAACGCGGTGTACCTCTTCGCCAGTCACCCCGAGCAGTGGCAACTCCTCAGGGACAACCCTGGGCTGATTCCCAACGCGGTCAACGAGATCGTGCGTTACGAATCGCCGCTGCGCGCCTTTGCCCGGCTGGTCCGGCGCGACACCGAGATCGCCGGTGTGCTCATTCCGGCGGGATCGCGCGTCCTCGTCATGTACGCCTCGGCCAACCGCGACGAACGCGAGTGGAAGGACCCGGACACCTTCGACATTCGCCGCGATGCCGGGCGACACCTCGGCTTCGGCAACGGCGCACACGCGTGTGCCGGCCAAGCGCTGGCCCGCCTGGAGACGGCCGCCATGCTGCGTGCGTTGATCGACCGCGTCCAGCGCATCCACGTCACTGGCCGACCCACCTGGGCCCTCAACAACATCATCCGCCGGCACCAATCGCTTCCGGTCACTCTGGAGGCGGCGTGACGGGTTGCGGCACCCGGAGTCAATTCAGCGGAAACTGCTGCGCCGTGATGGAATCGCGCAGCGCCCGCCGATAGCGTGACAGCACCGGCACGTACAAACCCAGTTCCTTGCGCGCAGCCTGGACGACGTCCCGTCGGTTGATCTTGATGTTCTCGTACGCCTTCAAGGCCTCGCGTTGATCCTCGGGCATGTTGTCCAACCACATGTCGAGCCGGCCCGTCAGTCCCTCGTCAGCCTCGATCTGCCTCACCCACTCGCCCAACTGAACCGACTGCTGGTAGGCGTATGCGATCGCAAGGTCGGCGGTCTTGTAGTTGCCGGTCAGCGCGAGCTCGCTGATCACCCTGTCGATCGCTTCGGCTTTCTCGGCCAACACCTCTCGGCGCGCTTCGGGCGGGAGCGCCTTGAGGATCTCCAGGTCCCGGCCGATCCGTAGAGCCTCGGCGTACAGCGTTTTCATCTCCTCGTAGTGGAAGCGCTTGTGCTGAGACCTCCGGTCCAGTGAACCCGTGCCGAACGCGATGATGCCCGCCAGGACGACGAACGCGCCGCCCAACAGCGTGCCCTGCCCCGGAGTGACGTTGTGCCACAGGTCCACCCAGGCGCTCATCTTTACCACCTCCGACACACGACACCGCTACCGGTTCAGAGGTCGGCGATCGCCAGGCCCGTGAGGCCGAAACCCAGGTGCACGAGTTCCTTGTCGACGCCGCTGTCGAGATTGATGTACCGGATGCTGCCCCCGAGATCACCGACGTAGAACTCCGAGTCGGACAGGGCCGCAACACCGATCGCCTCGTGGTACCCGCGCGAAAGGATTTCGGGCGCACCGATCGTCGGCTGCACCGCCGCGCGATTGAGGGTGTTGCCGCCTGGTTCGGCGCCGCGGTCGGTCCACACCAGCGTGGCAGCGCCGAACAGGTGCAGGTCGATCGGCTCGGGCAGATCCTTCCACAGCAGCTCGACGTCGTCGCGGTGCCGAGGGTCGGCGCTGGCGGGCAGGTCGAGGCCGGCACGAAAGATCCTGCCCTCACCCGCCTTTGGCGCACCCTTTTGCGTCCAGTACAGCAGGCGCCGGTCGAGGTCGACGGCGATGCCGACGCAGTGGTTGGCGATCGTTTGCGCGTCCTCGTCGCCTACCCCGGTCACCACCAGCGGCCGCAGGCCGCTCCCGTCGAGGTTGCAGGTCAGGACCTGCATGCCCTCACGGTCGCACCAATACAGCATGCCCGCTTGCCAATCGGCGGCGAGCTGCTTGCCCGTGGTGAAGGCGCCGCGCGGCACGATCGTGACGCGGTTGGTGCCGTCGAGATCCGCGCGCTCCAGCGATCCGTTGCGGGCGTAGGCAACCTCCGAACGTGGGTCGCCCCCCGGATCGGGGGCGCCCATGTTCGTCCAGTAGATGTGACCGCGGGCCCGATCGACGACGATTCCGTCGGGCCTCTCGTCGAGTCCGGTGATCAGGGTCCGAACCCGGGTGCCGTCCAGCGACACCGCCTGCATCTCCTGCTTGCCATCGTTGAGCACCACCAGCTCGGTCATCGGCGCTCGCTTTCGGCTTCCGCGGCAGCGCCAACGGAGAACGACGGCACAGCGTCGCACAGCGCCCGAATGTCCTTGCCGGCCTGCATGACCGCGCCGTCGGGCCGCACGATGGCGGCCGACGCCCGGCCTGCCCGCAGCCAGCGGCCGAGTTGGCTCTCACGCGAGACGGGGACCACGACGGCCCCTCGTACGTCGAGCTCCTTCAGTTGCGCGGGGCTCAACCACGCCGACGTGACGAGCGCGAAGCGGTTGCCGACGATCTGGTCGAGGCGCTGGCCGTCGCGCAGCACCGGGTTGGGGCACAGCGTTCCGGCCAATCCCCCGGGCACGCGGGACTTGACGACCATCTCCGACCGGTGCAGGCCGGGCGCGACGCCGTCGGCGGCGCTGGTGCGGGTGCCCGGCAGGCGCAGGTTCTGCAGTCGCGGGAACACCACCTTGCGGACGAGGTCGCCGAGCGTGCCGCCGCCCGTCATCGCCGCGCCGACCGACACGGCCATCATGATCATGGCGGCCGCGTGGGCCTTGCGCTCCTGCTCGTAGGTGTCCAGCACGCTTTCGGGCAGCGAATTGCTCAGCACCCCAGCCACTTTCCAGGTCAGGTTCAGCGCGTCGCGCAGACCGGCCGCCATGCCCTGGCCGACGAACGGCGGCGTGAGGTGGGCGGCGTCGCCGAGCACGAACACGTTGCGGTCGCGCCAGCTGCTGGCGACCTGTGCGCGGAAGGTGTAGGCGGTGACGCGGACGAGGCGCAACTGCTCCGCGGGCGTGTCGCCCAGCCACGGCTTGATCAACGGCTCGATCTGCTCGATGGTTTGGTAGTCCGCCGCGCTCTCCCCGTCGAGAAGCCGGAACTCCCAGCGGTACCGGGTTTCGCCGACCCGCATGTAGGTGCCGGCCCGCTCCAGGCTGCACAGCTGGTGGCAGCCCTCCCACTGGTCGAGATCGGCATCGGTGTCGACGTCGATCACGATCCACTCCTGCTGGAACGGCAGCCCGTACATGTGCGAGCCGATCGACGCCCGGACGATGCTGTTGGCGCCGTCGCAGCCCAGCACGTAGCTGGCGTCGACGGAGTGCTGGCCGCCACGCACCCGGTCCAGGAAGCTGACCCGCACCTTGCCGTGCTTGTTCTGGGTGACGCTGGTGACCTCGACGTCACCGTGCAGCATGACGTGCGGGTAGCGCTTGAGGTTGGTGCGCATCATCGCTTCCAGCTCCGGCTGGTCGAACATGTTCATCTGCGGGTAGCCGTTGGCGCTGGGCTCGGTGCTGCGCTTGAGCTCCGCCAGCACCCCAAACTCCTTGTCCAGCAGGCGAAGACCGTGTGCGGGCCGACGGTGGGCGGCGAACTCGTCGCCCACGCCGAGGCGCGCCAGGATCCGGTAGATCTCGTCGTCGGCGTGCACCGCCCGCGGCAGCGGGTAGACGGTTTCGTGCCGGTCGAGCACGAGAGTCGGGATGCCGTACTGACCCAGCAGCGTGGCCGCGGTGATGCCGGTCGGGCCGGCGCCGACGATGATCACCGGCACGAAGTCCGGCAGGGACGCCGCAGCGCCGTTCGAGTGTGCGTTCATGCGTAAACCACCTTGTTGCGTTGCGTGCCGAGGTCGAGGGCGCCGTCGTCGGTGGCCACCGTGGCCTCCACGACGTCCCCGTGGTGCAGGTAGTTGGGGTTCTTCGCCTGGTCGGCGAGGAACGTCATCAGATCCATCTGGTGCGGGTTCTCGACGCCCCGCGCGGTGAGCGCGGTGCCGACCGGGGTGCCGGTGAGGATCAGGTCGCCGGCTTCCACCTTCTGGAACCTGGCCAGCGTCTGCAGCGCCTGGACGGGCGAGTAGAGCATGTCGCCCTCCACCACCATGTTCTGGCGCAGCTCACCGTTGACCCGCAACTGCAGCCGCAGGTCGCCGAAGCGCTTGAGCTCGTCGGCGTCGACCAGCACCAGCGCCGGCCCGACCGGGGTGAACGTCGGGTACGACTTCGACTCGAAGAACTGCTGTTTGGTCAGCTGCACGTCGCGCGCCGACACGTCGTTGGTCACGACCAGCCCGTGGACGAACTCGGCCAGGTTGGCCTCGGTCACCTCGGTGCCCACCGGGATCTCGCGGCCGATCAGCAGACCGATCTCCAGCTCGTAGTCGAGCAGCTTCACGTGGGCGGGCTTGACGATGTCGCCGAACGGCCCTGTGACCGAACCGGAGGCCTTGCGGAAGAAGGTCAGCGGCGTCTTGGCCGGGTCGCGACCGACGTCGCGGACGTGCGAGGCGTAGTTGGTGGCCTGGGCCACCAGCCGGCAGGGCGTGGTGACCGGCGAGACCAGCGCGAGGTTGGCCACCGGCACGGTGTCGGTGGAACCGGCGGCCTCGTCGATGGCGCGGCGGTCGCCCAGCAGCTGGGCCGTGGTTGCCGCGTCGGTGCGGATGCGCGCCGCGCCGTTGGGGGTCTGCACCCACCACGCGTCGGCGGTGCGCAGGATCGAGACGGTCATTTGAGGATCCTCACTTTTCGATTGGGTGGTGGGTTTCAGGAATTGGCGACGTTGAACAGGCCGCGCAGCGCGGACAGGTCGAACTCGTTGTCGTGGCGCAGCGCGTCGAGCATCAGAGCGACCTCGCGTGCGGTTTCGCCCGCGCTGCCGACGCCCAGGAAGTCCTTGCTCGGCGGCGGCCCCCACTGGTACAGGCCCGAGGCCGTCAACGGCGCCCAGCCCGGCTCCAGGGTGTTGTCGAACATGTCGCCGTCGGCGTAATGCTCGACCAGGAAACCACCCTCCGGGTCGCGCCAGTAGTCGAAGAGCTGGCTGCCCTGGATGTGGCGGCCGATGCCCCAGGAGCGGAAATACCCTTGCTCCCGCAGGTATTCGCCGCCGGCGGCCAGCGCGTCGAGGTCGGCGACCTGGTACGCCGAGTGCACGTAGCGCCGGGTCGGGCCCAGCGCCATCGCCAGCGTGTGGTGGTCGGCCGGCACGGAGCCGCGGTCGCAGCGGATGAAGCTCATGACCGGTCCGCGCTCGCGCTGGCCGGGGTAGTAGCAGAAGTCGCTGACGATCAGCCCGAGGTGGTCCAGGTACCAGTTCAGCGCCTCGATGTACTTCGGCGTCTGCAGCACGATGTGCCCGAGCCGCTGCACACGGGCGGGTACCCGCGGCGGGCGCTGCGTCACGTTCGCCCGCACGGTCTGGTGGCTGGGACCGAAGTTGAACACGTGCGGTCTCTGCGACGGCAGCTCGGGTAGCTCGTGCACGCCCGACACCACCCGCAGCGGGATCCCGCTGGGGTCGACCAGGTCGACGGTCACCCCGCCCAGGTTCTCCGGAAGCGCGCGCACCGTGGTGCCGGTGGCATCGGCCAACCGCAGCAAATCGGAGTGGTCGGCGGCGACGAAGGCCGGGCCGATGAACCGCGAACGCGAACCTTGGCGGATCAACACGCACGGCGCGCCCGCGTCGCTGCCCCGCAGGTGCAGCTCGTCCTCGGTGCGCAGCACGACGCTGTACCCGAATGCCAGCGCGAACGCCTCGGCCGTCTTCAGGTCCGGCTTCTCGAATTCCAGCCAGATGACGTCGTGGACCTTGATCACCGGGTTGGCCGAGCGGCCCGAGTGCTCACCCGGCAGGGCGCCCTGCTCGCTGTGCAGGCCACTATGAGCGTTGTGCGAGCCGATCAGTTGGTCAGTCATTGGTCACTCCTAGAACAAACTCGATGGACACCCGTGATGCTCCTTCCCTGAAAGGGTTTGACGACAAGGCTTTTGGCAGCGCACGCTCGGGCGCACCGCATTCGCCACCAAGCATGCCGCCGGCGCGAGAGCCTGTCGTTGCCGCTGACGGCAATCGCTATACCCTGCTAGCAGGTATCCGGGACGCGGCTGAGGAATCGTCAGTCTGGGTTGCCCGACAGTCAGTTTCGTCGCTTGCGGAGCCGTTCGCGTTGACGATTCGTCGCCATCGGGTGGTGGTTGCAGCACGGCAGATCGCTACGCCACCCACAAGGGCCTGACGCAGGCGCCGGCGCCCATCATTGCCGGATGAGGCCGCGTGGCCCCGGATTCGCGATGACTCGGCGTCTCGCCTAAACACATCCGGTCAACGGCGTGAAATTCAGCCACCAATCTCTATGGCGTTCACTGCTTTTTAGCGGTTTACTTATGCACACAATTTCACATTCGCTTGCCTCGATTACTGCGCCGATCGTCCGGAGGGTATCGACGTGAACGCGAGAATGAAGACACGTGGTGCCGGAAGCATCCTCGACAAGCTCTGGCGGCCCACCGTGATTGGTGTCGTGCTCTTGGTCGTCGCGTATGGCGTCCATTCCATTCGGGGCAACAACGAGAACATCAGCCATCCGCCCGCCACCAGCGCGATCCCGGCCACGGTCGTGCAGATCAACCCCAAAAACGTCACCTACGAGGCGTTCGGCACGCTCGGTGAGGGTGGCAAGGTGGTCTACGCGAACCTCGACAGCCAGCCGGTCGAGGTCAGGCTCGCCGCACTGCCCTGGTCGGTTTCCGAGACGACGATGTCGCCCTCGGCGACGCTGAGCCTCGTCATGCAGGTGGACGGGGACTCGGCCGGATGCCGCATCCTCGTCGACGGCAAGGTCCGTGACGAGCACGTGGTGTCCCACCAAAACGCCGCCGTCGCATGCACGGTGACCGCGGCATGAACGACGAGGCACCCACCGGGCCCATCGAGACCGAAGAACCGGTCCCGGCCGACAAACCGGTCAAGCGACCCCTCCTCGCCAGACTGTGCCGGCAGTTCGCGGTGCCGATCGTGGTGTTCTGGGTGCTGCTGGGCGTCGTGGTGAACGTGTTCGTGCCCTCCATCGAGGAGAACACCAAGGCCAACGCCAAGGCTCTGGTCCCCCGCGATTCGCCGTCGTCGCAGGCCGCGCTCGTGCAGGGCAGCGCGTTCAAGGAATCCGACTACACCAGCGCGGTCGTCATTCTTTTCGAGACCCAGGGCCGCAAGCTCGGCGACCAGGACCGCCAGTTCTATGACGAGGTGGTGCGCCGCCTGCGCAACGACAAACAGCACGTGCAGTCACTGCTGGACCTCTGGGGCAAGCCGGTCACGAAGTCGGGACAGCAGAGCGCCGACGCCGAGGCCGCCACCCTCACGGTCCGCCCGACGGGTGACACCGGTGACGCCACCTCGAGCCGGTCGATCGACGCCATCCGGGACATCGTGGCCAAGGTTCCGAAACCGCAGGGCCTCAACACCTATGTGACGGGACCGGCCGCGCTCAACACCGACACGCTCGACGCCGCCGACGCCAGCATGTTCACGCTCACGATCGTGTCGGTGATCGTCATCATCATCATGCTGCTGCTCGCCTACCGCTCGGTGGCACGAGCCCTCATACCGCTGGTGGGTGTGCTCCTGATCCTGGCGACGGCCCGGGGCGTCGTCTCGTTCCTCGTCGGGCTGCACGTCCTGGGGATCTCGTCGTTCGCGATGAACATGCTCGTCGCCTTGGTTTTGGGCGTGGCCACCGACTACGGCATCTTTTTCATCGGCCGCTACAACGAGGCGCGCCGGGCGGGCCACGACAAGGAGTCCGCCTACTACGAATCGGTCGCCAACACCTCGCACGTCATCCTCGGATCGGGCATGGCGATCTCCGGATCGACTCTGTGCCTCAGCCTGACGAAACTCAACTATTTCCGCACCCTTGGGCCGCCCTGCTTCGTGGGGATGGTCGTGGCGGTCGTCGCCGCACTCACCCTGGGTCCCGCGATGCTCGCGCTGGGGGGCCGCATCAAGTGGTTGCAGCGGATCAGCTCGACGAGCCCGATGTGGCGCCGGCTCGGGACCGCGATCACCCGGTGGCCGGCCGCGTTCATCTTCGTCGCCCTGCTCGTCGTTCCGCTGTGCCTCATGAATCTGGCCACGTACAAGGTCAGCTACAACGACCGGGACTTCGCGCCCGACACGGTCGAGTCGGTCCGGGGGTACGCGGCCTCTGACCGGCATTTCCCGCCGAGCCAGCTGTCCGTCGACACCCTCTACGTGCACTCGGACCACGACATGCGCAACACGACCGACCTGATCTCCCTGGACCGGATCGCCAAGACCATCCTGCGGGTTCCCGGCATCTCCATGGTGCAGGGCATCACCCGGCCGAACGGCCGGCCCCTGGAACACGCTTCACTTCCCTACTCCATGGGGTCGGTGGGAACGAAGATCGGCGAGAACCTCGCCTTCTTCAAGGATCGGGTCGCCGACATCGACACGACGGCAGACCACATGGGCAAGCTCATCGAGGAAACGAACACTCTGGAGCAGCTCACCCGCAGGCTGGCGGACCTCACCGAGCAGTTGACCGCCGGCACCCACATGTCGCGCGAGGCCACCGAGCGAATGCGCGCCATTACCGACGAGGTGCGCGACAACCTCGCCAACGTCGACGACTTCTTCCGTCCCATGCGCAGCTACCTCTATTGGGAGAGGCACTGCTATGACATTCCGATCTGTTGGACCCTTCGGTCGCTCAGCGAAACGGTTGACAACGTCGACCAGGTGAGCGAACAGCTCGGCGATTTGGTGAAGGGGCTCGCCATCATCGACTCGGTCACTCCGCAGATGGTGCCCGAGATGCAGGCCATGGCCGAACACATGGGAACGATGGTCAAGGAAATGCGGGCGATGCAGTCGCTGACGCTGAGCACGCAAAGCACGCTGCACGCGATGATCCCGCAGATGGAAGTCATGATTCATCCGATGATCGACATGGCACAGGCATTCGACAACGCCAAGAACGACGACTTTTTCTTCCTGCCGCCCGAGTCGCTTCAGACGGAGAACTTCAAGGTCGGTCTCGATTTCTTCATGACGCCGGACGGCAAGGGCGCCCGCTTCCTGGTTTTCCATGAGGGCGAGGCAATGAGCCCGGCCGGAATCCAGCAGTCGAGGAACGCATCAGCCGCCGCCCATGAAGCCATCAAGCAGACGGCGCTCTCGAATGCGAAGTTGGACATGGCGGGCGCCTCGCCGACCTACCGCGACGTGGAGGACTTCTCGCACAACGACCTCATCCTCATGATGCTGGCGACCTTCGGGCTGGTGTTCGTCATCGTCTTGGTCATCACCCGGGCACTCGTCGGCTCCATCCTGGTCCTGGTCGTCGTCGTGCTTTCCTTCGCCGGGTCATTGGGATTGGCGTCGCTGATCTGGGAGACGCTGCTCGGCACACAGCTGCATTGGCTGAACGTCCCCATCGCGTTCATCGTGCTGGTGGGGGTGGGTTGCGACTACAACCTGCTGCTGCTCTCGCGGTATCGGGAAGAGCTGGACGCCGGCATTCAGACGGGCATGATCCGCGCGATAGCGGGCTCGCTGAGTGTGGCGGTCACTGCGGCCCTGGTCCTCGCCGGGACGATGCTGGCGCTGCTTTCCAGCGACGTGAAGAACATCGGGCAGGCGGGGTCGACGATCGCGATCGGACTGGTTTTCGACATGTTCGTCATGCGGCTGTGCCTGGTGATGCCGCTCGCCCGGCTGCTGGGCCCGTGGTTCTGGTGGCCGCAGCGGGTGCTCAGCCGGCCCCGCAGGGCCGCGGCCGGCGTTCGGCCGGCGGCCGTGCCGCCGCTGTGAGTCAGCCGCCGGATCAACGGCTCACAGGGGCCGGAAACGCATGCACTGTTTGACGGTCTTGAAATTCTGCCCGCAATAGATGCACCGCATTCGGCCCGAGCGGGCGATCCTGAGCAGAGAAGCCCGCACCCACTTGCGGTAGTGGACGGTGCACACCGGCTGATGACCACCGCAGGGCCGGTGCCGCAACGCTAGCCAGCTCGCCGGCCGCTCACACCCGTACGCGCTTGCACAACGCAGCGGCTCGTCCCACACGGATACCACGGCGTCGAAGGACTCGGCGGTCTCGGGCCGGATGGCATCCGGTGTCTCCGGACGCGGGGTCATGCAGGTGCCTATACCCAGCGGCGCTCACGTCAACCGCCACGGCAGGATCCATTCGCGCGGCGGATACCCGCGTCAGCCGCACACCGATGGGTTCGCGCCAGCCGTAGTCCCCGCTGGGGGTTTTCCGGAAGCGGGTATGGGTGCCAGCGGCGATGCGTCTTTTACCAGGAGTCTCGATTATTGACACACGCACGAACCCCGTCCGAGCGACCGGCTTGTTGCGTGGCGCGCAAGCCGTGCCGAGCGAGTGCAACGCGAGATGGCGACCGAAGAAAGTAGCGAAGGAAGTGATGTGGCGGTGGAACGACGGCATCGCGTTGTCGTGATCGGCTCCGGGTTCGGCGGGCTCACCGCCGTCAAGGCGCTCAAGCGCGCTGCCGTCGACGTCACGATGATCGCCCGCACCCAGCACCACCTGTTCCAGCCACTGCTGTACCAAGTGGCGACCGGCATCATCTCGGAGGGCGAAATCGCCCCCGCCACCCGGGTGATCCTGCGCAGGCAGAAGAACGCCAAGGTGTTGCTGGGCGACGTGGTGCACATCGATCTCGAAGGCCGCCAAGTCATTTCCGAGGTCCTCGGCCGTCGCTACACGTGCGACTACGACACATTGATCGTCGCGGCGGGGGCGGGCCAATCCTATTTCGGCAACGACCATTTCGCCGAGTTCGCGCCCGGCATGAAGACCATCGACGACGCGCTGGAGTTGCGCGGCCGCATCCTCGGGGCGTTCGAGCAGGCGGAGCTCTCCAGCGATCCGGCGCACCGGCAGAAGCTGTTGACCTTCACCGTCGTGGGTGGCGGTCCGACGGGTGTGGAGATGGCGGGCCAGATCGCCGAACTGGCCCGCGAGACGCTGAAAGGCTCCTTCCGCAACATCGACTCCGCCACGGCGCGGGTGATCCTGCTGGACGCCGGGGATGCGGTGCTCCGACCGATGGGACCCAAACTCGGCAGGAAGGCACAGGACCGGCTGCAGAAAATGGGCGTCGACATTCAGCTGGGCACGGTCGTCGTCGACGTCGATCGCGATGGCTTGACGGTGAAGGATGCTGACGGGACCGTCCGGCGCATCGAATCGCAATGCAAGGTGTGGTCGGCGGGCGTATCGGCCAGCCCGTTGGGCCAAGACATCGCCGACCAGTCCGCGGCTGAGATCGACCGTGCCGGCCGCGTCAAGGTGCTGCCGGATTTGTCGATTCCGGGCCATTCGAACGTGTTCGTGATCGGCGATATGGCCTGCGTGGAAGGCGTGCCCGGCATGGCCCAGGGCGCGATCCAGGGCGCCAGGTACGTGGCGAGAGTGATCAAGACGGAACTCAAGGACGCCGACAGTGCCGAACGGAAGCCGTTCACCTACTTCGACAAAGGATCGATGGCCACGGTGTCGCGGTGCTCAGCGGTGGCCAAGGTCGGCCCGATCGAGTTCGGCGGGTTCGTCGCCTGGTTGGCCTGGCTGTTCCTGCACTTGGTGTACCTGGTGGACTTCAAAAGCAGGACCACGACACTGGTCTCGTGGATCCTGACGTTCTTGAGCACGCGTCGCGGCCAACTGACGATCACGGAACGGCAGGCCACCGCCAGCGTCACGCCTCAACAGCTGGAGGACATGGCTGCGGCGACTTGAGACGAACAGGTTTCCGCCCGGCCCGTTCAGAAGCCTTGCCTCACAGCGCTTTACACTGCTCGGTTGGTGCGGTGCGGGATGGTGATGTCGAGGGCGGTGCCCCCGCCCAGGGGGCTGGCCACACGCATCCAGCCGCCGAGCACCTCGATGCGGTCCTTGAGGCCGATCAGCCCGGAGCCCTTACCCGAGTCCGCCCCGCCGACGCCGTCGTCCGAGATGAGCAGGGTGAGGTTCATGTCGTCGGCGTGCGCACGCACCCTCACCTCGGACGCCTGAGCGTGCTTGGCCGCGTTGGTCAAAGCCTCCGCGACCACGTAGTACGCGGCGACCTCGACGGACTCCGGCAACCGGTGGTGGATCGCGACATCGAGGTCGACGGGCACCGACGAGCGACGGGCCAGCGTCTTGAGCGCCGCGGGCAGGCCACCGGTCGACAGCACCGCCGGATGGATGCCCCGGGAAATCTCCTGCAGCTCGGTGAATACGTCGGTCAAACCCGAAACCGCCTCGGAAAGCTCGTGTTTCAGGGCCTCGGACTCGGGTGGCACCGACTCCTGCGCGAGACGGAGTTTCAGGCCCAGGGAGACGATCCGTTGCTGGGCTCCGTCGTGGATGTCTCGTTCCAGGCGGCGACGGGCGTCGTCGGCGGCCGCCACGATCCGGGCCCGCGACGCGAACAGCTCCTCGCGGGTGGTCGCGGCCGCGATCGCCGTCGCCACCAGTTCGGCGAATTCGACGATGCGAGCTTCGGTGTCAGGCGGCAAGGGATCGTGTTCGGTGGTGGCCACCACGGCCAACCCCCACAGCCGCTCGTCCACCACGATTGGCGCCCCGATCCGCGACCTGACACCCAACTCCCGAACGCGCTCGGCGATGGGGCCGTCAGTGCCCTCCCAGCTGTCCATCCGCGCCGCGCGCCGCGTACGCAACACCCTCGCGGCGACGTTGTCGCCCTCGGTGCCCAGGCGCTCCCCCACCTCCAAATGCGCCACTCCGGGCGCCGCGTGGGAGGCCACGACGACGATCGCCGCGCCGTCGTCCTCGAAACGGAGCACCTCGGCGCTCCCCACGTCCAGGCAGTCGGCCATCTCCTCGGCCACCGCCGAGAACACCTCCGCCTGACTGACCCCCTGCGCGACCAGCGTCGCCACCCGCCGCAGCGCCGTCTGCTGCCTGGCCAGCACGCTCAGGTTGTCGGCGAGCTCGCGCAGGCTGTCGCGGCTGGCCTGCAACGCAGACCTGGTGGCGGCGTTGGCAATCGAGGTGCCCACCAGATCCGCGAAATCCGCCATGCGCGACTCGGTGTCGGGCGGCAAGGGTCCCGTGCGCGACGCCACGCCGACCGCACCCCAGACATGGCCACCGACGACGACGGGGACCGCGACCATGGATTGGATGCCGAGCTCGCGGATGTAGGCGGCCGTCGAGCCGTCCGCACCGTCGTGGGTGTCCATGCGGGCAGGCCTCCCGGTGCGCAGCACCATCGGCGCGACGTGGTCACCGCCCAGCGAGAAACGCTGGCCGGCCGTCGGCGCGCTGGCGTCCAACTCCTCCACGCGCCCGACTGCCTCCACGACGACGTCGTCACCGTCGAAACAAATGACCGTCGTGTTGTAGACGTCCAGGCATTCCCCCAGCTGCTCGGCGACCGCATTGAAGACCTCGGCGGGCGCCGCCTCGCGGGCAACGAGTTCGGCCACCAGGCGCAGCGCCGTCTGCTGGCGGGCGAGGTCGCGCAGGCTGTCACGGCTGGCTTGAAGTTCAACCCTGGTGGCGGCGTTCGCGATGGACGTGGCCACCAGATCCGCGAAATCGGCCATGCGCTCCTCGGTGTCGGGCGGCAATGGCTCGTTGCGCGACGCCGCGGCAAGCACGCCCCACACGTGTGCCCCGACGGTGATGGGCACGCCGACCATGCACCCCACCCCGGCATCGCGAATGCGTGCGGCCGTCGCGCCCGCCGCATGGTCGTGGCTGTCCATTCGGGCGGGGCGACCGGTGCGCCGGATGATCGGCCCGATGTGGTCGCCGGTCAGGGGGAACCGCTCGCCGATCGCCGGCGGTTTCGGCAGTTCCGGCTCGGCGCGGCCAAGGGCCTCGATGACGATGGCATCGTCATCGAACCGGCCGACGGTTGTGTTGTAGACGTCCAGACAGCCGGCGGTTTCCTCGGCCACCGCCCGAAAAACCTGGCCGGGCTCCGCCTCGCGCGCCACCAGTTCGGCCACCCGCCGCAGCGCCGTCTGGTGTCGTGCGAGGTCGCGCAAACTGTCGCGGCTCGCCCGAAGCTGGTCCCTGGTGGCCGCGTTGGCGATCGCGGTGGCGACGAGGTCGGCGAAATCGGCTATCCGGGCTTCGGTCTCAGGAGGCAGCCTCGTCCGCGCCGCGACCGCAAGCACTCCCCACAAATCTGAGCCGACGACGATGGGGACACCAACGACCGATTGAAGCCCACCCTCACGGATGCGTGCGGCCCATGCGCCCGAAGCGTTCTCGTAGTCATCGATTCGCGCCGGCCGACCGTCTCGCCGAACCATTAGGGCGATGTTGTCCCCCTCCATCACGAACCGTTCCCCCACCACCGGAAGGTTCGGCATCTCGGAATCGGCGCGCGCGACGGCCTCCACGATCGTCGCGTCGCCTTCGTACCGGACCACCGTCGCATTGTGGACGTCGAGGATGCCGGCAATTTCCTCCGCTACCGCGTGGAACACCGCCGCCGGCTGCGCCTCACGCGCGACCAGTTCCGCCACCCGGCGCAACGCCGATTGGCGCCGAGCGAGCTCGCGCAAGCTGCTGCGGCTGGAATCCAGCTGTTCGCGCGCCGCCGCATTGACGATCGCGGTCGCGACCAGATCGGCGAAGTCGGCGATGCCCACCTCGGTGTCGGCCGGCAGCGGATCGTCCCGTGAGCCCACGGCGGCCACGCCCCACAGTTGGTCACCGACCATGATCGGGACGCCGACCATCGATTGGATGCCCATCTCCCGCAGGCGTGCCGCCGAAGCGCCGACCACGTGCTCGTGGCTGTCCACCCGGGCGGGCCGTCCCGTGCGCCGCACGATCGCGGCGACGTCGTCGCCGTCGAGGGGAAACCGCTCGCCCACCGCCGGCGGATTGGGCAGGTCGATCTCCGGACGCCCAAGCGCCGCAACGACGATGTCATCGCCTTCGTAGCGACCGACCGTCGCGTTGTAGACGTCCAGAATGTTGGCCATCTCCTCGGCCACCGCGTTGAACACCTCGGCGGGCTCCGCATCGGAGGCGACGAGTTCGGCCACGCGCCGCAACGCCGTCTGATGGCGGGCCAGCTGACGCAGGCGATCGCGGCTGGCACGCAGGCGTTCCTGGCTGGCATCCAGTTGCTCGCGCGTCGCGTGGTTGGCGATGGCGGTGGCCACCAGATCCGCGAAGTCCGCGATGCGCGCCTCCGAATCGAACGACAGGGGCTCCCGCTCCGCGGACGTGGCCGAAAGCATTCCCCAGACCCGGCCATCGACGATGACCGGAACGCCGAACGCGGTACGGACGGCGCCCCCTTGGCTCGTCGGCTCTCCCGTGCTCAACACCTTCGACAGGAGTTCGTCGTCCGCCACCGCCAGGCGGGCACCGTCCGAGACCTTCTGTGTCCCCGCCTCGTGCCGGTCGACGAGGATCGTGGCCGTCTGGTCGTCGTCGTAGCGGGACAGCCGCGCGTCCGCCACGTGCATGCACTGCACCATTTCGCGGTAGGCGGCGTCGAAAACCTCCACCGGATTCGCCCCCCGCGCAATGAGGGTGGCCACCCGCCGCAACGCCGCCTGGTGCTCGGCAAGCTCACGCAGGGTGTCGCGGCTGGCTTCGAGCATGATTCGGGTTTCGCGGAGCTGCTCTTCTTCTTCGCGTTGCGCGGTGACATCCCGGCCGACGGCGTAAAACAATCCCCGATGTGGCGTGACGCTCCATTCGATCCATCGGACGGAACCGTCGCGGGTGGTGGCCCGATTCTCGAAACGAACCGGTCCAAGGCCATTGGAGAGGTCTTTTATCTGGTCGCTCAATCGATCCATGTCTTCCGGCGGCACCAATTCGAACGGCGCTGGCGCCAACTCGTCCACGGTGTAACCCAGGGCCTGTTCGAAGGCCGGATTGACGTCGAGGAGTTTGCCCCGGTCGGAAATGACCATCAGGTCGGAGGTCAATTCGAAGAACTGTTCCAGGCTGTGACGGCCCCCGACAGCACTGTCGTTGGCCCGGTCGCCGGCGGCGGTGAGTAAGGCCTCCAGGGTGGGGAGCACCCGGAGCAGGCGCCTGCGCGTCGCGCGGGGCAGATCATGCGGCACCTCGAATGCGCCGAACGGCACGCCGTCCAGGTGCAAGGTGATCGTCCCCGGGCGGTCGTCGCCGACCGCCTCCGCCGAACTCACGGACCTGAACCGCAAGCCGAAGGTGGCTGCAAGGTGCCGGCCCGCTTCCCGGGCGGCGGACGATAGATCGCCTGCGCGGGAGACGATGTGAGCCAACTGGGACAACAATTCGGCCTCGCGGCGGCGATTCGCGCCCGCCGAAACAGCGGCCGCCGCGGCGGCCCCGAAGTTGCCGATCACAATTACGCCCAACAGAACCGCGTAGACCACGCCGATCGGGTCCTCCGGTCCCACTTGACTGAGGAGAACGACCAGCGCGATTTCGATGATCAAGAATCCAGCCGCGGCGGTGACCACAATCCCGGGCACCGAAAGTGCCCGCGGCCAAACCGACGGGTTGGCGCGCGCAGCCATTGACGTGCGGACAAGGCGCCGACGGCCGGGCGACATCTTTTCAGTATGTATCGTTCCGACGTTCGGCAAAGCCCCCGTCGCGGCTTTTGGAATTCCTCGCCGCCCCGCCCGGTATTGCGTGGCGGCCGAGCAGATCAGCCCTCGGCAAAGATTTTCCGGTAATGGAATTGGCGGTGACGGCTACGGCACGGCCGCAGTACGCTCATCCGGTGGCGGATACGTCATACGCATCCTGCGGCGATTTGAGCCTTGCGTATCAAGTGTTCGGCGACGGGCCGATCGAGCTGGTTCTCATCCCGCCGTACGTCAGCCACGTCGAGCTGTTCTGGACGCTGCCCGAATACAAGGCGTTCTTCGAGCGTCTCGGCACCTTCTGTCGCGTCGTGGTGTTCGACAAGGCCGGGGTCGGGTTGTCGGACCCGGTCCCGAAGGTCCGATCGGTGGACGATCGAGCCGCCGAAATCGAGGCCGTCATGGACACGGTTGGCTTCGAGAAGGCCGTCCTCCTCGCGTTGAGCGAGGGTGGCCCGGCGGCCATTGTCTGGGCGGCACGCCGACCGGAGCGAACGCGGGCGTTGATCCTGCACGGCACGTACGCCACCTTGGGCGGCCTCGAGTGGGACGACCTGGATCGCAGCCCGGAGGAGGTGCGGGCGCGTATCGTTCGCGAACTCGGTGACGAATACACCCCGACGATTCAGCAGCTCGAACGCTGGCAGGACTTCGGCGACGCCGTCCGCTCGGATTGGGGCGACGGTCGGGCGGTCAAGTGTCTGGTGCCGTCGGTTCGGTCGATCCGCCAGCTCGGAATGATGGAGCGGATGTGCGCGAGCCCCGGAATGGCACGGGCGACCGTCGAGGCGTCGTTCGGCATCGACGTGCGACCGATCCTGCCGACCCTCAACGTCCCAACGCTCATCGTCCACGCCCGAGGGGACCTCGGGGTGCCGGTGCAGTACGGGCGATACCTCGCCGACCACATCTCGGGGGCACAATTGCTCGAGGTCGAGGGCGTGGACCATGCGCCCTGGTTCACCGAGCCCGAAAGGACCACAACGGCGATCGAGGAGTTCCTCACGGGCACCCATGCAGCGCCGCCGCGGTCACGTCGTGCCCTGCGCGCCGTGCTGTTCACCGATATCGTCGCCTCGACGCAGCACGCGGCGGCGGCGGGCGACGACCAGTGGCGTGCGGTCCTGCAGCGCTTCGACGAAGTGATGCGCGAACTCACCCAAGGGTTCGAAGGCACGGTGGTCAAGAGCACCGGCGACGGCCACCTCGCCACCTTCGACGGCCCGACGCAGGCGATCCGGTGCGCCGAGGCGTTGCGCGCCGAGGCCGAGGCACTCGGCATAAGAATCCGTTCCGGCATCCATACGGGCGAGTGCGAACTGCTCGACGGGGACATAGCCGGGATTGCGGTGCATGTCGCCGCGCGGATCCTGGGGCAGGCCGGCGCCGGCGAAATCCTCGTCTCCCGCACCGTCCGTGACCTTGTCATCGGCTCGGGCATAGGCTTCGACGACCGCGGCAGCGTCGAGTTGCGAGGAGTGCCCGGCACCTGGCAACTGCTGGCGGTCGATCCGCGCGGTGCCAGGGCGGGAACGGTTGAGGCCGCGCTGGCGTCAATGCCTACCCCCGGCCCACGCACCGCGATGCGCCCGTCGGACCGCGCCGTCGAGGTCGTGGCCAGGCGGGCACCGTGGCTCCTGCGCGGCATGGCAGTCCTGACCAAGAGCACCGACCGCAAATGAGCACAGATGATGAGTGATTCCCGCCGTCCCGGTTTCGTTGACGTCCACGCTCATTTCGTCACGAACTGGTACGCCGACCTGGCCAGCGCCGCCGGACATCGACTGCCCGACGGCATGCCGACCTGGCCCAGCTGGTCGGTGGAAACGCACCTGGAACTGATGGACCGTTCCGGCATTGACACCGCGGTGCTGTCCGTCTCTTCTCCAGGTGTTCACTTCGGTGACGACGCCGCCGCGCGGGTGTTGGCGCGCCGGCTCAACGAGTTCGCCGCTGACATTGTGCGCGAACATCCGCGGCGCTTCGGTTTGTTCGCCACCCTTCCGTTGCCCGACGTCGACGGCGCGCTGGCCGAAATCGAATATGCTCTGGGTTCTTTGGGCGCAGACGGGGTCATTGTCGAGAGCAACTTCGACGGCACCTACCTCGGTGACGCACGACTGGAGCCGGTCTTCGTCGAACTCGACCGTCGCGCCGCGGTTGTCCTGATCCATCCCACTTCGCCGGTGTGCTGGCAACAGAGCGCCCTCGGCCGTCCGCGCCCAATGATCGAGTTCATCTTCGACACCGCGCGAACCGTCACCGACCTGCTCTTTGCCGGTACCTTCGAGCGCCACAACCGCATTCAGGTCATCGTCCCGCACTGCGGCGGCGCTCTACCGGTGATCGCCGACCGGGTCAACGGGTTCATGAAGCTGGCCGGACACGTCGACGACGGCTCGACCGACGCGATCGCGATCCTGCGCCGCCTGCACTACGACACCGCCGGCACTGCGTTCCCCCGCCAGATCCCCGCGCTGCTGAGCCTGGTCGACAGCGACCGCCTCCTGTACGGCAGCGATTACCCGTGGACACCGGCGCCGGTCGCGGAGCTCCACACCGCCGTCTTCACGAACACGCCCGGACCCACCGGCACAGCCGGCTGGCGGGCGGTGACGACCGAGAACGCGCACCGGCTAATGCCGCGGCTGGCCCGATGACGCGAGCGTAGCGAGTCCGGATCGCACCGCAGCGATGCCATGAAAGTCGCAAGCCCGCAGGAACACCGCCCAGAGTGCCGTCGAAGGATCAGTTGACACAGATGGTGCCGTTGAAATGCGTGCCGTCGCCGGTCAGGCATCCGTTCGGCGGATCCTTGGGCAAGCCCGGCGGCAGGCAGTTCTGCCGGTAGTTGTCCCAGTACCAACCCTGGGGACAGTCGGCCGAATTCTCCGAGGCGTCCGTTGCCAACAGCGGCGCCAGGCCCAGCCCCACCATGGCGACCCAGGCCGCCGCCAAAGCGATTTTGAAGTTCCTCATCACGCTGATCTCCCTTGTGCTCGAATTGCGATTCCCAGCCAGAGGCGTTACCGGGCGCGAACCGCCCCTCCCGAGTGTCGCCGCCGGCGCCGGTTGAGAGCTTCCTGCCAGCCCCAGACCAGCCCACCGGCCAGCACCAAATTCGGCGCCGTCAGGTTCGCTGCGCGAATCTCGTTGGCACGCATCACGATCCTGACGAATCGTCAGAATTCAAACCACCGGCCGAAATACCTGCTGGCAGGTATGCCCGTTTGGCGGTGGCCGTAACGACACGCTCCTGCGCGGTCAGCATGCTGATTACAGCACCGCGCAGGCAAGGAGCTGCGCGGAAGCGCTTGCCTCAAGCGAGGTTTCAGAGCTAGGCGACTACGTCCACAGCGCCGGCCATCAGCCGGCGCCTGAAAATGGAGGAACAACCATGGCATACCGGACCGTCAACCCGTACAACAACGAGGTTGTCGCCACCTTCGACGAGCTCACCGACGCGGAGGCGATGAACCTGCTCGCCCAGGCGCAGAAGACATTTGAGTCCTGGAGCCAGACGTCCTACACCGAGCGCGCCGCGTTGTGCCGGCGCGCCGCCGCCGTCCTCACCGAGCGGCCCGACGAGTTCGCCCGCCTGCTGACGCTGGAGATGGGCAAGCTGTACAAGGAGGCGCTGGGCGAGGTGGCGCTGAGCGCGCACATCTTCGCCTACTACGCCGACAACGCCGAGAAGTTCCTGGCGCCGGAGCGCATCGACACGATCAGCGTCAACGACAACGCGATGCTCGTCAGCCAACCGCTCGGGGTGATCCTGGGCGTGCAGCCGTGGAACTTCCCCTTCTACCAGCTGGCGCGCGTGGCGGCCCCGAACCTGATGGCCGGCAACGTCGTCATGGTCAAGCACGCCTCCAACGTCCCCCAGGCCGCGGCGGCCTTCGAGCGGTTGCTGCTGGAGGCGGGTTTCCCTGAGGGCGCCTACACCAACCTGTTCGCGACCAAGGAACAGATCAACATGCTGATCGACGACCCGCGGGTGCGCGGAGTGTCGCTGACCGGCAGCGAGGGCGCCGGCAGCGTCGTCGCGGCCCGGGCCGGCAAGAACCTGAAGAAGTCGACCATGGAGCTGGGCGGCTCGGACGCGCTGATCGTGCTGGACGACGCCGACCTGGACAAGACCGTCCCGTGGGCGGTGTGGGGCCGGATGAACAACGGCGGGCAGTGCTGCGTGGCCTCCAAGCGGATCATCGTCGCCGAGGAGATCGCCGACGAGTTTTTGGAGCGGTTCTCCGCCGCACTCGCCGAGCTCAAGGCCGGCGACCCGTTCGACGAGGCGACGACCCTGCCGCCGATGTCGAGCCAGGGTGCGGCCGACGAGCTGAACGACAAGATCAAGGCCGCGGTCGAGGCCGGCGCGACGGCCATCCCGCTCGGCGAGCCGGTGCCCACCACGGGTGCGTTCGTGCAGCCGACGATCCTGACCGACCTGACCCCGGACAACCCCGCGTACTACCAGGAGTTCTTCGGGCCGGTGGCGCTGTTCTTCCGCGCTACGAGCGAGGACGACGCCGTACGGCTGGCCAACGACTCGCACTTCGGGCTCGGCGGTTCGGTGTTCACCCAGGACCCGCAGCGTGGCGTCGAGGTGGCCAAGCGCATCGAGACCGGCATGGTGTTCGTCAACCACCCCACCTGGACCAAGCCGGACCTGCCGTTCGGCGGCGTCAAGCTGTCGGGCTACGGGCACGAACTCTCCGGCATCGGCATTGCAGAGTTCGTCAACAAGAAGCTTATCAACGTCGTGCCGATCGACGCGCCCGAGTAACCAATCCCCGAGTGGCTCAACGCAAAGGAAGGCAATCATGGCTGACTTCACCGTGGGGAAGTACCTCGCGAAACGGTTCGAGCAGATCGGGCTGAAGCACTACTTCATGGTCCCCGGGGACTACAACCTCGTCCTGCTCGACGAGCTGCTGGAAAACGAGAACGTCGAGCAGATCGGCTGCTGCAACGAGCTCAACGCCGCCTATGCGGCCGAGGGCTACGCCCGGGTGAACGGCGTCGGTGCGGTGCTCACCACGTTCAACGTCGGGGCGTACTCGGCGCTGAACGGGGTGGCCGGCGCCCACGCCGAACGCCTGCCGGTGATCATGGTGTCCTCGAGCCCCAACACCAACGACGCGGGTGAGAACCACATCCTGCACCACACGGTCGGCACGCACGACTTCACCGCGCAATACGAGGTGTTCCGCCAGGTGACCTGCGCGGCGGTGCGCATCCAGCACCCGGACAACGCACCGGCGATGATCGACGAGGCGATCAGCGCGGCGCTGCGCGAACGGAAGCCCGCCTACATCGAGATCCCGTGCAACCTGTCGGCCGCGCCCTGTGCGGCGCCGGCGCCGTTCTCGGAACTGCCGGCGTGGCAGCCGAGCAACGCTCGGATGCTGGCCGACGCCGTCGCCCGCGCGACCGACCTCATCGGCCGGGCGAAAAAGCCAATCCTGTTGGCGGGCGTGCACCTTCGCGCCTACGGTGCGATCGACGCCTTCCGTGAGCTCGCCGAGGCGCTGGGGTGCGCGGTGGCGGTGATGCCGAACGCCAAGGGGTTCTTCCCGGAAGACCACCCGCAATATGCCGGGATCTACTGGGGCGAGGTGAGCACCCCGCAGTGCCAGGCCATCGTCGACTGGGCCGACCTGATCGTGGCCGCCGGTCCGGTGTTCAACGACTACACCACGGTCGGATACAGCGCCATGCCGCCGCGCAAGCGGATGATCAACGCCGAGCCCCGGGTGGTGCGCTTCCCCGACGCCGAGTTCACCGGCGTGGCGCTGGCGGACTTCCTGTCCGACCTCGCCAAGAAGGTGCCGGCCAACGACGCGACCCTGACTCAGTACAAGCGCCTGCGGGGGACGGCATCGGAGGCGCCGCGGCCGGCGGCCGACGACCCGTCGGCGCCGCTGAGCCGGGTCGAGATGTGGCGCCAGATCGAGGAAGAACTGGACTCCGACACCACCCTGCTGGTGGAGACCGGCGACTCCTGGCTCAACGGCATGTACACGCGGCTGCCCGGTGGCGCCCGGTTCGAGATCGAGATGCAGTGGGGCTCGATCGGCTGGTCGGTACCCGCCAGCTTCGGCTACGCGATGGGCCTCGAGGACGACCGCCGGCTGGTCTCGGTGATCGGTGACGGGTCGTTTCAGCTGACGGCCCAGGAGGTTTCGAACATGATCCGCCACCGCCAGGAGATCCTCATCTTCCTGGTCAACAACCGCGGGTACGTGATCGAGTCGGCGATCCACGATGGTCCCTACAACTACTACAAGAACTGGGACTACGCCGGGCTGGTCGACGCCTTCAACGCCGAGGACGGTGGCGGGCTGGGGCTGAAGGCAAGTACTGCAGCGGAATTGGCCGAGGCGATCGAGAAGGCCCGCGCCCACACGGGCGGCCCGGTCCTGATCGAGTGCGAGATACCGAATGACGACGCCAGCCCCGAGTTGATCTCCTGGGGGTCGAAGGTGGCCCGCGTCAATTCCCGCCCGGACCCGCGGTTCTGAGGGTCCCCCGATAGAGCCGGCCGGTCGTGCGAGTTGCTGAGGCGCACGACCGGCCGGCTCTCCATTGCCCTCGGCTCGGCGCTCGAACCATTTTGCGCCAGAGCTGATTCCCTCAGCCGCCCGGCGAGACGGTCGGCAACCCTTGCGATTCTGCCGCATCGAGAAGCCGGCGATCGTAGGCGCAGAACGCTGTCAGGCCGCGTCGGTGGGCGTGCGCGGTGGCCAGGTGTATCGCATCGAGAGTGTGCAGCTCGGCGGGCGGGATGGTGGCCGCGGCGGCCGCGATCGCGTCGGTCAACACGAGGGTGTCAATCGAGGCGGCGACATTTCGCGCCCCGGCCATCGCGTCGGGCCCGATCCGCCCGACCGCGCGAATCAGTTCGATGTGACCGATAGCGCTCGTGGCCAGGTCATCTTCCAAACGGGAGTTGAGCCATTCGACCAGTGCTGCCGACTCCTCCTCGGCGGCAATAACCTTCACGATGGCCGACGTATCCAGGTAGATCATCGGTCGGCGCGCTGCTCCTCCAGTATCGAACTGAGCGAACGACCTTCGACGAGGTCGGCCATCCTGAGTGGAACGCGTGGCGCGGTCGCGGGGATCAACTGTCCTTCGGCGATCAGCTTGTCGCGCACTTGCTCGGCGGGAGTGAGCGGCACCAAGCGGGCCACTGGCCGGCCGCGTTCGGTGATTTGGATGATTACGCCAGCCTTCGCCTTCGCCACCCACACGCTGGCATTCTGGCGTAGTTCACGAATCCCGATTACCTCCATCGAGATAGTGTAGCACTTAATGTGCTACATATCCCCGGGCGATGCCCAGGCCGACGTCGGCGCGATGTTCGCGTTGGTCAGGAGTTGACGCTCAGCGCACCGCTGAGCACGCGCTGCTCGATCAGGTCGGCACCGCGGGCCACGCCGCCGGTTGCCCGGAAACCGCCCGCCACCAGGCGGGCGCCGGCCGACATGGTCATCGCCTGCTGCACCTTGGCCGAAAGCCGTTTCGCAGTAAGCTTTTTCGCCGGCAGGCGGGTACCGCACCGCGCCACCTCGACCCGGCGTGCGACCTCGAACTGGTCGCGCCCGAACGGCACCACACACACCGGGACGCCGCGAGCAAGGGCCTTCTGGGTGCCTCCCATGCCGCCGTGCGTGATCGCACACACCGCGCGGTCCAGCACCGGCCCGTGCGGCACGAACTGAACCACCGTCGCGTTGCGGGTCGGGGGGATGTCGCCGGGCAGGCCCGCGGGCAGCGTCGCCACCACGTGCACCGGCAAGTCGGCCAGGGCGGTGATCGCGGTCCTGACAAGTCTCTCGTCTGCCTGTTGTTGCGACGAGGTCGTCACCAGGACGATCGGCCGGTCGATCGCCTCGAGCCACTCGGGCACCTCGTGCATGGCCGGTTCGAACATGCACGGGCCGATCATCTGCACGGCGTCGCCCCACTCGGTCTGCGGGTACTCGAACGGCTTGCCGCTGGCCACCAGCATCAGCGGTGCCCGCCGGAAGAACCCGTCCGCCGACGTGACCGGCGGTGCGCCGGCGCTCGCGCGAATCTTGTTGCCCGCCGGCAGAACAGCCCGCTCCATCATGCCCATCACGATCGGCCGCAGTGCGGCGTCGCGGGCCCGGCCCAGCGGACCGGCCAACGGAGCCAGACCCAACCCGAAGGGCGGGACCCCGCGCGACTGCAGCGGCGGCGTGTACGGCGAGAAGCATGCCCACGGGGTGTCGCCCGCGTCGGCGACCGATAGGGCGCCCCAGCAGTTGACGTCGACGATGAGGGCGTCGGGACGGGTGCGAGCCACCGCGTCAGCGAAGTCGGCGACTTCGTAAGCGGCGCGGCGGCAGAACACGTCGACGGCCCTCTTGAGGGCACCTCGCGGGCTGGACGCCTTCCAGTCGTCGTTGACCGTCGCCTCGATTCGGGGGTCGATGATGTCGGTGATGAAACCCAGCTCCCGCGCCATCTCCACTCCCGTGGACAGGGTGCGCAGGTGCACCTCGTGGCCGCGGGCCGAAAGTTCGAGCAGCAGCGCGCTGAACGGGAACAGATGGCCGAGCGCCGGCGACGTGTAGGCCAAGATTCTTGCCATTTGTGTTTTCCCATCTTCTGGGCGCGTGATGAGCATCGGGTGTCTCACATTGTTTCCGACCAAACGTCGCGTGTCAGTAGGGCAGGCCACCATATGCACTGGGTGCCAACAACTATTCGCTGATGCGGCCTCCGGCTCTGCTGAATGGTGCTGACAGGGATCGCAAATGGCGGCCAGCTGTACCGACGGCGATCGCTTCGTCAGCGACACTGTAGCCATGTGGGCAGCAATCCTACTGATGCTTCGCTACGGTGTGTTCCCGTTTCGCACGGCTCGTTTCGACCTGGCGTAGGCGCCGATGTGTAGCGCGGTCATTCTCTTGTCGCTGGTCGCGGCTATCGACCCGGTGCGGATCGGCATCACGGCGCTGTTGATCTCCCGACCGAAGCCCATGCTGAATCTGTTCGTCTTCTGGCTCGGAGGCATGGTGATGGGCATCGGGGCGGCGCTCGCCGTGGTGCTCTTCCTGCGCGGCGTCACGGTCTCCGCCATGCAAACGGTGATTTCGACCACGAATTCCCCGACAGCGGCCTACGTCCAGGTCGGAATCGGCTTGCTCGCAGTATCTTTCGCCGCCCTGCGCCTGGCGCGTTCGGGAGCACAACAGCGCCCACCCGTGCCGGCGACCGCCGGCGAGTCCTCGGTGCTGCTGTTGGCACCGGACGCACCTCCGCCCGCCCCTCGGCTGTCGATCCGGGGCCGGCTGGAATCCGGATCGTCGTTGGTGGCGTTCGTCGCGGGGGTTGCCCTGGCAACCCCGCCGGTTGAGTACATGGCGGCGATCCTGGCCATCGTCGCGTCAGAGCCCGCGGCGGCTCAGCAGCTGGGCGCGGCGGTCTTCTTCACCGTGGTGGCGTTTGCGGTCGTCGAGGTTCCGCTCGTCACCTATCTCACCGCGCCGACGCAGACGCTTGCCGTCGTGCAGCGGCTGAACGGCTGGATGAGCGCGCGTCGTCCCGCCATCCCCGCCGTGGTCGTCGCCGTCCTGGGTCTCTCACTGTTGGCTTCCGGCATGGGCCGGCTCTAGCGGACTCGCTGCGCCCCGGCGAACCGATCGGGAAGCAGCGCGGTCAGATTCGCGACCAGCGCAGCACCGAGACAGCAAGTTTGCAGCGCTCGCACTTCCCGATGACGTCGCGATGCTTGCGGCACGAGAGCATGACCGCGCCGCAGCAGTCGTTCCGGGTCGCCCAGCGGGCGGGTCTCTTGCAGCGCCAGAGCATGATCGGCCGGGCCAGCTTCAGCGCGACGAACAGGTCGCACGGAAGGTCGAACCTCAACTGGTCGAGAATCGCTGCCTCGGGCCCATTTTGGCGGCCGGTTCTCATCGCGCCACCTCGGGCCGGGCCGCGGTCGCATGGTGGGCGGCGCTCCGGTCAAAACCCGTCGTCGAATGCCCTGGCGCATGCGAATGACGGTCACAACGGATCTCGGCCGGCGTGCTTTGCCGGTCGAATTTCCCCGTCAGGTCGGGCATTTCGCACCGCTTCGCCTTACGCGCTTCACTACCCACACCCTCAAGGGTGGATGTCACTCCCCGGTAAGTCATCGGCGCTGGCGCCTATCCATGACTGTCGGACAACCCCAGTGCCGCATACTCGCCAGCTGCAATCGTTTCGTGCGTCGAGCCTGAACACAGCGCGTGTGTTCGCGCCGACAGGCAGATCTGCGCTCAGGCTGGATGCCGCTTCAGGCGCGACGTGAACAGCCCCTTACTGGGCTTCCAATGCGTACGCCGGTTGACCGCCCACCGCTGGACGCTCGGGATGCGGGACGGCAACGCGGGTCTCGTGCCGATGGCGCAACCGCGTAACCCATTGTGGCGCCCACCAGTTCAGCTGCCCCATCACGCGCATGAACGCCGGGACGAGCAGCATGCGGACCAGGGTCGCGTCGGACAGCACCGCCATCGTCAGCCCGACACCGAACATCCGCATGAACGACACCTGCGCTGCGATCAACGCGGCGAACGAGATGGACATGATCAACGCGGCGGCGGTGATCACACGCCCGGTTTTTGCCAGGCCGAGCGCCACGCTGTGGTCGTTGCCGGCGGCAGTCCGGTCCGATGCCAGCCAGTACTCGTAGATCCTCGACACCAGGAAGACCTCGTAGTCCATCGACAGGCCGAAAGCGATGCAGAACAACACGACCGGCATGGTGAGCACGAGCGTGCCGGTGGCGGTGGTGCCCAGCCCGCCGAGGTGGCCGTCCTGGAAGATCCAGACGAGCGCGCCGAAGGAGGCGGTCAACGACAGGCCGCTGAGCAGCAACGTCTTCAGGGGCAACACCACACTGCCGGTGAGCCGGAACATCACCACAAACGTGATCAGCGCGATGGCCGCCAGGACGAGCGAGAGCCGCGAGGTGATCGCGTTGGCGGTGTCGCGGTTGACTTGGGCGGTCCCGGTGATCAGCACCTGCGCGCCGCCGGGACCCGCGACCGCGTGCAGCCGGTCCAGCTGCGTGTTGGATCCATCCGAGAAAAGCGGGGCGCTGCTGGCCACGGTGAGGAACGCGCTGCCGTCGGCGACCCCCGCGTCGGCGACGGGCGGTCCGACGCGGGCCCCGGCGACGAACGTCCCACCCGGTGCCGACACCGACGGCACGTCGGGCACCATCGACAGCTGAGAGGCGTAGGCTTCCAACGCATTCGGAGTCAGGCCGCGGGCATCGGGAACCACCACCGTCAGGCTCGACGCCACATCGGCGCTGAACTGCGTGCGCAGCTGGTCGCCAACCTGCCGCGCGGTGCTAGAGGTCGGCAGCACACGATCGTCCGGAATGCCAACCTTCATCCCCAACAACGGCATCCCCACCGCGACCAGCACGACGGTGAGGCCAAGCCCGATCGGAACCGCCCGGCGCATCACGAAGTGGGCCAGCCGGTAGAAGAACGTCTGCTCGACGGGGCGGGCGGCGACCGCGCGCGAATCCACCCGCTGTCCCAGCACCACAATGGCGGCGGGTGTCACGATGATCGCCGCGCCGACCGCCAGAGCCACCACCGCGATCGCGGCGTAGGCGAACGACTTCAGGAACGGCATCGGGAAGAACATCAGGGCCGACATGGACAACGACACGGTCATCGCGGAGAAGAGCACGCTGCGGCCGGCGCTGGTCATCGTGCGAACGATTGCCGCGTTCCGCTCGGTGCCGCTGGCGATCTCGTCCCGGAATCGGCTCAGGAGCAGCAATGTGTAGTCGATCGCCAACGCCAGGCCCATCGCGAGCAGCAGGTTGAGCGCGAAGATCGAGACATCGGTGACGCAAGTGAGCGCGCGCAGCACGGCCATCGACCCGAAGATGGCAATACCGCCGACGGCCAGGGGGATCGCTGCCGCCAGGAATCCGCCGAACACCCACACCAGCACCAGGAAGCTCACCGGAACCGCGATGGTCTCCATCACTTTCAGGTCGTCCCGGGTCTGGCTGGTGATCTGCGCATCGACCATGGCCTGCCCGCCGGCGCGCACCGTCACGCCGTCGCGGCTGCGCACGACCTGGTCGCTGAGCGCCTCGGCGTGCTGTCCGGCCGCATTGGTCCCGCCGGTGATGCTGGCGACGATCAGACCGACGTTGCCGTCTTTGCTGACCAATCCGGTCGACGCCGCCGGCGGCGCAGTCCAGGGCGAGGCCACCCGCGCCACGTACGGCGAATCGTGCAGCTGGCGCACGATGTCGGTGCCGACCCGCCGGGCGGCGCCGCTCTGGATACCGTCGTCCGAGGCGACGGTGATCAACAGCTGGGTGTCACCCTGGTGGAATCGGGTCGCCAACATGTCCGTCGCCCGGGATGATTCCGCGCTCGGATCCCGAAAGCCGCCGGCGGACAGGCTGTGAATCACCGGGAGGCCGACCACCGCCGTCGCCACCATGGCGAACAGCGACAGCGCAATGATCCGCCGTGGCGCGCGGATTGCCAGTCGGGCGAGCCGCTCCAAGGCGTTCAAAACCGAAGCACCGCCCCTTCAATGGTCAGGCCGGGGCCGAACGTCAGGAGCACACCGTGCTCACCGCGGCGCGGCTTGTCGACTCGCAGGATGTTCTCCAGCACGAGCAGCACCGTGGCCGAGGCACAGTTGCCGGCGTTGGCCAGGACATCCCAGCTCGCGCGCAGCTGCTCCGGCTGCAGGCCGAGTTGCTTACCCAGCTTGCGGACGATCTTCGGGCCACCCGGGTGAATACCCCAATGGGTGATGTCGTCTTTTGAAAGACCGAGCGGCGTCAGGAGTTTGGCGAGGAAGCCCTCGATGTTCTCCTCGAGGACCGCGGGCACGCCGGCGGCCAGCGTCATCCAGAACGACCGGTTGCCGATGTTCAGGCTCATCATGGTGTGCTGGTCGTACAACTGCTCGGTGTGGGTGCGCAGGAACTGCACCCCGGCGCCGTCGGGCGCCGAGCCCATCAGCATCGACACGCTGGCGTCGCCGAACAGCGCCTGCGTGATGAGCGCTTCCACCGGGTCCTCCCCGGGCATCAGGCTCTCCCGGATGTGGGCGGAGCTCAGTTCGGTGTTGTTGCAGATGACCAGCTCGCCGGGTCGGGCCGCGAGGCTGTCCATTGCGACCTTGATGACGTTGAGGGCCGCGTAGCAGCCCATGTGTCCGATGAAGGTGCGACGCAGATCCGAGCGCAGCCCAAGCCCTTTGGCGAGCATGACGTCCGGACCGGGGTTGACGTAGCCGGTCGAGCAGGCCATCACGAAACTGCCGATTCGCTGCGTGTCGAAGTCGCCGATGGCTTGCTTGAGGGAACGGCCGGCGACATCGATGACGGCCTCGCTGTGGGCCGCCATCCGGTCGCCCGTGAGCAGGCCGGCGGCCTCGACGAGGTTGTCGGGGTGCCACATGATGTGGCGTTTCTGGACCTTGGTCGATTCGACGATTCGCTTCACGAAACGCACCGACGACACCCGCTCGAAGAACTGTGTGGTCTCTTCCCGGGTCACCTCGAACGGCGGGTGGGCCGATGCGATGCCCAGCAGGGTAGGACGTTGGCGCACGGCGCCTTTCGTCACATGCGACGGCGCCAGCACGTCGAAGGGATCTGCAAGATACATTGGCTGAATTCCTTACTCGCTCTACCCGACGAATCGGTTCTTCTTGCGTCGTGCCAGCGCTGCACGAGCGTGGAGGACTTCCCCGTTGGCCGCCTGCACCAACAACCGTGCCGCGGTGACCTTTTTGGGTGCGGACAACCGACCCGTCTGCCATTCCGTGAGCGCCTCGCGGCGGCGAAGCTTGCCACTGCTGGTTCGCGGCAACGTGCCGGGTGCCAGTAGCTCGACGTGCGCCGGCCGGATACCGGTGTGCTGCTGAACCCGCAGCGCGACGTCGTGCGCCAGGCCGGCCGTGGCGTCGGCGGTCGTTTCCACCAGCATCGCCAACGCCTCGTCTTCCTCACCCGGCGGCACGAATCCCACCGCGACCGCGCATCCGGTGCGGACGCCGGGCAAGCCGTCCAGCGCCGCCTCGAACTCCTCGGGGGCGTGGTTGGCGCCGCGCACGATGACGATGTCCTTCTGGCGTCCGCACACATAGAGCTCGCCGTCGTGGATGAACCCGCGGTCACCAGTGTGCAGCCAACCGTCGTGCAGCGCTTGGTCGGTGAGGTCGGGGCGGCCGAAGTAGCCGTGCATGATGCTGGGCCCCGAGACGAAGATGTGGCCAACTTGATCGTCCGGCAGCACAAGTCCGCGGTCATCCCGGATCTCCACCGCCATGCCGGCCAGCGGCCGGCCGACGCTGACGATTTCCTTGGCGCCCGGTTCGACGATGCCGTCCGACGCCAATTTGTCTCCGTCCACACCCAGCGCATTGAAGGACGTGTCCGCCGCTTTGAAAGTCACCGCCAACGACGCCTCCGCCATGCCGTAGCACGGCGTGAATGCCGAGGAACGAAAACCCCAGCGCCCGAACCGCTCGGCGAACCGCCGCTGCGCTTCGGCGCTGACCGCCTCCGCGCCGTTGAGGCAGATATTCCACGACGAGAGGTCCACACCGTCGAGCTCATCGTCGCCAATGCGTTTGAGGCACAGGCCGAAAGCGAAGCTCGGCGCCGCCGTGATTGTCCCGCGGTGCCGGGAGATGGCGCGCAGCCAGGCGCCCGGAACCGCGACGAACAGCTCGGGCGGAAGCAGGACGAGCCGTCCCGGAACGTTGAAGGCGCTGAGCAGGTTTCCGATCAATCCCATGTCGTGATAGAGCGGCAGCCACGTGACCCCGACGGGGTAGGGGGCCCCGTCCATGGTGATGTACTGCTCGAGGCTGGCGAGATTTGAGAGCAAGTTCGCGTGGGTGAGAGCCACCGGTTTGGGATCGTTCGTGGTCCCCGAAGAGAATTGAATGACAGCCACGTCGTCGGCGCCGACGTCGGCCGCGTCGGCACTCGGGCCGCCCAAACTCGACGCCGTCACGCAGCCCAGGGCGGGCGCGGAGTCAGCGACTGCGACTCCCAGAAAACGCCGAATGCGCTCGTCGGTCACCACCATGACGGCCTGCACCGCCCTCAGCATGGCGGTGGTCCTGCGGTGAAACTCGTCGAGCTTCCCCAACCGCAGCGGCGGATACAGCGGGACGGGGATCGCGCCGGCGCACAACACGCCGAAGAAGCATTCGACGAACTCCGGGCAGGTGGGCAGCACCAGGGCGACGCGGTCACCCTTGCGCACCCCGCGGCGCGCCAGGTCGGCCGCGACGGACAGCGCCTGCTCACGGATGCGGGTGAACGTGACCGCCAGGTCTCGTTCCTTCCGGTCGACGAAAATCAGCCCGAGTTCGGACTGCGCTGCGGCGTCGAGCATCTCGACCAGCGTGGCGTGCTTCGGCGTGATCGCCGCCGACCCCTTCACGACTGCTCCTGGATGCGGTCGACCACGAGGGCGGCCAGGTCGCCGACGGTTTGGAGGTCCTCGGCGTCCTCCTCCTGCAGCTCCACGTCGTAGCGCGCCTCGATTTTGAAGACGACCGACATGAACCTGAGCGAATCGAGACCCGCGTCCTGCAGGACCGAGTCCGCCGTGAGGTCGGCGTCGACGACCTCGGTGCGGAGGAGGTCGATGATTTCCTGGGTGACGGTCGCAAGCATTGCGGACTCTTGTGTGGGGAATTGCATGCCCTGAAGTCTTGTGTGCCGGGCCCGCAGAATCGCCCCTGCCAACGCGACTCGTGCATTCTGGCTAGCCGCAACTTTTCACCCCTCGTACCCCCGGGGGTGAAAATCCTTGACGCAGCATGGGAGCGTCATCGGCCGTAGCGGCCCAGCAGGGCGTCCTCAACCACGTAGCCACGCGGGCGTTGCAACCGTCACGCCTACTGACCGCGGCCGCTGCCGAGCAGCCTCCGAACCGATGCCGCGGTGTCGAGGCTGGGATCGAGCGTCGCGGCCGAGCGCAGGCCGGCGGCCATCAGTTCGACCATGTACCCGACCATCGCCTCCACCGAGAATTCCCGCTCGTTGTGCAGCCAATAGATGGTGGCTTCGTCAATCGCCGCGACCGCCGCGCGCCCGGTCATGCGCAGGGCGTGGTTCTCCGGATCGAGTCCCAGCATCGACCAGGTGGCGCCGAGGGCACGCCAGCGACCCGATTCGAACACCTCCCAGGCTTCGGGATCGGCGCCGCGGCCGCCGAGCACCAGGCGAAGAGCGAGTCCGCGCCGACTGCTCAAATAGCGCAGATTCGAGGCCAACGCACGCCGAAGTTGTTGCGCCGGAGGCAGCTCCGGCTCGAAGGAGAAAGCTGCGTCCAACTGGTCGACCGCTTCGCGGATGGCTTGCAGGTAGATGCCGCGCTTGCTCCCGAAGTAGTGAAACAGCAGACCGTGCGCGACGCCCGCTGCTTTGGCGATGTCGGCCGCGGCGACCTGCTCGTAGCTGCGGGCGGAAAAGAGATCGACCGCAGCGGCGACCAGGCGTTGGCGGGTCTCGGCTGCCTTCGCCGCCCGGGAGGTGGCGGCGTGCGTCACGGTCTTGTCGGGCATCGGCATCCTCCCAGCGACGGTCCTGCGGCATCACACTACCGCGTTGATTATAAGTCATTGACTTTTAGTCAACGACTGGATAGTCTTTTCGCAAGGTGGCGGCCGCCCCATGCGACGGTGCCCCTGATTCAGCGATGCAATACGACGAAGGTCCAGGGAAATGTCCAGAATGCGTGTCGGAGTGATGGATACCGCCCTCGTGGCGCGGCCGGCTGTGGATTCGCTCACCCGTGCCAACTACCTGGCAGCGGTCGCCAATCGGGTCGACTCGTTTTGGGTGCCGGACCATCTCAATGCGTTGTTCCCCCGGTCTATCTGGGCGCCGAAGTATTCCGCTGCGTCGCGACTGATCCCACGGGCCGATGCCTCCCTGGAGCCGTGGACCCTCCTCGGCCACTTGGCGGCGCGAAACCGCCTGGGCCGTCTGCGCCTTGGCGTGAGCGTCACCGACACCGGGCGCCGTAACCCTGCCGTCACCGCGCAGGCCGCCGCGACGCTGCACCTGCTCACCCGCGGACGCGCGATTCTGGGCATCGGCACCGGCGAGCGAGAGGGCAACGAGCCCTACGGGGTGGATTGGTCGAAGCCGGTCGCGCGGTTCGAGGAGGCGCTGGCCACCATCCGGGCGTTGTGGAACTCGAACGGCGAACTGGTCAAGCGGGATTCGCCCTTCTTTCCGTTGCGCGACGCGGTCTTCGACCTTCCGCCCTATCGGGGCAAGTGGCCGGAGATCTGGATCGCCGCTCACGGTCCGCGGATGCTGCGGGCCACCGGGCGCTACGGCGATGCGTGGTTTCCCGCGTTCCCCCACCGGCCGGAAGACTACGGACAGCGCCTGGAGGTCGTCAGGGGCGCGGCCTCGGACGCCGGACGCGACCCGATGGCTGTCCTTCCCGCCGTGGAGTTTCTGGTGGTCACGGGCCCCAGCGCCGGGGCGGTCGACGACGCGCTGGATTCACCGGTGTTGAAGGCGTTGTCTCTGACGGCCTCCGATGACGTGTACGCCCGCCACGGTGCCTGCCATCCACTCGGACAAGGCTTTTCGGGTTCGCAGGATCTCGTGCCGCATGCTTTCGATGAGCAGACGGCGCTGTCGTACGCGGCCGCGGTGCCGCGGCCCGTCATGCGTGAAGTGTTCTTGAGTGGGACCCCCGACGACGTGATCGATCAGGCCGCGCAGTGGCGCGATCGTGGGGCGCGCCATATCGTCGTGGCCGACGTGAGCGCGTTGCAGCGCAGCCTGCTCGGGGGGCTTTCCGCGATGCGGTCATTTGGCAAGGTCTTGCGCGGCCTCAGGAAGCTGTAGGCCGGCGGGCGCCGGGCAATCGGCCGGCGATCAGTCGCGGTCGATCCGGTCGGCCTCGGCCGTGCCGGGATGGGACACCATCACGTATCCGGCGTAACCCCACATCATCGGTATCGCGGCCAGTACGCCATAGAACACTGCCATGACGTCACCTCCCTGAACTACAAGGGTCTCAACATGTCGTTGATCTCATCAGCCTCGCGCCCCGGCAGGCCGCTGTCGCCGCCGCTGGCACCCATCAGGGGTGCCCACCAGTCGGGATCTTCGCCTACCGGCTAGCAGGCATGGCCGGCGGCGCGGCTAGAAGTTGAGCGCTGTCGGCGCTGCCTTCGGCATCGGGGGGCCGCGCAGCGTCCCCCGGCTCGGAGGCGCCGACGGGGGCAATCGAACCACCGAGCTCGCGATCCGCTCGTCGGATCGCGTCGGCGGCGACAGCAGCGGCCGCGCTGCAGACGAGCCCCAGGTTTGCGAGCAGCGCGACGCTCAGCAGGATGGCCAGCGGCGCGGCGGCCGGGCTGCGGGGATCCAGCTCACCGAGCAGAAGGACCCACAGGGTCTCGGCGGCCAGCAGTATCTCGACGACGATGAAAACCGCTGCCGGCAGGACCGCGCGCTTGACGGTGCGGGCCGGCTCGCCGGCTTTGAGGGCCCTGGGCCTCGAGCCACGGATCGACACGTCCATCTTGCGAGTCTGAGCCGGCGTCGATCGATCGGCATTGGCGCCAGCGGGCGATCACGATTCCAGCTGGCCGGACGCCGGTCGCCGGACACCCGTGTCAATGCCGGCCAAGCGCGTTGCCCGACAACGCAATCGGTGGCGCATTCCCGCTGTCCGGTAAGGCGCCTCCCCTGTGGGCCCGCATCCCGGACTGCGGCTGGCATCGAAGACTCGGCCGACGCCGACAGCAATTGTCAACGTGATACGCGACACGAAGAAGGTGCGACATGTTGCAAGCGCAATCGACAACGAGCCAACCGGCACGCGCCAACGGTCCGCGGGGGCGGACGTCCACGGCGGCGCGGCGGCGCCGGATTGGAGGAGCCCGCAATACATTTCGGAGCGCGGCACGTGCCGCCCTGGTGCAGGCACACGAGGCGGCACTCCTGCTGTCCGTGCCCGTCGCTGCGCCCGCGCGCGTTATCCGCGGTGAACAGTGCTCCCTTGACGGTGTGTCACCGCGGGCGGATTCATTCGCCGCGGGCACGACCCCGGTGCTGCTCGTCCACGGGTTCGGCGGCGCAAAGTCAAGTTGGTCGTCGGTTGCGCGCGCCCTCGCGGCCCAGGGACTGACCGTCGACGCGATGAGCTACGCGCCTGTCGGCAACACCGTGGAGCAGCTCGCCGACAAGCTGGTCGGCCACGTGCAGCGGATGTTGTCCCGAACCGGCGCGGACAGGGTGCACCTCGTCGGGCACAGCCTGGGCGGAGTCGTTATCGCGCAGGCCATTTCCGACCCGAGGTTGAGCGGACGCGTCGACACGGTGATCACGCTCGGCTCCCCGTTCGGCGGGTCGCCATGGGCCGGCATGCTGCCGGTTGTCGACATGGTCCGTGCCCTCCGGGCGGGGTCACCGCTGTTGACCCGCCTTGCCTCCATTCCTGTGCCGGACGGCGTGCGCTGGCTGTCGATCACGGCCGCCCTCGACATCGTCGTACCCGGCCTGCGCTCGCTGCCGCCCCACCCACAAGCCGACCATGTCACGGTCAGCGGCGTCGGCCATCTCGGGATGCTCGTGAGCCGGCGCGTCATCGGACACATCACGGCCGCGCTGTGCGCGGAAGAGCGGGCCAGGCCCGTCTTGCAGAACGCCTCCTGAAGTCGCCTATCCGTCAATCCAGTTGGGAGGAACGATGAATCAGCCAGGTATTGACCCCAACGCAGACCCGAGCCGGCGGGCATGGTTGGCGTGCCCGAACTGCGACCACGGCGCCGGCTGCGCCGAATGCCAAAGCAGGCGCAACTGCGGCACGCACTGGCAATACCTGCTCAAGAACACGGCGTCACGGGTGTTCCTGCAATGCCCAACCTGCTTTTGCACGTGGACGGTCGACACGGCGGAGCGTGACCGGCAGGACCCCGCGCAGCCCCGATTCGACGGTGTCGTGGCCGCCGAAATATCGCTCGGGGACTGCCCCCGGGACATCGTCACGAGCCCGAGCGGCGAGTTCGTCTATGTGCTGACCGCCGACTCGGTGCAGGCCGTCGACCACCTACACCACGTCGTCGCCACGATCCCGATCGGCGCGGAACCCAGGCAAATGCTGATGAGTCCGGACGGCAGCCGCATCTATGTCGTCGCCTACGACGGCGCGCTGTCGATCATCGATCCCGTCAGCATGACGTCGGAAACCTTCGCCAAGCCGCGCTGTACCGCGGCGGTCGTCAGCCCGGACGGCGATCACATCTACCTGGCCCATGACGATGCGTTCGCTGACGGCGCCAGCGCATGGGTCTCGGCCATCCGCGCTGACGGCGCCGCCGTGGCCTTCGCGGCGATCGACGGGTTCGTCACCGGGATGGCCCTGAGCCCCGACGGCCGTCTGTTGTATGTCGCGTCCGGTGCGACCGACGAGGCCCGAGGCGGCACCATCACGGTCATCGACACCGTCAGCTACAAAGCCGTCGACTTCATCGCGGTTGACGAGGGCCCGGAGTCCATCACGGTGGACGCCGAAGGTCTCCTGTACGTCACCCACTTCCACATCAACTCCGTCTCGGTGGTCGACCCCGGCACGCATTGCGCCATCTCGGTCGGCCTCGACGACGCCCCCATGGAGGTCGTGGCCCGACCGGGGACCGAGTTCGTCTATTCCGCCAACACACACTCGGTCACGGTGATCGATACGACCACCGCGGCCACCACCCGCGTCATGGCCGGTGAGCTGCCGCGGCGGCTCAGCATCAGCCCCGACGGCCGACGGGTGTACGCGGCTGATTTCGGAACCGGGACCGTGTGGGCTCTCGACACCTCGGACAACACCGTTGTGGCGACGGCCGCGGTCTGTGCCCACCCGGCGGCGGTAACGCTCAGCCCCGACGGGCGGCTGCTGTACGTGACGGACTCCCGCAGGGGGACACTCATCGTGATCTCGACGGCCCTGCTCGACCGCAAGTAGCAGGCCGGCCTGAACGTCGTTCTCAGCGCCGGGAATTCCCGCCTGCACCCAGTGCGTTTAGGGGCTAGCGGTGACGACATTCGGCCACGGGTGGCCGAGGCTTGGGCACAGCTGACCACCAAACCGGGAAGGCGAGTTATGAGACTGAGTGCAGCCAAGGTCTCCCTTGGCGTGGCCGCGGTGTTGTTCTCCACGATGCTGACCGCGCCCGCGGTATCGACCGCCGACCCGGGCACCGCGCATACCGGTCGGGCAGGGTCCTGCCCCGACATCCAGGTGGTGTTCGCCCGCGGCACGAACGAGCCGCCGGGCCCGGGGCGGGTGGGCCAGGCGTTCGTCGACTCGTTGCGCCCGCTCGTCAACGGCAAGTCCGTCGCGCTTTACGCCGTTGACTATCCCGCCTCCTACGATTTCTTGCGCGCGGTCGACGGCGCAAACGACGCCAGGCAGTTCGTGCAGGGCACGGTCGCATCGTGCCCCCAGGCCAAAGTGGTGCTCGGCGGCTTCTCACAGGGCGCGGCCGTCGTCGACCTGATCACCGTGCCCGGCCAAGCCACGTTCGGGTACGGCGACCCCCTGCCTGCCGACGTCGCGGATCATGTCGCCGCCGTCGCCGTGTTCGGCAACCCGTCCAACCGCGCCGGGGGTCCGCTCACCGCGCTGAGTCCGCTGTTCGGCGCCAAGGCGATCGACCTGTGCAACGGCGCGGACCCGGTGTGTTCGCCCGGCAATGACGTCGCGGCCCACCGCGTCTACGTGGAGTCCGGGATGGCCACGCAGGCGGCACAATTCGTCGCCGCCCGGCTGGCGGCCGGATAGCCGGTCCTCAGCCGACCTTGATCGGCACCGTCACCGATTCGGTCGTGGCGGGGAGTCGGGTGGTATCGACCACCAGGATCTCGCCACTGTCCTGGGTGCCGTTGGGCAACATCTTGGGCGTGAGCTGAAATGGCGGGGTGGCGGCCGGCCCGCCGGCCAGGCCGGCCAAGCCGAAATCGCTGTCGTTGGCGATGATCAACGTGTTGCCGCCGTCGCGGCTGATGAGTCCTTCGATATGGTCGTGTCCGAAGAAGTCACCGTTCGGGGACAGCGAGCGCACCAGATCCCCGAGATCGAGCTTGAGCGATTTGGTGGCGAGGGTGATCCCGGCGGCCCGGAGCTTGGCGGCGGCCGCCGCGTCGGTGCTGACGCCGACGAAGGTTTCGATCGGAACGCCGTCGACCAGCAGGCCGCCGGCACCGGCCTGATAGGCGGCCCCCGGGACCGTCGAGTGGGGTCCGACATCGGTGGCTCCGGAGACGTCGGCCGCGTAGATCTTCTTGTTGCCGTTGGGCTGCGGCTCGTCGTCGCGCTCGTCGATCAGGAACGTGGTGGCGCTCAGCGCGGTGATCTCCGACACCGCGACCTTCGTCTGCTGTGGGTTGGCCAGTGGATACAGGTATTCGTGCACGTCGCCGCGATGGGCGAGGTTGATGGTCACGATGCGGGTCACGGGAACGGATCGGGACGAGCCGGACAGGCCCAGTGTGTTGAGGGCCGATTGCATGATGCCCACCAGCGTGCCGCCGTCCGGGGTGATGGTGAGCCCCTCCATCCCCTGATTCGGGCTGCGCAGCGCGAGCTCGCCGGGCAGGCTGCCATCGAACGGCGAAAGACGTTCCAGCTCTTTGCCGTTGGCGTCGAAGTGGACGACGAATGGGCCGTACTCGTCGGAAACCCAGAACGTGCCGTCGGGCATGGCGACCAGGCCCTCGGTGTCCAGGCCGTGGTCGGACTGTGGCAGGCGGTTGCCGTTGAGGTCCACCAGCGACTCGCCGGTGCCGGCCTGCGAGTCGATGAGCCCGACCAGCGGTGCGCCGTCCTTCCCGGTCAGTGTGATGATCTGCTCCAGCGATGCGACGCCGCGGTCGAGTTTGAGTTTGGCGATCTGCGGATGGTAATTCGGCACCGGAAGCACCTTCTCGCCCGGGCGACGGCCATCGACGTTGGGGCCGCGATCGGACAGGCCGTAGATCTCGTCGGTACTGCCGGGCACCGCGGCGATCGCGGAGCCGTGCGCGTTGGCCTGCACGGGGACCTCGCCGACGATCAACAACGGCGCCTCGTTTTCGGCGTAGAGCCTGACCGCGTGGCTGACGGTGACCGGCAACTGATCGGTGCCGGTGAAGCCGGCGTCCGGCGCGTAGGTCATCGCCCCGTACGCGCCGTACGCGATTGTGCCGTGCGCGGGCTTGCCGAAGGCCACCGGCGTGACGCCGCCGGTGGCGGCCAGCAGTTGCTCGGGCGAGATCGTCAGAACCTTGCCAGCGCCGGTGCTCAATTCCGAGAGCGGCGGCGAGGGCATCGGCGGGGGATCCGACGAGCACGCCGCCACGGTGATCAACGCCGTTCCCGCCGCCAGCCACACGGGCAGTGCTGTCGAGCGGGTCGATGCCATGAAGCCGAGTGCTTCTAACGCCGCTTATCGCGCACTTTGTAGGTGGAGGGCCAGGACTTTCGGGACTCGTCGCCCGTCAGCGGAGTCCCCATCCCCCCGACCTTGACGTCGTACGCCTCCTTGCCGGGGCCGACCTCGCGATTGGCGTGTTCCTGGGCCAGGTAGTACAGCTCGTCGATGGTCGCCTCGTCGTAGGCGACGAATGAGGTCTCGCGGGCGACGTCCTCGATGCCGACCAGCATCCGGTCGGTCAGCACCCGCGACGCCAGCGCCGCCAGGCCCCACAGCGAGAACGGAATGATCCAGTAGCAGACGTAGGAGAGCGGCGTCGCGTCGACAATGGCCGCGTTGCGATCCACGATCGGCGGGATCGCCGACGACGCGGTCATACCGGCGAACGCGACGATCCAGGTCCAGGTCAACACCCCGACCATCCGGGCGAACGGCTCCGTCTTGACGACGTCGTCGGGCTGTTCGGCGGCGGCAAAGCGGCGCGCGAACGGCTTGCCGATCAGCGCGCCGAGCAGAGCAACCGCGAAGATCCCGGCGTTGCCCAGCGGCAATATCCACCGCTGAGTGAACGAGTCACCGAGCGCGTAGGTCAGGATCGCCAACACCGAAAGCACCGCGGCGGAACCCATTTCGAACGGCTCCCACCGATTGCCAGCCGTGGCGCCCACGACGATCACCGCGACGGCGATCGCCAGCGCGATGAGCGCGGCGGCGGCAAACGGGACGTTGCCGACCAGCACCCAATAGACGATCCACGGCGCAAAGCTCAACAGCATGCCCACGAGGGGTCAGTTTATGAGTCGCCGTTCGCGGCGCCGTCGGCGGCAAGTCCAACCAGCCGCGTCGGCGCTGAGCGCGCGCCAGGAAGTCGTCAAATCCGCCGCCCGGCAGCAGCACAGTTCGCCAGATCGCGCCGGACCCCGACATGTGATAGACCATCAGCAATGCGCGACGCATTTGCTAGCTGCGTGGAAGGAACAGGATGATGGCCATCGCACGGCGCTTCGCCGCAACCGCTGTGTGCGCCGGTCTCGCCGTGGGCGCGGCCGGTACAGCGTGGGCTGACACACCGACCATGGACGGCAGTTACACCGAGACCGCGACAACGCCCGCCGGCGCGACCTTCACCACCAGCTGGACGGTCAATTCCTGCGGCGACGGCTGCGTCTACGTAAAAGCCGGGGCGGGCGGTAGCCAAGCGCGGTTGGTCGATGGCCAATGGGTGCTCGACACATTCAACAACGTAAATTGCGCGGACGGAAGCTACATTCAGTACGCGACCAGCACCCACACCACGTGGGATCCGGACACTCTCAAGGGGACCGCTCAGCACACCTATATCGTGCCGGCCTGCGGCCATCCGCCCGGATACACGCAAACGGACCAGATCGAGATCAAGCAGACGCCGTCGTCGACATCACCGTCGCCGTCGCCGTCCGCGTCGCCGTCATCCTGACGCCGGCTGGACGAGGGTCCCGGCCCGGGCGCCCAGCCCCGGGTACCAATCGGGGCGGGAACCACGCCCACGTGGCCGCCGATATCGGGTGTGGCGGCCGGTTACCCGGCCGAGTCAGCAAAGGCATGTGGTGACGCACGCCGCACTACCGCCCATCGATGAGATATCCCAGCAACCAGGCGGTAGGTTAGAGCAGCAATGAGACAGATCGATGTCTCCGGCGTGACTGGCGGGCCGGGGGCAAGAACGACCGCCGCGGGACGTCGCCCACGCACTACGCGTCTGCGCACGGTATGCCGCCGGTGCACGGACGATCGCTATTGGCTCAGATCGGCTCCGTCCGGGGGTGCCGTGTGACTTCACCTCCGTTGCACCACAAGGAGAGCCCCGCCTTCGCGGCAGACCGCGGCGCCTTCTGGCGCCAGCTACGCGAGCTGGGCCCGGTCGTGAAGATCACGGTCGGCAATCCAATGCTGCGCGGTTACTACCTCACGCGGTGGGACGACGTTCGCGCCGCTTTGCTAGACCCGGATACGTTTGCATCCCCACCGAAGACCTTCAAACTGAACTTGTTCGGCACGCCGCTTCCTCAGGTACCGCTGTCGTGCGGGACGCGATCCGAACACGCGCGTTTCGCCCGCGTCTTGCATCCACTATTCAGCCCCAAAGGGCTGGCGCCCTTCGAACCGGACTTGCGCGCGCGCGCTGAGACACTGGTCAACGCGGTGGCCGACAAAGGTCAATGTGCCGCAATCAAACTCGCCGACACCTACGCCTGCCAAGCGCTGCTCACGGTGTGCGGGCTGCCGGCAGACGATGCCAAGGCGGAGCGACTGACCCGTGCAGCGGTAATCGGCGACTCCAACGGAGCAGCCGAACTCAAACTCATCACCTGGCTGAGATCCGGGCTGAACGCCGCGATGAAAGATCCTGTGCGGCCACCCGGCATTCTGTGGCCGCTGCTGGAGGGACTCGAAAGCGACGAAGACTTTCCGCTGACAGGCCTCGAAGTGGTCGCGGTGATCCTTTTGCTGTTTTCTGTCGCGGGAATCGAGATGGTATCGGCGGCAATCTGTTTCGCCCTCTTACATCTTGCACGAGATCCGCAGCTACAGACCCGGCTGAGAGAGGACCCCGCGCAGATTCCGGCGTTCGCCGAGGAGATATTCCGGCTGGAGGCGCCAGGGCCGGCCATTCCCCGCTTCACCACGCGGGAAGTCAAGGTTGGCGGCGTCACGATCCCGGCGCAGAGTTCGGTGTGGCTGGCCTTGGAAGCCGCGGGCAGACAGTACGGCGGCGATGAGATATCGACGGCCGGCAACGGGGAGATTCGACGGCAGCGCCACTGGGCGTTCGGCGGCGGCATGCACAGATGCCTGGGCATGCACCTGGCCCGCCTTGAAATGGCCGCGTTTGTGACCCAGTGGTTGAGAGCCATCCCGCGGTTCGAACTAGAACCGGGCTCGGCGCCGGCCATCGTGCACAAGCCGACGGGCGTGACCCATCTGGACAGCCTGGTGCTGCGCTGGCAAGCCGGTTGAGCACACCACTGTCAGCGCGCGTTAACTGGAATTGGTGCGCGACAACCACTCCCGAATCCTAGAAGTCAGATGCCTACGCCCGGCAGAGGATTTCGCCATGGGGAATCGACAACCACCCGTCCGGTGCCACGGCCCACGCTCGCCATGCCGCAGAAATCTCCTCAAGCTCACCGGTCGTGGCGAGACCCAAAGCGAGAAGCTCCCGGGCCACGCCCGAGTGCAGGATCCGGTCGGCCCACATCCCGCCCCACCACGCGCGGGTCGCCGGCGTGGCGTAGCACCATACGCTGCCCGTCGGCGTGACGTCGTCGAAACCGGCCGCGAGGGCCCACGACAGCAGCCGGCGTCCGGCGTCCGGCTCACCCCGGTTGGCGCGGGCCGCCTTGCTGTAAAGCTCGCGCCACAAGTCGAGCGCCGGCAGCCGCGGAAACCAGATGAATCCCGCGTAGTCGACGTCGCGCGCTGCGACGATTCCGCCCGGCCGGCACACCCGCCGCATCTCCCGCAGCGCCCGCACCGGATCGGCCACGTGCTGCAGCACCTGGTGCGCGTGGACCACATCGAACGAGTCGTCGGGAAACTCGAGCCGGTGCACGTCGGCGGCGGCGAAAGTGACGTTGCCCAGATTGCGGCGCACGACCTCGGCGCGGGCCACCTCGAGGACGCCGGGGAACAGGTCGATCGCCAGCACCGTGCCGGGCGCCACCCGCTCGGCGAGGTCGGCGGTGATCGTGCCGGGCCCGCAGCCGATGTCAAGCACCGACAGCCCCGGCGCCAGGTGCGGAAGCAGATAGGCCGCCGAGTCGTCCGCGGTACGGCGCTGGTGGCCGCGCAGCAACGACTCGTGATGCCCATGCGGGTAGCCGGCCGGACGTTCGTCGGTCATCGTGGGTCCCTCGATCGGCGCGTCGTGCGCACACCCGTACGCGGTGCCCCCAGTCGGACTCGAACCGACACTGGGCGGATTTTAAGTCCGCTGCCTCTGCCAATTGGGCTATGGGGGCCCGGCGGCGAATCTAGCGCGCGGAGCCGCGCGAGGGGGCGTCGCGTCCCACCAAAATCGGCGAAAATCCGAAGATGCGGCCTGGTCTCGTTTGGCCTAGAATGCGCGCTCCGCGCCCCTTGTGCCGCTTTGCCAGGGCATCTCAGATGACATCGCTATGTCCCGTGGCAGGACCTTGTTAAAACTGCCCGCATCGTCGTTAAGAAGCCGTAAACGCCCGTCACCCTAGCCTTTTCCGTCGGGAATGTGGAGTCGTGACTCGTTAACCTTACGCCGACGCACAGGAGCCATTGCGCGAACACACAGCGCCGATCCACCGCAAGGGGGGTCGGTACGTTCCCGACACTAGGAGCAGTAGATGTCATTTCTGACAACAATTCCTGAAGAGTTGCTAGCTGCGGCGGCGCAGCTGGAAGGGATCGGAAGTTCGTTGACTGCGCAGAACGCGGGAGCCGCGGCGCCGACGACAGCCATCGCTCCGGCGGCCGCCGACCCGGTATCGACCCTGCAAGCGGCGATCTTTGGCACGTACGGCACCCTGTATCAGCAGTACGCCGCCGAAGCCCAGGCTATTCAGCAGCAATTTACGAGCACCCTGGGGTTGAGCTCCGGCACCTACACCGCAACGGAGGCGGCCAACACCGCCGCGAACGGGCCGGTCAGCGGCTTCGACAACTTCCTCAACAACCTGAGCACCTTCCTTGGTGGTCCCACCTACAGCGTGGGCGGCAACCCGTTCAGCCCGTCCGGTAACAGTGCCAACTTCCTCAGCTTCGAGACCGGCAACTGGGCCTCGGCCATGTCCGACTGCCTCGGCATGGCCGGTGGCGGTTTGCTACCGGCCGCCGCATCCGACACCGGCGACGCCGCGGCCGCCGCAGGCGCCGCCGATGCGGTGAACGTGACGGCTCCGGCCGGCTCCGGGCTGGGCGGTGTCGGGGCCATGGGCGCCATGCCGGTCGCGAACGTGGGCCAGGCGACCATGGTCGGCAAGTTGTCGGTGCCGCCGAGTTGGGCCGGGTCGTTCACCCCGGGGGTCAGCCCGGTCTCCGCGGTTCAGACCGTGGGTTGGACTGGCGCCGCCCCCCAGGCGGGCCCCGGGACCATCATTCCCGGCATGCCCGGCATGGGCGGTGCCGCCCGCAGCAGCGCCGGCTTCGGTGCGCCGCGCTATGGCGTCAAGCCCATCGTCATGCCGAAGCCGGCGGCCGTATAGGCAGCGGGCACTTGCGGCTCAGACGCACTGTCACACAAGCGGAATTCGGAAACAGAAGAAACGGATACACAAAATGACTTTCGATTTTGCGGCTCTACCTCCTGAGGTCAACTCCGCGCTCATGTACACCGGTGCCGGCTCGGGACCGCTGATGGCGGCCGCTTCGGCCTGGAGCAACCTGGCCGCCGAGTTGAGCACCACGGCGACCTCGTGGGACTCGATCATCGCGAACCTGACGACGGAGCAGTGGACCGGCGCTGGCTCGGCCGCGGCGGCAGCCGCGGCGCAGCCCTATGTGGGCTGGCTCAGCACCAGCGCGGCGGCCGCCGCTCAGGCGGCCGCCCAGGCATCGGCGTCGGCCGCCGCCTACGAGGCGGCGTTCGCCGCGACGGTGCCGCCGCCGGCGATCGCCGCCAACCGGGCCCAGCTCGCGGCGCTGGTGGCGACGAACTTCCTGGGCATCAACACGCCGGCGATCATGGCCACCGAAGCTCTTTACGCGGAGATGTGGGTCCAGGACGCCATCACGATGTACACCTACCAGGCTGCGGCGACGGCCGCCAGTGTCCTTCAGCCGCTGACGCCGGCGACCCCAACGACGAACCCGGCTGCAGCAGGACTCCAAGCCGCCGCGGTTCCCGCGGCCAGCTCCAACAGCGCCGCCGGCGTCGCGGCACAAGGCTTGGGCGGGATCATCTCCAACTTGCAGGCGCTCCTGGGCGGCGGCACCGTCCAGACGTTCGGTACCGAACTCTTCGCCTCGTTGCCTCAGCCCGTGCAAGATCTCCTGACCACTTTGGACGGCTTCGGCGGCACCCTGTTCAACTTCAACGCCGTTCAGCAGGTTGGTGTTACGGCCGCATGGTGGGTCGGCAACACTATCCCGACCGCGGTGTCGCTGGGGCACACCCTTGCCGCCGCCGCGCCTGCGGCGACGTCGAGCGACGTTGTGCCTCTGGCCGGCGGTGCGACCATTGGGGAAGGGTCCTTGGTGAACAGCGTGGGGGGTGCTGGGATGTCGGCGGGCATGGCCGAAGCCTCCACGGTCGGCGGTCTGTCAGTCCCGGCCAGCTGGTCTTCGGCCGCCCCGGCGACTTTGGCCTCGTCGACCGCTCCGCTCGAGGGCTCCGGCTGGACCGCCGCCACCGACGCCGCCGAGCCCGTCGCGGCGATGCCCGGCATGCCCGGAATGGCGGGGGCCGCCAAGGGCGCCGCCGCCTACGGCGCCGGCCCGCGGTACGGCGTCAAGCCCATCGTCATGCCCAAGCAAGTTGTCGTCTGATTCGCGAATAAGCCGCAAATAGGAAAGGGGGCAGTGTTACCGATCGAGGCGATCGATTCGCCTTGATCCCACCGGGATGCGGTTAGGACCGCATCCAGCATGAACCGACAAGACTTCGACAAGCTGAACGCTTGCAAGGCAAGGAGAAAGAAGACATGGCAACACGTTTTATGACCGACCCGCACGAGATGCGGGCGATGGCGGGCCGTTTCGAGGTCCACGCGCAGACC
>NZ_LZKL01000107.1 GCF_001668725.1 Mycobacterium sp. E787 | reverse complement strand
CCGGGCGATCTCGCGGATGGTGGCCTTGGAGTAGCCGCGCTGGGCGACACAGCGCATGGTGGCGACGAGGAGCCGGCGGCGGGTCTCCTCGCCGCTGGCGCCGACGGGGCGACCCAGCTGCGCCCGCGTCATGCTGATGTCCTCACTCCTGCGTCCTTTTGACCGGCTCCCTCGAATATAATCGGGCGATCAATTATCCTCCGGCTTCGCCATCCCAGCTCGGCCGCCCAGTCGGCGCCAGCGGCGAGCAGACCCGTGCCCGAATCATCGCCTCGGCGATGCGCTGCGTGGCCGAAGTGGGCCACTCGAAGGCGACGATTCGCGAGATCGCCCGGACCGCGGAGGTGACCAGCGCCAGCCTGTACAACTACTTCCCCAACAAATCGGAGCTGATCAAGGCGGCCGTCGCGGCCAGAACCGAGGTCGCGCTGCCACGGCTGCGCCGGGCCGCCGCCCGTCCCGGCGGCGTCGTCGACCGAATCGAAGCGGTGCTCGACGAATCGGGAAAGTTGATGCGCGAGTTCCCGGACCTCGCGGCTTTCGAGTGGGCGATCCGGGCCGAAAGCCTGCTCGAATCCCAAATCGACGGCGGCCGGACACGGAATCCGGGGTCAAAAGCGTTGCGCGACATCATAAATGACATCGTCGAGGACGCCCGGGAGCGC
>NZ_LZKL01000106.1 GCF_001668725.1 Mycobacterium sp. E787 | reverse complement strand
GGCTTGACGTCGCGGTGCATCACCCCGGCGGCGTGGGCGGCGTCGAGCGCCGAGGCGATCTGGGTGATGATGGCCACGGCCCGTGGCGGGCTCAGCGGGCCGAACCTCTTGAGCAACGTGTCCAGGTCGGTGCCCTCGATGAGGCGCATCTCCAAAAACAGTTGCCCGTCGATTTCGCCGTAGTCGTGGATGGGCACCACGTGGGGTTCCTGCAAGCGGCCCGTGATGCGCGCCTCGCGCCGCATCCGCTCGCGAAACACCGGATCGCTGCTGACCGATTCCGACATCAGCTTGAGCGCCACGGTCCAGCCCTTGCCGGTGTGTTCGGCCTCGTAGACCTCGCCCATCCCGCCGTGGCCGAGGGCCCGTTTGAGCTCATAGGGCCCGAACCTCGACCCCGAACGCGCGCCCGGCGCCCCGCTCATCGATCCTCCCAACAACCCAGACCCGCCGACGATATCAACACCCTGGCCCGACGATCGGTCCGGCGGATCTAGACCTCGGTCTTGTCGCCCGTGGCGATCTCGAACGTGAACTCGTGCTCGCCGATGCGGATGTGGTCGCCGTCGTGCAGCGGGGTCGCCCGGCGGATGCGCTCGTGCTGCACGTGCACGCCGTTCGACGAGCGCAGGTCGTTGATGACGAAGCTGCTGCCGGTGTCGACGATGACGGCGTGGTGGCGGCTGACTTTCGGTGTGCCCAGGACGATGTCGTTGTCGCTGAGGCGCCCGATGCGGGTCGCGGCCTCCTGCAGCGCGTAGCTCTCGCCGGACTTTTCGCGCAGGTACGCGACCGCGTCGCGCTCGGACACCATCGTGTACTGGTCCATGACCGTGAGCGTCACGGCGGCGGTGGTCACGGCGGTCTTCTTGACGTCCAACGGTTCCTGGCGCAGGATCCGGTCGTTGAGGTCGCGCAGGGTCGGGCCCGGGTCGATGCCGAGGTCTTCGGCGAGCGTTTCTTTCACGCGCCGGTAGGCGGCCAGCGCGTCGGATTGGCGGTCGGTGAGGTAGTAGGCCGTGATCAGCTGCGCCCACAGCGGCTCGCGGTAGGGATGCTCCGCGGTCAGCGCTTCGAGTTCGGTGATCACGGCAACGGCACGCCCGCAAGCGATTTCGGCTTCCGCCTTTGCCGTGTGCACGAGAATCTTCTCCTCGACCAGGGAGGTCGCGAAGGTGTCGACGAACTGAAAGTCGCGCAGGTCCTCGAGCACGGGCCCGCGCCATTCCGCCAGGGCCGCGGACAGGTGTTTACCGGCCTGCTCGAACCGGCCGGCGGCGGCCGCCTGCACGCCCGCGGTCTTCTCCGCGATGAATCGCCCTATGTCGCAAGCGTTGTCGGGGATGGTGAGGCGATAGCCCGGGGGCGCCGCCGCCAACACGAGTCGCGAGTCGACCCCGAGACCGGCGAGCAGCTTTCGCAGATTGGACACGTAGGAGTGAATGCTGGCCCTCGCGCCCGACGGCGGCGAGTCGTCCCAGAGCGCCGTGGTGAGCCGGTCGACGCCGACCGGGCTGTTCCGATTCATCAGCAGCACGGCCAGCACGGCACGCTGCTTGGGGGTGCCCAGCGGCACCAAGTCGCCGTCGACGCTCATTTGCAGCGGTCCCAGCAGTCCGAACTCGAGCCGTTTGTCCATCGCGCTCAACAGCCTCCCCGTCTTCCGCAGCGTCGCGTGCCAATGAGGTGTCCTGTCATTGTGATACGAACCGGCGGAATTAGGTAAGAACCCGCGAAACTCGCCGCGTCGCGGAAGTATCCGCGCGAATCGGGTTAGGGCTCAGAGAATTCGGCGGGCGACTCAGAGCGTGACGACCATCAGTTCGTTGCTCGTCTCCCAGGACTGCACGAAGAGCTGCAGGGGAATCTGCTCGTCGCGGCCCTCGGAGATGCCGCTGTCGTTGAGGTGAACGATGCCGTGGGTGGCGTCGACGCCGGTCACCACCACCGCGTGGTCGGACACCGGATTGCCGTTCTCTTCCTTGTCCTCAACGGGCTGGCGCCAGATGAGTTCGCCGTTGAGGCTGACGATCACCTTGTGTCCGCCGCCCAGCGCCTGCTTCAGTCCCGCGATGCCGGGCCGGATGCCGTTCCTGGCGGTGTCGTCCCGGTCGATGACGACGGCGGCGACGTGGTACTGGGTGAGCAGCGTCGGCACGTCCGCCAGACTGGCGCCCTCGCCCGAGTTGGGGTTGTCCGGGTCCGCCGGCTTGGTGTAGATCGGGCCCGCGTGCGCGACGCTGGGGGTCGAGTGGGCCCTGGCGATGATGGCCTGCTCCGAGGGCGCGTCGCCGGTGAGCTGGCCGATGACGTCGGCGCTGGCCATGAGCACGCAGTCGTCGTAGCGCTGCTCGTGCCAGTACTCGGCGGCGGCGACCGGATCGCCGTACAGGACCTCCGACGCCGCGTTGGCCGGGGCGGCCGCGCCGAGCGCGACGGCACCGGCGACCACTGCGAAGATGACGGTCCTGACGGCGGCGGCGATCGTGCTGGCCTTCATGGCATTTCCCTTCCCTGTGCGCTCGCTTGCGGGCGTTGAGTAAAGGCTCCGATGGCGGCCTTGTCGGGATCTCCACGAATTCTTGGAGGCGACCCGCTCGGCCGCGGTCTACGGCGGCGGACATGGGATCCCGGTTGACCGGAATCCCCCGTCGCGGTGGGTGGTTGGCTGTGACCGCTAGGCGGTCTGTCCGGCGAATTGCGGGCAGTAGAACTTGGTGGCCGCGGCCACGAAGAAGCCGGCGTCCCGGGGCGACAACCTGGCCTGGCTCATCAGCATGAGCGTGACGGCGGCCTTGCTCTTGCCGGCGGCCAACTCGGCGCACACCTGGTGGCCGGCCCGGATCGCGTCCTGGTCGGTGGCGAAGGAGGTGGCATGGACCGTCGCCGCGGCGGCGCCGGCGGTGGCGACGGCGAGCCCGACGGCGGCGGTGCCCAGGGCGGTGGAAAGAGCAGTGGTGATGCGGGGTGCGAACATGGTCGTGGTCCTTTGCTGCTCGGTTCGGCGTTGAACGCGTTCAGCTTTCGGCCGTGTCCTTGCGGGATCCTTGACGAATCCTTGGTTACTGAGCCCGGGTCATCTCGTAATAGGCGCCCTGCCGGGCGAGCAGCTCGGCGTGGCCGCCCTGTTCGACGATGTGGCCGGCCTGCACGACCAGGATGCGGTCGGCATTGCGGATCGTCGAAAGGCGATGCGCGATAATGAAACTCGTGCGGTCGCGGCGAAGTTCCCGCATGGCGCGCTGCACGAGGGCCTCGGTGCGGGTGTCGACCGAACTGGTGGCTTCGTCCAGGATGAGCAGCTGCGGGCGGGCCAGGAATGCCCGGGCGATGGTGATGAGTTGCTTCTCGCCCGCGCTGATGGCGGCGCCGTCCCCGCTGACGCGGGTCTGGTACCCGGCCGGCAGCGTGTGCACGAAGCGGTCGACATAGGCCGCCCTGGCGGCCGCGACCACCTCGTCCTCGCCGGCCTCCGGCCGCCCGTAGGCGATGTTCTCGGCGATCGTCCCGTCGAACAGCCAGGTGTCCTGCAGCACCATGCCGATGCGCGAGCGCAGCGACTGCCTGCTCACGGTGGTGATGTCGACCCCGTCGATCAGGATCCGGCCGGAATCGACGTCGTAGAACCGCATCAGCAGGTTCACCATCGTCGTCTTGCCCGCGCCGGTCGGGCCGACGATCGCCACGGTGCTGCCGGGTTCGGCCACCAGGGACAGGTCGTGGATCACCGGCGTGCCCGGCCGGTACGCGAAGTTCACGTGCTGGAACTCGACGCGGCCGCCGGCCGGCGCCGCCAGGGCGCGCTCGGGCGCGGGCGGCTCCTCGGGCTCGTCGAGCAGGTCGAACACCCGCTCGGCACTGGCCACCCCGGATTGCAGGGTGTTGTACATCCCGGCCACCTGGCTGATCGGCGCGTTGAACTGCCGGACGTATTGGATGAACGCCTGGATGCTGCCCAGGGTGATCTGCCCGGTGGCCACCTGCAGGCCCCCGACGACGGCGACCGCGACGTAGCCGATGTTGCCGACGAACGCCGTCGCCGGGGCCACCAGGCCGGAGAAGAACTGGGCGCCGAAACTGGCCTGGTAGACGTCGTCGTTGTAGCGGCGGAACTGCTCGCGCGCCGCGGCCGCGTGCCCGAACGTCCTGACCACCGTGAACCCGCTGTAGGTCTCCTCGATGTGAGCGCCCAGGCGCCCAGTGCTCGTCCACTGGGCCACGAACAGGCGCTGCGAGCGCCGCGCGATCGCGCGGGTCGCCAGCAGCGAGACCGGCACCGCCGCCAGGGTGATCAGGGCCAGCAGCGGCGAGATGGACACCATCATCGCCAGCACGGCCACCACCGTCAGCATCGCCGTCACCAGCTGGCTGATCGTCATCGACAGCGACGATTGGACGTTGTCGATGTCGTTGGTGACCCGGCTCAGCAGCTCGCCGCGCTGGCGCCCGTCGAAGTAGGACAACGGCAGCCGGTGAATTTTGTCCTCGACGTCGCGACGCAGCGCGACCATGGTGCGCTGCACGGCGAGGTTGAGCAGGCGAGCCTGCGCCCAGATCAGCAGCGCGGCAACGACATACAGGGCGAGCGCCAACAACAGCGTCCGGCCCACGGCGCCGAAGTCCACGCCGCGGCCGGGCACCACCTTCATCCCGGACAGCAGGTCGGCGAAGGTGTTGTCGCCGCGGGCGCGGGCCGCGGCGACGGCCTGCGCCTTGGTGATGCCGGCGGGGAGCCGCCGCCCGATGACGCCGTTGAAGAGCAGGTCGGTGGCGTGGCCGAGGATGCGCGGAACGACGACCCCGATCACCGTCCCGGTGACGCCCAGCGCGATCACCGCGATGCTCAATCCTCGTTGCGGCGCAAGGCGTTTCACCAGACGGATCGCCGAACCCCAGAAGTCGCGGGATCGTCCCGTCGGGGCCGGGGCCCTCATTGCCCACCGACCGCGGCGCGCACCGACTGCGAGTCGGCGAATTCGGCGTAGGTGGGGCAGTCGGCCAACAGCGATTCATGCGTGCCCGCGCCCACCAGTTTCCCGCCGTCGACGACGATCACCTGGTCGGCCTGCGCCGCGGTCGAAATGCGTTGCGTCACGACGATGATCGTGGCCGCGCCGGCCGCACGCGCGAGCGACGCACGCACCCGCGCGTCGGTGTGCACGTCGAGCGCGGCGAACGAGTCGTCGAACAGGTAGATCGCCGGCCGGCGGATGACCGCCCGCGCGATCGCCAGCCGCTGCCGTTGCCCACCCGAAAAGTTGATCCCGCCCTGGGCGACCCGCATGTTCAGCCCGCCATCTGCTGAGCCGTGGGCCCGCACGAACCCCTCGGCGTCGGCCACCCGCAAGGCTTCCCACATCTCGTCCTCGGTCACCACCTCCCCGGGGACCGCGCCGTAGCGCAGGTTTTCCGCGACGGTGCCGGTGAACAGGTAGCCGCGCTGGGGGACCAGCCCGATCGCCGACCACAGCCGCTCGGGGTCGTAATCGCGGACGTCGACGCCGTCGACCAGGACGGCGCCGGCGGTCACGTCGTAGAGGCGGCAGATCAGCGACACCAGCGTCGACTTGCCCGACCCGGTGCTGCCGACGATCGCGGTGGTGGTGCCCGGCCGGGCGGTCAGTGAAATGTCTTGCAGCACTGGACGGTCGGCGCCGGGATAGCTGAAACTCGCGCCGTCCAGTCGCACGACGCCGGTGATCCCGCCCGGCGGGAACGTGGGGTTCGGCGGGCACTGCACCGCGGCGCGCGTCGAGAGCACCTCGGTGATCCGCTCGGCGCACACCGACGCGCGCGGCAGCACCACCAGCGTCATGGTCGCCATCAGCACCGCCATCAGGATCTGGGTGAAGTAGGCCAGAAAGGCGGTCAGCGAGCCGACCTGCATCTGGCCGCGGTCGATGCGCAGCCCGCCGAACCAGATCAGCGCCACGCTGGACACGTTGATGGTCAGCGTGGTCACCGGCAGCATCAGCGCCTGCAGATTGCCGGTCGTCAGCGCCGTGCCGGAGAGCGCGGCGTTGGCGCGCGCGAACCGGTCGCGCTCGAAGCCCTCACGCGCGAACGCCCGGACCACCCGCACGCCCGACAGCTGGTCGCGCAACACCCGGTTGATGCCGTCGATCATGCCCTGCATGCGGCGCAGCAGCGGCAGCATGCGCGCCATGATCAGGTAGTTGGCCACCGCCATGACCGGCACGCTGACCAGCAGGAGCCAGGTCAACGCGGCCTCCTGATGGATGGCCATGACGACGCCGCCGACGCACATGATCGGCGCGGCGATCAAGACGGTGCCCGCGATCTGCACCAGATATTGGATCTGCCGGACGTCGTTGGTGCTGCGCGTCAACAGCGTCGGCGCACCGAAGCGGGCGGTCTCGCGCTCGGAGAAGGTGGTGACGTGGTCGAAGATCGCCCGGCGCAGGTCGCGGCCGAAGCCCATGCCGGTCCGCGAGCCGAAATACACGGCCCCGACCGCGCACAGCACCTGGAGCCCGGTGACGGCGAGCATCACCGCGCCGAGCCGGACGATGGTGGCCGCATCGCCCTTGGCCACGCCCTCGTCGATGATCGCGGCGTTGACCGTGGGCAGGTACAGCGACGCCAGGGTGCTGGTCACCTGCAGCACCAGCAGCACCGCAACCAGCCGGCGGTACGGCCGGATGTACTGGCGCAGCAGTGCCAGGAGCATGTCGTAACTGTCGCACACGGCGGGCGCCGCGGTTGGGACCACCGTGTTGAAATGCCTGCTCAGGCGCCGCATCCCCGGGTGACCCGCGGGCTGCCGCTACAGTGCATCGTGTGACCAGCAGAAGGCGAGGCGCACGGGCGCTGGCTCTGGCGGTGTCGGCTCTGATGATCCTGATCCTGGCCGGCTGCTCGGGTTCCGGCGACAACAAGCCCGGAGCGACGGCGTCGTCGACGCCCGGCGGCGGGGAGGGTCACCACGGGCCGATGTTTCCGCAATGCGGCGGCATCAGCGATCAGACGGTGTCGGACCTGACCAAGGTGACCGGGCTGGTGAACACCGCCCGAAACTCCGTCGGGTGCCAGTGGCTGGCGGGCGGCGGCATCCTCGGCCCGCACTTCTCCTTCTCCTGGTATCGCGGCAGCCCGATCGGACGCGAGCGCAAGACCGAGGAGCTGTCGCGCGCCAGCGTCGACGACATCAACATCAACGGCCACGGCGGCTTCATCGCCGTCGGCAACGAGCCCAACCTGGGCGACTCGCTGTGCGAAGTGGGCATCCAGTTCTCCGACGACTTCATCGAGTGGTCGGTCAGCTTCAGCCAGAAGCCGTTCCCCCCGCCCTGCGACATAGCCAAGGAACTGGCCCGTCAATCGATTGCGAACTCGAAATGAGCAGAAGAACCGTCCGGGCCGGCGTGGCCGTGCTGCTCGCCGCGGTGCTCGTGCTGACGGGCTGCTCGAGGTCCGTCGGGGGGACCGCCGTGAAGGCGGGCGGCAATGTGCCGCGCAACAACAACTCCCAGCAGCAGTACCCGAACCTGCTCAAGGAATGTGAGGTGTTGACCACCGACATCCTGGCCAAGACCGTGGGCGCCGATCCGCTGGACATCCAGAGCACGTTCGTCGGCGCCATCTGCCGGTGGCAGGCCGCCAACCCGGCCGGCCTGATCGACATCACGCGGTTCTGGTTCGAGCAGGGCAGCCTGGGCAACGAGCGCAAGGTCGCCGACTTCCTGAAGTACAAGGTGGAGAACCGCGCGATCGCGGGCATCGAGTCGATCGTGATGCGCCCGGACGACCCGAACGGCGCCTGCGGCGTGGCCAGCAACGCGGCGGGGGTGGTCGGCTGGTGGGTCAACCCACAGGCGCCCGGCATCGACGCCTGCGGGCAGGCCATCAAGCTCATGGAGCTGACGCTCGCTACCAACTCGTAGTCAGCGCGGGACTTCGAACCCCGTCAGCGCGGCGCGGCCCGGCTCCAAATCCCGCCACGCGCCGGGCACCGCCAGCACCGCGATCGCCGACGTCGGAAATTTCGTCGAAATGCGTTCCACCACAGCGTCGTCCGTGCCGTCTCCGTCGGCCAGGATAAGCGCCAGTTCCGACGTCGTCGGCTCGTGACCGACGACCAGTAGGGTGCCTACCTCGTCGGACGTCTCGTTGATCTCCTCGATCACCGTTCCCGGGGTGGCCCCGTACAGTCGCTCGCTGTAGCGCACCGGGGCGTCGAGACCGGTGTTGGCCAGGGTCTGCCGGGCACGCGTCGCGGTGGAGCACAACACCGCGTCGACGGGTGACACGTTGGCGCGCAGCCAATCCCCGGCCAGCCCGGCCTCCCGGACCCCGCGCGGCGCCAACGGCCGGTCATGGTCGGCGACACCCTCCGGGTAGTCGGATTTCGCGTGCCGCATCAGCAGCAGGGTGCGCTTACTTTGCATCTTGCTCACACCGGCAGCACGGTCCCGGTGGCCGGGCCCAGGATGATCTGCTGACCACCGGGGGGCACGTAGCCGCCGGTGGTCCCGTAAAGGCCGTAGAGCGGGCTGAGTGGGCCGTGGCCGGAGTAGATGTCGTTGATCCAGCCCGTGGACAGCGTGTAGACGGCCTCGGTGTTGCCGCCCGGCGAGAAGCTGGTGAACAGTTGTGCGACGAAGTCGATGACGGGCTTGTTGCCCAGCAGCGAGTCGACGTGCGATCCGTTGGCCAGCTCGACGCCGGTGAACTGCCCCGGGTACAGGCTGACCAGTTCATTCGTGGTGGCGCCGAAGGCGTTCCACGCCTGCGGCGGCGAGGCCACCACGTAGTCGGGGACGTTCAACGTCTTGAGGTTGGCGATCGCCGCCGCGAAGGCCGAGGAGTCGTTGGCGACCCCGTCGAACATGATCACACCGAGAAGATGGTTGTTGGCGGTGTTCGTCCCGAGGTCCGCGATGTAGTCGCCGGCGGCGAGCGTGGCCAGGCCGCCGCCGGCGGAATGCCCGCTGATCATGAAGCTTTGCGGCAGCGTGCCGTGGTAACCGGCCTGGCTGGCGCTGAGGTTCAGCGCGGTCTCGTTGCCCAGGAACAGCGAGCCCACCGCCTGCTGCATCTGCGTGCCGCCCAGCCAGGCGCCCATCGGCAACGGGATCGACGAGACGGTCGGGACGACCACGATGCTGTCGGTGCCGTACGCCAGGGCGGTGGCCAGAGCGCCGTACCAGCCGCCCGTTCCCAGGAAGCCGTGCTGGAGATAGATGACGCCTCGGGCGTTCACCGTGCCGTCCGCCTGCGTCGGGAAGTACCAGCGCGCCGGGGCGTCGTAGCCGTGGGGGCCGACCGGAATCTCCAGGTAGGACATCCCCTCCCGGACCCCGGTCACCGGCCCGGGGGCTCCCGTCCCCTGAAACACGCCGCCGCTCTGGTTCCCGAGCGTCCCGTTGAGAAAGCCGGTGATGAGCCTGCCGGCCAGACCGGGTCCGGTGGTGCCGGTGACGGCGGGGCCGACGGCACCCTGACCGAAGAGCGGTTGCCCGGTCAGATAGGTGAACGGGGAGAAGAAGCCCACGTCGAAGAACTGTTGCTCCACCCCCTTCACCAGCAGGGACAGGTTCGTGAGCTCGCCGGCGGCGTAGGTGGCGCCCGCGGCGCCGAGCGTCCCCACGAACCGGGCATGGAAGACCGTGGTCTGCGCGGTCAGCGCGTGAAACTGTTCGGCGAAGTCGCCGAAGACGGTCGCGACCGCCGCCGACACCTCGTCGCCGGCCGCCGCGGCAATCCTCGTCGTCGAGGGAGCCGCCGCGGCGGACGCCTGCTTGATCGCCTCCTCGATGCCGGTCAAGTCGGCCGACGCCGCGGCAAGAGCGTCGGGCGCCGCGGTCACATATATAGGCATGGGCGGCTCCCATCCTCGGCAGAACGCAAGACAGTTGAGAAATGCTAAACGAGGTCACTCGCCGCGCGGTTCGTAATGCGAGATTCGGTTGCACGGACCTGCCGATCCACGTCCCGCGTCTTGTCGGTGTGCGGACCTAGACTTCGCGGTGCCCTGACAGCCACGAATCCGAAAGGGGGCCGCCGGGATGCGTTTCCTGCACACCGCCGACTGGCAGCTGGGCATGACGCGGCACTTCCTCGCCGGCGACGCCCAGCCGCGGTATTCGGCCGCCCGCCGGGACGCGGTGGCCGGCCTGGGCGCACTAGCCGCGGAGGTGGGCGCCGAGTTCGTCGTCGTCGCCGGCGACGTCTTCGAACACAACCAGTTGGCGCCGCAGGTGATCGGGCAGTCGCTGGAAGCCATGCGCGCCATCGGCATTCCCGTGTACCTGCTGCCGGGCAACCACGACCCGCTCGACGCGTCGTCGGTGTACACCGGCGCGCTGTTCACCGCCGAACGCCCGGACAACGTCACCGTCCTCGACCGCCCCGGCGTCCACGAGGTCAGGCCCGGGCTGCAGATCGTCGCCGCGCCGTGGCGGTCCAAGGCCCCGACCACCGACCTGGTGGCCGAGGTCCTGGAAACCCTGCCGGCCGAACCCGTCACCCGCATCCTCGTCGCCCATGGCGGTGTCGACGTCCTGGATCCCGACCGCGACAAGCCCTCGCTGATCCGGCTGGCCAAGCTCGAGGACGCCGTCGACCGCGGCCTGCTGCACTATGTGGCGCTGGGGGACAAGCATTCGCTCACCCGGGTCGGCGACAGCGCGCGCATCTGGTACTCCGGCTCACCGGAGGTCACCAACTTCGACGACGTCGAGTCGAACCCGGGTCACGTGCTCGTCGTCGACGTCGACGAAGACGACGGCGCCGTCGCGGTCGAATCCCGGCACGTCGGGCGCTGGCGCTTCGTCACCCTGCGCCGCCAGGTCGACACCGGCCGCGACATCGCCGATCTCGATCTGAACCTGGACCTGATGACGGAGAAGGAGCGCACCGTGGTGCGGCTGGCGCTGGCGGGTTCGCTGACGGTCACCGACCGCGCCGCGCTGGACGCGTGCCTGGACCGCTACGCCCGGCTGTTCGCCTGGCTGGGCGTGTGGGAACGGCACACCGAGCTCGTCGTCATGCCCGCCGACGGCGAGTTCACCGACCTGGGCATCGGCGGGTTCGCCGCCGCGGCCGTCGACGAGCTGGTGGCCACCGCGCGGGAGGGTGACGCCGAGTCCGCCGCCGACGCGCAGGCCGCGCTGGCGCTGCTGCTCCGGCTGGCCGATCGGGGCGCCGCGTGAAGCTGCACCGCCTAGTCCTGACGAACTACCGGGGCATCGCGCACCGCGAGATCGAGTTCCCCGACCACGGTGTCGTGGTGGTCAGCGGCGCCAACGAGATCGGCAAGTCGTCGATGATCGAGGCGCTCGACCTGCTCCTGGAATCGCGGGACCGCTCCACCAAGAAAGAGGTCAAGCAGGTCAAGCCGACCCACAGCGACGTCGGCTCCGAGGTCAGCGCCGAAATTAGTTGCGGCCCATACCGTTTCGTCTACCGCAAGCGGTTTCACAAGAAGTGCGAGACCGAGCTGACGGTGCTGACGCCGCGCCGCGAGCAGCTGACCGGCGACGAGGCGCACGAACGGGTCCGCGCGATGCTGGCCGAGACGGTGGACAACGACCTCTGGCACGCGCAGCGGGTGCTGCAGGCCGGCTCGACCGCCGCGGTGGACCTGTCCGGCTGCGACGCGCTGTCGCGGGCGCTCGACGTGGCGGCCTCGAACTCCCAGACTGCGGCGGCGCTACAGGGCACGGAGCCACTGCTGATCGAGCGGATCGACGCCGAGTACGGCCGCTACTTCACCCCGACCGGGCGTCCCACCGGCGAGTGGTCCGCCGCCATCTCCCGGCTGGCCGACGCGGAAGCCGCAGTGGCGGAATGCGTTTCGGCGGTGGCCGAGGTCGACGACCGGGTGCGCCGCCACGCCGAGCTGACCGAGCAGGTCGCCGCCTTGTCACAACAACGGGCCGCCGCCGCCCCGCGGCTCGTCGCCGCGCGGACCGCCGCTGAGCGGATCGCCGAACTCACCAACCAAGCGCACGAAGCCAAGCTGGTCGCCGACGCCGCCGCCGCGACGGGTGCCGCGGCGGCCGCCGCCCACGACGCTCGCGTGCGCCTGCTCACCGAAATCGAAAGCCGCACCGCGACCGTCGCCGCCGCGGCGGCCGAAGCGCAGCGGGCCGCCGACGCCCGCGCGGCGGCGGCCGCCGAGGCCGGGGCCGCTGCGGCCGCCGCCGAGGCGGCCACCCGGTTGCTGGCCGACCGGCAACGCCGCGCCGAATCCGCCCGGCGCACCGTCGATCAGCTCGCGGCCCGTGAGGAGGCCGACCGGTTGAGCGCCCGGTTGGCCAAGCTCGCGGCCGTCCAGCGGGACCGGGACCGGGTCTGCGCCGAGCTCACGGAGCCCCCCGTCGCCACCATCACCGACGAGCTGCTGCGGCGCATCGAGAACGCCGCGGCCGCCGTCGACCGCATCGGCGGGCAGCTCGCGTTGACGTCCGCGGCGGTGGAATTCATCGCCGTCGCCGACGTCGACCTGGTGGCCGGCGACGAACGGGTGTCCCTGCGGGCCGGCCAAACCTGGTCGATCACGGCGACCGGTCCCACCACCGTCGAGGTTCCCGGCCTGTTGAGCGCGCGGATCACGCCCGGCGCGACCACGCTCGACGTCAGGGCCAAATACGCTGCCGCACAAGAGGAATTAGCGGCGGCGTTGCGCGCCGGCGGCGTGGCCGACCTTGCCGTGGCGCGTTCCGCCCACGGGCGCCGCCGTGAACTGCAGGGCTGCCGCGACCAATTGGATGCCACCGTGGCCGGCCTGTGCGGCGATGAGCAGGTCGACCAACTGCGGTCCCGCCTGGCGCAATTGCGCGCCGATCAGCCCGCCGAAACCGATCTTGTGGCGCCGGACGCGGCCCGCTCCGAATCGGACGCCGCGGAGGCGGCCCGCGCGGCCGCGGCCGCGGAATGCGAGGAGCGGCTACGGACCGCGGCCGCCGCCAATGCCACGCTCGCCGAATCAGCCACGCGCGCAACGGTTTCACAGAACAACGCCGAGGCCCAGCGCGCCGAGCTGGACGCGGCCGCCGAACGGCTGGCGCAGGAGCGGGCGTCGGCGAGCGACGAGGACCTCGCGTCGGCGGCCGAAACCGGGCTGAGGGCCGCTCGAAGCGCCGAGAGCCGGGCCGCCGAGCTGGCCGACGAGCTCGCGGCCGCGGCGCCCGAGGCGGCGGACGCCGAATTGGCCGCGGCCACCCGGGAGGCCGATTCGCTGCGCGATCGTCACGAGGAGGCCGCGCGTGCGTTGCGGGAAATCGCCATCGAGCTCTCGGTATTCGGCAGCGAGGGCCGCCAGGGCAAGCTGGATGCCGCACAGACCGAACGCGAGCACGCCGCCGGCGACCACGCCCGGGTCGGTGGCCGGGCGCGGGCCGCGCAGCTGCTGCGCTCGGTGATGACGCGGCACCGCGACACCACCAGGCAGCGCTACGTGGCGCCCTACCGCGCGGAACTGCAGCGGCTCGGCCGCCCCGTGTTCGGCCCCACCTTCGAGGTCGACGTCGGCAGCGACCTGTGCATCCGCAGCCGCACGCTGGACGGCGTCACGGTGCCCTACGAGTCCCTGTCGGGCGGGGCCAAGGAGCAGCTCGGCATCCTCGCGCGGCTGGCCGGCGCGGCCCTGGTCGCCAAGGAGGACAGCGTTCCCGTGGTGGTCGACGACGCGCTGGGTTTCACCGATCCCGACCGGCTCGCCAGGATGGGGCGGGTGTTCGACACCGTCGGCGCGCACGGGCAGGTGATCGTGCTGACGTGCAGCCCGGACCGGTACAGCGGCGTCGAGGGCGCCCACCGCATCGAGCTCAACGTTTAGCGTTCGACGCCCGACGGTAATTGTCTTTAAGGTGAGTGTTCGCCGGGCTCCTCGGCGGAGCGGAACGATGGCGGGACAGGCTCATGACCATGAACGCGAAACGGCGTCGGCTGCAGGAAAAGCTGGCGGCGTTGCCCGGCGTGCGGCCCGTGCGCCGGCCCGTTTCGACCGGCAGCTCCGAGCGGTTCAACCTCTACTACGTTCGCAGCGGCCTCAAGTCGGCGCACCCGCTGGTGATCATCCCCGGAGGTCCGGGGGTGGCGTCGGTGCAGATGTACCGGGGATTGCGGCGCCGGGCCGCCGCCGCCGGCCTCGACGTCATCATGATCGAGCATCGCGGCGTGGGGTTGTCGCGGCACAACGACGCCGGCGATGACCTGCCACCCCGCGCCCTCACCGTGAACCAGGTCGTCGACGATGTCGCCGCGGTGCTCGACGACGCCCGCGTGGACTCCGCCGTCATCTACGGGACGTCGTACGGCACCTACATCGCCGCCGGGGTCGGCGTGCGCCATCCGGGCCGGGTCCACGCGATGGTCCTGGATTCGCCGCTGTTGTCCCGCCACGACATCGTGATCGTGCGCCGCGCGATCCGTCGGCTGCTGCTGCGGGGCGACAGCCCCGAAACCGCCCCGCTGGCGCCCAAGATCCGCAAGCTCGTCGACGCCGGGGTGATGACCGCCGCGGCGACACAGGTCGTCGCGACCATCTATGGCTACGGCGGTGCCGGGCTGCTCGATCGGCAACTCGACCTGCTGCTCGAGGATCGAAAGCTGTTGTGGTGGGCGATATCCCATTTCGCCACGCTGAGCAACCTGCCGTATCGGTACGAGGAGGATCTGGTGAGCCGCATCGCGTTCCGCGAGCTCGACTATGCCGCCGAACCCGACGGCCTGCCGCTCGACCCGGCCGTGGCGGAACGCGAAACCCGCACCCAGAAGGTCACGTTCGAGGACGAGCCGTACGACCTGCCGGCCGAGATGCCGAATTTCACCTGGCCCACCGTCGTGATTTCCGGGGGCCGCGATCTGATCACCCCGACGCCGGTCGCCGAGCGGGTCGCGTCCCTGATCCCCGGTTCGACGCTGGTGAAACTTCCCACCATGGCCCACAGCGCGCTGGACTTTCGCGAGCCCGCGGCGCTGGCCATCGCCGGCGCGGTGTGCCGGGGCGAACTCGACGGGCTGGCCGCCCAGGCCCCCGCGCTGGATGCCCTCCCGCCCCGGCCGGGAATTCGCTTGCTGTGGAAGGCGATCGAGTTGACCGCCGTCGCCGAGGGCGCCCTGCCGAGCCTGCCAGCGGTGCCGGCCTTCGGGCTGCTGCGGCGCCGGTTCAGCTCCGCATGAACCCGATCGCGGTGTAGTTCAGGTCGGCGAGACCGACCGCGCCGAAGTTGGCGAGCGTGCTGCGCACCGCGACGTCGCCGGGGGATTGGGTCAGCGGCAGGCTGAATCCCTCGGCCCAGATGAGCTTGTCGAGGTCGTTGGCCAACGCGCGCGCCTTGGCCGGATCGAGCTCTTCGAGCGTGCGCTCGATCGCGGCGTCGATCTCCGGGCTGCCGATCTTGCCGAAGTTGCTCGCCCCGTCGGACTGGTAGATCTGCGTCAGCGACGAGAGCGGGAACGCGTCGCCGAGCCAGCTGAACTGCGCGATGTCGAAGTCCCCTACGTTGATGTAATTGGTGAAGAAGCCGCTGCCCGACCTCGCGACGAGGTCGAGCTTGACCCCGATCTGGGCGAGGCTGTGCTGGGCGATCTGCGCGAAAACCCGGCTGCCCTGGGCGTCGTAGAACAAGTCGCGGACGACCAGCTGGTGACCGTCCTTCTCGCGGAACTGGCCGCCCCGCCTCCACCCCAGCCCGTCCAGCTCGCGGCTCGCCTCGGCCGGGTCATAGGGTGCGACGAAGCTGTTGTCCTGGTAGCCCTCCTGCCCGGCGACGTAGATGTGGTTACCCAGCGCCACCGGGTTGCTGGTGAGGCCGTACTGGACGACCTTGGCGATGGTCTGCCGGTCGATGCCCTTGGAGACGGCGACCCGCAGCGCCCTGTCCTCCAAAATCGACCCGTGGGCGCCGTTGAAGGTGAAGTGCGACCAGGCCGGGGCGGGCGCGCGACGGATCGAAATGCCTTTGGTCCGTTGGGCGATCGTCAGCTGGTCCACCGTGCCGATCCCGGTCGCATCGATCGTGTTGTTCTGCAGAGCCGGCAGCCGGGCGGCGTCATCGAGCACGAGGTAGGTGATGCTGTCCAGGCGCGGGCGCGCGCCCCACCATTTCGGGTTGCGCCGCAACACGATTCGCTGCGTGGTCCGGTCCAGCGAGGATACGATGAACGGACCGGCCGACGGGCCGGGCCCGTCGAGCTGCCCCTTGTTGAACACCTCGGGCGTGGAGGTCATGCTGGCCGGCAGCAGCATGCCGTTGCCGGCGAACATGCCGCGCCACTCGGCGTAGGGCTTGGCGAAGGTCATGACCGCCTGCCGGTCGTCCACGCCCCGGGTGACCGAGGCGACGCGGTCCGCGCCACCGGGCCCGGCGATCTCGAAGGTCTTGTCGTTTCCGCTCAGCGCGTGGATCTGGCTGGCGATGTCGCGCCAGGTGACCGGCGTGCCGTCGGACCACACGGCTTTCGGGTTGATGGTGTAGGTCACCACCTGCGGATTGGTCCCGGTGAGCTCGACGCTGGTGAAGTAGTCGGTGTCGACGGTCGTCGAACCGTCCGGCCCGATGACGAACGCGCGCGGCAGCGTCGCCTTCATCATCCCGGCGACCTCGGCCGAGTTGCCGTCGATGCTCAGGATGTTGAAGTTCGGCGGGAAGTCGCTGAGCGCGAGCCGCAGGTCGCCGCCGTCGCGCAGGGTGGCGGGGTTCTGCGGGTTGACGTCGCTGGTGCTGCCGATCGACGCGTTGGTGCCCGTCGGGGCCGTCAAGTTGATGGCCGGCGAGCATCCGGTCAGCGTCAAAGCGGCGATCACCATCAGGCTCGACACCCGCCGAGCCTGCGTCCAGAGCGCGGATTTGCCCCCGAACCGCGCCCTGAGCGCAGTCTCGGCGCGAGACGACCTAGACATACTTCCCCGGATCCGGTTGCGGCACCGCGCCCAGCAGCTGGCGCGTGTAGTCGTGCTGCGGATTGCGGAAGAGCTCCTCGCTGTCGCCCTGTTCCACGATTGCCCCCGCGTGCATCACCGCCACCCGGTGGGCCAGGTGCTTGACCACCGAAAGATCGTGGGAGACAAAGAGGTATGACAAGCCGAATTGCTCTTGCAGATCGAGCAGCAGGTTGATGATCCCGGCCTGGATCGAGACATCGAGCGCGGACACCGGCTCGTCGAGGGCCAGGATCTTGGGCTGCAGCGCGAGCGCGCGTGCGATGCCGATGCGCTGCTTTTGCCCGCCGGAGAACTCGGCGGGGTAGCGGGTCGCGTCCGCCCGGCGCAGGCCCACGATGTCGAGCAGCTCGGCGACCCGCGCGTTGGTGGCGCTCTTGTCGAAGCCGTTGGCCCGCAACGGTTCGGCGAGCAGCTCGAAGACCGGCAGCCGCGGGTCCAGGGACGCCACCGGGTCCTGGAAGACGACCTGGATGTCGCGCCGCAGCGCTCGCCGGCTCGCCGCCGTCAATGACGCCACGTCGTTCCCGAGCACCTCGATCGAGCCCGACTGCGGCGCAACCAGTTCCAGGATCTCGTGCAGCGTGGTCGACTTGCCCGAGCCGGATTCGCCGACGATGCCCAGGGTGCGGCCCTGCCGCAGCTCGAAGCTGACGCCGTCGACCGCGCGGACCTCGCCGACCGTGCGGCGCAACACCACGCCCTTGGTCAGCTTGTAGGTCTTGACCAGATCGCGCACCCGCACAACGACGGGCGAGTCGCCAGAAGCCAGCTCCGCGTGCGCGGCGGTGCTGACCCCGTAGATGTCCGCGGCGCTGCGCTCGCCAACCTGGTCGGTGCGGATGCACGCCGCCCGGTGGTCCACGCCGACGGAGATCAATTCCGGTTCCGCGGTGCGGCATTCGTCGATCACCAGCGGGCAGCGCGGCGCGAACGGGCAGCCCGGCTGCAGCCCCACCAACGACGGCGGAGCGCCGGGGATCGGCACCAGGCGGGCGCCCTGCGCGGCGTCCAACCGGGGAACGGACCCCAACAGCCCCACCGTGTAGGGCATCTGGCGGCGGCGGTAAAGCTCGGCCACGCCGGCGAATTCGACGACCCGACCCGCATACATCACCAGCGCCCGGTCGGCGAACTCGGCGACCACGCCGAGGTCGTGGGTGATGATGAGCACCCCGGCGCCGGTCACGTCGCGGGCGGTCCTGAGCACCTCGAGGATCTGCGCCTGCACCGTGACGTCGAGCGCGGTGGTCGGCTCGTCGCAGATCAACAGGTCGGGGTCGTTGGCGATCGCGATCGCGATCACGACCCGCTGCCGCTCGCCGCCGGACAGCTCGTGCGGGAACGCGCGGGCGCGGCGCTGCGGCTGCGAGATGCCGACCAGCTCGAGCAGTTCCACCGCGCGGCGGCGGGCGGCCTTGCGGCCGACGCGCGGCTGGTGCACCTCGATCGCCTCGGCGATCTGGTCGCCGACGGTGTACACCGGTGTCAGCGCCGACATCGGATCCTGGAACACCATGCCGACGGCCTTGCCGCGGAAGCGTGACATCGCCTCGTCGCCCAGTCCCAGCAGCTCGGTGTCGTGCAGCCGAACCGAGCCGCGCACGCGCGCGTATTCGGGCAGCAGGCCCACCACCGCCATCGCCGACACGGACTTGCCCGAGCCCGATTCGCCGACCATGGCCACCACCTCGCCGGGCTCGATGTGGTAGCTGATGCCGCGCACCGCGGTCACCGGTTGGCCGTCGGTGGGAAAGTCGACGGCCAGGTCGGTCACTTCCAGCAGGCTCATCGGGCGCCGCCCCGCCCCATCCCGCTGCCCGGGTCCAGCGCGTCGCGCAGCCCGTCGCCGGTCAGGTTGGCGCACACCAGGATCAGGACCAGCACACCGGCCGGAAACAGGAACACCCAGGGGAAGGTGGTCGCGGACTGGGTGCCGTTGGCGATCAGGGTGCCCAGCGACACGTCGGGCGGCTGGATGCCGAAACCGAGGAAGCTCAGGCCGGTTTCGGCCAGGATGGCCGAGGCGACGTTGAGCGCGGCGTCGATGATCAGGATCGACGCGACGTTGGGCACCACGTGGCCGAGGATGATCCGGCGGCTGGAGACACCCATATACCTTGCGGCGCGGATGAATTCGCGCTCGCGCAGGCTCATGGTCATGCCGCGGACCATGCGTGAGCTGATCATCCAGCCGAACGCGGCCAGCAGCAGCACCAGCAGCAGGACGCTGGACGACTTCTTGACCCGCGGCGTGAGGATGGCGATGAGGATGAAGCTCGGCACCACCAGCAGCAGGTCGACCACCCACATCAGCACCCGGTCGCGCCAGCCGCCGAAATAGCCGGCGATGGACCCGACGGTGGCGGCGATGCCAGTGGAGATCACCGCCACGCAGACGCCGATCAGCATCGACTTCTGCATGCCGCGCAGGATCTGCGCCAGCAGGTCCTGGCCCATCGCGTTGGTGCCCAGCCAGTGCCGGGTGTTCGGCGGCTGCAGCAGCGCGTTGAAGTCGAGGTCGTCGTAGGAATAGGGCAGCAGCGTCGGCAGCGCGTAGCAACCGACGAACAGCAGCACCAACAACGCCAGCGACGCCACCGCGAGCCGGTTGCGGGCGAACCTGCGCAACACCAGGGTGCGCCGCGAGGCGAACTCGACCTCCTCCGGGGCCGAAAGTCCCTGCGCCGCAGTGGTTTCAGCGCGCGTCATGACACCCGAACCCTCGGATCGAGCGCCGCGTAGAAGACGTCGGACAGCAGGCCGGCCAGCAGCACCACCGCGCCGGAGAACAGGGTGATCGCCGCGATGATGTTGGTGTCCTGGGCCGTGATGCCCTGCACTAGCCATTCGCCCATGCCGTGCCAGCCGAAGATCTTCTCGACGAACACCGCGCCGGTGACCAGCCCGGCCACCCCGTAGGCGAACAGCGTCGCCAGCGGTATCAGCGCGGTGCGCAGCCCGTGTTTGAGCAGCGCGCGCCGACGGGTGAGGCCCTTGGCGCGGGCGGTGCGGATGAAATCCTGGCCGAGGACGTCGAGCATCGCGTTGCGCTGATAGCGGCTGTAGCCGGCGGCGGCCATCAGCGAGAGCGTCAGCGTGGGCAGGATCAGATGCCGCAACCGGTCGAGCAACTCGTGCCAGCCGCCCGCCACGCCCGGCGACGTCTCGCCGGTGTAGTCGAACAGCTGGACGCCGAGGGCCCAGTTCACCCGGAGCGCCCCGAGGATCAACAGGTTCGCGATGACGAACGACGGCGTGCTGAGCACGAGCAGCGCCACCATCGTGACGAGGCGGTCGCTGAGCCGGTACTGGCGGATCGCGCCCCACGCGCCCGCCACGATGCCCAGCGCGGTGCCCACCACGGAGCCCACGACCAGCAACCGCAGGGTCACCCCGACGCGGCGCCACAGCGTGGAGCCGACGGGCTGGCCGGTGACGGTGGTGCCGAAGTCGCCGCGGACCACGTGCGACGCCCAGTGCGCGTAGCGGATCGGGATCGGTTGGTCCAGGCCGAGCGCGTGGGCCTTGGCGTCGATGACGGACTGCGGTGGTCGCGGATTGCGCTGCAACAGGCTGTCCAGCGGAGAGAAGGCCAAGGACGTCAGGCAATAGGTCAGAAACGACGCCAGCGCCAGCAGCACGACATAGTTCAGCAGCCGGCGCGCCAGAAACCGGATCATGGCCGCCCGTTCCGCATTGGGACAGGTTAGCGAGCCGGGAGGTGTCTTGTGATCCGGCTGATTTTCATGAGTGAATTACGGGCGGCTGGTTGCTACGTTCGGCCGCGATATCCCGAGGAGGCGCGCGTGACGGTTACCGACGACTACCTGGCCAACAACGCCCGGTACGCGAGCGGCTTCACCGGGCCGCTGCCGATGCCGCCGAGCAAGCACGTCGCGGTGGTCGCGTGCATGGACGCCCGGCTCGACGTCTACCGCCTCCTGGGGCTCAACGAGGGGGAGGCTCACGTCATCCGCAACGCGGGCGGCGTCGTCACCGACGACGTCATCCGCTCGCTCGCGATCAGCCAGCGGCTGCTGGGGACTCGGGAGATCATCCTGATTCACCATTCCGACTGCGGGATGCTCACCTTCACCGACGACGACTTCAAGCGCGCCATTCAGGACGAGACGGGGGTGAAACCGCCCTGGGCGGCCGAGGCTTTCCCCGACCCGGCCGAGGACGTCCGGCAGTCGCTGCGCCGCATCCAGAACAGCCCGTTCGTGACCAAGCACGTGTCGCTGCGCGGCTTCGTCTTCGACGTCGCCACCGGCAGGCTCGAGGAAGTCACACCGTAGCGCTGCCCCCTTCCCCGCGCGAGCAGACGCAAAAGCCCCCAATCGGGACCAAATTTGGGGGCTTTTGCGTCTGCTCGCCGCGAAAACTAGCCCACCTTGTAGGTCGCCAGGGCCTTGGCGATCAGCGTGCCCGCCGGGTCGACGATCTCGGCCTCGCAGTTCACCAGCGACCGGCCCCGCCGCAGCACCCGGCCCACCCCGATGACGTCGGTGGCGCGGGCCGGCGCCAGGAAATCCAGCGCCATCGACACCGTCACCCCGCGCAGCGAAGGGGGCGCCTCCACGCCGCACCACGCCGCCGCCATGACGGTGACGTCGGCCAGCGTCGCGATGGCACCGCCGTGGACCATGTCGCCGATGGTGACGTTGGAGGGATCCCACGGCAGCCGCAGCCGCACCTCGTCGTCGCCCAGCTCATCGGCGACGATTCCCAGTTTCGCGACCAAGGGCGATTGGGGGAGGAATTGCGCAATAACTTCGCGGCCGCTCTGTGTTCCAGTTGTCATGCGCCCATGCTTTCGCACCGGCAAGCCACCGCAAATACCCGGCAGGTCATTGACACCGGCCGGGTGGGCTGGTTGCATAGACGGCAATGACCATAAAGATGGTCAAATCGATCAGCTTTATCAAGTAAACAGTCGAGGTAGCCGATGACCAGCGCTGTGAACGCGGCCCCCGCCGCCGGCCAATACGAGTTGAGCCACCTGCGCTCGCTCGAGGCCGAGGCGATCCACATCATCCGGGAGGTGGCCGCGGAGTTCGAGCGGCCGGTGCTGCTGTTCTCGGGCGGCAAGGACTCGATCGTCATGCTGCACCTGGCGCTCAAGGCGTTCCGCCCCGGGCGACTGCCGTTCCCGGTGATGCACGTCGACACCGGCCACAACTTCGACGAGGTGATCGCCGCCCGCGACGAGCTGGTCGCCGAGTCCGGGGTGCGCCTCGTGGTGGCGTCGGTGCAGGAGGACATCGACGCGGGCCGCGTCGTCGAGACGATCCCGTCGCGCAACCCGATCCAGACCGTGACGCTGCTGCGCGCCATCCGGGAGAACAAGTTCGACGCCGCGTTCGGCGGGGCGCGCCGCGACGAGGAGAAGGCGCGGGCCAAGGAGCGGGTGTTCAGCTTCCGCGACGAGTTCGGCCAGTGGGACCCCAAGGCCCAGCGGCCCGAGCTGTGGAACCTCTACAACGGCCGGCACCACAAGGGCGAGCACATCCGCGTCTTCCCGCTGTCCAACTGGACCGAATTCGACATCTGGTCCTACATCGGCGCCGAGAAGGTCAAGCTGCCGTCGATCTATTTCGCGCACCGCCGCAAGGTGTTTCGCCGCGACGGCATGCTGCTGGCGGTGCACCGGCACATGCAGCCGCGCGCCGACGAGCCGGTGTTCGAGGCGACGGTGCGGTTCCGCACCGTCGGCGACGTCACCTGCACCGGATGCGTGGAGTCGGAGGCCTCCACCGTGTCGGAGGTCATCGCCGAGACGGCGGTGTCCCGGCTGACCGAGCGCGGCGCGACCCGCGCCGACGACCGCATCTCGGAGGCCGGGATGGAAGACCGGAAACGACAGGGCTACTTCTGATGGCAACGTTATTGAGGCTGGCGACCGCGGGCTCCGTCGACGACGGCAAGTCCACCCTGATCGGACGGCTGCTCTACGACTCCAAGGCCGTGATGGAGGACCAGTGGGCGTCGGTGGAGCGGACGTCCAAGGAGCGCGGCCACGACTACACCGACCTGGCGCTGGTCACCGACGGCCTGCGGGCCGAGCGGGAGCAGGGCATCACGATCGACGTCGCCTACCGCTACTTCGCCACGCCCAAGCGAAAATTCATCATCGCCGACACCCCGGGCCACATCCAGTACACCCGCAACATGGTGACCGGCGCGTCGACCGCCCAGCTGGTGATCGTGCTCGTCGACGCCCGCCACGGCCTGCTGGAGCAGTCCCGCCGGCACGCCTTCCTGGCGTCGCTGCTGGGCATCCAGCACATCGTGCTGGCCGTCAACAAGATGGACCTGATCGACTGGGACAAAGAGAGATTCGACTGGATCCGCGACGAGTTCCACGCCTTTGCGGCGCGCCTCGACGTCCAGGACGTGGCCACCATCCCGATCTCCGCCCTCAACGGCGACAACGTGGTGACCAAGTCGGACAACGCGCCGTGGTACGAGGGGCCGGCGCTGCTGTCGCACCTCGAAGAGGTCTACATCGCCGGTGACCGCAACCTGGTCGACGTGCGGTTCCCGGTGCAATACGTCATCCGGCCGCACACCCACGAGCATCAGGACCACCGCAGTTACGCCGGCACCGTGGCCAGTGGGGTGATGCGCCCCGGCGACGAGGTGGTCGTGCTGCCGATCGGCAAGACCACCCGGATCACGGCGATCGAGGGACCGAATGGCCCTGTGGAGGAAGCGTTTCCGCCGATGGCGGTCTCGGTGAGCCTCGCCGACGACATCGACATCTCGCGCGGCGACATGATCGCCCGCACCCACAACCAGCCCAGGGTCGCACAGGATTTCGACGCGACCGTGTGCTGGATGGCCGACAATTCGGCGCTGGAGCCCGGCCGCGACTACCTGATCAAGCACACCACCCGGACCACGCGCGCGCGGGTCACCGCCCTGGACTACCGGCTCGACGTCAACACCCTGCACCGGGACAAGGCCGCAGAGGCGTTGCAGCTCAACGAACTTGGCCGCATCTCGCTGCGCACCCAGGTCCCGCTGCTGCTCGACGAGTACACCCGCAACTCCAGCACCGGCTCGTTCATCCTGATCGACCCGAACACCAACGGCACGGTGGCCGCGGGCATGGTCTTGCGGGACGTCTCGACACAGGCGTCGAGCCCGAACACCGTGCGGCACAAGTCGCTCGTCGGTGCGGGATCCCGGCCGCGGGGCAGGACGATCTGGTTCACCGGCCTGTCGGGCTCGGGCAAATCGAGCGTGGCCATGGAGGTCGAGCGCAAACTGCTCGAAAGCGGTTTTCCCGCTTACGTTCTCGACGGGGACAACCTGCGGCACGGCCTGAATGCCGACCTGGGCTTCTCGATGGCCGACCGCGCGGAGAACCTGCGCCGGCTGGCGCACGTGGCGGCGCTGCTGGCCGACTCCGGTCAGACCGTGCTGGTGCCGGCGATCAGCCCGCTGGCCGAGCATCGCGAACTGGCGCGCAAGGTCCACGGCGAGGCCGGGCTGGACTTTTTCGAGGTCTTCTGCGACACCCCGCTCGACGACTGCGAGAAGCGTGATCCCAAGGGGCTGTACGCCAAAGCGCGGGCGGGCGAGATCGCGAACTTCACCGGGATCGACAGCCCCTATCAGCAACCGGAGCACCCGGATCTGCGGCTCACGCCGGACCGCGACGTCGACGAGCAGGCGCAGCTGGTCGTCGACCTGCTGGAGTTGCGCCCCTAAGCGCCGCGGGCGGCCAATGGCACAATCCTCACATGCGGATGTCGGCCAAGGCGGAGTACGCGGTGCGGGCGATGGTCCAGCTCGCGACGGTCGACACCGGCACGTTGGTGACGACCGACGAATTGGCGCAGGCCCAGGGCATACCGCCGCAATTTCTCGTCGACATCCTCACCAACCTGCGCACCGATCGCCTGGTGCGCAGCCACCGCGGCCGCGAGGGCGGGTACGAACTGGCCCGCCCCGGAAGCGAGATCAGCATCGCCGACGTGCTGCGCTGCATCGACGGCCCGCTGGCCAGCGTCCGCGACATCGGCCTGGGTGACCTCCCGTACTCCGGGCCCACCGCGCCGTTGGCCGACGTCTGGCGTGCGCTGCGGGCCAGCATGCGTTCGGTCCTCGAAGAAACCACCCTGGCCGACGTCGCGGCCGGCGCGCTGCCCAAGCACGTCGCGCAGATGGCCGACGACTACCGGGACCAAGAGCACGCGCGGCACGGCTCACGGCGCGGCGATTAGCCGCCCGAGCCGTAGGGCCGCGTCAGGATCTCCATGGCGTGCCCCGAGGGATCCCGGAAGTAGACCCCGCGGCCGCCGTCCCGGGTGTTGATCTCGCCGGGCCGGTTGGCCCCCGGGTCCGCCCAGTGCTCCAGGCCGCGCGAGGTGATCTTGCCGTAGATGGCGTCGAAGTCCTCCTCGGAGACCAGGAACGCGTAGTGCTGGCGGCGGATCTCCTCGCCCTCGGGCGCGTCGGCGTAATCGAGGGTGGCGCCGTGCTCGAGCGCGACCGCCATGAAGTGGCCGAACGGTTTGGGGTCGGGCAGGCCGAACAATTCGGCGAGGAATTCCGCGGATTCCCGCTTGTCGCGCGCGGCGACGATGGTGTGGTTGAAACTGATCGCCATAGTTCCCTTCTACCCCTCGGCGAGCCCTACCTCTCCCGCGAGCGTTACCCCTCGCCGCGAGGGTGCGTGTTTGTACGGCGACACGCCGTGCGGGCCGTCATTTTGCGCACCCTCGCGGGCAGACGACAGGCCCTACTTCGGCGCCGTCAGCTCCAGCGCGATGTTGTCCGGGTCGCGGAATTCCAGAATGTACGACGGCCCGATGTCTTTGACGGGCTCGTGCCCCACGCCGACCTCGTCGAGATGGGCCGCCGCGGCGTCCAATTCGGCCTTGCTGCCGACCCGGAACGCGATGTGGTCCAGGCCGCAGCGATCCTCGTCGAACCGGTCCGTCGCGACCGGCCGCAGGCCGAGCAGCGTGCCGCCGAGGTCGTAGATGACGCCGCCGAACAGGAAGCCGAACTGGTTGCGGGTGGCCTCGTCGGCGTTCTCGGGAACCTCCAGCAACACCGGCCAGCCGAAGACGCTCTCGTAGAACTGCCGGGACCGCTCGATGTCGGTCACGGTCAGCCGGACGTGCGCGATGGAGGTGCTGGTGAAACCCATCCACCTCATGCTGCCAGAATCGCGTCTGTGCAGATAGCGATGACCATGCCGGTGATGGAGCCGGACCTGGACGCGGCGGTGCTCGAGAACTGGGCCCGCGCGATCGACGACGGACCGTTCTCGTCGCTGTGCTGGGGCGAGCGGATCGCGTTCGACAACCCGGACAACCTGACGCTGCTCGGCGCGCTGGCGGCCTGGACCCGCCGGGTGCGGCTGCTGACGACCGTGATCGTGCCGCAGCTGCACGACCCGGTGATGCTGGCGAAGGCGCTGGCCACCGGCGACATGCTGTGCGGCGGGCGGCTGACGGTGGGCATCGGCGTCGGCGGCCGGCAGGAGGACTATCACGCCGTGGGCGCCGACCCGTCGACGCAGACGATGCGCGGCATGGCCGAGCGGGTGGCGGCGATGCGACGGGTGTGGGCCGGTGAAAAGCTCACCGAGTCCGTCCTGCCCGTCGGGCCGGCCCCGGTCCAGGCCGGTGGTCCGCCGCTGTTCGTCGGCAGCATCGGTCCCAAGACGATCCGCAGCGCCGCGGCCTGGGCCGACGGGCTGGCCGGCACCACGCTGGACCTCGACGTCGCCAAGCAGAACGAGCTGTTCGACGTGGCGCGCGAGGCGTGGGCGCGGGCCGGCAGGCCCAAACCGCATCTGGTGACGTCGTTCTGGTTCGCGTTCGGGACGCCCGAGCAGGCCCGCGCGCAGGTGCATCGCCACCTGCGGCGCTACATGAACTGGATACCGGCCGAGTATGTCGATGCGATGGCGCCCATTACCGGCTGGGCCGGCAGCGAGGACGAGCTGCTGGCGGTGCTACGCAAGTTCGAGGGCATCGGCACCGACGAGGTTCAGCTCATCCCGACGAGTTCGGACCCCGACCAGCTGCGCCGCGCGGCCGACGTGGCGGCCCAGCTCTCGGCACAGCTTTAGGCAGACGCCCGCTCGCCGCCGACCTCGGGCTGCTGGGGAGGCTGCCCCTTGCGCAGCGTCGCCAGCAGCTCGCGGTAGGGGCCGACGAGGTAGACGGTGTCGCCGGCGCACAGCCGCGCGTCGCGGCGCGGGTGCAGCTGGACCGGTGCGTCCTCCCGGGTGATCGCGATGACCCGGGTGTGGGTGGACAACTCGAACATGCGCAGCCCGTCGAGTTCGCTGTGGGCCGCCACGTGCATGCCGCCGACCATGAACGAGCGCTGCCCCACCCAGAACGTCCCGAGCACCTGCAGGCCCATGGCGGCGCCGATGAACCACGGCGCGGCCAGTTCGACGGTCGAGCGGACGTGATCGAAGCCGAACCGCTGCGACACGGCGGTGCCGAGCGCCCGGTCGAAGATGCGCAGCACGATCGGCACATCGGGCCGGACGACTTCGGGGATCACCCTGGGCCCCAGCATTTCTCGCAGCACGATGCCGGTCTCGATGTTGACCATGTCGTCCTGGGTCAGCACCGCGATCGCGCGGGCGTGTTCGGCCCGGGCCGACTCCAGGGTCTGGCGCAGCGTCGCGTCCCCGAAGATCACCGGCACTTCGAGGTCGGCCGCGGTCGAGAGGAAGCGGTTGTTCTCGTCCCGTTCGATGACCGCGACGTCGTATCCGGCCGCGGTCAGATCGGCGACCACGCGGCTGCCGAACGAGCCCAGCCCGACGACGATGATGTGGTTGCGCAGATGGCGCGCCTGCCGGCGGCCGGCGGAGTAGGCGAAGCGCCGCGACAACAGCAGGTCGGCGATGAAAGCGACCAGCAGCGCGGTGGTCATCACCCCGGCGAACATCAACATGATGCTGAACAGCCGCAACCAGGTGGGCTGGTGCAGGAAGCTGAAGTCGCCGTAGCCGACGGTCGCGATCGTCTCGGTGCTGAAGTACAGGGCGTCGAGCCACGTCATCCCCGGATGGGGCCGGTAGGCGAACCGCAACACGATCGTCGACCCGATCAGCAAGCCCAGCGCGGCGGCCAGCGCGCGGTAGAACATCGGGTTGACGTCGTTGCGCAGGGTTCGTAACGCGTCGAACGCGCGCCGGAGCTGGGGCGGGCGGGTGCGCACGCGCGTCGCCCGAGCGATCTTGATGCCCAGGCCGGCCAGCTCGTCGGGCGTCCCGATCATCGCGGTCCAGTCACCGGCATGCACCGGCTGGTCGCGGCCGGGACATGCCACCACCTCGCCGGGGATGGGGGAGTTCGGGCCGTGAATCACCGCCACAGGCGCCAGATCGCCGTAGATCTCGCGCAGGGTTCCGTCGCGCGGAGCCTCGCCGTCGGAGACGACGAACTTGATGCCGGCCGCCTCGAACGGGTGCGTGGTGTGGGCCAGGCACGCCTCGACGACCGACGGGGCCGCGAGGTCGGCGACGTCGAGAATCGCACCGGGGCCGTTGTGGTCGGCCACCGCCTCGCGGAGCACGTCATTGGCCAGACGCGCCACCACGCGCACGCGGGGGTTGGTTTTCCTTGCCAGCAAGGCGATTTCAAGGTTTATCGCATCGTCGTCCCCGGCGCACACGACGGCGACCGCGCGATCGGCTTCGACGTGGACGAGATCGGCGGGGCTGTTGAGCTTGACGACACTGACGCCGGCGTTGTTCAGCTCCTCGATGATCGTCGTGGCGAGTGCGTCGTCGCCGCTGACGATGATGTGCCGTCGCATGCTAGCGCGGTGAATCGCTGTCTTCACGGGTCATTGGTGCATTATTGCCGTCGGCGCGGCAAGACACGAGTTCGCGCCGCTTTGCTTACCTCACCGAAACACCGGCTCGCCCAGCACTCCACGGGAGGGCAGGGCTTCGGACGCCATCGCCGGCCGTGATACTGGCGGGGTGCCTTTCATCGAACGCGTCGCGTCGCGCGAGATCTATCGCAACCGCTGGCTGGTGATCCGGGAGGACGACATCCGCCGCCCCGATGGCAGCCTCGGCATCTACGCCGTGGTGGACAAGCCGACGTACGCGCTGGTGATGCCCTACGACGGGAACCGGTTCAAGCTCGTGGAGCAGTTCCGCTATCCCCTCGGCGCGCGGCGCTGGGAGTTCCCGCAGGGCAGCGCCCCGGATCTGGTCGACGCCGAGCCGTCCCAGCTGGCCGAGCGGGAGCTGCGCGAGGAGACGGGGCTGCGCGCGACGTCGTTCGAGGCGCTGGGCCGCATCGATGTCGCCGCCGGAATGAGCAGCCAGCGCGGCTGGGTGTTTCTGGCCACCGGGATCGTCGAGGGCGAGGCGGATCGCGAGCACGAGGAGCAGGACATGCGCAGCGCGTGGTTCTCCCGCGAGGACGTCGAACAGATGATGCGCACCGGGGTGATCGTCGACGCGCAGTCGATCGCCGCCTATGGCCTGTTTCTGCTGCGCGAGCGGTGACGTGACGAAGCTTCAGCCCGACTGAGCCGCAAGGCCGGCCGCGGCCCGGATCTGCCGGCGCGCCGCGGCGGGATCGGCTTCGGGAAAGATGTAGTGGCTCAACGCCGTTCGCGCGATGGCGCCGGCCAGATCGCGAGGTTCCACCGGCGTGGCGAAGGCGCCCTCGCGGGCACAGCGCTGCAAGACCGTCACCAACCCCTCGGTGAGCATGGGCAGCGCCTGCGCCATCTGTTGGTGCGCGAACGTCGGCTCCAGGTCCAGCAGCCGCCCGGGCGGTTGGGCCTCGACGAAGGTCGCGACGACGTCGACGGCGGCCTGCAGCCGCGCGATCCCGGCGACGCCGGCCATCGCGTCGTCCATCGCGGCGGTGAAGCGCCGGCGCTCCCGTTTCCCCAGCGCGTCGATGAGCTCTTCCTTGGAGGCGAAGTAGCGGTAGATCGTGGGCCGCGACACCCCGGCCCGGGCCGCCACGTCCGACAGTGACAACCTCCGCGCCCCAGCCCGGAAGACCTGCCGCTGGGCCGCGTCGAGGATCCGATCGGCCAGATCCACCACCGTGCCCCCTTACAGTTTGCCGAGCTCGCGCAGCCACGAGATCAGCAGTCGCAGGCCGTCATCGAACGACATGGGCGCATAGCCCAGGCGCCGGGTGGTCAGGTTGTCGGACGCCCGGGGTCTGCGCTCGCTCTTCGCCGCTGCTTCTGCGATGGCCATCAGGGTGGGACCGAATTCGGCGGTCAACGCCTCGGGATCGGTGCGGTAGTCGAGATCCTCGACGCGATGGTCGATTCCGGCGATCTCACACGCGCGGTTGATGCCGCCGGCGGTGCTGAAGGTCTCCTCGGGCCGGCCGACCAACAGGTAGCGCTCACCGGCCACCCCGTTGTCCAGCGCGGCGATCGAGCCCTTCGCGACGTCGGCCCCGGCCACCCACGTCACCGGAAAAGCCAAATAACGCTTGATCTTTCCGCGCATCCCGGCCAGCAGCACCCGGTTGAAGCTGGTGCGGTGCAAGGCGCGCTCGACGACCACCCCGGGCCCGAAGATCGCGCCCGGGTGGCACGTCAGCACGTCGTCGCCCGCCGCGGCGCGCTCGTGCGCGTCGAGGAAGGCGGCGAGCTTGGTGACGGTGTAGGGGTCGCCCGGTGGGTGCCGAAGCACGGGCGCCTCCTCGAAGTCGACGCCGGTGCTCAGGTCGAGGAACGTGGCGGTGCTCAGGGCGACCACCCGACGCATGCCGTGGGCCTTGGCCGCATCCAGGACGTTCGCGGTGCCGACCGTGTTGACGGCCTTGAAGTCGTTCAGGTCCTGGCTCGCGCCGCCCAGCAGCGCCGCGCAGTGGATGGCCGCCTCGGCGCCCCTGGCCGCGCGACGCACGTCGTCGGCGTCCGTGATGTCGCCCCCGACCAGCTCCACGCCGATCCCGGCCAGCGCCGCGGCCCCGTCGGGATCGCGCACCAGCGCCCGCACGCGATCGCCCCGCTCGATCAGCTGTAGGCACACGTTGCCGCCGGTCTGCCCGGTCGCGCCGGTGACGAAGATGGTGCTGGCCATGCCGGCCTCCCAGCTGATTACATATCGAACATGTTCAGTAAAGACTGTAAACCGCGACGTGCCATTGTTCTATATTCGGCTGCATGACACTCGATCCCTCCAGCGTTCTTCTGACCGACCGTGTCGCGGTTGTCACCGGCGGGGGCGCGGGCATCGGCCGCGGCATCGCGGCGGCGTTGAAGGCCTTCGGCGCGCGCGTGGCGATCTGGGAACGCAACGCCGACTCGTGCGCTTCCGCCGCCGCGGAGATCGGCGCGCTGGGCCTGGTGGTCGACGTCCGCGACAGCGCGGCGGTGGACGCCGCGCTGCAGCAGACGACCGCCGAACTCGGCACGGTGACGATCCTGGTCAACAACGCCGGCGGAGTGTTCTGGTCGAGCATCCTCGAGACCAGTGAAAACGGTTGGGACGCACTGTACAAGTCGAATCTGCGCCACGTCTACCTGTGCACGCAGCGGGTGGCGCGGATTCTCGTCGAGCAGAAACTGCCGGGCAGCATCATCAGCGTCACCTCGATCGAGGGCGTGCGTGCCGCGCCCGGTTACGCGACCTATGCGGCGGCCAAGGCCGGTGTCATCAACTACACGAAGACCGCGGCGCTCGAGCTCGCGCCGCACGGCATCCGGGTCAACGCGCTGGCGCCCGACATCACCCTGACCGAGGGCATCAGGCAGATCGCGCCGCCCGGCTCCGAGCGGCGGTTCGGCCTCACGGTGCCGATGGGCCGCGCCGGCCATGTCGACGAAATGGCAGGAGCAGCAGTGTTTCTCGCCTCCGACATGTCCAGCTACATCACCGGCCAGACGATCCACGTCGACGGCGGCACCCATGCCGCCGGCGGCTGGTATCACCACCCGGACACCGGCGCATACGTGCTGGGTCCCGCGAGCGGCTAGTCGCCGGTATCGAGGCCGACGTGCGCCGACATCCCTCCGTCGATCGCAATCATTTGCCCGGTGATGTAGCGCGACTGCTCCGATGCCAGGAACACCACCAGGTCGGCGACGTCTTTCGGGTGCCCGACATAAGGCGTCAACGTCGCGCGACCGAGGTTGGCGATGACGTCCTCGGAGAGGTGCGCGCGCACCGCGTCGGTCAGGATCAGTCCCGGCACGATTGTGTTGGCCCGCACGCCGCCCTTTCCCTCGCTGGTCGCGACGTACATCGTCAGCGCGTGCACCCCGGACTTCGACACGCCGTAGGCCAGCCGGGTCGTATCACCCGACAGTGCCGCCCCCGAGGACATGTTGACGATGGAACCGCCTCCGCCCCTTCGCATTTCGGGAACCGCGTACTTGCACATCAGCAGCTGACTCCCGAGGTTGACGTCCAAGGACCGTCGCCACACATCCAGTGGCATCTCGGCCACCGTGGTGTCGCGCGACAAGAAATCGCTCGCGGTCAGCGCCGCGTTGTTGTGCAGAACGTCGACCCGGCCAAACTCGGCGACGGTGGACCGCACCACGTGGCGCGCCGTGTCCTCCTCGGCGAGGTCGCCGCCGAGTGCGAGTGCCAGCGCCCCGGTTCGCCGGATCTCGTCGGCGACCCCGGCGGCCTTGGTCTCGTCGATGTCGACGACCGCGACGGCGGCGCCTTGACGGGCCAATTCGTGCGCCGTCGCCGCGCCGATTCCGCCCGCGCCCCCGGTGACGATCGCGACCTTTCCGGCAAGTCTGGACATCGAGTTCTCCTTTTGGGCGACGCACAAAAAAGTTAGCCTGATTCGATGCCGCGTATCGCGCCAATCCCGATGGAAGAGCTCAGCGCCCACTCCCGCGAAATCGTCGAGGCCGGTGTCGCCGCCGGTCTGTACGCGACGCCGGTGCCCCTGCAGATCTTCGCGTATCGCAGCGCGCAGCTGGATCAGGTCAACGCGGCCAGGACCACGCTGGGGGCCGGCACCCTGCTGGGTGGCCGGATCCTGGAGTTACTGCGCATCCGCAGCGCCCAGCTCGGCGAATGCGAACCGTGCAGCCAGTCGCGCAAGCACGACTCGATCACCGACGAGGACGTCGCCTGCCTGCTGGCGCCGGGCCACGGCGCGCTCACCCCCCAGGAGCAGATGGCCGTCGAGTTCCTCGACCTGCTCTCCTCTGACCACCACGCCATGGACGACAAGTTCTACAAGCGCCTGGGGGAGCACTTCACCGCCGCGCAGATCATCGAGCTGGGGTTCACCTGCGCCGGGGTGATGGGGCTGCACCGCTTCATCCACACTCTCGACGTCTACGGCGACTCGGCGCCCGTCATCGGGTACGACCAGGACCAGGTCGACAGCACCAAGAAGGCGTGACGCCATGTCCGACCTGTCGTTCGACCACGCCAACGCGTTCCATCGGTTGATGCGCAGCTTCGGGTCCACGACGCTGGGCGCGGCGTTCCTGCGCCCGACCGCGCACCACCTCGACCGGCTGATCACGAAGGTCACCGGGGGCAGGAGCAGCTTCGCCGGACTCGTGACCGGGGTTCCCGCGGTGATACTGACCACCATCGGCGCCAAATCGGGGGAGCCGCGCACCGTCGCGCTGTACGGGATCCCGCACCCCGACGGGGTGGCCCTCATCGCGTCCAACTTCGGCGGTGCGAAGCATCCGGCCTGGTACCACAACCTCAGGGCCCATCCGGAGGCCACGGTGTCGATCGGCCGCGACACGTGGCAGGCGACTGCCCGCCTCGCCAGTCCCGGCGAACGCGGTGAGATCTGGGCCAAGGGCATCACGATGTACCCCGGCTGGCGCAAGTACGAAGTGCGCGCCGGCGACCGACACATCGAGGCGTTCATCCTCAGCCGGAACTGAACTGCGTTGTGGCTAGCCCGGTTTAGGCTTCTTCGCCGACGGATGGCCGCTGAATGCCTCGAGGCCGTCTCGATCGGTGGCGGTGCGGAACCCGATATCGGCCACCCAGCGGGCGCGCAGTGCGCTCACTCGTCGGACGCGCAATTAGGAATCGAGATTGTCATCGCCTTGTGACAAAACTTGTCGTGCGAGCAAATTGGACAATGCCAGTTCTTACAAACTCATGCACGGCGACCCCTTCGCCGGTATTCATATCAGGTCGAGGAGATCAGCCGCTGTATGTAGGGGAGAATCACGCGGCATTCCTCGGCGCTGAGCCGCAGCGTGCCGCGCTCGCCATCGCGGGAGTCGAACGACACCGTTAACGCGCCGTGTTCGACCAGCGGTGCGTCGCCGATGTGGCCTTGGTAGGCCATGAATTTCGGTTCCTCGATCACGACGAGCATGCCTGTGGGATCCCTCTCTTTGTTCGCCCGGCTCTCGCCGATGATGTGCAGTTGTGTCGAGTCCTCAATCGAACCGCTGTGCGTTATGGCTCCATATCGTCGTTGTGCGACGGTCGAGATTTTTTCGGGGCGTCCCGAACAGCTCGCTTCAATGAGCTCAGCAAGCTTGTTTAATAGGTACCAGCATCTCGATGTGCGGCAAAATGTGATGAGGAGTGAATTTCGCCACGCGCGGCACAGAGCCGACAAGGCCTGCAACCCGCGCGCCTACGTGGGGATCACACGTAGAAGTCAGCCCCTCATTCCTCGCTCGCTTCTGACAAGCAGGGCAGGCCCGCCGAGCATGAGCGCCAGTGCGAAGCCGGTGATGTCGGTGCTGGTGGGTTGGTGGGTACTCATGTCGAACACGGTGATCCCGAGGGTGGTGAGCAGGGTGAGCACTAAGGTCATGCCGGTGTAACGGATCGGCCCGAGGGCGAGGAAGACAAGCCCGATTACCGCGATGAACAGCGACAACATCAGGTCAGCGCCTGAGCTTCGCGTCGTACCAACCCGGCCTCCTCGCCCGAACTGCCCTGCCCGCCAGGCATACAGCGTAGCCGCGGGGTGTTCAGACGCTTGCGCAAATGATTGATCTGCTGAATCCAGCTCTTCCGCGATAGATACGAGGGGCCCGGTTCCCAGGCCCAGCCCGGCCCGGTCCGACGCCCGCTGACCGAGCCCGGCTACCATCCAGGGTCATGACGCGCACTGCCGCGCTGCTGGCAGCGGCCCTTTTCCTCATCGTCATTCCGTCCGCTCGCGCGGACGACAACGACGCCGCGTTCCTCAATGCGCTCCACACTCAGGGGATCTCGAGCGCCAAGGGCGATCAGGGCCTGATCAACATGGGGCACAAGATCTGCGCTCTGTTGGGGCAGGGCCACAGCATGGATTCGATCGTGGGTATGGTCCAGTCGCACGAGCGCAACGGTATGACGGATGACGACGTGAGGTTTCTGGTGCGAACTTCCGCCACGTCATACTGCCCCCAATTTGCGCCGTAAGCGGTTACCCGTTCGCGCAGGGGCTCGTGTGCCGCTCTGAACTGCGGAAATGCTGGTGCCCCCGGCAGGATTCGAACCTGCGGCCTTCTGCTCCGGAGGCAGACGCTCTATCCCCTGAGCTACGGGGGCGCTGGTCGCGCAATGGGCCCCGACAGCCTAACGCATCTCGGTGACCGGACGAGCACCGCAATAGATTCGGGGGGAAGGCGCCCCAGCCAATAGGATGGACGCTCGTGACCCCCGACGACCTGGCTGAGCTGCTCAAAGCCACCGCTGCCGCGGTGCTTGCCGAGCGCGGGCTGGACGCCGCCGCGTTGCCGGCGACGGTCACCGTGGAACGACCCCGTAACCCCGATCATGGCGACTACGCCAGCAACCTGGCGCTGCAGCTGGGCAAGAAGGTGGGCGCCAACCCGCGCGAGCTGGCCGGCTGGCTGGCCGAGGCGCTGGCCAACGCCGACGGCATCGCCTCGGCGGAGGTGGCCGGACCGGGCTTCATCAACATGCGCCTCGAGGCGTCGGCGCAGGCCAAGATCGTCGACGACGTCCTGGGCGCCGGCGACGGATTCGGGCACTCCGATGCGCTGGCCGGCCTCAAGATCAACCTCGAGTTCGTCTCGGCCAATCCGACGGGACCCATCCACATCGGCGGTACCCGCTGGGCCGCCGTCGGCGACGCGCTGGGCCGGTTGCTGTCCACCCAGGGCGCCGACGTCGAGCGCGAATACTATTTCAACGACCACGGCGCCCAGATCGACCGGTTTGCCAACTCGTTGATCGCCGCGGCCCGAGGCGAACCGACCCCGGCCGACGGGTACGCGGGGACCTACATCAACGACATCGCCGCGCAGGTGCTGCAGAAGGCGCCCGACGCGCTCAGCCTGCCCGACGCCGACATGCACGAGACGTTTCGCGAAATCGGCGTCGACCTGATGTTCACCCACATCAAGGAGTCGCTGCACGAGTTCGGCACCGACTTCGACGTCTACACCCACGAAGACTCGATGCACACCAGCGGCCGCGTCGACCAGGCCATCGCCAGGCTGCGCGAGACCGGCAACGTCTACGAGAAGGACGGCGCAACGTGGTTGCGCACCAGCGCTTTCGGCGACGACAAGGACCGCGTCGTGATCAAGAGCGACGGCAAGCCGGCCTACATCGCCGCCGACATCGCCTACTACCTGGACAAGCGGCAGCGCGGCTTCGACCTGTGCATCTACATGCTCGGCGCCGACCACCACGGCTACATCGCCCGGCTCAAGGCCGTGGCCGCCGCCTTCGGTGAAGACCCGGCCACGGTCGAGGTGCTCATCGGGCAGCTGGTCAACCTGGTCCGCGACGGCCAGCCGGTCCGGATGAGCAAGCGGGCCGGCACGGTGCTCACCCTCGACGATTTGGTCGAGGCGATCGGCGTCGACGCGGCGCGCTACAGCCTGATCCGCTCGTCGGTGGACACCGCCATCGACATCGACCTGGAGCTGTGGTCGTCGGCGTCCAACGAAAACCCGGTCTATTACGTGCAATACGCGCACGCCCGGCTGTCGGCGCTGGCCCGCAACGCCGCCGAGCTCGGCCTGGTCCCCGACACCGCGCACCTCGAGTTGCTCAGCCACGACAAGGAGGGCGCGTTGTTGCGCTCGATCGGCGAGTTCCCGCGGGTTCTGAACACCGCCGCGTCGCTGCGGGAACCGCACCGGGTGTGCCGCTATTTGGAGGACCTCGCCGGCGACTACCACCGGTTCTACGACTCGTGCCGGGTGCTGCCGCAGGGCGACGAGCAGCCCACCGACCTGCACACCGCGCGCCTGGCGCTCTGCCAGGCCGCCCGCCAGGTGATCGCCAACGGTCTGACGATCCTCGGCGTCAGCGCCCCGGAGCGAATGTGAACGTCCATCCCGCCGGTCCCCGGCACGCCGACGACGCGCGCCACGCCGAGAGCCCGCCGCGCCCGCAATCCCCCGAGGAGCTGTTGCGGCTGGCCCCGAACGTGTGGCCGCGCAGCACAACTCGCGACGAGGACGGCGCGGCGGTCATCGGGGGACTACCGGTGACCCAGCTCGCCCACGAGTACGGGACCCCGCTGTTCGTCATCGACGAGGACGACTTCCGCTCCCGCTGCCGGGACCTGGCGGCGGCCTTCGGCGGCGGGAACAACGTGCACTACGCCGCGAAGGCGTTCCTGTGCACCGAAATCGCCCGCTGGATCAACGAGGAGGGCCTGTCGCTGGACGTGTGCACCGGCGGGGAACTGGCCGTCGCGCTGCACGCCGAGTTCCCGCCGGAGCGGATCACCTTCCACGGCAACAACAAATCGGTCGCCGAACTGACCGCGGCCGTCAAGGCCGGCGTGGGTCACGTCGTGCTGGACTCGATGACCGAGATCGAACGCCTCGACACCATCGCGGGGGAGGCGGGCATCGTCCAGAACGTGCTCGTGCGCCTCACCGTCGGGGTCGAGGCGCACACCCACGAGTTCATCTCCACCGCGCACGAGGACCAGAAGTTCGGGTTGTCGGTCGCCAGCGGCGCGGCGATGGCCGCGGTGCGCCGGGTCTTCGACACGGATCACCTGCGACTGGTCGGGCTGCACAGCCACATCGGGTCGCAGATCTTCGACGTCGCCGGCTTCGAACTCGCAGCGCACCGCGTCATCGGCCTGCTGCACGACATCGTCGCCGAGTTCGGCGTCGACAAGACCGCCCAGCTGTCGACCGTCGATCTCGGTGGTGGCTTCGGCATCTCGTACCTGGCACCCGACGACCCGCCGCCGATGGCCGAACTGGCGAACAAGCTCAGCGCCATCGTGCGCAACGAGTCGGCGGCCGTCGGGCTGCCCACCCCCCGGCTGGTGGTCGAGCCGGGGCGTGCCATCGCCGGGCCGGGCACCATCACGCTCTACGAGGTCGGCACCGTCAAGGACGTCGACGTGAGCACCACCGCGCACCGGCGTTACGTCAGCGTCGACGGCGGCATGAGCGACAACATCCGCACCGCGCTCTACGACGCGCAGTACGACGCCCGGTTGGTCTCGCGCACCAGCGACGCCCCGGCGGAGCTGGCCCGCATCGTCGGAAAGCACTGCGAGACGGGCGATATCGTCGTTCGCGACACCTGGGTTCCCGGTGACCTGCAGCCGGGTGACCTGCTCGGCGTCGCCGCCACCGGCGCGTACTGCTATTCCCTGTCCAGCCGTTACAACATGATCGGCCGGCCCGCCGTGGTGGCCGTGCGCGGGGGGCGCGCACGGCTGATCCTGCGCCGGGAGACGGTCGACGATCTGCTGAGTCTGGAAGTGAGGTGACCCGTGCCCGGTGACGAAAAGGCCGTCGGCGTAGCGGTACTCGGGTTGGGCAACGTCGGCAGCGAGGTCGTCAGGATCATCGAGGACAGCGCCGAGGACCTGGCGGCCCGCATCGGTGCCCCCTTGGTGCTCCGCGGGATCGGGGTGCGCCGCGTCGCGCCCGACCGCGGCGTTCCCGTCGGCCTGCTGACCGACAACATCGAAGAGCTGGTCTGCCGCGAGGACGTCGACATCGTCGTCGAGGTGATGGGACCGGTGGAGCCGGCCCGCAAGGCGATCCTGTCCGCGCTGGAGCACGGCAAGTCCGTCGTCACCGCGAACAAGGCGCTGCTGTCCATCTCCACCGGGGAGCTGGCGCAGGCCGCTGAAAACGCCCACGTCGACCTGTATTTCGAGGCGGCCGTTGCGGGTGCGATCCCAGTCATCCGCCCGCTCACCCAATCCCTGGCCGGCGACACCGTGCTGCGGGTGGCCGGCATCGTCAACGGCACCACCAACTACATCCTGTCCGCGATGGACAGCACCGGCGCCGACTACCAGACCGCCCTGGCCGAGGCGAGCGCGCTGGGCTACGCCGAGGCCGATCCCACCGCCGACGTCGAGGGCTACGACGCCGCGGCCAAGGCGGCGATCCTGGCGTCCATCGCCTTTCACACCCGGGTGCACGCCGACGACGTGTACCGCGAGGGCATCACCAAGATCACCCCGGCCGATTTCGCGTCCGCGCGGGCGCTGGGCTGCACCATCAAGCTGCTGTCCATCTGCGAACGGATCACCGGAGACGATGGCCAGCAACGCGTTTCGGCCCGGGTCTACCCGGCGCTGGTGCCGCTGTCGCATCCGCTCGCCACGGTCAGCGGGGCGTTCAACGCGGTGGTGGTCGAGGCCGCGGCCTCGGGGCGGCTGATGTTCTACGGCCAGGGCGCGGGTGGCGCACCCACCGCCTCGGCGGTCACCGGCGACCTGGTGATGGCCGCCCGGAACAGGGTGCTGGGCAGCCGCGGCCCGAAGGAGTCCCGGTACGCCCAACTGCCTATCGCCCCAATGGGTCTCATCTCCACCCGTTACTACGTCAGCATGAACGTCGCCGACGAGCCGGGCGTATTGTCTTCGGTGGCAGCCGAATTCGCCAAGCGCGAGGTCAGCATCGCCGAGGTCCGCCAGGAGGGCGTGGTGGACGAGGGTGGCCGGCGGGTCGGGGCCCGCGTTGTGGTGGTCACGCACACCGCCACCGACGCCGCGCTGTCCGAAACCGTCCGTGCCCTCGCCGATTTGGATGTCGTGCAGGACGTGACCAGCGTGCTGCGACTGGAAGGAAACGGCCTGTGAGCGCTGCCCGGACGGCCACCCATCAACCCTGGCCCGGAGTGATCGCGGCGTACCGCGACCGATTACCGGTGGGCGACGACTGGACCCCGGTCACCCTGCTCGAAGGCGGCACCCCGCTGATCGCCGCGACGCGGCTCTCGGAACGAACCGGCTGCACGGTCCACCTCAAGGTCGAGGGGCTCAACCCGACCGGCTCCTTCAAGGACCGGGGCATGACGATGGCCGTCACCGACGCCCTGGCCCGCGGCCAGCAGGCCGTGCTGTGCGCATCGACCGGCAACACCTCGGCCTCGGCGGCCGCGTACGCGGCGCGCGCCGGCATCACCTGCGCGGTGCTGATCCCGCAGGGCAAGATCGCGATGGGCAAGCTGGCGCAGGCGGTGATGCACGGCGCCAAGATCATCCAGATCGACGGCAACTTCGACGACTGCCTGGAACTCGCCCGCAAGATGGCCGCCGACTTCCCGACCATCGCGCTGGTGAACTCGGTCAACCCGGTGCGCATCGAGGGCCAGAAGACGGCCGCGTTCGAGATCGTCGACGCGCTGGGCGCCGCGCCGGACGTGCACGCCCTTCCCGTCGGCAACGCCGGCAACATCACCGCGTACTGGAAGGGCTACACCGAGTACCACCACGAGGGCGTGATCGACAAGCTGCCCCGGATGCTGGGCGCCCAGGCCGCCGGCGCGGCGCCGCTGGTGCTCGGCCACCCGGTCAGCCACCCGGAGACCATCGCGACCGCCATCCGCATCGGCGCGCCGGCGTCGTGGACGGCGGCCGTCGCGGCCCAGCAGCAATCGCAGGGCCGGTTCCTGGCCGTCACCGACGAGGAGATCCTGGCGGCATACCACCTGGTGGCCGCGTCCGAAGGCGTGTTCGTCGAGCCGGCGTCCGCGGCCAGCATCGCGGGTCTGCTCAAGGCCGTCGACGACGGCTGGGTGGCGCGCGGATCGACGGTGGTGTGCACGGTGACCGGCAACGGTCTCAAGGACCCCGACACCGCGCTCAAAGACATGCCGACGGTGTCCCCGCTGCCGGTGGATCCGGTGCTCGTCGTCGAACAGCTGGGTTTGGGCTAGTGACCCGGATGCTGCCCGCCGGGCTGGTGGCCAGCGCCGTGGTGTCGGCATCCAGCGCCAATCTGGGCCCCGGCTTCGACAGCCTCGGTCTGGCGTTGAGCCTGTGCGACGAGATTATCGTGGAGACAACGGATTCCGGCCTGGTCGTGGTGGTCGAGGGCGAGGGCGCCGGCCAGGTACCGCTGGACGCCGACCACCTGGTGGTGCGCGCCGTGCGGCGCGGACTGCACGCCGCGGGGGTCAACGCCGCCGGCCTGGAGGTGCGCTGCCGCAACGCCATCCCGCACTCGCGTGGCCTCGGTTCCTCGGCGGCGGCGGTCGCCGGCGGCCTGGCGGCGGTGAATGGGCTTGTCGCGCAAACGGGTTCGACTCCGCTGGGCGTTGATCAGCTCATCCAGCTGTGCGCGGAATTCGAGGGCCATCCCGACAACGCCGCGGCCGCGGTGCTGGGCGGTGCGGTGGTGTCCTGGACGGACCGCACCGGTGCCGAGCCCCGATATTCGGCGGTGTCGCTGCGGCTGCACCCGGACATTCAGCTGTTTTGCGCGATTCCCGAGGACCGCTCGCTGACGGCGGAAACCCGCGTGCTGCTGCCCGGCCTGGTCAGCCACGAAGACGCCAGCTTCAACGTCAGCCGCGCCGCGCTGCTGGTCGTAGCCCTCACCGAACGGCCGGACCTGCTGATGCCGGCCACCGAGGACGTGCTCCACCAACCGCAACGCGGCCCGGTGATGCGCGGATCGGCGGAATATTTGCGGCTGCTGCGGCGTCACAACATCGCAGCGACGCTGTCCGGGGCCGGCCCCTCGCTGATCGCATTCAGCACCGAGCCGGACTTACCTCCGGAAGCGCTGGAGTACGGGGCCGCACACGGATTTAACGTCACGAAGATGACCGCCGGCGAAGGAGTACGCTGGAGCCCGGGCGTCACCGTCGCCGGTTGATCCGCAGCGTGGCCGGAGGGTTTGCTTGCTTCCGACAGGGATGCAGGTTATCCTCGGAGCCGTCCAGCAATCGCAGCATCTGCATCTGCAAACATACTGCCTTGCCGCTAGGACAACACCAATTCTTCTCGTAAACGAGGTTCGCCGTTTTCTCCGCTGATCCCTGGCGATCACCGTCGCAGAGTCGATGATTGGGCGCACTCGGCAATTTGGCTGACTGCAACGACCCCCCGTATGACCTGATCAGCGGGGGAAGAAAGGAAATCCGTGACTGATACGGACCTCTTCACGGCTGGCGAGAGCACCGACAGCAATCAGGTGCCGGACGCCGTGACCACAGACGCTCCCGACGTCAAAACCACCGCCTCGAGCGGCTCCCTGTCCGCCATGGTGCTGCCCGAGCTGCGTGCGCTGGCTAACCAGGTCGGCGTCAAGGGGACCTCGGGGATGCGCAAGAACGAACTGATCGCCGCCATAAAGGAAATCCGGGGACAGGCCAACGGGACGTCGGCCCCGGCCGCCCCCGAGGGCAGCGGCAAATCCGAGAAAACCGAAACCACCGCGGCCGAAGCGCCGGCCGCCGCGCCGGTCGCCGCAGGGGACCAGAACGGGTCCACCGCCGAGGCGCCGCGCCGGGAACGCCGCGGTGCCAACCGCGATGCGGGCTCGTCGGCCCGCACACCCCAGGAGCAGGACGACGCCGGCACCCGCAAGGGCGGCGCCGACGCGGACAAACGCCAAGGGGGCCAACAGGACACCAAGAACGACGAGCGGGGGCAGGACTCCGGCGGCGACCAGGGTTCGGGCGGCCAGCAGTCCCGCGGCTCGAACCAGCAGGACGACGACGGCGAGGGCCGTCAGGGCCGGCGGGGACGCCGGTTCCGCGACCGCGACCGCAGGCGGCGCGGCGAGCGCTCCGGCGATGGCGTCGACTCCGAACTGCGCGAGGACGACGTCGTCCAGCCGGTCGCCGGAATCCTCGACGTTCTGGACAATTACGCGTTCGTGCGCACCTCCGGCTACCTGGCCGGCCCGCACGACGTCTACGTCTCGATGAACATGGTGCGCAAGAACGGCCTGCGCCGCGGCGACGCGGTGACCGGCGCGGTTCGGGTGCCCCGGGACGGCGAGCAGCCCAACCAGCGGCAGAAGTTCAACCCGCTGGTGCGCCTGGACAGCGTCAACGGCGGCTCCGTCGAGGACGCCAAGAAGCGGCCCGATTTCTCCAAGCTGACGCCGTTGTACCCCAACCAGCGGCTGCGCCTGGAAACCACCCCCGACCGGCTGACCACCCGGGTCATCGACCTGATCATGCCGATCGGCAAGGGCCAGCGCGCGCTGATCGTCTCGCCGCCCAAGGCGGGTAAGACGACGATCCTGCAGGACATCGCCAACGCGATCACCAAGAACAACCCGGAGTGCCACCTCATGGTCGTCCTCGTCGACGAGCGGCCCGAGGAGGTCACCGACATGACGCGCTCGGTCAAGGGCGAGGTCATCGCCTCGACCTTCGACCGGCCGCCGTCGGACCACACGTCGGTCGCCGAGCTGGCCATCGAACGCGCCAAGCGGCTCGTCGAGCAGGGCAAGGACGTCGTGGTGTTGCTCGACTCGATCACCCGCCTGGGCCGCGCCTACAACAACGCGTCGCCGGCGTCGGGCCGGATCCTGTCCGGCGGTGTCGACTCCACCGCGCTGTACCCGCCCAAGCGCTTCCTCGGCGCCGCGCGCAACATCGAGGAGGGCGGCTCGCTGACCATCATCGCCACCGCAATGGTCGAGACCGGGTCCACCGGTGACACGGTCATCTTCGAGGAGTTCAAGGGCACCGGCAACGCCGAGCTCAAACTGGACCGCAAGATCTCCGAACGCCGCGTCTTCCCGGCGGTCGACGTGAACCCGTCCGGCACCCGCAAGGACGAGCTGCTGCTGTCGCCCGACGAATTCGGCATCGTGCACAAGCTGCGCCGCGTTCTGTCGGGCCTGGACCCCCACCAGGCCATCGACCTGCTGATGTCGCAGCTGCGCAAGACGAAGACCAACTACGAGTTCCTGGTGCAGGTGTCCAAGACGACCCCCGGGTCGATGGACAACGACTAGTCAGCGACTAGCGTCGCAAGCTGTGGCGGAGACGCTGCAGCAGCTCCTCCGCGAGCGTGCCGACCGGGACACGCCGGCGCTGAAGTACGGCGACCGGGTCTGGACGTGGCGTGAGCACCTGGCCGACGCCGCCGCCACCGCGGCCGCGGTCATCGGGGCCGCCGACCCGGACCGCCCGCTGCACGTGGGCACGCTGCTGGGCAACACCCCCGAGATGCTGACCGCCATGGCGTCCGCCGCGCTCGGCGGCTACGTGCTCTGCGGCGTCAACGACACCCGCCGCGGTGCCGCGCTGGCCCGCGACATCCTGCACGCCCACTGCCAGATCCTGCTGACCGATCCGGCGCACAGGGAGTTGCTCGACGGCCTCGAGCTGCCCGGCGTGCGGGTGTTCGACGTGTCCGGCGAGTCCTGGGCGGCGCTGCTGGAGCGCGCCGGGCCGCCGACCCCGCACCGGGAGGTGGCGGCCACCGACACCTTCATGATGATGTTCACCTCCGGCACGAGCGGCGAGCCGAAGGCCGTGCAGGTCACCCACCTGACCGTGCTCTTCGCCGGTGCCACGCTGATCGCGCGGTTCGGGCTCGACGCGACCGACGTCTGCTACCTGTCGATGCCGCTGTTTCACGCCAACTCGCTGTTCGCGGGGTGGAGCGTCGCGGTGAGCACCGGCGCGGCGATGGTGCCCGCGACGTTTTCGGCCTCCGGTCTGCTCCCGGATCTGCGCCGCTACTGCGTCACCTTCATGAACTACGTCGGCAAACCGCTGGCCTTCGTGCTGGCCACGCCCGAGCGACCCGACGACCGCGACAACCCGTTGCGGCTCGCGGTCGGCAACGAGGCGAGCGACCGCGACATCGCCGAGTTCAGCAGGCGTTTCGACTGCACGGTGTGGGACGGCTTCGGGTCCACCGAGGGCGCGATCATCATCACCCGCGAGGACGGCTGCCCGCCGGGGTCGCTGGGCCGCGGCTTCCCCGGGGTCGCCGTCTACAACCCGGGCACGCTGGCCGAATGCCCACCCGCCGCGTTCGACGGGGACGGGGCCCTGACCAACGCCGACGAGGCGATAGGTGAGCTGGTCAACACCACCGGCGCGGGCCTGTTCGCCGGGTACTACAACGACCGCGAGGCCACCGACGCGCGCCTTCGGCACGGCATGTTCTGGTCCGGCGACCTCGCCTACCGGGACGCCGACGGGTGGATCTACTTCGCCGGGCGCAGCGGCGACTGGTTGCGAGTCGACGGCGAAAACATGACCACGGCGCCCATCGAGCGCATCCTGCAACGGTTGGCCCCGGTCAGCCACGTCGCGGTGTACGCGGTGCCCGACGAGCACGTCGGCGACCAGGTGATGGCGGCGATGGTGTTGGCCGACGGCGCGGATCTGACGCCCGGGGAGTTCGGCCGGTTCCTCGCCGCCCAGCCGGACCTGTCGCCCAAGGCGTGGCCCCGCTACGTCTGGCTGACCGACCGGCTGCCGACCACGGCCACCAACAAGATCCTCAAGCGCGAGCTGACCGCGCTCGGCGCGGCCCCCGGCGCCGGCGTGGTCTGGACCCGCGACGGGAAAAGCCGCGTCTACCGCGACACCTGAACCACGCACCCGACACGCCGCCGGTGGAGGTCGCAACGGCTTATGTCTCGACGCATCATGTGCCGCCCCGCACCCCGGGAATGCGCGGGCGCAGCTCCGCGTTTGGGGGGATGTAGGTTGACCTGGCATAATCGAGGGTCGACTAGCCCAGGACCAGATCAGGTTCATGGAGTGCGCGCCCGGTCCGGGCGGCAAACGATCGGATGAGGACACGATGAAAGCTGACATTCACCCCGCCTACGGTGAAACCACCGTGCACTGCGGGTGCGGCAACACCTTCACCACCCGCAGCACCAAGCCCGGCGGCAACATCGTCGTCGAGGTCTGCTCGCAGTGCCACCCCTTCTACACCGGCAAGCAGAAGATCCTCGACAGCGGCGGCCGCGTGGCCCGGTTCGAGAAGCGCTACGGCAAGCGCAAGGCCGCAGCCGACAACGGCGAGTCGACCGACAAATAGCTGGCTTACCGACGCCCGAACTGTGCCCAACGGCGCACAGGCCGGGCGTCGGTTCGCGTTCGGGGCGATCACAAGCGGGCAGGAGGTGAGACATGACGCAGCCGGTGCAGACCATTGACGTGCTGCTGGCCGAACACGCCGACCTCGAGAAGCGGCTGGCAGACCCAGAACTGCACAGCAATCCCGACGAGGCGCGCAAGGCCGGTCGCCGGTTCGCCCGCTTGGCCCCGATCGTCGGCACCTACCGCAAGCTGGCCGCCGCGCGCGGCGACCTCGAGACCGCCCGCGAGCTGGCCGCCGACGACGAGTCGTTCGCCGACGAGGTGACCGAGCTCGAAACGCGGGTGACCGAACTGGACACCCAACTCACCGACATGCTCGCGCCGCGCGATCCCCACGACGCCGACGACATCGTCCTCGAGGTCAAATCCGGTGAGGGCGGCGAGGAATCGGCGTTGTTCGCCGCCGATCTGGCCCGGATGTACATCCGTTACGCGGAGCGGCACGGCTGGACGGTCACGGTGCTGGACGAAACCACCTCGGATCTGGGCGGTTACAAGGACGCCACGCTGGCCATCGCCAGCAAGGGGGACACCGCCGACGGGGTGTGGTCGCGGATGAAGTTCGAGGGCGGCGTCCATCGGGTGCAACGCGTTCCGGTGACGGAATCCCAAGGGCGCGTTCATACTTCGGCGGCAGGCGTGCTGGTCTACCCGGAGCCCGAGGAAGTCGGCGAGGTGCAGATCGACGAGTCGGACCTGCGCATCGACGTGTACCGGTCGTCCGGCAAGGGCGGGCAGGGCGTCAACACCACCGACTCCGCGGTGCGCATCACCCACCTGCCCACCGGGATCGTGGTCACCTGCCAGAACGAACGGTCCCAGCTGCAGAACAAGGCCCGGGCGATGCAGGTGCTGGCCGCCCGGCTGCAGGCCCTCGCGGAGGAGAAGGCGCTGGCCGACGCGTCGGCCGACCGCGCCAGCCAGGTCCGGACCGTGGACCGCAGCGAACGGATCCGCACCTACAACTTCCCGGAGAACCGGATCACCGACCACCGGATCGGTTTCAAGGCGCACAACCTCGATCAGGTGCTCGACGGCGACCTCGACGCGTTGTTCGACGCGCTCAGCTCCGCCGACAAGCAAGCGCGGCTGCAGCAGGCATGACCCTCCTGCGGCGCGCGATCGAGTCGGCCGCGGCGCGGCTCGCCCGGGCCGGGATCGACTCCGCCCGTTACGACGCCGAGGAGTTGGCCGCGCACCTGGTGGGCACCGAGCGCGGCCGCCTGACGCTGCTCGAGGCGCCCGGCGACGAATTCTTCGGGCGTTATGGCGACATGATTGCCGCGCGCTCCCAACGGGTTCCGTTGCAGCATCTCACCGGGACGGCGGCGTTCGGGCCGGTGACGCTGCGCGTCGGCCCCGGTGTGTTCATCCCGCGCCCGGAGACCGAGGCGATGCTGGAGTGGGCCACCGCGCAGCCGCTCCCCGCCCGGCCCGTGATCGTCGACTTGTGCACCGGCTCGGGCGCTTTGGCCCTGGCCCTGGCCCGGCACCGGCCCGCGGCGCGGGTCATCGGCATCGACGACTCGGACACCGCCCTGGGCTACGCGCGCCGCAACACCGAGGACACCCTCGTGGAGTTGGTGCGCGCCGACGTCACCGACCCGGCCCTTTTTCCCGAGCTGGACGGGCGGGTGGACCTCGTCGTCGCCAACCCGCCCTATGTTCCCGACGACAGCGCCGTGGAAGCCGAAGTGGCCCAACATGATCCGCCGCACGCGGTGTTCGGCGGAGTGGACGGGATGGCGGTGATCGCCGGGGTCATCCGGCTCGCCGGGCGCTGGCTGCGCCCCGGCGGCCTCTTCGCCGTCGAGCACGACGACACCACGTCGGCGCAGACCGTCGAAGCACTGAGCGGCACAGGGCTTTTCGAGGACATCGAGGGCCGTCGGGATCTGGCGGGACGGCCGAGGTTCGTGACGGCCCGGCGGAAGGGTCGCGCATGAGCTCCGTGTTCGACTGCGCCGACCCCGACCAGCGCTCACTCGGAATCACCTCGGCCGCAGGCGCCCTCAAGAGCGGCCGGCTGGTCGTGCTGCCCACCGACACCGTGTACGGCATCGGCGCCGACGCCTTCGACAGCACCGCGGTGGCCGCGCTGCTCGCGGCGAAGGGGCGGGGCCGTGACATGCCGGTGGGCGTGTTGGTCGGCTCCTGGCACACCATCGAGGGGCTGGTCTACACGATGCCCGCGGGGGCGCGCGACCTGATCCGTGCCTTCTGGCCGGGCGCGCTGAGCCTGGTGGTGACGCAGGCGCCGTCATTGCAATGGGACCTCGGGGATGCCCGGGGCACCGTCATGCTGCGGATGCCGCTGCACCCGGTCGCCATCGAGCTGCTTCGCGAGGTCGGCCCCATGGCGGTATCCAGCGCCAACGTCTCCGGCCGGCCGCCCGCGGTCGACGCCGCCGAGGCGCGCAGTCAGCTCGGTGAGCTGGTCGACGTCTACCTCGACGCGGGCCCGTCCCAGCAGCAGGCCGCCTCCACGATCGTCGACCTGACCGGAGACGCCCCGCGCATCCTGCGTGCGGGCCCGGTGAGCGCCGAGCGGATCGCCGAAGTGCTTGGCGTGGACGCCGGAAGCCTGATCGCCTAGGCGACGGCTCGCTGTCAGGTTGGTGCAGTACGGTCTCGGTGGTGTCCAGCGGCCCGGTCAGCGACGTAGCCAGCCTCGCCGGCGGCGTCCTCGCCCTGTCGGATCGGGGCACCGGAGTCCCCCTGCGCGAGCTCGCGCTGGTCGGGCTGACCGCGGCGATCATCACCTACTTCGCGACCGGCCCGGTGCGGGTACTGGCCATGCGCCTGGGGGCCGTCGCCTATCCGCGGGAACGCGACGTGCACGTCACGCCCACCCCGCGCATGGGTGGGCTCGCGATGTTCATCGGTGTGGTCGCGGCCGTTTTCCTGGCCTGGCAACTGCCGGCGCTCACCCGCGGGTTCGTCTACTCGACCGGCATGCCGGCCGTCCTGGTGGCAGCCGCGGTGATCGTCGGCATCGGCCTGATCGACGACCGCTGGGGGCTGGACGCCCTGACCAAGTTCGCCGGCCAGATCACCGCGGCCAGCGTGCTGGTCACGATGGGCGTCGCGTGGAGCGTCCTGTACATCCCCATCGGCGGCGTCGGCACCATCGTGCTGGACCAAGCCTCGTCGATCCTGCTCACCCTGGCGCTGACGGTGTCGATGGTCAACGCGATGAACTTCGTCGACGGCCTCGACGGGCTGGCCGCCGGGCTGGGACTCATCATGGCGCTGGCGATCTGCATGTTCTCGGTGGGCCTGCTGCGCGACCATGGCGGGGACGTCTTGTTCTATCCGCCCGCCGTCATCTCGGTGGTACTGGCGGGGGCCTGCCTGGGCTTCTTGCCGCACAACTTCCACCGCGCGCGGATCTTCATGGGCGATTCCGGCTCGATGCTGATCGGCCTGATGGTCGCCGCGGCCGCCACCACCGCCGCAGGCCCCGTTTCGCAGAACGCCTACGGCGCCCGCGACGTGTTTGCTCTGCTGGCGCCGTTCCTGCTGGTGGTGGCCGTCATGTTCGTGCCGATGCTCGACCTTTTGCTGGCGATCGTGCGCCGCACCCGCGCCGGCCGCAGCGCATTCAGCCCCGACAAAATGCACCTGCATCACCGGTTGCTGCAGATCGGTCATTCGCATCGCCGGGTGGTGCTGCTGATCTATCTGTGGGTGGGCATTGTCGCGTTCGGCGCCGCGAGCACCATATTTTTCAATCCCCGCCATACCGCCGCGGTAATGCTGGCCGCGATCGTGGTCGCCGGTGTGGCCACGGCGATCCCGCTCCTCCGCCGCCGCGACGACGACTACGACGTGGACTGAACGAGCCTACGACACCCGGTAGTAGCGGTGCCGATCGTATGGTACGGTGCAGGTAGAACCCCAAAAAGAGACCTTGAGGGTTGCCGGCCAGCCGGCCCGTCGGACGCCCGTCCGAGCGCGCCGGTTCACGACCGACGTAGGGAGCTACCCCTTGGGTGAATCCCCTGTGACGTGCGATACGCTCGGCGGGCCACCGATCGGTCGGTCGGGGGTCTCCCGCTTCACTACCTGGGATTGAGGTGCTGCAGTGACGACACCAGCGCAGGACGCGCCGTTGGTGTTTCCCTCTGTTGCTTTCCGTCCGCTTCGGCTGTTTGTGATCAGCGTGGGCATCACCGCGCTGGCGATTCTCGGCGCCGGATTGTCCGGCCGCCTCATGCTCGGCGTGTTCTTCGGTGTCGGGTTGCTCTTGGGTTTGCTCAACGCGCTCCTCGTCCGGCGCTCGGTCGCGTCGATCACCGCGAAAGAGCATCCCCTGAAAAGCTCGATGGCGGTCAATTCGGCGACGAGGTTGGCGATCATCACCGTCGTCGCGCTCGTCGTTGCCTATGTTTTCCGGCCGAACGGCCTGGGCGCGATGTTCGGTCTGGCGCTCTTCCAGGTGCTCTTGGTCGCGTCGACCGCTCTGCCGGTCTGGAAGAAGCTGCGGACGGGCGAGCCGGCTCCATCCCTGAGCCCTGAGGGCAACGACGGAGGCAACACGAGCGATGATTGAGACGATCCTGGCCGGTTCCCAGATCGAGGTCGGCGAGCACACCACGGCGAGGTGGCTCGGCATGACCGTCAACACCGACACCATCCTGTCGACGGCGATCGCCGCGGTAATCGTCATCGCCCTGGCGTTCGTCCTGCGCGCCAACATCACGTCGAGCGGTGTGCCCAGCGGAATCCAGCTGTTCTGGGAGGCGCTCACCATTCAGATGCGCAACCAGATCGAAAGCGCCATCGGGATGCGGATCGCGCCGTTCGTGCTGCCGCTGGCCGTCACCATCTTCATCTTCATCCTGATCTCCAACTGGCTGTCGGTGCTGCCGCTGCAGTACACCGATAAATCCGGTCACACCACCGAGTTGCTGAAGTCGGCCGCGGCGGACATCAATTACGTTCTGGCGCTGGCCCTTTTCGTGTTCGTCTGCTACCACGTGGCCGGCATCTGGCGCCGCGGCATCGTCGGCCACCCGCTCAAGGTGCTCAAGGGGCACGTGGCGTTCCTGGCGCCGATCAACCTGGTCGAGGAATTGGCCAAGCCGATCTCGTTGTCGCTCCGACTTTTCGGCAACATCTTCGCCGGCGGCATCCTGGTGGCGCTGATCGCGCTCTTCCCCGCCTACATCATGTGGTTGCCCAACGCCATCTGGAAATCGTTCGACCTGTTCGTCGGTGCGATCCAGGCCTTCATCTTCTCGATCCTGACCATCTTGTACTTCAGCCAGGCCATGGAGCTGGAGGACGACCATGACTAGCCCACTCACGACCAGATAAGCCAACAAGATAAAGCTGGACAAAGGAGGAAAGAATGGACCCCACTATCGCTGCCGGTGCACTCATCGGCGGTGGAATCATCATGGGCGGCGGCGCAATCGGAGCCGGCATCGGTGACGGTATTGCCGGTAACGCGCTGGTTTCGGGCATCGCCCGGCAGCCCGAGGCGCAGGGCCGGTTGTTCACGCCGTTCTTCATCACGGTCGGTCTGGTCGAGGCGGCCTACTTCATCAACCTGGCGTTCATGGCGTTGTTCGTCTTCGCCACCCCCGTCACGTAATTCGCTGTGATGGGTGACCCGAACCCCATGGTGCTCGCCGCCGGCCAGGCGGTAGCAGAGGGAGGCAAGGGGGGCAGCAACTTTCTCGTCCCCAACGGCACATTCTTCTTCGTGCTGGCCATCTTCCTCATCGTTCTCGCCATCATCGGCACCTTCGTGGTGCCGCCGATCCTGAAGGTGCTGCGCGAACGCGACGCCATGGTCGCCAAGACCGCCGCCGACAACAAGAAGTCGGCCGAGCAGTTCGAAGCGGCCCGGGCCGATTACGAAGAGGCCATGAAGGAAGCGCGCGTGCAGGCGTCATCCTTCCGCGACAACGCCCGCGCCGAAGGCCGCAAGGTTATCGAGGACGCGCGCGCCAGTGCCGAGCAGGACGTGATGGCGACGGTGCAGCTGGCCGCCGAGCAATTGAAACGGGAAAGGGACGCCGTGGAGCTGGATCTGCGCGCCAACGTGGGGACCATGTCGGCGACCCTGGCCAGCCGGATCCTCGGCGTAGACGTCGCACCCACCGCCGCGGCCACGGCCGCCACCGAGTCGTCCGGGCGGTAAGCAGCACATGTGGACTTTTGTCGGACAGTTGTTCGGGTTCGTGGTCATCGTGGCGCTGGTGTGGCGGTACGCCGTCCCGCCGGTGCGCAAGATGATGACCGCCCGGCAAGAGCTGGTGCGCCAGCAGTTGGCCGATTCGGCGGCGGCCGCCGAGCGGCTGACCGAGTCGACCACGGCCCACAGCAAGGCCGTGGAGGCCGCCAAGGAAGAGGCGGAACAAGTCGTCGAAGAGGCCAAGTCGGACGCCGAACGCATCACCGAGCAGCTGCAGGCCCAGGCCGGCGTGGAGGCCGACCGCATCAAGGCGCAGGGCGCGCGCCAGGCCGAGCTGCTGCGGGCGCAGCTGACCCGGCAACTCCGCCTGGAGCTCGGGCACGAATCCGTGCGCCAGGCAGGGGAATTGGTGCGTAGCTACGTCGCGGACCCCGAACAGCGGTCGGCCACCGTCGATCGGTTCCTCGACGATCTGGAAGCCATGGCGCCGGCACCCGCCGAGGTCGCCTACCCGTTGCTGGCGAAGATGCGGTCGGCCAGCCGGCAGGCGCTGGGCGCCCTGTCGGATCGGTTCGGGACCATCGCCAAGAACCTCGACAACAAAGCGCTTTCCACCGTCTCCGCCGAGTTGGTGGCGGTGGCGAAAATGCTGGACCGCGAAATCGTCGTCACCCGCTACCTCACCGTGCCCGCCGAGGACGCGGCACCACGGGTTCGGCTGATCGAGCGACTGGTGTCCGGCAAGGTCGGCGACGCCACGCTCGACGTGTTGCGCGCGGCGGTCTCCGAACGCTGGTCGGCCAACACGGATTTGGTCGACGCCATCGAGCACATCTCGCGGCAGGCGTTGCTGGAGGTCGCCCAACGCGAAGATCAGGTCGACGAGGTCGAAGACCAATTGTTCCGGTTCTCGCGCGTTCTCGACGCGCAGCCGCGACTTGCCATCCTGTTGGGCGACTACGGTTCCCCCGCCGAAGGCCGGATCGGCCTGCTGCGCAAGGTGCTTGAGAGCGCAAGCGGGCGGGTAAACCCCGTCGCTACGGCACTGCTGACCCAGACGGTCGAACTGCTCAGGGGCGAGCCGGCCGAGGTGGCCGTGAAGTTCCTGGCGGAAGTCGCGGTGGCGCGCCGCGGCGAAATCGTCGCCCAGGTCACTGCGGCGGCGGAGCTCAGCGATGCCCAGCGCACCCGCCTCACCGAAGTTCTCAGCCGCATCTACTCCCACCCGGTCACGGTGCAGCTGCAGATCGAACCCGACTTGCTGGGCGGGCTGCTGATCGCCGTGGCCGACGAGGTGATCGACGGGACGCTCTCCTCTCGCCTGGCCGCGGCCCAGGCCCAGTTGCCCGACTGAACCCATCACAAGAACCCACGCGAACGAAGATCAAGTAGGAAGACGAAAAGCCATGGCAGAGTTGACAATCTCGGCTGACGACATCCAGGGCGCCATCGAGGAGTACGTAGGCTCCTTCACCGCCGACACCTCCCGCGAGGAAGTCGGCACCGTTGTCGACGCCGGGGACGGCATCGCCCACGTCGAGGGCCTGCCGTCGGTCATGACCCAGGAGTTGCTCGAGTTCCCCGGCGGCGTCCTCGGCGTCGCCCTGAACCTGGACGAGCACAGCGTCGGCGCGGTCATCCTGGGTGACTTCGAGAAAATCGAAGAAGGCCAACAGGTCAAGCGCACCGGCGAGGTGTTGTCGGTGCCCGTCGGCGACGCGTTCTTGGGCCGGGTCGTCGACCCGCTGGGCCACCCGATCGACGGGCGCGGGGACATCGAGACCGACGTGCGGCGCGCGCTGGAGCTGCAGGCGCCGTCGGTGGTCCAGCGTCAGGGCGTCAAGGAGCCACTGCAGACCGGGATCAAGGCCATCGACGCCATGACCCCGATCGGTCGCGGTCAGCGGCAGCTGATCATCGGCGACCGCAAGACCGGCAAGACGGCGGTCTGCATCGACACCATCCTCAACCAGCGGCAGAACTGGGAGTCGGGCGACGAGCGCAAGCAGGTGCGCTGCGTGTACGTGGCCATCGGCCAGAAGGGCACGACGATCGCGGCCGTCCGGCGCGCGCTGGAAGAGGGCGGCGCGATGGACTACACCACCATCGTCGCGGCGCCCGCCTCCGACGCCGCCGGCTTCAAATGGCTTGCGCCGTACACCGGTTCGGCGATCGCCCAGCACTGGATGTACGACGGCAAGCACGTGCTGATCGTGTTCGACGACCTGAGCAAGCAGGCCGAGGCCTACCGCGCGATCTCGCTGCTGTTGCGTCGCCCGCCGGGCCGCGAGGCCTACCCGGGCGACGTGTTCTACCTGCACTCGCGGCTGTTGGAGCGCTGCGCCAAGCTGTCCGACGAACTCGGTGGCGGCTCGCTGACCGGTCTGCCGATCATCGAGACCAAGGCCAACGACATCTCGGCGTACATCCCGACCAACGTCATCTCGATCACCGACGGCCAGTGCTTCCTGGAGTCCGACCTGTTCAACCAGGGCGTCCGGCCCGCCATCAACGTGGGTGTCTCGGTTTCCCGCGTCGGCGGCGCGGCGCAGATCAAGGCGATGAAGGAAGTGGCGGGCTCGTTGCGGCTGGACCTGTCGCAGTACCGCGAGCTGGAATCGTTCGCGGCCTTCGCTTCCGATTTGGACGCCACGTCCAAGGCGCAGCTGGAGCGCGGCGAACGGCTGGTCGAGTTGCTCAAGCAACGGCAGTACCAGCCGATGCCGGTCGAGGAGCAGGTGGTCTCGATCTTCCTGGGCACCGGCGGCCACCTGGACTCGGTGCCCGTCGAGGACGTGCGGCGGTTCGAAACCGAACTGCTGGACCACATGCGCGCCTCCGAGGAGAAGTTCCTGGCCGGGATCCGCGACAGCCAGAAGCTCTCCGAAGAGGGCGAGAACCAGCTCACCGAGATCATCAAGAAGTTCAAGAAGGGCTTCGCGGCCTCCGACGGCGGATCTGTGGTGCCCGACGAGCACGTCGAGCCGATGGACGAGGAAGACCTGGCAAAGGAGTCGGTCCAGGTCAAAAAGGAGAAGCCGAAGCAGGAACCCAAGGACACCAAGAAGGACAAGAAGTAGCTAACGATGGCGGCCACACTTCGCGAATTGCGCGGCCGAATCCGTTCGGCAGGGTCGATCAAGAAGATCACCAAGGCCCAGGAGATGATCGCGACCTCGCGCATCGGTAAGGCCCAGGCCCGGCTGGAATCCGCACGGCCCTACGCGTTTCAGATCACCTCGACGCTGACGACCCTGTCCGCCGAGGCCGCTCTGGACCACCCCTTGCTGGTCGAGCGGGAAGAACCGAAGCGGGCCGGCGTGCTGGTGGTGTCCTCCGACCGGGGTTTGTGCGGCGCGTACAACTCCAGCGTCTTCCGCCGCTCCGAGGAGCTGTTCTCCCTGCTGCGGGAGGAAGGAAAGACGCCGGTTCTGTACACGGTGGGCCGTAAGGCGCAGAACTACTTCAAATTCCGCAACTGGGACATCACCGATTCCTGGATGGGCTTCTCCGAGCAGCCCACGGTCGAAAATGCCACGGAGATCGCCGAAACCCTGGTCGACGCCTTCATGCAGGGCACCAACGAGGAAGCGGGGCAGCAGTCCGAGGACGTCGAGGGTGTTGACGAACTGCACATCGTCTACTCGGAGTTCAAGTCGATGATGTCGCAAACGGCGGTGGCCCACCGCATCGCCCCGCTGGTGGTGGAGTACGTCGAGGAAGAACCCGAGCTGCACACGCTTTACTCGTTCGAGCCGGATGCGACAACGCTTTTCGACGCGCTGCTGCCGAGATACCTGACGACCCGGGTGTACGCGGCGCTGTTGGAAGCGGCGGCATCGGAGCTGGCCTCACGCCAGCGGGCGATGAAGTCGGCCACCGACAACGCGGACGACCTCATCAAAGATCTGACGCTGATGGCGAACCGCGAGCGGCAGGCCCAGATCACCCAGGAGATCAGCGAAATCGTCGGTGGCGCAAACGCGCTCGCCGACGCTAAGTAGCACCACGAGGAAGAAGAAACATGACTGCTACTGACCAGAAGACCAAGGACTCCGGCAAGTCCGGGGACACCGACACCAGCGGACGCGTTGTGCGGGTCACCGGGCCCGTCGTCGACGTCGAGTTCCCGCGCGGCTCGGTTCCCGAGCTGTTCAACGCGCTGCACGCCGACATCACCTACGAGGCGATGGCCAAGAAGCTCACGCTCGAGGTCGCGCAGCACCTGGGCGACAACCTGGTTCGGACCATTTCGTTGCAGCCCACCGACGGCCTGGTGCGCGGCGTCGAGGTCACCGACACCGGCAACTCGATCTCGGTGCCGGTGGGCGAGGACGTCAAGGGCCACGTCTTCAACGCCCTGGGCGACTGCCTGGACAAGCCGGGGTACGGGGAGGACTTCGACCACTGGTCGATTCACCGCAAGCCGCCGTCCTTCGAGGAACTCGAGCCGCGCACCGAGATGCTCGAAACCGGCCTCAAGGTCGTGGACCTGCTGACCCCGTACGTGCGTGGCGGCAAGATCGCCCTCTTCGGTGGTGCCGGCGTGGGCAAGACGGTGCTCATCCAGGAGATGATCAACCGCATCGCCCGAAACTTCGGTGGCACTTCGGTGTTCGCCGGCGTGGGCGAGCGCACCCGTGAGGGCAACGACCTGTGGGTGGAGCTCAAGGAAGCCGACGTGCTCAAGGACACCGCGCTGGTGTTCGGTCAGATGGACGAGCCGCCCGGCACCCGTATGCGGGTTGCGCTGTCCGCGCTGACCATGGCCGAGTGGTTCCGTGACGAGGCGGGCCAGGACGTGCTGCTGTTCATCGACAACATCTTCCGGTTCACCCAGGCCGGCTCCGAGGTGTCGACCCTGCTGGGTCGCATGCCCTCGGCGGTGGGCTACCAGCCCACACTCGCCGATGAGATGGGCGAGCTGCAGGAGCGCATCACCTCGACCCGCGGGCGGTCGATCACGTCGATGCAGGCGGTTTACGTGCCGGCGGACGACTACACCGACCCGGCGCCCGCGACGACGTTCGCGCACCTGGACGCCACCACGGAGCTGTCGCGTTCGGTGTTCTCCAAGGGCATCTTCCCCGCTGTGGACCCGCTGGCGTCGAGCTCGACGATCCTGGACCCCGGCGTCGTCGGTGACGAGCACTACCGTGTGGCGCAGGAGGTCATCCGAATCCTGCAGCGCTACAAGGACCTCCAGGACATCATCGCCATCCTGGGCATCGACGAGCTGTCCGAGGAGGACAAGCAGCTCGTCCAGCGCGCCCGCCGCATCGAGCGCTTCCTGTCGCAGAACATGATGGCGGCCGAACAGTTCACCGGCCAGCCCGGTTCGACGGTGCCGGTGAAGGAGACCATCGAGGCGTTCGACAAGCTGACGAAGGGCGACTTCGACCACATCCCCGAGCAGGCCTTCTTCCTGATCGGCGGCCTGGACGACCTGGCCAAGAAAGCCGAAAGCTTCGGCGCCAAGCTCGATTCCTGAGGTTGACTCGAAAGGTATTCTGGCATGGCCGAATTGAACGTTGAGATCGTCGCCGTCGACCGCAAGATCTGGTCGGGTGAGGCAACGTTCCTGTTCACCCGCACCACCGTCGGCGAGATCGGCATCCTGCCCCGCCACATCCCGCTGGTGGCGCAGTTGGTGGACGACGCCATGGTGCGCGTCGAGCGCGAAGGCGAGGACGACCTGCGGATCGCGGTGGACGGCGGGTTTTTGTCGGTGACCGAGGAACAGGTCAGCATCCTGGCCGAATCGGCTGAGTTCGAGTCGGAGATCGACGAGAGCGCCGCCCGCGAGGCCGCCGAGTCCGACGATCCGCGCGTCGCCGCGAGGGGACGAGCCAGATTGCGCGCCGTCGGCGCGATCGACTAACGCCCCGATGAGCGCGCCCATGGTCGGCATGGTCGTGCTCGTCGTCATGCTGGGGGCCGCCGTCCTGGCCCTCAGTTATCGGCTGTGGAAGCTGCGCCAGGGCGGCACGGCCGGGATCATGCGAGACATTCCCGCCGTCGGCGGTCACGGCTGGCGACACGGGGTGATCCGCTACCGTGGCGGCGAGGCCGCCTTCTACCGGCTGTCCAGCCTGCGTTTGTGGCCGGACCGTCGGCTCAGCCGGCGGGGGGTGGAGATCGTGGCCCGGCGCGCACCGCGCGGCGACGAGTTCGACATCATGACCGACGAGATCGTCGTACTCGAATTGCGCGACACGACGCAGGACCGCAGGTCCGGTTACGAGCTCGCTTTGGACAAGGGCGCCTTGACCGCGTTCCTGTCGTGGCTGGAATCCCGTCCCTCGCCGCGCGCACGCCGTCGCAGCGTGTGATCACCACGGGCTGATTGTCTCGCATCCGTATTCTTCGGGCGCGACGTCGCGCACGGTTTCGCTGAACTGCCAGCGGTGCCCCGCGAGATCTTCGACGGTGCATTCCCGTTCGCCGTACTCGCGGTCGACGGGCGGCTCCAGCACCTTGGCGCCGGCCGCCCGGGCGCGGTCGAACTGGCCGTCCACGTCGGCGACCCGCACCTTTATCTCGTGCGTGACGACGCCGGCCGTCGGCGGGTGCCGGTCACGGGCCGTGTCGGCGACGATCACGGCCCCGTCGGTGCCGATGCTCAGCTGCGCGCGGTGGCTGTCACCGATTCGCGTGCGCTCGACGAAGCCGAAGGCGGTGGCGAGCCAGTCCACCGCCGCGCGCACGTCCGGGTAGACAAGCACGGGGATCACGCTGACCGGTGGGACCGATCGATTGTTTTTCATTGCCACGGTTCAGCTTTCGGCCATCCCGCCACCCGGCTGCCAAAGCACGTCGCCACCGGGGTTGGCCGCCCGCGCCAGGATGAACAGCAGGTCCGACAGCCGGTTCAGGTACCTCGCCGGCAGCACGCTGACCCCGTCGGGCTGCGAATCCACCGCGGCCCACGCCGAGCGTTCGGCCCGCCGCACCACGGTCCGGGCGACGTGCAACAACGCCGAGAGTGGCGAACCGCCAGGCAGCACAAAGGAATTCAGCGCCGGCAGGGGTTCGTTGTATTTGTCGCACCACGCTTCGAGCCGGTCGATGTAGGCCTGGGGGACTCGCAGCGGAGGATATTTGGGATCTTCCACCACCGGCGTCGACAGATCCGCGCCGGCGTCGAACAAGTCGTTCTGGATCTGCCGCAGCACGCCCGCGGTTTCTTCATCGGGCCGGCCGAGGGCGATCGCGACGCCGATCGCGGAGTTGGCCTCGTCGCAATCCGCGTAGGCCACCAGCCGGGGATCGTTCTTGGAGACTCGTGAGAAATCGCTCAATCCCGTCGTCCCGTCGTCGCCGGTTCGCGTATATATGCGGGTCAGGTGGATCGCCATGAGAAAACGGTACTCGGCTGGCCGACTCGCTCGATTGCCTGACTCTCCCCCTCGCCCCGCGGCTGGGGGCACCCCCACCTCGCTTCGGTGCGCGGAGCGCATCGTCGTCAAGCGAGGCTGACTGACAAGCCGATACCGCTTCACTAAACTGACCCGGGTGACGGAGCGATTCGTGGTGACCGGCGGCAACCGGTTGTCCGGCGAAGTCGCTGTCGGGGGCGCCAAGAACAGCGTGCTCAAGCTGATGGCCGCGACCCTGCTGGCCGAGGGCACCAGCACCATCACGAACTGCCCGGACATCCTCGACGTGCCGCTGATGGCCGAGGTCCTGCGTGGCCTGGGTGCCACCGTCGAGCTCGACGGCGACGTCGCCCGCATCACCTCGCCCGACGAGCCGAAGTACGACGCCGACTTCGCGGCGGTGCGGCAGTTCCGCGCCTCGGTCTGCGTGTTGGGTCCGCTGGTCGGCCGCTGCAAGCGCGCCAGGGTGGCGCTCCCCGGTGGCGACGCCATCGGATCGCGCCCGCTGGACATGCATCAGGCGGGCCTGCGCCAGCTGGGCGCGCAATGCAACATCGAGCACGGCTGCGTGGTCGCCCAGGCGGATACCTTGCGAGGCGCGGAGATTCAGCTGGAGTTCCCCTCCGTGGGGGCCACCGAGAACATCCTGATGGCCGCCGTCGTGGCCGAAGGCGTCACCACGATCCACAACGCCGCGCGCGAACCCGACGTGGTCGATCTGTGCACGATGCTCAACCAGATGGGCGCGCAGATCGAGGGCGCGGGTTCGCCGACCATGACGATCACCGGCGTCCCGCGGCTGCACCCCACCGAACACCGCGTGATCGGCGACCGCATCGTGGCCGCCACCTGGGGCATCGCCGCCGCGATGACCCGCGGCGACATCTCGGTGAGCGGCGTGGACCCGGCCCACCTGCAGGTGGTGCTGCACAAGCTGCACGACGCGGGCGCCACGGTCACCCAGACCGACAGCAGCTTCCGGGTGACCCAGTACGAGCGCCCCAAGGCCGTCAACGTCGCGACCCTGCCTTTCCCCGGGTTCCCGACCGACCTGCAGCCGATGGCGATCGCGTTGGCCTCGATCGCCGACGGGACGTCGATGATCACGGAGAACGTGTTCGAGGCCCGCTTCCGGTTCGTCGAGGAGATGATCCGACTCGGCGCGGACGCCCGCACCGACGGGCACCACGCCGTGGTGCGGGGCCTGCCGCAACTGTCCAGCGCCCCGGTGTGGTGTTCGGACATCCGCGCCGGCGCCGGCCTGGTGCTGGCCGGGCTGGTCGCCGACGGGGACACCGAGGTCCACGACGTCTTCCACATCGACCGCGGCTACCCGTTGTTCGTGGAAAACCTGGCGATTTTGGGAGCGGAGATCGAGCGGGTAGAGTAGTCAAAGTCAGTGCCCCACAAGGGCGGTCACCCTTCGAAGGTGGCCGAAACCGGGGCCTTGACTCCCTCGCCGGATCGGTACTAGCCTGGCACGGCTGGCCTCGCAGCGGTCACCACACAAGATGACCAAAACTGGGGCTTGACGCCTCCGCCGGACTGGTATTAAGCTGGCAGGGTTGCCCGGAAGCGGGCGAAAACAAGCATGAGTGTTGTTTGAGAACTCAATAGTGTGTTTGGTCTTTATTATTTGTTGTTGTTTTTTGGCCATACTCTGCACTCCCCGTGTGTGGGTATGGCTGTTTTTTGATGCCAGTTATTGGCGTCTTGTCAGGTATCTCTGATTGTAAATTCACCTCGTTCAGCGAGGAGATTTTGTTTGGAGAGTTTGATCCTGGCTCAGGACGAACGCTGGCGGCGTGCTTAACACATGCAAGTCGAACGGAAAGGCCCCTTCGGGGGTACTCGAGTGGCGAACGGGTGAGTAACACGTGGGTAATCTGCCCTGCACTTCGGGATAAGCCTGGGAAACTGGGTCTAATACCGGATAGGACCTCGAGGCGCATGCCTTGTGGTGGAAAGCTTTTGCGGTGTGGGATGGGCCCGCGGCCTATCAGCTTGTTGGTGGGGTGACGGCCTACCAAGGCGACGACGGGTAGCCGGCCTGAGAGGGTGTCCGGCCACACTGGGACTGAGATACGGCCCAGACTCCTACGGGAGGCAGCAGTGGGGAATATTGCACAATGGGCGCAAGCCTGATGCAGCGACGCCGCGTGGGGGATGACGGCCTTCGGGTTGTAAACCTCTTTCAGCAGGGACGAAGCGCAAGTGACGGTACCTGCAGAAGAAGCACCGGCCAACTACGTGCCAGCAGCCGCGGTAATACGTAGGGTGCGAGCGTTGTCCGGAATTACTGGGCGTAAAGAGCTCGTAGGTGGTTTGTCGCGTTGTTCGTGAAATCTCACGGCTTAACTGTGAGCGTGCGGGCGATACGGGCAGACTGGAGTACTGCAGGGGAGACTGGAATTCCTGGTGTAGCGGTGGAATGCGCAGATATCAGGAGGAACACCGGTGGCGAAGGCGGGTCTCTGGGCAGTAACTGACGCTGAGGAGCGAAAGCGTGGGGAGCGAACAGGATTAGATACCCTGGTAGTCCACGCCGTAAACGGTGGGTACTAGGTGTGGGTTTCCTTCCTTGGGATCCGTGCCGTAGCTAACGCATTAAGTACCCCGCCTGGGGAGTACGGCCGCAAGGCTAAAACTCAAAGGAATTGACGGGGGCCCGCACAAGCGGCGGAGCATGTGGATTAATTCGATGCAACGCGAAGAACCTTACCTGGGTTTGACATGCACAGGACGCCGGCAGAGATGTCGGTTCCCTTGTGGCCTGTGTGCAGGTGGTGCATGGCTGTCGTCAGCTCGTGTCGTGAGATGTTGGGTTAAGTCCCGCAACGAGCGCAACCCTTGTCTCATGTTGCCAGCGCGTAATGGCGGGGACTCGTGAGAGACTGCCGGGGTCAACTCGGAGGAAGGTGGGGATGACGTCAAGTCATCATGCCCCTTATGTCCAGGGCTTCACACATGCTACAATGGCCGGTACAAAGGGCTGCGATGCCGCAAGGTTAAGCGAATCCTTTTAAAGCCGGTCTCAGTTCGGATCGGGGTCTGCAACTCGACCCCGTGAAGTCGGAGTCGCTAGTAATCGCAGATCAGCAACGCTGCGGTGAATACGTTCCCGGGCCTTGTACACACCGCCCGTCACGTCATGAAAGTCGGTAACACCCGAAGCCAGTGGCCTAACCCTTTGGGAGGGAGCTGTCGAAGGTGGGATCGGCGATTGGGACGAAGTCGTAACAAGGTAGCCGTACCGGAAGGTGCGGCTGGATCACCTCCTTTCTAAGGAGCACCACGAAAAGCACCCCAACTGGTGGGGTGCGAGCCGTGAGGGGTTCCCGCCTGTAGTGGGCGGGGGCCGGGTGCGCAACAACAAAGTGAAGCCAGACACACTATTGGGTCCTGAGGCAGCACTCGGGTTGTTTCGAGTGGTGTCCCCCCATCTTGGTGGTGGGGTGTGGTGTTTGAGAACTGGATAGTGGTTGCGAGCATCTAAATGGATGCGCTGCCCTCGTGGTGGTGTGTCCATATAAATGTGTAATTTTTCTTTGGTTTTTGTGTTTGTAAGTGCTTAAGGGCGCATGGTGGATGCCTTGGCATCGAGAGCCGATGAAGGACGTGGGAGGCTGCGATATGCCTCGGGGAGCTGTCAACCGAGCGTTGATCCGAGGATTTCCGAATGGGGAAACCCAGCACGAGTGATGTCGTGTTACCCGCACCTGAATATATAGGGTGCGGGAGGGAACGCGGGGAAGTGAAACATCTCAGTACCCGTAGGAGAAGAAAACAATTGTGATTCCGTCAGTAGTGGCGAGCGAACGCGGAACATGGCTAAACCGCACGCATGTGTAACCGGGTAGGGGTTGTGTGTGCGGGGTTGTGGGATTGATATATCTCAGCTCTACCTGGCTGAGGGGTAGTCAGAAAGTGTCGTGGTTAGCGGAAGTGGCCTGGGACGGTCCGCCGCAGACGGTGAGAGCCCGGTACGCGAAAACCCGGCACCTACCTTGTATCAACTCCCGAGTAGCAGCGGGCCCGTGGAATCTGCTGTGAATCTGCCGGGACCACCCGGTAAGCCTAAATACTTCTCGATGACCGATAGCGGATTAGTACCGTGAGGGAATGGTGAAAAGTACCCCGGGAGGGGAGTGAAAGAGTACCTGAAACCGTGTGCCTACAATCCGTCAGAGCCTCCTCGTGGGGTGATGGCGTGCCTTTTGAAGAATGAGCCTGCGAGTCAGGGACATGTCGCGAGGTTAACCCGTGTGGGGTAGCCGCAGCGAAAGCGAGTCTGAATAGGGCGCATCCCCTTTGGGGTGTAGTGGCATGTTCTGGACCCGAAGCGGAGTGATCTACCCATGGCCAGGGTGAAGCGCGGGTAAGACCGCGTGGAGGCCCGAACCCACTTAGGTTGAAGACTGAGGGGATGAGTTGTGGGTAGGGGTGAAAGGCCAATCAAACTCCGTGATAGCTGGTTCTCCCCGAAATGCATTTAGGTGCAGCGTTGCGTGTTTCACCACGGAGGTAGAGCTACTGGATGGCCGATGGGCCCTACTAGGTTACTGACGTCAGCCAAACTCCGAATGCCGTGGTGTATAGCGTGGCAGTGAGACGGCGGGGGATAAGCTCCGTACGTCGAAAGGGAAACAGCCCAGATCGCCGGCTAAGGCCCCAAAGCGTGTGCTAAGTGGGAAAGGATGTGCAGTCGCAGAGACAACCAGGAGGTTGGCTTAGAAGCAGCCACCCTTGAAAGAGTGCGTAATAGCTCACTGGTCAAGTGATTGTGCGCCGATAATGTAGCGGGGCTCAAGCACACCGCCGAAGCCGCGACAACCGCAAGGTTGGGTAGGGGAGCGTCCCCCATTCAGCGAAGCCGCCGGGTGACCGGTGGTGGAGGGTGGGGGAGTGAGAATGCAGGCATGAGTAGCGATAAGGCAAGTGAGAACCTTGCCCGCCGTAAGACCAAGGGTTCCTGGGCCAGGCCAGTCCGCCCAGGGTGAGTCGGGACCTAAGGCGAGGCCGACAGGCGTAGTCGATGGACAACGGGTTGATATTCCCGTACCCGTGTGTGCGCGTCCCTGATGAATCAGCGGTACTAACCACCCAAAAGGTGGTCTATCAATCCCTTCGGGGTGCGAGGATCGCCGGCTGCGTGGGACCTCCGTTGGTAGTAGTCAAGCGATGGGGTGACGCAGGAAGGTAGCCGTACCAGTCAGTGGTAATACTGGGGCAAACCTGTAGGGAGAGCGATAGGCAAATCCGTCGCTCATGTTCCTGAGAGGTGATGCATAGCCGGTTGAGGTGAATTCGGTGATCCTCTGCTGCCAAGAAAAGCCTCTAGCGAGCACACACACGGCCCGTACCCCAAACCGACACAGGTGGTCAGGTAGAGCATACCGAGGCGTACGAGATAACTATGGTTAAGGAACTCGGCAAAATACCCCCGTAACTTCGGGAGAAGGGGGGCCGGAACACCGTGAACAGCCTTGCGCTGGGAGCGGGATCCGGTCGCAGAAACCAGCGAGAAGCGACTGTTTACTAAAAACACAGGTCCGTGCGAAGTCGCAAGACGATGTATACGGACTGACGCCTGCCCGGTGCTGGAAGGTTAAGAGGACCCGTTAACCGCAAGGTGAAGCGGAGAATTTAAGCCCCAGTAAACGGCGGTGGTAACTATAACCATCCTAAGGTAGCGAAATTCCTTGTCGGGTAAGTTCCGACCTGCACGAATGGCGTAACGACTTCTCGACTGTCTCAACCATAGACTCGGCGAAATTGCACTACGAGTAAAGATGCTCGTTACGCGCGGCAGGACGAAAAGACCCCGGGACCTTCACTACAACTTGGTATTGGTGTTCGGTACGGTTTGTGTAGGATAGGTGGGAGACTGTGAAACCCCAACGCCAGTTGGGGCGGAGTCGTTGTTGAAATACCACTCTGATCGTATTGGACACCTAACGTCGAACCGTATATCCGGTTCACGGACAGTGCCTGGCGGGTAGTTTAACTGGGGCGGTTGCCTCCTAAAATGTAACGGAGGCGCCCAAAGGTTCCCTCAACCTGGACGGCAATCAGGTGTTGAGTGTAAATGCACAAGGGAGCTTGACTGCGAGACCTACACGTCAAGCAGGGACGAAAGTCGGGATTAGTGATCCGGCACCCCCGAGTGGAAGGGGTGTCGCTCAACGGATAAAAGGTACCCCGGGGATAACAGGCTGATCTTCCCCAAGAGTCCATATCGACGGGATGGTTTGGCACCTCGATGTCGGCTCGTCGCATCCTGGGGCTGGAGCAGGTCCCAAGGGTTGGGCTGTTCGCCCATTAAAGCGGCACGCGAGCTGGGTTTAGAACGTCGTGAGACAGTTCGGTCTCTATCCGCCGCGCGCGTCAGAAACTTGAGGAAACCTGTCCCTAGTACGAGAGGACCGGGACGGACGAACCTCTGGTCCACCAGTTGTCCCACCAGGGGCACCGCTGGATAGCCACGTTCGGACAGGATAACCGCTGAAAGCATCTAAGCGGGAAACCTTCTCCAAGATCAGGTTTCTCACCCTTTTAGAGGGATAAGGCCCCCCACAGAACATGGGTTCGATAGGCCAGACCTAGAAGCTCAGCAATGAGTGCAGGGAACTGGCACTAACCGGCCGAAAACTTACCAACACAAATCGCAACCACTATTCGTCTCCACGACCTTTGTCGTGCGACACCACACCCCCCCACCAGAACACTTGAATGAAAAATAAATAGAGTTACGGCGGCCACAGCGACAGGGAAACGCCCGGTCCCATCCCGAACCCGGAAGCTAAGCCTGTCAGCGCCGATGATACTGCCCAATTGGGGTGGAAAAGTAGGACACCGCCGAACATATACAAAAACACCCCCGGCAACGGGGGTGTTTTTGCATTTTCTGTGCCGCCCAACGTCGAGTTGTTGCGGCGATCTTCGCGAAATCCCGACAACAACGCCACGTTCGGCCGGCCTAGTCGAACAACGTCAGCTCCGCCGGCGCCCGCCTTTTCTCCAACCCGAGCAGGGCCCGCTTTCGGTCGAGCCCTCCGCCAAAACCGGTGAGGCTCCCATTGGCGCCGATGACACGGTGGCAGGGGACGACGATTGCGATGGGATTGTGGCCGTTGGCCCAGCCAACCGCGCGCGCCGAGCCCGGGGCGCCGATCTGCTCGGCGATCTGGCCGTAGGACCGCGTCGCCCCGTAGGGAATCGTCAACAGCGCCCGCCACACACGTCGCTGAAATTCGGTGCCCCGCAGCTCGAGCTCGATGTCGAACTCGGTCAGCTCGCCGGCGAAATAGGCGTCGATTTGCTCGACGGCGCCCTCGAAGGCCCCTGGGTCGGGCGACCAGTCGGCGCGGTTCGGCTCGTAGGTCTGGTCGACCATCCGCAGGTTCGTCAGGACCGAGCCGCACCCGGCCAGGGTCAAGAGCCCGATCGGGCTGTCGATGGTGCGGTAACGGATCACGCCGCCTCCTTCGGTGGCCAATGGTTTACCGGATGCTCGAGTGTGGTCCACAGATGCTGGGTGGCATAGGAGCGCCACGGCCGCCAACGGGCGCTGCGCTCGATGAGTTTCCGCTGTTCCGTGGGCAACCCGAGTTGCTTTGCGGCGAGCCGAAGCCCGAGGTCGCCGGCGGGAAACGCATCCGGGTCGCCCAGGGCGCGCATCGCGATCACCTCCGCGGTCCAGGGGCCGACGCCGGGCAGCGCCAGCAACCGCGCGCGGGCGCTTTCCCAATCGCATCCGGCGTCCAGGACGACGCTGCCGTCGGCGAGACCGCCGATCAGCGCCGTGAGGGTCCGTTGTCGAGCCTTGGGCACCGCCAGATGGACGGGATCGATCTCGGCGAGCTGTTCGATCGAGGGGAAGGCATGGGTCAAGGCGCCCTCGGGGTCGTGCACCGGCCGCCCGTAGGCAGCGACCAGCCTGGCCGCGTGCGTGCTGGCGGCCTTCGTCGACACCTGCTGGCCCAGGACCGCGCGCACGGCCAGCTCGGCCTCGTCGACCGTGCGCGGAATGCGTTGTCCCGGGGCTTTTTCCACCACCGCGGCCAGCTCGCGGTCCGCGGCCAGCGCGTCGACCACGGCCTCGGGATCCGCGTCGAGGTCCAGCAGTCGCCGGCAGCGGGCGATCGCGGTGGTGAGGTCGCGGAAGTCGTCGAGCACCAGGCGGCACCGGACGTGATCGACAGCCGGCGCCAGCGTCACGACCGCACCTCCGCGCGGAAGCCGCAGGCTGCGCCGGTAGGCGCCTTCGCGCACCTCCTCGCAGCCGGGCACGATGCCGGCCGCGAGGTGGCCGAAGACGCCCTCATAGGCGAACGGCGTGCGCACCGGCAGCCGAAGGCACACCGCGCCAGGGGAATTGGTCTCCGACGTCGACCGGACTGCCGCGCGCGTGCGCAGCGCCGTCGGTGTGTTTTCGAAGACCAGGCGCACGGTGTCGTTGAACTGCCGAATGCTGGCGAAGCCGGCGGCGAACGCGATGTCGCCGAAAGGCAGGTTCGTGGTCTCGATGAGCACCCGTGCGGTCTGGGCCCGCTGCGCCCGCGCCAGGGCGAGCGGACCCGCACCGACCTCGGCCTGCAGCAGCCGCTCCAGTTGGCGCGTGGTGTAGCCGAGGTGAGCCGCCAGGCCACCGACGCCTTCCCGGTCCACCGTGCCGTCGGCGATGAGCCGCATCGCCCGCGCGACGACGTCCCCCCGCACATTCCATTCCGGGGACCCCGGCGAGGCGTCCGGACGGCAGCGTTTGCAGGCCCGGAACCCGGCGCGCTGCGCCGCGGCCGCCGTCGGATAGAAGCGGACATTGCGCGCGAACGGCGGCCGCACCGGACAGCTCGGCCGGCAGTAGATCCGCGTCGTCAGGACCGCGGTGACGAACCAGCCGTCGAAGCGGGCGTCCTTGGACTGGACCGCCCGGTAGCAACGTTCGAAGTCGTCGTGCACGCTTCCACAGTTACACCGGCCCACCGACAAAACTGGCGGAAAAACGACATTGTGGTGGGCGGCATAACCGCAGTCAAGAGCTCTGATGGTGCGCGGCCGCGGCGGACCCGATGAAATTCCTGGCCGGGCGGGACAACGGTCGCCCGGAATTCCAGATCATCCCGACATCGCGATAGGCGTCCGCGTCGGCCAGCGGCAGCACCCTGAGCCCGGGCGCATATTCGCTGCCGTCGATGGGCATCAGGCTGATCCCCAGGCCCGCGGCCACCAGGCCGGCGGACGTGGTGAGGTTGGCGGATTCCAGGACGATCCGCGGCCGGAATTGCGCTGCCGCACAAAGCTCGTCAAGCAGTCGCCGCATGCCGAAGCCGGGCCGCATGGCCACGAAGGGCTCGTCGGCCAGCTCGGTCATCGATACCGCCGCGGCGTCCACGAGCCCGTGGTCGCACGGAATGGCGACACCGAGCCGTTGACGAAACAAGCTGCGCCAGGCCAGATTCCGCTTGGGTCGAGGTGACACTACGCCGACATCGAGGGCGCCGGACTGCACGAGGTCGCCGATCGATTCGGCGGCGCCCTCCTGCAGCGTGAACGTCACTCGCGGTGACGTCTCCTTGAAGGCGGCGATCAGGCGCGGCACCACCGTCGACCCGAACGAACCCAGGAAGCCGAGCCGGATCTCGCTGACGGCCGGATTGGTCAGGTCCTCGATCGCGCGCCGGGCCGAATCGAGTTCCGATTGGGCCCGCCGCGCGTGCTCGTAGAAGATCCGTCCATAGGTGTTGAGCGCCAGCCGCCGGCCGCCGCGGTCGAACAGGGCGACCCCGAGTCGCCGTTCCAGGCGCGCCAGCATCCTCGTGAGAGTCGGCTGCGCGATGTGCAGCTGGTCGGCCGCCGCGGTGACGTGTTGCAGCTCCGCGAGTGTGACGAACCACTCGTAGTCGCCTTCAGGCATGCCCTCCACCTTTGCTTATGCGAAAAATGCATCATAATTGAATTAATAATTCATTTCCTTTCCCATGCGCCGGCGCCGAACATCGTTGCTATGCCTACCGCCCACCAAGCCGGAAGCCGCGGGTACCGGCGGGTGACCGCCGCGCTGTACGGCGCCGGCGTGGCCAGTTTCGCCGCGATGTACTGCACGCAGGCGCTACTACCCGCGCTGTCGGAGTACTACCGGATCACCCCGGCGATCGCGGCGCTCACCGTCTCGCTGACGACGGGAATGCTCGCGCTGTCCATCATTCCCGCGAGCGCGCTGTCCGAGCGCTACGGACGCGTCACGGTGATGCTGGCGTCCGGCGTCGCGTCGAGCGTCATCGGTTTGTTGTTGCCGTTCAGCCCCTCGCTCGGTGTTCTGCTCGTCGGCCGGGCACTGCACGGTGTCGCGCTCGCCGGGATCCCCGCCGTCGCGATGGCCTTTCTCGCCGAGGAGATCCACGCCTCGTCGCTCGGTTCGGCGATGGGACGCTACATCGCCGGCACCACGCTGGGCGGCCTGGTGGGGCGAATCGTCCCGTCCCTTGTCGTCGACGTCAGCAATTGGCGGGTAGCGCTGTTGGTGTGTTCGGCGGCGACGCTGGCCGGCACGGTCGTCTTCGCCGTCCTGGTTCCCCGGTCGCAATTCTTCACGCCGAAGGCGGCGACGATGCGGGCGACGGTGCGCAACCTGGCCGCTCATCTGCGAAACCCCGTTCTGCTCAAGCTCTTTGCGTTGGGCTTCGCTCTGATGGGCGGATTCGTCACGGTGTACAACTACCTGGGCTATCGGCTGACCGCCCAGCCGTTCGGACTGGCCTCCTCGATCGTCGGGCTGTTGTTCGTGCTGTACCTGGCGGGGACCTGGACCTCCGTCGTGGCAGGGCGGTTGGCCGACCGCAGGGGACGTGCGCTCGTGCTGGGCGGTGCCCTGCCGATCACGGCGGCCGGCCTGCTGCTGACCGTCCCGCACGCGCTGGCCGCGATCGTCGTCGGCGTCGGCGTGTTCACCGGAGGATTCTTCGCCGCGCACACGGTGGCCAGCGGATGGGTGGGCGCCGTGGCGCACCGGGATCGCGCCGAAGCGTCCGCCCTGTACCTGTTCAGCTACTACCTGGGCGGCTCGGTGGCCGGCGCGGTCGGCGGCCTCGTCTACGCCCTCGGCGGTTGGCCGGCGACGGCCTGGTTCGTGGGAGCGCTGCTGCTGGCCGCCGGCCTGTTGACCGCGCTGCTGGTGAGCGGAGCCCGGCGTCAGGTGCCGAACAGCTGGGTCACCTTGGAAACGAGTTGCCAGACGCCGTAGGCGAAGGGCAGGGCCACCCACAGCCAGGCCAGCGCGATGGGAGCGGGGCCGACCGCCGTCGTGTCCGTCATGGTTGCCTCTCCGGTTGTCGGTGGGGAACCGCCTCGGGCGCCGGCGCGGCGTCGTCGGGCAGTGCGGGCTCGTGGAATTTGGCGGACACCGGCCCGATCAGCTCGTTGCAGACCAACCCGACGGCCAGCAGCGCGATCATCACCTCGAACGAGAGCAGGTAGAGGTCGGGGCCGTGCTTGCCGGCCGACTTCTGCGAGTCGGCGATGGCGTTCACGATCAGCGGGCCCAGCACGCCCGCCACCGACCACGCCGTCAGCAACCGGCCGTGGATCGCACCGACCTCGTAGGTGCCGAACAGGTCCCGCAGATACGCCGGAAGGGTGGAAAAGCCGGCGCCGTAGAACGACAGGATCAACAGGGTGCACAACAGGAAGGTGACCTTGCTGGAGTTGGTCGTCAGCGCCAGCGTGAGATACAGCAGCGCGCCGCCGCCCAGGTAGAGCCGGTACATGTTCTTGCGGCCCAGCGCATCCGACAGCCACGACCATCCGATCCGGCCCAGCATGTTGGCAAGGGACAGCAGGGCGACGAAGCCGGCGGCCGCCGAGGCCAGCACCGCCGCGCGGGGTGCCCTCGGGAAGAAGTCCTGATAGATCGGCGAGGCCTTCTCCAGGATGCCGATCCCGGCGGTGACGTTGAAGCAGAGCACCACCCACAGCAGCCAGAACTGGGGCGTCTTGACCGCGCCGGCCGCCGAGACGCCGGCGGTGCTGACCAGCGATCCGGCCTTGTGCGGCTTGGGTTTCCAGCCGGCCGGTGCCCAGCCCGGCGCCGGCACCCGGATCAGCAGGCAGCCCATGCTCATGAACACCGCGTAGGTGCAGCCCATCACCAGGAAGGTCCGGGCGACGCCGGCGGTGCTGGCGCGGCCGAACGCGTCGAGCAGGCTGTTGCTCCACGGCGACGCGATCAGCGCTCCGCCGCCGAAGCCCATGATCGCCAGGCCGGTCGCCATTCCCGGGCGGTCGGGAAACCACTTGATCAGCGTGGACACCGGCGAGATGTAGCCGATACCGAGGCCGACCCCTCCGACGACCCCGTAACCCAGTACGACGAGCCAGTATTGGCGGACCGAAACCCCGAAACCCGCGATCAGCAGCCCACTGCAGAAGCACGCGGTGGCAACGACCATGGCCCAGCGCGGCCCGTAGTGGTCGACGCGCGTGCCGAACGCCGCGGCCGAAAGGCCCAGCGCCACAATGGCGACGGTGAACGGCATCGCGCTCGCGGTCCCGGAGACATGCAGCGACTTCTCCAGCGGGATCTTGAAGACGCTCCACGCGTAGGCCGAGCCGATCGCGAGGTGAATCGACAACGCGGCCGGCGGCACCAGCCAGCGGCTCCATCCCGGCCGGGCAACGATTCTCGAACGGTCCAGCAAGCCAACGCTTGTCACGATGCACCCTTCTCCCGCGGGCGGAGCTCCGTCCCGCCGCCACTATTGGTGGGGTGCAATCCGGGCGTCAAGGCACATTTTCTATTGTGCGATAACGGATTTCTATCGACGACGCTCAGCCGTGTTGACCACGGGCGTTGTCAGCGCGAAATTACCGATCCGACCGGGCGGCCTCGATCGGCGATGCCAGCCGAGTGGCGCGCTCGTGGCCGCGCAGGGTCACGGTGTCGCCCAAAGACCAACGCGCCCTTTCGTCTTCGCCGGCGCCTTCGAGCGTCTCGGCGGTCGCCAGCAGCTTGCCCGGCCGCGATTTGGCCAGCTCGCACAGTCGGGCGGCCTCGTTGACCGGCTCGCCGATGACGGTGTATTCGAACCGTTCCTTGGCGCCGACGTTGCCGGCGACGACCTGGCCGGCGGCCACGCCGATGCCGGCGTCGAGCTCACACATTTCGCCGGCCAGCCGCTCGGCGATGCAGCGCGCCGCGGCGAGCGCCTGGCCTTCGGGTGAGTCGAGATGATTCGGAGCACCGAAGATCGCCAGCGACGCGTCGCCTTCGAACTTGTTGACCAGCCCGCAATGGCGGTCCACTTCCTCGACGACGATCGAGAAGAACCGGTTGAGGACTTCGACGACTTCGGTGGGGCGTTGACTGGTCACCAATTGGGTGGAGCCGACGATGTCGATGAAGACGACCGCGACGTGCCGCTCCTCGCCGCCCAGTTTCGGCCGCTCGCGTTCGGCGGCCAGCGCGACCTCGCGGCCGACGTGGCGGCCGAAAAGGTCGCGCACGCGTTCGCGTTCACGCAGCCCGTCGACCATCGCGTTGAACCCGCGCTGCAGCTCGCCCAGCTCCGTCCCGTCGAACACCACCAGGTCGCCCCGCAGGTTGCCCTCCTCGACGCGCCGCAGCGCCGCACGCACCACCCGCACGGGTGTGGCCGTGAGCCAGGCCAGGATCCACATCAGCAGGCAGCCGAAGATCAGGGTGGCGAACGCCACGATCAGCACGCCGACGGCGAATTGCGTCTCGGTCAGGTTCCGCATCAGGATCTGGAACATCGCCAGGAGGCCGATGCCGATGACGGGCACGCCGGACCCCAGGAACCAGACCACCATGGTTCGGCCCATGATGCCCGCCGACAACCGCCGCGGTGGGGGCCCCGCCTCGAGCGCCTGGGCGGCCACCGGCCGCAGCGCGAACTCGGCGAGCAGATAGCTACCGGTGGCCACGAGAATGCCACCGAAACCCACCGCGACGATGAACCGCGGGATGAACATCGTGTTGATCAGGCCGTAGAGGGTCGTCAGCACGATCGTCCCGAC
>NZ_LZKL01000105.1 GCF_001668725.1 Mycobacterium sp. E787 | reverse complement strand
AAGAACATCGACATCCTGATCACCGACAAGACCGGCACCCTGACCGAGGGCCGCATCAGCTTGGTCGACACCGTCAACCCGGCCGGAGTGCGCAACGACTCGGTGCTGCGGCTGGCCCTGCTGGCCTGTGACATCGATCCGGCCGCGGGCGGCGCCGCGACCAACGCGCTGGACGGCGCGCTCTGGGCGCACCCCGCCGCACGGCAGCTCGTCGGCGACGGTATGGACCGGGTGGCCTTTTTGCCGTTCGACCACATCCGCCGTGCGACCTCAGCCTTGGTCGATGACCATGGAAAGCGACTGCTGGTGGTCAAGGGCGCACCCGAGCAGATGCTGGCCCGCTGCTCGAGCGCACCCGATCAGTCTCAACAGACGTTGTCCGAGTTGTTCGCGGCCGGGCGCCGAGTGGTTGCCGTGGCGGCCAAGCCGGCGCCACACCTGTCCACGATCACCGCCGACGACGAATCCGAGTTGATGCTGGTCGGGTTCTGCGTCTTTGCCGACGAGCCCAAGGCCGCCGCCCGGCAATCCCTTGATCAGCTTGCCGAGCTGGGAATCGAGGTGAAGATCGCCACCGGCGACAATCCGCGGGTGGCCGAAAAGGTCTGC
>NZ_LZKL01000104.1 GCF_001668725.1 Mycobacterium sp. E787 | reverse complement strand
GGTCATCGCCACCGCGCTGTCGGTGGTGGCAGCGCCGCTGTTGGTGCGGCTGATGCTCGGGCGGCCCTGCACGACGAGATCGGCGGTCGCGTCGATCAGCAACACCGGGTATGAGCCCGACCGCCCGCCGCACCCACGCCCAGGCACCGCGGCAGCCGCAGCGCGTGCCACCCTCGGCACGCCGCATCCGCCCCGGGCCGCCGACGGGCCCCCTTCCGCCGGTGCCCGAGCTGGCGCGCCGGCGGCCCGAACTGTCCGACGCCGCCCTGGTCTCGCGATCGTGGGGGATGGCGTTCGCGACGCTGGTCAGCCGCATCACCGGCTTCGCGCGGATCGTCGTGCTGGCCGCCATCCTGGGCGCGGCGCTGTCCAGCGCCTTCTCGGTGGCCAATCAGCTGCCGAACCTGGTCGCGGCGCTCGTGCTGGAGGCGACGTTCACCGCGATCTTCGTGCCGGTGCTGGCCCGCGCCGAACAGAGCGACCCCGACGGCGGCGCGGCGTTCGTGCGGCGCCTGGTCACCCTGACCACCGCGCTGCTGGTCATCGCCACCGCGCTGTCGGTGGTGGCAGCGCCGCTGTTGGTGCGGCTGATGCTCGGGCGCACCCCGCAGGTCAACGAGCCGCTGACCACCGCTTTCGCCTACCTGCTGTTGCCCCAGGTGCTGGCCTACGGCCTGACCTCGGTGTTCATGGCGATCCTCAACACCCGCAACGTGTTCGGGCCGACCGCCTGGGCGCCCGTCGTCAACAACGTCGTCGCGCTCGCCACCCTGGGCGTGTACCTGGCCGTCCCGGGCGAGCTGTCGGTCGACCCCGTACGGATGGGCAACGCCAAGCTGCTGGTGCTCGGCATCGGCACCACCCTGGGCGTGTTCGCGCAGACCGCCGTGCTGCTGGTGGCGCTCCAGCGCGAGCGGGTGAGCCTGCGCCCGCTGTGGGGAATCGACGAGCGCCTCAAGCGGTTCGGCACCATGGCGGCGGCGATGGTGCTCTACGTGCTGATCAGCCAGCTCGGCCTGGTGATCGGCAACCAGATCGCGAGCACCGCGGCGGCTTCTGGCCCGGCGATCTACAACTACACATGGCTGGTGCTCATGCTGCCGTTCGGCATGATCGGGGTGACCGTGCTGACCGTGGTGATGCCGCGGCTGAGCCGGAACGCCGCGGCCGACGACACCAAGGCCGTGCTCGCCGACCTGTCGCTGGCCACCCGGCTGACGCTGATCACGCTGATCCCGATCGTCGCGTTCATGACCGTCGGCGGACCCGCGATCGGCAGCGCGCTGTTCGCCTACGGGCATTTCGGCGGGGTCGACGCCGGCTACCTGGGCGCCGCGATCGCGTTGTCGGCGTTCACGCTGATCCCCTACGGGCTGGTGCTGCTGCAGCTGCGCGTTTTCTATGCGCGCGAGCAGCCCTGGACGCCGATCGTGATCATCCTCGTCATCACGGCGGTCAAGATCGTCGGCTCGGTGCTGGCGCCGCACCTCACCGGCGATCCGAAGTTGGTGGCCGGGTTCTTGGGCCTGGCCAACGGTGTCGGCTTCCTGGCCGGCGCGATCGTCGGCTACTACCTGTTACGGCACGCGCTGCTGCCGAAGGGTGGACACCTGATCGACGTCGGCACGGTGCGGACGATCCTGGTGACGATCGTCGCGTCGATGCTGGCCGGTCTGCTCGCTCACGTCGCCGACCGGCTGCTGGGATTGAGCCGGCTCACCGCCCACGGCGCCGGGGGCTCCCTGCTGCGCCTGCTGGTGCTGGCGGTCATCATGGCGCCGATCCTCGCGACGGTCATGCTGCGGGCGCACGTCCCCGAGGCGCAGGCGGCGCTCGCTGCCGTCCGGCGCCGAGTCCCGTGGCTCGGCGGCGATCGGATCGCCCAGCCGCCGGCCCGCAAACCGGCTGCACGTCAGGGATCGTCTCAGCGTGCCCACGTCACGTACCCTGAGCAGAGGAATTCGTCCCCGCCGGGGGTCAACGCGGTTCAGGAGCCGATCCGGCGCAGGCCTCCGGATGGGGTAGCCAGCGCCCGCGTAGCGAAAGGACCGGAGGTGACCGACCGCCCAGTGGAGAGCGCATCCGGCGCTGGATCCGGCCTGGGGTCAGGCGCCGACAGCCCGCGGCCCGTCGCGGACGATTTCCAGCCCGACATTCCGCGTGAGCCGGATCCCCGGCCGACGCCCCGCCCAGCCGACCGGCTCAACGGCGACCTCTCGGCCGAAAACCCCCGCGGCCCAAGCACATTCGACGCCGCCCGCGACCGGGTCGGCGAATCGGCGTCCGAGGACGTCCACCTTGTCCCCGGCGCGCGGATCGCCAGCGGGCGATATCGCCTGCTGGTCTTCCACGGCGGCGCGCCTCCCCTGCAGTTCTGGCAGGCGCTGGACACCGCGCTGGACCGGCAGGTCGCGCTGACCTTCGTCGATCCGGACGGAGCGCTGCCCCACGAGGTGCTGCAGGACATCCTGTCCCGCACCCTGCGGCTCAGCAGGATCGACAAGCCCGGCATCGCCCGGGTGCTCGACGTGGTGCACACCGGGTCCGGCGGCCTGGTCGTCTCCGAGTGGATCCGCGGCGGTTCGTTGCAGGAGGTGGCCGACACCTCGCCGTCGCCCATCGGCGCCGTGCGGGCGATGCAGTCGCTGGCCGCCGCCGCCGACGCCGCCCATCGCGCCGGGGTCGCCCTGTCGATCGACCACCCCAACCGGGTGCGGGTCAGCATCGACGGCGACGTCGTGCTCGCCTACCCGGCGACCATGCCCGACGCCAACCCGCAGGACGACATCCGCGGGATCGGCGCCGCGCTGTACGCCCTGCTGGTCAACCGGTGGCCACTGCCGGAGTCCGGGGTGCGCAGCGGGCTGGCATCGGCCGAGCGCGATTCCGCGGGCAATCCCGTCGAACCCATGGTCATCGACCGCGACATCCCCTTCCAGATTTCCGCGGTGGCCGTTCGCGCGGTTCAAGAGGACGGCGGGATACGCAGCGCCTCAACGCTTTTGAACTTGCTGCAGCAGGCCACCGCGGTGGCCGACCGCACCGAGGTGCTCGGGCCGATCGACGACTCTCCGCCACCGACCACCGCGCGGCCGTCCTCGGGCCGCGAGTATGCGAACTTTGCGCGCCGGCGCCGCAACGTGCTGATCGGCGTCGGCGCCGCCCTGGCCGTCATCGTGGTGGCCCTGCTGGTGCTGGCGTCGGTGGTGAGCAAGATCTTCGGCAATGTCGGCGGCCTCAACAAGGACGAGTTGGGGCTGAACGGGCCGTCGTCGTCGACATCCTCGTCGGCGCCGGCTTCCGCGGCGTCCGGGAGCGTCGTCAAACCCACCAAGGCCACCGTCTTCTCCCCCGACGGCGATCCCGACAATCCGGGCACGGCCGGGCAGGCGATCGACGGCGACCCCTCCACCGCCTGGGCGACCGAGGTCTATACCGACGCCGTCCCGTTCCCCAGCTTCAAGCAGGGCGAGGGGCTGATGCTGCAGCTTCCGCAGCCCACGGTGGTCGGGCAGGTCACCATCGACACGCCCAGCACCGGCACCAAGGTCGAGATCCGCTCGTCGTCGACGGCCTCGCCCGCCAAGCTCGAAGACACCACCGTGCTCGCCCCGGCCTTCACGCTCAAGCCCGGCCACAACGTCATTCCGGTCCGGTCCGGCGCGCCGACGTCGAACCTGCTGGTGTGGATCTCCACGCTGGGCACCACCAGCGGCAAGAGCCAGGCGGGTTTCTCGGAGATCACCGTTCAAGCAGCGTCCTGACGCACTCACAAACCCTGCGTTGGTGAAGTGCCGCGCGACCCCCCGATTGGTTACTGTCCGGCCGTGGGTCTCGGGGGGAACAGCCAGGGCGAACGCACCGACGCCGAACTGCTGGCAGCCCACGTCGCCGGCGACCGCCACGCCTTCGGCGAGTTGTTTCACCGCCACCAACGGCAGCTGCACCGCCTGGCCCGGCTGACCACCCGCACCCGCGAGGACGCCGAAGACGCGCTGCAGGACGCGATGCTCTCGGCGCATCGGGGCGCGGGTTCGTTCCGGCACGACGCGGCGGTGGGCAGCTGGCTGCACCGCATCGTCGTCAACGCCTGCCTGGACCGGCTGCGCCGCACCAAGGCCCACCCGACCGCGCCGCTGGAGGACGTCTATCCGGTCGCCGATCGCACGGCGCAGGTCGAGACGGCCATCGTGGTGCAACGGGCCCTGATGCGCCTGCCGGTGGAGCAACGGGCGGCGGTGGTGGCCGTCGACATGCAGGGCTACTCGGTGGCCGACACCGCCGCGCTGCTGGGCGTCGCCGAGGGCACCGTCAAAAGCCGATGCTCGCGCGCCCGGGTCCGGCTCGCCGAGCTGCTCGGCTACCTCAACGCCGGTCCCGACCGGGCCGCACCCATGGCCGTCAAGCAGCGCATGACGGACACTGGGGCGGATGGGTGAACCCGACGACGACGAGCCGCCTTTGACGGTCGAGCTGCTGGCCGACCTGCAGGCCGGTCTGCTCGACGACGATTCCGCGGCCCGCATCCGCGGCCGGGTCCGCGACGACCCGCAGGCCCAGGGCATCCTGCGCGCCCTCAACCGGGTGCGCTGCGACGTGGCCACGCTGGGTGCCGACGACACCTCGGGTTCCGGGGCCCCCGACGTGCCGCCGGAGGTGACCGCCCGCATCTCGGCGGCGCTGGATGGGGAAGGAAACGAACCGGGCGTCGGTCTCGAGCACTCGGCGCGGCCGCACATCCGCCCCGCGCGGCTGGCCGCCGCCGTGGCCGGCGCGGGGGCGGTACTGGCGGCGATCGGGGTGGGCACGGTGGCGCTGCTCAACGCGCCGGAGCCCACCCCCAGCACCCCCGCGACGGCGCAGCACATCACGGTGTCGACACCGCCGATGGCCATCCCGCTGTCGCAGGACGAGATCCTCGAGCTGCTGAACCGCAGTCCCGACTACGGCCCGCTCGCCGATCCCGCGCGCCGCGCGTCGTGCCTCGGCGGGCTCGGCTATCCCGCGTCAACGCGGGTGCTCGGAGCGCGGCCGGTCGAGATCAACGCCCGCCCCGGTGTGCTGCTGGTGCTGCCCGCCGACACGCCCGACAACCTGGCGGTCTTCGCGGTGGCGCTCAATTGCAGCGCCGCGGACACCGGGTTGCTGGCCAACACGCAGGTCCAGCGCCCTTAGTCTGGTGCCCAGTACCCCGGGAACACCGGCGCCTACGCTGGCGTTCGTAGACGTAGCTTCCGCACCCGAAAGGCTCGAATGACTGCCGATACCCCCGCCGACACCCAGGACACCGTCCACGACGTCATCATCATCGGTTCCGGTCCCGCCGGGTACACCGCGGCCCTCTACACGGCCCGCGCGCAGCTGAAGCCCCTGGTTTTCGAGGGCACCTCGTTCGGCGGCGCGCTGATGACCACCACCGAGGTGGAGAACTACCCCGGCTTCCGCGACGGCATCACCGGCCCGGCGTTGATGGACGAGATGCGCGAGCAGGCGCTGCGCTTCGGCGCGGACCTGCGGATGGAGGACATCGAATCGGTCTCGTTGACGGGTCCGGTCAAGTCGGTCGTCACCGCCGACGGCGAGACCCATCGGGCCCGGGCCGTCATCCTGGCCATGGGCGCGGCGGCGCGCTACCTGCAGGTCCCCGGCGAGCAGGAATTGCTGGGGCGCGGCGTGAGCTCGTGTGCCACCTGCGACGGGTTCTTCTTCCGCGACCAGGACATCGCGGTCATCGGCGGCGGTGACTCGGCGATGGAGGAAGCCCTCTTCCTGACCCGCTTCGCCACCAGCGTGACGCTGGTGCACCGCCGCGACGAGTTCCGCGCGTCCAAGATCATGCTCGAACGCGCTCGCAACAACGACAAGATCAAGTTCGTCACCAACGTCGCCGTGCTCGCCGTCGAGGGCGACACGACGGTGACGGGACTTCGCTTGCGCGACAACGTAACTGGCGCGGAGTCGACGCTCCGGGTCACCGGCGCCTTCGTGGCGATCGGTCATGAACCACGCTCGGGCCTGGTGCGCGACGTCGTCGACGTCGATCCCGACGGCTACGTCCTGGTGCGGGGGCGCACCACCAGCACCTCGCTCGACGGGGTGTTCGCCGCCGGCGACCTGGTCGACCGCACCTACCGGCAAGCGGTCACCGCCGCGGGCAGTGGCTGCGCGGCGGCCATCGACGCCGAGCGTTGGCTGGCCGAGCACGAAACAACCGCCGAGGGTACCGACACACTGATTGGAGCACCACGATGACCGACGCCGAAAAATCCGGCAGCACAATAGAAGTCTCCGACGCGTCGTTCTCCACGGAGGTGTTGGGCAGCAATACGCCTGTGCTGGTTGACTTTTGGGCGACGTGGTGCGGGCCCTGCAAGATGGTCGCGCCGGTTCTCGAGGAGATCGCCAGCGAGCGCGCGGGTCAGCTCACCGTCGCCAAGCTCGACGTGGACGCCAACCCGGAGACCGCTCGCGACTTCCAGGTGGTTTCGATCCCCACGATGATCCTGTTCAAGGACGGCCAGCCGGTGAAGCGCATCGTCGGCGCCAAGGGCAAGGCGGCGCTGCTGCGGGAGCTCTCCGACGCGGTTCCGAACCTCACCTGAGGCGTTATCCGGCTCGCCACGCCGCGCCCGGGCTTAGCCTGGGGTTTTCCGAAAATTGAGAAGCGTCTGCGACAATAACGGCTAGCTGTTGCCCGTGTTCAGCCTTGTCCCGGAGGGCCCTTGGTATGTCGAGTCCGCGCCGTGTAGACGGCGACGCGCTGCGCTGTGGTGACCGCAGCGCAGCCGTGACCGAGATCCGGGCGACGCTCGCGACGCTGGGGATGCTGGACAATCCGGACGAGGACATGACCACCGGCCGGCATGTGGCCCCCGAGGTCTTCGACACCGAGCTCGATCAGGCGGTGCGCGCTTTCCAGCAGAATCGCGGGTTGCTGGTAGACGGCATCGTCGGCGAGGCCACCTACCGCGCGTTGAAGGAGGCCTCGTACCGGCTCGGCGCGCGCACGCTGTACCACCAGTTCGGTGCCCCGCTCTACGGCGACGACGTGGCGACGCTGCAGGCGCGGCTGCAGGACCTCGGGTTCTACACCGGCCTGGTCGACGGCCACTTCGGACTGCAGACCCACAACGCGTTGATGTCGTACCAGCGCGAGTATGGGCTCGCCGCGGACGGCATCTGCGGTCCAGAAACCTTGCGCTCCTTGTATTTTTTGAGCTCGCGGGTCACCGGCGGCTCACCACACGCCATCCGCGAGGAGGAGCTGGTCCGCCGGTCCGGCCCCAAATTGTCGGGCAAGCGCATCATCATCGACCCGGGCCGCGGCGGCGCGGATCGCGGCCTGATCATGCAGGGCCCGGCCGGACCCATCAGCGAAGCGGATGTGTTGTGGGACTTGGCGAGCCGGCTCGAGGGCCGGATGACCGCGATTGGCATGGAGACCTTTCTGTCCCGGCCGACCAATCGCAGCCCGTCGGACCCCGAGCGCGCCGCGACGGCCAACAACGTCGGCGCGGACCTGATGATCAGCCTGCGCTGCGAATCCCAGGCGAGCCCGTCGGCCAACGGCGTGGCGTCCTTCCACTTCGGCAACTCGCACGGTTCGGTGTCGACCATCGGCCGCAACCTCGCCGACTTCATTCAACGAGAAGTGGTGGCCCGCACCGGTTTACGCGATTGCCGAACGCATGGCCGGACCTGGGACCTGCTGCGGCTGACCCGGATGCCGACCGTTCAGGTCGACGTCGGCTACATCACCAACCCCCGTGACCAGGCGATGCTGATTTCGACGCAGACCCGCGACGCCATCGCCGAGGGCATCCTGGCCGCGGTCAAACGGCTCTATCTGCTCGGCAAAAACGACCGGCCCACAGGCACTTTCACCTTCGCCGAACTGCTGGCTCACGAGTTGTCGGTGGAACGGGCATCCCGGCTGGGCGGTTCCTAACCACCTTCCCCGGTCTGCACGCTGTTCGAGGTGACGGAGGAAGCAGCCGCACCCGCGCCGACGGGCTCCTGCAGCTGGGCGCTGGACAGCAGGCGCTCCAGCGCCGCCTCGACCTCGGCCTTCCAGCCCAGCCCCTTGTCCAGTTCCAGCCGCAGCCGCGGGAAGAACGGATGGGGCGCCACCACAACGAATCCCACGTCCTTCAAGAACTCGGCGTCGATCATGCAGTGGTCGACCGAGCAGTCGCCGAGGGCTTCGAGCACCGGCCGGACATCGGGATCCACCGTCCGCGGATCCTGCAACTCGGAGGCCTCCGGCGTGCGGCCGAAAGCCTCCAGGGCCCGGACCCCGCGGCGGACCAGCTCGTCGATGACCCGGGCGATCAGCCCGTGCGGCAGGTCGTCGGAGGCCTGCCCCGGCTCGATGTTCATCGACGTCAACAGCACGGCATCGGCGGACACCGGCGCCGTGGGAAACCGCTGGGCCCGCGGCACGGCGCGGGGCGGCGCGTAGAGGACATACCCCAGGCACGGCGGCTCGGCATGGCTGCGCTCGTCCGGGATCGCCGTCGCGACCTGACCGCACGAGCCCCACTCCAGCATCACCATCGACAGCCAGGCCTCTTTCTCGAATTCCGGGTCGGCGAGGTGGTCCTGGTTACCGAGGGTCGCCGGATCGACCTCCCAGAACACGCAGCGGCGCGCGTGCTTGGGAAGCTGCTCGAAAGCCTCGAGCCGCAAGGGCATGATTCGAGCAGACACTAGCCTCCTGGCTTCCGTCCGGTACCGCGGCCTTCCATTCTCGGGGCCACCGGCAACCCCTCCAGGATAGGAGAATTGGCCACCATCGGACCAGTGTTTGCTGCACCACTTCAACCGGCGCGGCAAACTCCGGTCGGGCACCGCGCCTCATCGGCCGCACCACGAAAGTCGCTGGGCCACATCACAACTGGGTCACGATGCGATGACGGGTGCGGCTCATCCGCATCCCGCAGCCGGCGCAATGTCACAGTGACGTAATTACACCGTGTCGCCGGTCAGGCCTTGCGCGGGGTCATCACGTCGACGATCCGCTGAAGGTCTTCCACCGAACCGAACTCGACCACGATCCGGCCCTTCCGTTTGCCCAGGCTGACCGTCACCCGCGTGTCGAACGTGTTCGACAGCCGATCGGCAACGTCCTGCAGGCCGGGCATCTGGATCGGCTTGCGGCGCTGGGGGGCGGGGCTGGCCGCGTCGCCCCGGTTGGCCAGGGTGACCGCCTCCTCGGTGGCCCGCACCGACAGACCCTCGGCGACGATCCGCCCGGCCAATTCCTCCTGAGCCTCCGGGCCTGCCTCCAGGGCCAGCAGCGCCCGGGCATGGCCCGCGGACAGGACGCCCGCCGCGACCCGGCGCTGAACCGCGATCGGCAGCTTCAACAGCCGGATCATGTTGGTGATCAGCGGCCGGGACCGGCCGATGCGGGACGCCAGTTCGTCGTGGGTGACGTCGAATTCGTCGAGCAACTGTTGGTATGCAGCCGCCTCTTCCAACGGGTTCAGCTGCACGCGGTGGATGTTCTCGAGCAGGGCATCGCGCAGCAGGTTGTCGTCACCGGTTTCGCGCACGATGGCCGGGATCGTGGCGAGGCCCGCCTCCTGGGCCGCGCGCCAACGCCGCTCCCCCATCACGATCTGATATCGCGCACCGCCCGGCGTTCCGGTCACCGCCCGGACGACGATCGGCTGCAGCAGGCCGAACTCGCGAATGGAGTGCACCAATTCCGACAGCGCCTCCTCGTCGAACACCTGCCGGGGCTGGCGAGGGTTGCGCTCGATGTCGGTGGGCGCGATCTCGCGGTACACCGCGCCCGCCGGCGCCAGGTCCGGGCCCGGTCCCCCGATCAGGACGTCCGCCGCCGCGTCCCCCATCCGCGGACCCAGCGTCGCCGGGCCCGGGTCGCCCTCGGCGGGACCGGTGGGAATCAGCGAAGCCAGGCCGCGGCCGAGGCCGCCCTTCTTGCGTAACGGCTGCGTCATGGTCGTCCCTTCAGGATGGCGGTCAATCACGTTCGGCGAGTTCGCGACTCGCGTCGAGGTAACTCATCGCGCCCCGGGAACCGGGGTCGTAATCGATGATCGTCATGCTGTAGCCGGGCGCCTCCGAAACCTTGACGCTGCGCGGAATCACCGTCCGCAGCACTTTGGTTCCGAAGTACCGGCGCACCTCTTCGGCCACCTGGTCGGCCAGCTTGGTCCGCCCGTCGTACATCGTGAGGATCACGGTGGTGACGTCGAGTTGCGGATTGAGGTGCGCCTTCACCATCTCGATGTTGCGCATCAGTTGCGACACGCCCTCCAGCGCGTAGTACTCACACTGGATCGGGATCATCACCTCCGGCGCGGCCACGAGGGCGTTGATCGTCAGCAGCCCGAGCGATGGCGGGCAGTCGATGAAGACGTAGTCGAAGTCGAACTGGTCGAGCTCGGCCAGGGCGGTGCGCAGCCGGTTCTCACGCGCGACCATGCTGACCAATTCGATCTCGGCGCCCGCCAGGTCGATGGTGGCCGGCACGCAAAACAGCCGGGGGCTGTGTGGGCTGGGCCGCAACGCGTCCCGCAACGACACCTCGCCGAGGAGGACTTCGTAGGACGACGGGGTGCCCGCTTGACGGTCGTGGATGCCGAGCGCCGTGCTCGCGTTGCCCTGCGGATCGAGGTCGATGACGAGGGTCTTGAGCCCCTGCACCGCCAGCGCGGCTGCGAGGTTGACCGCGGTGGTGGTCTTTCCGACGCCACCCTTCTGATTAGCGACGGTGAACAGGCGGCGGTGGGCCGGCCGTCGCAGCGGCGGGTAGGTCGTGTGCAGGATCCGCATGGCCCGCTCGGCGGCGGCGCCGATCGGCGTATCGAAGTCGTCCGATGTTTCACGTGAAACATGATCGGCCCCGTGCGCGCCGTCCGGGGGCGCCGCCGTCTCGGCCGGCGCGGAACCGCCCGACCACTCGGGTGGAGAACTCACCGTGTCCCCCTGTCTGCGATACGAGTCGGTCCTTGACGCGACGGCTTTCCGCGTCGCGCTAACACCACGGTTGAGGGCGGACGCAAAAAGTTCGCGCCACATGTCACCACCCTGACATCAACGGCGCCCGCAGCCGCCATCACACGCCGGTATGTTTCCACTTCCTCGGGAGCGCGCTCCCCTTTGATGGCGACCATCCGCCCGTCGGGCCGTAGCAACGGCATGCTCCACTTCGTCAGCTTGTCCAGCGATGCGACCGCCCGCGACACCGCGACGTCCCGGGCGCCGAACCGATCCCGCACCCAACGCTCCTCCGCGCGCCCGCGCACCACCTCGACCGACAACCCTAGTTGGGCGACCGCCTCCGTGAGAAACTCGCTTCGCCGCAACAGCGGTTCCAGCAGGACGACCTCCAGGTCGGGCCGCGCGATCGCCAGCGGTATCCCCGGCAGCCCGGCACCGCTGCCGATGTCGATCACCCGCTCCCCCGGTCCGAGGAGCTCCCCGACCGCCGCGCTGTTGAGTAGGTGGCGGTCCCACAGCCGGCCGACCTCGCGGGGACCGAGGAGCCCGCGTTCGACGCCCGGGCCGGCCAACAGCTCGGCGTAGCGCCGCGCGGTGTCGATCCCCGGGCCGAAGACGGCGGTAGCCGCGTCGGTCAGGGAGCCGGGGTCGGCCGGCGCGTCGCCGGACCCCGGGCCGGTCGTCCCGTCGCCGTGTTTCACGTGAAACATCTCGCGTTCCTGTTTCACGTGAAACATCCTCGATCCCTGTGGCCGTCCGGCTGAACCCCGCGAATTACACGGCTGTGACTCGGCGCGCTAGTCGAGCAGGACAACGACGCGCCGCGACGGCTCCTGCCCCTCGCTCTCGCTGTGCACCCCCGGAACGGCCGCGACGGCGTCGTGGACGATCTTGCGCTCGAACGGTGTCATGGGAGAAAGCTCCTCGCGCTCACCGGTGTTCAGCACCCGCCGTGCCACCTTGTCGCCCAGGGCGGCCAACTCCTCGCGCCGGCGCCGGCGCCAGCTCGCGATGTCCAGCATCAACCGGCTCCGCACGCCGGTCTTCTGGTGCACCGCGAGCCGGGTCAGCTCCTGGAGCGCATCGAGCACCTCACCCCCGCGGCCGACCAACTTGTTCAAGTCGTTGCTGCCGTCGATGCTCACGACGGCCCGATCCCCCTCGACGTCGAGATCGATGTCGCCGTCGAAGTCCAGCAGGTCCAGCAGCTCCTCGAGATAGTCGCCGGCGATCTCGCCCTCGGCGACCAGTCGCTCCTCCAGGTCGTCGACTTGGTCGGCGTCCCGTTCCGCCGTCACCTCGTCCTCGGCTGCCGGTGCTTGCGTGTCGAGTTCCGCGTCAACGTCGCGTTCGGTCGTCTCGGCGTCTGTCATGTCGTTCTCTCTCTCCCTCATCCGCGGGGTTCCCGTCCGACTCGGGCCATTCGCCCGGGGTCCCCCTTAAGCTGTGGCGACGCGTCAGCGTTTTCGCCTCTTGGGTCGCGCCCCGGGTCGCGGGGTGCGATTGGTCGGTCCAGTGTTGCGAGCCGGGCTCGGCTTGTCCGGCCGCGCGGTTGCCGTTTCCGCCTCGCCCGCACCGCCGGTGGATTCCTCGGTCTCCCGCTCGGCGTCGTTGCTCGCCGTCGACGAGCCGTTGTCGCTCCCCGTTGTCGCCTTGGGGCCGCGCTTCGGTTTGGCGCCCGGCGCCGGCGCGTTGGCCGCTCGGCGCTCAACGGCTTCCTGCCGCTTCGCCTCGTCCTCTTTTTCGATCATGCCGAACACGTAATGCTGCTGCCCGAACGTCCAAATGTTGTTCGCGAACCAGTACAGGATGATCGCGAGGGGAAGGAACGGCCCGCCGACGACGACGCCCAGCGGAAACACGTACAGCGCGAGCTTGTTCATCATCGCGGTCTGCGGGTTGGCGGCGGCCTCCGGGCTCTGCCGGGCCACCGATGCGCGGCTGTTGAAGTAGGTCGCGACACCGGCGAGGATCATCACCGGGGCGCCGACCGCGATCACCGCCGGGCGGCTGAAGTGGGTGAAGGCGTCCAGCCCGGAATGTTGCGTCATGAACGCGCCGATCGGCGCGCCGAACAGATTCGCGTCCAGGAAATGGGCCACGTCGGACGGGCTGAAGAAGTAGTTGCCCGTCGCCCGGTTCTGGGCCACCGACAGGTGCGGCTGGCCGAAGCCTCCGGTCGTCCGGTTGAACGACCGCAACACGTGATACAGCCCGAGGAACACCGGGATCTGCGCGAGCATCGGCAGGCAGCCGAGGACCGGATTGAAGCCGTGCTCGCGTTGCAGCTTCTGCATCTCGAGCGCCATCCGCTGGCGGTCTTTGGAGTACTTCTTCTGCAGCGCCTTGATCTGCGGCTGCAGCTCCTGCATCTGCCGGGTGGTGCGGATCTGGCGCACGAACGGCTTGTACAGCAGGGCCCGCAAGGTGAACACGAGGAACATCACCGACAGGGCCCAGGCGAAGAAATTCGACGGTCCGAGCAACGCCGCGAACAACTTGTACCAAGCCCACATGATCCACGACACCGGGTAGTAGACGATGTCGAGGCTGAAGAAATCAAACAAAAGATTCACTCTCCCGTTGCTCCGGCGCGGGGTCCCCCGCTTGTCCAGTGGGGGGGCCGGCGGATTCGAAGCTCGCCCGGCATGCGTGTCGATCCGGTACCGGATCCCATCCTCCCCGATGCCATGGTCCGCATCTGGCGAGCCTGGCCGCGGCCATCCAGCTCCCCCGGACCAAGCCGTATTCGGTGAGGGCGTCGACGGCGTACTGGCTACAGGTCGGCACGAACCGACACGTCGCCGGGCGCAGCGGCGACACCATGTGCCGGTACAGCTGGATGAGGAAGATCAGTCCGCGCACCGCGGCCCGGCTCGCCGCGCGTGACTGCGCCGGTGCACTCATCGGTCGCTTCCCGCCGCGGCGAAGGCGCGACGCAAGCCCCGCCGCAGCTGCTGTTCGAGCCGGGCGGATGACGCCTGGCGGCTGCTCGGCAATGCCCGGATCACCACCCGGTCCGATTGGTGCAGATCGTCCAGCATGGTGCGGACGACGTGGCGGAGCCGACGGGCGACGCGATGACGTTCGACCGCCGACCCCACCGTTTTGGCGACGATCAGCCCGACCTGCGGACCCGCGCCGTCTTCCGGGGCGCGTCGCACATGCACGACGACGTCGGGCTGCCCCGAGCGCATCCCGTACTTCACCGCGGCGTCAAACTCCGTTGACCGCCTCATGCGGTTGCGCGCGGGAAGCACCGCTGAAAAGCCCGGTGTTGCGATCAGGCAGTCAAGGCGCGGCGACCTTTGCGGCGCCGGCTGGAGACGATTGCGCGCCCGGCACGGGTGCGCATCCGCAACCGGAAGCCGTGCACGCGGGCTCGGCGCCGGTTATTCGGCTGGAAGGTCCGCTTGCCCTTGGCCACGGCGTTCTCCTCGTCTTCGAACCATCCGACCGCGTTCGTCTGCGAGACGATCGGAGGTTAAGCCTTGCTGCTGGCCGGCGCGGTCCCCGGGCTTCGTCCGGGTCGCAGCCGTATCGCCGACTTTCGGGCGACTGTTTGAGGGTACTGACGCGGCTTCGCTGGGTCAAACTTGGTCTCCCCCAACGGACCCAACTGACCTCATCCGTGAAAACCCGAGTTCTCGCAGACGTCGTTGCGGCACGATGGGTCGACGACACATACGCAGGCCCCAAACAACCCTAAAGAGGCCGATTGGAATGCAGCAGAACGGTTGGCAGCCGCGCGGAAAACTGTTAGCTTCTGGCAATGCCGTTTCAGAGTGGAGCGGCGCTCGACGACGAAGCGAGGATGGCGGATCGACTAGCTGTCTAGGCGACTCGCACGGGTTGCCCTCAGCGCGGAGATCATGGGCCGTCGCCGATAGGCTGCGGCTCGTTTACCATCATCCTGTCCACACCTGTGTATAACTATGTGGACAGTCGTTTCGTCGGCAAGCGTGGTTGCCCCTCGACCCGGGATCTGCGAGAACCAGGGAGATTACGTCGTTGACCGATGACCCCGGTTCAGGATTCACGACAGTTTGGAACGCGGTCGTCTCCGAGCTGAACGGCGACTCGGTCTCCGACGGCATCGCTTCCAATCGCACCGCCCTCGCCACCCCGCTGACCCCACAGCAAAGGGCGTGGCTGAACCTCGTCCAGCCGCTCACCATCGTCGAGGGATTCGCCCTGTTGTCGGTGCCGAGCAGCTTCGTGCAGAACGAGATCGAGCGTCACCTGCGCGCCCCGATCACCGACGCGCTCAGCCGCCGGCTCGGGCAGCAGATCCAACTCGGGGTGCGCATCGCCCCACCCGCCGACGACGGCGACGACGGAGCCTTCACCGCCACGGAGCCCTTCACCGCGGACCCGGAGATCCAGGCCGCCGGCCAGCCGGACGACTCCCTCCTCGACACCTCGATCGACGGCGACGAGGGCGACGAAAACGGGGAAGTCGCCGCCGAACACAGCTGGCCCAACTATTTCACCGAACGCCCGCACGCGGCCGACCCCGCGATCGCCGGCGGCACCAGCCTCAACCGGCGCTACACGTTCGACACGTTCGTCATCGGCGCCTCCAACCGCTTCGCGCATGCCGCGGCCCTGGCCATCGCCGAAGCGCCGGCCCGCGCTTACAACCCGCTCTTCATCTGGGGCGAATCCGGCCTCGGCAAGACGCACCTCCTGCACGCGGCGGGTAATTATGCGCAGCGCCTCTTCCCCGGGATGCGGGTGAAATACGTCTCCACCGAGGAATTCACCAACGACTTCATCAACTCGCTGCGCGACGACCGCAAAGTGGCCTTCAAACGCAGCTACCGCGACGTCGACGTGCTGCTGGTGGACGACATCCAGTTCATCGAGGGCAAAGAAGGCATCCAGGAAGAGTTCTTCCACACCTTCAACACGCTGCACAACGCGAACAAGCAGATCGTCATCTCGTCCGACCGGCCGCCGAAACAGCTCGCCACCCTCGAAGACCGGCTGCGGACCCGGTTCGAGTGGGGCCTGATCACCGACGTCCAGCCGCCGGAACTCGAGACCCGCATCGCGATTCTGCGTAAGAAAGCGCAAATGGAGCGGCTGGCCGTGCCCGACGACGTCCTCGAGCTCATCGCCAGCAGCATCGAACGCAACATTCGCGAGCTCGAGGGCGCCCTGATCCGGGTGACCGCGTTCGCGTCGCTGAACAAGACGCCGATCGACAAGTCCCTTGCGGAGATCGTCCTTCGCGACCTCATCGCCGACGCCAGCACCATGCAAATCAGCGCGGCGACGATCATGGCCGCCACCGCCGAGTACTTCGACACCACCGTCGAGGAATTACGCGGCCCCGGCAAGACCCGCGCACTGGCCCAGTCGCGGCAGATCGCGATGTACCTGTGCCGCGAGCTGACCGACTTGTCGCTGCCCAAGATCGGCCAGGCCTTCGGCCGCGACCACACCACGGTCATGTACGCGCAACGAAAGATCTTGTCCGAGATGGCCGAGCGCCGTGAGGTCTTCGATCACGTCAAGGAACTCACCACCCGGATCCGGCAGCGGTCCAAGCGCTGACTTCGGCGCATCCACCAAATTTTTTTCGAAAAACTTCTCACTCCCCTGTCACACGTGTCACACCGTCACGCTGTGCGCAGCGTTGTGCAAAATCCGTCCAAAGATCGGTGCACCAAGCGGGTTCGCATGCACACCCCACGCCGATCCCCAGCCCGCCACGGCCGCGCACAGTGTTGTCAACGGTGTCATCCACAACCCGATGACTCCCCTAGCTGCGACAAGGTCCTGCTGTCCCCAGAATGCACAGCACTTATTACTAGTACTGAGATCTATCCGTAGTTTGTTCTTTGAAGAACGGCGTTGGGGACGCGCGTCGCCCGGGCGCAGTGCGCGCCGTCGACGACGCGGCTTGTCGGCCCTTGCGATTAGCTTTCAAGATGGCCGCAGAAGATCTACGGTTGTTCAGCGACTGCTAGCGACGGGCGGCTAGCCACTGTGATTTTCCGACACTCGGCAGGTAAAGGGACGCTATGGACGCGGCGACGACAACAGCTGGCCTCACCGACTTGAAGTTTCGTCTGGTGCGAGAGTCCTTCGCCGACGCGGTGTCGTGGGTGGCGAAGAACTTGCCGTCGCGGCCGGCGGTTCCCGTGTTGTCCGGGGTGTTGTTGTCCGGTTCCGACGAGGGGCTGACGATCTCCGGTTTCGACTACGAAGTGTCGGCCGAAGCCCAGGTTGCTGCTGAAATCGCTTCTCCTGGAAGCGTTTTGGTATCCGGAAGGCTGCTGTCGGACATCACTCGGGCGTTGCCCAACAAGCCCGTCGACTTCTATGTGGACGGCAATCGGGTCGCGCTGACGTGCGGAAGCGCCAGGTTCTCCCTGCCGACCATGCCGGTTGAGGATTACCCGACGCTGCCCGCACTGCCGGAAGGTACCGGCACCCTCCCGGCGGATCTGTTCGCGGAGGCGATCGGTCAGGTGGCCATCGCCGCCGGCCGCGATGACACGCTGCCCATGCTGACCGGGATTCGGGTTGAGATTTCCGGCGACACGGTGGTTTTGGCTGCCACTGACAGGTTCCGGCTTGCGGTTCGCGAGCTGACGTGGTCGGCGTTGTCGCCCGACATCGAAGCCGCGGTGTTGGTGCCGGCGAAGACGCTGGCCGAGGCGGCCAAAGCCGGCGCCGACGGGTCTGAGGTTCGGTTGTCGCTGGGAGCGGGCGCGGGTGTCGGGAAAGAGGGGCTGCTGGGCATCAGCGGTAGCGGCAAACGCAGTACGACGCGACTGCTGGACGCGGAGTTCCCCAAATTCCGGCAGTTGCTACCGGCCGAGCACACGGCCGTCGCGACCATCAACGTGGCCGAGCTCACCGAGGCCATCAAGTTGGTGGCTCTGGTGGCCGACCGGGGTGCGCAGGTCCGGATGGAGTTCTCCGAGGGAACGCTGCGGCTTTCCGCGGGGGCTGATGACGTGGGCCGGGCCGAAGAGGACCTTCAAGTGGATTTCGTGGGCGAACCGTTGACGATCGCCTTCAATCCGACCTACCTGACCGACGGGCTCGCGTCGGTGCATTCGGAGCGGGTGTCGTTTGGTTTCACGACCCCGGGGAAGCCCGCGTTGCTGCGCCCGGCGGCCAGCGACGACAGCTCCCCCGGCGGCAACGGGCCGTTCGCCGCACTGCCCACCGATTACGTGTACCTGTTGATGCCAGTTCGATTGCCCGGGTAGGTGTACGTCCGGCATCTGGGCCTGCGCGATTTCCGGTCCTGGGCACACGCCGACCTCGAATTGCAGCCGGGCCGGACGGTGTTCGTCGGTCCCAATGGCTTCGGGAAGACGAATCTGATTGAGGCCCTGTGGTATTCGACCACCTTGGGTTCGCATCGGGTCGGGACAGACGCGCCGTTGATTCGTGCCGGCGCCGAGCGCGCGGTGGTGTCGACGATCGTCGTCAACGACGGCAGGGAATGCGCGATCGACCTCGAGATCGCGGCGGGCAGGGCCAACAAGGCGCGCCTGAACCGTTCGCCGGTGCGCAGCACGCGCGAGGTGGTCGGCGTGCTGCGCGCGGTGCTCTTCGCCCCCGAGGACTTGGCGCTGGTCCGCGGCGATCCGGCCGACCGGCGCCGTTACCTCGACGATTTGGCCACGGTGCGCAGGCCGACGGTCGCTGCCGTGCGCGCCGATTACGACAAGGTGTTACGGCAGCGCACGGCGCTGTTGAAGTCCCTGTCCGGCGCGCGGTATCGCGGCGACCGAGGCGCCCTGGACACCCTGGACGTGTGGGACAGCCGGCTGGCCCAGCACGGAGCGGAACTGATGGCGGCGCGGATCGACCTGGTGAACGAGCTGGCGCCCGAAGTGGAAAAGGCCTATCAGTTGGTGGCGCCCGGATCGCGGCCCGCCTCGATCGGCTACCGCGCCAGCCTGGGCGATCACAATCCGCAAGATTTCCAGGGGAGCGACCGCGAATTCCTGGAGACAGCACTGTTGGCGGCGCTGGCAGCGCGTCGCGATGCCGAATTGGACCGTGGGATGTGTCTGGTGGGTCCGCACCGCGACGACCTCGAGTTGCGGCTGGGCGACCAGCCCGCCAAAGGCTTTGCCAGCCATGGCGAATCGTGGTCGTTCGCGGTCGGGTTGCGGTTGGCGGCGTACGAGTTGTTGCGGGCCGAGGGCACCGACCCGGTGTTGTTGCTCGACGACGTGTTCGCCGAACTGGACGCCACGCGTCGGCGCGCATTGGCGGCGGTGGCCGAATCGGCCGAACAGGTTTTGGTCACCGCGGCGGTGCCGGAAGACATCCCGGCGGACTGGGACGCGCGACGGGTGCACATCGATTTGCGTGATGACGACTCGGGCCGGGTGTCGGCGGTGCTGCCATGACCGGTGCCGGTGAAGGGGAAGACGTCGACCGCCTCGGCGGGCTGACCGGGATCGATCTCGTGCGCCGCACGCTCGAGGAGGCACGCGCCGCCGCGCGCGCGCAGGGTAAGGACGCCGGCCGCGGGCGGTCGGCTCCGGCGGCGCCGCGGCGTGTGGCGGGCCAACGACGGAGCTGGTCGGGCCCGGGGCCCGACACGCGCGATCCGCAGCCGCTGGGCCGGCTGGCGCGTGACCTGGCGAAAAAGCGCGGCTGGTCGACGCGCGTCGCCGAAGGCACGGTGCTGGGTCACTGGCCCTCGGTGGTGGGACACCAGATCGCCGACCATGCGACCCCGACCGCACTCAGCGACGGCGTCCTCAGCGTGACGGCGGAGTCGACGGCGTGGGCAACCCAGCTGCGGATGATGCAGGCGCAACTTTTGGCCAAGATCGCCGCGGCGGTCGGCAACGGCGTCGTCACGTCGTTGAAAATCACCGGGCCGACCGCGCCGTCGTGGCGCAAGGGCCCACGTCACATCGCCGGCCGCGGGCCACGCGACACGTACGGCTGAGGCGTTTCGCGGCCCGAACGATCCCCAGTCGCGGTTGCATCAACAGGGCGCTGAGAGCCGCCACAACCGCGCGGACTTACATAACGCACGTCAGGACGCGCCCGGAACGAAGAAATCGTCCGCACGGCGCGGTTAGCTGGGTAGAAACGCGCCCACAGAGTCGGTGCCGAGGGCCGTTCACGGTAGAGTGGTGGGGTGCGGCTGTAGCGGTGACCGAACCGCCCGCATGAAACCCCAAGGAGAGCATTCCGACCGTGGCTGCCCAGAAGAAGAAGCCCCAATCCGGATACGGCGCTGAACAGATTACCGTTCTCGAAGGGCTGGAGGCCGTCCGCAAACGCCCGGGCATGTACATCGGCTCCACCGGCGAGCGCGGTTTGCACCACCTCATCTGGGAGGTGGTCGACAACTCGGTGGACGAGGCGATGGCCGGCTACGCGACGCAGGTCGACGTGCGGCTGCTCGACGACGGCGGCGTGGAAGTCGCCGACAACGGCCGCGGCATCCCGGTGGCGATGCACGCCACCGGCGCCCCCACCGTCGACGTCGTCATGACGCAACTGCACGCCGGCGGCAAATTCGGCGGTGAGAACAGCGGCTACAACGTCAGCGGCGGCTTGCACGGCGTTGGCGTCTCGGTGGTCAACGCGCTGTCGACCCGGCTCGAGGTCGACATCAAGCGCGATGGATACGAGTGGTCGCAGTTCTACGACCACGCCGTGCCCGGCACCCTCAAACAGGGCGAGGCCACCAGGAAGACCGGAACCATCATCCGGTTCTGGGCGGACCCCGACATCTTCGAGACCACCCACTACGACTTCGAGACGGTCGCCCGCCGCCTTCAGGAGATGGCGTTCCTGAACAAGGGTCTGACCATCAACCTCACCGACGAGCGGGTGGAGCAGGACGAGGTCGTCGAAGAGGTCGTCAGCGACACCGCCGACGCCCCGAAGAGCGCCGAGGAAAAAGCGGCCGAGTCGAGTGCGCCGCACAAGGTCAAGCACCGCACCTTCCACTACCCCGGCGGGCTGGTCGACTTCGTCAAGCACATCAACCGGACCAAGAGCCCGATCCAGCAGAGCGTCATCGACTTCGACGGCAAGGGCACCGGCCACGAGGTCGAGATCGCGATGCAGTGGAACGGCGGCTACTCGGAGTCGGTGCACACCTTCGCCAACACGATCAACACCCACGAGGGCGGCACGCATGAGGAGGGCTTCCGCAGCGCGCTGACCTCGGTGGTGAACAAGTACGCCAAAGACAAGAAGCTGCTGAAGGAGAAGGACGCCAACCTGACCGGCGACGACATCCGGGAGGGCCTGGCCGCGGTCATTTCCGTGAAGGTCAGCGAACCGCAGTTCGAGGGGCAGACCAAGACCAAGCTCGGCAACACCGAGGTCAAGTCCTTCGTGCAGAAGGTGTGCAACGAACAGCTCACACACTGGTTCGAGGCCAACCCCTCGGAGGCGAAAACCGTTGTGAACAAGGCGGTTTCGTCGGCGCAGGCGCGCATCGCCGCCCGCAAGGCCCGGGAGCTGGTGCGCCGCAAGAGCGCCACCGACCTCGGCGGCCTGCCGGGCAAGCTGGCCGACTGCCGCTCCACGGACCCGCGCAAGTCCGAACTGTATGTGGTCGAAGGTGATTCGGCCGGTGGCTCGGCCAAGAGCGGCCGCGACTCGATGTTCCAGGCCATCCTGCCGTTGCGCGGCAAGATCATCAACGTCGAGAAGGCGCGCATCGACCGGGTGCTGAAGAACACCGAAGTCCAGGCGATCATCACCGCGCTCGGCACGGGGATCCACGACGAGTTCGACCTCAGCAAGCTGCGCTACCACAAGATCGTGCTGATGGCCGACGCCGACGTTGACGGCCAGCACATCTCGACGCTGCTGTTGACGCTGCTGTTCCGCTTCATGCGGCCGCTGATCGAAAACGGTCACGTGTTCTTGGCGCAGCCGCCGCTGTACAAGTTGAAGTGGCAGCGCAGCGATCCCGAGTTCGCCTACTCCGACCGCGAGCGCGACGGTCTGCTGGAGGCCGGACTGAAGGCCGGCAAGAAGATCAACAAGGAAGACGGGATCCAGCGCTACAAGGGTCTCGGCGAGATGGACGCCAAGGAGTTGTGGGAGACCACGATGGACCCGTCCGTGCGGGTACTGCGGCAGGTCACCCTGGACGACGCGGCGGCCGCCGACGAGCTGTTCTCGATCCTGATGGGCGAGGACGTCGACGCGCGCCGCAGCTTTATCACCCGCAACGCCAAGGACGTTCGCTTCCTGGATGTCTGATCGGTCAGACGCGCATACCCCGGAAAAACGAGGAATAGATGACTGACACCACGCTGCCACCCGGCGACGAGGCCGGCGACCGCATCGAACCGGTCGATATCCAGCAGGAGATGCAGCGCAGCTACATCGATTACGCGATGAGCGTGATCGTGGGCCGCGCCCTGCCGGAGGTGCGCGACGGCCTCAAGCCGGTGCACCGCCGGGTTCTGTACGCGATGTACGACTCCGGGTTCCGGCCGGACCGCAGCCACGCCAAGTCTGCGCGGTCGGTGGCCGAGACGATGGGTAACTACCACCCGCACGGCGACGCGTCGATCTACGACACGTTGGTGCGCATGGCCCAGCCGTGGTCGCTGCGCTACCCGCTCGTCGACGGGCAGGGCAACTTCGGCTCGCCGGGCAACGACCCGCCGGCCGCGATGAGGTATTGCGTCAGCGCGGATACGTCGGTGGCGCTGGCTTCCGGCGAATCGATACGGATCGCCGACATCGTGCCCGGCGCGCTGCCAAACACCGACAACGTCATAGACATCAAAGTCCTTGATCGGCATGGCAATCCGGTGCGCGCCGACCGGTTGTTCCACTCCGGCGAGCACGAGACCTACACCGTGCGGACGGTCGAGGGCTGCGAGGTTACGGGCACCGGCAACCATCCGCTGCTGTGTCTCGTGGCCGTGGGCGGTGTGCCGACACTCCTGTGGAAGTTGATTGACGAGATCCGACCCGGCGACTGCGCTGTAATGAGCGCCGAGCATGGGGCCTACGCACGCAACACGCCGCCAATGGCGTACGCAGCCCCCACGGTCGATGAGGTTCCCGGACTGGCAGCGTTCCTGCTTCACTACGGCGATGATGCAGACGCCGCGGCGATCGCAACCGAGCTCACCGACGGCCGGTTCTACTACGCCAAAGTCGCTGCGGTCACCGAGGCCGGCGTGCAACCCGTCTACAGCCTCCGCGTCGACACCGACGACCACGCGTTCATCACAAACGGCTTCGTCAGCCACAACACCGAGGCGCGGCTGACTCCGCTCGCGATGGAGATGCTGCGCGAAATCGACGAGGAGACAGTCGATTTCATCCCGAACTACGACGGGCGCGTACAAGAACCGACGGTGCTGCCCAGCCGGTTCCCCAACCTGCTGGCCAACGGTTCTGGTGGCATCGCGGTCGGCATGGCGACCAACATCCCGCCGCACAACCTGCGTGAGCTGGCCGAGGCGGTCTTCTGGTGCCTGGAAAACCACGAGGCCGACGAGGAAGCCACGCTGGCCGCCGTCATGGAACGGGTCAAAGGACCCGACTTTCCCACCTCAGGGCTGATTGTCGGGACGCAGGGCATCGGCGACGCGTACAAGACCGGCCGCGGCTCGATCCGGATGCGCGGCGTGGTGGAGGTCGAAGAGGCCAGGGGCCGAACGTCTTTGGTGATCACCGAGTTGCCGTACCAGGTCAACCACGACAACTTCATCACCTCGATCGCCGAGCAGGTCCGCGACGCCCGGCTCGCCGGCATCGCCAACATCGAAGACCAATCCAGCGATCGGGTGGGCCTGCGCATCGTCATCGAGCTCAAGCGCGACGCGGTGGCCAAGGTGGTGCTGAACAACCTCTACAAGCACACCCAGTTGCAGACCAGCTTCGGCGCCAACATGCTGGCGATCGTCGACGGCGTGCCGCGCACCCTGCGGCTGGACCAGCTGATCCGCCACTACGTCGCCCACCAGCTCGACGTCATCGTCCGCCGCACCACCTATCGGCTGCGCAAGGCCAACGAACGGGCCCACATCCTGCGCGGCCTGGTCAAGGCGCTCGACGCGCTGGACGAGGTGATCGCGTTGATCCGGGCGTCGGAGACCGTCGACATCGCCCGCACCGGCCTGATCGAGCTCCTCGACATCGACGAGATCCAGGCCCAGGCGATTCTCGACATGCAGCTGCGGCGCCTGGCGGCCCTGGAGCGTCAGCGCATCATCGACGACCTGGCCAAGATCGAGGCCGAGATCGCCGACCTGGAAGACATCCTGGCCAAGCCGGAGCGCCAGCGGGCCATCGTGCGCGACGAACTCACCGAGATCGTCGACAAGCACGGCGACGACCGTCGCACCCGCATCGTGGCCGCCGACGGTGAGGTGAGTGACGAGGACCTGATCGCCCGCGAGGACGTCGTCGTCACGATCACCGAAACGGGCTACGCCAAGCGCACGAAGACCGACCTGTACCGCAGCCAGAAACGCGGCGGCAAGGGCGTGCAGGGCGCCGGCCTCAAGCAGGACGACATCGTCGCGCACTTCTTCGTCTCGTCCACCCACGACTGGATCTTGTTCTTCACCACGCAGGGACGGGTGTACCGGGCCAAGGCCTACGAGCTGCCGGAGGCCTCTCGGACGGCGCGAGGCCAGCACGTGGCCAACCTGCTGGCCTTCCAGCCGGAGGAGCGCATCGCGCAGGTCATCCAGATCCGCAGCTACGAGGACGCCCCGTACCTGGTGTTGGCGACGCGCAACGGCCTGGTCAAGAAGACCAAACTGACCGACTTCGACTCCAACCGCTCGGGCGGGATCGTGGCGATCAACCTGCGCGACAGCGACGAGTTGGTCGGCGCGGTGCTCTGCTCGTCCGAGGAGGACCTGCTGCTGGTCTCCGCCAACGGGCAGTCCATCCGGTTCTCGGCGACCGACGAGGCGTTGCGCCCGATGGGACGGGCGACGTCCGGCGTGCAGGGCATGCGGTTCAACGCCGACGACTACCTGTTGTCGCTGAACGTGGTCCGCGAGGGCACGTATCTGCTGGTCGCCACGTCCGGCGGGTACGCCAAGCGCACGGCGATCGAGGAGTACCCGGTCCAGGGGCGCGGCGGCAAGGGAGTGCTGACCGTTCAGTACGACCGCCGCCGTGGCAGGCTGGTCGGCGCGCTGATCGTCGACGACGACAGCGAGCTGTACGCGATCACCTCCGGAGGGGGCGTCATCCGCACGGCGGCGCGCCAGGTCCGCAAGGCGGGACGGCAGACCAAGGGTGTGCGGCTGATGAACCTGGGCGAGGACAACACCTTGTTGGCCATCGCGCGCAACGCCGAGGAAGCCGCGGACGAGGTCGTCGAGGAGGCCGACGGCGGACAGGATTCCTAAGGCATAAACTCGGGCCGACCAGACATAATTCAACTGCCGCCGCGCAGGAGCCATCGCAAAAGACCTAAGGAGTCGGGGTGACCTCACCGAACGAGCCGGGCGCCCCCAACAAGGGCGACAGCATCAACGGGGACGGTGCGGTCGAGCGTGCCGGTGCACACCGCGCGGCGCCCGCGCAGGCGGGTGGCCCCCAGGGCGGGGCGCGGCCGTCAGCGCCGGCGCATCGCGAAGCCGAACCCCAGGCCGCGCCGCGGCCGGCGGGCCCGCCCTCCGGTGCCGATGCGCGGACGAACCGCGTCATCTTCGGCACCGCGGCGCCGGGGGGCGGCGCGGGGTCGCGCCCGAAGCACCCGGCGTACGAGTTCGATGCCGCACCGGCGCGGGGCGAAGGCCCACCCGCCGAGGCCTACGCCAGCGAGCTGCCCGATCTGTCCGGACCGCTGCCGCGGCCCCCGCAGCGCAAACCCGCACCGGACCGCAACGCCGAGGCGCCGAGCCCCTCGTCGTCGTCCGCCCGGACGGCGACGGCCGAGAGCCGGGAAAACCGCGAGGGCCGGGAGAACCGGCTGCAGGTGTCGCGGCGTACCCGCGGGCCCGTTCGGGCCAGCATGCAGATCCGCCGGATCGATCCGTGGAGCACCCTGAAGGTGTCGCTGCTGCTGTCGGTGGCGTTGTTTTTCGTGTGGATGATCGCGGTGGCCTTCCTCTACCTCGTGCTCGGCGGCATGGGCGTGTGGGCCAAGTTGAACAGCAACGTCGGCGACCTGCTGAACAACACCAGCGGCAGCAGCGGCGAACTGGTCTCGAGTGGCACCATCTTCGGCGGCGCCGTGCTGATCGGCTTGGTCAACATCGTGCTGCTGACCGCGATGGCCACCATCGCCGCGTTCGTCTACAACCTCACCACCGATCTGATCGGTGGCATCGAAGTCACACTGGCCGATCGGGACTAGTGGGTCGACACCATCGGACCAGTGGCGATCACAAGCGCGGCGCAGCCGGGCGCGGTGGGTCGACGCCATCGGACCAGTGGCGATCACGGGGTTTTGGGGGTCCGGCGGCGAGTGCGGTAATCTCGTCGCTCGGTCGTACGCGAGTAAGGGCCTGTAGCTCAGGCGGTTAGAGCGCTTCGCTGATAACGAAGAGGTCGGAGGTTCGAGTCCTCCCAGGCCCACAACCATGTGCCCGTCCAGACGTTGTGTGAGGCTCGCATTGCCACTGGCAGTGGTCGCGATAGCGGCGGCGGTGGTGCGGTCACGGCGCGGGGTCGAGGTCTGGCACGTGGCGGTGGCCGATTCACCCGATCAGCCGCCGAGCCACGACGAGGGGCCTTAGCTCAGTTGGTAGAGCACCGCCTTTGCAAGGCGGGTGTCAGGGGTTCGATTCCCCTAGGCTCCACAAAGTGAAATCACGTCCGCCCGGCACAGGTGCCGGCAGCGGTCCATCGTCCAAAACGCCGATTATTCAGCTGTTCATCAGCGGTATTTCTCCAGACTTCTTTATTCTTCATATTCGTGTCGCTCTGGACCGCACAACGGCATCCTCGATGCCGAGAAGAAAGGAAGTGCGTCAAATGCCCTCACCTCGCTGGCTGGCAGGATTGAGCATTCCCGTGATGGTCGGCGTCGCGCTGGCCACCGGCGCTGCGACTGCCACCGCCGATCCCACCAATGACGCCTACCTCGCTCAACTGCGCGCCGCCGGGCTCAGCTGGCCGGCAGGCCACGACGAGGCACTCATCGGCATGGGGCACCTCATCTGCGACGATCTCGGGTGGGGTTGGACGCCCCAGCAGATCGCCAACCAAATCCACGCCAACTTGGATCCGGCGGGTGTGACGTTGCTGGACGTCGGATCTTTGGTGAATACCGCACGTTCGACCTATTGTCCCAACCAGAGGTGCTGGGCCCCCCACTGCTAAGTCCATCGCTGGACCTGGCCGGGTTGGCCACTGCCGAACGATGCGTGATGCACATGTCGATTCCGGGTGTTAGCTGACAAATCTGCGGCCAACGCTTTATAGGCCGTTGCGATTGGTCATTGACGTTCCTACGCTTTCTGTATTCCGCATGACCCGACGATCCCGCTGAGGTGCCGACCGCCTGGTCGTGACGCTTCGGGAGGTCCGGGATGTCGTACGTCATCGCAATGCCCGACGTAATCACCTCAGCCGCAAGCGATTTCACAAGCATCGGTGCCGCAGTCGGCGCGGCCAATGCGGCCGCATGGGGCCCGACAGCAGGGGTGTTGGCCGCCGGCGCCGACGAGGTGTCGGCCGCGGTCGCGACGCTGTTCGCCGAGTACGGGCGGGCCTACCAGGCAGTCGGCGCCCAGGCGGCGGCATTCCATCAGCGGTTCGTGCAAAGCCTCAGCGCGAGCGCTGCCGCGTATGCCGGCACCGAGGCGGCCAGTGTGTCACCGCTACAAACCGCCCTGCAAGACGTGCTCGGCGTGATCAACACACCCACCGAGCTGCTGTTGCAGCGCCCCCTGATCGGCAACGGCACCAATGGGGCCCCCGGGACCGGGCAAAACGGCGGGGCCGGCGGGATCCTCTGGGGCAATGGCGGCAACGGCGGGTCCGGGGCCGGCGGCGAAAACGGCGGCAACGGCGGTCCGGCCGGCCTGTTTGGCCACGGCGGCGCGGGCGGCACGGGTGGCAGCGCCAACGTGGCGGGCGGCACCGGGGGCACCGGCGGCACGGGCGGCGCCGGTGGCCTGCTTTACGGCAACGGTGGCGCGGGCGGCTGCGGTGGCGCAAACAACTTCGTCAACGGTCGAGGGGGCAACGGCGGCCTAGGGGGTAGCGCCATCGGGCTGTTCGGGGCCGGGGGGACCGGGGGCGCCGGCGGCGTTGCCAACAGTGGCACCGGCCCAGGCGGGGCGGGCGGTGGCGGCGGCAGCGGCGGCCTGCTCTACGGCGTGGGGGGCGACGGCGGCGACGCCGGATTCGGCAGCGCCGGCAACGTGGGCGGTTCCGGCGGCAGAGGCGGACTGCTGTTCGGCGATGGTGGCGATGGTGGCGACGGCTCCCTGGGACTCGGCGGCGGCGCCGGCGGCAACGCCGGGCTGATCGGAAACGGCGGGGCCGGAGGGACCGGCGGCGGCGTTTTCAGTTCCGTGAACCCCGGAGGACCCGGCGGGACCGGCGGCAGCGGCGGGCTCCTTGCGGGCAACGGCGGTCACGGTGGCACGGGCGGGCAGGCGGTGTTCGGCACTCCGGGAACGGGGGGCGCCGGCGGCAACGCGGTGGGGCTCTTCGGCAACGGCGGCGACGGCGGCGAGGGCGGCGCGGCGGGCACCGGCTCCGGCGGGACCGGTGGTGCCGGCGGCAACGGCGGGATTCTCTTGGGAGCAGCCGGCACCACCGGACCCACCGGGGCGCACCTCTGAATTCTCGGCTCGGTGCTCCGATCGCCGGTCGCCTCCATCGGTCACATGCGTACCGGCGCCGAGCCGACCTCGGTCACCCGCAATTGTCGGCTGCCTGAAGCGAACCGAGGAAGCGATGAACCAGGGCGCGTTCGTCGGCCGGGTCTTTGAGGGGCCAGCTCCACAGCGCCAGGAAGACGCGGATCAGCCACTGCGCGGCCAGCGGGTCGTCCTTGTCCGGACCGAGCATTTCGGCAGCCAAGCGGGTCACGGTGGGTGAGCTGATGACCCAATCGCTGACGGGTGTCGCGTGGATGGACTGCATGACCCGGGCCAGCGGATCCGACCGCAGGCGTTGCAAGGCGACGGTCGTGGCCGCCACCACGCGATCGGGGCCGCTCAGGTCCTTGATCGCTTCCCGGGTGGTGTCCACAATGCGGGCCGCCTGGATGGCGACGACGGCGTCGCGGATGGCCGCTTTGCCCCCGGCGTGCCGGTATATCGTTGCGGGTGAGCAGTGCACCCTGGCCGCCAGGGCCTCGATGGTGAATCCCTCATAGCCCTTGCGCGAGATGAGATCGGCGGCCGCGCCATAAATCCTGTCCGTTGCTTCGCTACGGCGATCACGTCCCACCAACCAGTCGTCGCGCGCCATCTGTGCTCCTTCGCCGTCGCACCTGGTAGAAATACTTCTCGCACCCTGAGAATTTTCACAGTCTTTTTCTCACGCCAATGCAGTGCTGGCGGCGGGTGGGCCCTGTCAACGGATGGTGACGCCGGCCGCGGCCGCCCCTCAACTTCGTCCTGGCCCATTGACGCCGCAGGTGGGCGCACCGAGCCTGAACGTATGCCGGTCTTGGACAAACCGAGCGAGCTCCTAGGCCCCGAGGCGCTGCAGGATCCGTACCCGCTGTACGAGCGCATACGCGCCGAACTGCCGGTGCAGCGCATCGGCGACTCCGTCTTCTATGCGGTATGCGGCTGGGACGCCGTCCACGAGGCCATCGAGCGCGTCGACGACTTCTCGTCAAACCTGACCGCCACCATGGTTTTTCACGAGGACGGCACCGTCACCCCGTTCGACATGGGGCCGGCGGGAGGCGCCGCCCACGCGCTGGCCACCGCCGACGATCCGGTGCACGCGATGCACCGCAAGATCCTGCTGCCGCACCTGTCGGCCAAGCGGGTGCGGATCATCGAGGACTTCGCCGCCCGCACCGCCGACCGGTTGTGGGAGCAGAACCTGGTCGACGGTCAGATCGAATGGATGAGCGCCATCGCCAACCGGCTCCCGATGATGGTGGTCGCCCGGCTTCTCGGTCTGCCCGACGACGACGTCGACAAACTCATTCGGCTCGGCTATGCCACCACCACATTGCTCGACGGGATCGTCACCCCCGACCAACTCGAGCAGGCGTTCGCGGCGGCACTGGAACTATCGGGGTATGTCACCGAGCATTTCGAAAAGGCTTGTGATACAGGAGAATTCGGCTTGATCGCCGATCTGGCGACGCGCTGCGCGTCGGGTGAACTGGAGCAACTCCCGGCCATGGGCATCATGATGACGCTCTTCAGCGCCGCCGGGGAGTCGACGGCGTCGCTGCTGGGCAGCGCCGCGTGGATTCTCGCCGATCGTCCCGCGATCCAACGCCGGCTCCGTGAAAACCCGAAATTACTAACAGCTTTCATCGAGGAGACATTGCGCCTCGAGTCGCCGTTCCGCGGTCATTATCGACACGTGTGGCGCGACACCACGCTGGCCGGGGTCGATTTGCCCGCCGATTCCCATCTGCTGCTGATGTGGGGCGCGGCCAACCGCGATCCGGCGCACTTCGACTCACCGAACGAATTCCGTCTCGATCGCGCCACCGCCAAGGGCCACCTCGCCTTCGGCAAGGGCGTGCATTTCTGCGTGGGTGCCGCGCTTGCGCGCCTCGAAGCCCACATCGTGTTGCGCAAACTACTGGAGCGCACCACCTGGATCGAGGCGATCGATGTCGGCGAATGGCTGCCGAGCATCCTCGTCCGGCGCCGGAAATGCCTGCGGCTGGCCGTCCGATAACGGTTACGGCCGCGGTTGCACCTCGACGCTGGGCGGCAGGGGCGACGGCTCCTCGCGGCCTTCACGCATCGAGCGCCGAACGATGCTGAACGCGACGGCGCCGGCCACCACCACGACGGCCGCCCCGGCGATCAGCCACGGCCTGGGACGCCGGCGCTGGGCCAGGCGCGCGTCCTGCAGCGCCTGCGGCAGCCCGGCGACCACCTCTTGCGCGGCGGCCAGCTCTTGCGTGAGCGTCTCTTGGGCGGCGGCGAGTTCGCGGGCGAGCCGCCCCTCCCGGTAACGGCGCCGGAGCGCGGAGGCGGTCGATTGTGCGCCGTTGACGCTGAGCCCGATGACTCCGCGGGTGACATCGACCGGTCCCACCGCCGAGTAGGTAAGGCCCCGGGCCAGTCGCTCGCGTGGGGTTAACCGGGTTTCCGCCTTCGCCCTCATCTGCCGCCCTTCTGTGCCGCCTGCCCGATGCCCCATCAGACTGCCATCAATCGATCACCGACGGGCACATTGTGCGTGGGCGGGTTTCGGTACCGGCTGCGGGCCCGCCCGCCCGCAATGGCAGACTCTAACGCCGTGACTAACAGCCCCATTCAGACCGCCACCGCAACGCTGCACACCAACCGTGGAGACATCAAGGTCGCGCTCTTCGGAAACCACGCGCCAAAGACCGTCGCCAACTTCGTCGGCCTGGCGCAGGGCACCAAGGAGTACTCGACCCAGAACGCATCGGGCGGCCCCTCCGGCCCGTTCTACGACGGCGCGGTATTTCACCGGGTGATCAAGGGCTTCATGATCCAGGGCGGCGATCCGACCGGCACGGGCCGTGGCGGCCCGGGCTACAAGTTCGCTGACGAGTTCCACCCCGAGTTGCAGTTCGACAAGCCCTACCTGCTGGCGATGGCGAACGCCGGGCCGGGCACCAACGGCTCCCAATTCTTCATCACGGTGACCCAGACGCCGCACCTGAACCGGCGCCACACGATCTTCGGCGAAGTGACCGATCCGGATTCGCAGAAGGTCGTCGACGCCATCGCGACGACGGCCACCGACGGCAACGACCGTCCCACCGAGCCGGTCGTCATCGAGTCGATCACCATCACCTGAACCGACCGCCGGTCAGCGCGGGTTGCCGCCCGCGTAGCCGGCGTCGGTGAGCGCGTCGAGCACCTCGAGCGGGTTCGTTCCGAGGTCCCAACGCGAGAGGACCACCAACCCGCCGTCGGTCGTTTCGACCTCGAGCAGCCGAACCGTTCGCGCGTGGCGGCGGAACTCGGTGATCCGGATGATCTTGATGTCGGAGCGCCGTAATACCTGCGTCCGGAACCAGCCCTTCAACACCAGGCCGTCGGGACCAATTGCCAGCTTGGGGCGCGCGCGCCACGTCATGCCCGCAAACAAGATCAGGCCGGCCGCGGCAATCCCCGCCAAAATGCGGCCGGGCGGATCTGTGACTATGGTCACACTCGCGATAGCCATCAAAACACCGACGACCCCACAACCAGCGACTCCGGTCGCAGACGGCGACCATTCTGTTTGCTGCACGGGCTGGCTAACCCCTCCCACCACTGGCTATGCGGTTATCCACAAGCGCTATCAACAGTGGGGATAAATCACACGCGTGTGATTGGGTGGTCGCATGGTTGCTGAACCAGTTACAGACGGACCGCAAGTTGAATTCATTACCCTCGCGGTCGCGGTCAGTGCCAGCGCATCGTGAGCAACAGTCCGGTGATCATGAAAGCGAACGCGATGGCGTAGTTCCACGGACCGAGTTGCGCCATCCAATTAAGGGCGGCCGGCGCCTGGCTTCCGACCGCGGCCAATTGGAACACCATCAACCACACCAGCCCGATCAACATGAGGCCGACAAACAGGCAGACGAACCACACGCTTGACGGTCCGACCTTCACTTTCACCGGCGTGCGGCTGACCGCGCTGACGGTGAAATCGTTCTTCTTGCGGACCTTCGACTTGGGCATTTGTGTACCTCGGTATTACCTGAACAACACGTTGAACGGGACGGGGTGCGACGATAGCGATTGGCAGCTGTACGGATAGCTCGGCTACGAGACTAACTCACCTGGGGCCATGACCAGGAAATGGAGAGTCGATGATTGACCGGCGTCGCTCACCGTGGCGCTTCGGCGTTCCATTGGTGTGCCTGCTGGCCGGGTTGCTGCTGGCCGCCACCCACGGCGTCTCCGGCGGCGCCGAGATCCGCCGCAGCGACGCCCCGCGCCTGGTCGACCTGGTCCGGGAGGCGCAGTCGTCGGTGGCCCGCCTCAGCGCCGAGCGCGATGCACTGACCAACAAGATCGATTCGGCGCACGGCCGGTCTTCGGACGCCGCGCTCGCGGCGATGCTGCGCCGCGCCGCCGAGCTGGCGGCCGAGGCGGGTATGGACCCGGTGCACGGGCCGGGGCTGGTGGTGACGCTGCAGGACGCGCAGCGCGACGCCAACGGCCGCTTCCCCCGCGACGCCTCGCCCGACGACCTCGTCGTGCACCAGCAGGACATCCAGGCGGTGCTCAACGCGCTGTGGAGCGCCGGCGCCGAGGCGATCCAGATGCAGGACCAGCGGATCATCGCCACCTCGGTGCCCCGTTGCGTCGGGAACACGCTGTTGCTGAACGGGCGCACCTACAGCCCGCCGTACACCATCACCGCGATCGGCAATGCTGCGGCCATGCAGGCGGCCCTGGCGGCCGCGCCCCTCGTCATCCTCTACAAGCAGTACGTCGTCCGCTTCGGTCTCGGCTACCACGAAGAGGTCAAGCCGGACGTGCAGGTCGCCGGGCACTCCGAACCGGTCCGCACGCACTTCGCGCAGCCGGCGGGCCCGGTGGGGTACTGAGCCGGACGGTACCCTGACACGATGCGGATCCTGGTTGTCGACAACTACGACAGCTTCGTGTTCAACCTGGTCCAGTACCTGGGCCAGCTGGGCGTGGAGGCCGAGGTGTGGCGCAACGACGACGCCCGGCTCTCCGACGAGAACGCCGTCGCCGCCCAGTTCGGCGGCGTCCTGCTGAGCCCGGGTCCCGGCACCCCGGAACGCGCGGGTGCCTCGATCGCGTTGGTGCGGGCCTGCGCGGCGCTGCGCACCCCGATGCTGGGGGTGTGCCTGGGACACCAGGCGATCGGCGTGGCGTTCGGCGCCACCGTGGACCGCGCGCCGGAGTTGCTGCACGGCAAGACCAGCAGCGTCTTCCACACCAATGTCGGTGTGCTGCAAGGGCTTCCGGACCCGTTCACGGCAACCCGATACCACTCGCTGACGATCCTGCCGGAGTCGCTGCCGGCGGCGCTGGAAGTCACGGCCCGCACCCGCAGCGGCGTCATCATGGGCGTCCGGCACACCGAATTGCCGATCCACGGTGTCCAGTTCCACCCGGAGTCGATCCTGACCGAGGGCGGGCACCGGATGCTGGCGAACTGGTTGTCCTACTGCGGCTGGACGCGTGACGATACGCTGGTGCGCCGGCTGGAGAACGAGGTCCGCGCGGCCGTCCGGCCGCATTTCCCGGAGGACGCGGCGGCTACTGGCCGAACTTCAGCGTGATGATCCCGTCCCGGTTGCAACCGGCGCCGGCGGGCGGGTTCTGGTAGACCACCCGGTGCGACTGGGCACCGCCGGCGTCGACGTCGGGCCCCTTGTCGAGCACCCCGGTCCACCCCAGCGCCCGCAGCCGCGGTTCGGCGTCGGTCCAGAACATCCCGGTCAGGTCGGGCATCAGGAACTGATTGCCCTTGGACACCTGGATCTCGATCACGGAGTCGACCGGAACGGTTTGGCCCTTGGGCGGATTCGTGCCGATCACCTCGCCGGCCGGCCGCGTGCTGTCCACCGGCGTCTGGCTGAACTTGGTGAACCCGTAGACCGTCAGGTTCTTCTGCGCGACGTCGACGGTCTGGCCCGCGACGTCGGGCACCTGCCTGGTCTCCGGCCCGGATCCGACGATGACGGTGATCACGTTGGTGATCGCCGACGTCTGATTGGCCGGCGGGTTGGTTCCGATGACCTTGCCCAGCAGCTCCGGGCTGGACGGCGAGTTCGCCTGCTTGAACTTGCTGAATCCGGCGGCCTTGAGCTTGCTGACCGCGTCGGTGTAGGTCAGCGAGGAGACGTCGGGCACTTCGCGTTGCTCCGGTCCGGTGGAGACGTTGATGGTGATCTCGTCGCCGGCGCTCACCGACGCGTTGGCGCCCGGGTCGGTGCTGATCACGTGATCGGGCGGAACCGACGAGTCCGGCTTCTGCAGGGTCCGCGTCTTGAAGCCCCGGTTCTGCAGCGCGGCGATGGCGTCGGCGGACACCTGGCCGCGCATGTCGGGCACCTGAACGTCGCGGGTGGTGCCGCCGAAGGTGTTGAAGGCGATGACGACGACGATCGTCAGCACCGCCAGCGCGGCGACAGCGACCACCCAGCGGCCGATGGATCCGCCGGGGCGATCGCGGTCGGTGTCGTCGAGCGCCTGGCGCGGCAGCGGGTCGGTGCGCGGGCCGTGGCCCGTCGCGGAAGAAAGAAACGAGCTGCGCTCGGCGTCGGTGAGCACCTTCGGCGCCTCGGGCGTTTCACCGTTGTGCACCCGCACCAGATCCGCGCGCATCTCCGCCGCCGTCTGGTATCGGTTCTCCGGATTCTTGGCCAGCGCCTTGAGCACGACGGCGTCGAGGTCGGCGGAGATCCCCTCGTGCCGCTTCGACGGTGGGACCGGGTCCTCACGCACGTGCTGATAGGCGACCGCGACGGGCGAGTCACCGGTGAAAGGCGGTTCGCCCGTGAGGATTTCGTACAGGACGCAACCCAACGAGTACACGTCGGACCGGGCGTCGACGGAATCACCGCGCGCCTGTTCGGGTGACAGGTACTGGGCGGTCCCGATCACGGCCGCAGTCTGGGTGACGCTGTTGCCGCTGTCGGCGATCGCGCGCGCGATGCCGAAGTCCATCACCTTCACCGCGTTGGTGGAGCTGATCATGATGTTGGCCGGCTTGACGTCTCGATGGATGATGCCGTTCTGGTGGCTGAAGTTCAGCGCCTGGCAGGCGTCGGCGATGATCTCGATCGCGCGCCGGGGCGGGAGCGGCCCGTCGGTGTGCACGATGTCGCGCAGCGTGACGCCGTCGACGTACTCCATGACGATGTAGGGCAGCGGGCCGGTCGGCGTATCCGCCTCGCCGGTGTCGTACACCGCGACGATCGACGGGTGATTCAGCGCGGCGGCGTTTTGCGCCTCGCGGCGGAAGCGCAGATAAAAGCTGGGATCCCGGGCCAGGTCGGCGCGCAGCACCTTGACCGCGACGTCGCGGTGCAAACGGACGTCGCGGGCCAGATGAACCTCGGACATGCCCCCGAAACCGAGGATCTCACCGAGTTCGTAGCGGTCGGACAGGTGCTGCGGGGTTGTCATCGAGGCGTTCCAAGTCGGGCCGGCGATGCGCTGAGCGGGGAGGGGGTAGCCCAGCCATTTTCGTGCGGCCTAATCCGAAGTCCAGAATTACCTATGCTTCCGCGATCCGTCCAATTGAGGCGCAGGCGCGGCGCCGCCCCGCTGGGGGTCTTGCTCGCCGGGGGCGGCGCCGTCGCCGGCGGGGTCCCGGTGTCGGTGACGGTCGGGGGCTGTTGCTGCTGGTCGGCGCGAGAATTGATGACGATGATCACCGCGATGAGGATCGCCAGCGCCCCGAGCACCCCTGCGGCCCACAGCAGGGCGCGCTGGCCCGACGAGAAGGTGCGCCTGGCCGGGGGCCGCGACCGGCCGGTGGAGGGTCCGGACCGACGGGCCGGGACGCTGCGGCCGGGTGCGACGGCCGCCCTGGTGTGCGGGCTGGACGGAATGGCCGCGGGCGAGGCGCGCCCGGGTGGCGGTGACTGGCTCGGCCGGGGGGGCCGGCGCCCGGCGCGCACCGCGGCGACGGCGTCGGCGAACGGTCCCCCGCTGCGATAGCGCATCTGGGGATTTTTGACCAGCGTAATCTCGATGAGCTCGCGCACGTTGGGCGGCAACTCCGCGGGCAACGGCGGCGGCGGCTCCTTGATGTGTTTCATCGCCACCGTCAACGCGCCGTCGCCGCTGAACGGGCGCTTGCCCGAAACCACTTCGTAGCCAACGACTCCCAGCGAGTAGACGTCGCTGGCCGGGGTCGCGTCGTGACCCAGCGCCTGCTCGGGGGCGATGTATTGGGCGGTGCCCATCACCATCCCGGTCTGGGTCACCGGGGCGGCGTCGACTGCCTTGGCGATACCGAAGTCGGTGATCTTCACCTGGCCGGTCGGGGTGATCAGGATGTTGCCCGGCTTGACGTCGCGGTGCACCAGGCCCGCGGCATGCGCGACCTGAAGCGCCCGGCCGGTCTGCTCGAGCATGTCCAGTGCGTGTCGCAGCGAGAGCCGTCCGGTTCGCTTGAGCACCGAATTCAACGGTTCGCCGTTGACCAGCTCCATCACCAGGTAAGCGGTGCGTCCCTCGCCGTCCAGCTGGCTCTCGCCGTAGTCGTGGACCTGCGCGATCCCGGGATGGTTCAGCATCGCGGTGGTGCGCGCCTCGGCGCGGAACCGCTCGATGAACTCGGGGTCCTGGGAGAACTCCTGTTTCAGCACCTTGACCGCGACGCGCCGACCCAGGCGGCTGTCCACGGCTTCCCACACCTGGCCCATGCCACCGGTGGCGATCAGGCGCTGCAGGCGGTATCTGCCTGACAGCGTCACACCAACTCGCGGGCTCATGGTCCTCCCTGTAGCGCGGCCTCGATCACCGCCCGTCCGATCGGCGCGGCGAGCGCGCCCCCCGTCGCGGACAGTCGGTCGGCGCCGTTTTCCACCAGCACCGCCACGGCAACCTTCGGCGCCTGCGCGGGCGCGAACGCGATGTACCACGCGTGCGGCGGGGTGTTGCGCGGGTCGGTGCCATGCTCTGCGGTACCCGTCTTTGATGCAATCTGCACGCCGGGAATCGCCCCTTTCTGCTGCGCGACCTTCTCGGCGCCGACCATCAGCTCTGTTAGCTTAGCGGCGACCTGCGGTGACACCGCGCGGCGCTGTTGGTAGGGCGCGGTGGTGCTGATGTTGGAAAGGTCCGGTCCCTTGAGGCTATCGATCAGGTAGGGCTGCATCGTCACCCCGGCGTTCGCGATGGTCGCGGCGATCTCGGCGTTCTCCAGGGGCGTCAGCGCGACGTCCTTCTGGCCGATGCTCGACATGCCGAGCGCGGCGGCGTCCGGGATGATCCCGACGGTCGATTCGGCGACCTGCAACGGAATGACGCTGGGGGTGCTGTCCAGCCCGAACGACCGCGCCATGCTGCGCAGCGCGTCGGCCCCGGTGAGGATGCCCAGCTGAACGAACGCCGTGTTACAGGACAGGGCGAACGCCTGGCTCAGGGACACCGTCGGCTCGCTGCCGCACGGCTGCCCGCCGTAGTTCTCCAGGGTGGCGGTGCTGTTGGGCAGCGGAATCGTGGCCGCCGCGGTCAACTGCTCGGTTTCGGTCGCGCCGGCCTGCAGCGCCGCCGCGGTGGTGACCACCTTGAAGGTGGAGCCCGGCGGATAGGTCTCGGAGATGGCGCGGTTGGTCAGCGGGTTATCGGGGTCGTCGCGGAGCCGCTGCCAGGCCTGGGCTTGCACGTCCGCATCGTGCGACGCCAGCTGGTTGGGGTCGTAGGACGGCGACGACACCATGGCCAGGATCTTGCCGGTGGACGGCTCCAGCGCGACGACGGCTCCCTTGCACGGCGGCCCGCCGCAGCCCTGCTGCATCGCGTCCCACCCCGCCTGCTGAACCCGCGGGATGAGCGTGGTGTCGACGTTGCCGCCGCGCGGATCGCGACCTGTGAAGAAGTCGGCCAGCCGGCGCCCGAACAGGCGCTCGTCGGATCCGTTCAGGACCGGATCCTCGGCCCGTTCCAGCCCCGTGCTCGAATAACGCAGCGAGTAGAAGCCGGTAACCGGCGCGTACACCGCCGGATTGGGGTAGACCCGCAGGAACCGGAAGCGGCTGTCGGTCGCCACGGAGTACGCCAGCAGCTGGCCGCCGGCGACGATCTGACCGCGCTGGCGCGAATACTCGTCGAGCAGCACCCGCTGGTTGCGCGGGTCGGCGCGCAGCCCGTCCGCGGCGAAGACCTGCGTCATCGTGGCGTTGAGCAGCAGCAGCACCACCAACGCCATCACGGTCACCGAGATCCGGCGAAGAGAGGTGTTCATACCCGCTCGATCACCTCGGTGCTGGCCGCCGCGATCGGCGACGGGTTACGGGCGCGGGTGCGCAACGGGCGCCGGGCGCTGTGCGAGATGCGCGCCAGGATCGCCAACAGGATGTAGTTGGCCAGCAGCGACGACCCGCCGTAGGACATCCATGGTGTGGTCAGCCCCGTCAGGGGGATCAGGCGCGTCACGCCGCCGACGACGATGAACAGCTGCAGGGCCAGCGTCGACGCGAGCCCCGCGGCCAGCAGCTTGCCGAAGCTTTCCCGCGTCGCGATCGCCGTGCGCAGGCCGCGCACGATGACGATCGTGTACAGCATCAGAATCGCCGCCAGGCCCACCAGTCCGAGTTCCTCACCGAACGCGGCGATGATGAAATCGGTGGACGCCGCCGGTACGGTGTCGGGCTGACCGTTGCCGAGGCCGGTGCCGAAAATCCCACCGGTGGCGAAGCTGAACATCGACTGCACGAGCTGGTAGCCGCTGCCGTCGGGGTCGGAGAACGGGTCCCACCACATCTGCACCCGGACGCGGACGTGGTCGAAAAGGAAGTACGCCGCAACGCTTCCCGCGACGAACAGCACCAGGCCGATGACGACCCAGCTGAACCGTTGGGTGGCGAGGTAGAGCACCACCAGAAACGACGCGTACAGCAAAAGCGAAGTGCCGAGGTCCTTTTCGAGGACCATCACGCCCACCGAGATCACCCACGCCGCCAACAGCGGCGCGAGGTCGCGGGGGCGCGGCAGGGTCATGCCCATGAAATGCTTTCCGACACTGGTGAACAGGCCGCGCTTGGCGATCAGCACCGCCGAGAAAAAGATCAGTAGCAGGATTTTGGAGAACTCCGCCGGCTGAATTGAGAAGCCGGGGAAGCGAATCCAGATCTTTGCACCGTTCTGCTCGGACATGGATGCCGGCAGCACCGCCGGAATCGCCAGGAAAATCAGGCCGGCGATCCCGCAGATGTAGCCGTAGCGGGCCAATTGCCGGTGGTCCCTGAGAAAGGTGACCACCAAGGCGAACGCGGCAACCCCGACCACGGTCCACAGCATCTGCTGGGTTGCGCTGGGATGATGCCGGCCGCTCGACTCGTTGTTGACGAGATCGAGTCGGTGGATCATCACCAGACCAAGCCCGTTGAGCAGGGCCACAATTGGCAGCAGCAGCGGGTCGGTGTAGGGGGCGAAGCGCCTGATCGCCAAGTGCGCGCTGCCGAACATGACCAGGAAGACCAGCCCGTAGCTGACCAAGTTCCAGCGGAGGCCGCGGTCCTGGTTCGCCTGCACGATGAGCAACGCCGCGACGGTGATCAGTGCGGCGAAGCACAACAACAACAGTTCGGCGTTGCGCCGAGTAGGCAGCGGAGGGGTGACTGCGACCGGCGGCTGGAGTTGTGTGGTCATGCCACCGCCCGGCAGTCGATGCCCGGCTTAGGTGGGGGTGGCGGGAGCGCAGTCACCGTCTGGGTGGAGGTGGGCGACGTGGTCGCCGGCGCGGGTGGCGCGGTGCTTGCGGGGGTGCTGGTCGGAC
>NZ_LZKL01000103.1 GCF_001668725.1 Mycobacterium sp. E787 | reverse complement strand
TGCGCGGTCGCATCGTCGTCGGCTTCGGCTATTGCGCCGCTCCTCCTCGCCCGCTGCGCGGTCGCATCGTCGTCGGCGCGGATCACGGGCGCAGCTCGATCGCCGTTTTGCCGATTCGAATCGGCGTTCCGATGGGAACCCGTACCGCAGTCGTCACCTTCGCCCTGTCAAGGTAAGTGCCGTTGGTCGATCCTAGATCCTCGACGTACCATTCCGAGCCGCGCTGGGACAGCCGGGCGTGCCGTGTCGAGGCGTAGTCGTCGGTGAGCACCAGGGTCGAGTCGTCGGCGCGTCCGATCAGCACCGGTTGCCCGCTGAGCGTGATGCGGGCGCCGGTGAGCGCGCCCTCGGTCACCACGAGATAGCGTGCCGCGTGGCGACGCTGGCGCGAGGGCAGCAGCGTGCCGCGCAGCGCCAGGCCGCGCCGCACCATGACGGCCCCGGTGGGCGCGTAGATATCGGTCCGCAGGATCCGCAACACGGACCAGATGAATACCCATAACAACATCAAAAATCCGGCACGCGTCAGCTGCAGTACCAGTCCCTGCATCTGGCGTCCTTTCCGTCCTGGCGCCGCGCCCCTCGTCGCGCCCGTGACACCGAGCACATCAGCAACGTCACGATACTTAAACGGTCGTCGACGCGGGGCGAAGCACGGCAGCTTCGAGCCCGTGCGTCTAGTGGATGCGGACGATGATCTCCGAGTGGCCCAGACGGATCACGTCGCCGTCGGCCAACTGCCACTCCTGTACCGGTGCGTTGTTCACGGTCGTGCCGTTGGTGGAGTTGAGGTCGGAAAGGAGCGCGACCTGCCCGTCCCAGCGGATTTCCAGATGACGGCGGGAAACGCCGGTGTCGGGCAACCGGAATTGGGCGTCCTGGCCGCGGCCGATGATGTTGGCCCCTTCGCGTAACTGGTAGGTCCGGCCGCTGCCGTCGTCGAGCTGCAGGGTCACCGTCGTTCCCGCGGCGCCGTAGCCGCCCTGGCCGTAACCGCCGTAGCCGCCGCCCGGCTGCTGGCCGTAATCAGCCGGCTGGCCGTAGTCGGCGGGCTGGCCGTATTCCGCGGGCGGGCTGTACTGGTAGTCGGGGTGGGCGGTGTCGGCATACCCGCCGCCTTGCGGGGCGTATCCGCCGCCCGGAACGCTTTCGGCGTACTGGGTGTAGTCACCCGGGCCGTACTCCTGCTGGCCGTATCCCCCGCCCTGCTGGTAGCCCTGGTCGTATCCGCCGCCCTGGTCCGGGTAGGCCGGCCGGTGTTGCTCGGGCGCGCCCTGCGGGGCCGGCGGGGCATATCCGCTTTCCTCTTGGCGCGCCGGCCCGCGACCGTAGTCGCCGTAGCCGTAGCCCTGTTGGGTGGCGGGCTGACCGCCGGGCGGGCCGTAGCCGCCACCCTGGCGGTAGCCCTGGTCGTAGCCTTGGCCGCCGTAGCCGCCCGGGGCCGGGGGGCGTTGCTCGTAGGACGGCGGGTAACCACCCTGCCCCTGGTCGGGGTAGCCGCCGGGCGCCTGGTATCCGCGCTGGTCATAGCCGCCATGATCCGGGTAGCCGCCGCGCTGGCCCTGGTAGCCGCCCTGCTCGGGATAACCGCCTTGCTCGGGGTAGCCGCCGCGCTGTTCCTGGTAGCCGCCCTGCTCGGGGTAACCGCCCTGCTCGGGGTAGCCGCCCTGTTGCGGGTAGGCGCCCTGCTCCGGCTGACGCGGCGGCGGGTAGCCGCCGGGGGGCGGGTAGCCCTGCTCGGGCGGGTAGCCACCGCGGGGCTCCGGTCCGCCCTGCGGCTCCGGTGCGCGCGGCTCCTCTTGCGGGCGTCCGTAACGGTCGTCGTAGTACTCGTCGCCGGGCCGGCCCTGCCCCTGACCCCCGTGGTAGCTCGAATTGTCAGTCATTGCTGCTACTCCTCGTTCTGCGCCGAACGCGTGATCTGATTGTGGCCGGAGGGGGTGGATGACGGTCGGGCGGGGCTCGACATCGGGGTTGACAGCACCGCGGGCGCGGTACTGACCGGTATGCAGGCTCGACGACTGCTCGAACCGGACGACCACATCACCATACGTTTGCCACCCCTGTTCATAGATATAGTCGGCCAGGTACCTCGCGAAAGCGTTCGACGTGAGATCCGTGTCGGCTCCCACCTTCGCAAAGTCGTGCATACCGAGGGTAATGATGTATTCGTTGGGGGCCAAAAGCCGATCGCCGTGCAGCGTCTGTACCCCGCCCTCGGCTTCCCTGCGCAATAGACCTTCAACCTCTTGCGGCACGATCGATCCGCCGAACAGTCGGGCGAACGCGTTGTCGACCGTGGCCTCGAGCTTGCGCTCGATGCGCTGAACGAGCCCCTTTTGGCTACTCATGCGTCAGCGCTCGCCCGCAGCTGCCGTGGTGTGTCGCGGGCGCGAGGCAAACGGACCGCCCGCGTGTTGGGTCACTCCAGCATGGTATCGGGACACCGCGATGCGGCGGCACCTCGGGAACTCTGAGAATCGCATCCGTGCAGCTCAGGACGCCGCGGCGGCGGTCGCGGGCGGCGCGACCGGGCGGCCGGTCCCGCCAAGGCGATTGGGGCGGACGGCCATTAGAGTGGTATGGTCCATCGGTTGTTTTTCCGGGCGAGTGGCGGAATGGCAGACGCGCTGGCTTCAGGTGCCAGTGTCCTTCGGGACGTGGGGGTTCAAGTCCCCCTTCGCCCACTGTGTGATGTCGCGAGACATCGAGGACAGATGTCTCGCGACATAGTGAACACCCTCAGTTGTTGGCTGGGGGTGTTTTG
>NZ_LZKL01000102.1 GCF_001668725.1 Mycobacterium sp. E787 | reverse complement strand
CGCCGTGACCGCCGCCGAAGCCGCCGCCACCATGGCCGCCGCCGAAGCCGGGGAACCCAGGGAATCCGCCACCACCGTGGTCGCCGCCGTCACCGCCGCCGTGGGGACCGCCGAACCCGCCACCGGGCGGGCCGCCGAACCCGCCACCGGGCGGGCCGCCGATACCCGGGATGGGCAGCGGGATCGGTACCGGAATGGGCGCCACCGGCGGCGGCGCGGGAGCCGGGGCCTCAGGGATCGGGGCCGGGGCCGGGGCCGCCGGCACCGGAGCAGGGGCCGGTGCCGGCGCCTCGGGAACAGGGGCGGGTGCCGGAGCGGGAGCCGCGGCCGGTGGCGGTGCCGGAGCGGGAGCCTCGGCCGGTGCCGGGGCCGGCGCCGCGGGCGCTGGTGCGGGAGCCGGTGCGGCGGGAGCCGGGGCCGGCGCCACCGGCGCCGGAGCGGCCTGCGTGGGGGCGACGACCTGGTGATCGGGGCTGGGCCGCACGCTCGCGGCCGGCCGCATCGCGATCGCCAGAGAAACGACCAGCGCCGCCACGCCGACGACGAAGGTCGCGGCCAACGCGCTGCCGACCACCCTGAAGGACTTGCGCTCGCGGTAGCCCGCACCGACCAACTGGGTTTCCTGCGCGCCGGTGTAGGCCTCGTCGAAGTCGTCGGGGACGGCGCTGTAGGCCAGCGCGTCCACTCGGCCACCCGCCGGGGTGTCGAAGTAGCCGGGGGCCACCGCGAACGGGTCGATGGCGCCGGTGCCGGGATCCTGGGCGTAGGCCAGCGCCGCGGTGGACGACGCGAACAGCGGGGCGTTCGCCGATGCCAGCGCCGCACCCCGGGCCAACGCCGTGTCGGGCTCCTCGGGCGCCGTCAGCGGAAGCGTGGTCGCCGCCTCGAGCGCCGGTTTGATCATCGGGATGTCGATGCCCGATCCGACGACGAACACGGCGTCGGGCCGGGCCTCCAGCGCCTCGGCACCGGACACCATGGAGGCCAGCTGCGTCACCGCCGCGTCGTCGTCGGCGGGCAGGGGCTGCCGGTAGACGTCGGTGACGGACCCGTCCGCGCTGTCGACGACGGCGAGGGTCGCGGTCTCGGGCTCGATGTAGAGCAGGGCCGTGCGCGCGTAGTTGGTCTGGTTGCCCACGGTCTGGGCCAGCGCGGCCGCGGCGAGGAAGGCCGAGACCAACATCACATTCTCGACCTTGTGGGCGGCGAGCGCGTCGCGCAGCGCGGCCGCCTCGATCGGGTCGGTGAAGGTTACGCCCGTCGATGCGAGCTGGTAGCCGCCCTCGGACGCACCCTCGCGAGTCCCCAGGATGGCCGAGACCACCTGGTCGGCCGCGGTGACGGTTGCCGCGTCATCGTCGGCGGCCACCTCGAAATTGTCCTCATCGACGGTGGCGCCGTCGCCGTTCTCACCTTCGACCAGCACCATCCGGACGGCCGTCGGCGCCATCGACACGCCCAAAACGGTGTCCATAGCTCCTCCATTGTTTGTTGCCAGCCGGTGAGGTCGGGGCCGCAGTCGCCACAGGCTTCAGCCGTCGCGGCACGCCGGCAATCCCCACCCTGTATTCCCCTGGTTCCACGATTTTACGCGGTTCCGCCGGTCCCGGACGGGGCTAGGGGCCCAGGATTCCGTGCCCCAGATGGCGGCGCAGCCAGTCCCAGTGGTCGTCGTGATCGTCGTCCCTGGGCAGCGACGGCGGCCACTGCTGAGGCGGATTCGAGTTCGGCCCGGGGTTCGGGGCGGCCGGCGCAGGAGCAGGCGCCGGGGCCGACGGCGCGGACGGCGCGGGCGGCGGGGCTTGCGCGGGCGGCGGCGCCGCCTGAGTCGCCGGGGCGACGACGTTCTTGCCGATATCCGGTCGCTGGTCCGCGTGCGGACGGATGCCGACGGCCAGCGCCAGCGCCACGGCACCGACGACGAAGATCGCGCACGCGCCGAGGACAGCCAGCAGTTTTCGGTTGCGTCGCCCGCCGTCTTCCCGGCCCTCGACTGGCGGTGCGTCGGCCTCGGCGCTGTAGGCCAGCACCGGCGTGGGGCCCTCGACGTAGGGCATCGCGACCGTGCTCGGCGCGCCCAATTGCTGGGTGGCCGAAGCCAGCGCCGCGCCTCGCGCCAGCGCCATCTCGGGTTCCTCGGGCGTCGTCACCGAAAGCGATGTCGCCGCCTCCAGCGCAGGCTTGATCAAGGGGATGTCGACGCCGGAGCCGACCACGAAGACGCCATCGGGGCCAGCGCGCATCGCGTCCGCGCCCGAGACCAGCGCGGCCAGCTCCGCGAGCGCGGCATCGTCACCATCGGGTAGGGGTTTGCGTCGCACGTCGGAGATCGACCCGTCCGACGTGTCGACGACGGCCAGCGTCGCGGCGGTCGGTTCGACGAACAGCAGCGCGGTGCGGGCGCAATTGGTTGCGCTGCCGACCGCCTGAGCCAGCGCCGCCGCGGCGACGAACGTCGAGACGAGCACGACGTTTTCGATCCTGCGTTCCGTCAAGGCTTTTCGCAGCGCGCCCGCGGCGGTTCGATCCGTCCAGGTCACGCCGCTGGATCGCACCTGATAGCCGCTTTCGGCCGCGCTTTCTTGGGTGCCGACGATGGCCTCGACCACCTGATCGGCCGCGGCGACGCCCCGAACCTGAAAGTCGGCCTGATCGACCGTGACTCCGCCGGCGCCTTCACCTTCGACGAGCACCATGCGGACCGTCTCAGGTGCCACAGACACACCAAGTACGATGTCCACCGCTCCCCCACATTCTCCAAAGTCGTTCGCTGACAGTCTCGTTGCCCCCGCACATCGCGACGAGAGCTTCGGCGCGACCAGACCCTGTGCGCCACCCTAGCTCGCGGACCGGGACACGCCTGGCGTCGCCGAACGGTTATCTGTGTCCGAAGCCGCCGAATCCGTGGCCGCCCCCGAAGCCACCGAAGCCGTGGCCGCCACCGAAACCGCCGTGCCCCCCGCCGAACGGGCCGCCACCGAAGGGTCCGTGGCCGCCGAACGGACCGCCGAAGGGCCCGCGCCCGCCGCCGAACGGCCCACGCGGGGCCGGCCCGCCGCCGAAGGGCCCGCGGAGCGGCGGCCCGACCACGGGCACGCGGGGCACCGGCACGAACACCGGCGGCGGGATCACGGGGACCGGGAGGGGCGGGGCCGCGGGAACCGGCGCCGCGGCGGGCGGGGCGATGGGATGCGGTGCCGCCACCGGGGCGGGCGCCTCGATCTTGGGCTCGATCTTTGGCTGGGCCTGCGGCACCGGCGCGGGCGCCGGCGGCTGCGCGGGCTGAACGATGTTTTCGTTGGGGCTGGGCCGCAATGCCACCGTCGGCCGGATCCCGATCGCCAACACAATCTCGAGCGCCACGACCGCGGTGATGAAGATCACCGCGAGCGTGCTGCCCACCAGCAGGATGGATTTGCGCCGCTGGGTCTCCTCCATGCCGATGGACGTTTGCGCCTCGGCCTCGTCGTCCGGCACAGCGCTGTAGGCCACGTTGGGCTCGCCCGTGTCGGCCTCGGGAGGCGGCTCGGGGACGCTCCGGTACTGGGGCTGGTAGGCGGGCAGCAGGCCGGGAACCTGCCCGGCCAGCGCCAACGGGTCGACCTCCCCCGTCCCGGGATCCAGCGCGTAGGCCAGCGCCGCCGTGGACGACGCGAACAGGGGCGCGTTCGCCGAGGCCAGCGCCGCACCGCGGGCCAGGGCCATCTCCGGCTCGTCGGGCACCGACAGGGCAAGGGACGTCGCCGCCTCCAGGGCCGGCTTGATCAGCGGGATGTCGACTCCCGAGCCGACGACGACCACACCGTCCGGGTGAGTTTCCAGCGCTTCGGCACCCGACACCATGTCGACGAGCTCGGCGACCGCCTCGTCTTCGTCGTCGGCGAGGGCCCTGCGGTGCACCTCGGAGATCGACCCGTCCGCCGTGTCGACCACGGCCAACGTCGCGGTGTAAGGCTCGACGAACAGCAGCGCGGTGTGCGCGTAGTTGGTCGCGTCACCCACGGCCTGCGTCAGCGCCGCGGCGGCCATGAAGGCCGACACCAGCATGACGTTTTCGATCTTGTGGGCGATGAGTGCGTCGCGCAGCAGCGCGGCGTCGACGTGATCCGTCCAGGTCACTCCCGTGGACAGCAGCTGGTAGCCGCCCTCGTCGGCGCCTTCCCGCGTGCCCAGGATGGCGGACACCACCTGGGTGGGCGCCGCGGAAGGAGCCGCGGGCGACCGGTCTGCGTCGACGTCGAAGTTGTCCTGGTCGACGGTCGCCCCGTCGGCACATTCACCTTCCACCAGCACCATGCGCACTTTCGTCGGCGCCATCGAGACGCCAAGCACGATGCCCACCACCGCTGAAAACTCCCTTTGGTAGTTTGCCGCGTCGCCGCGACTGCTGCGTCGACGACGATTTTTCCCAGCTGGCCACTGTCGCCTGCCATCGCAGCGCGCGGCTCCGCGATCCGGGATTAGCTGGGCGCTATGCAGTTCTGCCACCGGGGCGGCGCGGTTTTCGACCTGCCCCGATAGCTCGACGGTACCCGCGCCGCGGCGGGGTGTTAAGCGCTAGCCGCGGCGCGTTAACCACCTTGCAACGCCGAGCAACTTGGCCGTCGCCGTAGGCGCGCTAGTGGTGTCCGCCACCGCTGTGTCCGCCACCGCCACCGCCGCCACTGTGACCGCCACCAAAGCCGCCGCCACCGCCGAACCCGCCGCCACCGCCGCCGAAGCTGCCGCCGCTGTGACCGCCGCCGAAGCCGCCGCCACCGCCGAACGGACCGCTACCACCGAACGGACCGCCGCCACCGGGCTCGCCGCCACCGTGGCCGCCGCCGAAGGGTCCGTTACCGCCGAACGGTCCTCCTCCGCCGCCGAACGGACCACCGCCGCCACCGAACGGACCGCCCGCGCCGGGCTCGCCACCGCCGTGACCGCCGCCGAAGGGCCCGTTACCGCCGAACGGACCGTGTCCGCCGCCGAACGGACCGTTGCCGCCGAACGGCCCGGGACCGGCGGGCTCACCGCCGGGGCCTTCACCGGGGAGGTGGATGGGTCCTCCGCCCGGGCCGCCCGGACCGGTCACCGGGGACGGGACGTGCCCGCCGCCGGGGCCGCTCGGGATAGGCAGCCCGCCCTCACCGGGGGGCGCCTGGTGCGGCGGCGAATGGGGAATCGTGCCGCCACCCTGCGGCGGCACCGACTGCGGAACATGAACCGGCACTTGAGGAATCACGGGACGAGGCGGAGCTTGGATGACCGGGGGGCTCACGACCGGGTCGGGAACGGGCACGCGGATCGGCACCGGAATCGGCACCACGGGTGGGGCCACGACGGGGACCGGAGCCGCCGGAACGGGCGGGGCCGGAAGCGGTGGGGCGGCAGGAGCCGGAGCCGGTGCCGGCGGGTTCAACGGCCTGGGCGCCATCATCGGCTGCGGGACGCTGATGTTCGGCTTGGGGGCGGCCGCCTGCACCGGCGCCGGCGCGGGCGCCTGTTGTGTCGGGATGATGAGGCTTTGGCCGGGGGTGGGCCGCAGCCCGACGGTCCCAGTCGTGCGGATGCCGATCGCCAGCGCGAGCTCCAGCGCCAGCACCGCGCTGATGCCGACGACGGCCAAGCCGCTCCCGACCAGCAGGACCGGCCTGCGACGTGGCTGGTCCGGCGCTTGAGCGAACAGCTTCTCGATGACGACGGTCTGGGCGTCGGCGTCGTCGTCCGCCACCGCGCTGTAGGCGAGGTCGTCGCCGAGTTCGTCACCGACCCTGAGGTAGTCGGGGACGGCGGACCGGTCCAGGGCGCCCGTGCCGGGATCCTGGGCGTAGGCCAGCGCCGCGGTCGAGGAGGCGAACAACGGCGCGTTCGCCGACGCCAGGGCCGCACCGCGGGCCAGCGCCGTCTCCGGCTCCTCGGGCGCGCTCACGTCGAGCGACGTCACCGACTCCAGCGCCGGCTTGATCGGGGCGAGGTCGACGCCCGAACCGACCACGAACAGCCCGTCCGGGGCCAATTCCGTGTTCTCCAGCCCGGCGACCATCCCGATGAGTTGGGTGATGGCGTCGTCGTAGGACTCGGCGTAGATCGGCTGCTTGTGGACATCGGCGATGGAGCCGTCGGACGTCTCGACGACGGCCAGCGTCGCGGTGTCGGGCTCCACGTACAGCACCGCCGTGCGTTCGTAACCCACTGCGCCACCGACGCTTTGGGCCAACGCGGCCGCCGCCAGGAACGCCGACACCAGCATGACGTTCTCGACCTTGTGGGCGGCCAGCGCGTCGCGCAGCGCGGCCGCCTCGATCTGGTCGGTCCACGTCACGCCGATCGCCGACAGCTCCAGGCCGGCGTCGGCGGCGCCCTCACGGGTGCCGAGGATGGCGGCGACTACCTGGTCCGGCGCGCTCGCTGTGGCCGCGTCGTTGGCCGCGGTGACGTCGAATTCATCCTCTTCGACCGTGGCGCCGTCGCCGTTCTCCCCCTCCAGCACCACCATCTGAATCGATGCCGGTGCCATCGACACCCCGAGCACGATATCCAATACAAACCCCTCCAAAGGTATTGCGAGACAGGGCCATGGTCGGGCGGAGGAGACTAACCACGGACAACTCATCATCCCGCAGACTGGCTGTGCGGGACCCCTATCGAACCTAGGTACTTCTTATGAAGTTCTGATAGGAGCGGGACGGTGTCGGCCCCCGCTGACCCTGATATTTCGACCCTACGCGCGAGCTGCCGTATGGGTGCTCCGCCGGGCTCGTCAAGCGCAGGATGCACAGCTGGCCGATCTTCATGCCCGGCCACAGAGTGATGGGCAGATTCGCAACGTTGGACAGCTCAAGGGTGATGTGCCCGCTGAAGCCCGGGTCGATGAAGCCGGCGGTCGAATGGGTCAGCAGGCCCAGACGCCCGAGGGACGACTTGCCCTCCAGGCGCCCCGCGAGGTCCTCGGGCAGCGTGAACAGCTCCAGCGTCGAGCCGAGCACGAACTCACCGGGATGCAGCACGAACGGTTCTCCGGCAACGGGTTCCACCAGGCTCGTCAGCTCGTCCTGCTGCTGCGCGGGGTCGATGTGGGTGTAGCGGGTGTTGTTGAAGACCCGGAACATGCAGTCGAGGCGGACGTCGATGCTGGACGGCTGCACCAACGTGTCGTCGTACGGGTCGATGCCCAGGCGGCCTGCGGTGATTTCGGCCCTGAGGTCGCGGTCGGAGAGCAGCACGCGATGAGCCTATCCGCTGCCGGGTGTTGAGCCGGCCGGCCTTCAGTCCGCCAGGTACATTTCGCCACCCTTGGGGTATCCGCCCCCGGTGGTGGTGACGTGGACGTGGTCATAGTGGCCCAGCCTGCTCGCCTGCGCTCCGGTGGGCGTGTAGTAGACGCCGCGCCAGATCGCATCCTGGATCCCGAAGCGGCTCGCGTTGCGCATCACGTACGCGACGATCGCGTTGCCCAGCGCGATGCCGTCGGCGCTGCCCGGGTCGGGAATCATCACGTCGATCGCCAGGCCGAGCGGATGCCAGGGCAGCGGATCCGGCCGCACGCCACCCATCGAGTGGATCTGGGGGAACGCCGCGCTGATGCTGCGCGCCGTCAGGATCGTCCTGACCTGCAGGCCCTGTTCCGGTGCGACGTCGGTGAGCAGGAAGCGGGATCGCGTGTGGTAGCGCGACGCGGCCAACTGGCCGTCGGCGAAGCCGGCGGCTTTACGGGACGTATTCGCCGGTGCCGCGACGATTTCCAGGCAGCACGGCGCGACGTCACTGATAACGGGCTTGGCGTCGACATGGGTTGGTGACGGACGGACGTCGCCGGCCGTCGCGAAGAAGACGGCCGCCGGAGCGAGCACGGCAGCCAGCACTCCTGGTGACTTACGCCGCTTCTTGGCTAACCGATGCCGACCCACGTCGAGCACATTACGGGTTGATCACGAAATAATAAATATCGAATGGCTATAGAGCACTTCAGGGCCATTAGCGCCATTCGCCGGATGCTTTGTGTGGCGGATCGGCGCCAACGGCCCGCGGCTCGGGTGAGGCCGACTGGCGGGTTTGCTGTGAGTGCTTCACCGTCCGGTCGTGGACAAACTCGGCCGAAACGAAAGATGAACGCTCGGTTGAACTTTGGAACTAGCGACCAGAAACCCGCCAGCGACGGGAACTACAGGACCTGGGAAGCTCTAAGCACTGCTTGGGGCGCCCCGTCTCGTTCCGAGCGTCATGTCGAGTCTTGAAGGTGGTGGGCAAATGATTAAGAAGATGTGTGGATGCATGCTCGGCGCCGCGATGGTCCTGATGCTGGCGCCCGCAGCCGTCGCCAACGCCGACGATAAGGACACAGAATTTACCAACTACCTTGCGTCGAACGGCATCCACGTTGGTAACGCGTCCCAGACCGGGAATATGGGGCGCACGATGTGCCAAGATCTTTCTGCCGGGTACACCCAGAACGATGAGGTCGACCAGCTGAAACTACGGATGGACCAGAATCAAGCCAGGCTGTTCGTCCTCGCTGCCACCGCGGAGTACTGCCCCGAGAAGCACAAGTCCTAACTCAGCTTCCGCGCGCCGGTTAGCGATCTTCTCGGTCGGCCGCTGGGCATTATCGAGGGCAGCGCCACAGCTGAGCGCGTCAGGCTTGTGAGCATCTTGCGCTCGGCGACGGTCATCGGCACTTCGTCGGCGGCCAAGGCGCGCAGCCAAAGCAGACGCACAAGGTTGCGTTCTAGGCGAGGTTCTGCAGCGACCTGTCGCTGAGCCGCTAGACTGTCACCGCTGTAAAGGTTCGTGCAGCTCACAGCGACCGCGCCGATGTAGTTCAATGGCAGAACATCAGCTTCCCAAGCTGAATACGCGGGTTCGATTCCCGTCATCGGCTCCACGACAACCGCGCTGGCGGCGCACCCTCTTGACGCACGAAGTGCCGTGGTACATTCCGGGACTGTCGACCTCGGGGGTTGTGCGGAGGCTCACGATGGTTACACGCCGATGGAATCAGTCGGACGAGGCCAAGAGCAGCTACGTCCAGGAGCTGTTTTCGGCGCTGGCGACGCGCTACAACGTGATGACCGATCTGTGGACGCTGGGGCTTCATCGCGTGTGGAAGCGGCAGGCGTTGGAGCTGTGCGGCCTGCGGACCGGCGAACGCGTGCTGGACGTCGCCACGGGGACGGGCGATCTGGCGTTCCTGGCGGCGGCGGCGGTCGGGCCGGAGGGCCAGGTCGTCGGCGTCGACTCCTGCCCGGCGATGCTGGAAGTCGCCCGGGGGCGGCAGCGCGGGCCCGTGGACTTCCAGGACGGCGACGCCACCGACCTGCAACTCCCGGACGCGTGCTTCGACGCGGTCACCATCGGCTTCGGCCTGCGCAACGTCGCCGACCGCGGCCGGGCGCTGCGCGAGTTCCACCGGGTCCTGCGGCCCGGCGGCCGGTTGATGGTGCTCGACTTCAGCACGCCGACCTCCAAAGTGCTGCGGTCCGTTCACGACGTGCTCTACTTCCGCGTGATGCCGGCGGTCGGCTGGGCCGTGGCCTGGCACCGCGACGCCCATCACTACACCGCCGATTCGATCCGCAGCTGGATGTCGCGGGACGGGTTGACCCGGGCGATGCGGGACGCGGGCTTCGTCGACGCCCACTACGTCTCGCTCAGCACGGGGTTCGCAACGGTCCATTTCGGTAGGCGCGCGGCCACCGACGCCTGAGGCCCGAAAAGCCTTGATCCGCAATATTTTTGGGTGATCAGCTTCAGGACGGCCGGTAGCGGCCGTGTTCGGTGACGACGGCGGTGATCAACTCGGCGGGGGTCATATCGAAGGCGGGATTGAAGACCTCCGCGTCCGGCGGGGTGATCGCGGTGCCGGCGAACATCCGAAGTTCGTCGGGCGCGCGTTCCTCGATGGCGATCCCCGCGCCGGTGGCCAGCGACGCGTCGATCGTGGACGACGGCGCCACCACGACGAGCGGCACGTTGTGGTGATGTGCCGCGATCGCCAGGCCGTAGGTGCCGATCTTGTTGGCGACGTCGCCGTTGGCCGCGATCCGGTCGGCGCCGACGAGCACGCAGTCGACGAGGCCGCGCGCCATGGCCGCCGCCGCGGCCCCGTCGGGCTGTACCCGGTAGGGCACGCCGGCCTGGGCCAGCTCCCACGCCGTGAGCCGGGCACCCTGCAGCAGCGGCCGAGTCTCGTCGACCAGGACCGACTCGACCAGTCCGCGCCCGTGCAGGTGCCACACGACTCCGAGCGCGGAGCCCCAGGCCACCGTGGCGAGGTGGCCGGCGTTGCAGTGGCTGAGCAGCCGCAGCGGGCGGCGGTCACACAGCGCGAGGACGATCTCGGCGGCGCGCGCGGAGGCGGCGCGGTTGAGGCGTTCGTCCTCGTCGAGGATTTCCAGGGCCTCGGCGAGCACGGATTCGGCGCCCTGGTCGAGCTTTTCGAGCGCGCGCGCCACTCCCCAGCTCAGGTTGACGGCGGTCGGTCGCGCCTTGGCGACGCGTTCGGCTCGTTCTTTTATGGCCCGGACGTCGCCGCCCTCGCGGACGGCGAGCACGACGCCCAGCGCGCCCGCCGCGCCCAGCGCCGGCGCGCCGCGCACGGCCAGCCGGCGGATGGCGTCGATCAGCTCGTCGACGGTGCGCAGGGTGAGGACGCGGTACTCGGCCGGCAGCGCGGCCTGGTCGATGATCGTGACCGCGTCGCCGTCCCAGTCGATGGTCCTGCGCACGAGCCGACCCTAGGCCACCTCCCAAGCCGGGCTTCTTAAGACCTACATAACTCGGGCAGGACCCCGGTACAGCGTGCCGGGTGAGGATTGGGTTAGCGGTCCGTGTGATCCCTCCTCCGCGCGAGCGGCGGCCGGCCGCCAAGACGCTGGGAGGCGCGCATCGTGGACATTGTGCTCGGGGTCTCGTTGGCGCCAGAATCGGTTCACCTGGTGCTCTTGCAGGGCGAAAACGCCGACGGCGCAACGGTAGATGAGAAGGAGTTTGCCGTCACCGCCGAGGGTGATTCGCCCACCGTCAGCGCGTCGGATCAGGCGATCGCCGCGATCCTGGGCACCCGAGAAGATGCGGCCGGCGCCGGCCTCGAATTGTCCGCCGTCGGGGTGGCGTGCACCGACCAGCTCGAAGCGACAGCGCTACGCGACGCGCTGGCCGCCCACGAGCTCGAGAACGTGATGCTTGTCTCGACGTTTCTGGCGGCGACCTCGTTGGCTCAATCCGTCGGCGGTGCAATGGGTTACGAGCGCACCGCGGTGCTCTTGGTGGAACCCGACACCGCAACGTTGGCCGTCGTCGAGACCTCCGACGGTTCCGTCGCTGACGTCCGGCGGCTGAACGCCACGTCCGGGGACATTGCAGAGCTGGCGGAGATGATCGCCGGGCTCGACGGGCTGCCCACGCGCCCGGGCGGCCTGTTTGTCGTCGGCTCGGGCGTTGATATCGGCCCGATCAAGCCGCATCTGGCGGAGTTGACCCACCTCAGCGTGAGCGCACCTGAGGAGCCGGAGACCGCGCTGGCGCGCGGCGCCGCCCTGGCGTCCGCGAATGCGCCGTTGTTCGCGTCGTCGACCGCCGCGCTGGCCTACGCACAAGATCCGGGCACGGGTGCGGTCGACGCGAGCGCCCTATCCGAATATCTGTGCATCGCCGATGCCGAGCCAGGCGACGACGAAGTCGCCTATAGCGCTGTAGCGGACGATGAAGCGAGCGCGCGGACCGTCGTCATCGATCCCGGCGATGCAGGCTCGGGCGAGCCGCGCGGTCCAAGGCGCGGCCTGCTGGTCGGAAGTGCCGTTGCGGTGGCCGGCTTCAGCGCGATGTTGGCATTAGAGGTCGCCATGGCGGTCGGCGTCCACACCACGGTCGGCCTGCTGCCTGCCCCGCTGCAGAACGTGATTGCCCCGGTCGAGCAGGCATTCGCGCCGGCGCCCGGGCAAGTCGCGGCCACGAAGGTGGCGGCCCCCAGGCCCTTGAGTCCGCCCAACGGGACACCTCCGCCGGCCGCTCCGGTCGCGGCGGCACCGGTTCCCGCGGCTCCCGTCCCCTCGGCCCCGGTTCCGGCGGCACCGCCCGCGCCGGTTCCCGTCGGGGTCCCGCCAGTGGCGCCGGCTCCGATTCCGGCAGCGCCGCCCGTGCCGGTTCCCGTGGTGGTTCCGCCAGTAGCACCGGTTCCGGTTCCGCCGCTTCACCTGCCCGAGCCGCCGGCGAGCCCGCCGGTGGTCCACCGGCCGCCCCCGTCGGCGCCCGCCGGGCCGCCGCCCGTCCATGTCTCCCCGCCGCACTTGCCGCCGCCCCAACAAACACCGCCGGGCCAAGGGCCGTCGCCGCATGGGGGCGGCGGACCGCCGGACAACCCGGGCGCCGGCGGCCCAGTCCCGATCCATGGACACCCCGGCGGCGAGCCCGAAGGCGAAGGCCCGGTCAGCGGCCCCGGCCCGAACCACGGAACGCCCGGCGGCACCCCGCCTGAGGGTGGCGCTCCACTCGGCGGTGGTGCGATCCCCGGCGAGAGCGGACCGGCCGGCGGGGGCGAACCCCATGGCGGGAGCGGGCCTGCGAGCGGCGGCACCGAAAGCCCCGGCGGCGGTGGGCCCGTGGGCGGTGCCGAGCCCGGCGGTGGAAGCCACGGCGGCGGCGTCGAGAGCGGCGGCGGGGCCAGCTCCGGCGGCGGGGCCAGCTCCGGCGGCGGGGCCAGCTCCGGCGGCGGGGCCAGCTCCGGTGGCGGCGCCGAAAGCGGCGGCGGCCACCGGTAGCCCTACGAGCCCGCAGGCGAGACAGCAACCTTTGGCCGCCGTGGGCCACGGCAGGGTTAGATCTCAGCCATGGGCGAACGCGTCACGTTCCCGAGCTCCACCGGCCCGATGCTCGCCGGGGTCATCGAGGTGCCGGACGGTGCGGTGCGCGGCTGGGGCGTGTTCTCGCACGGCTTCACCCTCGGCAAGGACAGCCCCGCGGCGGCCCGGATGTGCAAGCAGCTGGCCTCCGACGGCATCGGCATGCTGCGCTTCGACGCGCTGGGTCTCGGCGGGTCGGAGGGGGACTGGGGCGACGGGTCGTTCACCGTGAAGGTCGACGACATCGTCAAGGCGTGCGAGTTCATGGCCGGCCGCGGCACCCCGGCCGACATCCTGGTCGGACACTCGTGGGGCGGCGCGGCCGTGCTCGCCGCGGCGCGTCAGTCGCCCGGGGTGCGGTCGGTCGTCACGGTCGCGGCGCCCGTCGACCCGAGCCACGTGGAGAAGCACTACGACGCGGTGGTGGACCGCTGTCTGTCCGAGGGCAGCGCCGAGTGGATGGTCGGCGGGCGCACGCTGACGCTGAAGCGGGCATTCGTGGAAGACGTCCGCAGGGCCCACCTGCGCGACAAGATCAAGGGCCTGCAGCTGCCGCTGCTGATCCTGCACTCGCCGACCGACAACACGGTCGGCATCGAGAACGCCAGTGAGATCTTCCGCCTGGCCCGCCACCCGCGCAGCTTCGTCTCGCTGGAGGGCTCCGATCACCTGCTCACCAAGCGCGGCCAGGCTCATCGGGCGGCCCGGGTGATCGGCGCGTGGGCCGACGCATATCTCGGCGATCCCTAGGGTGCCGAACCAACCGCTCCCGCATTTGCTGCGCGAAACGTGATTTACCGCTTTGATATACGTGCGCCGTCCCGACCCCCCGGGCGATAGCAAATAGGAGAAGGAGTTATGGCAGCACTGAGGCTCTTTGGCAAGTCCATTCGCGCAGCATTTGCAGTTGGCCCCCTTCTGACCGCCGGCATCGTGTGCGCGGGCCCGGCACACGCGGATGAGGCGACCTATCTCAACCGCCTGCACGCCATCGGCATCCAGGACCTCGAGGGCGGTGACCCGGCGCTGGTGCAGACCGGCTGGAAGATCTGCCAGCAAATCTCCTGGGGCGCCCCGCCGTCGCAACTGCAGTCCCTGGCGCTGCAGAAGTCCACCATGGACCTGGGCCCCAGGGGGCTCACCCCGCGGCAGGCGGACGCCCTGATCGACTACGCCCTGGTGGACCTGTGCCCGCGCGCCTAACGTCGGCCTGAGCCGGCTCAGACCGGCGCCGGCGGCCGAAAGACCGGCAGGATGCGGTATTTCGCGGTGAAGCTGGCGTGGTCGTATTTCTCCCCGACCTCCCCGTCGTGGGCGATGACCGTCGGGCCGTCGACGGCGGAGAAGCTGAACTCGGGCACCTGCAGTTCGTGATACAGCGGGCTGCGCAGCAGCCGTCCCAGCGCCAGCGCCGTCAGGATCCGGGTCCGCGCCCACGGGCGCCCGGTCTCGAGGATGCGCACGTCGATCAGGCCGTCGTCCATGCGCGTGCGCCGCGACGGGGCGAAGCCGGTCGGCAGGTACACCGAGTTGCCGAGGAAGAACAGCGACGTCTGCAGGGTCTTGTTGTCGTAGCGGATGGTGATGGGCTGGCCCTTGCGCAGCGTGTGCAGCATCGCGTAGAAGCCGGCCACGGGTTTGCCGACGCGCTTCTCGAGCTTTTCGCGATACCGCACGAACGTCGGGTAGGCGCCGATGCTCGCGGTGTTGAGCACCATCCGGCTTTCGTTGAGGCACAACAGGTCAACGCGGGCGACGCTGCCGGTGCGAATCGCCTCCACCGTTTTGGCCACGGTGTCGCAGCCGATGTCCTTGGCGAAATGGTTGAACGTTCCGGCGGGGAAAACCGCCAATGGCAGGCCCGCGTCGATGGCGACCGACGCGGCGGTGGCGACGGTGCCGTCGCCTCCGCCGACGGCCAGCACCTCGGCCCGCTCCGCGGCGCCGCGCAGCGCCTCCTGCGGGTCGTCGTCGGGCCCCAGTTCGACGATCTCGGCCTTGGGCAGGCCGGCGCGAACCCCGTCGGCGACGCGGGCGCCCGTGCCGCCGCCCGACGACGGGTTGATGACGAGCACCACGCCGGAGCCGTCGGGCCGTGGCGGCGTGTCGACCACCAGCGGTTCGGTTTTCGGCAGCGTGGTTTCGACGATCGGGGGGACGACACGCCCGCCCAGCACGGCGAGGCCGGCGCCGATGCCGAATCCGGCCAGGACGTCGCCGGGGTAGTGCGCGCCGGTCGCCACCCGCGACAGCCCGACCAGGCCGGCCAGCAACGCCAGGACGAACCCCAGCGGCGGATTCTCCAGTCCCACCCCGACGGCGAACGCGGCGGCGCTGGCGGAGTGGCCCGACGGCAGCGAGTTGGACGCGGGGCGGCGGCGGACCCGCCTGATCAGCGGCACCGCGTCGCGAACGGGCCGCGGGCGCGGGCGGATTCGCTTGGCGACCTGGTTGGTGAGCAGGCTGGTGGCCCCGAGCGTAAGGACACCGCGGGTCGCGCCGCGCTGGGCGGACGGCTTGCCCGACGACAGCAGCGCCGCGGCGATGGCCAGCCACAGCTTGGAGTGGTCGGCCGCGCGGGTCAGCGGCGGCATGACCGTGTCGAGCAGCGGGGTGGGCGTCTCGGCGATCGTCTCGAACAGTTCGCGATCCAGCGTGCCGAGCCCGCGAGTGATCTGCGTGACGCCGCGCTCGCGTCGCCAGGGCCGCCCATCCATTGCCCTACACCTTAAATTGGCAACCGTGCGCGCAGACGGCTACTCGGCGGCGTGGCTGGAAAACGCCCGACGCCGGGGCGTGCCGGCCGATGTCGTCGCCGACATCGCCCGGCGGCACGGCGTCACGCCCGAGGCCTTCGGCGTCCTCGACCGGCTGGAGGAGATCAAGGACCCGCACGGCAAGTCGTACTTTCTGCTGCCTCGCGACATCGGCGGGGACGACGCGCGCACCGCGACGCTGCTGACCTACGTCCTCAACGCGGGCACCGACTACGGCAAGGCCCCGCGCACCGACTTTCCCGAGACGCCCTACACCGCCGCCGAGGTCGCGCGAATCATCAACCGGCAGAATGCAAATCGCTGGAGTTACGCCCGCGACGTCGGGTTCGTCCATCGCAACGGGGGACGCCTCGTGACGACCCCCAACGGCATCCTCATGGGTGTCGGCGGCAATGTGATCCAGCGCCAGTTCAGCCGCCGGGGCGGCACCACCTGGGGCGACATCTTCATGGTCAACATGGGCAGGCTCGCCGACCCCGCCGAGCGGCTGCGCCGGCTCGTCCGGTCCGGGCGCGCCTGGTCCCGCCTGGACCTCGACCGGGTCCTGCACCACGAGGAGCGGCACTGCCGGCAGTGGGCGGCGAAGGGTTATCTGGGCATGCTCAGGGACTACGGCCGGGAATTGTTCCGCGAGTTCGTCTTCGGCGAGACGAACAGGCTCGAAGCCGACGCGGGCCTGTCCGACGGCGGCTACAGGTGATGCAGGGCGCGAATTCCGTGGTACAGCACCATCGCGCCGATCACGATCAGCAGCGCCGCGAGCAGGGCGGCGTTGTTCTTGTCCATCCAGTCCTTGACCCGCGCCAGCGTCGGGTCGAGGCGCCGGCCGGCCGCCGCGTAGGCCAGGATCGGGATCGCCACGCTGGAGGCCGCGATCGCGACGAAGAACGCGGCGGCCAGCCAGTCACCGGCGAGGCCGAGCCCGGCGGTGCCGATGCCCAGGCCGGCCGGGATGCAGATCAGCGCGACGTCCGGTCGCACCACCGCCAGCACCGCGCCGGTGATCGCCGCCCGGGCCGGCGTGATGGTGTCGAACGAGCGCAGCCACGCCGGCGACTCGGTGTGGCTGTGCCGGGTGAACCACCGGACGACGCCGTAGACGATCAGCGCCGACCCGAGCACCACGCGCAACCACGACGACCACCTCGGCGGCGACTTGTCCAGACCGCCGAGCAGGCCGGATGCCGCGACCGACAGCGCCGTCAGCGCCACCAGGCCCAGCACCCAACCGGCGAGGAAGGACAGACTGGCCGGCCGCGCCCGCGGCGCCTGCAACACGAGCACCGCCGGGATGACCGTGAGCGGCGAGAGCGAGATGACCAGCCCGAGCGGGATCAGCCCCGTGGCGACGGTGGCCCAGCTTCCTGCCATGGGCTGCAATCTAGCCTGTCCCGCTGCTACAGCGCGTGAATTCCGTTGTAAAGCACCAACAAACCGATCAGGACCAGGATGACCGCAAGCATGGCGGCATGGTTTTCCTCCATCCACGCCTTGAGCCGTTCCAGCGCGTCATCGAGGCGGCCACCCGCGCCGACGTAGGCGAGTATCGGTGCGGCGACGGTCGAGGAGGACACGGCGACGAACACGGCGCCGGACACCCAGCCGGCCGCCGGGTCGAGCCCGCCGGTGCCGATGGCGAGGCCGGCCACCGCGCACAGGATCAGCACCTCCAGCCGTACCGCCGTCAGCACCACCCCGGTCACGCCCGCGCGCAGCGGGGTCATCCGGGAAAACGAACGCATCCAGGCCGGGCTTTTGCCCTGACGATGCCGGGTCAGCCAGCGGACGACGCCGAACACGATGAGCGCCGAGCCCATCACCACGCGCACCCACGACGCCCAGGTCGGGGGTGTGTGGTGCAGATCGCCCAGCAGATCCGAGGCCGCGACGAACGCCGCGGTGAGGGCCACCATGCCCAGCAGCCACCCGCAGAGGAAGGACAGGCTGGCCGGCCGCGGGCGGGGCGCGTGCAGGACCAGCACCGCCGGGATGACGGTGATCGGTGAGAGCGCGATGACGAGCCCGAGTGGAATGAGCTTGGTCAGCACGGAAACCAGGTTGCCTGCCACGGGCAGCCATCATCGCATTCCCGCGGCCCTTCGGCACCGCCAGCTAGCGTTTCCGGCGCAGCGTCCAGGCCGGGACCCAGTGCGTCACCGTCTTGCGCTTGGAGCCGTACGCGATGGGGTAGGTCACCAGGCCCCACCAGTCGCCTTGCTCGCAGATGCCCCAGCAGCTGAGCCGGCCCTCGACGACCTTGTGCAGCTGCAGGCCGTTGGGCTGATACCGCCCCGACCGATGCGGCTCGCGCGGGAACAGCACCGTCAGGTCGACGAGCACCGCGACCGGCGGGCGCACCACCCGGAAGGGGCTGCGCACGGGCTGGCCGTTGTAGCCGATCGACGCGAGCTCGCCCATCGATCGATCATACGTTCGAATCGGGTGGGTTGAGTCCCTATCTTCTCCGGGGGCGGACCCGGGCCGACGAGCGCCGGGGCACCCGTGCGCGTCTGGCAACATAGCGGGCGGTGAGCGTCTCCGATACCGCCGAGTCACGGCAACACCGCGGCGGCCCGCTGGCACTGCCGCCGGTCGGGCTGGACCCGCTGATCGTCGGATTGTTCGCCGCCGCAATCAGTCTCGCCGGCGCCGCACGGCCGTCGTTTTGGTACGACGAGGCCGCGACGATTTCGGCGTCCTACAGTCGTTCGCTCGGCCAGCTATGGCGCATGCTGGGCAACGTCGACGCCGTCCACGGCCTGTACTACGCGCTGATGCACGGCTGGTTCCAGCTCTTCCCGCCCACCGAATTCTGGTCCCGCGCGCCCAGTGGCCTGGCGGTGGGCGGCGCCGCGGCCGGGGTGGTCGTGTTGGGCAGGCAGTTCTCGTCTCGGACCGTCGCGGTGTCCGCCGGGGTGTTCTGCGGCATCCTGCCCCGGTCGACGTGGGCGGGCATCGAGGCGCGCCCGTATGCGCTGTCGATGATGGCCGCGGTGTGGCTGTGCGTGCTGCTCGTCGTCGCGGCGCGCCGGAACACCGCGTGGGCCTGGTTGTCCTACGGCCTCGCGCTGGCCGTGTCGATCCTGCTCGACGCGTACCTCGTCCTGTTGGCGCTGGCGCACCTCACGTTCGTCGGGGCGTGCCACGGCGCGCGAAAAGTGTTGCTGCGCTTCGCGATCACCTCGGGGGCGATCGTGTGCGCGTTGGCTCCTTTTCTGGTCGCGGTCGCCGGGCAGTCGCATCAGATCCGTTGGGTGCCGCCGATCGGGCACCGGACGATCGAAGACGTGGTGGTCCAGCAGTATTTCGAGCGCAGCCCGCCGTTCGCGGTCTTGTCGGCGCTGGTGATGGTCGGGGCTATCGTGTTGTGGCTCAGCGGATCCCCGCGGCTCGCGGTGGGCGATCGGCAGTTGTTGACCCTCGCGGCCGCCTGGCTGTCGATACCCACCGCCCTGATCGTGGCCTGGTCGGCGCTGCTGCACCCGATCTACACGCCGCGCTATCTGGCCTTCACCGCCCCCGCGATGGCCCTGATCCTGGGCGTCTGCACGGGGGCCGTGGCCGCCAGGCCGTGGGCGGCGGCGGCCCTGGTCGGTGTTTTCGCGATCGCCGCAGCCCCGAACTACGTTCGGGCGCAACGCAACCCGTATGCCAAATACGGGATGGACTACAGCCAGGTCGCCGACCTGATCACCGCGAAGGCGGCGCCCGGTGATTGCCTGCTGGTGAACGACACGGTGACATTCATGCCCGCCCCGATGCGCCCGCTGATGGCGGCGCGCCCGGACGCCTATCGGAAGCTGATCGACCTCACCCTGTGGCAGCGGGCGACGGACCGCAACGACGTCTTCGACACCAACCTCATCCCGGAGGTCGTCGCGGGGCCGTTGAGCCATTGCGGCGTCGTGTGGATCATCACCCAGGCCGACGGGTCCATGCCCGCTCACGAGCGGGGTTCGGCGCTGCCGCCGGGCCCGGTCTACGGTCCCACCCCCGCGTTCGCCGTGCCGCACGATCTGGGCTTCCGGCTGCTCGAGCGCTGGCAGTTCAACCTTGTTCAGGTGATCAAAGCGCAGCGGTAGTCACCAGATGCGGATGTAGTCGACGAGCATGTCCGCCGGGTAGGTCGCCGCGGCGGGGTCGCCGGCGCCGACGCCACCGACCGCGAGGGTGAACATGGGCGTCATCCAGTAGCCGGGGTTGTTGAACGGCCACCGGAAGTCGTCGGGGGCGCCGCCGTGTACGTGGATCGGTTTGTTGGGCACGGTGAAGTACTGGGAGCCGTCGCGCGCGAACTGGAATCCGTCCTCGCCCCAGTGCATCCGCCAGGTGTGCCAGCCGCCGTCCACCAACCCGGGAATCGACTTCCCCTCCCAGGTCTTGCCGTTGGAGGCCGCGTGCACCGTCGTTCCCGGGGGCCACGAGCCGTTGCCGTACCACTCGAAGACGTCGACCTCGCCGTCGGGCAGCGGGTCCTCGTTGACACCCCAGAACGCCGACCACAGGCCCGGGTCCAGGCAGTTCAGCTTGATCTTCGCTTCCCAGGTCTGGTTGATCATGCTGCGGAAGTTGCCGCGCACTTTGGCGCCGTAGTAGGTGTCGCCCTCCTGGGTGGCGCGCAGGACGAGGTTGGAGTTGCCGTCCTGGAACACGTTTCGGCGGTCGTCACGGTAGATCCCGGCGACCGGCGGGAACACGTCGTCCTGCCAGGTCTGCACCGTCCACTTGCCCGGGTCCGGGGCCGAGCCCGCCGGGCCGTCGAACTCGTCGGAGAAGATGTAGCCGCCGGGGCCGGCCGACGGCGCCTCCGGCGGCGCCGGGAGCGACGGGTGGGCCAGCGCCCTGGGGAGGGGCGTCGCGGCCACGGCCGCCAGCATGCCGAGCCCCGTGGTCAACAACATGCTGCGACGGTCCATCTGCACTCCCACCAATCGTTCGACAACCGGGACCCGTGGCCCGGTGCGATTCTCCCCTAGGCAACTCTCGCAAACGGTGTTATGAAACCACGCGCCGGGGGCGCCGCGCATCTCGCCAGACCGTGGTGGGCCCGGGCAATTTCGCGGGTCAACGGCTGCTTTGCGGGCCTGATCGGCGCCCGCCGGGTCCGGCGGCCGGTTCGGGCGGCGCCGTTCGCCGGGGCCGAGCCGCGGGCGGGCCCGCCGGTCGGCGCCTGCGCTCCGCCGGCGACCGCGCCGGCCCGTCGCCCCATGCCGGTACGCGGCCAACCGCACCGAACGAGGCAACCATCAATTTCCTTGACATCACCACCCCCGGTGGTATCAAGGAGCTTGATAGTCAAATCTGGAAAGGAATGGAAGCGATGTCTGGTGGATTCTTTGGCGGCGGGTTCGGCGGGTTCGGCGGTGGCCCCGGTTTCGGCGGTCCCGGCTTCGGCGACGGCTGGGGCGAAAAGGGTTGGGGGCACGGCGGGTTCGGCGGTGGCCCCGGCTTCAAGGGGGGATTCGGCCCCGGCGGCCGGCCCTTCCTGAAGCGCGCCGCGTTCGTGACGGCGGCGATGCTGCTCGACGGCCCGGCCGACGCCGCGCAGGTGGTGCAGCGGGTGTCCGACGCGACGGAGGGCGCTTTCACCCCGCCGCAGGACCTGGCGGAGCTCGCGATCGGGCTGCTCGCCGGGCGCGGCATGGTCAAGGTCGACAACGGTGTGGCGACGCTGACCGAACTCGGCCAGAACGTGCTGGCCTGGCGTGGCGTGAGCAGCGAGACCGCGCACGCCTTCCTGGGCCGGGCGGCCAAGTTCGGCGACGCCTTCAAGATCCGCCGGACGCTCTTCGAGCTCGCCGGTCTGGCCCGCACGATCACCTGGACCGGCACCGACGAGCAGAAGGAGCGGCTCGCCGAGACACGGACCAAGGTGCTGGAAGCGCTGACCGACGCCAAGAAGGAGCTGCACCGCGTCCTGGGCTCAGCCTGACGCGGGCTCGCTCAGCTTGACCAGCATCTTGCCGATGTTTGCCCCGGTGAACAGGCCGTTGAGGGCGTCGACGCAGGATTCGACGCCCTCGAAAACGGTCTGGCGGTGCTTGATCAGGCCCTCGTGCTCCCATCGGTGCAGCGCGGCGAACGCCTCGTCGAAGCGGGCCCAGTCGTCGAGCGCGTTGAAGCCCTGCATCGACGCGGTCTTGGACAGCAGGTTCACGTAGTTGGCCGGGCCGGGATGCTCGCCGGTGAGGTAGCTGGAGATGACGCCGCACAGCACCACCCGCGCCTTGGTCGCCAGCCGGCCCAGCACCGCGTCGAGGATCGGCCCGCCGACGTTGTCGAAGTAGACGTTGACCCGGCGGGGGCAATGCTCTTTGAGCGCCGCGGCCAGGTCGTCGTTCTTGTAGTCAATGCACGCGTCGAACCCGAAGTCCTCGACCACCGCCCGGCATTTTTCCGGGCCGCCGGCGATGCCCACCACCCGGGCGCCGGCGATCTTGGCGATCTGGCCGGCCACCGATCCGGTGGCGCCCGCGGCGGCCGACACCACCACCGTCTCCCCGGGCCGGGGCCGGCCGATGTCCATCATCCCGATGTAGGCGGTCGCGCCGGTGGGGCCGTACACCGACATCACCGCCAGCTGATCGACCGCGCCCTGGCCGGGAACCGGGGTGCTGAAGACGTCGTCGCGGATGATCACGTACTCCTGGAAGCCCGACAGCGTGGTGACCACGTCGCCGACCTGGAAGGCGTCGCAGCGCGTCGCCACCACCTCGCCGATCCCGGCGGCCCGAATCACCTCACCCAGCTGCACCGGCGGCAGGTAGCCCGGCTGGTCGTTCAGCCAGGTGCGGACCGCCGCGTCGAGCCCCACGTAGGTGGTTCGAAGCAGCGCCTCGCCGTCGGCGGGCTCGGGCGCCGGCCTGGTGACCAGCTCGGTGTCCTCGGGCCGGACCAGACCAGTCGGGCGGCGACGCAGCAGGATTTGGCGATTCGGCAAGTCGGGCACGGTGCTGAAACTACCCATTCGACACGTTCGGGTGGGAGCATCGCTGCATGAAATCGCACGACGACCCCGAAGAGCGCATCCGGGAACTCGAGCGCCCCCTGGCCGACGCGGCGCGGGCGTCCGAGGGCGGACAGGCGCCGCCGTCCGGGGGTTACCCGTATGCGCCCGGCCCGGCGGGCCCGCCGCCAGCGCCGCCAGCGCCGCCGGCCGGCCCGTGGGCCTATGGTGGCCCGTCCTACGGGACGCCGCCGAGGTCGTCGTCGGGCAACCGCACCTGGTGGATCGTGGGCACGTTCGTCGTCATCGCCTTTCTCGCCCTCGCGGGCGGCATCGCAGCCTTCGCCGCGCACCAGCTGTCCGGGGTCCGGTCGATCATCAACTCGTCGCCGTCCGTCTCGGCGACGTTCGGTCCGCCGTCGAGCGCCACCAGCAGTCCGAGAAGCCCCGGCCCGTCGAGCACCCGGCCCCGTTCGACGACGCCGTCGGCGTCACCGACCCCGTCGCCGGGCGCCAGGCTGAGCGTCTCGGGCATCAACGAGAATCGGACGATCGCCTGCAACGACAACATCGTCAGCGTCAGCGGGGTTTCCAACACGGTCGTGATCACCGGGCACTGCACCAGCCTGACCGTGTCCGGCGTTCAGAACGCCATCACGGTCGACGCCGTCGACAGCATCGACGCGTCGGGCTTCAGCAACAAGATCACCTACCATTCGGGAAACCCGAAGATCAGCAACTCCGGCGGATCCAACGAGGTGAAGCAGGGCTGACGACCCGCGCCGCTAGCCCGTCGCGCCGGGTTCGGCGGAGTCCTCGGAATCGCCGTCGAGGACGCTGACCGCGATGCCGTAGGGCAGGAAGCGCACCTTGCGGCTGGGGTCGACGTTGTTCTTGTTGGCACGCAGCGCGTCGAGCTCGGTCGCATAGACCTGCTCGACGTGGGCGCCGCCGTCGGCGTCCACGGTGTAGATGGCCCACACCCCGTCACCGGCCTCGCCGGCGGTCTCCGGCTCGCGGCGCGGCCGCCGCGACAGGTCGTCGAAGAACGCGGACCAACTCGTCCCGGGCACGGGCGCCGTGACGAATTTGCCGATTCGCTCGAACACGTCGCGCAGGCCCTCGCTGCCCTCCCTGATCACGCGATCGAACTCCTCGGGATCGAATCCGAACGCACCGTACTCGCCCACGCGAACCTCCTTGCAGTGCCGGCGTTACCGCCCAGTGTGCGCCCAGTTGGCGCAGCTTCCCGATGCTGGTCGGCAGCGCCCTGGTCGCCGTCGCGGCCGTGGCGGGGGGGGCG
>NZ_LZKL01000101.1 GCF_001668725.1 Mycobacterium sp. E787 | reverse complement strand
ACGTGGGGCTGTCGCCCCCCGGTTGGACCGCCGAAAAGACCGCCAAGCTGCGGCCGCTGCTCCATTCAGCCGCCACCCCCGCCGCCGCTGCGGCTGGCCTTGTTGACCTTGGCGGTGGCGTACCGAAGCGAGGGGCCGATCTCGTCGACCTCGACCTCGACGACGGTGCGCTTCTCGCCCTCGCGCGTTTCGAAGGACCGCTGCTTGAGGCGCCCCGTGACGATCACCCGGGAGCCACGGGTGAGACTTTCCGCGACGTTCTCGGCGGCCTCCCGCCAGATGTTGCACCGCAGGAACAGCGCCTCGCCGTCCTTCCATTCCCCGCTCTGGCGGTCATAGATCCGCGGCGTCGACGCCACGGTGAAGTTCGCCACGGCCGCACCCGAGGGAGTGAACCGCAGTTCGGGGTCCGCGGTCAGGTTGCCGACAACGGTGATAGTGGTGTCACCAGCCACAATTTCCTCCTCGGTCCGCCTTCACAGATATGTTCCGGCTGAGCCTACGCAGCTCCGACGACACTCGGAACTCAGTGCTTGTCGGTGCGCATCACCTTGGTGCGCAGCACCGACTCGTTGAGGCTCAGCTGGCGGTCGAGCTCGGACACCGTCGCGGGCTCGGCCTTCAGGTCGACGACGACGTAGATGCCCTCGGCGTGCTTGGCGATCTCGTAGGCCAGCCGGCGCTTGCCCCAGATGTCCACCTTGTCGACGCTCCCGCCGTCCTTGCGGACGACGTTGAGGAACGTCTCCAGGGACGGGGCCACGGTGCGTTCGTCGAGCGTGGGGTCAAGAATGACCATGATTTCGTATGGACGCATGGAAACCTCACCACCTCCTCTGGTCTCAAGCGGCCACGGTCGTTCCGTGGCAGGAGGGTCGCCTGCGTCGGCAACCGCACCAGGCTACCGGACAGGGGGTCTGCCGGAAAAATCCGCGCGCTTACCGCCGGGCTTGGAGGAACTCGTGGGCCCGAGCCACGGTCGCCTCATCGGCCTTGGCGAGCGCGCCGGAATCGAACGGCGGCTGCGGGTCGTATTCGATGAGCAATTGGGCGGCCTGCGCGGCCTCGCGGTCGACCAGGAGCTCGACCAGCCGCAGGGCCATGTCGATGCCGCTGGAGACGCCCGCGGCGGTGATGAGGCGCCGCGGTAGGTGCTCGACGACCCGGTCGGGGACGTAGCGCGCCCCCAACTCGTTGAGCAGGTCCGCAGACCGCCAGTGGGTGGTCGCGGTGAACCCGTCGAGCAGGCCGGCGGCGGCCAGCAACAGCGCGCCGGTGCACACCGAGGTGGTGAACGTGGTGCGGGGGTGCACCGATTGCAGCCACGCGCGGATCGCATCTCCGTCCGCGTCGCGGATCAGCCGCCGGGTTCCGATGCCGCCCGGGACCACCACCACGTCGGGAGCGCCGACCTCGCCGAACGTGGCGTCGCAGGCCACGCCGAGCATCCCGTTCTCGGTGCGCACCTCTCCTCGGCGGTGGCCCACGAACACGACCTCGATCGACGGAATCCGTTGCAGCACTTCATAGGGGCCCACGGCGTCGAGCGCGGTGAACCGATCGAACAGCGGGATCGCGACTACCGTCATGGCGCCACTCCTTCGATCCCGGCTACGCCGGCATCATCGTCGTCGGCGCGCGTCATGGCTGCCCCACCGCCGCCGCCTCGGTGTCGGGTTCCGGCGCGGGCGCGTCCGGACGACGCAGCCCCGGCGGACGCAGCCGGGCCGGCAGCCACCCGGGCGGACGGTCGGAGGCCCGGTCGAACGGACCGCCCGCCGGGTCGTCCACGCGGCCGTCCCAGCGCGCCAGGTCCTCCTCGGGGCGATAGATCTGCCGGACCACCAGCGCGCACAGCGCCACCACGGCGACATCACGCAGCAACACCGTCGTGGTGAAGAACTGCAGCGGTAGCCCACGGTTCGGGTTGCCGTACAGGTAGTACATCCGCGGCACCCACACCAGGGCGTCAATCGTCATCCAGGCCAACAGGATTCGCCGATGCGGCAATGCCAGCACCGCCAGCGGCACCAGCCACAGCGAGAACTGGGGGCTCCACACCTTGTTGGTCAACAGGAACGCGGCCACCACCAGGAACACGAGCTGCGCCACCCGCGGGCGCCTTGGCGCGGTGAGAGCAACGTACGCGATCGCCGCGCAACACACCGTGAACGTCACCGCGACCACCGTGTTCAACACGGTCGGCGGCTGCCAGAAGCCGAGCTTCGGATCGAAACCCCGCCAGCCGGTGAACGATTTCACCACGTTGTACAACGAGTCCATGTCGTCGCCGCGGCGGGTGTTGAGCCGGAAGAACTCGGACCAGCCCCGCGGGAAGAGGACCAGCACGGGAAGATTCACCAACAACCAGGTCGCCGCCGCCGTCACCGCGGTGCGCGCGAAGGCGCCGAGCCGACCGGTCCGGACGCCCAGCACCAGCAGCGGCCCCAAGAACAGCAGCGGATAGAGCTTGGCCGCGGCGCCCAGTCCGATCAGCATCCCGGCAAGCACCGGTTTTCGTCGTGCCCAGGCAAGCAGGCCACCCATCGCGAAAGCCGTTGCCAGGGCGTCGAAATTGGTGAAGATCTGAAAGATCACCACGGGCGAGGCGGCCACCAGGGCAGCGTCCCAGATGCGCCTACCCGCCAGACCCGCGGTCGCCCACACCGTCGCCAACCAGGCCAGCGCCAAGCCGAACGCCGCGATGTTGAAGAACATCACCACCTCGGCGACGACCGGCAACGGGGCGAGCTTGCTCAGCGCGGTATATGTCTTGGCCACCGCCATCGACGCGTACTGATAGACGCCGGTCAGCACCGGATACTCCATGTATCGCACCGCGGGCCGCCCGTCGTAGCGGACCTGGGGAGCCCCGCCGGCGTCGGTCTCGATCCAACTCGACTTGTACGGAAACTTGCCCTGGCTCAACAACTCCGCGCCATACAGGGGAACCGTGTCGGAGTAGCACAACTCGTAGTAAGCGCGTTGATTCTGCCAATTGGCGACCCGCTGGTCACCCGTCCCGGTGCCGCTGCTCTGCAGGCACGCCGCCTTGGTCGACCAGCCGAGCGCCAGGAACACCAGCGCGATCACGTACATCACCCGCACCGGGGTCATCACCCGGGTCCGGCCGATCAGCGCGTGCCGGCCCACCGGCCCCCCGCCGGCCTCGGCGAGCGCGGCGCCCAAAAAGTCGGTGCGGCTGGGGCAATCGCGGTTGTCGACGCTGCGCAGGTCGGCCGCCAACGGCTCCGGTGAGATGGTGGCGCTCTGCTGCCGAGCGCCGGTCACGGCGGCGGCGGCGGAGCTTGCGGGCCGCCCGGTGGGACCCCGGGTGGCTGGAACCCGCCGGGGCCGCCCGGTTGCGGGCCGCCCGGCTGGTAGCCGCCCGGTGGGGGCGGCGCGTTGGTGATCGTCGTGGGCGGACCGACCGGGATCGTGATGCCCGGCGCCACCTCGATGGTGGGCTGGACGACGCTCACCTGCGGCGGCGCGGGCGGCGGCGGCGCCGCGGGCACGCCCGCGTACCCGCCGATCTCGCTCGGCTTGGGGAAGCTCTCGTTGGAGGTGCCCTTCAGGGCGCCGTCCATGGTCGACTTCCAGATGTCCGACGGCAGCCCGGAACCGTAAACCTCTGCGCCCGAGGCGGTTACCAGCGGCACGTTGTCTTGTACGGTGCCCACCCACACGGCCGTCGACAGTGACGGCGTGTAACCGACCATCCAGGCGTCCTTGTTGGCCTGGGTGTCACCCAACTGCACCGTCCCGGTCTTGGCCGCCGACGGACGCCCGCCGGCCAGACTGTGGCCGCGCGAATAGGCGGCGATCGGCTGCATCGCGGCGGTGACGTTGTCCGCGACGCCCTTGTCGATGCGATTCTCGCCACTGTTGGCGTTGTTGTCCGTATTGCCGGCGTCGAAAAGCACCTGGCCCTCGGCGTTGACGACCTTTTGCACGAGATGCGGCCGGTGATAGACGCCCGACGCGGCCAGCGTGGCGTACGCCGAGGCCATGTCGATCGGCCGGGTTTGGTACTGGCCCAGCACAATTCCGTTGTTCGGGGGGCCGCCCTTGCCGTCCTCGGACAGCGTGTGCGCGACGCCGGGGAAGCTCTTCGCGACGCCCGCCTGGTGCGCGGCGTCCGCGACGGCCTGCGGTCCGCCCTTGAGCTTGAGCATCAGCCGGTAGTAGGCGGTGTTGAGCGAAAGCTTCAGCGCCTCGGCGATATTGCAGGTGCCACAGCTCTCGCCGTCGACGTTGGTGATCTTGATCCCGTCGACGGTGAGCGGGGAGCTGTCCACCTGGTAGCCCAGGCCGATGCCTTGCTGCAGCGCCGCGACCAAAGCGAACACCTTGAACGACGACCCTGTCTGCAACCCGGCTTGAGCGAAGTCGAAGCCGTTGGCGTCGGAGCCGCCGTAGTAGGCGCGTATCGCGCCGTTGTGCGGATCGATCGACACCACCGCGGACCGCATGTCCGGATCCTGCCCGTCGAGGTATTTCGACACCGACTTCTCGGCGGCCTGCTGGGCCTTCGGATCGATCGTGGTGGTGACCTGCAGGCCCTGAGTGTTCAGCGTCTGCTCGTCGATGTTGAAGAGCTCCATCAGCTCCTTGGTCACCTGGCGCTCGATCAGCCCGTTGGGACCGGTGGTCTGGTATTGCGCGCGGGCCTGTTCGGGCGGCAGGGTGGCCGGGAACACCTGCCCGGCACGGTCACTCGGCGACAGTGCCTTGGTTTCCACCATGCCGTCGAGCACCCAGTTCCAGCGCTCCGCGGCGCCCTTGGGGTCCACGGCCGGGTCCAGCGAGGACGGCCGCCGGATCAGGGCCGCCAACAGCGCGCCCTCCGAGACGGTGAGCTGGTCGACCGGCTTGTCGAAATAGGCTTTGGACGCGGCCGAAATCCCGTAGGCGCCGCGGCCGAAGTAGATGATGTTCAGATAGGCCTGCAGGACATCGTCTTTGGACCACTCCCCCGACATCTTGGTCGCGATCACCAATTCCTTCGCCTTGCGCATCAGACCGCTGAACCCGTGTTGCGCCGAACCGACCAGCGCGTTCTTCACGTACTGCTGGGTGATCGTGGAGCCGCCCTGCAGGTCGCCACCCCCGAACAGGTCGTTGTTCACCGCCCGGGCGAAGCCGGTGAACGAAATGCCGGGGTTCGAGTAGAAGTTGCGGTCCTCGGCGGCGATCACCGCCTGGCGCACATGGACGGGGACCTGGCTGATGTTGACGTCGACCCGATTGCCTTCGGGCGGAACGATCTTCGCGATCTCCGAGCCGTCGCTGGCCAGGATCGTCGACACCTGGTTGGTGCGGATGTTCCCGGGCTTGGGGACGTCGACGATGAAGTACGCCATGGCGAAGGTGACGATCGGCAACAGCACCAGCGCCGCCAACGTGATGTAGGCGGCGCGTCGCACCCACAGCCAGTTGATCTGGTCGACCCAGCTCCAATCGATTCCGGGTCGGGGCGCGCCGTCACCGGGTCCGCCCGGCCCGCCGGGTGGCCGAGGCGGAGGCGGAGGCCCGTCGGGTGGGCGACGCCCGGGCATGGGCCCCTCCCGCCGCCCGGACGTCGCGGCGCGACTGTCAAGGGCGGCCTTGACCTCCTCGAGCGGGTCCCGCTGCTGCGGCGACGACGCCGGGCTGTCCAGGGCCGCCTTGACTTCCTGGATGGGGTCGGGCCGCCGGGGCGCATGGTCGTCCACGACGGGCGGCAGGATCGTGGTCAACCGGTCGTCCGGGGGAACGGGGCGGCGTCGGCCGTGACCCGGTGGCGCTTCGCGCCCGCCGTGACCGCCCGGCCGGTCGGTGCTCGCGTGCTTGCCCACGCGCTCAGTCGCTGATTGGTTCAGATCACTGGGCGACTGGTCGTGGCGCCCTTCGTTACTCAATGGCCGTTCGGGCGCCGCTGCGCGCCGTCCGCGTGCCCCTGGGAGGAGGTGCCGGGCGGGCCGCACCCATGACATACGACTTCACGAGGTGGTTCCAGCTGCAGGTCCGGCACACCTCCACGACGTGCACCGAGAACTCCTGGAAGCGGGTCGCCAGCATCACCAACTCTTCGGCGGTGCGCGCCGAACCCGACACCGCACCCAGGTGGTCGCCGAATACCCAGGAGACCAAAGTCAGCTGTTCCTTTCGGCAGATCGGGCACATGACCTGGCTCTGTTTGCCGTGAAACTTCGCCGCGCGCAGCAGGTATGGGTTCGCATCGCAAACCTCGGACACACCGGTGCGGCCCGAGTACACCTCGGCGAGCAGGGAGCGCCGCCGAAGCGCGTAGTCCACCACTTGTCGCTGCAGTCGCACGGTGACCAGAGTACGTGGCCGCCCGCACCACCGACACGCAACCGAGGCGGTTGCCGGCCCGCGCCGAGGCCATCGGCCGACGACCAGCCGCCTCGCACCGTAGGACCCCTCGACCTGCGGTGGCGGCGGCTAATGGCGGGTTATCGCGCAGCTTCGCTGTGACGAATGGCGCAATAACATCAGGTAGTGTTGTGACGAATATATCGAAACGATACGATGACGCGAGGCGTCGAACCGTCGTAACAGTCCGTGCAAAGGGGGTGAATCGATGCTGGAGCTTGCCATCCTGGGCCTTCTGATCGAATCGCCCATGCACGGCTACGAACTGCGGAAGCGGTTGACCGGCCTGCTCGGCGCGTTCCGGGCGTTCTCGTATGGGTCGTTGTACCCGGCCCTGAGGCGCATGCAGGCCGAGGGGCTGATCGCGGAGAACGCGGCGCCGGCCGGCACCCCGGTGCGGCGGGCGCGTCGCGTCTACCAGCTGACCGACGCCGGTCGGCGGCGGTTCGGCGAGCTGGTGGCCGACACCGGCCCGCACAACTACACCGATGACGGCTTCGGCGTTCACCTGGCGTTCTTCAACCGCACGCCGGCAGAGGCGAGGATGCGCATCCTGGAGGGTCGCCGCCGTCAGGTCGAGGAGCGCCGCGAAGGGCTTCGCGAAGCGGTGGCGCGGGCGAGCAGCTCGTTCGACCGCTACACCCGGCAGCTGCATCAGCTGGGGCTGGAGTCCAGTGAGCGCGAGGTCAAGTGGCTCAACGAGCTCATCGCCGCGGAGCGGGCGATGCCCGGGCTTTCCGAACAAACGTGAAACCCCTGCACGACAAACGCACGAGAAGTACCCGAGACAAGAAGTTATGGAGTGAGGAGAACGCCCTATGAGTGACCACAAGCCGTCGGATGCGCAGACGGACGTACGAGTCGCCATCGTCGGCGTCGGCAACTGCGCGTCGTCGCTGGTTCAGGGCGTCCAGTACTACCTCGACGCCGACGAGAACAGCACCGTGCCCGGCCTGATGCATGTGAAATTCGGCCGCTACCACGTCCGCGACGTCAAGTTCGTCGCCGCGTTCGACGTGGACGCCAAGAAGGTCGGGTTCGACCTGTCGGAGGCCATCTTCGCGTCGGAGAACAACACCATCAAGATCGCCGACGTGCCGCCGACCAACGTGACGGTGCAGCGCGGCCCGACGCTGGACGGCATCGGCAAGTACTACGCCGACACCATCGAGGTTTCCGACGCCGAGCCGGTTGACGTGGTCAAGGTCCTGAAGGAGAACAACGTCGACGTGCTGGTGTCCTACCTGCCGGTGGGCTCGGAGGAGGCCGACAAGTTCTACGCCCAGTGCGCGATCGACGCGGGCGTGGCGTTCGTCAACGCGCTGCCGGTGTTCATCGCGTCGGACCCGGTGTGGGCCAAGAAGTTCGCCGACGCCGGCGTCCCGATCGTCGGTGACGACATCAAGAGCCAGGTCGGCGCTACCATCACCCACCGGGTGATGGCCAAGCTGTTCGAGGACCGCGGCGTGCAGCTGGACCGCACCATGCAGCTCAACGTGGGCGGCAACATGGACTTCCTCAACATGCTCGAGCGCGAGCGGCTGGAGTCCAAGAAGATCTCCAAGACACAGGCCGTCACCAGCAACCTGCAGCGCGAGTTCAAAACCAAGGACGTGCACATCGGACCGTCCGACCACGTGGGCTGGCTCGACGACCGCAAGTGGGCCTACGTCCGACTGGAGGGCCGGGCGTTCGGCGACGTGCCGCTCAACCTGGAGTACAAGCTCGAGGTGTGGGACTCGCCGAACTCGGCCGGCGTCATCATCGACGCGGTGCGGGCGGCCAAGATCGCCAAGGACCGCGGCATCGGCGGGCCGGTGGTCCCCGCCTCGGCCTACCTGATGAAGAGTCCGCCGAAGCAGCTGCCCGACGACGTCGCGCGCGCTCAGCTCGAAGAGTTCATCGAGGGGTAACTCTCCGGTTTGCGGCCCGCGAGCGTGACGGCACTGCGATTGTCGGCTCCGATTTACGCGGTGGCGTTACGCTCGCGGTCGGGCCGTAGTGTCTTTAGATCGTGACCGAGATGTCTGAGGACGGACCGGCGGGACTGTCGGAGTTCTCGCTGCTGGCCGAAAATGCCGAACAGGCCGGCGTCGCCGGGCCGCTGCCCGACGTCGAGCGGGTGGAATCGGGCCCGGCCGACAACAGGATCAGCGCGCTGCGCTGGGGAGCTCGCTCATCCGGGGGCCCGCGCATCGTCTTCCTGCATGGCGGTGGGCAGAACGCGCACACCTGGGACACGGTCATCGTCGGCCTCGGCGAGCCGGCCCTGGCCGTCGACCTTCCCGGGCACGGACATTCGGCCTGGCGCGAGGACGGCGACTACTCGCCGCAGCTCAATGCCTACGCCCTGCTGCCGGCGCTGCGCGAGCACGCGCCCGGTGCGGACCTCGTCGTCGGCATGTCGTTGGGCGGGCTGACCGCGATCCGGCTGGGCGCCATCGCCCCGGAGTTGGTCGGCGAACTCGTGCTGATCGACGTCACGCCGTCGGCGCTGCAACGACACTCCGAGATGACCAAGGAGCAGCAAGGCACGGTGGCGTTGATGCACGGCGAGCGCGAGTTCGACAGCTTCCAGGCGATGCTCGACCTGACCATCGCCGCGGCACCGCACCGCGAGGAGAAGGCGCTGCGGCGCGGCGTTTTCCACAATTCCCGGCGGCTCGACAACGGCAAGTGGACCTGGCGCTACGACACCATCCGCAAATTCCCCGACTTCAGCGGTCTGTGGGACGACGTCGACCGGCTGTCCGCGCCCATCACGCTCATCCGAGGCGGCTCGTCGGGATTCGTCAACGACGACGACGCGGCCGAACTCGCCAGGCGCGCAACCAATTTCCGCACCGCGCACGTCGTAGAGAATTCGGGCCACTCCGTGCAGAGCGACCAACCGCGCGCGCTGATCGAGCTCCTGCGCGGGGTGCTCGACTCGCGCTGAGCCTACGGTGGGCATATGAATCCTGACCGCCCCATTCGAATCGGCGTGCAGTTGCAGCCGCAGCATGCCCCGGACTACGCCCAGATCCGCGACGCCGTTCGCCGCTGTGAAGACATCGGCGTCGACATCGCCTTCAACTGGGACCACTTCTTTCCGCTCTACGGCGATCCCGACGGCCCGCATTTCGAATGCTGGACCATGCTCGGCGCCTGGGCCGAGCAGACCTCGCGCATCCAGATCGGCGCGCTGGTGACCTGCAACTCGTACCGCAACCCGGAGCTGCTGGCCGACATGGCCCGGACCGTCGACCACATCTCCGACGGCCGGCTGGTCCTGGGGATCGGTTCGGGCTGGAAGCAAAAGGATTACGACGAATACGGCTACGAATTCGGCACCGCCGGCAGCCGCCTCGACGACCTGGCCGCCGCGCTGCCTCGCATCAAGTCGCGGCTGGCCAAGCTGAACCCGGCGCCGACCCGCGACATCCCGGTCCTCATCGGCGGCGGCGGTGAACGCAAGACCCTGCGGCTGGTCGCCGAATACGCCGACACCTGGCACAGCTTCACCTCCGCCGACGAGTTCCCGGCGAAATCGGCCGTTCTGGAACGGCACTGCGCCGACGTGGGGCGCGACCCCGTCGGCATCGAGCGCTCGGCCGCGGTGACCGACGGTGGCGCGCTGATCGCCAATGCCGAAACGCTCGTCGGGCTCGGCGTCACCCTGCTGACCGTCGGGTGCGACGGTCCGGACTACGACCTGACCGCCGCGGAGGCGCTGTGCAAGTGGCGCGATAGCCGCTAGACCGGTCGCCTCCCGTTTGTCGCAAATTCATCGGCCAAACACCTTAACGGCGGCGCGAAGTCATGAGAAACTTCTCAGCGCTAGCTGGCCGATGCGGGTTGGAACGAGGCTCGGAACAATAGATGCCGAAAAAATACGGGGTCAAAGAAAAAGACCTGGTTGTTTCGCATATCCTGCACCTTCTTCTGACCGGAAAGCTGCGCAGCGGCGACCGCGTCGACCGCAACGAGATCGCGCTCGGCCTGGGGGTCAGCCGCGTCCCCATTCAGGAAGCGCTGGTGCAACTCGAACACGACGGAATCGTGTCCACCCGCTACCACCGCGGCGCGTTCGTCGAGCGGTTCGACGAAGCCACCGTCCTCGAGCACCACGAGCTCGACGGTGTGCTCAAGGGAATTGCGTCGGCGCGCGCGGCGACCAACCCCACTCCACGGATCCTGGGTCAACTCGATGCGCTGATGCGATCGATGCGCACCGCCAAGGATTCGAGGGCCTTCTACGACAACGCTGCGGAATACCGTCACACGGTCATCGACGAGTACGCCGGACCGCGGCTCGCCGCCACGATCCGCGCATCGCGCAACCTCATTCCTCGCGCGTTCTGGACGACCTATCAAAGCAGCCGCGAGGAAATGTTGCCGTTCTACGAAGATGAGACCTCGGCGATACACCGGCGTGATCCTGAGGCCGCCCGGTCCGCGTGCGTGGGTCGCTCCTACCTGATGGCGCAGACCATGCTGGCGGAACTGTTTCGGCGCAGGGTGTTTTCCGCGCCCGACGACATCGTCCAGGTCGTCCCCCAGGTATTCACCGGAACCGACGCGCCTCGCGTCGAACCGTCGATCGCGCTTTAGACCTTTTCGACGCGCCAGGTCGCCGGTGTGCCGATACGGTAGCGGTGATGAGTTCGCGCCTGGACCGGCGTACCAAGCGCCGAAAGCTCTTCGCACTGGCCACGACGACGTTGATGGTCAGCGGCCTGACACTGGCTGCCCCCGCGGCCGCCGACTGGAATCAATGCGCGCCCGGCGGCGTGGACAGTGCGCGGGCATTGCCGAAGGATCTGACCGAAACCCCCGGTGCGGGCCACGAAGATCGGGACACCACCGCCTCCGTCGAGCCGCTCGACTCGGTCAACGCCGGCGCACTGAGCCTCGGGACGCCGGGGGTGCTGACGGTGGGCACCCTGTCCGACGCCCCACCGAACATCTGCATCAACCCCACGGGTGAATTCAGCGGCTTCGACAACCAGCTGATGCGCGCCGTCGCCGGCAAACTTGGTCTGCAGGTCCGCTTTGTCAGCACGGATTTCTCCGCGCTGCTCGCCCAGGTGGCGTCGCGACGCTTTGATGTCGGATCGGCAGCGGTGAAGGCCACCGAGGCGCGACGCCGCACGGTTTCGTTCACCAACGGCTACGACTTCGGCTTCTACTCGCTGGTGGTGCCACCCGGCTCGGCGATCCACAAATTCAGTGACCTCGCCGCCGGTCAGCGCATCGGCGTCGTGCAGGGCACCGTCGAGGAGTCCTACGTCGTCGACACGCTGCATCTGCAACCGGTGAAGTATCCGGGCTTCGCGACCCTGTACGCCAGCCTCAAGACCCGCCAGATCGACGCGTGGGTGGCACCCGGGACGCTCGCGTCGACCGTCATACGGCCCGGCGACCCGGCAGTCGTGGTCGCGAACACCTTCAGCCCAGGCAATTTCGTGGCCTACGCGGTCGCCAAGGACAACCAGCCGCTGATCGACGCGCTGAATTCGGGACTGGACGCCGTCATCGCGGATGGCACCTGGGCGAACCTGTACTGCCAATGGGTGCCTCGGCCCCTGCCACCCGGCTGGAAACCCGGGTCGCAAGCCGCGCCGGCTCCGCACCTCCCGGACTTCGCCGCGATCGCCGCGAGCCACCACCGCGAGTCGGCGGGCCCGGGTGCCCCCATGTCGACGCTGGCCCAGTTGCGCGAGTCCTTCTTCGATTGGGATCTGTATCGGCAGGCCATCCCCGCGCTGTTGACCGTCGGGTTGCCCAACACGTTGATCCTGACGAACAGCGCCCTGGTCATCGGCCTGGCGCTCGGGATGGTGCTGGCCATCGCGGGAATGTCACGGTCACGCTGGTTGCGCTGGCCGGCGCGCGTGTACACCGACATCTTCCGCGGCCTGCCCGAAGTGGTGATCATCCTCATCATCGGGATGGGCGTCGGGCCCTTGGTGGGCGGGCTGACCAACAAGAATCCCTACCCGCTGGGCATTGCGGCGCTGGGACTGATGGCCGCTGCCTACATCGGCGAGATCCTGCGCTCGGGCATCCAGAGCGTCGACCCCGGCCAACTCGAGGCCGCCCGCGCGCTCGGATTCAGCTACCCGGAGGCGATGCGTCTGGTGGTGGTGCCCCAGGGAATACGGCGGGTGCTGCCGGCGCTCGTCAACCAGGCCATCGGATTGCTCAAGGCCTCCGCGCTCGTGTACTTCCTCGGACTGGTCGCCAAGCAGCGGGAGCTTTTCCAGGTGGGCCGGGACCTCAACGCGCAGACGGGCAGCTTGTCGCCGTTGGTGGCCGCCGGTCTGTTCTACCTGATCCTGACCATCCCGCTGACCCATCTGGTGAACTACATCGACGGCTGGCTTCGCCGCGGCCGTGTCGTCGCGGAGCCGGACGACCACGCCGGCATGCTGACGACGAAGTTCGGCCAGGAGATCACGTGACCGCCGGCGCCTTGAGGCACGCGTCGGTATCGTTGGTGGCCAAAGACATTCACCAGACTCTCGGCGGAAATCTGGTGCTGCGCGGCGTGGACATCGAGGCCCCCGCGGGTAGCACGGTGGCCATCATCGGGCCATCCGGCTCGGGCAAGTCGACGTTGCTGCGCACCCTGAACCGGCTGCATGAACCGGACAGCGGGGACATCCTGCTGGACGGCAGGTCGGTGATGCGCGACGATCCCAATCAGCTCCGCCAGCGCATCGGCATGGTGTTCCAGCACTTCAATCTGTTTCCGCACCTGAGCGTGCTGAAAAACGTCGTGTTGGCGCCGTCGAAGTTGCGGCGCCTTCCCGCGGACGAGGCCCGCGAGTTGGCGCTGGCACAGCTGGACCGAGTTGGCCTGAAGCACAAGGCCGATTCCCGCCCCGGCACGCTGTCCGGCGGCCAGCAGCAGCGGGTCGCGATCGCCCGCGCGCTGGCGATGGCCCCGCAGGTGATGTTCTTCGACGAGGCGACCTCGGCGCTGGATCCCGAAATGGTCAAGGGAGTACTGCAACTGATCGAAGACCTCGGCGCCGACGGCATGACGATGGTGGTCGTGACGCACGAAATGGGTTTCGCGCGGTCGGCATCCGACACTGTCGTTTTTATGGATCGCGGCAAAGTCGTGGAATCCGGACCTCCCGAGCAAATATTCGAAGCCGCTAAAACGGAGCGGCTCCAGCGGTTCCTATCCCAAGTGCTGTGACGGTTTCCGACTAGTAAGCGATAGCTCCCTTGTCCGGCACACATATCGGGTTAGACTCCCGACTTATGGCGGACAGCGAATCCACAGCTCCCGAGGTGAAGGAGCTTGCGGAAGGTTTGCACCGCGCGCTGTCCAAATTGTTTTCGATATTGCGCCGCGGGGACCCCAGCGGCGTCGTAGCCGGCGACCTCACGTTGGCGCAGCTGTCGATTCTGGTCACCCTGCTCGATCAGGGGCCCATCCGGATGACCGACCTGGCGGCACACGAGCGGGTGCGGACACCGACCACGACGGTGGCGATCCGCCGGCTGGAGAAGATCGGGCTGGTGAAACGCTCCCGCGACCCGTCCGACTTGCGAGCGGTGCTGGTCGACATCACGCCTCGCGGACGGGCCGTTCACGCCGAGTCGCTGGCCAACCGGCACGCCGCGCTGGCCGCGATGCTCGGTCAGCTGCCCGAGGCGGACCTGAACACCCTGATGAAGGCGCTGGCGCCCCTGCAACGCCTGGCCGCCGGCGAACCCGGCCCCGCCGGAGAACACCCGGCGCGCAAGCAGGCGTGAAAGACGCTGCTCTGCAAAGCGATTGGTGGCTTCCGTAGACTCAGGTCATGCCCACCGCACTCATCACCGGCGCGAGCGGCGGTATCGGTTCCGCCATCGCCACAGCGCTCTCGCAAACGTACACCCTGCTCTTGGCCGGTAGGCCCTCCGATCGGCTCGACGCCGTGGCAGAACGCCTCGGCGCCACCACTTTTCCACTGGACCTCACCGACACCGACGAGATCGACGCCAGCTGCGAGATCGTCGACGAACTGGACGTGTTGGTGCACAACGCGGGGCTATCCATTCCCGGTCACGTCGCCGAATCCAACGTCGAGGAGTGGCGCGCCACGTTCGCGGTGAATGTCTTTGGGGCCGTGGCGCTTACGCTCGCGCTGTTGCCCGCGCTGCGCAGCGCCCGCGGCCAGGTGGTGTTCCTCAACTCCGGTGCGGGGCGCACCGTTTCACCGGGCATGGCCTCCTATTCGGCGAGCAAGTTCGCGGTCCGGGCCTTCGCGGACTCGTTGCGCGAGGACGAGCCGGAGCTGCGCGTGACCACTATCTACCCCGGCCGTACCGACACCGATATGCAACGCGAACTCGTCGCGTTCGAGGGCGGCGAGTACGACGCGGCCAAATTCCTCAGGCCCGAGACCGTCGCCGCGGCGGTCGCCAATGCCCTGGCCACACCGCGCGACGGTCACGTCCACGAAGTCGTGCTCCGGCCCGGCCGGCGATGATCCGCCTGCGCGGCTAGAGAACCAGGTTGACCAGCCGGCCCGGGACCACGATCACCTTGCGCGGAATGGCGCCGGCCAGGAACGCCTGAACCTTCTCGTCGGCCATGGCGGCGGCCTTCAGCGTGTCGTCATCGGCGTTTGCGGCCACCACCACTCGGCCACGCACCTTGCCGTTGACCTGCACCGGATATTCGACGGTCTCCTCGACGAGGTAAGCGGGGTCGGCCTGTGGGAACGGCCCGTGCGCCAGCGGTGCGGTGTGGCCCAGCCGCGACCACAGCTCTTCGGCCAGGTGCGGGGCCAGCGGCGCCAGCATCAGCACCAGTGGCTCGGCCGCCGCGCGCGGAACCGCCCCGCGGTGCTCTTTGGTGAGGTGATTGGTGTACTCGATCAGCTTGGCCGCGGCGGTGTTGTTACGCAGTGCCGCATAGTCTTCGGAGACCCCGGCGATGGTGCGATGCAGCGCGCGCAGCGTGTCGGCGTCCAGCGCCTCGCCGCCCGCGTCATCGGTCACCCGTGTTTCGCCGGTCTGCTCGTCGATGACCAACCGCCACACCCGCTGCAGGAAGCGGTGCGCCCCGACGACGTCCTTGGTGGCCCACGGGCGGGACGCCTCCAGCGGACCCATCGACATCTCGTACACCCGCAGCGTGTCCGCGCCGTACTCGTCGCAGATCTCGTCCGGAGAGATCGAATTCTTAAGGCTCTTACCGATTTTGCCGAACTCCTGGGAAACTTCGACTTCGCCGTCCGGACCCGGGTAGTAGAACCTGCCGTCGCGTTCGCTCACGTCGTCCGCCGGCACATAGGAGCCGCGCGCGTCGGTGTAGGCGAATGCCTGAATGTAGCCCTGGTTGATGAGCCGGCGATACGGCTCGCGCGAACTGACGTGGCCCAGGTCGTAGAGCACCTTGTGCCAAAATCTCGCGTACAGCAGGTGCAGTACCGCGTGTTCGGCACCGCCGACGTACAGGTCGACCCCGCCGGGATCCTGCGGGCCGTGCTCGGCCGGTCTCGGGCCCATCCAATAGGCCTCGTTTTCCTTGGCGCAGAACCGCTCCGAGTTGTGCGGATCGGTGTAGCGCAGTTCGTACCACGAACTGCCGGCCCACTGCGGCATCACGTTGGTGTCGCGGGTGTAGGGCCGCAGGCCATCGCCCAGATCCAATTCGACATGCACCCACTCCGTCGCCTTCGCCAGGGGAGGCGACGGCTCGCTGTCGGCGTCGTCGGGATCGAAAAGCACCGGCGAGTAGTCCCGGACGTCGGGCAGTTGGACGGGCAGCGCGGCCTCGTCGAGCGGGTGCGGGCGTCCGTCGGCGTCGTAGACGATCGGGAACGGCTCCCCCCAATACCTCTGCCTGGCGAAAAGCCAGTCGCGAAGCTTGAATTCGATACGCGCCCGTCCGCGTCCCTCGGCGTGCAGCCGTTCGGTGATCGCTTGCTTGGCGGCCGCCACGTCCATGCCGTCGAGGTAGCCGGAGTTGACCAGGACACCGTCCCCCGCGTGCGCGGCCTGCGTGATGTCCCCGCCGGCAATGACTTCCACGATCGGCAGGCCCAGCGCGTGGGCGAAGTCCCAGTCCCGCTGGTCATGCCCCGGGACGGCCATGATCGCCCCGGTGCCGTAACCCGCCAGCACGTAGTCGGCGATGAAGATGGGCACCGGTTTTCCGTTGGCGGGATTGGTGGCGTAGCTGCCCAGGAAGACGCCCGTCTTCTCCCTGCTCTCCTGGCGTTCGAGGTCTGACTTCGCGGCGATCGCGCGGCGGTAGGCGGCGACGGCCTCGGCCGGCGTGGCGGCACCGTACGTCCAGCGGAGGTCGGTGCCGTCGGGCCAGGCGGCGGCGGCCAGTTCGTCGACCAGGTCGTGCTCGGGGGCCAGCACCAGGTACGTCGCCCCGAACAGCGTGTCGGGCCGGGTGGTGAACACCTCGATGTCGACCGCGTCGCCGTCGCTCGTGCTTGCCGAGAACAGCGCCTGCGCACCGGTCGAGCGACCAATCCAGTTGCGCTGCATGGTCTTTACCTGATCCGGCCAATCCAGCACATCGAGGTCGTCGAGCAGCCGGTCGGCGTAGGCGGTGATGCGCATCATCCATTGGCGCAGCCGTTTGCGGAATACCGGGAAGTTGCCGCGGTCGCTGCGGCCGTCGCTGGTGACCTCCTCGTTGGCCAGCACGGTGCCCAGCCCGGGGCACCAATTCACCATCGAGTCGGCCCGATAGACCAGCCGGTGGCCGTCGATCACGTCCGCCCGCTCCCCCGCCGACAGCCCGGCCCAGTCCCGCCCGTCGTCGAGACGACGCGCACCGGAATCGAACTCGGCGATCAGCTCGGCGATCGGACGCGCCCTGTTGGCCGCGGTGTCGAACCAGGCGTTGTAGATCTGCAGGAAGATCCACTGGGTCCATTTGTAGAACTCGACGTCGGTGGTGGAGAAGCTGCGCCGGCTGTCGTGGGCCAGGCCGAGCCGGCCCAGCTGGCGCTTGAAGTTGACGATGTTGGCCTCGGTCCTGGTGCGCGGGTGCGTGCCGGTCTGCACCGCGTACTGCTCGGCGGGCAGCCCGAAGGAGTCAAAACCCAAGGCGTGCAAGACATTATGGCCGGTCATCCGGAAATACCTGGCGTAGACGTCGGTGGCGATGTATCCCAGTGGGTGGCCGACGTGCAGTCCGTCGCCCGACGGGTAGGGGAACATGTCCTGCACGAACAACTTGTCGTCGGGCACCCGGGTTCCATCGGGCGGCGCCAGATCACCGACCGGATTGGCCACGTTGAACGTCCCGAGCCTCGCCCAGTTCTCCTGCCACGCTCGTTCGATCCGGCCGGCCAGCGCCGCGGTGTAGCGATGCGGCGGCGCATCGGAGTCCGCCGCGGCGGCACCCGATGCGCTCCGGGGCGCGGCGGTCGGGGATTCGGTCACCTGAACAGGGTATAAGGCGGCCCCGGCGACCCCGGCGGGCCACAGGTTGATCTCGGTTCAGTTGCGCACCGATCAGAGCTTCATCCCAGGTCGGTTTCGGCCCTGTTCACCGCGTTTGACCTCTGGTTACAGTCGGCCTCTGACCACGTGGGGCCCAGCCGTTGGAAGGATCACGCAGATGATTCAGATCGCCCGTTCGTTGCGGGTAGTCGCAGGGGGTCTGGCCGCCGGCGCGATCGGTGTCACCGCGTTCGCGGGCGCCACCGCATCCGCCGACCCCGTGGTTCCCGTGCCGCCGCCCGCGCCCGCCGTCGCGCCCGCGCCGCAGAACGCCGTGGCGGCGCCCGGCAACAGGTTGCTCGCCACTCCCCCGGCCGCCAATCCCTACGCGCCGCCGAACGCCGCCGCCGCGCCGGCGGTGCCCGTGGCGCCCGCACCCGCCGCGGTCGCGCCGGTCGCTCCCGCGCAGCCCCCCGCCGTGTCGGGCACGCTGCGTGACTACCTGCAGTCGAAGGGCGTCAAGCTCGAGGCGCAAAAGCCCCAGGGCTTCAAGGCGCTCGACATCACGCTGCCGGTTCCCCCTCGCTGGACCCAGGTGCCCGACCCCAACGTGCCCGACGCGTTCGCGGTGATCGCCGACCGGCACGGGGCCAGCATTTACTCGTCGAACGCGCAGGTAGTGGTGTACAAGCTGGTCGGCAACTTCGATCCGAAGGAAGCCATCACCCACGGCTTCGTCGACAGCCAGCAGCTGCTCGCGTGGCAGACCACGAACGCCTCGATCGCTGACTTCGGCGGCTTCCCGTCGTCGGTGATCGAGGGCACCTACCGTGACGGCGACATGCTGCTCAACACGTCGCGGCGCCACGTCATCGCGACATCCGGACACGACAAGTACCTGGTGTCGCTGTCGGTGACCACCGACCGCGCGGTGGCGGTCGCGGACGCGCCGGCCACCGACGCGATCGTCAACGGCTTCCGCGTGACCGCGCCGGGAACCGCTTCCCCCGCCCCGGCCCAAGGCCCGGGCGCGTCCCCGGTCGGGATCGCGGCCCAGCCGGCGGCCCCGGTCGGACTTCCCCCGCAGACGGCGGCGGCACCGGTGGGCGTTCCCGCGCAGCCGGCGGCAGCAGCGCCGGCCGGGCTTCCCGCTCAGCCCGTCCAGCCCTACCCGGCGGCCGGCTCCCGGCCGGCGCCCAACCTGCTGACCATGGTGCCCGGGCTGCCGCCGTTGCCGAACTTCTCGTTCCTGCAAGGGCGTTGATCAGCCACCAAACGAAGGCTTCGCGAGCCGGGCGCGCGGGTCCGCCGTCCGGCTCGTATTGTAAGGCCATGTTGATCGCGGGGTGGGTGTGCATGTGTGCGGCGGTGGCGTCCGCCGGGTTCGGTGTCTGGTCGCTCGTTCGCAATCAGACCGCCGATGGCACCCAACTGGCGCTGCGGGCCATGGCCCCGCCCCAGTTGGCGGCCGCCGTGATGTTGGCCGCCGGCGGTGCGGTGGCCCTGGCCGCCTCCCCGGGGACCGCTCTGCTCGTGCTGATCGTCTGCGTCGCGGGCGCCCTCGGGACGCTGGTCACCGGGTCGTGGCAGACCGCCCGCTTCGCACTGCGCCGAGAGGCGGCCGCACCCGGCTGCGCCGGCAGCTGCGCCGTGTGCACGCAGTCCTGCCACTGATTCGACGGTGGCGACCCGCCACCAACCGATCCCGCTCGGGCCGTCCGTGTTGAAACGGCTGCCCGTCGATTCCTTTCTGCTGGCGCTGGCGGCGACGGTCGCCCTCGCCGCCGTTCTGCCCGCCCATGGCCGGGCCGCCGATGTCGTGTCCGCCGCGGCGAAAGCGGCGATCGCGCTGTTGTTCTTCCTGTACGGCACCCGGTTGTCGCCCCAGCAGGCCTGGCACGGGGTGCGCCAATGGCGGCTGCATGCGCTCGTGCTGGCCACGACATTCCTGATCTTTCCGTTGCTCGGCCTGGCCGCCCGAGCGTTGGTGCCGGCGGTGCTGACCAACGACCTCTACAACGGCCTGCTGTTCCTGTGCCTCGTCCCGTCGACGGTGCAGTCGTCCATCGCGTTCACGTCGATCGCGCGGGGCCATGTGTCGGCCGCCATCGTCAGCGCGTCGTTGTCGAACATCCTCGGTGTGGCGCTGACCCCGCTGCTCGTGGTGCTGTTGATGACGACCGGCGGCGCGCCCCGGGTGGACGCCGCCGCGATCCGCGACATCGTGCTGCAGCTGTTGCTGCCGTTCGCGGCGGGTCAGCTGGCGCGGCCATGGCTGGGCGGGGCGGTGGCCCGGTATGCGGCACTGCTGAAAGTCGTTGACCGCGGGTCCATCCTGCTGGTGGTGTACACCGCATTCGCGATGGGCGTGGTCAAGGGAATCTGGGGCAGCGTCGGTGGGTGGCGCCTGGCCTCGGTGACCGTCGTCGCCGCAGCGCTGCTCGCGGTGGTGCTCGCCCTCACCAGCGTCATCGCACGGCTGGCCCGGCTCGACCGCGGCGACGCGATCGTCCTGCTGTTCTGCGGGTCGAAAAAGAGCCTGGCGTCAGGACTTCCGATGGCGCTCGTGCTGTTCCCGCCGGCCACGGTCGGTTTGACGATGTTGCCGCTGATGATCTTTCACCAGATCCAGTTGGTGGTCTGCGCGGTGATCGCCAGCAGGCTCGCGCGGGGGAGTGGCCCTAGTTTCGGCTCACATCGATCGGGTGGGTCGCCAGCAACGGAAGCGGCAGCGGCTGGCGACGCAGCACCTGACCCCACAGGTCGGACCTCGGCCCCACCAGAACGTCGGATGGCAACGCCGACAACACAATCCAGTCGTCGCGCTCGATCTCACCCTCGAGCTGGCCGATGGTCCAACCGGAGTAACCGGCGAAGATCCGCACCCCCTCCACCAGCGGGGCGATGAGGTCGGGCTCGGCGTCCAGGTCGACCATCACGATCCGGCCGTCCACATGCCGCAGGCCCGGCACGCCTTGCGGATCGGCGCCGATCCGCAACGCCGCGAGACACAGCGCCGCGTCACGCTTGACCGGCCCACCGATGAACATCGTCTTCGGCTTCGCCGACAGTTTGGCCCACTGCGGCAACACGTTGTACACCGCGGTCTCGCTGGACCGGTTGAGCACGACACCCAGTGTGCCGCCGTCGTTGTGCTCGACGATGTAGATCACGCTGCGCCGAAACGTGGGCTCGAGGAGATCGGTGTTGGCAAGCAGGAGAGTGCCCGCGCGAACCCGCTGCGCGGCGGGTGCGACATAGTCCTCGGGGTCTTCGGGCGGCATCCCACCATCATCGCACCTTCGCATCGCCGCCCGGGGCAATCGAGCGTGGCCGGCCAACAATATTTGTAGGGTGGGTGCCGCCGCTTTGTACTCTGGGCACCGCGGCGCTCCCGCCAACGCCAATCCTGGAAGTCGGATTTGTGACTCAACCCCGGACGCACTCACGCGCACCCGCGGCCCTGTGGCGGTCGGTGCGCGGCATGCCGGATTTCTGGCGACTGCTGCAGGTGCGCATGGCAAGTCAGTTCGGCGACGGCCTGTTCCAGGCGGGGCTCGCCGGCGCGCTGCTGTTCAACCCGGACCGCGCCGCGGACCCCATGGCCATCGCGCGCGCGTTCACCGTGCTGTTCCTGCCGTACTCGCTGTTGGGACCGTTCGCCGGCGCGCTGATGGACCGCTGGGATCGACGGCTCGTGCTCGTCGGCGCCACGACGGGCCGGCTGATTCTCATCGCGGGCATCGGCACCATCCTGGCCATGCGCGCCGGCGACATGCCGCTGCTGATCGCGGCGCTGTTCGCCAACGGCCTGGCCCGGTTCGTCGCGTCCGGACTCTCGGCGTCCCTGCCCCATGTGGTGCCGCGCGATCAGGTGGTGACGATGAACTCGGTGGCCACCGCGTCGGGGGCCGTCGCGGCCTTCCTCGGCGCCAACTTCATGCTCGTGCCGCGCTTCTTCGCGGGCGCCGGCGACGAGGGCGCCTCGGTGATCATCTTCATCACGGCCATTCCCGTGTCGATCGCGTTGCTGTTGTCGTTGCGGTTCGGCTCCCACGTGCTGGGCCCCGACGACACGAAGCGCGCGATCCACGGATCGGCCGTCTACGCGGTGGTCACCGGCTGGATGCACGGCGCGCGCACGGTGGTGCAGAGCCCGACGGTCGCGGCGACCTTGTCGGGCCTGGCCTCGCATCGGATGGTGGTCGGGATCAACTCCCTGGTGATGCTGCTGCTGGTCCACCACCTGCCCGGCCCGGCGACCGGGGGACTGGGTGTCGCGTTGGTGTTCTTCGCCGCCTCCGGCCTGGGGGCATTTCTGGCCAACGTGTTGACGCCGTGGGCGATCCGCCGCTGGGGGCGCTACGCGACAGCCAACGGCGCGCTCGTCACGGCCGCGATCATCCAGCTCCCCGGCGCGCTGCTGCGCCTGCCGGTGATGGTGGCGTGTGGCTTCTGCCTCGGCGTGGCCGGTCAGGTGGTCAAGCTGTGCGCCGACTCCGCCATGCAGATGGACGTCGACGACGCTCTGCGTGGACACGTGTTCGCGGTGCAGGACGCGCTGTTCTGGGTGGCGTTCATCGTCGCGATCACCGTGTCGGCGCTGTTGATCCCGGACGACGGCCGCGCGCCGGCGTTTGTGCTCTTCGGGTCGGTGCTGTACCTGATCGGTCTGGCGATGCACGGCGTCATCGGCCGCCGCGGCCAGCCGGCCGGTTCTCGCTAAGGTGCATACGTGACCGCTGCCGAGCCGATGGTGGCCGACCTGCGCGCCGAAAGCGACGACCTCGACGCGCTGGTGGCGCCGCTGCCCGCCGACCGCTGGGCGGATCCGACGCCCGCGCCGGGCTGGACCATCGCACACCAGATCGGACACCTGCTGTGGACCGATCGGGTCGCGCTCACCGCCGTCACCGACGAGGCGGAATTCGCCGAGGTGCTGAAGGACGCTCAGAAAGATCCGACCGGATTCGTCGACGCGGGGGCCGAGGAACTGGCGGCCGTGGCACCGGCCGAACTGCTCGCCGACTGGCGGGCCACCCGCACGCGGCTGCACGAGGCGCTGCTCAGCGTGCCCGACGGCCGCAAGCTGCCGTGGTTCGGGCCGCCGATGAGCGCGGCATCGATGGCGACGGCCCGGTTGATGGAGACGTGGGCGCACGGGCTTGACGTCGCCGACGCCCTCGGCGTCAAGCGGCCCGCCACCGAGCGGCTGCGGTCGATCGCGCACATCGGGGTGCGCACCCGCGACTACGCGTTCGTCATCAACAACCTGGCTCCGCCGACCGACCCCTTCCTCGTCGAGCTGCGGGGACCCGGCGGCGACACCTGGTCCTGGGGCCCGGCGGACGCCGGTCAGCGCGTCACGGGTTCCGCCGAGGACTTCTGTTTCCTGGTGACCCAGCGACGCCCCCTGGGCGTCCTCGACATCACCGCGCACGGTGCCGACGCCCAGCGGTGGCTCGAGATCGCGCAAGCCTTCGCGGGGCCCCCCGGCTCCGGCCGGTGAAGTCCTAAACGCCGTCCTTCGGCGCGCTGAGCTCGCGAAACCAGGCGAGGTGGTAGTTCGCCGACACCAGATCCCCGGTCACTTCGCCTTCGGTGGCCGCCAGCAGCAGGCAGTTGAGCAAGAGCGCCGCATCGATGTTCGGGTACTGGGTCAAAAGCTGGTAGCGCGCGGTGTCGAGATGCACTCGGAGCAGGTCGATCTCTTCTTCCGCGACCCCGGTTCCGGCGGCAGCTGCCCTGGCCAACGTGTGCACCATGCGCGGCAATCCGTCGCGCCAGTGGGTGGCCTGGCTCAACTCCCAGCCGAGGTCGTCCAGCGCGGGCAGCTCGCGCGGCTGCCCTGAGGACTTCGTGTCGGAGAAGTCATCCAGCCAGCCCAGCGCGTCACCGGGGGCGTAGCTGCGGGTGCGGCGGGACTCGCCGAGCAGGGCCGAGACCCTGCCGCTGCGCCGCCCGGGTGCCAGCAACCGCACCCCCGCCGGAAGCGCGATGCCCGGCGGTATCCAGCCATGGGCGAGGTCGGTGACCAATACCGTCGCGCCGTCGGCCCGATCGCCGATCGCCCAATTCAGCCGCGGCTCTTGATGGACCATGAACGCAAGCAGGCGCTGCAACCGTTCGTCGTCGGATTCGATCGTCCGCGCGGTGTCCGGGATTTGCTCGACGGGCCCGGGCGGTGGCGGGCCGGTGACCTCACCGGACTCCCGGTGCCGGCGCTCGGCCGGTTCGGGCTCGTCCTGGGCGGTGGCCACTTCGTCGGGCACCGGGCCGGCTGCCGGTGGTTCATCGATCTCCCGCGCGATGACCTGCTCCGGCTCGGGGACGGCGTCCGGGGCTTCCGCGTCCGTGATGGCGGGGATGACTTGCGTCTTCAGATCGGCGCCGTCGAGACTGTCGAGCCGCTCCGGGCCTCGGCTTTCGGTGCGCGGCTGGGCCTTCACCGCGTGCACGTGACGAACCGCCGACTCGACCCGCCGCACGGCGCGCGCCCGGGCCTCGTCGATCACCCTGGCTTCTTCTTCCCGCCGGATGAATTCGGGAATTTCCGCCAGCCGGATCTTTCTGAGTTCGTCGTTCGCGCTTCTGCTGATCCGTTGCAGGTCGTCCCTCAAATATTCTGCGAGGCTGGCTGTTTCGGCAGTGGGCGTGGACAATTCGGCAGGCCAAAGCCCACCCGTCACCCAGGGGGTGCAGTCCACCGGAGAGCTGAAGGCCGGAATCGCCAGCGATTCCCGGGTAGCTCTCCGGAGGCGCTGGCGCGCCGTTATCCGACCGAAGATCGCCACTGGCTAAGCCTACCGGCATCGGTCGGGTCGTCTATTCAGCCGGTGAATTGTGCAGCTGCGACGCCCTGGGTAGCGTGTGGACATGGCTGATTCTGCGCTGCAGCAGCAACTCGACGAGGTGCGCGCCCTGCTGGCTCGCGCGCGAGAGTTGTTCGGCCCCAATCCCGTCGAGCCGCCCACGGACATCGCACCCGATCCCGACAGCGCCAAGACGTGGCTGCTTTAGGGACGTCGTCGCAGCTTGTGCGCGAGCAGCTTTTCGATCGCAGTATCGAGGTCGTGCGGGGTCGGGACCTCCGTCGACGGGGTGTGACCCGCCGCCACGATCTCGTTGCGCACTTCGAGTAACGCCTTCAGGCACGACACGTCGGCGGTCAACAGGATTCCCTGCGCGAGGGTTTCGGCGTCGGTTGCCATCGCCTCTTCGCTCAGCGCGACGCTGTGCATGTACCCGCCGCGGCAGGAGCGGACGAGGATGTGCCCACTCGGATGGACGGTGTCGAAGGCGGGATTGGCGTCCGTCACCGACCCCCGTCGGTGATGCCGCCGAAATTTCGCGCCGCGTCTTGCTCGTGCTCTTCCCACATCGCCGCCGACGCGCTCAGTTTGTCCGCCATGTCGGCATGCTCGTCGGCTTGCCGTTCGTAGCACTGGCGTCGCAGCTCGAGTAGTTCACGGCCGGCGTCGCGCAGTTCGCTGAAGATGGGGCCGAGCGAGTCCAGGCTTTCCTGGATCGCCGCGTGCGATGCGGGAACGGTGCGCAGGTAATCGGCGGTCTCCTGGTGATGCGCAGCGGCTTCACGTAAGTGCGCGGGCACCACACGGATTGGATCTGCCATCTGCTCTCTCCTACTCGCTGCGCCGCCGGCCAGGCCGGCGGCATCACTATTGTCACGCGGTCGACGTGGCCGCCGGCCCAGTGGGTGTCGGCGGGTGCGGGTCTGCCGGCGGGTTGGCGGGTGCGGCCGCCGCCGGTGGATGCTCCCAGCCTAGAAAGTTCGGCCCGCTCACGGTGGCGATGCGCTGAATCTGGCCGTCGAGGAGGGCCTTTTCGTGCCCGAGAGCAAGCGCGTGCCGGTCGGTGAGGATGCCGATGTCGCCGGGCGCCGCTTGGAGCGGGTCGATGGGGTTGGTGACCGCCGTGCCCGGCGGGGGGATGGTAATTCCCTGTTGATGGAACGCATCTGGGATCGAAGCGCCGCCGATGGCGGCTTGGATCGCCGCGGCCAGCTGTGGGCTGGCGGCCGTCACCGTATCGCCGTCGGGCAGCGTCACCACCGTCGGGCCCGCCGGTGGCGGTTCGGAGTGATCCGTCACGTCCTCGGCGTGGGCGTTGTCGTCGTCGCCGACAGGTTCTTCGGGGCCGTCCCCGGGCTGCTGGTCATGGGGACCGAACGAGCTCTCCCGCGCGAGGTCCTGCAGGCCGGGCAACGGGAGTCCGCCCGACCCCCCGAGGCCCGGGATCGGCGCCCCGCCGAAACCGGGAATTGATGGCACCGCAGGCAGAGCGGGCGCTGTGGGCATCGCCGGGGCGCTGGCCGCCGGGGCGGATCCCGGGAGATCTCCGGCGGGCGCGCCGGAGTCGTCGGCCCACATCGAATCCGGCAGCGGCTCGAGTGCGGGATCGTCGACCGGGGACTGGGTGGTGCGGTCGCCGGATGCGGCAACCGGAACGGCGGCCTCGGGCGGACGCTCGGCGGGGCCGTCCTTGGACGCGTCGTACAGGGACGTCCAGGCGGCCATCAGCGCGGATTTCGACGTGTCGTCCAGGCTCGCGTTCAGAACGACCGCGCGGATGTCCTTGAGCTTGCCGATGAGGAACCGTTGGAAATCGCGGGCTCCGGCCGGGGTGTCGAGATCGGAGCGGGTCAGGACCGCGGTCTCGGTCTCGCGCTGTAACCTGGTCAGCGCTTCGCTACCCTCGACGGCCTTGAGGTGCGCGTTCAAGATCGCAGTGATCACTTGCATGTCGAGCTGAGAGCTCGCCGAATTCTGGTGCGCCAGAGCCGCTTCGGCGTCCGCCATGGCTTCGGCGGCCTCGCCCTGCCCTCGACCGGGCTCGGGTGCGCCCGCCGGGGCGGCCCCGAAGAGGGGCGCATAGCGTTGGCGGATCTTGCGCACGATCGCATCGAGTTGCTCGGGCCTGGTGGTGGGCGTGACCACCGCGGCCACCTCATCCGGCGCCAGACCCGCCTGCCACGCGTTCGGATCGCCGGTGCTGTCCCGGACGGAAGTGATCGTCTTGATCAGCTCGTCGTACGTCGACATCGGTGTCGCGACCCCTCCATGCCGGGCGACAGTACCCAGGCACGTTGTTGGCGACAATTCACCCCCGCGCGCCTGTGAACCAACGAGCCGGCATCGGTGGTGGCTAGCCCGGGGGGAGGGCGTACTGGGCGCGCAGCCCTTCCAGCACAGCCCTTTTCGCGCGTCCGAGTTCGCGGGCATCGGCCACCACCCGGGCGATCTCGCGTTGCTTGTCCACGAGAAATCTGCGCAGTTCGCGCGCCCCCATGGGAGTGTCGACGGCCAGGTCCGCGCGGGCCGCGGCGGCGCCGTCGATCTCCTCGGCGATCGCGTCGAGCCGCCTGACGCTCTCGCGGGTTGCGGCGTGGGCGCCGGCGAGCACCTCCGCCAGCACGCGGTCGGCATCGGAGGCGGCTCCGTGCCGGCCGGCCAGCGCTGACTGCCGCGCCTGCATGGCATCGAGCGACGCCGCGGCCTGTTCCGGCATGGATTCGTTGCTCATAGCGGCCGCCGGATCGCAATGTTGCTTCCCAGCCGGCTGATTCGCACCGAAGCACCGGGGTAGGGCGCTTCGACCACCAGGTTGTTGCCTATCGCCATCTGGACGTGCCCGGCATGGGGAAACACGAGGTCGCCGGGCCGGACGAGCGAACGGGGCACCGGCATCCCGTCGTTGATCTGCTGATAGGTGGTGCGTCCCAGGTGGACGCCCGCCCGCGCGTAGGACCACTGGACCAACCCGGAACAGTCGAACTGGTCGGGTCCCGTCGCACCCCACACGTAGGGGCGTCCGAGTCGCGACAGTGCCGCGCGCACCGCGACCGCGGCCCGGCCGTTCGGCGCCGGCAGTTTGGAAAGGTGTTGGTGTGTCAGCCGGTATCGCAGCGCTTGCAGCGCCGTGGCGTGTCGCCGCGCCTTGAGGCGGGCCGACAAGACGTGCGAGCGCTGTGCGCGTAGCCTCGCCACGCGACGCCGCATCGCCTCGCGCTGAGCCATCGGCGTCGGGGGAGCCGCGGTCTTCTCGGTGCGGGCCTGGTCGACGACCGATCGGGTCAGCTCCCGGGCCTCGGCGCGATCCCGGATGGCGCCGGCGATGACGCCGGCCGCTTGCGCGTCCGTACCCGCCGCCGATCGCAGGCGCTGCTCGGCGCGGCCCGCCGCGAGCCGGTAAAAACCGTGTACGACAGAGCTGTTCGGACCGCTTTCGCGTTGCAGCGACCCGGTGCCCGCCTCCAGCGCCGGCGGCGTCGTGCTGCCGGCAAAGAGTCGATGAGCGCGACTCAGCACCTCGATTTCACTGGCGGTCACCGCGCCTCCTCGTCGCCGCCGTGTGCGCTGGCCGGGCCCCGCGACTCGACCGCCTCGGCGAAGGCGCGGACGCGGGGGAGCGCCCCCGGGGGGATGACCCCCCGGTTGCGGATGTCCCACATTTCGTCGGTGCCGACGCCGACGAGCGCCGCGATGACCGTCTCCGGCAGAGACGACTCCGCGCACGCGCGATCGAAACGCGCGCTCAAGCTGGTGGGCATCCGCTTCAGCAGCGCGGCGCGCGTCTCCTCGAGCGCCCGCAAATGCTCCATGAGCCGGCCCGTCGAGTCCGCGCCGGCGTTGACGGCCACCCGCCAGGAGCTGGCGGCCAGCATCTCCGCCTTCACGCATTGAGCGATCACAGACAGAATATACGTCTCATATTCGTTTGATGTCGTCGCCGGCAGCCGATCGATGACGGATTTGAGGGCATCGAGTTGCGCTTCGGCGTAGCCTTCGAGCACTTCCGTGTCGCTGTGGCGGTCGACCACCACGGTTCCGGCGGGCCGCGCCGACCGCGTCTCTACCGGTTGCGCGGCCATCAGCCGGGCCAGCTCCGCATCCGGGTCGGCGGCTACCAGCAGCCGAGAATAGGTGCCCGGCGGCAGGCCCAACCCATTCTCGACCTTTTGAACTGTGCTTTTATGCGGCTTACGGGCACCGCGCTCGAGGAAGCTCAGGCCCATGATGCTGACGCCCGTCGCGGCCGCCAGCTCGGCCAGGGACCAGTCGCGTGACTCGCGCAATGCGCGGATGGCCGCGCCGGCCGATTCACGGCTCACCGCACGCTCCGGCCATGGGCCGGATATTACACAGGACCCGCGACGAGGCCTCGGATATACGTTTATATCTCGTTTCTCTTGCGTCGCCCGGGGCAATGTGTATACGCTTTCGTCTACGTTTTACCGCTGGACAAGGAGACCGACATGGGACACCCCTGCGCAGCCAACCCGGAACTGTGGTTCGGCTACCCCGACGACGACGGTGGTGACGGCGCCGCCAAGGCGCGCGCCTACGAGCGGTCCGCCACCGAGGCGCGGATCCAGTGCCTGCGCCGCTGCCCGCTGGCACAGCAGCGCCGGTGCGCCCAGCACGCGATCGCGCACCGCGAGGAGTACGGCGTCTGGGCCGGCGTCAAGCTTCCCGGTGGCCAGTACCGCAAGCGCGAACAACTCGCCCGCGCCCACGACGTACTGCGCCGAATCGCCGCGGGCGAGATCAATTCGCGACAGCTGCCCGAGAACGCGGCGCTGTTGGCGCGTCACGAGCATGACGCGATTCCCGTCGCCGCGGTGGTGGTGCACCTGCCGGTCGCACAAGTCGGGCCCCGTTCGGCCGCCTGACCTCCCGTCACCTTCCCCGACCGCCGTTTGCTGGCCCGGCCGGCGGGGTAGACGGGCTTGGCAGGACCGAGTCCGTCGACCCAGAGGCACACCCATGACGTTCGACCTGACACCGACGGCGGCACAACACGACCTCGCCCGGCGCACCCACGAGTTCGCCGAAGAAGTGATCCGCCCCGTGGCGCTCCACTACGACCAGCGCCAGGAGTTTCCCTGGCCGGTGCTGGAGGAGGCCGCCCAGCGCGGCTTTTACAGTCCGCTGTTCTATCGCGACCTGATCGGCGACCCGACCGGCATTTCGCTACCGATGTTCATGGAAGAGCTCTTTTGGGGTTGTGCCGGAATCGGATTGGCGATCGTTATGCCCGCACTGGCGCTGTCGGCGATCGGTCAGGCCGCCTCGCCGGAGCAGATGCTCGAGTGGGCGCCCGAATGCTTCGGCACCCCAGGGGATGTCAAGCTGGCCGCCCTGGCGATCTCCGAGCCCGAGGGCGGCAGCGACGTTCGGAATCTGCGCACCCGCGCGCGCCGCGACGGTGACGACTGGATCATCGACGGCCACAAGATGTGGATCGGCAACGGCGGCATCGCCAACGTGCATGTGGTCAACGCGGTCGTGGATGAGGAACTGGGGCATCGCGGTCAGGCGCTGTTCGTGGTGCCCGGCGGCACGCCGGGGCTCAAACTGGTTCGAAAACTCGACAAGCTGGGTTGCCGCGCGTCCCACACCGCCGAGTTGCTGTTCGAAGGGGTGCGCGTTCCGGCGGCCAATTTGCTTGGCGGAGAAGAGAAGCTGGAACACAAGCTAGCGAAGGCACGCGAGGTGGTGGCCGGCGGAAAGCGGTCCGGCTCGGCGACATTGGGCACCTTCGAGCAGACCCGTCCGATGGTCGCGGCCCAGGCGATCGGGATCGCGCGCGCCGCATTGGAGTACGCGACGTGGTACGCCACGGAGCGGGAGGCCTTCGGCGGCCCGATCATCGACAACCAGGGCATCGCGTTTCCGTTGGCGGAACTGGCCACCGAGATCGACGCCGCCCGGCTGTTGACCTGGCGGGCCTCCTGGATGGCGGCGAACAACGTCCCCTTCGATCGCGGCGAGGGCTCGATGTCGAAGCTTGCCGCCAGCGAGGTCGCCGTCAAAGCCACCGAACGGGCCATCCAGACGATGGGCGGCTGGGGTTACATCACCGACCATCCGGTGGAGAAGTGGTATCGGGACGCCAAGCTGTACACCATCTTCGAGGGCACCAGCGAGATTCAGCGCATGGTCATCTCCAACGCGCTGGGCGCCACGGTGGGAACCCCGCCGCTGCATGTGGTGATCGAGCCGACCGGTGGCCCGCTGAACCGGATCTTCGGTCGCGGGACCCCGCTGCGATCGCGCGCCGCCGAGGCGGCGCTGTCGATGCAGGATCGCGTCCCCGACCCGGTCATGCGGTTGGCGATGAAGGTGCTGCGGCCGCCGGGCAGGTGAGGGCCCCACGAGGCGTAGCGTCGAGCAGGTGAGCAACCTCGAGACCGCGCCGGCCGAAATCGCTCGCGCGTCGGAGGCCGCCGGCGCCGAGATCTCACACCGGAAGGAGCACCGATGACCGCCGACAGGACCGGCGCCCCCACCACCATCACCGCGGAGGAGGGTCGCTACACCATTGCCGTCGACGGCAAGACCGTCGGCCTCGCCGACTTCGCCGATCGAGGCGACCAGCGCGTGTTCTACCACACCGAGATCGACCGCGAGTACGGCGGACGCGGTCTGGCGACGATCCTCATCGAGCAGGCCCTCACCGCCGCCCGCGACGACGGCAAGCGGGTCGTCCCGGTGTGCTCGATGGTGGTCACGGTGCTCAAGAAGCACCCCGAGTTCGATGACATCACCGACCCCGTCACCGCCGACGTGCACCGGTGGCTGCAGTCCTGACCGGCTCGCTCACTTACCGGTGCGCTCGCGGTGCTTGCACCCGGGCCAGCAGCAGGGCCGGCGCTTGCCTTCCTCCAATTCCTCCTGGGTGCGGCGAATGCGCCGCTTTCGGGTGGCGTCTTGCTTGGCGTCCTCCACCCAGCAGATGAACTCGTTGCGCGCGAGCGGCGTGATGTCCTGCCAGGCGGCCAGCGCGGTGGAGTTGGCGGTCAGGGCCGCGCGCAGGTCGGCGGGCAATCTGTGTACCACGCCGCCGGGCACTCGGTTGCTGCTCACCGGGCTAGGGTAAGGCGATCGAGCCAGAGGAGGCGGCATTGAGCGAGCATGAAGTGCGGATGATTGTCTTGTCGACCGACGACCTGGACGGGTCGATCCGCTTCTACAGCGAGACCCTCGGCATGCCGTTGAAGTTCCGCGATGGGGCCCACTTCGCCGCCCTAGACGGCGGGGCGGTCACCCTCGCCCTGGCGACGGCGGTGGACCATCCCATTCCCGGGCAGGTCGTCGTCGGCATCAAAACCACCGACGTCGACGCCGCCGCGAAGGCCGTGGAGGAGAGCGGCGGCGGCATCGTGAAGGGCCCGTACGACGACGCTCACGAACGACGCGCCGTGGTGTACGACAACAAGGGCAACGGCTTGGTCTTCTACAGCCCGCTGGCTCGGTGAGGTCCTCGTCGGGCGGTTTTCAAATCCGGTATCGCACGCGATAGCGCTCCCACCGACCGCGTGGTGAAGGCGTAATCCTCCTCCGAGGCGGACGCGGCGGCCGAGCGGCCGCGCATCCCGACTCGATCACAACAGTGGGCGAAGGGGTCTGTGGTTCATTGACATAGAGGACAGATGTCTCCCGACATAGAGGACAGCCCAGTTATCGCGAGGTGTCCTC
>NZ_LZKL01000100.1 GCF_001668725.1 Mycobacterium sp. E787 | reverse complement strand
CGTCCATGGTGCCGGTCAGAATGACGGTGCCGCGCAACCACACCCGATCCACCGCGGCGCCCGACCACTCCGTCGCCGGCTCCGCCGCCCCCGCCGGCGCCGGCCCCGCCGCCGGCCACCTCGACCGCGGCGGCACCGCCCCCGGCCACCACGACGACACCCGCCGGGCCGCGGCAGGTCACCTATTCGGTGACCGGCACCAAGGCTCCGGGTGACATCATCTCGGTGACGTACGTCGACGCGTCCGGCCGGTCCCGCACCCAGCACAACGTGTACATCCCGTGGTCGATGACCGTGACACCGATCTCCACGTCCGACGTCGGATCGGTCCAGGCATCCAGCCTGTTCCGGGTCAGCCGGCTCAATTGCTCGATCACCACCAGCGACGGAACGGTGCTGTCGTCGAACAACAGCGACGCACCGCAGACGAGCTGCTGATGGTCAGCAGGTATTCGGCCTACCGGCGTGGTTCGGACAGCATCCCGCCCGACGTCATCGACCGCCTCCTGCTCGGCGCCTGCGCGGCCGTCTGGCTGGTGTTGCTGGGCGTCAGCGTGGCGGCCGCCGTCGCCCTGGTGGATCTCGGCCGGGGCTTCCACAAGACGCCCGGCGGCTCGCACACCTCGTGGGTGTTGTACGCCGTCATCGCGATTTCCGCGCTGATCATCGCCGGGGCGATCCCGCTGCTGCTGCGGGCGCGCCGCATGGGCCTGATCGAGCCGGCGACCCGGCCCGGCGCGGGTGCCGGGCGCACGCCGCACCGGCCCCCGGTGCGCCTGATGGCCCCCGCGCCGCGCACCGCGGCCGAGCGGGCGCGCCAGCCGCGGATGCAGGCGGCGGAGCCGGCGACGGAGTGGTCGGGCGCCGCGGTGGATCGGGTGTGGTTGCGCGGCACCGTCATTCTGACCGGCACCATGGGCGCCGCCCTGATTGCGGCCGCCGCGGCGACGTACCTGATGGCCGTCGGTCACGACGGCCCATCCTGGGTGGGCTACGCGGTGGCCGGGGTCGTCACCGCGGCGATGCCGGTGGTGGAATGGCTGCACATCCGCCAGTTACGCGACCTGCGGGACGCGCGCTAGGCGCACAAACTCCCTCGGTTCTCCTGGGGCCGCGACACATAAACCTCGGCGAGGACACGCCCAAAATGCGCCGCAAGAGTTGATGTCTCGCGGCGCACTCTTGGCTTGGTGCGGTTCAGTGCTCGTCGTGTTCGCCGTTGGGGGAGCCGACGATGCTCTCCTGGTATTCGCGCAGCGCGGTCAGCTCGCGGTGCTCGGCGGCATGCTCCGCCTCGCGCAACGCGGCGTCCTCGGACGGCGGGTCGGCGAACAGGAAGCTGCCGCTGCCGGGCGAGCCGGCGGAGCCCAGCTTGTTCATCCGCTTGGGAACCGGGGCGCCCTCATACTCCAGCGGAATCGCGTGACCGTGCGCGTCGACGGGGCCGAGCGGCTGGTGCAGCTCGATGTAGGCGCCGTGCGGCAGCCGCTTGATGATGCCGGTCTCGATGCCGTGCTCGAGCACCTCGCGGTCGCTGCGCTGCAGCCCGATGCACCACCGGTAGGCGATGAAGTAGACGAACGGCGGCAGGATCACCATCCCGATGCGCCCGATCCACGTCGTCGCGTTCAGCGAGATGTCGAACTTGAACGCGATGATGTCGTTCATCGCCGCGAGGGTGAGCACCATGTAGAAGGCGATCGCCATCGCGCCGATCGAGGTGCGCACCGGCACGTCGCGCGGCCGCTGCAGCAAGTTGTGGTGCGCGTAGTCGCCGGAGAACCGCTTCTCCAGGAACGGGTAGATGATCAGCAGGATGAAGATCAGGCCCATCAGCAGCGCGACCCAGACCGGGGCCGGAATGGTGTGGTGCCAGAAGTAGAACTCCCACGGCGGCCAGATACGGGCCAGGCCCTCCGTCCACATCATGTAGAAGTCCGGCTGCGAGCCCGCCGACACGTGAGACGGCTTGTAGGGGCCCAGGTTCCAGATCGGGTTGATCTGCAGCAGCCCGCCCATCAGGCCGAGCACACCGACGATCGCGGCGAAGAACGCGCCGGACTTGACCGCGAAGATCGGCATCACCCGCACGCCGACCACGTTGTGCTCGGTGCGGCCGGGCCCGGGGAACTGGGTGTGCTTCTGGAACCACACGAACGCCAGGTGCAGCCCGATCAGCGCCAGGATGATCCCCGGCAGCAGCAGGATGTGCAGGGCGTACATGCGCGGGATGATGGCGCCCACGGTCGCGCATTCGTTGCCGATGCCACCGCAGGGGAAGTCGCCGCCGAACAGCGCCCAGTGCAGCCAGGTGCCGATCACCGGCATTCCCAACGTGATCGAGGACAGGGCGGCGCGCAGCCCGATGCCGGACAGCAGGTCGTCGGGCAGCGAGTAGCCGAAGTAGCCCTCGAACATGGCGAGGATCAGCAGCAGCGAACCGATCACCCAGTTGGCCTCACGGGGTCGGCGGAACGCGCCGGTGAAGAAGATCCGCGCCAGGTGCACCATGATCGATGCGGCGAAAAGCAAAGCGGCCCAGTGGTGTACCTGGCGCACGAACAGCCCGCCGCGCACCTCGAACGAGATGTCCAGGGTCGAGGCGAAGGCCTTGGACATGTCGACGCCGCGCAACGGTTGGTAGGCGCCGTTGTAGGTGACCTCGGCCATCGACGGGTCGAAGAACAGCGTCAGGTAAACGCCGGTGAGCAGCAGCACGATGAAGCTGTACATCGCGATCTCGCCCAGCAGGAACGACCAGTGGGTGGGAAACACCTTGTTGAGTTGCCTGCGCACCGCCGCCGACGGGTGGTAGCGCGTATCGATGTCCTCGCCTTGGCGGGCCAGGACGTCACCGATCTTCGGGGGACTCAGTTTGGGGCTCATGTCGTCGTCCTCTCCCAAAATGCCGGTCCGACGGGCTCGATGAAGTCGCCGTTGGCGACCAGGTACCCGTTGGAGTCGATCGTGATGGGCAGTTGCGCCAACGCACGCGCCGCGGGGCCGAAGATCGGCTTGGCGAAGTGCAGGGCGTCGAACTGCGACTGGTGGCAGGGGCACAAGATCCGGTAGGTCTGCTGCTCATACAGCGACGCGGGACAGCCCAGGTGCGAGCAGACCTTGGTGTAGGCGAAGAACTCGCCCCAGTTGAAGCTCTCCTGGCCCTGGCGCTTGACCATCCGCGACATGTCGCTGGGCCGGATCCGGATGAGCATCACGGGATTTCGGACGCCCTGGTTGATCGCGCGGAGCTTCTCCTGCGATTCCGGGGTGGTGCCGTCCCCGTCGGACTCCCGCCACGGGAAGACGGTCTCCATGCCGCCGGCGTCGAGGTCCTCGGGGCGCATCTTGATGAACGGCGAGGAGCCGGCCGAACCGGTGGCACGCGCCAGGAAGATGGTCTCGCCCTTGTAGCGCGGGGTCCACCCGGACGTCCACAGCACGGCCTTCTTGCCGTCCGCGGTCGGCACCACCGGCTTCCACGGGTTTTTGATCAGGCCGCCGGCAAACGCCACCAGGGTGGACAGCCCGAACGCGCCCAGCCCCACGCCCAGCGACAGGCCGACCAGCTTGCGCCGCCCGATCGTCGAGCCCTGGTACGCGTCGGCCAGGTTGGCCACCACCGTCTTGCGGTCGATGTCGCGTGAGGCGCCGTCATGGCGCTCCTGGATCGAAAGCTCTTCGGGGATAAACCTTTTCTGGTACAGGATCGCGCCGATCGCGATGCACAGGATCGACATGCCGAAGGTCAGGCCGTACAGCGGGGTGGCCAGCGTGTACAGCAGGCTGCCCGGGGCGTCCTTCGGCTTGTACTCCCACGGCCAGAACAGGAAGACCAGCAGCAGCGCCACCCCGAAGAAGCCGCCCAGCAAAAGCCAGCGGGCCACGGAGCGCTCGGCGCGCTTCTCGGCCTTGGTGCCCTCGACCGGCCAGCGCGTCTCCTTGTAGACCGTCTCGACGCCGTCGATCTTGCCGCCCAGGGCCACCAGTTCCTGCTGCGACATCGCGGCCAGCGCGGCGTCGCTGGGCTCGTGGGGTGCCCCCGGTCCGCCCTTGTCGGTGTCCGAGCCGCGCACGTCTTGCTCGCTCATGATGCTCGCGCCCCAATCCACAGTGCCAGCCCGATGGCGGCCACCATCCCGATGATCCACGCGGCCATGCCCTCGGGCGCGGGTCCGAAGCCACCCAGGCCGTAGCCGCCCGGCTGCCGCTCCTCGGTGACGGTCTTCACGTACGCGATGATGTCCTTCTTGGCGTCGAAGGACAGCTGGCGGTCGGAGAACTTCGGCATGCTCTCGGGTCCGGTCAGCATCGCGGTCAGGATCTGCTGCTCGTTGGCTTCGCCCAGGTCGGGCGCGTACTTACCCGACGACAGGGCCCCGCCCTTCCCGGTGAAGTTGTGGCACGACGAGCAGTTCAGCCGGAACAGGTCGCCGCCGCGGCCGACGTCGTCACCGCGCAGCGAGTGCATCGCCAGGCTGCCGTCGGGGTTGCGCACGGTGGTGGGGCCGCCGCCGTTGGCCTGCACGTAGGCGCCGATCGCGTCGATCTGAGCTTCGTCGAAGATCGGCTCCTTGCGCGGAGCCTGGGCGGCGCCGGCCATCACCGGCATGCGGCCGGTGGACACCTGGAAGTAGACGGCCGCCTCGCCGACGCCGATCAGGCTGGGGCCGTGGTCGGCCACGCCCTGCAGGTTGGCGCCGTGGCAGGACACGCAGGACGTGTCGAAAAGCTGCTTGCCGGTGCGCAGGATCGCCGAGGAGTTCTCGTCGGCGACGGCCACCTGTGGCGTGGGGGTGAGGACGGCGGCCAGGCCGCCGGCCACGGTCAGGGCGATCAGCAGCAGCAACCCGCCCGACAACCGCCGCCGCAGGCGCCGTCGCGAGCGGTCGTTGTGCCCTTTTCGCGGCTGGCCACGCCGGGCACCGTTTCGGGTAGACCCCAGTTTCTTCAACCGAGCACTCCTGTCCTTCGCCTGGTCAGCGGATGAAATAGATCACGGTGAACAGCGCGATCCACACGATGTCGACGAAATGCCAGTAGTAGGAGACGACGATGCTGGCCGTCGCCTGCGCCGGCGTGAACTTGCTCATCGCGGTGCGGGCCAGCAGGAAGATGAAGGCGATCAGCCCGCCGGTGACGTGCAGGCCGTGGAAGCCGGTGGCCAGGTAGAACACCGTGCCGTAGGCGCTGCCGGGGATCGTCGTCCCGTGCGACACCAGGTGGTAGTACTCGTACGCCTGGCCGAGGACGAAGAACAGGCCCATCAGGAAGGTGATCACATACCAGCGGCGCAGCCCGAACACGTCGCCGCGCTCGGCCGCGAACACGCCCATCTGGCAGGTGAACGACGACGCGATCAGCACCAGCGTCACCGGCACGGCCTGATAGAGGTTCAGCTCGGTCGGCGGCGGCGGCCATTTGCCGCCCGCCTGAGCCCGCGCCGTGAAGTACATCGCGAACAGGCCAGCAAAGAACATGAGTTCGCTGGACAGCCACACTATGGTGCCGACAGCGACCATGTTCGGCCGATTCAGCGAATGCACTCGCGACGTGATCGCAGTACCCGAGGTCCCCACAGCGCTGGTCACATCCGCAAGTATGACGCTTTGTAGTTGTCGAACTCTACCCGGGTCCGAAATTTCTCGAATCGGCGTTCCGCCCGCCCCCACCGGCGCGCTTGGAGCAACGGTTGGGCGGGCGGCTGACCCTCGTGGGACCATCGGCGCGTGGCCGCGTCGCCTGAAGCCCGCCCTCCCCGGGGCGCCCCCGGGGAGTCGCCGTCGTGGCCGCAGGTGCTCGGCCGCCTGACGGGCGGTCAGGAACTGGGGCAGGGCCAGGCCGCCTGGGCCATGGACGAGATCATGGCCGGCGCGGCCGGCCCGGCCCAGATCGCCGCCTTCGCGGTGGCGATGACGATGAAGGTGCCCAGCGCGGCCGAGGTGAGCGAGCTGGCCGACGTGATGCTGCGCCACGCCCGCCCGATGCCCGCGGGCGCGGTCCCGGACGACGCCGTCGACATCGTCGGCACCGGCGGCGACGGCGTCAACACGGTCAACCTGTCCACCATGGCCGCGATCGTGGTGGCCGCCGCGGGGGTGCCGGTGGTCAAGCATGGCAACCGGGCGTCGTCGTCGCTGTCCGGGGGCGCCGACACGCTCGAGGCGCTCGGGGTGCGCATCGACCTCGAGCCCGACCAGGTCGCGCGGAGCCTCGCCGAGACCGGGATCGGGTTCTGCTTCGCGCCGCTGTTCCACCCGTCGTACCGGCACACATCCGCGGTGCGCCGCGAGCTCGGGGTGCCCACCGTGTTCAATCTCCTTGGGCCGCTTACCAATCCGGCTCGGCCGCGGGCGGGCCTGATCGGCTGCGCGTTCGCCGGCCTCGCCGAGGTGATGGCCGGTGTGTTCGCGGCACGCCGGTCCAGCGTGCTGGTGGTGCACGGCGACGACGGGCTCGACGAGCTGACCACCACGACCACCAGCACGATCTGGCGGGTGCAGGCCGGCACGGTGGACCGGCTGACGTTCGATCCGGCCGGATTCGGGTTCGCCCGGGCCGAGCTGCACGAGCTGCTGGGCGGCGACGCGCAGGCCAACGCGGCGGAGGCGCGCGCGGTGCTGGCCGGGGCCAAGGGCCCGGTCCGCGATGCGGTGGTGCTCAACGCCGCCGGGGCGATCGTCGCGCACGCCGGCCTATCCAGCCGTGCTGAATGGCTGCCGGCCTGGGAGGACGGGCTGCGGCGCGCCTGCGCGGCCATCGACTCCGGAGCGGCCGAACACCTGCTCGCGCGATGGGTGCGGTTCGGCCAGCAGCTCTGAGCCCCCCTGCGCCGGATCCTGTTGCCAGGCCAGCCGCGCCGAACGCGCCAGGGCCGCCCACGCCGACCAGGCGCCGGCCGACCGCAGCGGGGTGCTCCACCCGGCATCGTCAACGCCGGCCACCCGCACGATGCGCACCCCTGGGGTGGCCAGCCACCGCGCGACGAGCGCGGTCTCCTCGACCAGCGCGCCGCCCAGCGGGGCCGCCGTCGGCAGGATCGTCTGCGCGCCGGCCCGAAGGGCGTCGACCACCGGCATCGGGGGCACCCCGCGCCTGGCGGCCCCGGCCGCGGCGAGTTGGCCGTAGCGGATCACGGTGAGGTGGTAGCCGCCCTGACCATCGGGCGCGGCGGCGATCAGCTCGGGCACCGCGGCCAGCGACCGCAGCCGCTGGCCGCGCCACAGCGTCTCGATGGCGGTGGCGGTGCGGTCGCGCAGGCGCGCGGCGCTCTCGAAGTGGCGTTGCTCGGCAAGCGAGGCGACGTGGCGCACGGCGGCGGCCAGCGCGGCGTTGTCCAGCCCGTCGATCAGCGCCCCGGCCCCCGCCACGGCCGCCGCGTACCGGGTGGCGGTGACACCCCGGGCGGCCGGGCACGGCGACACCTCGACCTCCGGGCAGGCCGGTCCGTGCAGGGCCGAACGGCCCAGCCGCGCGGTGCACGTCCGCAGGCCGGTGAACCGCGCCAGCAGCGCCGCCGTGTCGATCGCATCGGTGCGGGACCGGAACGGGCCGACGGCGCGGTCGTGCCGCGGAGCCCGGATCGCCGACAGCCGCGGGAATGGCTCGTCGCTCAGCACCAGCCACCACCACCGCTGCGGGAACCTCGACCGCCGGTTGTAGGGCGGGGCGTGCGCGGCCAGCAACCGCAGCTCCCGCACGCCGGCCTCCAGCGCATGCGCGCACTCGACATGGTCGACCGCGCCGGCCAGCGTGACCATCTCCTTCATCCGGCCGCGGGGATCCGCGCCGGTGAAGTACTGGCCGACCCGGCGCCGCAGGTCGACGGCGGTCCCGACATAGAGCACTTCACCCGCCGGACCGCGGAACAGGTACACGCCGGGCCGGTGCGGAAGGCCTTCCGCGAGAACGCGTTTGCTGCGCTGGGCGGGCGTCACGTCGGGCAGATACGAGCGCAGGTCGGCATAGGTGTGCACGCCCTGGTTGCCCACTCGCTCGATGAGCGCGTGCAGGACGTCGACGGTCGCCCGGGCGTCGTCGAGCGCGCGGTGCGTCGGTTGGGTGGCCACCGCGAACAGCCGCGCCAGGGCGGCCAGCCGCACGCTGGGGGCCTCCTCGCGGCCGAGCACCCGGCGGGCCAGGCGCACGGTGCACAGCACCTGGGGACGGGGCCAGGGGATGGCGCAGCGCTGCGCGGCGGCCCGCAGGAACCCCACGTCGAACCCGGCGTTGTGGGCCACGAGCACCGCCCCGTGGTCCAGGCCGGCGAACTCGAAAAACATCGGCAGCACGGCGTCGATGGTCGGGGCGTCGCACACCATCGCCGTGGTGATCCCGGTGAGCCGCACGATCTGGGGCGGGATGGCGCGCTGCGGGTCCACGAGGGTGGCGAACTCGCCGAGCACGACGCCGCCGCGCACTTTGACCGCCCCGATCTCGGTGATGGCGTCGCACGGTCCGCCGTCGGCGCTCTTGGTGCGTCCGCCGGTGGTCTCCAGGTCCACGACGACGAAAGTGGTTTCGCGCAACGGGATTTCGTCGATCGGGGTGGCGGCCGAGTGCCAGCGCGCTCCCAAGTCGGCGAAACTCAGCTGAGCCGCACCACTCATGGCGGAGAGGTTAGGCACTCGCACCGACAGCGGTCTGCTTCCCACGCCGGGCGGATCGACGGCGGATTCGATGTCGGTGCCCCCGGCTAGCGTGCGGATCAGCGCGCGAAACTTCAGCGTTCGAACGACCGAGAGGACGGCCCGAGATGGCATACGGCAGCGGCAAGGGCGAGGCGGCGTCCGGTCCGGAGGCACCGGTGGTGATCGACTGCGACGAGTGCGCGGTGCGCGGCCCGGGATGCCGCGACTGCGTGGTCAGCGTGTTGCTCGGCGTTCCGGAGACCCTGTTGCACGACGAACGGGCCGCACTCGAGGTGCTCGCCGATGCCGGGCTGGCGCCGAGGCTGCGGCTGGTGCCGATTCGTCGGGACCGTGGGGCCGGTGTAGCCTAATTGCCTTGTGCGCCAAAACCGCTCAAGCGTCTTAGGGGATTGCCAACATTCACATAGTAACGACAGAAATCTTTCCGATTTCTTAACGATCCGGTTTGGACAAACGTCGATATCGTTTCGTAACCTGTTTGAGACCTAAACTAGTCCGACGGCGCTCCTGCAGTGCCAGTCCAGGCCGTTTAAGGATGCAAATTTTGAGGCTCGACTCTATGTACCCCTGTGCGCGTGTCATCACACGTTCTGCCCTAGGTACGTTAGCGGGCTTGGTGGTCTTCTCGGGGGTTTTCGCCGCGAACTCCGTGGCCGATCCGGCCGAGGACGCGCTGGCCAAACTGAATCAGCTGTCCCGCCAGGCAGAACAGACCACCGAGGCGATGCACAGCGCGCAGCTCGACCTGAACAAGAAGCTGGCGGTCCAGCAGGCGGCGGAAAAGAAGCACGCCGACGACCAGGCCGCCGTGGATTCGGCGAAGGCGCGCCTGGCCTCCTTCCAGGGCGCCGTCAACAAGCTCGCCGCCGCGCAATACATGGGCGGCCGCGTCGACGGCATGGAGGCCATGCTGACCGCGGGATCGCCGCAGGGCCTCATCGACAAGCTGGCCGTGCAGCGGCTGATGGCGGCGCAGATGCGCACGCAGATGACGAGCTTCCGGGCCGCCAGCGAGCAGGCCGCCAAGGCCGAGCAGGCCTCCGCCAAGTCCGCGGCCGACGCCAAGAGCGCCGCTGAGCAGGCCGCCGCGGTCCGCGCGAGCCTGCAGTCCAAGCAGAGCCAGCTGCAGGTGCAGATCGCCGTCGTCAAATCGCAGTACGTGGCCCTGACGCCGGAGCAACGCACGGCGCTCGCCGACCCCGGGCAGGTCCCGGCGGCCGCGCCGCCGCCAGGTGCGCCGGCGCCGGACGCGGTGCCGCCGCCGGGCGGACCGCCGCCCGCCGACGCTCCGCAACCCGCCGGAATGATGCCCGGGATGCCCGGGATGCCGGGGATGCTGCCCCCCGGCGGCGTGGGCGGCGGTGACCGCGCGACCGTCGTGCAGGCGGCGCTGACCCAGGTCGGCTCGTCCTATGTGTGGGGCGGCGCCTCACCCGGCGCTTTCGACTGCTCCGGGTTGGTGATGTGGGCGTTCCAGCAGGCCGGCATCTCGCTGCCGCACTCCAGCCAGGCGCAGGCTCAAGGCGGTCAGCCGGTGGCGCTGTCGGACCTGCAGCCCGGCGACGTGGTGACCTTCTACTCCGATGCGTCGCACAGCGGCATCTACGTCGGCGACGGGATGGTCATCCACTCCTCCACCTACGGCGTGCCGGTGCGGGTGGTGCCGATGAATGCCGCCGGCCCGATCCACGACGCCCGTCGCTACTGACCCCCTCAGTCGGCGGCGTCGGCTGCCGCTCCTGCTGGCCTGGGTGTTCGCCCTCGAGCTGATCGTGGCCGCGGCCGTGCCGTTCGACGCGGCCGGCGACGGCAAGGCCCGGCACGCGCAGCTGGTCACGCCCGCCCGCAGCCAGGTGGGCGCCGCGGCGAGGTCGCTGGTCGTCGGCGACCGTACGGTCCGGCTCGTCGGCCTGGGCGGCGCCGTCAGCGACCGGCTGCTGTCGCGGGTGGCCTCCGGCATCGGTGGCGCGATCACCGCGGTGACGTCCTTCTGGGGCGGCGACTGGCCGCACGACATCTCGATCCTCGCCACCGGCTCGGACGAACAGTTCCGGGCCGCCGCCGGCGGGGGACCGGCGTCGCAGTGGGCCGACATCGCGGCCGTGACGGTGGCCGACCGCGTCGATCCCACCCACCACGCCGCTTTCGGTCAACGGATCGTCTTCGCCCCGGGCGCGGTGACCATGAACGAAAGCGCGCTGCGAATTGTGTTGACGCACGAGCTGTTTCACTACGCCGCCCGCGCCGACACCGCCGCGGACGCGCCCCGGTGGCTCACCGAAGGGGTCGCCGACTTCGTCGCCCGGCCGCAGACCGCGGTGCCCGCCGACGCACTGCCGGTGCCGCTGACGATGCCGGCCGACAGCGAGCTGGACGAGCCGGGTCCCCAGCGCTCGCTGGCGTACGACAAGGCATGGTGGTTCGCCCGCTTCGTCGCCGACACCTACGGGGCGCCGAAGTTGCGTGACCTGTACCTGGCCGCATGCGGGATCGGCCACGCCGACGTGCCCACCGCGGTGCACGACGTCCTCGGCACCGACACGGCCGGCCTGCTGGTGCGATGGCACCAATGGCTGGCCCGCTAGCCTGACCCAGGTGAGCCGGGTCCTGCTGGTAACCAACGACTTTCCGCCCCGCCCGGGCGGCATCCAGTCCTACCTGGGCGAGTTCGTCGGCCGACTGACGCAGCATTCGGTGACGGTGTACGCGCCGCAATGGAAGGGGGCCGACGCCTTCGATGACTCGGCCGCCGCCGCCGGCTACCGCGTGGTGCGCCACCCCGGCACCCTGATGCTGCCCGGCCCGGCGGTGGACGCCCGGATGCGCCGGCTGATTCGCGAGCACGGCATCGACACCGTCTGGTTCGGCGCGGCCGCGCCGCTGGCGCTGCTGGCGCCGCGCGCCCGGCAGGCCGGCGCCACCCGCGTGCTGGCCAGCACCCACGGCCACGAGGTGGGCTGGTCGATGCTGCCGGTCGCGCGGTCGGTGCTGCGTCGCATCGGCGACAGCACCGACGTCGTGACCTTCGTGAGCCGCTACACGCGTTCGCGCTTCGCGTCGGCCTTCGGGCCCGCGGCGCGGCTGGAGTACCTGCCGCCCGGGGTGGACACCGACCGGTTCCGGCCCGACCCCGCCGCCCGGGCCGAGCTGCGCGCCCGCTACGGGCTGGGCGAGCGGCCGGTCGTCGTGTGTCTGTCGCGGCTGGTGCCGCGCAAGGGCCAGGACGCGCTGATCAAGGCGTTGCCGTCGATCCGGCGGCGCGTCGACGGGGCGGCGCTGGTCGTCGTCGGCGGCGGACCGTACCTCGAGGCGTTGCGCACGCTGGCCCGCGATCGCGGCGTGGCCGAGGATGTGACGTTCACCGGCGGCGTGCAGGCCGCCGAACTGCCGGCCCACCACGCGCTGGCCGACGTGTTCGCGATGCCGTGCCGCACCCGCGGCGCCGGGATGGACGTCGAGGGCCTGGGCATCGTCTTCCTCGAGGCCTCGGCGACCGGCGTGCCCGTCATCGCCGGCCTGTCCGGTGGGGCCCCGGAAACGGTGCAGCACAACAAGACTGGGCTGGTGGTGGACGGCCGCTCGGTGGACGAGGTCGGCGAGGCCGTCACCGAATTGCTGGCCGATCCCGACCGGGCCGCCGCGATGGGCGCGGCCGGGCGCGCCTGGGTGACCTCGCAGTGGCGCTGGGACACGCTGGCCGCCCGGCTGGGCGAACTGCTGGGCGGCTAAGTGTGGCGAGCAGACGCAAAAGTCCCCGATTTCATGCCGAAATGGGGACTTTTGCGTCTGCTCGCGGCTAATCCTTCTCGTAGATCGATTCGATGTCGGCGGCGAACTTTTCGGCCACCACGTTGCGCTTGACCTTCATCGTCGGGGTCAGCTCGCCGGTGTCCTCGGTGAAGTCGACCGGCAGGATGCGGAACTTGCGGATCGACTCGGCGTGCGACACCGCCAGGTTGGCGTTCTTGACGGCCGCGTCGACCTCGGCGAACAGGTCCGGGTCGGTGGCCAGGTCGCCGACCGACGCCTCGGCGGGCTTGTGGTTGCGCTCCTTCCAGCCGACGAACGCCTCCGGGTCGATGGTGATCAGCGCGCCGATGAACGGCTTGGCGTCGCCGACCACCATGGCCTGACTGATCAGGGGGTGCGCCCGCAGCTGGTCCTCGAGCACCGCGGGCGCGACGTTCTTGCCGCCGGCGGTGACGATGATCTCCTTCTTGCGGCCGGTGATCTTCAGGAAGCCGTCCTCGTCCAGCGCCCCCAGGTCGCCGGTCTTGAACCAGCCGTCCGTGAACGCGTCGCTGGTGGCCTGCTCGTTGCGCCAGTAGCCGTCGAAGACCACGCCGCCGCGCACCAGCAACTCGCCGTCGTCGGCGATGCGCATGCTGTTGCCCGGCAGCAGGGTGCCGACCGTCCCGATCTTGACCCTGCCGACCTGGTTGACCGTGATGGCGGAGCTCGTCTCGGTCAGGCCGTAGCCCTCGTGGATGGTCAGGCCGACGCCGCGGTAGAAGTGGCCCAGCCGCGCGCCCAGCGGGGCACCGCCCGAGACCGACGCGTGGCAGTCGCCGCCCAGCGCCGTGCGCAACTTGTGGTAGACCAGCCGGTCGAACAACGCGTGCTTCGCACGCAGCAGCAGCCCGGGCCCGCCGTCGTCGTGGGCCTGGCTCCAGTCGACCGCCGTTTGCACGGCCATCGCGAAGATGCGCCCCTTGCCGTCGTTGACGGCGTTCTGCTCGGCGGTGTTGTAGACCTTCTCGAACACCCGCGGCACCGACACCACGACCGTCGGCTTGAACACCGCGAACATCGGCAGCAGGTTCTTGATGTCGCTGGTGAACCCGACCGTGACCTTGTTCGCGAACGCCGACAGGGTCAGTGACCGGGCCAGCACGTGAGCCAGCGGCAGGAAGACCAGCAGCCGCTGGCCCTCGTTCAGCAGCGTCGGCAGGCACTCCTTGGCGCCGCGGGACTCGTAGAGCAGGTTGGAGTGGGTGAGCTGGCAGCCCTTGGGCCGGCCGGTGGTGCCCGAGGTGTAGATCAGGGTCGCGGGGTCGTCGGCGCGCAGCGCCTCGAGGCGGGCGGTCAGCTCGGCCGGCTCCACCGCCGCGCCGGCGTCGGCGAGCTGGTCGAGCGCCTTGGGGCCCGATCCGTCGATGTGCAGCACCCGGCGCAAAGCCGGCAGATCGGTGGTCAGTTCGGTGACCATCGCGGCGTGCGCGTCGGTCTCGGCGAAGGCCACCACCGCTTCGGAGTCCTGCAGCACCCAGCGCACCTGCTCGGCCGACGACGTCTCGTAGATCGGCACGGTGACCGCGCCCACCGAGAGGATCGCCAGGTCCAGGATCGCCCACTCGTAACGGGTGGCCGAGAAGATGGACACCCGGTCGCCGGCCTGCACGCCGAGGGAGATCAGACCCAGCGCGGCCGAGCGGACATGCCTGGCCGCCTCGGCGCACGTGACGTCGGTCCACACGCCGTCGACCTGGCGCTGAAAGATGACGAAGCTCGGGTCATCGCGCTCGTGGTCGAAGACCATGGCCGCGACGCTTTCGTGCTCGCCGACGGTAAAGCGGGCGGGGACACTGTACTCACGCACTCTGATGACCTCGATTGGCTCGTCACGTTCCGGGTGCCGGCTTGCTGTGGCCCAGCCTAATCCGCGCTTCGAGCAGCACGGCCGAGGTCCACCCGGCCCGCACCGCACTGCGGCGCCGGATACCGGCGATTCCGATCGGTGTGTGAAGCTGGGACGGTGAACAGCATCCAGATCGCCGACGAGACGTTCGTCGCCGCCGACGGCGCCCGTGTCGGCGCCGTGGTCGCCGATCCGTCGTGCTGGCGCCGGTGGTGGCCGGACCTTCGGCTGCAGGTCGTCGAGGATCGCGCCGAAAAGGGCATGCGGTGGACGGTCACCGGCGCGCTGACCGGCACGATGGAGATCTGGCTGGAACCGTCGTTGGACGGCGTGGTGCTGCACTACTTCCTGCACGCCGAGCCCACCGGCGTAGCGGCCTGGCAGCTGGCCAAGCTGAACCTGGCGAAGATGACGCACCGCCGTCGGGTGGCGGGCAAGAAAATGGCCTTCGAGGTCAAAAGGACGGCGGAACGCTCACGTCCGGTCGGCGTTTCTCCGGTAGTTTAGCCGGATCAAGGTTCGGCGGTAGGAGTACCGTTTCGGCCCGGAGGCCGGGGTAATCCGGTATGTCGCGGGGCCTACCCGCGCGCGGGAGAGAGGGCAGCAGCCAGGTGGCGGAGAAGACGACGCAGACCATCCACATCGAGGCCGACCCCGGTACGGTGCTGGGGGTGATCGCCGATATCGATTCCTACCCGGAATGGATCTCGGAATATAAGGAAGCCGAGGTGCAGGAGCGGGGCGCCGACGGTTACCCCAAGGTCGTGCGGTTCGTGATGGACGCCGGAATCATCAAAGACACCATGGTGATGTCCTACCAGTGGCCGGCGGACCGCCAGTCGCTGAGCTGGACCCTGGTCTCCAGCTCGCTGCTGCGCTCGCTCGAAGGCTCGTATCGCCTGACGCCCAAGGGATCTGGCACCGACGTCACCTATGAACTTTCGGTTGACCTGTCCCTCCCCATGATCGGAATGCTCAAGCGCAAGGCCGAGCGCAGGCTGACCGACACGGCTTTGAAGGAACTGAAGAAACGAGTCGAGGCTGAGTGAGTCCAGTGAATTCCGGGCGACCACCCCGGCCCGGATCAGTCTTTTCGTCGGGAAGGGCGGGGTAGGAAAGTCCACCCTGGCGTCCGCCACCGCCGTCTGCGACGCGGGCGCGGGGCGGCGGGTGCTGGTCGTGTCCACCGACCAGGCGCACTCGCTGGGCGACGTGCTGGGCGTCGCGGTCCCGCCCGGCGGTCAGGGCGAGCTGGTTCGGGTGCTCGCCGACCTCGAAACCGGGGGGGCGGAGGCCGGCGGCGGCTTCCTCGACGCGCTGGCGCTGGACACGCTGCAGCTGCTCGAGTCCCGGTGGCGCGGCGTGGTCGACACGCTTGATCGCCGATTTCCCGATTCCGAGCTCAGCACCATTGCACCGGAAGAACTTTCGGCGCTGCCGGGTGTTCAGGAGGTGCTGGGGCTGCACGCCGTCGGGGAGCTCGCCGCCTCCGGGCGATGGGATCGCATCGTCGTCGATTGCGCCTCGACCGCGGACGCGCTGCGAATGTTGACCCTGCCGGCCACCTTTGGGCTCTACGTCGAACGCGCGTGGCCGCGCCATCGCAGGCTGTCCGTCGCCGGCGACGACGCCCGCTCGGCCGCGATGGTCGAGCTGCTGGAGCGCATCAGCGCCAGCGTCGAGAAGCTCAACGCGGTGCTGACCGACGGGGAGCTGGTCACCGCGCACCTGGTGCTGACCCCCGAGCGGGTGGTGGCGGCCGAGGCGGCGCGGACGCTGGGCTCCCTGTCGCTGATGGGCGTGCGGGTCGAGGAGCTGATCGTCAACCAGGTCCTCACCGAGGACGAGTCCTATGAGTACCGGAACCTGCCCGAACATCCGGCGTTCTACTGGTACGCCGAACGCATCGCCGAGCAACGCGCCGTGCTCGAGGAACTCGACGCCACCATCGGCGACGTGGCGCTGGTGCTGACCCCGCACCTGTCCGGCGAGCCGATCGGCCCCAAGGCGCTGGGGGCGCTGCTCGACGGCGCCCGCCGGCGCGGCGGGGCGGCGCCCCCCGGGCCGCTGCGGCCCGTGGTGGACCTCGAATCCGGGTCGGGGCTTGGGTCGATATACCGTATGCGGCTAACGTTGCCGCAGCTTGATCCCGGAGGACTGTCGTTGGGCCGAGTCGACGACGACCTGATCATCAGCGCCGGAGGGTTGCGGCGCAGGGTCCGGTTGGCGTCCGTGCTGCGGCGCTGCACGGTGCTCGACGCGCAGCTGCGGGGTAGCGAGCTGACGGTTCGCTTTCGACCGGACCCGGAGGTGTGGCCAAAGTGAGTGGGGCTCACCCCGAGATCGGTCCCGAGCTGCGCAGGCTTGCGCAGGCGATCCTGGACGGCATCGACCCCGCGGTGCGGGCGGCGGCCGCGCTGACGGCGGGCGCGGGAGTCGGGACCGGCAAGTGCCAGCAGGTGTGGTGTCCGGTGTGCGCGCTGGCCGCCTTGGCCACCGGCGATCAGCACCCGTTGCTCACCGTCGTCGCCGACCACAGCATCGCGCTGCTGGACGCGATCCGCGCGATCGTCGACGACTTGAACCGGTCGGCCGAACCGCCGCCCGACGGACCGCCCGGCGGCGGCGCCCAGCCCGACGTCGGGACGCCCGCCGGCGATGCGACCGCCAAGACGCGCTACCAACCCATCCCGGTCACCATCGAGGAGTGACCCGGCCGCGCCGAAGGTGGTCCCTTCCGCCGCGGGTCGGTACAGTTGGCGCAAACACGGCAGGTGCGGGCGAGAGGGAGGGCCATGTGGTACTGGCTATTCAAGTACGTCTTGCTCGGCCCGTTGCTCACCCTGCTCGGTCGACCGAAAGTCGAAGGGCTGGAATACGTTCCGAGTTCCGGGCCGGCGATCCTGGCGAGTAACCACCTGGCCGTCATGGACAGCTTCTTCCTGCCGCTGGTCGTGCGGCGGCGGATCACCTTCCTCGCGAAGTCCGAATATTTCACCGGCACCGGGCTCAAAGGCTGGTTCAGCCGCTGGTTCTTCACCGCCGTCGGGCAGGTGCCGATCGACCGCACCGACGCCGACGCCGCGCAGGCCGCGCTCAACACCGCCGAGCAGGTGCTGGCCCACGGCAAGCTGCTGGGCATGTACCCCGAGGGCACCCGGTCGCCCGACGGCCGCCTGTACAAGGGCAAGACCGGGCTCGCGCGCCTGGCGCTGCACACCGGGGTTCCGGTGATTCCGGTGGCGATGATCGGCACCAACGTGGTCAACCCGCCGGGCACCACGATGCTGCGCCCCGGGCGGGTCACCGTGCGCTTCGGCAAGCCGATGGACTTCTCCCGCTTCGAGGGCATGGCCGGCAACCGCTTCATCGAGCGGGCCGTCACCGACGAGGTCATCTACGAGCTGATGGGCCTGTCCGGGCAGGAGTACGTCGACATCTACGCCGCCAGCGTCAAGGAACGCAGCAACGGCGCCGACCCGGCCGGTGACACCGCACGGATTCCCGAGACCGCCGTCAGCTGATCGCCGACACCGGCGCCAGCGTCTGCGCGGCCGAATCCCGCGACGCTATCCGCGCGGTGACGGTCAGCCCGGCCGCGACGATCACCGCCAGCGCCCACCACACGTAGGACGCCCCGACGAGCTGGCGCCACCAGTTCGCCGTGGTCTCGTGGTGCTTGGGCAGCAGGTCGATCGGCGTCCACCGCATCAGCGCCACCCCGGCGGCGCTCAGCACGGCCAGCGCCATGTTTCGGCGCCGCCAGGCCAGCACCCCGGTCACGAGCACGGTCGGCAGCGCCCAGACCCAGTGGTGGGACCAGGACACCGGCGAGACCACCAACCCGAACAGGGCCACGCAGATCACCGCCAGGATCGGCTCGCCCGCGCGCAGCACCCGCCGCATCGCCCAGATCGTCAGCGCCAGCACCACCAGGCACGCGGCGACCCACAGCGGGAAGCGTTCATGCTCGTTGAGCCCCAGGCGGGCCAGGGTGCCGGCGATGTTCTGGTCGGTGTTCAGCGCGGCCTCACCGATGCGGTCGGTGTGGTGCACGGTGTGGGTCCAGTATTCCCACGAATCGCTCCACGCCAGCGCGAAGCCCAGCAGGGTCATCCCCGCGAACGACGCCAGCGCGGTCAGCGCCGCGCGGTTGTCGCGGCGCAGCAGGAAGTAGAGCAGGAACACCGCCGGCGTGAGCTTCAGCGCCATGCCGAGGCCCAGCAGCAGCCCGCGCGGCCACGGCAGGCGGCGCGGCACGCAGTCGGCGATCACCAGGGTCATCAGCACGACGTTGATCTGGCCGAAGGCGAAGTTCGACGCGACCGGCTCCAGCCAGATCGTCGCCGCCGCCGCGATCAGCACGGCCAGCCACAGCCGGCGCAGCCACGCCGGACCGGGCACCACGGCCGACGTCTGCCACACGTCGAGGCCGGTCAGCAGGATGGCCGTCGAGGTGACCAGGAGCACCAGCGTCAACAGCGTGATCGCGACGCTGGCGGCCGGCATGTGCAGCCAGGAGAACGGGCAGAACACGATGGCCGCCAGCGGGGGATACGTGAACGGCAGGTTCAGCCCGATCGGTGTGTGGAACAACACATCCCCGCGGTACAGCGGGCGCCCGTCCAGCCAGGCCTGGCCGCCCAGCTGATAGATGTCGATGTCGATGCGGTACGGCGTGTGGCCGAACAGCCGCCCGGCCACGTAATACATCGCCGCGCCCGCCACCAGCCAAAGCAGGCACCACAGCAAGACCCGCCCGGGTTGACTGCCCACGCCGGGGGCCCGCCATCTACTCATGTCGCCCAACAGCGTAATCGGTGCGACCGCGGGCCAGGTGTCGCAGCGCGGCTCCCGCCCTGTCGCGACGTGCAGGCGTAGGTTTCTAACGTGCTCCATTGGTTCGTGTTCGGGGTGGCCCACTGGTTCGCGCACGACATCATCGACCGCGGCCGGCTGCCGCTGCTGTGCTGCCTGGTGGCCTTCATCCTGACCTTTTTCGTGACGCGAACGTTCGTGCGGCTCATCCGGCACCGCGCCGTCGCCGGCCGTCCGACGCGATGGTGGCACCCGCGCAACGTGCACATCGGCGAGCTGCACATCCACCATGTGGCGTTCGGGGTGGTCCTGGTGATGCTCTCCGGGTTGACGCTGGTCACCCTTTCCATCAGCGGGCAAGAGCCCGAATTCACCTTGGCCGCGACACTTTTCGGCGTCGGGGCCGCTCTGGTGCTGGACGAATACGCGTTGATCCTGCATCTCTCCGACGTCTACTGGGAGGAAGACGGGCGCACGTCGGTGGACGCCGTATTCGCCGCGGTGGCGGTGGCCGGGCTGTTGATCATGGGCCTGCACCCGCTGATGTTCTTCCTTCCGTTCTGGCACGCGGCCGATTCGGTGGCCCTGCGCGCCGGCGTGGCCGGCGCGCTGGTGCTGACGTTGCCGCTGGCCGTGGTGGTGGTGCTCAAGGGCAAGGTCTGGACCGGGTTGCTCGGCATGTTCATCGTCGTGCTGCTGGTCGTCGGCGCGATCCGGTTGTCGCGCCCGCACGCCCCCTGGGCTCGGTGGCGCTACACCACCCAGCCCGACAAGATGCGCCGCGCGCTGCAGCGGGAACGGCGGCTGCGCCGCCCGGTGGTGCGCGTCAAGCTGTTGGTGCAGTGCGCGATCGCCGGCACCCCGCGCCTGCCCGACAAGCGCACGGTCGACGCGCAGCTCGACCACGACGTGCACCCCGCACCTGCGCCGACGGGGCCCATCCTGATCAGCCGATAGGCTGCGCCGGTGCGGTACTTCTACGACACCGAGTTCATCGAGGACGGCCGCACCATCGAACTGATCTCGATCGGGGTCGTGGCCGAGGACGGGCGCGAGTACTACGCCGTCTCCACCGAATTCGACCCGGAGCGCGCCGGCAACTGGGTGCGCGCCAACGTGCTGCCCAAGCTGCCGCCGCCGTCGTCGCCGCTGTGGCGGTCGCGCAAGCAGATCCGGCTGGACCTGGAGGAGTTCTTGCGCGTGGACGGCGGCGAGCCGATCGAGCTGTGGGCCTGGGTGGGGGCCTACGACCACGTGGCCCTGTGTCAGCTGTGGGGGGCGATGCCGGCGTTGCCCCAGGCGATACCGCGCTTCACCAGGGAATTGCGGCAGTTGTGGGAGGAGCGCGGGTCGCCCCGGATGCCCCCGCGGCCGCGCGACGCGCACGACGCCCTGGTCGACGCCCGTGACCAGCTGCGCCGGTTCCGGCTGATCACGTCCGGTGAGGGCCCGCAGGGGCGTTCGCCCTGATCAGGCGTGATCAGTCGTGAGGGGAACCCCGGTTACCATGGACCGATGAACTGGACCGTCGACATACCGATCGAACAGCTGCCGCCGCTGCCGCCGCTGTCGACCGAGCTGCGTGCGCGCCTGGACGCCGCACTGGCCAAGCCGGCCGCCCAGCAGCCCAGCTGGGACGCCGAACAGGCCGCGGCGATGCGCACGGTCCTCGAGAGCGTGCCGCCGGTGACCGTGCCGTCCGAGATCGTCCGGCTGCAGGAACAGCTGGCCCAGGTCGCCCGGGGTGAGGCCTTCCTGTTGCAGGGGGGCGACTGCGCGGAGACGTTCGTCGACAACACCGAACCCCACATCCGCGGCAACATCCGCACCCTGCTCCAGATGGCCGTCGTGCTGACCTACGGCTCGAGCATGCCGGTGGTCAAGGTGGCCCGCATCGCCGGCCAGTACGCCAAGCCCCGCTCGGCGGACGTCGACGCGCTGGGCCTGAAGTCCTACCGCGGCGACATGATCAACGGCTTCGCCCCCGACGCCGCGGTGCGCGAGCACGACCCGTCGCGACTGGTGCGCGCCTACGCCAACGCCAGCGCGGCGATGAACCTGGTGCGGGCGCTGACCTCGTCGGGGCTGGCGTCGCTGCACCTGGTGCACGACTGGAACCGCGAATTCGTCCGGACCTCGCCGGCCGGCGCGCGGTACGAGGCGCTGGCCACCGAGATCGACCGCGGACTGCGGTTCATGAGTGCCTGCGGGGTGGCCGACCGCAACCTGCAGACCGCCGAGATCTACGCCAGCCACGAGGCTTTGGTGCTCGACTACGAGCGGGCCATGCTGCGCCTGTCCGATGTGGAGGGCGGCGAGCCGCAGCTGTACGACCTGTCGGCGCACACCGTGTGGATCGGGGAGCGCACCCGTCAGCTCGACGGCGCGCACGTCGCGTTCGCGGAGGTGATCGCCAACCCGATCGGCGTCAAGATCGGCCCGACGATGACCCCTGAGCTGGCGGTCGAATACGTCGAGCGGCTCGACCCGCACAACAAGCCGGGGCGGCTGACGCTGGTGAGCAGGCTGGGCAACAACAAGGTGCGCGACCTGCTGCCGCCGATCGTCGAGAAGGTCCAGGCCGCCGGGCACCAGGTGATCTGGCAGTGCGACCCGATGCACGGCAACACCCACGAGTCGTCCAACGGCTACAAGACCCGGCACTTCGACCGCATCGTCGACGAGGTGCAGGGCTTCTTCGAGGTGCACCGCGCCCTGGGCACCCACCCCGGCGGCATCCACGTCGAGATCACCGGCGAGAACGTCACCGAGTGCCTCGGTGGGGCGCAAGATATTTCGGACACCGACCTGGCCGGCCGCTACGAGACGGCGTGTGACCCGCGGCTGAACACCCAGCAGTCGCTGGAGTTGGCCTTCCTGGTCGCCGAGATGCTGCGCGACTAGCTTCCGCCACCAGACGCAAAAGCACCGTTTTCATCGGCGTGTTGGGGGCTTTTGCGTCTGCTCGCGGGGAAGAGGCTCTCAGAGCAGGCCGGTCAGGTTGCTGCCGAGCGTCCAGGCCACGGTCGCGATCAACCCCGTGAACGCGAGCACGATCGCCACCCAGATCAGCACCATCCGCCGGGCGCGCTGACGGGCCCAGACGAACTCACTCATCGCGATGCCGGCGAATTCGCCTGAGACCGGCTGATATTCGTACTCGTCGGGTTCGCGCTCGCGGGCCGCCGGGCGGGCGGGCTCGGCCCAGTCCTCGGGCCCGCGGGTCAGCTGGCGGGTGGGGTGGCGGACCGGGGCCGCGACCGGCGGGCGCGCGGGTTGTGCGGCCGCCAGGCGCTCGCTCATCCGCAGGTGGTGCAGCGCCGCCGATCGGTGCTGGGCGGAGTTGCGCGGCGCCGGCACCCGGAAGTCCGGCAGCGCGAGTTCCTCGGCGATGGCCTCGAGGTCGGCGCCCATCTCGACCGCGTCGGCGTACCGGTCGGCGGGGTCGCGGGCCGTCGCCCGCAGCACCAGCTCGTCGAATTGCGGTGGCACACCGTCGATCGCCGCGCTCGGCGGCGGGACGTCGGCGTCCAGGCGGCGGTAGGCGACCGACAACGCCGAGTCACCGGTGAACGGCGCGCGCCCGGTCAGCAGCTCGTAGGTGAGGATCCCGGATGAATACACGTCGCTGCGCGGGCTGGCGGTGCCGTCGCGCACCTGCTCGGGCGACAGGTAGGCGGCCGTCCCCAGGATGACGCTGGTGGAGGTGATGCCTGCGGCCGCGACGGCGCGGACCAACCCGAAATCGGCGATCTTGACATCGCCGTCGTCGGAGATCAGGACGTTCTCGGGTTTGACGTCGCGATGCACCAGGCCGGCCCGGTGCGCGGCGGCCAGCCCGCCCAGGACCGGGCGGAGCACCGCGGCCACCGCGTGCGGCGGCATCGGACCGCGCTCGGCCAGCAGCTCGCGCAGGGTGCCGCCCTCGATGAGCTCCATCACCAGGAACGGGTGCCGGGCGTCCAGGCCCTGGTCATAGACGGCGACCAGCCCGGGGTTTTTCAGCCGGGCGACCGTGCGTGCCTCGAGCTGGAATCGGGTCAGGAATTGGTCGTCGCCGGCGTAACGGGCATCCATGACCTTCACCGCGACCGGCCGGTCGAGGCGGACGTCCAGCCCGCGATACACCGTCGAGGTGCCGCCGCTGGCGATCCGGGACTCGACGCGGTAGCGGCCGTCCAGCAACGCGCCCTCCATCGGGTCCCCCGTCCCAGCTCCGGCCACGGGGCCATAGTAGGTGCGGAACGCCCGTGCAACGCGGGAAGCTGGGCCTACACTGGCGCGATGAGCAGTGTTCCGGCCGGGGACGACGTTCTTGACCCCGACGAACCCATCTACGAGTTGCCCCGGGTCGCCGAATTGCTCGGCGTATCGGTCAGCAAGGTTCAGCAACAGCTGCGGGAGGGACACCTGGTCGCGGTGAAGCGCGGCGGCGGCGTCGTCGTGCCCCAGGTGTTTTTCACGCACTCCGGTGAGGTGGTCAAGAGCCTGCCGGGCCTGCTGACGATCCTGCACGACGGCGGTTACCACGAGACGGAAATCATGCGCTGGCTGTTCACCCCGGATCCGTCGCTGACGATCACGCGCGACGGCACCCGGGACGCGATCAGCAACGCCCGCCCGGTCGACGCCCTGCACGCCCACCAGGCGCGGGAAGTCGTGCGGCGCGCGCAGGCTATGGCGTACTGACCGATCCGGCCTGGGGCGTCCGGTACAGCGCATACCAGGCGGCCAGCCCGCACGCGGCGGCCAGCGAAACGTGCAGCCACGAATACATGCCGTGCGATCCGTCGGGCTTGAAGATCACCATGACCCACGTCGACAGGCCGGCGATGGCCGCGACCGCGCGCCGGGACTGGGCCAAGGGGGCCGCGACGGCCAGCGGCCAGGAGTAATACCAGGGCAGGGCGGCCGGGACGAACAGCACCACGATCAGCATCGACCACGCGATCCCGGCCAGCGCGTCGCGGTCGTCGCGCCGAAACCGCCACCACAACAACGGCAATGACACCCCGATGATCGCGATGCCGATAAAGCGGGTGATCCGCAGCGTGGCGTAGAAGTCGACGGGGAAGAATCCGCTGCACAGGGCGTGGATCAGGTTGGCGACCGCGGTCGGCACCGTCAGCCAGTTGATGATCTTCACCGACCCGGCCAGTGCGGTCAGCCACCCCAGCCCGACCCCGGCCACGGCCGACAAGACGGCGAACACCACGGCGAAGGTCAGCCCGGACATCGCGGTGGCCGCCAGGAACGCGGGGACGGTGCGATATCCGCGCCGGTCGCGCAGGTGCCGCATCCACACCCAGACCAGGAACGGCAGCGAGATCCCGGCGGTGGCCTTCACCGCGATCGCCACCGCGATCAGCACGACGCCCAGGACGTGGCGGCCCTGAAACGTCAGCGCGATCCCGGCGGCCATCAGGCCGACCATCAGCATCTCGTTGTGCACGCCGCCCATCAGGTGGATGAGCACCAGCGGGTTGAGGACGCAGATCCACAGCGCCAGTGCGCCGTTGGTGCCCAGGTGGTGCGACAGCCGGGGGGTCGCCCAGATCAGCAGGGCCAATCCGGGCAGCATGCACAGGCGCAGCAGCATGGTCCCGGCGATCACGTGGTTGCCGGCAACCACCGTGACCAGCTTCGCGATCAGGATGAACGCCGGCCCGTACGGTGCCGTGGTGATCGTCCAGATGGGACTCACGTTGTCCAGCAACACGTTCGGGTTGGCGACCGGACCGACCGCGTACGGGTCGAAACCGTCGCGCAGCAGCGCGCCCTGCGCCAGGTAGGAGTAGGTGTCGCGGCTGAAGACGGGCACCGACAACAGCAACGGCGCCAGCCAGAATGCGGTGGTCGCCCGCATGGTGAACTCGGTTGCGTCGCCGGCCAGCGCGCGCCGGCCCAGCGCCACCCACGCGATCAGCATGAGGCCCACGCCCGCCCACAACACGATCGACGACAGCACCAGCCCGTGGCCGAAGCGCAGCCAGGACAGGTGCAGCGCTTCGAGCAGCGGGTCGTGCGGCTTGGTGCTGCCGGCGCCCAGGCCGCCCAACGTGATCAGCGCGGAGCCGAGGAAGCCAAGCTTCGCCGGGCGGGCCTCCGGGGTGGCGGCGAACGACGCCAGGCGTGAAATATACTGAGCGACAAACCTTTTGGCCGCCAGCGAATCGGCCGCCTGGGTGTGAGTCGGGGTCGACGGGGTTGTCATGGCCTCAGGCGGACCGATTCGTGGCCATCCTGGCCAGCTCGGTCAGTCCGGCTTTGGCCGCCGCGTTGACGGGCGCGACGGCGAGGGTGGCCAGCGCGCGTTCGGTCAACTCGGCGATGCGCCGCTCGGCGGCGGCCAGCGCGCCCACCGACACGATCAACTCGCGCAGTTCACTCACCTGCGCGTCGGTCAGCCGCTCGCCGATGGAGGTACGTAACAGGTTGGCCGCCAACGGATCCGACTTGTCGGCCCGCTCCATCGCCTCGGCGAGCAAGACGGTCCGCTTGCCGGATCTCAGGTCGTCGCCGGACGGCTTGCCGGTCACCGCCGGGTCGCCGAACACGCCCAGCACGTCGTCGCGCAACTGGAACGCCACGCCGAGGTCCGTCCCGAACTGCGCGAAGGCGGCCTGCACGTCGGGTCTGTCCGCGGCGGCGGCCACCCCGAGCTGCAGCGGTCGCGCCACCGTGTAGCAGGCGGTCTTGAAGGTGTCGACGTTCATCGCCGACGCGATCGACTCCGCGGCGCTGGCCTCGCCGACGATGTCGAGGTATTGCCCGCCCAGCACCTCGGTGCGGATGTCGGCCCACACACGCCGGATGCGGCGCTGGGTCTGTCGCGGCAGGTCGAGCCCGAACACGATGTCGTCGGCCCAGGCCAGCGCCAGGTCGCCGAGCAGGATGGCCGCCGAGATCCCGAATTGCACCGGTGAACCGCGCCAGCCCCGGTCGCGGTGCAGCTCCGCGAAGCGGACGTGGGTCGTCGGCTTGCCGCGGCGGGTGGCCGAGTCGTCGATCACGTCGTCGTGCAGCAGCGCGCAGGCGTGCAGCAGTTCGAGCGCCGAAAACAGCAGCAACGCTTCGGTATCGGGCTCACCGGGCGCGACGGCCCGCCAGCCCCAATAGGCGAAGGCGGGGCGCAGCCGCTTGCCGCCGCCCAGCACGAAGTCCTCGAGGGCCGCGATCAGGGCATCGAAGTGGGCGCCTTCAGAGCTGATGTAGCCGCTCTGGGCGCGCCTGTCGCGCAGATACCGCCGGAGTTGCTCGGTGATGGCGCCGGTCAACTCGACGGTTGCCCCTGCTTCTGCGGCTTTTGGGCTCAGCGCGGCGCCCCTTTCCGGTCGGCGTGACGGGTATTTGCTCCCGGGCCGACAGTTTATGTCGCTTCGGCGCCCCCAGTTGCTTCGACTGCCTCACTATCCCGCCCCTATGCTGGCGAGGGTGCCGGGGCGCTGCGGGGCGCAGCGCGGCCGGCCCGGCAAGGAGAGGAGCCGCGTGAGCCTCAACACCATCGCGCTCGAGCTGGTGCCCCCCAACGTCGAAGACGGCAAGGAGCGGGCGCTTGACGACGCGACGAAAGTGGTGCGCTACGCGGCCGAATTCGGCCTCGAGGGCCGGATCCGGCACGTGATGATCCCGGGGATGATCGCCGAGGACGACGATCGTCCCGTCGCGATGAAGCAGAAGCTGGACGTGCTGGACTTCTGGTCGATCATCAAGCCCGAGCTGCCCGGATTCCACGGCCTGTGCACGCAGGTCACCGCTTTCATGGATGAGGCGTCGCTGCGCCAACGGCTCACCGCTCTGTGCGACGCCGGGATGGAGGGCGTGGTCTTCGTGGGCGTGCCCCGCACGATGAACGACGGGGAGGGCTCCGGTGTCGCACCCACCGACGCCTTGTCGATCTATCGCGAGCTCGTGGGCAACCGCGGCGTGATCGTCATCCCCACCCGGGAGGGTGAGCAAGGCCGGCTGAACTTCAAGTGCAACCAGGGCGCGACGTACGGCATGACGCAGCTGCTCTACTCCGACGCCATCGTGGGCTTTTTGACCGACTTCGCCGCGAACACCGATCACCGGCCCGAGATCCTGCTGTCCTTCGGCTTCGTGCCCAAGGTGGAGAGCCGCGTCGGCCTGATCAACTGGCTGATCCAGGATCCGGGCAACGCCGCGGTGGCCGGCGAGCAGGAGTTCGTCAAGAGGCTGGCCGCCAGCGAACCGGACAAGAAGCGCCAGCTCATGGTCGACCTGTACAAGCGGGTGATCGACGGCGTCGGCGAACTCGGCTTCCCGCTGAGCATCCATTTCGAAGCGACCTACGGGGTTTCCGCGCCCGCGTTTCACACGTTTGCGGAGATGCTGGCCTACTGGTCGCCCTAGCTCGGGGGCTGGTCGCGCGGGGCGGTCAAGCGCGGTGAGCGGTCGCGGCTCATCCACGCCAGCAGCGCCACCACGCCGGCCGCCGCGAACGACGCGATGCCCAGCCAGACGCCCGCGCCGGTGAAGTTGCGGGTGTTGGGGTCGGTGTAGCGGGCGTTGGCGGTCATGGTGCTCACCACGCCGGGCTTGAGCTTCCAGGACACCACGTCGGGTTCGACCCGGTCACCGTTGGTGGAGGTCACCACGCCGGGAAAGGCGACGGTCAGCTCGACGTCGGCGTCGTTGTCTGTGACCGAAGTCAGGTCCGCGCGGCCCTCCAGGATCACCAGGTTGCCGTTGCGGCGCAGTGACAGATTCACGCCCTGGGCGTCGGAGTTCATATTCGCCAGCTGCGGCAGTTCGGCGAATGTCAGGTCGGAGAACACCGCCTGCGACCCGACGTAGCCGTCGCTGTCGTAGTTGGACACCGCAACCTTCTGGCCGAACGGCAGATTGTTGGTGTCGAGCTGGGGACCGGAGTCCTTGGGCGTCTTGGGCTTGGCCGCCGCGATGACCTCCCCGGAAACCAGATCATCGGGGGAGATGGTCAGCGACGCCCGTACCCGCAGGCAGCCGCTGGCCAGCGGCACGATGAGCAGCAGCATGGCGAGGGCCAGCAGGCGGCGCCGGCGGAACCCGCGGGCTCGAAGCGGGGAAGGGCTGGCGTGCACGAGGTCATCGTGCCAGATGCGTGGCCCGGCCCTATAGCGGCAGCGCCCGGCCCAGGATCGCGAACGCGCGGGGGTCCCCGGCGAAGTGGTAGCCGCGGATGACGTCGGTGAAGCCCAGGCGCCGGTACAGCCGCCAGGCGCGGTTGGGCTCGCCGTTGGTCTCGGGGGTGGACAGCAGGACGTTCCTCTCCGCGCGCCCGGCGAGCAGCCGGCGGGCCAGCGCCTCGCCGAGGCCGCGGCCCTGCGCGCGGGGATGGATGTGCAACTCCGTCAACTCGAAGTAGCTGTTCATCAGCCGGGCGATCTCGGCGGGGGGCAGGCCGCCGCGTTGCAGGCCCAGGACCACCTGTTGCTGCCACCACTGTCCGGGCGCCCCGGGATAGCCGTAGGCCACGCCCAGCAGCGGGGCATCGCTCAGGTCGGCCGCATCGCCGGCGTCGGCCTCGACGGCGGCCACGCCCTGCCAGCCTGGCCGTCGGACGTGTTCCAGCCACATGGCGGCGCGCTGGTTCTCGGTGCCCCGCGGGTATCGCATCGCCTCGACGTAGACCGCGAGGGCGTCATTGAGGCGGCGCTCCATATCGTTCGGCGGCAGATCGATGAGGAATATCGCCAACTCGCGGTGCCCTCCTCATCCGGTGACTTCATGTATGGGTTCGGCCCCGTGCCGCTGTCGTCATTATCCGACGCGGCTCTCCACGTTGCGCCGAGCGGTCGCGCCGGGGGCCCGCGGGGCCGGGCACACCCGCCGGTTTCGCGTGCCGGTTACCGCGCGGCGTCGCTGAGGGCCACGCCGGGGTCGGGATGCGGCCGGGATAGAATCGCTGCCGAACCGGTGGTACAGCGCAGATTGAGCTCGTATCATTTGTGTTAGTTGCCTTTACAACGGGCATCCGCGTGCTATCGATAGTTACGTGCCAAACTGTCGGCAAGGAGGGACGAATGCCACTCTCCGATCATGAACAGCGGATGCTCGATCAGATCGAGAGCGCACTTTACGCGGAAGATCCGAAATTCGCGTCGAGCGTCCGTGGCGGAGGGTTCCGCGCGCCGACCGCGCGGCGGCGCCTGCAGGGCGCGGCGTTATTCGTCATCGGCCTGGCGATGCTGGTGTCGGGGGTGGCGTTCAGGGCCACGATGATCGGAAGCTTCCCGATTCTGAGCGTTTTCGGCTTCATCGTGATGTTCGGCGGCGTGGTCTACGCGATCACCGGCCCGCGGCTGGCCGGCAGGCCGGACCGTTCCGGGTCGGCTCCCGGGTCCGCCCGCCAGCGCCGCAACAAGGGCGGCGGTTCGTTCACCAGCCGCATGGAGGACCGGTTCCGGCGGCGCTTCGACGAGTAGACCGACCACCACACGACACGGGGTAGCCGGCTGGGCTGCCCCGTTTTTCGTGCTCGAGACTGCAGTGAGCGCGTGCGTCTGCGTCGTTTCCACGATCTGGACGCAGTCTCGGCGCCATCGTCGCGGGGTCCCAACGCGCCGGGTGGCCGCACAGGGGCGTCGAGTCCCTTCTGACGCCCAATCGAGCCCAAATCGAGGCACAGGCGCCGGTTGGCCCCCCACCGGGCCCCACCGACGGGCCCCACCACGCCCCACTCCACCGGTTTGCGCCTCCGACGTGCGGATTTCCGGCGCCGCACTCGCATCGCGACCGGCCCCCGCCGCCCGCCGCCGGGCCACGTGACCCCGATCGGTGGCAGATGACCGGGAAAAGTCGGCGCCGACACCGCAGTAATGGGGCAAAGTGGGGGATCGTGGGGTATGGTGGCTGAAGTGTTTGGGTGACCGGTGTGGGAGGTGAGCTGGTGTTTCTCGGCACCTACACGCCCAAACTCGACGACAAGGGGCGGCTGACGCTGCCCGCCAAGTTCCGCGACTCGTTGGCAGGGGGGTTGATGGTCACCAAGAGCCAAGACCACAGCCTCGCCGTCTACCCGCGGGCGGAATTCGAGCAGCTGGCGCGGCGGGCGAGCAAGACGTCGCGCAGCAACCCCGAGGCGCGAGCGTTCCTGCGCAACCTCGCCGCCGGCACCGACGAGCAGCATCCCGACGCGCAGGGGCGGATCACGCTGTCGGCCGACCACCGCCGCTACGCGAACCTGTCGAAGGACTGCGTGGTGATCGGGGCGGTCGATTACCTCGAGATCTGGGATGCGCAGGCCTGGCACGACTACCAGCAGACGCACGAAGAGAACTTCTCCGCGGCCAGCGATGAAGCACTCGGCGACATTATCTGAGGCGCATGCCCGTGCATCGTGGCCTCTGCCCGAACCGACCCTGGCGTACTTCCCCAACGCCAGGTTCGCGCCTTCGGACAGGGACCTGGGTGCAAGGGCGGCCCTTCGGGCCGACCGAGGTGCGAGGGCGGTCCGCGGAGCCCGGGAAGGCGTTGCGGTGCAAGAGGTTTCAGGCGATTTCGGCCATGTGCCCGTCCTGCTGGAGCGCTGCGTCGAGCTGCTGACCCCCGCACTGACGCGCGACAACCCGGACGGCGCGGGGGCGGTGCTCGTCGACGCCACGCTCGGCGCCGGTGGGCACGCGGAGCGGTTCCTCACCGACCTGCCCGGCCTGCGGCTGATCGGGCTCGACCGCGATCCTGGCGCGCTGGACATCGCCTCCGACCGGCTCGCCCCGTTCGCCGACCGCGTCACGCTGGTGCACACCCGCTATGACGGCCTGGCTGGCGCCCTGGCCGAATCCGGTTACGCTGCAGCCGAATCCGTCGACGCCGTGCTGTTCGACCTCGGCGTCTCGTCGATGCAGCTGGACCGCGCCGAACGGGGTTTCGCCTACGCCCAGGACGCGCCGCTGGACATGCGGATGGACCCGGAGTCGGCGCTCACCGCGGCCGACATCGTCAACACCTACGACGAGGCGGTACTGGCCGACATCCTGCACCGCTACGGCGAGGAGCGGTTCGCGCGCCGCATCGCCGCGCAGATCGTCCGCCGGCGTGCCCGGGCGCCGTTCACCTCGACCGCGGAATTGGTCGCCCTGCTCTACCAAGCGATTCCGGCACCCGCCCGCCGCACCGGCGGGCATCCGGCCAAGCGCACCTTCCAGGCGCTGCGGATCGCCGTCAACGACGAATTGACCTCGCTGCGCGAAGCCCTGCCCGCCGCCCTGGACGCGCTGAGGGTGGGCGGACGCATCGCGGTGCTGGCCTACCAATCGCTGGAAGACCGGATCGTCAAGCGTGTGTTCGCCGACGCGGTCGCCTCGCGCACGCCGGTGGACCTTCCGGTCGAACTGCCCGGCCACGAGCCGCGGTTCCGGTCGCTGACGCGCGGCGCCGAACGCGCCGACGCGGCCGAGATCGAACGCAACCCACGCAGTGCCGCCGTGCGATTACGGGCCTTGCAACGGCTGGGGCAGCGGGAGCAACCAGAGCAGGCGAGCCGGGAAGGCGATACATGAAGGTAAAGCGCGAGACGCCGAAGCGCCGCGGAAGCGGCGACCGTCGTGGCACACGCGACGGTTCGGCCCGCAAGGGCAGGCGCGCCACCGCCGATCCTGCGTCGCCGCGGCGCACGCGCCCGGCCTCGGCCAACACCCGCGAGGCCGGTGCGCACAAGTCCGGCCCGCAAACCAGCCCGAACGCCCGGCCCGTCGAGCGGCCGGGCCGGCCCAAGAGCGCCAGCCAGGCCAAGGCGCGAGCCAAGGCGCGAAAAGCCAAGGCGCCCAAAGCAGTTCGACCCAGGTTGGCGGAGCGGTTGGCCATCCGGCTGGCGTCGATCGACCTGCGGCCGCGGACATTGGCCGCCAAGGTTCCCTTTGTCGTGTTGATCATCGGCGCGCTCGGCCTCGGGCTGGGCCTGACGCTGTGGTTGTCCACCGCGTCGGCGGAGCGTTCCTACCAGCTCAGCCACGCGCGCGAGAAGAACAGGATGCTGCAGGAGCAGAAGGAGGCGCTGGAACGCGATGTGCGCGAGGCGGAGTCGGCGCCGGCGCTGGCCGAGGCGGCACGCAAGCAGGGCATGATCCCGACGAGGGACACCGCGCATCTGGTCCAGGACCCGTCCGGTAACTGGGTGGTCGTGGGCACCCCGAAGCCGGCCGACGGGGTTCCGCCGCCGCCGCTGAACACCAAGATTTCCGACGCGCCACCGCCGCCTCCGCCACCGCCGGCGCTGCCGCCGGAGGTCCCGGTCCGGGTGCCGCCGGCCCCAGGGGGCCCGGCCGTGCCGGCCAGGCAGGGACCGGAGGCGTTGTTGCGGGCCCCGGACGGGTCGTCGACGGTCGGCGGCCAGCACCTGCCGTCGCAGCCGGTCCCGCCGCTGCCGGGCATGCCCGGCGGCGCGGCCACCGGGCACTTCCAGGGGGTGGTGCCGTTGCCGGGGCTGCCGGGCCCGGCCGCACCCGCGACGCCTCCGGTGCCCGCCGAGGTGTCAATCCCGTTGGGGGGACTGCCCGTTCCGCCGCCCGCCCCGGCGCCTGCGCCGCTGCCCGCGGAGGTGCCGCTACCGGTGCAGCCGGGTCCGCGGCCCCCGCAGCCCGTCGCACCCGGGGTGCCGGCGCCGCAGCCGGGCGCGCCGGCTAACGGCGCGCCGTTGGGGCCCCTGACCGCCGCGACGCCGGGCGCCGCCCGGTGATCCGCGGCGAGGCCGGGCGGACGCGCCGGTCGCAGCCGGCGCGATCGACCCGGGCTCCGGGTAAACCACAGAAGGCCAAGGCCGTCCGGCAACCCACGCTGAAGGAGCCACGGCAGGCGAGGAAGGCCAAGCAGGCCAAGCAAACCCGGCCCGACGCGGTGGGCACCGGGCACTCCGCGCGCGAGCGGCGCACCCGTCAGATCGTGGAGGCGGGATCGCGCGGCGCGTCGTTCGTTTTTCGGCATCGGGCCGGCAATGCCGTCATTTTGGTGCTGATGCTGGTCGCGGCGGCCCAGCTGTTCGTGCTGCAGGTCAAGGACGCCCCCAAGCTGCGGGCCCAGGCGGCCGGACAGCTCAAGGTCACCGATGTCGAAAAGGCGGTCCGCGGCAGCATCGTCGACCGTAACAACCAACAGCTGGCGTTCACCATCGAGTCGCGCGCCTTGACGTTCCAGCCCAAGCGGATTCGCCAGCAACTCGAGGAGGCGAAGAAGAAGACCCCGACCGCCCCCGATCCGCAGGAGCGGCTGCGTGACATCGCCAAGGAGGTCTCGACCCGGCTGAACAACAAGCCGGACTTCCAGACCGTGCTGAAGAAGCTGCAGGGCGACGACAACTTCGTCTATCTCGCGCGTGCGGTCGACCCGGCGGTGGCCAGCGCGATCTCCGAGAAGTATCCCGAGGTCGGCTCCGAGCGGCAGGATCTGCGCCAGTACCCGGGCGGATCGCTGGCGGCCAACATCGTCGGCGGCATCGACTGGGACGGCCACGGGCTGCTGGGGCTGGAGGACTCGCTGGACTCGGTGCTGTCGGGCACCGACGGCTCGGTCACCTACGACCGCGGCTCCGACGGCGTCGTCATCCCCGGCAGCTACCGCAACCGGCACCGGGCGGTCAACGGATCGACCGTCCAGCTGACCCTCGACGACGACATCCAGTTCTACGTTCAGCAGCAGGTCCAGCAGGCCAAGAATCTCTCGGGGGCGCACAACGTTTCGGCCGTGGTGCTCGACTCCAAGACGGGTGAGGTGCTGGCGATGGCCAACGACAACACCTTCGACCCCTCCCAGGACATCGGTCGGCAAGGCGACCGGCAACTGGGCAACCTGGCGGTGTCCTCGCCGTTCGAGCCGGGCTCGGTGAACAAGGTGATCACCGCGTCATCGGTGATCGAATACGGCCTCTCCAACCCCGACGAGGTGTTGCACGTGCCCGGCTCGATCAACATGGGCGGGGTCAACGTGCACGACGCCTGGGACCACGGCGTCATGCCCTACACCACCACGGGCGTGTTCGGGAAGTCCTCGAACGTCGGCACCCTGATGCTGGCGCAGCGCGTCGGTCCGGAGCGTTTCTACGACATGGTCCGCAAGTTCGGGCTGGGTCAGCGCACCAACGTCGGGCTGCCCGGTGAGAGCGCGGGCCTGGTGCCGCCGATTGACCAATGGTCGGGCAGCACCTTCTCCAACCTGCCCATCGGCCAAGGTCTTTCGATGACCCTGCTGCAGATGACCGACATGTACCAGACCATCGCCAACGACGGCCTGCGGGTGCCGCCGCGGATCATCAAGGCCACCATCGCGCCCGACGGCACCCGGACCGAGGAACCGCGCCCGGAGGGGATTCGGGTGGTCTCGCCGCAGACCGCGCAGACGGTGCGCGGCATGCTGCGCGCCGTCGTGCAGAAGGACCCGATGGGCTACCAGCAGGGCACCGGGCCGGCCGCCGCCGTGTCCGGCTACCAGATGGCCGGCAAGACGGGCACCGCCCAGCAGATCAACCCCGGCTGCGGCTGCTACTTCGACGACGTCTACTGGATCACCTTCGCCGGCATGGCCACCGTCGACAATCCCCGCTACGTGGTCGGCATCATGATGGACAACCCGCAGCGCAACGCCGACGGCTCGCCCGGGCATTCGGCCGCCCCCTTGTTCCACAACATCGCCGGCTGGCTGATGCAGCGGGAGAACGTGCCGCTGTCACCGGATCCGGGTCCGCCGCTGACCCTGCAGGCCACCTAGCTGTACCCGGCACCCGCCCTCGGCGAGATCGACGTTAGCGTGCGGTCTACTCGCTCGGGTTGGCGTCGATCTCGGCGCTGTGCCCCTTCTCGGTAGGGTGTCAGGGCTGATCGTGCGACAGGGGAGCCGACGGAGGGAGGTGTGGCTGTGGTCTCGGTACCCACCGGTTTGCGGCCCACCGCCGTCCCGGGCGCGCGGTTGCCGGCGCTGGCGGCCCAAGTGGGCGCGGTGATGGCCGACGGGGTGGACGTTCCGGATCTCGCGGTCACCGGCGTGACGCTGCGCGCTCAGGACGTGCTGCCCGGCGACCTGTTCGCCGCGCTGCCGGGTTCCACCACGCACGGCGCCCGCTATGCCGGCGAGGCGATCGAACGCGGCGCCGTCGCGGTGCTCACCGACGCCGCCGGCGTCGCCGAGATGGCCTCCCAGTCCCGCACCGCGCCCACCCTGGTCCACCCGTCACCGCGCCGCGTGCTCGGTGGCCTGGCCGCCACGGTGTACGGCGATCCGTCGGCGAAGCTCACGGTCGTCGGGATCACCGGCACGTCGGGCAAGACCACCACGACCTACCTCGTCGAGTCCGGGTTGCGCTCCGGCGGGCGCACGGCCGGGTTGATCGGCACCATCGGCATCCGCATCGACGGCGCCGACATCCCCAGCGCGCTGACCACCCCGGAGGCCCCCGACCTGCAGGCGATGCTCGCGGCGATGGCCGAACGCGGGGTGGACACCGTGGTCATGGAGGCGTCCAGCCACGCGCTGACCCTGGGTCGCGTCGACGGCACCACGTTCGCGGTGGGCGCCTTCACGAACCTGTCCCGCGACCACCTCGACTTTCACCGCACGATGGCCGACTACTTCGAGGCCAAGGCGGTGCTGTTCGACCCCGCCTCGCCGCTGCGTGCGCGCACCGCCGTGGTGTGCGTCGACGACGACGCCGGGCGGGCGATGGCCGGGAGGGCCGGCGCCGCGATCACGGTCAGCGCCGCCGGCGAACCCGCCGACTGGCGTGCTATGGACGTGGCGCCGATGGGCGCCGGGTCCGAATTCACCGTCGTCGACCCCGCGGGCGTGCACCACCGCGTCGGCATCCGGCTGCCGGGCCACTACAACGTCGCCAATTGCCTTGTCGCGCTGGCCATTCTGGACATCGTCGGGGTCTCCCCGGAGCAGGCGGCGCCGGGCTTGCTGCACACCCGCGTCCCGGGACGCCTGGAGGAGATCGACCGCGGCCAGGACTTCCTCGCGCTGGTCGACTACGCGCACAAGCCCGAAGCGCTGCGCGCCGTGCTGACCACCCTGCGCCGGCCGGGCCACCGGCTGGCGGTGGTGTTCGGCGCCGGCGGGGACCGCGACCCGGGCAAGCGGGCGCCGATGGGCGAGATCGCCTCGGAGCTGGCCGATTTGGTGGTCGTCACCGACGACAACCCGCGCGGCGAGGACCCCGCGGCGATCCGACGCGCGATCATGGCCGGGGCGGCCGGCGGCAAGGCGCAACTCGTCGAGATCGCCGACCGACGCCAGGCCATCGACCACGCGGTGGCCTGGGCCAAAGCCGGCGACGTCGTCCTCGTCGCGGGCAAGGGCCACGAAACCGGGCAGCGCGCCGCGGGGGAGACGCGGCCCTTCGACGACCGGGTGGAGCTCGGGGAGGCGCTGGGGGCCCTGAGGACCCCGCGGTGATCGACCTGACCGTCGCCCAGATCGCCGAAATCGTCGGCGGCACACTGGCCGACATCTCACCCGAGGCCGCGGCCGAACTGCACGTCACCGGGACCGTCGAATTCGACTCGCGCAAGGTCGGCCCCGGCGGGCTGTTCCTGGCGCTGCCCGGCGCCCGCTCCGACGGGCACGACCACGCGGCCTCGGCGGTGGCCGCCGGCGCGGTCGCCGTGCTGGCGGCGCGGCCGGTCGGGGTGCCCGCCATCGTGGTCGAACCGGAGCCCCGCGCGACCGGTGGCGGGCTGGCCGGGGTGCTCGAGCACGACGCCGACGGCTCCGGCGCGGCCGTCCTGGCCGCGCTGGCCGCGCTGGCCAAGGCGGTGGCCGCCGAACTGGTGGCGGGCGGGCTGACGATCGTCGGGATCACCGGCTCGTCGGGAAAGACCTCGACCAAGGACCTGGTGGCCGCCGTGCTCGAGCCGCTGGGCGAGGTGATCGCCCCGCCCGGGTCGTTCAACAACGAACTGGGCCATCCCTGGACGGTGCTGCGCGCCACCCGCAGCACGCACTACCTGGTTCTCGAGATGTCGGCGCGGCACCCGGGCAACATCGCCGCGCTGGCCGAGATCGCTCCGCCGTCGATCGGCGTCGTGCTCAACGTCGGCACCGCCCACCTGGGCGAGTTCGGCTCGCGGGAAGCCATCGCGCGGACCAAAGCCGAACTGCCCCAAGCCGTTCCGTCATCCGGTGTCGTCGTCCTCAACGTCGATGACCCGGTCGTCGCGGCGATGGCCGGGGTGACCGCGGCCCGGGTGGTCCGGGTCGCCCGTTCCGCGCGCACCGAGTCCGGACCCAGCGACGTCTGGGCCGAGGGAGTGTCGCTCGACGAATTGGCCCGGCCGCGCTTTACCCTGCACGCGATGGACAGCGCGGCTGACGTGCGGCTGGGCGTGTTCGGCGACCATCAGGTCACCAACGCGCTGTGTGCCGGCGCGGTCGCGCTGCACTGCGGCGCGGGCGTCGAGCAGGTGGCCGCCGCCCTGGAAGCGGCGGGCCCGGTGTCGCGGCACCGCATGCAGGTGACCACCCGCGCCGACGGCGTCACGGTGATCGACGACGCGTACAACGCGAACCCCGACTCGATGCGGGCCGGCCTGCAGGCGCTGGCCTGGATCGCGCACGGCGGGCCGGAAGGGGGCCCGGGCGCCCGGCGCAGCTGGGCCGTGCTGGGCGAGATGGCCGAACTCGGTGAGGACGCGATCGCCGAGCACGATCGCATCGGCCGGCTCGCAGTGCGCTTAGATGTGTCTCGACTCGTTGTCGTGGGAACCGGGAGGTCGATGAGCGCCATGCACGACGGCGCGGTCCTGGAAGGGGCAGTGGGCTCGTGGGGCGACAGGGGGGCCGTCGCGGTGCCCGACGGCGACGCCGCCCTGGCCCTGCTGCGGGCCGAGGTGCAACCCGGCGACGTCGTCCTGGTCAAGGCGTCCAACGCCGCCGGCCTCGGCGCCTTGGCCGAAGCGCTGGCCGCCGATGACGGCGGGGCCCGCCCGTGAGACAGATCCTCGTCGCCGTCGCCATCGCGCTGACGGTGTCCATCCTGCTGACGCCCGTGCTGATCCGGCTGTTCACCAAGCAGGGGTTCGGCCACCAGATCCGCGAGGACGGGCCGCCGAGCCACCACACCAAGCGCGGCACCCCGTCGATGGGCGGCGTGGCGATCCTGGCCGGCATCTGGGCGGGGTACCTCGGCACGCATCTGGTGGGGCTGGCGTTCGACGGCGAGGGCATCTCCGCGTCGGGCCTGCTGGTGCTCGGCCTGGCCACCGCGCTGGGTGCCGTCGGGTTCGTCGACGACCTGATCAAGATCCGCCGGTCGCGCAACCTCGGGCTGAACAAGACGGCAAAGACCGTCGGGCAGATCGTCGCCGCGGTGCTGTTCGGCGTGCTGGTCCTGCAGTTCCGCAACGCCAACGGCCTCACCCCGGCCAGCGCCAACCTGTCCTACGTGCGTGAGATCGCCACCGTCACACTGGCTCCCGGGCTGTTCGTGCTGTTCTGCGTGGTCGTCGTGAGCGCCTGGTCCAACGCGGTCAACTTCACCGACGGCCTCGACGGGCTGGCCGCCGGCTGCATGGCGATGGTCAGCGCCGCCTACGTGCTGATCACGTTCTGGCAGTACCGCAACGCTTGCGTCACCGCGCCGGGGCTGGGCTGCTACAACGTGCGCGATCCGCTGGACCTGGCGCTCATCGCGGCCGCCACCGCCGGCGCCTGCATCGGCTTTCTGTGGTGGAACGCCGCGCCCGCCAAGATCTTCATGGGCGACACCGGCTCCCTGGCGCTGGGCGGCATCATCGCCGGCCTGTCGGTCACCAGCCGCACCGAGATCCTCGCCGTGGTGCTGGGTTCGCTGTTCGTCGCGGAGGTCACCTCGGTGGTGCTGCAGATCCTGGCCTTCCGCACCACCGGGCGCCGGGTGTTCCGGATGGCGCCCTTCCACCACCATTTCGAGTTGGCCGGCTGGGCCGAAACGACCGTGATCATCCGCTTCTGGCTGCTCACCGCGATCTCCTGCGGCCTGGGCGTGGCGCTCTTCTACGGTGAGTGGCTGGCCACCGTCGGTGCGTGATGAGCGGCCTTGACCCGTTGAGACCGGGCGCGCCCGTGCTGGTGGCCGGCGGCGGAGTGACCGGCAAGGCGGTGCTGGCCGCGCTGACCCGGTTCGGCGCGGCGCCGACGCTGTGCGACGACGACCCGGCCACGCTGCGCCGGTACGCCGACGGCGGGGTGGCCACCGCGCCGACGTCGACGGCGGTCGGGCGGGTCTCCGAATACGCGCTGGTGGTGACCAGTCCCGGCTTCTCGCCGGCCACGCCGCTGCTCGCCGCCGCGGCGACGGCCGGCGTGCCCATCTGGGGCGACGTGGAACTGGCCTGGCGACTCGACGCCGCGGGCCGCTACGGGCCGCCGCGCCGCTGGCTGGTGGTGACCGGGACGAACGGCAAGACCACGACGACGTCGATGCTGCACGCCATGCTGACCGCCGCCGGAAAAAGCAGCGTGCTGTGCGGCAACATCGGCGATCCGGTCCTGGACGTGCTCGACCAGCCCGCCGACCTGCTGGCCGTCGAGGCGTCCAGCTTCCAGCTGCACTGGGCGCCCTCGCTGCGGCCCGAGGCCGGCGTCGTCCTCAACATCGCCGAGGACCACCTCGACTGGCATGCCACGATGGCCGAATACACCGCGGCCAAGGCCCGGGTACTCGACGGCCGGGTCGCCGTGGTCGGGCTGGACGACGTCCGGGCTGCCGCGCTGCTGGGCACCGCCGCCGCGCCGGTCCGGGTCGGCTTCCGGCTCGGCGAGCCCGGCCCGGGCGAGCTCGGCGTGCGCGACGGCCAGCTGATCGACCGGGCCTTCGCCGACGACCTGGCGCTGCTGCCGGCCGGCGCGATACCCGTGCCGGGCCCGGTCGGCGTGCTCGACGCCCTGGCCGCGGCGGCCCTCGCCCGCAGCGTCGGCGTGCCCCCTGAAGCCATCGCCGGGGCGGTCGCGTCGTTCCGGTTGGGCCGGCACCGGGCGGAAGTCGTGGCCGTCGCCGACGGGATCACCTACGTCGACGACTCCAAGGCCACCAACCCGCACGCCGCCGAGGCGTCGGTGCTGGCCTACCCGCGCGTGGTGTGGGTGGCCGGCGGTTTGCTGAAGGGCGCATCGGTCGACGCCGAGGTCGCCAGGATCGCATCCCGGCTGGTCGGGGCGGTGCTCATCGGCCGGGATCGCGCCGAGGTTGCGGAGGCGTTATCGCGACACGCGCCGGATGTCCCCGTCGTCCACGTTGTGACAGGCGAGGATGCTGGTATGAACGCGACTGCTGTGGTTCCTGATACAGATGTGATAGAAGTGAAACCGTCGGACGGGGACCTCGGCGCTCCCGTGATGACCGCGGCCGTGGCCGCAGCGCGGGAGCTCGCGAAGCCGGGCGACACGGTGCTGTTGGCGCCGGCCGGCGCGTCGTTCGACCAGTTCGCCGGCTACGCCGCCCGGGGTGACGCGTTCGCCGCCGCCGTGCGCGCGGCGATCCGGTAGGTGGGCGTGGCTAACCCGCTCGCCCGGCGGTTGCGCCGGGGCAGGAAGACCCAGGACGCCGCGCCCGAGCCCCGCGGGGCGGAAGCGGCGGACCAGGCCGCAGACGCCCCCGATGCCGCCGACGCCGCCGACGCCTCCGACGACGCGGACGCCGCCACGGACGTCATCGACACCGCCGCCGAGCCCGCCGAAGTCGTGGCCCCGGGGGCCGCGAAGGCCGCCAAGGCGAGGCTCGCCGCCATGCCGGGGGGTTTGCGCAGCCGGTTCGGCGCCTGGCTGGGCCGGCCGATGACGTCGTTTCACCTGATCATCGCCGTGACGGGGCTGCTGACGACGCTCGGTCTGATCATGGTGCTGTCCGCCTCGGGCGTGCGCTCCTACGGCGCCGACGGGTCGGCCTGGGTGATCTTCGCCAAGCAGGTCTTGTGGACGGTCATCGGGCTGATCGCGGCCTACGTCGCGATGCGGGTGTCGGTGCGGTTCATCAGGCGCGTCGCGTTCACCGGCTACGTCATCACCATCATCCTGCTGGTCCTGGTGCTGGTTCCCGGGATCGGCAACCTGGCCAACGGCTCGCGGAAGTGGTTCGTGATCGCCGGCTTCTCGATGCAGCCCTCCGAGCTGGCGAAGATCGCGTTCGCGATCTGGGGCGCCCACCTGCTGGCCGCCCGGCGCATGGAGCGGGCCTCGCTGCGCGAGATGCTGATCCCCCTGGTCCCGGCCGCGGTCATCGCGCTGGCGCTGATCGTCGCCCAGCCCGACCTCGGGCAGACCGTGTCGCTGGGCATCATCCTGCTGGCCCTGCTGTGGTACGCCGGGCTGCCGCTGCGCGTGTTCGTCACCTCGCTGGTGGCCGTCTTCATGGCCGGCGCGGTGCTCGCGATGTCGGCGGGTTACCGCTCGGACCGGGTGCGGTCCTGGATCAACCCCGAGAACGACCCGCAGGACACCGGCTACCAGGCCCGGCAGGCCAAGTTCGCGCTCGCGCACGGCGGCATCTTCGGCGACGGCCTCGGCCAGGGCGTCGCCAAGTGGAACTACCTGCCCAACGCCCACAACGACTTCATCTTCGCCATCATCGGCGAGGAGCTGGGCTTCATCGGCGCGTTCGGGTTGCTGGCCCTGTTCGGGCTGTTCGCCTACACCGGGATGCGGATCGCGCGCCGGTCGGCCGACCCGTTCCTGCGGTTGGTGACCGCCACCACGACCATGTGGATCCTGGGTCAGGCGTTCATCAACATCGGCTATGTGATCGGCGTGCTCCCGGTGACAGGCCTGCAGCTGCCACTCATCTCCGCGGGCGGAACATCAACGGCCGCAACGCTATTCATGATCGGCATCATGGCCAACGCGGCCCGGCACGAACCCGAGGCGGTGGCCGCGCTGCGGGCCGGCCGGGACGACAAGATGACCCAGCTGCTGCGGCTGCCGCTGCCCCGGCCGTACGTCCCGAGCCGCATCGAGGCGTTCCGCGACCGCAAGCGGGAGGGCACCGCCGCGCCGCGGACCGGCCCGAAGGCGCCCGCCCGGAAGGCGAAGCGCAACCCCGACAAGCCGCTGCGCAAGGCCACCGGCCGAACGGCCACCCCGACGGCGCGCCAGTCTGGGGGCGCCGCGCGGGGGCGGGGAGGGCATCATGGATCAAGCCAGCGGTACGCCGGTCAGCGTCCGACACGGCGGGCACGCACATTGGAAGGTCAGCGTTACGGGTGAACGGCACGATCGGACAGCCGGCCGGCGGGCTGGGGGGCAACCCCTCGCCCGCCGGTGCCGCATCATCGGCCGATGATGCGTCATCGGTTGATTCCCCCCTGTCGGTGGTGCTGGCCGGCGGCGGCACGGCCGGCCACGTCGAGCCGGCGATGGCCGTCGCCGACGCGCTGTCCGCGCTGGATCCGCACGTCAGGATCACCGCGCTGGGCACCCCGCGCGGGCTGGAGACCCGGCTGGTGCCCGAGCGCGGATATCACCTCGAGCTGATCACGCCGGTCCCGCTGCCGCGCAAGCCCAGTGGTGACCTGGCACGGCTCCCGCCGAGGGTGTGGCGCGCCGTCCGGGAGACCCGCGCGGTGCTCGACGCCGTCGACGCCGACGTGGTGATCGGTTTCGGCGGCTACGTGGCCGTGCCGGCCTACCTGGCCGCGCGCGGCGGGCTGGGCCGCAGGCGCCGGGTCCCGGTCGTGATCCACGAGGCCAACGCCCGCGCCGGGCTGGCCAACCGGGTCGGCGCCCGCCGCGCCGACCGGGTGCTCTCGGCGGTGCCGGACTGCGGCCTGCCGCGGGCCGAGGTGGTCGGCGTGCCGATCCGGGCCACCCTCACCGCGCTCGACCGCGCCGCGCTGCGCGCCGAAGCCCGAAGGCACTTCGGCTTCGCCGACGACGCGCGGGTGCTGCTGGTGTTCGGCGGCTCGCAGGGCGCCGTCTCGCTCAACCGGGCCGTGTCCGCTGCGGCCGCCGACCTGGCCGACGCCGGGGTCAGCGTGCTGCACGCGCACGGGCCCAAGAACACGCTGGACCTGCGCGAGCCCCAACCCGGCGACCCGCCCTACGTCGCGGTGCCCTACCTCAACCGGATGGACCTGGCCTACGCCGCCGCCGACCTGGCGATCTGCCGGTCCGGCGCGATGACGGTCGCCGAAGTCTCGGCGGTCGGCCTGCCGGCCATCTACGTGCCGCTGCCCATCGGCAACGGCGAGCAGCGGCTCAACGCGCTGCCGGTGGTCAACGCCGGCGGGGGCATGGTCGTCGCCGATGCCGACCTCACCCCGGCCCTGGTCGCCCGCGAGGTGGCCGGCCTGCTCACCGATCCGCCGCGGCTGGCGGCGATGACGGCCGCCGCCGCCCGGGTGGGCCACCCCGACGCCGCGCGCCAGGTGGCCCAGGCGGCGCTGGACATCGCGCGACGGGCGCGGGTCGGCGGGAGAAACACGTGAACGCCGAGCTGCCCCCCGAATTGCACAGGGTGCACATGGTCGGCATCGGCGGAGCCGGAATGTCGGGCATCGCCCGCATCTTGCTGGACCGCGGCGGGCTGGTGTCGGGGTCCGACGCCAAGGAATCGCGCGGCCTGCACGCGCTGCGGGCCCGGGGCGCCCAGATCCGCGTCGGCCACGACGCGTCGGCGCTGGATCTGTTGCCCGGCGGCGTCACGGCGGTCATCACCACCCACGCCGCCATCCCGAAGACCAACCCCGAGCTGGTCGAGGCCCGGCGCCGCGGCATCCCGGTGATCTTGCGCCCGGCCGTGCTGGCCAAGCTGATGGCCGGGCGCACCACGTTGATGGTCACCGGCACGCACGGCAAGACGACGACGACGTCGATGCTGATCGTGGCCCTGCAGCACTGCGGACGGGACCCGTCGTTCGCCGTCGGCGGCGACCTGGGGGAGGCCGGCACCAACGCCCACCACGGCAGCGGCGACTGCTTCGTCGCCGAGGCCGACGAAAGCGACGGCTCGCTGCTGGAGTACGCGCCCAACGTCGCGGTGGTGACCAACATCGAGACCGATCACCTGGACTTCTACGGCAGCGCCGATGCCTACGTCGCGGTGTTCGATTCCTTCGTGGAGAGGCTGGCCCCCGGCGGGGCGCTCGTGGTCTGCACCGACGACCCCGGCGCGGCGGCGCTGGCCGAACGCACCGCGGAGCTGGGCATCCGGGTCCTGCGCTACGGCTCGGCGGGTGACGGCTTGGCCGCCAGGCTGCTGTCGTGGGAGCAGCAGGGCACCGAGGCCGTCGCGCACATCCAACTCGCGGGCGACGCGCACCCGCGCGTGATGCGGCTGTCGGTGCCCGGCCGGCACATGGCGCTCAACGCGCTGGGCGCCCTGCTGGCGGCGATCGAGATCGGCGCCTCGCCCGACGAGGTGCTCGACGGGCTGGCCGGATTCGAGGGCGTGCGCCGCCGATTCGAACTGGTCGGAACGTCCGGGACCGGCCCCGAAACGGTCCGGGTGTTCGACGACTACGCCCACCACCCCACGGAGATCAGCGCCACGCTGGCGGCGGTTCGCGCCGTGCTTCAGCGGGATGGTGACCCCGGTGGTCGCTGCATCGTGGTGTTTCAGCCCCATTTATATTCGCGCACAAAGACTTTCGCGGCCGAGTTCGGTCGCGCGCTGGACGCCGCCGATCAGGTGTTCGTCCTCGACGTCTACGGCGCCCGCGAAAAACCGCTCACCGGCGTCAGCGGTGCGAGCGTCGCCGAACACGTGAGTGTGCCGGTGCGCTACCTGCCGGACTTCTCGGCGGTCGCCGAGGAGGTCGCCGCGGCCGCGGGCCCCGGGGACGTCGTCGTCACGATGGGCGCGGGCGACGTCACCCTGCTGGGCCCTGAGATCGTGACCGCGCTGCGGGTGCGGGCCAACCGTAGCGCGCCGGGCAGACCGGGGATTCTGCGATGACCGAGCCGAACGAGCCCGCGCCGGCCGACCCCGAGCGCGCCGACGGCGTGATCACCGAGCCGATCGCGACCGGGGCGCCCGCCGACGCGTCGCAGCCGGATCAGGCCGAATTCGAGGGGCCGCGCCGGCGGGCCCGCCGCGAGCGGGCGGAGCGCCGCGCCGCGCAGGCCCGCGCCCGAGCCATCGAGGAGGCCCGCCGCGAGGCCAAGCGCCGGGCCAGCGGGCGCATCGCCAACCAGCCCAAACCGGCGGCCCGCGGCGTGGTGCGGGGGCTGAAGATGCTGCTCGCCAGCGTCATCGTGGCCATCGTCGGGGTCGGTCTCGGGCTCATCCTCTATTTCACGCCCGCGATGTCGGCGCGCACCATCGTCGTCACCGGGATCGGCACGGTGACGCGCGAGGAGGTGCTCGACGCCGCGCGGGTGCGTCCCGGGACGCCGCTGCTGCAGATCAACACCAACCAGGTCGCCGAGCGGGTGGCCGCGATCCGGCGGGTGGCCAGCGCCCGAGTGCAGCGCCAGTACCCGTCGGCGCTGCGGATCACCATCGTCGAGCGAGTTCCGTTGGTGGTGAAGGACTTTCCCGACGGGCCGCACCTGTTCGACCGCGACGGCGTCGACTTCGCGACCGCGCCGCCGCCGCCGGCGCTGCCCTACATCGACGTGGCCAATCCCGGGCCGAACGACCCGACGACCAAGGCGGCGCTGCAGGTGCTGATCGCCCTGCGCCCGGAGGTCGCCGGTCAGGTGAGCCGGATCGCGGCCCCGTCGGTGGCCTCGATCACCCTGACGCTGGGCGACGGGCGGGTGGTGATTTGGGGGACCACCGACCGCACCGAGGAGAAGGCGGAAAAGCTGGCCGCCCTGTTGACCCAGCCGGGCAAGACCTACGACGTGTCCAGCCCCGACCTGCCGACCGTCAAGTAGCTTTCGCGCGCGAATGTGCGGCCAGCCGCACGTTCGGCGCCGAATGTGAGGCCAGCCGCACACTCGGCAACTGCAAAATTTGCGTGCCGCGCGTCGGCGCGCCTGCGGGATAAGCGCGCGTACTACCCATACCGTTCTGTTTGCGCGGAACTACTTGACATAACTCTAACTCTATGGTTGAGGTTGAGGGTTTGCCAGGCCGACACACCGAGTCCCACCAGGGAGGAAGACGAATGATGACCCCCCCGCACAACTACTTGGCCGTCATCAAGGTCGTGGGCATCGGTGGCGGCGGCGTGAACGCCGTCAACCGGATGATCGAACAGGGCCTCAAGGGCGTGGAGTTCATCGCGATCAACACCGACGCCCAGGCGCTGTTGATGAGCGACGCCGACGTCAAGCTCGACGTGGGGCGCGACTCCACCCGAGGGCTGGGCGCCGGAGCGGACCCGGAGGTCGGGCGCAAGGCCGCCGAGGACGCCAAGGACGAGATCGAGGAGTTGCTGCGCGGCGCGGACATGGTGTTCGTCACCGCCGGCGAGGGCGGCGGCACCGGCACCGGCGGGGCGCCCGTCGTGGCCAGCATCGCCCGCAAGCTGGGCGCCCTGACCGTCGGCGTCGTCACCCGGCCGTTCTCCTTCGAGGGCAAGCGGCGCGGCAATCAGGCCGAAAGTGGCATCGCCGCGCTGCGGGAGAGCTGCGACACCCTCATCGTGATCCCCAATGACCGGCTGCTGCAGATGGGTGACGCCGCGGTGTCGCTGATGGACGCGTTCCGCAGCGCCGACGAGGTGCTGCTCAACGGCGTGCAGGGCATCACCGACCTGATCACCACCCCCGGTCTGATCAACGTGGACTTCGCCGACGTCAAGGGCATCATGTCCGGCGCCGGGACGGCGTTGATGGGCATCGGCTCGGCGCGCGGCGAGGGCCGGTCGCTCAAGGCCGCCGAGATCGCCATCAACTCGCCGCTCCTGGAAGCCTCGATGGAGGGCGCGCAGGGCGTGCTGATGTCTATCGCCGGCGGCAGCGACCTGGGCCTGTTCGAGATCAACGAGGCCGCTTCGCTGGTGCAGGACGCCGCCCACCCGGACGCCAACATCATCTTCGGCACCGTGATCGACGACTCGCTGGGCGACGAGGTGCGGGTCACCGTCATCGCAGCGGGCTTCGAGGCCACCGGACCGGGCCGCAAGCCGGTCATCGGCAGCACCGCCGAGGAAAAAGGCGGCGCGCACCGCATCGAATCCGCCAAGGCCGGCAAGCTCAGCTCGACGCTGTTCGAGCCCGTCGACGCGGTCAGTGTCCCGATTCACACCAACGGTTCGACCCTGAACATCGGTGGCGACGACGACGACGTCGACGTGCCGCCTTTCATGCGCCGCTGAGTCTCATGTCGGTGACAACCGGACCCCGGCGCGCGTCGGGGCGGCATGGCCGACATTGCTTTTCGGATACTGGTGACGTGAGCGTTCGCATCCGTCGGGTGACCACCACCCGCGCCGGCGGGATCTCGGCGCCGCCGTTCGACACCTTCAACCTCGGTGACCACGTCGGCGACGACCCCGCGGCGGTGGCGGCCAACCGCAAGCGGCTGGCCGACGCGATCGGCCTGGGCGCCGACCGGATCGTGTGGATGAACCAGGTGCACGGCGATCGGGTCGAGGTCGTCGACGGACCGCAGGCTGCCGCGGTCGACGAGACCGACGCGTTGGTCACCGGAACGGCGCGCCTGGCGCTGGCGGTGGTGACCGCCGACTGCGTGCCGGTGCTGCTGGCCGACGCGCGCGCCGGTGTGATCGCCGCCGTGCACGCCGGCCGCGTCGGCGCGCAGCGCGGGGTGGTGACCCGCGCGATCGCGGCGATGCTGGCGCGGGGCGCGCGGGCCGGCGACATGTCGGCGCTGCTGGGCCCGGCGGTCAGCGGTCGCAACTACGAGGTGCCCGCCGCGATGGCCGACGAGGTCGAGGCGGCGTTGCCGGGCAGCCGCACCACCACCGCGGCCGGCACTCCCGGGCTCGACCTGCGCGCCGGAATCGCTTGCCAGCTCCGCGATTTGGGCGTCACGGCGATCGACGTCGATCCGCGCTGCACGGTGGACGACCGGGCGCTGTTCAGTCATCGCCGGGACGCGCCGACCGGGCGCCTGGCGTCGCTGATCTGGATGGAGTGACCGATGGCGGGGGACCTGCCGGCCCACGAGCATGGCGACCGCGAATCGGAATTGACGCATGCGCTGGCCGCGGTGCGTTCGCGACTTGCGGGTGCCGCGGAAGCGGCGGGCCGCAATGTCAGCGAAATTGAACTTCTCCCTATTACCAAATTCTTTCCAGCAACCGATGTTGCGATTTTGTCTCGATTGGGTTGTCGGTGCGTCGGCGAATCCCGCGACCAGGAAGCGACGGCGAAGGTCGCCGAAGTCGACCGGTTGGCGGCCAGTTCCGGGCTTGCCGAGTTGCGGAATATGCACTGGCACATGGTGGGCCGGATTCAGCGAAACAAGGCGCGTTCGCTGGCGCGGTGGGCGCACACGGCCCACTCGATCGACAGCACGCGCCTGGTCGCCGCGCTCGACCGGGCGGTGTCGGCGGCCCTGGCCGACGGCCGCCGCCAGGAGCCGCTGCGCGTCTACGTCGAGGTCAGCCTCGACGGCGACGTCTCCCGCGGCGGCGTCGACGTCACCGCGCCCGGCGCCGTCGATGAGGTCTGCGCGCAGGTCGCGGGATCCCGAAGCCTGGAACTGCTCGGCCTGATGGGCATCCCGCCGCTGGACTGGGACCCCGCGCGGGCCTTCGAGCTGCTGCGATCCGAGCACCGCAGGGTGCTGGAATCGCACCCGAACGCCGTCGGACTGTCCGCCGGCATGTCCAACGATTTCGAAATAGCCGTCAAACATGGTTCGACGTGTGTGCGTGTCGGTACCGCGCTATTGGGTCCGAGGCGGCTACCGTCACCGTGAGTAGTCACTGTAGTCACATCTTCATCACAGACACCAATACTCCCAGGGGCTAGAAGGGTTTACGCGATGAGCACACTGCACAAAGTCAAGGCCTACTTCGGTATGGCTCCGATGGAGGACTACGACGACGAGTACTACGACGACCGGGCGCCCTCCCGCGGCTTCCCGCGGCCCCGGTTCGACGAGGGGTACGGCCGCTACGAGGGCCGTTTCGAAGGCCGCGACTACGAGGACCTCAGGGACCCGCGCGGCGAGCCCGCCGACTACCCCCCGCCCGGCGGCTATCGTGGCGGCTACGCCGACGAGGGCCGCTACGGCCCCGTCCACCCGCGCGAGTTCGAACGGCCCGAGATGAGCCGGCCGCGGCTCGGCTCGTGGTTGCGGAATTCCACCCGCGGTGCGCTGGCGATGGACCCGCGCCGCATGGCGATGCTGTTCGAGGAGGGCAGCCCGCTGTCGAAGATCACCACGCTGCGGCCCAAGGACTACAGCGAGGCGCGCACCATCGGCGAGCGCTTCCGCGACGGCACCCCGGTGATCATGGACCTGGTGTCGATGGACAACGCCGACGCCAAGCGGCTGGTCGACTTCGCCGCCGGCCTGGCCTTCGCGCTCCGGGGGTCGTTCGACAAGGTCGCGACCAAGGTGTTCCTGTTGTCGCCCGCCGACGTCGACGTGTCACCGGAGGAGCGTCGCCGGATCGCCGAAACCGGGTTCTACGCCTACCAGTAGACGCACCCGTTCCGCCGCTCGGCGGGGTCGGCGCACGTGAGATGTGTGCCCGCACCCGAGAATCGGTAGGCTGGCGCCTGACATCGGGTCATCTCATCGGTAAGGTCGGGGCTCCAGTTGGTGCTGTTTTTTCAGATCCTTGGGTTCGCGCTGTTCATCTTCTGGCTGCTGCTCATCGCCCGGGTCGTCGTCGAGTTCATCCGCTCGTTCAGCCGCGACTGGCATCCCACCGGCATCACCGTGGTGATCCTGGAGATCATCATGTCGATCACCGACCCCCCGGTGAAGCTGCTGCGGCGGCTGATCCCGCAGCTCACCATCGGGGCGGTGCGCTTCGACCTGTCGATCATGGTGCTGCTGCTGGTCGCGTTCATCGGCATGCAACTGGCGTTCGGCGCGGCGGCATGATCGGTGCTGAGAGCGCGCGCCGCGGCCCGGAGACGGTTCGGCCACGTTTTAGCGTCGGTTCGGCCGCCGCAATTTAAAAATTTTAAGGGTTTGGATTTTATTGGTCTTAGTGTGTGAAATAGGTTCTTATTTATTGGGCTAATCGGCTACCGCCGAGTCTGGTGTGACAGGATGGACGGCAGTTGCACGACGGCAACCACTCCGTTCTACACTTTCCAGATCGTTTGACAGGAACTCGAGGGGACGAACAATGCCGCTTACACCAGCCGACGTCCACAATGTGGCGTTCAGTAAGCCGCCGATCGGCAAGCGCGGTTACAACGAAGACGAGGTCGACGCCTTTCTCGACCTGGTGGAAAACGAGCTGACGCGGCTCATCGAGGAGAACTCCGATCTGCGTCAACGGATCGAGGAGCTGGACCGCGAGCTGGCCGCCGGTGGGGGCGGCGGCGCAGCTCAGCCCACCCAGGCGATCCCGACCTTCGAGCCCGAGCCCGAGCCGGTCAAGCCTGCGCCGGTCGTCGCGCCGGCGGCGCCGGCGGCGTCCCAGGGGACCAACGAGGAACAGGCCATGAAGGCCGCCCGGGTGCTGACCCTGGCCCAGGACACCGCCGACCGGTTGACCAGCAACGCCAAGGCCGAGTCCGAGAAGATGCTGGCCGATGCGCGGGCCAACGCCGATCAGATCCTCAGCGAGGCCCGGCACACCGCCGAGACCACGGTCACCGAGGCCCGCCAGCGCGCCGACGCGATGCTGGCCGACGCGCAGAGCCGCTCGGAGACGCAGCTGCGCCAGGCGCAGGAGAAGGCCGACGCCCTGCAGGCCGACGCCGAGCGCAAGCATTCCGAGATCATGGGAACCATCAACCAGCAGCGCACCGTGCTGGAAGGCCGCCTCGAGCAGCTCCGCACCTTCGAACGCGAATACCGCACCCGGCTCAAGACCTACCTGGAATCCCAGCTGGAGGAACTCGGCCAGCGTGGATCGGCGGCGCCCGTCGACTCGAGCGCCGACGCCGGCGGGTTCGACCAGTTCAATCGGGGTAATAACTAGCCGGGCGATCGTGCCGGGGTACTCGCCGGGGCTCCCGTTCGGCACACTAGCCTGCACTAGACCTGGCAGTCCCCGTCTTCGGCTGGAGGATGACCGATGCTGATCATTGCGCTGGTACTCGCCCTGATCGGGCTCGTCGCCCTGGTGTTCGCGGTGGTCACCAGCAACGAGCTGGTCGCCTGGGTGTGCATCGGCGCCAGCGTTCTGGGCGTGGTGTTGCTGATCATCGACGCGTTGCGGGAACGCCAGCGTCGTGACGCCGACGGCGCAGCACACGACGTGGAAGAACCCGGGCATGACGAGGAAGCCCCGGTCGACTACCCCGAAGAGGCCCCCGACGAGGGGGAGCGGCCCGCGGTCGAGGACACCGCCGACGAGTCGTCCCAGGGCCTCGAGTCCAGCGAGGACCGGGCCACCTAGTACTTCAGCGTTCTTCAGCGGGTCGGCGTAGTCAGCAGCTCGCGAACCTCATCGTCGGTGACCTGGCGAAAGTCTGCGTAGACCTGCCCGACGGCTTCGAACCCGGGTGGCATGGAGGCGCACACCACCTCGTCGGCTTCCCGCCCGATTTCGCGGCAGGTCGACGCCGGTCCGACCGGCACCGCGACGACGATCGACAGCGGCCCCGCGGCCCGCACGGCCCGGACGGCGGCCAGCATGCTGGCGCCGGTGGCGATGCCGTCGTCGACCAGGATCACGACCTTGCCGCGCGGGTCGGCGCCGGGGCGGCCGCCCCGGTAGGCCTGCTCGCGCCGGTTGAGTTCGGCGGTCTCGCTGGCGATCACCTCGCGCACCTGGTCGTCGGTGATGTGCAGGCTGGAAACCACGTTGTCGTTCATCACCACCCCGCCGCCGCTGGCCAGCGCGCCCATCGCCAGCTCCGACCAACGCGGAACCCCCAGCTTGCGCACCAGAAACACGTCCAGCGGGGCGTGCAATGCCGAGGCGATCTCCCAGGCCACCGGCACGCCGCCCCGCGCCAGCCCGAAGACCAGCACGTCGTCCCTGTCCCGATAGGAGGCCAACTCCTCGGCCAGCGCGCGGCCCGCCTCACGACGATCACGGTAGATGCGCGCCGTCGCTCGCCGGAGGAAGCCGCTGGGTGGGTTCATTGGTCGCTCTCCAGGCTAACGCCGAGCTAACTCGATTGCTCTAGTACGTCGCACGTACTAACGTGGCGGGCATGGCAAGGCCGAACGATCCCGGCGTGCTGATCCTGACGAGCCTGGCCTCGGGTCCCAAGCACGGGTACGCGCTGGCCCGCGATATCGAGGAGTTCTCCGGTGCGGCGTTGGGGCCCGGAACTCTCTACGGGGCGATCACCCGGCTCGAGGAGCGGGGCCTCATCGAGCCGCTGCAACACGACCAGCGGCGGCGGCCGTACCGGTTGACGGCGGCCGGGCAGGCCGAACTTGCTGCTGCCGTAAGGGAATTGGGCGCGATCGCCGACGAGGGCGCGCGCCGGCTGGGCATGCCGTTGCGGTCCCCGCGGCCGGGCTGGTCGGTGTGAACGCCGACGACGCGCGGCGGGCGCTGCGCTGGTATCCGCGGGCCTGGCGCCGCCGCTACGGCGACGAGCTGGTGGCCTTGCTGGAAGACATGTACGGCGACGAGCCGCTATCCCGGCACTGCCGGGCATCGCTGTTCTGGTCAGGCACGATCGAAAGGATCCACGAGATGGGCCGGCGCTTTCGCAGAACGTACACGGGATACAGCATCGGCTGCGCGATCGTGTGGGCCGTCATCCTGGCCGGGGTGTCGTCGACGGCCGGCACCGCCACCCGGCACACGCTGATGCTCGTTTTCGGGGGATGGTGGATCGGATGGCTGTCGGCCACGATCGCGCGAGCCGTCTACCCGCCGCCGAAACGCCACATCGCGCCGTAAAACCGGTGTCCGAAAAGGGGCTAGCCACTTACGCCACGGGTCCCGACCTGAAGAACCGGTACCTGACCGTCGTCCGTGCTGGGGTTGACCCACTCTGATGTCGAGCGCTCGGATCAAGGGTCGAGTTGGGCGGGGGCGACGCGGCACCCGACGGCTTGGGCTCCGGTGTGCAGGCGTCGGTCCCAGACGGCGACGATCAGGTCGGGATCGCCGACAGCCAACGCGCTGGCCAGATGAACTGCGTCGGCTCCTCGCAAGGCATGGGATCGAGCGAGGTGGCCGGCGTGCTGTTCAACCGTCGCGGTGAGTTCGACTGGGCGGGTCGCGGCCCAGAAGTCGGCCAACCCATGCTCGGCATCGGCGAGCTCATCTTCGGTTAGGTCGTGATTGCGGGCGGCCGCAGCGAGTGCGGCGCGCACTTCGGGGTAGGCCAAACGGCTGGACAATGCGGCGTCGCAGCCGTCCCATAGCGCGGTTGCCAGCGCGCTCCCCGGCTCAGTGGTGAGAAGTTTGACGAAGGCGCTGGCGTCGAAGTAAACGAGCGGCACCTGTCAGCGCCGCTGGTCGCTGACCCGGTCAGACACCGGCCGTCGCGGTCGGGGCCCGCGCCGACCCGCAGCGACGGGCCGCTGCGCGGTGGCCTTGCCAATCACGCCTTCGGCCGTGAGACGCTCCAAGGTGCCTGCGCTGTCCAGTGGAGTCAGTCGCGCGACCGGAATCCCACGGTCGGTGATGACGACCTCACGACCAGCCCGCGCTCGATCCAGCCACTCGCTGAGGTGCGCGCGCAACTCGGTCACGGATACGTCCATATCCCCAACTGTACACTCACGGAGCCTTGATTTTGTACATGTCGCCGCTGAGTGCAGCAACGACCCACGTGACCGAGGTCTGTTCAAATACCTCCGATTCACGTCTTGCCAATTCAAGCTCAGGCGACAACTGCGCCCACACACGAGGCGGGCAAATGCGGGCGGACGGCCGACGCGCGTCGTGTCGCCGATTGTGTGATCGTCGCCGGTTCTAGCGAACCCGCGTGGAATCACACTCCATCGGCTCGGATGTGAATGCGAGCATTCACATCGCTGGCCTCAGTCGTGTCGCCGGATGTGTCCGAGGGGGTCTGTGGTTCATTGACATAGAGGACAGATGTCTCCCGACATAGAGGACAGCCCAGTTATCGCGAGGTGTCCTCAT
>NZ_LZKL01000099.1 GCF_001668725.1 Mycobacterium sp. E787 | reverse complement strand
TTGTCGCCGGTGGCGATCTTGAGCTCGATGCCCAGTTCGGCCAGCTGTGCCAGCGACTGGCGCGCCGCGGGTTTGGGTTCGTCGGCGAAGACCAGAAAGCCGGCCAGCGTCAGGTCGTGTTCGTCGTCGGCGGTGAGCTCCGTCAGCTCGGCGGCCGGGCGGGTGGCGACGGCGACCACCCGCCGTCCGGCGGCGAACAAGTCCGCCAGGGTCGCATCCGCGGCCGCCGGCGTCCCGTCGCACCGGTCCAGGACCTGTTCGGGGGCGCCCTTGACGACGAGGAGGCGGTTGCCGTCGTCGTCGACCAACACCGACGTCGCGCGCCGCTCGTGGTCGAACGGCAGCAGCGCGACGCGGCGCACCGCGCCGCCCACCAGTTGCTGTGGCTGCGGGGAGTCCCACAGCGCGGCGTCGAGCGGATTGGCGCTCACCACACCGGATTCCGGGTCGACGTCGGTGGCCAGCAGCCCGAGCCGCCGGACCGGCTCGGCCGGCGCACCGGCCGGATCGATCGTGCCGACCAGGCGGATGCGGCCTTCCGTCAGCGTGCCGGTCTTGTCGGTGATCAGGATGTCGATGTCGCCGAAGTCTTCGATGCAGACCAGGCGTTTGACCAGGACCTTGGCCTTGGCCAG
>NZ_LZKL01000098.1 GCF_001668725.1 Mycobacterium sp. E787 | reverse complement strand
TCCTGGGCCCACATCTGCTCGTATTCGGCCTCGGCCGCCGCGATCGCCGGCGCGTTCTGGCCGAACAGGTTCGACATCACCAGCGACACCAGCTGGCCGCGATTGGCCGTGATCGACCCGGGGTCCACGATGGTCGCCAGCGCGGCCTCGTAGGCGACGGCCGCCGCCCGCGCCTGGGCCGCCGACTGCTCGGCTTGCGCGGCCGCCCCGCCCAGCCAGTCCACGTACCCGGCGGCCGCGTTGGTCATGGACGCCGCCGACGGGCCCTGCCAGGCCTGCCCGGCCAGGTCCGAGGTCACGGAGCTGAATGCGCTTGCCGCCGCGCTCAACTCACTGCGGATCCCGTCCCAGGCCGCCGCCGCCTCCAGCATCGGCCCCGGGCCCGGCCCATCAAGCAGGAGCACCGAGTTGACCTCGGGCGGAAACACCGAAAAGTTCATCACTGCTCCCCTCGATCGTCGTTGATCAGACCTTCAGCAGCCACTGGAGCAACGTACATTCTCCGGCCTGCCCCATACCCCGTTAGGCGGGAATCCAATCCCGGCCGCCGCACGATCGTTGCGGACCGGACCGCAGGGATCAAGCGCTCGCAGTCGCGGTTGCGTGTGAACCCGAGCGAAGGCACACTTTGGCTCCCGGGGCTCGCTGCTGAGAAGGGACCGCGGTCATGAGCTTTTTGGTGCTCCCGCCGGAGATCAATTCGTCCCGGATGTTCTCCGGTGCCGGGTCAGCGCCAATGTTGGCGGCCGCTGCGGCGTGGGACGGGATCCGCAGTGAGTTGAGCGCGGCGGCAAGCGCATTCAGCTCCGTGACCTCGGACCTGGCCGGGCAGGCCTGGCAGGGCCCGTCGGCGGCGTCCATGACCAACGCGGCCGCCGGGTACGT
>NZ_LZKL01000097.1 GCF_001668725.1 Mycobacterium sp. E787 | reverse complement strand
TGGCCGACACCGACGTCGACCTTCCGCTGGAAGCGCCGATACAGGCGTTGCAGGCCGGCCTGGCTCACCGGTGCCCGCCCACCGAGATCGGGGTGAGCGGCGAGATCGCCGAGTTCCCCACCACCAGGGTCAAGGCCCTGGAACCCGATGCGACGCCACGCGCCGGCAGCGCCGCCTGGATCGGGCGCTCGCTCGACAACGACATCGTCATCCACGACGTGCTGGCGTCGCGCCACCACGCGTTCCTGACCGCCACGGCGGTCGGCACCGAGATCCGCGACGCGCACAGCATCAACGGCACCTTCGTCAACGGGATCAGGGTCGGCTCCGCCGTGCTCGCCGAGGGCGACGTCGTCACGATCGGCAACGTCGACCTGGTGTTCACCCGCGGCATGCTGGTCCGCCGCCAGGAGGTGGCGGCGCGGACGGGCGGGCTGGAGGTGCGCGAGGTCAACTTCGGCATCGGCGACAAGAACCTGCTGGAGCGGGTGTCGCTGACCGCCAGGCCCGGCACCCTGACCGCGATCATCGGCGGGTCGGGCGCCGGCAAGACCACGCTGTCGCGGCTGATCGCCGGATACGCCACCCCGACCGCGGGCGGTGGGCGCACCGGCAGCGGGCCGCTGGGCGCCACGATCGTCGGGATCGTCTCCGTCGGGGGCAGCAGCCCGACGGTGCCCTGGTGCTGCCCGACGTGGAACGTGATCCGCGGCCCGTCGGGCTTGCCGATATTGACACTCTGGCCGTCCTGGATGTCGACCGCAGGCACCCGCCGGCCGTCGAGGAAGACCCCGTTCAGCGAATGGTTGTCGAGGGCGACCCAGCGGCCCTTGTCGAAGCGCAGCAGCAGGTGCGCCCGGGCGATCAGCGGGTGCGCCACGCGCAGGTCGGCGCGCACGTCGCTGCCGACGACCACGTCGCGACCGGGCGCGAAGTTACCCTCCGAGCGTTGAGATCGCACCGTCAGCACCGGCTGCGCGGGCTGAGTCATCGACGTGTCAGTCGTTTCCTTGACTTGGCGGCGGCCAGGGTCGGCACGTGCCGCTTGAGCCGGATCTTCCACCACACGATGGCGCTGTAGGCGACGCACAACGCCAGGAGCATCCCGATGTCGAACAGCCAGGCGCTCGCCTTGTGGTCGAAGTGCTGGTCCTTCGGGTCGGTCGGGCCGACCACCAGACGGTGGGTGTCGATCGTCGACGCCGCCGAGGCGTAGCCCCACCGGGCCGGCGTCAGCCAGGACAACTGGTCGAGCACGGGCCGGTTGGTCACCCAGATCAACCCGCCGCAGAACACCAGCTGCGACATGATGGCGACCACCAGCAGCGGCATGATCTGGTCCTGGGATTTGGCGATCGCCGACAGGGCCATCCCGAGCAGCGCCGAGGCCACGCACGTCAGCGCGACGTCGACGAACAGCTCGAAGCTGACGTTGCCCAGCATCACGGCTTTGGCGATCGGCTGGCCCCAGCCGATCACCGAGATCACGGTCGCGATGCCCGCCTGCATGACCGCGAACGCGCTGAACACGACAATCTTGGCGGCCAGGTACGAGACGGTCGACAGGCCGACGGCCTGCTCGCGTTTGAAGATCGGGCGCTCGCCGACGAGGTCGCGGATGGTCAGGGCGGTGCCCATGAACACTGCGCCTACGGTGAGCATGACCAGGATCTGGTCTGGCTGGTTGGGCGAGTTGCTCATCGGGTCCCCCATGCCGTACCCGGTCTTGCCGCGCACGGTCAGGGTGAGCACGCCGATGAGGAACGGCAGCAGTGCCAGGAACACCGTGTAGCCGCGGTCGGAGATGACCAGGCGCACCTGGCGGCGCGCGACCGTGGAGAACTGGCGCAGCACGTCGGTGTGCACCGGTTCGCCCAAGTCGGCCGGGCTGGACTCGGACGGGGCCGGCATCTCCGGCGGCCGGTTCTCTGCCAGGAAGCGGCGGTTGGCCTCGTCGGGGTCGGCGCCCACCTTGGCGAAGATGTCGGCCCAGTTGGTGGTGCCCATGGCCGCGCCGATCTGGCTGGGCGGCCCCAGGAACGCGGTCTTGCCGCCCGGCGCCACCAGCAGCAGCTGATCGCAGACGTCCAGGTAGGCCACCGAGTGGGTGACGACGAGCACCACGCGGCCCGCGTCGGCGAGCTGGCGCAGCATCATCATCACCTGGCGGTCCAGCGCCGGGTCCAGGCCGGTGGTCGGCTCGTCGAGGATCAGCAGCGACGGCCCGGTGAGCAGTTCGAGCGCCACCGAGGCGCGTTTGCGCTGGCCGCCCGAGAGCTTGTCGACGCGGGTGTCGGCGTGCTTGGTCAGCTCCAGCTCCTCGAGCACCTGGGCAACGACCTGCTCACGGTCGGCCTTGCTGGTGTCGGGGGGCAGTCGCAGCTCGGCGGCGTAGCCCAGCGCCTGGCTGACGGTCAGCTGCCGGTGCACGACGTCGTCCTGCGGGACCATCCCGATCCTGCTGCGCATGGAGGCGTATTCCGCGTGGATGTTGTGGCCCTCGAAGGTCACCGAGCCGGAGGTGGGGCTGGTGTAGCCGGCGATCAGCCGCGACAGCGTGGTCTTGCCGGCGCCCGACCCGCCGATGATGGCGGTCAGCGTGCCGGGGCGGGCGGTCAGCGAGATGTGGTCGAGCAGTTGCTTGCCGTGGTCGACCTCGAAGCAGACGGCGTTGACCTCCAGGCCCCCGGTGCGGGTCGCGGCCTCGGTGCGACGGACGAGGTTGTCGCGGGTGAAGACCAGGTCGACGTTGCCGATGGTGACCACGTCGCCCTCGGTCAGCACCGCCGAGCCGACCCGGACGCCGTTGACGAAGGTCCCGTTGACGCTGTGCGCGTCGCGGATCTCGGTGCCCAGCGGGGTCTGGGTCAGGAACGCGTGGTGGCGCGAAGCCAGCACGTCCTGGATGACGATGTCGTTGTCGGTGGCGCGGCCGATCGTCACCGCTCCGCTCGGCTTCGGCATCGCACCGGACCGTCCCGGCATCAGCGCCTGGAACATCTTGGTCGCCAGGTTGGCGACCTCGGGCGGCTTGGTGAGGTTGGCCGACATCTCGGTCTCCGGCGCCGCCTGCGACGTCATCTGCGGGTGCGGCTGGAAATTCGGCGGCGGCGGCGCGCTGGTCGGATAAGCGGGTGGCCGGCCGCTGACCGGGTACACCGGTTGCCCCGGCGGCGGCGGGCCCGGATGCGGGCGCCGCGTCCCGTGCTGCGCCCAGATCGGGACCCGACCCGGGCCGGGTACCCCGGGCGGGGGAGCGGGCGGGGCGGCGACGGGAGGGCCCGGCTGACCGGACGGCTGCGCGGCCGGCCATGCGGTGCCCGCGTGCGCGGCGACGGGGATGCCCATCGATTCGGTGCGGGGCGGGCGCCCGGCCATCCCCAGGTGGCGCCCCACCTCGAAGGTCAGCTGCGGCCCGTCGGGATTGCCGATGTTGATGCTCTGGCCGTCGTGGATGTCCACCACCGGCACGCGGCGACCGTTGACGAAAGTCCCGTTGAGCGAGCCGTTGTCGATCGCCAGCCATCGTCCCTGGTCGAAGCGCAGCAGCAGATGGGCGCGCGAGATCAGCGGGTGCGTGATGCGCATGTCGGCCCGCAGATCGCGCCCGACCACCACGTCGTGGCCCGGCGCGAATGTGCGCTCCGACCCGTCATGGCGAACGGTCAGCGCTGGCGGGGCGGGTGCACTCATTGCCACAACTCTAGCGGGTGCACCTGTTTTCACCCTGTGGGCAGATTCACCGAGTCCGGGGCGCCGGTGACCACGCAGCGGGTACGGGTATAGATCGTCGGCATGCACCGATTGCAGTGCGTGCACGCCGAATGCACGCTGCGCGCAGCGCCGTCGGCGGCGATCCGATTGATCAGGTCCGGCTCGGCCAGCAGCGCCCGGCCCATCGCGACGAAGTCGAATCCCTCCGCCATCGCCAGGTCCATCGTTTCCCGGTTGGTGATGCCGCCGAGCAGGATCAGCGGCATGGTCAGCTCGGCGCGGAACAGCTTGGCGTCACGCAGCAGGTAGGCCTCGCGGTACGGGTACTCGCGGAGGAACTTCTTGCCCGTCATCCGCATGCCCCAGTTCAGCGGCGGCTTGAACGCGCCGGCGAACTCCTTGAGCGGCGCGTCGCCGCGGAACAGGTACATCGGGTTGACCAGCGAGCTGCCGGCGGTGAGTTCGATCGCGTCCAGCCCGCCGTCGTCCTGCAGCCACTTGGCGGTGGTCAGCGACTCCTCGGTGCTGATGCCGCCGCGCACCCCGTCGGCCATGTTGAGCTTGGCGGTGACCGCGATCGGCGTGCCCTCCTTCTCCACGGCGCGCCGCACGGCCATGACGATCCCGCGGGCGACCTTGGCGCGGTTCTCCAGCGATCCGCCGAACTCGTCGGTGCGGCGGTTGATCAGCGGAGACAGGAAGGCGCTCGCCAGATAGTTGTGGCCCAAATGGATTTCGACGGCATCGAAGCCGGCCTCGATCGCGAGCCGGACCGCGTTGGCGTGTCCTTCGATGACGTCGTCGATGTCGTCGCGGGTGGCCTTCTTCGCGAAGCGCATCCCGATCGGGTTGAAGAACCGTACCGGCGCCAGGGCGGTGGCCTTGTTGGACTTGGCGTTGGCGACCGGACCGGCGTGGCCGATCTGCGCGCTCACCGCCGCGCCCTCGGCGTGGATCGCGTCGGTGAGCCGGCGGAACCCGGGCACCGCCTCCGGGCGCATCCAGATCCCGTTGCCCTCGGTGCGGCCGCCGGGGGAGACGGCGCAGTAGGCGACGGTCGTCATGCCGACCCCGCCGGCGGCCGGCAGCCGGTGGTATTCGATCAGGTCATCGCTCACCAGCGCGTTGGGCGTGCGCGCCTCGAAGGTGGCGGACTTGATCGTGCGGTTGCGGAGCGTGATGGGGCCCAGCTTGGCCGGGGAGAACACGTCTGGAGGGGTAGACATGCGAGGAGCTTAATGGGGATCGTGAGCGCTGCGGAATGGCGATCGCGAGCGCGGCGGAATGGCGATCGCGAGCGCGGCGTAATGGCGATCGCGAGCGCGGCGGAGCCGGGCGAAGCGGGTCGCCATCATCGGGCGGAGCCGGGCGAAGCGGGTCGCCATCATCGGGCGGAGCCGGGCGAAGCGGGTCGCCATCATCGGGCACAGCACTGCGGCGTGCCAGACTGTCAGGCGTGGGCGCAATCACGCTGGACGGCAAGGCCACCCGGGACGAGATCTTCGTCGACCTCAAACAACGCGTGGCCGCGCTGACGGCATCGGGCCGCACGCCCGGGCTGGGCACCATCCTGGTCGGCGACGACCCTGGGTCGCAGGCCTACGTCCGCGGCAAGCACGCGGACTGCGCCAAGGTCGGCATCACGTCGATCCGCCGCGACCTGCCCGCCGACATCAGCACCGCCCAGCTCAACGAGACCATCGACGAGCTCAACGCCAACCCGGAGTGCACCGGTTACATCGTGCAGTTGCCGTTGCCGAAGCACCTGGACGAGAACTCGGCGCTCGAACGCGTCGACCCCGCCAAGGACGCCGACGGCCTGCACCCGACCAACCTCGGCCGCCTGGTGCTGTCCACCCCCGCGCCGCTGCCGTGCACCGCGCGCGGCATCGTGCACCTGCTGCGGCGCTACGACGTCGAGATCGCGGGGGCGCACGTGGTCATCATCGGCCGCGGCGTGACGGTCGGCCGCCCGCTGGGGCTGCTGATGACCCGGCGCTCGGAGAACGCCACGGTGACGTTGTGCCACACCGGAACTCGCGACCTGCCGACGCTGACCAGGCAGGCCGACATCATCGTGGCCGCCGTCGGCGTGCCGCACCTGCTGACCGCCGACATGGTGCGCCCGGGCGCCGCGGTCGTCGACGTGGGCGTGAGCCGCACGGACAACGGCCTCGTCGGCGATGTGCACCCGGATGTCTGGGAGGTGGCCGGCCACGTGTCACCGAACCCCGGGGGCGTCGGCCCGCTCACGCGCGCGTTCCTGCTCACCAACGTCGTCGAATTGGCCGAGGGACGGCAATAAGACGTGCGGGCGACCCTGCGGGCCCAGTGGCCGATCCTGTCGGTCGGGCTGATCTTCGCCGCCGCATTTGTCTTGGCGGGGGCCAACTTCTGGCGTCGCGGTGCCTTGCTGATCGGCATCGGGGTGGGCGTGGCGGCGATCCTGCGGTTGGTGCTGTCCGAGGACCGGGCCGGCCTGTTGGTCGTCCGCGGCAAGGGCACCGACTTCGTGACCACCGCGACGGTCGCCGCGGCGATGGTCTATATCGCCTCGACCATCGACCCGCTGGGGACGCGTTAGCGGCGATCGCAAGCGCGCGTAGTCGGGCGCGGCGGGTCGCCGCCATCGGGCGAGCGGCGATCGCAAGCGCGGCGTAGTCGGGCGCGGCGGGTCGCCGCCATCGGACTCAGGCGCCGGGCATTCCGGGGATTTGACGAATGCCGGGGATGCCGCCGGCAAGCCCGGGCAGGCCTCCGGGAATTCCGGCGGCCGGGTTGCCGCTGGCGATGTTGGCCATCTCCTGCGGGCAGTACATCTGAATCGCGATCGTGGTGAACATCTTGGCCATCCCCGGTGACAGGCCGCGATTGCTGACGCTCGCCGCGGCGGCGGCGAAGTTCCCGCCCGGCTGGGCGAGCATCGGGCAGATGGACTCGCCCACCTTCATCGCGTTGCCCGGCTCGCCGAAGTCGATGCCGGCGTGGTTGAGCGCGTCGATGAAGGCGTCATCGGTGCCGGCGTCGGCCTCGGCCGGCGCCGCGAACGCCGCGGCCACCGTGAGGAGGCCGGCGGCACCGGCCAGCAGCCGAATGGTCAGGGGCTGGTGACGAAACAGCCAGATCCACCGCTGAGTTCCCGCCAGTGCCTTCATGCCAGCCTCCCCACATGTCGCGGAGTCCACTGATTGCACTCCAGTCACGCTAGGAACTCTGATCTATGACTGTCACGTTTACAACACGGTGCGATAAAGCTTTGCACAATAAGCGTTTCGTAAGGCGGCGGCGCGCCTCACGTCGCTTATTGGCCCTCGGCACGATGGCGCCGCGCCCGGCCGATCGAGGCCACACTGTGACCTGACACTCGCGGCGGGGCCCGGATTTTCGGGTGCCGATTGGACCAGAATCCGGCTCATGACGACGAATCGCAGCCGTCCGCTGGACCATGAGATCTCGCGCCAGACCTTCTTACGCGGCGCCGTCGGGATGCTGGCGACCGGAGCGGTGTTCGGCGCCGCACGGGCGGCCGCCGACCCCGCGGCCGGCTGGGGCGGCCTGGCCTCCGCCATCGGAGGCAGCGTCGCGCTGCCCGCCAACGGCTCCCAATTCTCTTCGGGGAAACAGGTTTTCAATTCGTTCTACAACAACTCCAATCCCGCGGCAGTCGTCACGGTGTCGTCGCAGTCGGATGTGCAGAAGGCGGTCTCGTTCGCGACGGCGAACGGGCTCAAGATCGCCCCGCGCGGCGGTGGGCATTCCTACATCGGTGCGTCGAGCGCCAACGGCACGATGGTGATCGACCTGCGCAAGCTTCCCGGCGGGGTGAACGTCGACGGCGGCGGTAACGCCACGGTCAGCCCGGCGACCACCGTGTACGCGGCGCATCAGGCATTGGCAGGCGCCGGGCGCGCGATCCCCACCGCCACCTACCCCAGCATCGGGATCGCGGGCCTGGCCCTCGGCGGCGGAGTGGGCGCCGATTGCCGCCACGCGGGCCTGACCTGTGATGCGCTGCAGTCGGCCACGGTGGTGCTGCCAAGCGGCGATGTGGTTACGGCGTCCGCCAACGACCATCCCGATCTGTTCTGGGCGTTGCGCGGCGGTGGCGGCGGCAATTTCGGGGTGACGACGTCGATGACCTTCGCCACGTTCCCCACCGCTGACAACGACGTCGTCCGGCTCGACTTCCCGCCGTCGTCGGCGGTGCAGGTGCTCGTCGGCTGGCAGTCCTGGCTTAGCGCGGCGGACCGAAACACTTGGGGCATAGTCGATCTCTCGGTCGGCAACCAGCCGAACTGCCACGTGCTGGCGACCTGCCCGGCGGGCGCCGGTTCCGGTGTCGTCAGCGCGATCAAATCCGCGGTCGGCGTGGCCCCGACCGCGGTTGTCAACAAGACGCTCAGCCACATGGACCTGGTGACGTACCTGGCCGGCGGCAGCTCGACGGGTTCGCCCGTCGGATTCGTCGCGGGCTCCGACGTGCTCTCGACGTTGAATTCGGCTGCGGCCAAGGCGATTGCGACGGTGATCGGGCAGTGGCCGGCCTCCGGCGGCAAGGCGTCGGTGCTCGTCGACCCGCTGGACGGCGCCGTCGGCGACGTGGCACCGGGGGACACCGCCTTCCCGTGGCGCAAGCAGTCCGCGCTGTTGCAGTGGTACGTCGAGCCCGCCGCCAACCAGGTGTCCGCAGCCACGCAGTGGCTGAGCTCCGCGCATCAAGCGGTGCAACAGTATTCGGTCGGTGGCTACGTCAACTACCTGGAGGCCAACAGCTCGGCGTCGCGCTACTTCGGCTCGAACCTGGCGCAGCTGACGACGGTGCGGCAGAAGTACGATCCGAACCGGGTGATGTACTCGGGGTTGAACTTCTGATGGCAGCACCCGGTGAGCTTGCGCGCGTCCGCTATCTCGTCGACGACGTGCGGGCGGCCGTCGACTTCTACACGACCCACCTGGGTTTCAGCGTCGACCTCGACGCAGCGCCCGCCTTCGCCGCCGTAGTCCGCGGACCGCTGCAACTGCTGCTGTCCGGACCCAAGAGCTCCGCGGGGCGACCGATGCCCGACGGCGCGACGCCGGAACCCGGTGGCTGGAACCGCATACAGCTTGTCGTCGACGACATCTCCGCCGAAGTCGAGCGGCTGCGGGCGACCGGCGTGATTTTCCGCAACGACATCATCAGCGGCCCGGGCGGACAGCAGGTCCTGCTGCAGGATCCCGCTGGCAACTTTGTGGAGCTGTTCCGGCCCACGTCGCGCGCCGACACCCGCTGACGAAATAACTTGGGCCACTTTGGTTTCAGTGGTCACAAGGCGGCGGTTTTTGTCGGTGGGTGTTCGTAGGGTTTGGGGTATGGGTGCGAGCAGTCGTGAGGAGATC
>NZ_LZKL01000096.1 GCF_001668725.1 Mycobacterium sp. E787 | reverse complement strand
CCGGTGCCGCCGGTACCGCCGCCGGTGCCTCCGCCACCACCGGTCGGACCACCCGGGACGCCGCCGCCCCCGCCGCCGGTGCCACCGCCACCGCCCGGGCCGCCCGGGGCGCCGCCGCCTCCGCCGGGCGCCGTGGAGGGTGCGGGCGCCACGCTGGATGTGGTCGTGGTGGTCGATGGTGTGGTGGTGCTACTCGGGCCCTTGTTACCGCCGCCGCCGCACCCGACCGCCAACACGAGCATGGCCGCACCGCCGAAAAGCGCGACGGCATTCCTGGCTCCAGATCTCATCTGCTTCCCCACTCTCCACTCGCGCCACCCTTACGACGGTCCACTTCTCCGTACCCCGGCGCGCGCCGCCGCAAACGGCGCGCGACGCCGCCTTCGAAAATCGCCGGCTGCCTGCGGAACGGCGCGGAATATCCCTGGAAATGCCCTGGAAATGCCCGAAGCCGCCGGATCGCGGGCGATCCAGCGGCCGGGTGCGCAGGGGCGGGTGGGCCCTAATCTTCCTTGGTGATCAGCTTGCGGAGCGCCACGCGGTCGGGCGTCAGCAACTCGGCGATGCGCGGCTGGTTCACCTCCGCGACGATGATCTCGCCGACCTCCTGGTTGACCTCGCTGAAGATGCCGTGGGACTTCATCTTCGAGGTCTGATACAGGTTGTCCTCGGTCGGCGTGACGTAGTAGACCGCGTCGGCCTTGAAGCGGTGCACGAGCCACAGGTGGATCAGCGTCATCAGCCGCTTCTGCCGCAGCTTCTCGGCGAAGGTGTTCTGGTCGCGGACCGTGAGGATGCTGCGGCCGTGGCGATCCTTGATCGGGTCGAAGACGACGTTGGCCAGCTGCTCATCCCCGTTGCCGTAGATGCCCAGCACCAGCACGTCCGACCCGGCGCGCCGGGGCCGCAACTGCACGCGCAGCTTCTCGCCGAGTTGGTAGTGCTCGCTCCACAGCGCCAGCCATTCCTCGAGCAGCTTTTTCGGCACCTCGGTCTGCACGAGGTGCTGATGCTGGGTCGAGCCCTTGCCCATGGCCTTCGTGGTGGCCGTGCGGCCCGACGAAGCGGTCAGCGCCGCGTCGCTGCGGGGGCCGCCCACCAGGGTTTGCGGTGTGCGATAAGGCGATTCGACGAGCCGCATCTTGCGCTGCAGGCGCGCCAGCGCCAGCATGCCGTCCTGCCGCAGCGCGGTGGCGAACTCCTCGGCGGCGACGCCGTCGATCTGGTGTCCGCCGTAGGTGATGAAGTTGAAGACGAAGCCCATCTTGCCGAGCTCTTCGGGGAAGCGCTTCATCTCCTCGTCGGTCATGCCGGTGGTGTCCCAGTTGAACGACGGCGAGAGGTTGTAGGCCAGCATCTGCTCGGGGAACTCGGCGTGGATGGCCTCGGCGAACTGCCGGGCGTCGGCGAGGTCCGCGGTCTTGGTCTCCATCCAGAGGATGTCGGCGAACGGCGCTGCCGCCAGCGACTTGGCGATCGCATAGGGGATGCCGCCGCGGATCTGGTAATAGCCTTCCGGCGTCTTGGCCAGCTCGCAGTCCCAACCGGGATTGACACCCAATTCCTTGGCCTTCTCCCGGGCGGCGTAGAGCGACGCCCGCTGGGCGAACCGCCGCCATTCCTCGGGGGTCATGTCGACCGGCTCGCCCTCGCTCTCGCCGAAGGCCAGCACCTCCGCGACGGCCTCGCCGTAGGTCATCAGCCCGGCGTCGTCCTCCCAGGCGGCCACGAACCGCGACTCGACCTGGTCGAACAGGTCGTCGATCGAGTCCTTGCCGTTCTCCCGCCACGTGTTGACCGCGTCGGAGACCAGGCCCAGAATTCCTTGCCGCTCGAGCCACGCGTTGGCGAAGGCGTACTCGCCGTCGGCGAGCGCATACAGGAGGTGGCCGTTCAGCTCCTTGACGCCCAACTCGTAGAAGCGCCGCATCAGCGCCAGGAAGCAGCTCTTGTACGACGGGATGTTCAGGTTGGTGGCGCCGAGCAGGAACGGCTGGTCGCGCTCGTCGGCGCGGCTGTCGATCAGGTTGGCCGCCTCGGCGTCGGTGCGGGCGACGATGATGCCGGGGACCCGCATGACGTCGAGCTGGAAGCGCGCCGCGTTGAGGCGCTTGATCTGCTCGTCCGACGGCACCAGAACCTTGCCGCCCTGATGGCCGCACTTCTTGGTCCCCGGACGCTGGTCCTCGATGTGATAGCCCGGCACCCCGACCTCGACGAAGCGGCGGATCAGGTTGCGCACGTGCGGATCACCGCCGTGGCCCGTGTCGGCGTCGGCGATGATGAACGGGCGGAAGTCGTAGGCCGGCGTGGTGGCCCGCTTCTGTTCGCTCATCTGCAGCCGCTGGTACTGCTGATTGCGATCGGCCGTGAGCAGGGCGCGCACCAGCACCGCCGCATCGTCGGGCACCTGGCTCAACGGGTAGCTGGCCAGGTCGGGGCCGGGGTCCTCGGTCGTGGAGCCCTTCGCCGAGGTCGCCCAACCGCCGAGGTAGATGCCCTCGATGCCCATCCGCTTCATGCTCACCGCTTGACCGGGCGAATAGGGGCCGAACGTGGTGATGCTCTTCTTCGCCGCGAAGAGTTCGCGCAGCCGGTCATAGAAGGCCGCCGCGGCTTCGCGGGCCACGGTGTAGTCGGTGGGAATGGTGCCGCGTTGCTCCGCGACCTGGCGCGCCGTGTACAGGCGGGTGATCCCGGCGAATCGCGAACCATCGAAGTATCGCTGCGTAGCCTCGACGTCCTGCTCGAACGGCGTCCGGATCGCTGTGTCCGTTTCGATGATGGCCATGGGGTTACGCTCCTCTTCAGCAGGATTCCGCTGCAGGGAGTTTATCCCCGCAGGCGGCGGTCGAATCAGGGGTCAATGGTCCCGAGTCGAAACTGTTGCCGCGCCGTACCCCGCCGCTCTGGGTCCGGCCGTGTGCGCCGTCCCGTCGGCAAAAGGCGTGGTGGCGTTGGCGATCGAGCCACCGGTGTCGGCGAATCGAGGGGGTTTCGATCCCGCTACGCCCGCTTCGAGTCAGCGTCACCGACCCTGACGCCCTCGCCGCGGGCTGCCGCCGGCGCGCAACCAGTCCCGCTGCCGGCGGACGAATCCCGCGTCGACGGCGCTCCCGTGCCCGGGAACGTAGACGGCGTGCTCTCCGCCCATGGCCAGCATCCGATCCAGCGTGGCCGGCCAGGCCGCCACATCGGAGTCGGCGTCGACGGCCGGGTCCCCGGATTCCTCGACCAGGTCACCGGTGAACACCACGACCGGACCGTCGCCGTCGTCGGTCTCGTTCGCGACGACCACCAGATCCGACGCGGTGTGGCCGCGGCCCGGATGGGCCACCCGCACCGTGCGGCCCCCGAGGTCGACGACGGCGTCGTGGACGCGGTGCCGCGGGGGGCGCAGGGCCGCGATCGCCCGGTCGATCTCGGCCGGGTCCGCGCCGTAGCTCAGCGCGTCGGCGCGAAGCTCGTCGGTCGCCGACGACAGGCAGTCGACCACCTCGGGCGCGCAGTACACGTCGGCGTCACCGAACGCCGAGGACCCCAAGACATGGTCAAAGTGCTTGTGCGTCAACACAACATGCGTCACCGGGCGTCCCGCGATCCGGCGGGCGTCGGCGGCGATGGCGGCCGCTTCGACGAGGGTGGTGCCGGTGTCGACGAGCAACGCCCCGGCACGCCCGCACACCAGCCCGATCGTGACGTCGCAGAACGGCAGGCGGCAGCGATGCACGCCGGCGGCTAACCGCTCCCAAGCGAAGTGCACAACCAGGACGGTAGCCGCGCCGGCAACGCGGCGCCGCGACGTGTGGGGAAGAATTCGGGCCTGAGCGGTCGAGGAGGAACACGATGCGCGCAGTCGTCATCACCAAGCACGGCGACCCGTCGGTGTTGCAGGTCCAGCAGCGCCCCGACCCGTTGCCGCCGGGCCCCGGCCAGCTGCGGGTCGCGGTGCGGGCCGCCGGGGTGAACTTCGCCGACCACCTCGCCCGCGTCGGCATGTACCCCGACGCGCCGAAGCTTCCGGCAGTGGTCGGCTACGAGGTCGCCGGGACCGTCGAGGCCGTCGGCGACGGCGTCGACGCCGGCCGGCTGGGCGAGCGGGTGCTGGCGGGCACGCGATTCGGTGGGTACGCCGAGATCGTCAACGTCGCGGCGAGCGATTCGGTGCGGCTGCCCGATTCGTTGAGCTTCGAGCAGGGCGCGGCCATTCCCGTCAACTACGCGACGGCCTGGGCCGCGCTGCACGGCTACGGGTCGCTGCGCGCCGGCGAGCGCGTGCTGGTGCACGCCGCCGCCGGCGGCGTCGGCATCGCCGCGGTCCAATTTGCCAAGGCGGCGGGCGCCGAGGTGCACGGCACCGCCTCGCCCGGCAAGCATCCGAGGCTGGCCGAGCTGGGCGTGGACCGGGCGATCGACTACCGCCGCGACGGCTGGTGGCACGGCCTGGCCCCGTATGACCTGGTGCTCGACGCGCTGGGCGGCACGTCGCTGCGCCGCTCCTACGCCCTGCTGCGCCCCGGCGGACGGCTTGTGGGATACGGGGTTTCGGCGCTGCAGCACGGCGAGAAGCGCTCGCTGCGCACGGCGGCGCCGCAGGCGCTCGCGATGCTGCGCGGGTTCAACCTGCTCGACCAGCTCTCGGAGTCGAAGGCCGTGATCGGCCTCAACATGCTGCGGCTGTGGGACGACCGCGGCACGCTCGAGCCCTGGATCACCCCCCCTGGCCAAGGCGCTGTACGACGGCACCATCGCCCCCGTCGTGCACGCGGCGGTGCCGTTCGCCGAGGCGCCCGAGGCCCACCGCATCCTGGCGGCCCGGGAGAACGTCGGCAAGGTCGTCCTGGTCCCCTGAGTCTCCTGCGTTTTCAGCACCGCGACAGTGGTTATCTATCAGCCATGGCTATCACCGACACGCGCGAAGTCGTCATCGACGCGTCGCGCGACGAAATCATGGACGTGCTGTTCGACCTGGAGTCGTTGACCGAATGGTCCTCGGCCCACAAGAAGGTGGAAATCCTGGAGCGCGATGACGACGGCCATCCGAGCAAATCGCGGCAGACGGTGAAGATCGTCGGGGTCACCGACGAGCAGGTGCTCGACTACTCCGTTCACGACGACGGAGTGGGCTGGACGCTGGAGAGCTCCAAACAGCAACGCGCGCAGGAGGGCCGCTACACGCTGACGCCCGAAGGCGATTCCACCCGCGTCCGTTTCGAGCTGACCGTGGATCTCACCGTGCCCGTCCCGGGTTTCCTGGTCAAAAAGGGGGCGAAGGGGCTGATGGAAACGGCAACCGAGGGCCTGCGCAAGCGGGTGCTCGAAGTCAAGGCGGGCAAGTAGCTTCCGGAGCCACGCTCCCGGAGCGACACTGTCGTGTATGAAATCGACGCCCTGCATGGAATCGACAGTGCCGAGCACCCCGCACCGCATCGCAGCGATCGCGATCGGGCTGGCCGACCTGATGGCGCTGCCCGCCTGCGGCGATCCCGGCGGCAGCCGCACGGCTCCGCCGACGCCCAAGGTGACGACGCTCGGCCGGACCGTCGCTCAAGCGCCCGCCGACGGGCCGTTGGTGATCAGCAGCCCGGCGTTCGGCGACGGTGCGCCGATTCCGGTGCAATACACGTGCAAGGGGGCCAACGTGGCGCCGCCGTTGACGTGGTCGGCGCCGTTGGGGGCGGCGCTCGTGGTCGACGATCCCGACGCCCCGCGCGGGCCCTACGTGCACTGGCTGGTGGTCGGAATCCCTCCCGGCCCCGGCAGCACCGGGGACGGTCAGACCCCCGCCGGCGCGAGCAGCCTGCCGAACTCGGCCGGCCAGGCCGGCTACAGCGGGCCGTGCCCGCCCGCGGGCACAGGGGTGCACCACTACCGGTTCACCCTCTACCAGCTCCCGGCCACCTACCAGCTCCCCCCGGGACTCGCCGGGCCGCAAGCGGCGCAGGCGCTAGCGCAGGCGGCTTCGGGACGCGCGCAGTTCACCGGCACGTTCGGGTCCTGATGCCTTCGGCGCAGCCGACGTTCGACGTCGCGGAGGCAATCCAATTCGGCCAGCTCGTCAACGCCACCTATGCCACGTCGCCGGGCGATCTGACGAACAAGGCCGGCCAGCCCCTGAGCGCCGGCGGCGTCGACTACACGGTGGTCACGACGATCTACGCCAACGACCTGGCGACAGACATGAACCCGGGGCGGGCCGACGACGACGTGTCCATCGGGCTGATCTGCCAGGACGGCAAGACCGGCGACGTGGCGATCGCGATCCGCGGCACCGAGGGAATGCTGGAGTGGATGCACGACGCCGAATTTCTCCAGGTGCCGTGCCCGTTCCTGGCCGGCGCCGGCCATACCGAAGACGGCTTCACCGACATGTACGAATCGCTGCGGACCGCCGCCGCGCCCGATGCGCCGGCGGTGGTCAAGGCATTCGCGGGGCTTCCGTTCCCGCGGCCGGTCGGCTCGGTGACGGTCGGCGGGCACAGCCTCGGCGGCGCGCTCGCGACGCTGCTGGCCCTCGACATGGCGGCGAACACCACCTACACCGACCCGGCCGTGTACACCTACGGCAGCCCGCGCACCGGGGATTCGCTGTTTGCCAGCACCTATGACCAGGTGGTCAAGAACTCGTGGCGCATCGCCAACCGCCTGGACGTCATCCCCGCGTTGCCGCCCCCCGTCGACTACGAGCACGTGCTGACGCGGTACGACCTGAACCCGATTCGGCTGGTGCCGCTTCCACCGAAGGTGTTGGTGAAATACTCCGTGCTATGCGAGCATTCGCTCGCGACCTACCTGTACCTGCTGTCGCTGCGATCCGGCGGCACGGTACTTCCCCTCGAACCGGCCTGCACACCGTAACCGGCCCGGTGCTAGCCGGCAGGTGTTCGGGTCGCCAGCCGGAGCAACCCGCGCCGCAGTTGTTTGTCGCGTTTGCCTGCGGCGAGCTCGATCAGGGCGATCTCCGCCACCGCCGCGACGAGCAGCACCGCGACCGGTTCCGGCGGCGCCCACCCGAGCGCGGCCAGGTCGGGCAGTATCAGGGTGGCCGACCTGTCGTTGCGGGCGGCGACCAAATCGGTCAGCCCGGCCTCGGTGCGCGACTGGACCAGCAGTGCCTTGGTGGCGGGCTCGGCCAGGCAGCCGTCGAGATAGGCGTCCATCCCGGCCTCGAGCCGGTCGCGGCCGGGCGGAAGCTCGCCCATCGCCGCGGTGATCGACTCCTGCAGGTCGTCATGGAACCGGGCGTGCAGCGCCCGCACGTATTCGGACCGGCTGGGCCAATGCTGGTAGAAGCTGCCTTTGGCCATTCCGGCCTCGGCGACGATCGCGTTGACCGAGATCCTGGCGAGGTCCGCCGATCCCAGCAGCCGCTGTCCGGCGTCCAGCAGCGCGTTGCGTCCGGGCTCGGGCGGTCTCACGGGCGCCTCCGCGGTCCAGCGGCCTTGCGCCGGCTGCGGCGCGCCAGCAGTTCGCCGTACTGCTCGCAGACGTGGATCACCCCGGTGAGTTGGTAGGTGATCCAGCCCTTGTGCGTCGAGGGCAGGTTCTTCTCGAACACCCGGTGGCCGACGATCTGCATCGCCCATCCTCCGACGAACATCGCGGCGCCGACTTTGGGCTTGGCGAGCAGCAGCGGCATGCCGGCCGCGATGATCGGCGTGCCGATGAGATGGGTTGCCCTGATCCCCTTGGAGGTGTGTTGGGTGCGGTAGTACGCCATCTTGTCGGCGAATGGCGCTTCGGGCGGCGGGGCTGTTGGCATCTCGATCGCCTCCTTGTCACGGCGGTGCCATGGCTGTAGCGTAGCCCATGACCGACCAGTCGGTCAATCCAGAGAGGGACCCGCATGACGACCATCCAGACCCGGGCCGGACGCGTTGCCTATCGCGAATCAGGCAGTGGCCCAACCGTTTTGTTGCTGCATGCCACACTGCATGACCGGCATGACTTCGACCCCATCGTCGAGACGCTGGCCACGAACTACCGCACCATCGCGGTGGACTGGCCCGGCCACGGCGAGTCCGATCCGATCGCCTCCCCCACGGAACCCGGCGCACCGCTCTTCGCCGACGTGCTCGAAGATGTCGTCGACGGCCTGGGCCTGTCCCGGATGGTGTTGATCGGAAATTCAGTCGGCGGGTTCGCGGCCGCTCGACTGGCGATCAATCGCCCCGAGTCAGTGGCGGGCCTGATCCTGGTCAACACAGGCGGTTTCGTGCCGTTGAATCCACTGGTCCGGGGGTTTTGCCGGGCGCTCGGCACCCCGGCGGTGTTCCGCCGGGCCGCTCCCCTGTTCGTCCGCGGCTACATGAAAGCCCGCACCGACCACGACCGGCGAATCGTCGAGCGCGCCACGGCTGTGGCCAAAACGCCGGAGGGCATCCGGACGGGAGCGGCGCTGTGGCGAAGCTTCGCCACACCCGCGCACGACCTCCGCGGCCGCGCCGGTGAGCTGTCCGCGCCGACCCTCGTCGTGTGGGGCGAGAAGGACATCGCCATCCCGCTGAGCGCCGGGCGCGCGACCCGTGCAGCCATCAGCGGTTCGCGGCTCGAGACCTTCGACACCGGGCATGTGGTGTTCTCGTCCGATCCCGACGGCTTTCTGGCCGTTGTCGAGCCGTTCCTGCAATCGGTCACTCTCGGCGCAGCGGGGAAGCCGTGAGCGGACGTTCACGGGGCACTTCGCACCGCCGCCTCGACGAAGCGGCGTAGCACGGCGTTGCGGGCGCGCGGCAGAAACGCCAGCGACACCGGGCTTTCGGGCGCTCGGCGCAGCGTGATGAACCGCACGCCGGGGTGAATGTTGCGCCGGACGGCGACGTCGGGAATGACGCCGATGCCGCGATCGGCCGCGACCGACTCGATCCACTCGTCGAAATTCGTTGTCTCGACGATGATTTCCGGACCTTCACCGGCGGGCCAGGACCACGGGCCGGTGGTGCCGCTGGCGGTGTTGACCACCAATGGCCACCGCGGCACCTCGGCCCAGTCCAGTTCCGTCCGCTCGGCCAGGGCCGAGTGCACCGAACACACTGCCACCCTCGACTCGTTGAACAGGGGGACGACGCGCACCGCGCTCGACGCGATGTGCCCGCGCACCACCGCGACGTCGACCTTGCCCTGGCGCACCGCAGCGAGCGCGTCGTCGGCCCGGATCAAGGTGACGGTCGTCCCGGTGGCGCGCTCGAAGCGGGCGACGGTGTCCTGCGCCCACGGATCGGGCAACAACCAACTGAACCCCAGGCGGATCCCGGCCTGCCGCCGCACGGCGCCGAACCCGCGTTCCAGCTCGGCGAGCGCCCGCTCCACGTACTCGAGGAACGCCCGTCCGGCCTGCGTCGTCTCCACGTGCCGCGAGCTGCGATCGAGCAGCGACACTCCCAGCGCGTCTTCCAACTGCTGGATGGTGCGGCTCAGGGCCGGCTGCGTGATGCTGAGTTCGGCTGCGGCCCTGGTGAATGACTTGAGCCGCGCCACCGCCTCGAAGACCCGGAGGTGACGCAACTCGACCCGGCCGCTGTCCAACCCGCCCATGCCGGACAAGCATAGATCGACGGCAACAGGCATTTCACAGTCGATCCCCCCGGACCTAACGTCGAAGCAGGACACCGACCCGAGGAGAAGAAATGCCGTTGCTGTATATCGACGTCGTCGAGGGCCGCGCGCCGTCGGAGGTTCGGGCGCTGCTGGATGCCGTGCACGAGGCGGTGGTCGAAGCGTTCGCGGTGCCACCGCGCGACCGCTACCAGGTGGTGCACACCCACCCCGCCCACGAGGTCGTCGCGTGGGACACCGGTCTGGGCATCACCCGCTCGGCCCGGCAGGTGATCGTGCGCGTGGTCAGCCGGCGCCGCACGCGGGCCATGAAGGAGAAGTTCTATGAGCTGCTGGCGCTTCGGCTGGCCGAGCGGTGCGGGATCGACCCGGCCGACTTGATCGTCTCGATCACCGAAAACGGCGACGAGGATTGGTCGTTCGGCCACGGCCGGGCGCAGTTCCTCACGGGAGAGCTGATATGAGCCTGACCACCCGCCTCACCGAATTCCTCGGCATCGAGCATCCCATCCTGCTCGCGCCGATGGCGGGGGTCTCCGGGGGCCGGCTGGCGGCGGCGGTGACATCGGCCGGCGGACTCGGCCTGATCGGCGGCGGTTACGGCGACAAGGACTGGCTGGAGGGGGAATTCGACCGGGCCGCGCCGACAAGGGTGGGATGCGGATTCATCACCTGGAGCCTGGCCCGGACGCCCGAGTTGCTCGACGCGGCCCTGGGGCGGCGCCCGGCCACGATCATGTTGTCGTTCGGCGAGCTGCGACCGTTCGCCGATCGCATCCGCGCCGCCGGGGTTCCGCTCACCGCCCAGGTGCAGAACCTCGAGCACGCGCGACAGGCCCTGGACGCCGGCGCGGAGATCATCGTGGCTCAGGGCGGCGAGGCGGGCGGCCACGGCATGACCGCCCGGTCGACGTTCACGCTGGTGCCCGACGTGGTCGACCTCGTCGCCGACCGGTCGCCCCAGACTTTGGTGGTGGCCGCGGGCGGAGTCGCCGACGGCCGGGGCCTGGCCGCGGCGCTGGCGCTCGGCGCCGACGGCGCGCTCGTGGGGACCCGGTTCTGGGCGACCCCGGAGGCCTCGGTGTCGCCGCGGGCACAGCAGCGCGCCGTAGGCGCCAGCGGGGACGAAACCGTTCGCACCCGGGTCTACGACGTTGTGCGGCGGTTGGATTGGCCCGCCGAATACACGGTGCGGGCGCTGGGCAACCCCTTCCTCGAATCCTGGCACGGCCACGAAGACGAGTTGGCGGCGGTGCTGCCCGACGCGGTTAAGTCGTTCGAAAGAGCAACCGCTGCAGAGGATTTCGACGCGGCGGCCATCATCATCGGCGAGGCGGTGGGGCTTGTTCGCGATGTCAGCCCGGCCGCCGATGTCGTCGCCGACATGGTCGGCGAGGCCGCCAAGATACTGAACCGCTCAGTACAGGGGTGACCAGTCCGACGTCCGCAGCAGCCGGCTTTGCCACTGGTCGCGAAACTTCAGGGCCTCGAACATGTAGCTGCCCGGCGCCCGGTGCTCGGCCGGCACCTCCTTGGTGAGCAGATGGACGAGGGCCGCATAGTTGTTGGAATCGTCGATCTTCTGCCACAGCATGGCTTCTCGGCGACGGTAGCTGCCGTGGGCCACCTGGAAGCACGCCTGGATGTCGAGGATCCGCATCCGGGCGGGTGCCTGGGACAGCGGCCGGTAGTAGATCTCGTCCCAGGAGCGGATGTAGTCGTCCAAGGGCGCGTAGGGCCAGCCGGTGTCCTCCATGAACATGGTCAGCGGGTGGGTCTGGCCGGTGGTGGGCACGCTCGCCAGGTCGACGGTCTGCAGCGGTGACCATGCGACCGGCAGCAGCAGCTTGCCGGTCACCTCGTGGCGCAGGTTGTCCAGCTCACGCATCCATGGCCGGAGGTCCCCACTCTGGGCCCGGCGGGCGAGGCTTTCCCAGGCCGCGCCGTCGCTGATCCCGGTGATGGTGACGACGTTGTAGGACGCCCCGCTGCCATGGGCGTGGTTCGTGTACCAGAGCAACCGCGCGTTGTCCTGTTCGGCAAGCGTGGGCATCCAGCCGTCGCGGTAGGCGGCCTCGAATTCGTCCTGCCGCGCGCCGACCACCTTGTGGGTCTCGTGAAGAAACAGCACTGGCACTCCTGTCTCGGGCGCCCGCTCAGCTCTCACGCACGATGAGCTCGGCGAGCTGACGGCGGCTGACCTTGCCGGTCGCGTTGTAGGGGATCTGGTCGACGATCGCGAGGCGCTCGGGCAGCTTGAAGTAGGCGATCAATGCGCGGCAGTGCGACCGCAACTGCTCGAGAGTCACCGGGGCGCAGGCGACTACGGCCGCCCCGACCCGTTGGCCGAGCTCCTCGTCGGGGACACCCGCGACCGCGACGTCGCTCACCGCCGGATGGGAACGCAACGCCTCTTCGACCTCGACCGGCCCGAACTTCTCTCCACCACGGTTGATCGTGTCACTCAGCCGGCCGGACGGGAAGATGTAGCCGTCGGCGTCTTGACGGGCGAGATCCCCGGTGCGCAGCCAGCCTTCGGTCACGTTCTGGGTGGTATTCACCCACAGCTCGCCCACCGTTCCGCGCGCGACGTCGTCGCCGGTGGCGGGGTCGACCACCCGCACCTCGACCCCGGGCAGCGGACGGCCGACCGAACCGGCCCGCGCGGGGTCGCGATGGTCGTCGGGCAGCAGGGTGGTGTACGCGCCCAGCGTTTCGGTCTGGCCGAACACGTTGGCGAACGCGACGTGCGGCAATGCCTCCATCGCCCTGCGCACCAAGGGGATCGGTGCGGCGGCGGCCCCGTAGGCGATGGCGACCAAGGACGACAGGTCGGTCCGGGCGAAGTCCGGGTGGTCGAGGATGCGCTGCAGCATCGTCGGCACCATGAAGGTGGTCGCCACCCGGTGCTTCGAGACCAGCCGCAGCCACTCCCCGGCGTCGAAGCGCGGCTGCACCACCGAGGTGTTGCCCGAGTACAGACCGCCGAGCGTGCCCAGCGCGCCGCCGACGTGGAAGAAGGGGACGCACATCATCCCCATCGCGGGTTTCGTCCCCGGCCGGAACGGCGCCGCCATACCTTTGATCCGCGCGCTGAGCTGCCGGCCGGAGATGCCGACGGCCTTGGGCAATCCCGTTGTGCCGCTGGTGAACAGGACCAGGGCGTCCCGGTCGGCGGCGTCATCGGCCGGCGGTGCCGGCTCGGGGGACTCGCCGGGGAGGTCGAAATCCGTCAGCACGGTCGGCGTCCCCGCGTCGCGCAGCCGCGCCACGTAGGGCTCCCCCGCGACCGCAACGTCGGCGCAGCCGGCGTTGGCCAGCAGCCCCTGCAACTCGGGCGGCGTCAACGCGGGATTCATCAGCGCGGCGGCGGCGCCGATGCGCGCCGCGCCGAGCACCGTCGCCACCGACAGCAGGCTTCCGTTGTCGACGACCGCGACGCGCCGGCCGGCGACCACCCCGTGAGCGGCCAGGGCGGCGGCGCACCGCCGCACCGCCACCGCCAGGTCGCCGTAACTGATCGAGCGGCCGTCGATGATGAGCGCGGTCCGGGCCGGGTCGCCGGTGGCGGCCGCATCGAGGATGGTCCCGGTGTTCACTCGCGGGCCTAATACAAGGGTGACCACGCGGACGTGCGCAGCAGCCGGCTGGTCCACTGATCGCGCAGATCCAGGGCGTCGTGCATCCACGTGCCCGGCGCGCGGTATTCGGACGGAATGTGGGTGCGCAGCAGTTCGAGCAGTTGCTCCGGCCGTTTGATCCGCTGCATCAGGATGACCTCACGGCGCAGATGGCTGCCCAGCGCGGGCTGGAAGGCCGCCTCGATCGTGAGCATCGAGGACGGCCGCTCCAGGCTGCGGGCGTAGACGTCGCCGCAGCGGTCGATGTATTCCTCGAACTTGTCCTGGTAGGGCCACATGGTGTCTTCCATGTAGAGCGTCAGCTCATGCTCGCGACCGTCGGTGGGCACCTCGTCGAACGACACTTCCTGCAGCGGGGACCATGGCAGCGGCACCAACAGCTTGGCCTCGACCTCGTGACGGAGTTCGTCGAGGCCGCGAATCCACTTCTGCAGGTCGCCCTGCTGCACCCGCAGCGCAAGGCGTTCCCAGGCCGCCCCGTCCGTGATCGCGGTGATGGTGACGACGGTGTAGGCCGGCCCGCTGCCTTGCGCGTGATCGGCGTACCACAGCAGCCGGGCGTCGTCGCCGGCGGCGAGCAGGGGCATCCAGCCATCGCGAAACGCGGCCTCGAAGTCATCCTCGGCGCGGCCGCGCACCTTGTGTACCTCGTGCATGAACAGCACGCCGAGACCTCCAGACACGGGACGTTCGCCCGATGTACGCCCTCGATCAACGGACCGTAGCCCGACCAGATTCTCGGGGCGGCGCCGGGTCTGCATCGGCGGATCGCACGCGTGCGCCGACCTAGACAGCCGAGTTGAGAATCTGGTTTGCTCGACACGGTAACGATCTTCACCGGGCAGGAGTTCACGGATGGCCCGACTCGATGTGCCGGATGGTCCCGGCGGCGAAGCCGCCATGATCTGGACGCTGCGGCCGCAGCTCGGCGGCATGGTAGAGCGGATGATCCGGGGCGCGTACGAGCAGAGCATTCTGCCCGCCGAGGAGCGTGAGCTGGCGCGGATGCGCATCGCCCAGATCAACGACTGCGTCGCCTGCTCGGATTTCCGCGCCCAGTCGGTGCTGGACGCGGGCCTCGCCCCGGAGTTGTACGACAACGTCGCCGACTACGCCGGCTATCCGGGCTACACGCCGCGTCAGCGGCTTGCCATCGAGTTCGCCGAACGCTTCGCCAACGACCACGCGTCGATGGACGACGCGTTCTTCGAACGCCTGGGCCGGGCGTTCTCCGACGAGGAGATCCTCGATCTGACGCTGTGCGTGGCGGTGTTCCTCGGCCTGGGGCGCTCGTTGGCGGTGCTCGGTGTCGATCAATCCTGCGCAATCGACCTTTGATCGGGCTCGACCAACAACAGTAAGGATCCGATGGACATCGCCTCGGTCGATGAATTGCTGACCACCACCCGATCGGTGCGCAAACGCCTCGACCTGAACCGGCCGGTCGGCCGCGAGGTGATCCTCGAGTGCATCCGGCTTGCCATGCAGGCGCCCACGGCAAGCAACGCTCAGGACTGGCGCTGGCTGGTGATCACCGACGCCGACAAGCGCGCCGCGATCGCCGATGTCTATCGCGGCGTCGGCGCCGACTATCTGGCGCACGCGGCCAAGGAGGCTTCCGACCCGCAGACCCGCCGCGTGTACGCCGGGGCGCTGGCGCTGACCGAGACGCTGGCCCGGGTTCCCGTGCACGTCATCCCCTGCCTGGCCAACCGCATCGACAACTCCAGCCTGCTCACGGCGGCGTCGGCCTGGGCGTCGATCATCCCGGCCGGCTGGAGCTTTCTGCTCGCCCTGCGGTCCCGCGGACTGGGGTCGGTGTGGACGACGATGCACCTGGCCCGGGAGAAAGAGGTGGCCGAGTTGCTCGGGATCCCGGCCACCGTCACCCAGGCCGCGCTGTTCCCGGTCGCCTACACCATCGGCACCGACTTCCGGCCGACCAGGCGCCCGCCCGCGGAGACCATCACCTTCTGGGATACCTGGGGAGCGAGCTGATGCAGTCCTACACCGTGCGATTCCACGTCGACGCGCCCCCGAGGAAGGTGTGGCGGGTGCTTCATCCGCCGGTTCCGCCGAACGCGCCGCGGCCGCGGGTGCTCACCTGGCCGACCGGCAGCATGGAGATCCTCAACGAGGGCAACGAGGCCGGCGAGGGCCTGGTCCGCACCTGCGTCTTCCCGGTGCCCAAGTACCTGTTGAGCGGTGGCCGGGCGCGCTCCTGGGAGACCGTGACCGAGGCGGAGCTCAACAAGCTGTCCCGATATGTTGCGGTCGGGGCGCCGTTGTGGTCCCGCGCCGAGGGCTACCACCGGCTCGAGGAGCAGCCCGACGGGACGACCGTGCTGACGTTCCACGAGACCTACCACGCCTACAACCCGGTGCTGCGCTTCTTCCTCGAGCGTCGGGTGCACTCGAAAATCTCGCGGGACAATCTCAAGACCTACGAGCACGCGCTGGGCTACGCCGGCACAGTGCGCCGGCTGGCCTGAATCACCTTCGGCTGCAGCAATTTTCGGCACACGCGGCCGCGTGTCGCCGCACATGTCGGGCTTTCGTGCATCGTGGCGGTATGGGCGATGAAACGAGACGTGCGATGTGACCGCCGGTCAGCAAGGGGCTTCGGCGAGTGTGGGCCCACGGTCGGGGGCATCGCGTTCCCGGCGTCTTCGACAACCCTCGCGGCACACAACCGGTGCGGGGCGCGCGGGCGGCGGCCGACGGGGCCCGATCGTCTCAGCGGACCGCTTAAACTTAACCCGTAAACGAACTTCAGCAGTACATGGAGCGAAAATCGCTTTGCTCCGCCGGTGGCGCCCTTCGGACCGGACCCAACGTTTGGTTAACGGCAGGGGTCACAGCTCTCAAAACGTGTCGCGCTTTTGTCGAAAATCCACCACAAGGGGACGAAGGACCCTAATCTTGGCTGCGCTGTGAAAATACCGTTTCCATAACGCCCTACCAGGCGCGGTCACGCCGAACGGGTTTCGCGGTACGAGGGAAAGGTCAACGTCTTGATCAGTTCCAGAAAAGACATCCGTCTAGTGCAGATGCCGTCAATGGCGCGTTATGCCGAACGGCTTCGCTCGGCGGACCTGAGGGTGACCCGCCCGCGGATCGCGGTGCTGCATTCCGTGCACCTGAATCCGCATGCCGACACCGAATCCATCATCGGAGCCGTGCGCGCATGTCTGCCCGACGTTTCGCGGCAGGCCGTGTACGACATCCTGCACGCGATGACCGACGTGGGTCTGCTGCGACGGGTTCAGCCCCCGGGCTCGGTTGCGCGCTACGAGACCCGAGTGGGCGACAACCACCATCACATGGTCTGCCGGAGTTGCGGGGCCATCGCAGACGTCGACTGCGCCATCGGCGCGGCACCCTGCCTGACCGTTTCGGAGACCTTCGGCTTCCAACTCGACGGGGCCGAGGTCATTTACTGGGGCCAGTGCCCGGGCTGCTCGACATCGGACGAGTCGGAAGCCACCCAGGATGCAGCCGCCGCAAACCCGCCCGCGGCCGAGCTGCTCCGGCCCGGCCACAGCCACCCGCTGCTGGCCGACGGACCCCCGCTGCCGACGCCCACACCCACACCGGCACCGGTGGAATGGGTCGCCGCGACGACGACCACCGCCAACATCCCGATCAACACCCCGTTGAAGCCGTCGGGAGTCGGGACCGGTGGTGTGGCGACCAACGCCACATCGGCCACGCTCAGCGAGCACCTTCCCCAGCTTCCGCGCTGAGCGGCCCGCGCCGGTGGCTCGTCGATGTGGACCAGTCAGCCGCCCGCGCCGGTAGGCTGTCTTTCCATGAGGTTCAAGTCGGCAGCGCCCGTCTGCGCACTGCTGGTGGCGGCGTGGGCGGTGTCGGCTTCTGTTGCCGTGGCCGGCGCCGATCCCGAGCCGACGCCGCCGCCCGGACCGAAGACGGCGATCGACCACGACGGCACCTACGCGGTGGGCACCGACATCGCGCCGGGCATCTACAGCTCGGCGGGGCCCGTCGGTGACGGCACCTGCTACTGGAAGCGGCTGGGTAACCCCGACGGCAACCTGGTCGACAACGCCCTGAGCAAGAAGCCACAGGTCGTGCAGATCGATCCGACCGACAAATCGTTCAAGACATCGGGCTGCCAGCCCTGGCAGCTGACACCCGACGCCGCACTGCCCCCCACTGCGCCGCCGGCCGGTGTGCAAGGCACTCTCGGCATCCTCAACGGGCTGCTCGGCGGCCAGAACGGCCAGCAACCCCCCCATTCCTGACGGGAGCTTGCTGCCATTGGCAACAGACTCGGGTGACCCGCAGCAGATCGTCGTCATCGGCGCCGGCGTCAGCGGTCTGACGTCGGCCGTGTGCCTGGCAGAGGCGGGCTGGCCCGTGCGGGTGTGGGCGGCCGCGATGCCGCAAGCGACGACTTCGGTGGTGGCCGGAGCGGTTTGGGCGCCGCCTCGACCCGCCGAACGCGCCGCCGCGACCCTGGATTGGGCCGCGCATTCCCTGCGGGTGTTCCGCGAACTGGCCGACGACCCGGACACCGGGGTTCGCCTGGCTCCGGCGCTGGCCGTCGGGGAATTCATCGCGGCCGAGGCGGCCTCGCCCGCGGCCCGGCTGATCCCGGACCTGCGGCCGGCCGATCCGGGCGATGTCCCACACGGCTTCGGTGCCGGGTTTCGCGCCAGCATGCCGATGATCGACATGCCGCACTACCTCGACTACCTGACCCGGCGGCTGGCCGGGGCCGGCTGCGAGATCGAGCCGCGCGAGGTCCGGTCGCTGGCCGAGGCCGCCGAGGCCGCACCGATCGTCGTCAACTGCGCCGGGTTGCGCGCGGGAGCGCTGGCGGGCGACGACACCGTGCGGCCGGTGTTCGGCCAGCACGTCATCCTGGCCAATCCCGGTGTGCGGCAACTGTTTATCGAATTGACCCAGGGCCCGGAATGGACCTGCTTCTTCCCGCACCCGCAGCGGGTGGTGTGCGGCGGCGTCAGCATTCCCGGCCGCTGGGACACGACCCCGGATCCCGAGGTGACCGAGCGCATCCTCGGGCATTGCCGACAGGTCGAGCCGCGGCTGCGCGACGCCGAACTGATCGAGGTGATCACCGGGCTGCGCCCCGACCGGCCGGCGGTGCGGGTGCAGGCCGAGCCGGTGGGGCGGTCGCGCTGCGTTCACAACTACGGGCACGGCGGCAACGGCGTCACCCTGTCGTGGGGTTGCGCGCGCGACGTGGTGCGCCTGGTGACTCACCCGGAGCCGCGGTGAGCATCGACTACGCGCTGGAGGCGCACGTCGCCACCATCACGATCAACCGTCCCGGGACGCGCAACTCGCTGGACATGGAGCACTTCCGCGATCTGGCCCACGCCTGGGCGGCGTTCCGCGACGACGATCGCGCCTGGGTCGCGGTGATCACCGGCGTCGGCCGGGACTTCTGCACGGGCGCGGACCTGAAGAAATTCATCCCCGAGCTCACCGGCGACCTGCCCAGGCCGGAGGGCTGGAACAAGGACGACGCCATTCACGCCGTCCTGCACCGGTTCCCGGTGTACAAGCCGATCGTCGCGGCTGTCAACGGCACCTGCGTCGCGGGCGGCTTCGAGATGCTGACCTCCACCGACGTACGCGTCGCCGTGCCCGACGCGCGCTTCGCGGTGATGGAGCCGAAGCGCGGCCTGTTCGCCGGCGGCGGGAGCACCGTGCGGCTGCCCCGTCAGATGCCCTACCCGCTCGCGATGGAGCTGCTGCTGACGGCCGACATGGTGGACGCGGAGCGCGCGCTGGCCATGGGGCTGATCAACCGGGTGGTTCCCGCGGACCGGCTGCTGGACACGGCCTACGACTACGCCGAGCGCATCGCGGCCAACGCGCCGCTCGCGGTCTTCGCGACCAAGCAGTCAGCCGTCGAGGGCTTGGCGCTCGACCTCGAGTCGGCCTACGACAACGAAACGCGGCACAGCGACCGGGTTTTCGAGACCGAGGACGCCAAGGAGGGTCCGCGCGCCTTCGCCGAGAAGCGACCACCGCGCTGGCAGGGCCGCTGAAGATTCAGGCGCCTCAGGCGCGGGTGACGTCACGGATCACCAGCGACAGCACCCAGCTCACGATCGACAACAGGATGGCGGCCCAGATCGCCGTCCACCAGAAATGGTCGATCTGCAGTCCCCAGTGCGTGGTGTGCGCGGTGATCCAGGCGGTGATCCACAACATCAACGCGTTGATCACGATGTGGATGAGCCCGAGGGTGAGGACGTACAGCGGGATCGACAGGATCTGGACGACCGGCTTGATGAACGCGTTGACCAGACCGAAGATCACGGCGACGACGAAGATGATGCCGATCGTCTGCAACGTGGTGCTGCCGCCGACAAACCTCATGCCGTGCATGAAGAGGGTGACGATCCACATGGCAATGCCGGTCAGCGCTGCGCGCAGCAGAAAAGGGCCCATGCGAAAGATCCTGCCACCCGGCTCAGTTCAGGTTGTAGAAGCGCTGCGCGTTGAGCCCGCCGATTTTTTCGCGCGCCTCCTCACTGATGTCCGCGCGGGTGCGCAGGTGCTTGGTGCTCTCCGGCCATTCGCCGTCCCAGTGCGGGTAATCGCTGGCGAACATGATGAAGTCGTCGCCGAGCACGTCGATGACGCCGGGCAGGATCGGCTCCTCCGGCTCGCAGGTGACGAAGATGTTGCCCGCCGCCAGATACTCGTGCGGATCGCGCCGCCAGCCGCGCTCGACCCAGTCCCCCCGCTTCTCGTAGTGCTCGTGCAGGCGATCGATGAAGAACGGTACCCAGCCCGCGCCCGCCTCGAGAAAGGCGACCCGCAACCGCGGATGGCGCTCGAAGACGCCGCCGGAGACCATCGCGGTCATCGCCGTCATCTGGTCGAACGGGAAGCTGATGCAGTGCACCTGGATGTAGTTGGTGAAGCGGTCCACACCGATCTTGGGCAGGTGAATGCCGGGGGCGCCGTGGATGCCCAGCGGCATCTGCAGCTCGACGGCGGCGGCGTAGAACGGATCGAGGTCCGGGTGGTCGAGGTTGCGGGTCTTGAGCGCGGGCGGCACCAGGGTGGCCACCAGCCCGAGCTCCTTGGCCTCGGTCATGACGTCGATGGCCGCCTGACCGTGCTCGATCGGGGTCACGGCGACCCCGCGCAACCGGCCCCCGGACGAGGCGCAGTAGTCCGCGATCCACTGGTTGTAGAGGCGCGAGAATCCCGCGGCGAACTCGGGATCTTCGAGGCTCGGCGCGCACAGCCCCATGCTCGGATACAGCACCATCGTGTCGATGTGATCGCGGTCGGCGTCGCCCAGCACGCCCTCGGGTGAGCGGCAGTTGATGTCGGGCGCCTTGCTGATCCCGTGCTCGGGCGGACAACCCGCGCCGGGCCCCTGGTCTTCGGGGTAGTTGCGGCCCTCCAGCGTCAGCCGCAGCCGCCCGTCGGTGCTGGGCTTGACGTGGTCGGGCCAGCGCTTGATCGCTTCGACCGCCAGCGAGGAGTTCTCGGCGACGTGTCCGTCGGCGTCGATGATTCGCATGTATCGCGAACTTACTCTCGCGCAATGGCAACTGGTACTGCACGATGCTCAAGTGACCACACAAAGTCCTCGGAAGAAGTTGACCGCCGATCAGCGGAACTCCTTCGTCGCGGCCTTGCTGGGCTGGACGATGGACGCCTTCGATTACTTCATCGTGGTGCTGGTGTACGCCGACATCGCGAAGACGTTCCACATCAGCAAGGCCGAGGTCGCGTTTGTCACCACCGCAACCCTGATCATGCGTCCGGTCGGCGCGCTGCTGTTCGGGCTGTGGGCCGACCGCGTCGGCCGGCGACTGCCGCTGATGGTCGACGTGATGTTCTACTCCGTCGTCGGTTTCCTGTGCGCGTTCGCGCCCAACTTCACCGTGCTGGTGATCCTGCGGCTCCTGTACGGCATCGGCATGGGCGGCGAGTGGGGGCTGGGCGCCGCGCTGGCGATGGAAAAGGTTCCCGTCGAGCGACGCGGGTTCTTCTCCGGGCTGCTGCAGGAGGGCTACGCCTTCGGCTATCTGCTGGCGAGCGTGGCCTCGCTGGTGGTGATGAATTGGCTCGGGTTGTCGTGGCGGTGGTTGTTCGGGCTGAGCATCATCCCGGCCTTGATCAGCCTGATCATCCGCTACCGGGTGGAGGAGTCAGAGGTCTGGGAGGCCGCGCAGGACCGAATGAAACTGACCAGCACCAGGATTCGCGACGTGCTGCGCGACGCCGCAATCATCCGCCGTTTCATCTACCTGGTGTTGCTGATGACGGCGTTCAACTGGATGAGCCACGGGACGCAGGACGTCTATCCCACGTTCTTGGGGGCGACCACCAATCATGGCGCGGGGCTGTCCAGCGTGACCGTCAAGTGGATCGTGATCGTCTACAACGTCGGTGCGATCATCGGCGGGCTGGTCTTCGGTTCGCTGTCGCAGCGGTTCGGACGCCGCCACACCATCATCTTCTGCGCGTTGCTGGGCCTGCCGATCGTGCCGCTGTTCGCCTACTCGCACAGCGCGGCGATGCTCTGCCTCGGCTCGTTTCTGATGCAGGTCTGTGTGCAGGGCGCGTGGGGGGTGATCCCCGCTCATCTGACCGAGATGTCGCCGGACGCCATCCGCGGCCTCTACCCCGGCGTGACCTACCAGCTCGGAAACCTGCTGGCCGCCTTCAACTTGCCGATTCAGGAACGTCTGGCCGAGACGCACGGCTACCCCTTCGCGCTGGCGGCGACGATCGTGCCGGTGCTGATCGCGGTGGCGTTCCTGACGCTGATCGGTAAGGACGCCACGGGGATTCGCTTCGGTACCGCCGAAAGCGCTTTCCTGCCAACGGAAATGACGTGACTTCAGTCGGTGTCGGTGAGCATGCGCCGCAGCAGGTGCATCGCCACCGTCGTCGACCGCTCCCGGACGTCGGATCGGTTGCCCGGTAGCCGCAACGTCCGCGTGGCTGTCCGGCCGTCCGCGAGCATCACGGTGAAACAGACTGTGCCCACCGGCTTTTCCGGCGTGCCCCCGCCCGGACCGGCGATCCCGGTGATCGCGACCGCGGTGTCGGCCCCGAAGCGCTTCAACGCCCCGGCGGCCATCGCCTCGGCCACCGGCTCGGACACCGCGCCGCGCGCCTCGATCAGCGCCGGGTCGACGCCCAGCAGTTGCGTCTTGGCCTCGTTGGAATAGGACACCACGCCCCCGGCCACATACTCCGACGAGCCGGGCCGGTCGGTCAGCCGGGCCGCCAGCAGGCCGGCCGTGCAGGACTCCGCCGTCGCGATCCAGCGGCCGGTGAGCAACGTCGCGACCACATCATCGACCCTCGAGCCGTCTTCGGAGTAGATCTGCTGACCGTGCTTGTCGCGCAGCAACCGGGTCAGCCGCGCATACACGTCGGCGGCGTCCGGCTCGTAGCGCGTGACCATTTCGACCTCGCCGCGCCGCAGGCAGGTGGTGATCTCCAGGTCGCCGAAACCGGGTATGGACGCCTCAGCCTCGCGCAACGTCTCGGCCAGCCCCGACTCGGGCAGCCCGAACATCCGAATCGTGTTCTGTCGGTAGGTCGTGCGGCCCGCGATCGCTTCCTGCGCCGCGGGGGTCTCGATGGCCTTGTGCCACATCGGCTGGAGCTCGCGCGGCGGACCCGGAAGCACGATCACCGCCGGCTTGCCGGGCACCACCACGCCCGGCGCGGTGCCCACCGGGTCGAGCACCTGCGCTCCGGCCGGGATCATCGCCTGTTTGCGGTTGGCGGCGCGCACCGCATCGAAATTTCCCTGATCGAAGTGCGCCATCAGCTTTTTGAGGATGTTCGCGATCTTGTTCTCGACCTCGGTGTCGAGCACGAGGTCGCGGTCGCAGAAGCGGGCCACCACCTCGACGGTCATGTCGTCGGCCGTCGGCCCCAGGCCGCCGCTGGTGACGATCAGGTCCACGCCCTGCTCGGCCATGAAACGCAGCTGCGCCTCGATGTCGGCCGGCCGGTCGCCGCAGATGGTGATGTGCGCCAGCTCCACGCCCAGTTCCAGCAGGCGATCGGCGATCCAGGGCCCGTTGGCGTCTTGGACCCGTCCGGTGAGGACCTCGGTCCCGGTGACGACGATGCCTGCGCGTGAGCTCACCGGGACGAGCCTAATGCCGCGGGTGGGCGTCGCGTGCGCCTGATCGTCAGTCGTCAGCCGCCGGGCTGACCGGGTTCACCGGGTTGGCCGGGTTGGCCGGGTTGGCCGGGTTGGCCGCCGGGGCCCGGCGCGCCGCCGGCCCCGCCCTCGCCGCCCGCGCCGGGCTGACCGCCGGGACCGGGTGCCCCGCCCATGCCTCCCGCGCC
>NZ_LZKL01000095.1 GCF_001668725.1 Mycobacterium sp. E787 | reverse complement strand
GGCCCAACACGTCCATCGGTGAATCCCCCGGCGACCCATTGCGCCGCCGCTCAACCCGCCCGCACCCACCAGCGCCAACGCGCACCCCGTCGGGAAAGCCCCCTGCAGGCGACGGCCCATCGGCCGTCCGCGCCACAGGCTTCACCATCTCCAGTTGTGTAGTGACGACCGACATGTGCTCCTCCTAGAAGCAAACAGATGCGGAGGCGGTTAGGTCTCGCAGCACCGGACGGGAACTCGCGGACAAACCGATGATGCACTACCCGGGGCGAATACATACTTAGTGTGCACACATTTAACCGGTTCGCAGTCCAATGGTAAAGCGATAGCGCGCACGTGAACGAAGGATGTCAGCTCGACGGAACGAACGATAGGGTGCGACCGACACAGCGCGTCATCAGACGGACCTGCACACCCGGCGGGCCGCCACCCCCTATCATCGGAGGGATTGGCGTGGCGGTGAGCTTGCCTGGCGTGAAGGCTCGCCGCGCGGCAACCGGGACAAGACAGGCGGGCGATGACCGAGGACACCGAACGACGGGCCGACACCACACGCCATCGGCTCATCGCCGCCGCGGCTCGCCAGTTCGCCCGCCGCCCCTACAGCATGGTCAGCCTCGAGGACATCCTGGCCGAGGCCGACCTGACCAAAGGGGCCATGTACTTTCACTTCGCCTCCAAGCAGGCGCTGGCCCTGGCGATCATCGACGACCTCACCGAAATGAGCCAGGCGACGATCAGCGAGTTGCTTGCCCGCGAGATGTCGGGACTCGAAACACTGATCGACCTTGTCTTCCGCCTTGCGGTTCAAGACACCCAACAGGACGTGGCGCGAGCCGGCGTGCGACTGCTCGAGACCCTGGACAACACAACGCCGCTGCCCCCCGCGATGTGGCGATCGAGGATGGACTTCGTCACCACCCTCATCGAGAGAGCGGTCGCCGAGGGCGACGTGATCGACCGCCACGACCCCGACGACATCGCCCAGATGCTGGTGGCGCTGTGGGTGGGCGTCCGGCGAACCAGCAATCCGGACCAACCCGAGAACTACCTCGACAATCTCCAAAAGGTCTGGACATTGGCGCTACCCAGCTTCATTCATCCCGATCGGATCGACTACTTCACCCAATTCATCCGCCGCCGCCATGCGCTGACGGTGAAAAAAGTGTTCGCTGAGGCAGTCCCGGTTGATATGCACGCCACTGCCGGCGCCTCCGCCGCGACTCCCACCGACGCGTAGGCCAACTGCCGGGCCTCACCCGCGACAGCCACACGATCGGCCACGACCGCTGTGCAAGGCGCCGAACCGCAGCGCCGACAGCAATCACCACCGACAGATCAATAGCCGATTTCCGGAATTTCTTGCCCGCGAGAGCCACCAACCGTACTAGTGGTGGTCAACCCAGAGCCGCTCCGTCAAATTGTCGAACGTCACCAGCACAACCGGATCGTCACGCCGCAGCAGCGCCGACTTGCTCATCCGGGCCCGCACCGTCCAACCCTCACAATGCCGAAGCTCCACCACGAGGTTCGCAATCGCATCGACACCGGAAAGCGCCGCGACGTCGGTCGGCACGGTCAGGAAGATTTCCGGAAACGCCGATCCCGCCAACCTGTCCTGCTCGTATCCCACCATCTCGGCGAACGCCGTATTGGCAAACAAGATGACCCCGTCGCGCGCCATCGCCAGCGCAGGAACCGGCAGCCGCTCCAACACCACCACCGCGGGCAACCGGCCCAACACGTCCATGGGTGAGTCGTTGGACCCCGAATTTCGCCGCCGCTCCACTCGCCGATCGCCGGCCATGACCGCGGCGTGGCGGGGGTTGCCGGCTGAGTTCTCGCCAGCCAACTGCGCGTCCGACATGGATGGCACAGTATCAACGAGACAAGGTCAATGCATCAAAAAAGCAAAATCCCTACGGGAGCGGCCCGTCTGTAAGGGGTTTTCGAAACGCCCCCGGGCCGGTCCGTCGAAGACGGTCGGCGCCGTGTTCTTGCGAGAAGTCGTCGCTTGTCTCCCACGGTTGCACCACCGGCCTAGTTTCCCGGCGGTCGGGCGGAATCCCGAGCCGGCCGCGGCGTGGCCGCCGGTTTCCCCTGCGCTGTGGTGGTGCGCCCGTTCCGCGCGCGTGAAACCTGGGAATCGTGCCAGCTGGCGACGGTGTCAAGCACTGGAGCCACGTTGGTTGCCCACCATTCGTGCTGGTTTGGCTGCGTGGCACATTTGCGCCACAGATCGGCAATACGGTGCAGCCAGGTCAGCAGGATTGCGACACGCTCGCCGATGCGATTGTCGACCGGCTCGCGGTCACCGATACCCACGTCGGGGTGGCAGCGCGCGGCGAACAACGCACGACGCTCGCGGTCCGAGAGACCGCCTGCCCGCAGCCGGTCGGAGACGATCGTGCCCAGATCGGCCCGCTCGACCTGGCAGCTCGCCGTCAGAAGCATCAGGTACTCGTCGATCAGCGCCGGCTGGCCGGGACGCGCCCCATCCCAGTCCACGATGCCGGTGACCGCGGTCGGCACGCCGTCCAGCCGAACGTTGCCGGGGGTGTAGTCGCCGTGCGTCCAGCTCACCGGCACGCGCCAGTCGACGAGCACCGAGCGCAGCATCGTTCCAAGCCGGTCCACCTCGGAAACCCGACGGGGATCTAGCCGCCGGCACATGGCCGTCAGCTCCGCAAGGGGCTGCACCAGCCATCGCCTCAGCATGCAGATGTTGTCGATGGCGACGAAAGTGGCAGTCCCCCGATGCAGCGGAGCGATGGCCCTCAGGGCCGCTGTGGTCAGCTCCTCGACCCGGTTCGGGTAGCGCGTCAGCACCTCCGCCAGGTCTGATCCCGGCCGATAGGACTCCACGCACACCGTCGCATCGGCGCGCTCGTCGAATGCCAGGATCCGCGGCAGCAGCTCGCGCCATCCCCCATCGAGCCCTTGGTGGATGGCAAGTTCGGCGAGCACGCGGCGCTGCGTGCGCAGTTCCGCGGCTCGCAGCGGGCCGCGGCCCACCTTCAAAACCGCGGCTGGCGGTCCCTGCTCGCGACTCAGCAGCACCACGGCCGTGTCCCCGACGAGTTCGACGGGCGGCATGCTCAGTGCGACGTCGATCAGACCGATCGGGAGATCGTTGCCGTCGATCATCCGGTTGGATGACCGAGCAGCGCTTGTCATGCCGTCACTGCGGCTGACGCTTCCACTCCCGGTCGCCCCGCCGCCTGCCGCACCGCCTGGTACAGGTGCCCGGAGACGCCCGAGCGGTGATGGCGCAGTACGGTTCGCAGCACGCGGATGCCGTCGCGGATCGCATGCAGGTTCGACGCCCCCGTGCGGCGGGGCAGCTCGACGCTGGGAACCTCGGCAATGCGCAGCCCTGCCTGCATCGCACGCACCGTCATCTCGGCCTCGATTTCGAAGCCGGTCGCTGACAGCTGGAGGTGGTCAAGATAGCGACGGTCGAACGCGCAGAATCCGTAGCAGAGGTCGGTGAGGTGCCCGTGGTAAAGCCAGTTGAACACCGCGAGCAGGAACCTGTTGCCGAGTTGCCGGAACCAGGTGATGTCCAAAGACGATCCGCCGCTGATGAATCGCGATCCTTTGACGAAGTCGTAGCCGTTGGCAAGGAAATGCACGTAGTGGGGGATCTCGCTGGGCGACATGCTGCCGTCCGCATCCATCATGATGACGATGTCCCCGGTGGCGGCCAGAAAGCCGGTTCGCAACGCGCTGCCTTTGCCTTTGCCCTGTTGCGGCACTACCCGGACGTCGGGCCGGGAGCGACGCGCGGTGACGATCGTGACGTCGGTCGAATCACCGTCAACCAGGATGATTTCGGTCGCCTCATCGGTGATCTGCTCGAGCACCCAGCCGATGTTGCGCGCCTCGTTCCGCACAGGAATAACCAGGCTGACCGTCGGATCCTGGACGACGCTTTTCGGGCGAGGTCGGGGATGCCGAGTGAGCGAATGCTGGACCGACTCTAAGGAGGAAACGCTGGTCATGTCGCGACTGCCAATCTGTAGGGGAGGCATTGCCCCGCCCCGGAGCACGCCTGAGGTGTATACCGACTATCCACTTGGCGGGAAGCTTACATACTATCTGGCTGACTTGCAACGGATTCAGCAACTATTGGTATTCCATGTCGTTGGAAGCATGCCCCAAACCCGCGTCACAGCTGATTAGGAGACCGCAGGCCTAGCCGTCGGCGGCCGGGCGCCACCCTCCGGCGCGTCAACTACTGGTTGACATAGCCCACGGTGACCGGCACAGCGCGTCAAGGCGGTGGCTGTTCCCAAGCGGAGGGTCGGCCGTCAGCACCGGTCCTCCAGTCCGGCGCGACACCGACGCTCCCGCCACGACGCTTCGCGTGTCGGTTCGGGCGCCATGCCGGCCGCTTCGCCACCCGGCTGCCCCCGGCACGCGTGCCGGGCAGGCCGAGCCGGAGGGCGTATCCGTGATGGGTGCGCGGGGTAACCAAGCCGGACGGGACAGGTGAGTGGCGAGGGAGCAATCCCCGCCGAACGGATGCCGAGGGCACCTTTTCGGAGGTGAAACTTGGCGCTCGTCCATCCACGTAGAACCGTCGCACGCGGGTAATCCGTTGCCGCCAAGGGCTTCTCGGCGACTGTGCACCGATTCGAGCTCACGTCGGAATTCCTAACTCCACCTGGGGAATTAGGCGAAACGGCGTCGAATCCGTTGCGAGCAAACGAGTCCCGTGACTGCAGAGTCAAGATTGGCCGTCGGGTTGGACCACGAAGTCGACGACGACCGCGGCGACGGAATCGATGGCGCGCCGCGCCATGACCTCATAGCCGTGCGTGCTCAGCGTGGGCAGGCACAGCAGGCCCGCCCGCGGTGTCAGCCCATTCGCCTTGGAATGTGAGGCGTCGGACATGAACGCGCCCAAGACCGCCGCCTGCGGCTCAAACCCGTGGTCGTCGGCGATCTGCATCAGCCGGTCCGCGACGTCCTTGTCGTAGGCGCACATGGCGTCGCTGTAGCCGACGATGGGACCGCCGGTGACGGTGGTCCCGTACTCCCGTTCGGTGGGGCCTACCTCGAGGGCGAGGGTAAGGGTGCCGGGCAGGGTGGCGCTGGCGTAAGACCCGCCCACCCCGCCGATCTCCTCGTTGGTGGTGAAGACGGCGTAGACGTCGTGGGCGGGCCGTTGTCCGCACTCGCGTAACAGGCACGCGGCTTTCAGGAGCGCGGTCACCGCGGCGCGGTCGTCCAGGAAGTAACAGCCGACGTAATCACCGATCTCGACCAGTGACCTCTTGCTGCGCTCGACGCACACCCGCGTGCCCGGGTGCACGCCCGCGGTGGCGAGCTCGTCGCCCGTGCGGCCGGTGAAGACGTAGACGTGGTGCCAATCCAGAGCCTGGTCGCCCTGATCCGGTTTGGTCTGCCAGATCCGCGGACTCTCCTTCGTGGTGTGCTCGGAGCCCAATGTGAGCACCGCGGTGAAAGTCTCGTGATCGCCGAGCACGGCGACGGGCCCGAGCCCGAAGTTCCCGGGGTACATCGTCCCCAGTTGCGTCAGGTGCAGCGAGCCGTCGGGCTCGATCCGCTTGACGAGCATGGACAGTTCGTCCATGTGCGCCATCACCCGCGTCGCGTCGCCGGGCCCGGCGGTCGATCGGTGGCGGTGGGCGGAGTCCTCGGGCGGACCGTTCGCCCCGATGTAGCCCACCAGGTTGCCGGCGTCGTCGGTCCACATGTCGTCGACGACGGGTTGCAGCTCGCGCGCGCACACCGCGCGCACCTCGTTCTCCTGGCCGCACGGGCCGTACGTCCACAGGAGTTCTCTCAGCAGCGCGTCGGTCGCGTCGGTGTCGCGGAGCGCCATCGAGTCCTTTCCTCACGGCGGCGGGCGCGCGTGATCTCAAGTTCGGCCTCATGGGTAATGACTGGATCAGTACCCGTATCTGGGACTCTTGCAACCGGTCGGTCCGTTCGAGCGGACTCGCCTGCAAACGACTGGTTGCGCAAACGCCGGGGCCAGCGGAGACTGGCGATGCCCCGGGGACTCCGCGACCACGCATTGGGGAGCACGGTGAACGACCTAGAGCTCGCGCCTGCGTGCGGCGGCCAGCCGGAGAAACCGTGACAGCACACAACATCGTCGTCATCATGCTGATGGTGTGGGCGATTCTCGCGCCGCCGGCCTTCTTGTGGTTCGGTGTGTGGCTCGAACAACGCCGGCGGCGATGAGCGCGGACGCGAGGGGGCGGAACTGATCGTTGAGGCGGAATTGGGCACCGCACAATACGACGACACCTGGCTCCATATTTTGGTGGAGCTGAGCGGGTGTTGCACCTGCGCGTGCAGCCAAACTCCCAAGACCGCATGATCTTTGGCAAACAGCGGCCAGCCCGACGGCCAGCACCCAGGTGCACGTTGACGCGGTCCAGCGGATGCCGGGCCACGCCGAGGCGTCGAAGACGTCAGACGCGTCTACGCCGACCCGTTCGATGAAGACGTGGACAGCGTGGCAGCCGACTTAACCGTGGCGATTCGGTCGGCGACTGCCCGATCGGAAGTCGTGCGGCAACGACCTGAACCGGCGGATCTAGGCTTTTGCTCCACCGTCGGTCGGCGCGTCAACGAAGTGATCGGCATCCAGCGCCGTCGCGTAGTACATCGAAGATATCGACGCGACCATCGCGACCCTCGAGTAATCGCGCTCAGTCGGTTCCTCCGGCAACGCCTGGACGAGACCGACGGTCAGGTCGCCATACTTTTGGGCAGTTTCACGCCATTCGCGAATCCTGTCCGGATCAACAGCCATCCTCTTCAACCCTCCCTGCGCACCCGCTGCGGACCGGACCCGCCGCGTGACGCCCGTTGAATGACAAAACCACCGGTCAATCTTGGTGGAGCTAAGGGGATTCGAACCCCTGACCTACTCGATGCGAACGAGTCGCGCTACCAACTGCGCCATAGCCCCTGATCGCTAGCAGGCTACCAGCCCCCGGGCGAACCGCCGAACTGCCGGCGCTACTCGCCGACCGCGCGGGGCAGGTCCCTGGGCCATCCGAAGTTCCGCATCGGCGTCGCGTAGTCCAGATGCTCGAAGATCGGGTCCTCGTCGTCGATCTCGAGCACCACCGCGCCGGGGCGCCGCAGGCGGGAGGGCACCACGTCGTATTCGCGGTCGTAGGCGTTCTCCACGCCGAGGCGCGCGCGTGCCATCCGCTGCATCCGGCGGCGACGAATCTTCTCCTCGATCCGGGTCTGCCTGCGCAGATAGGCCAGATACAGCACGGTCACCGCCGTCGCGCTGCCGCACACCCACCACGCCGTCGGCGATACCTCGAATGCGGCCGTGGCCGAGCCGACCAAAAAGACCGCCATCGCCATCAGCACCCGCTTGCGAAACGCGTACTTGCGAGCGCTGACCGCGGCGGCGGCCTTCGGGTCGAACCGGCGACGCCGGGAGGCGCCCGGCGCGACGAACGCCCGCGGATCGTCGTCCTCCTCGCGGTCCGCCTCGGGCTCCAAACCCGAAGAGTCCTCGACGTATTCGTACTCGTCACCTTCGTCGCCGGTTCCGGCGTGCGCGGCGACGGGCTGGGGCTCGGTCTCGTCGGCGGCCTCGTCCGCGTCGGCCGGCTCGGCGTTTTCGGCCCCGGTCCCGGCCGGGAGCGCGCCGGCATCCTCGACGACGTCGACGTCCAGGTAGTCGGGCTCGGCCGGCTCATCGGCCGCGACCTTCACCACGACGGGTCGCGCCGGACGCAGATCGGTGGTGTCGCCTTCCTCCTCGGGGTCCTCGGCGTCGTCCCGGTCCACCTCGGCCGCGTCGTCCTCGGGCTGCCAGTGCGGGTCGCTGCGGTGGCCCGCCGCGGGCCCACCCCGCTTGAGCAGCCGGGAACCGGCGCCGTTGAGCACCCGGGTCGCCAGCGCCACGTCGCTGGTGCGCCGCACGGCGTCGCGTTTGCTGACGAGCATGGGCACCAGCACGAACAGCCACAGCACCACGAGCGAGATCCACAACAGCGACTGCGGGATGCTTGGCATGATGACTAGCTCCTAACTGGTCCTGCCCTCCGCGAGGCTCATCGGTGGCCGGTGCGGCCGGGGCAGGGTGACCAGCACAATTACACACCTGTAATTTGCCGCTCACAAGCACCAAACGTCACTCGTGTCGCGCTAGCCACAGCAAGCGGCAACGTGACGCCTCCGGCGGGGCGGTCAGGCCCAGCTCGCGTGACCCGCGCGGACCAGGGTCGACGCCACCGATCCCTGAACCTCCTCGACCGTGATCGCCATCAGCAGGTGATCGCGCCACGCCCGGTCGACCTCGAGGTAGCGGCGCAGCAGGCCCTCTTCGCGGAACCCGACTTTTGCCAGCACGGCGCGGCTCGCGGCGTTCTCCGGGCGCACGGTGGCCTCCACGCGATGCAACATGACCGGGCCGAAGCAGTGATCGAGACCGAGCGCCAGCGCCGCCGTCGCCACCCCGCCGCCCGTGGCCGACCTGGGCACCCAGTAGCCGATCCACGCCGACCGCAGCGCCCCGTGCGTGACGTTGCCGATGGTCAGCTGGCCGCAGAACCGCCCGTCGAGCTCGATGACGTAGGGCAGCATGCGTCCCTTGCGGGCCTCCGCGCGCAGGCCCGAACACAACGCCGGCCACGCGGCGACCGTGTGCCGGATCGTCCAGTCACTGTCGGTGCTGGGTTCCCACGGCTCGAGATGGGCGCGGTCGGCCAGCCGGATCCGGCTCCATTGCGCGCCATCGCGCATCCGCACCGCCCGCAGCCGCACGACCCCCGCCGGTACCCGCAGCGGACCCACGTCCAGCGGCCAACCGGGATGACGGGAATTGGTGCGCAGCAGGTTCACGAGCGGGTGCAGTCGCTTCGCCTAGCCGCGCTGGGCCAGGAAGGCGACGTCGACGATCTCGCCGGTGCGGATCTGCTCGGCGCCGCTGGGCACCACCACGAGGCAGTTCGCCTCGGCGAGCGTGGCCAGCAGGTGCGACGACGCGCCCGGCGCCCCGCCCAGCGCCTGCACCAGGTATTCACCGCTGTCCTGGTCGCGCATCAACTGGCCGCGCAGGTACCCCTTGCGCCCGGCGACCGACGTGATCGGCGACAGGGCGCGGGCCTGCACGATCCGGCGCATCGGCTGGCGCTTGCCCAGCGACAGCCGGATCAGCGGCCGGACCATCACCTCGAACACCACCAGCGCGCTGACCGGGTTGGCGGGCAGCAGAAACGTCGGAACGCCCTCGCGCCCGAGCTGCCCGAAGCCCTGGACGGATCCCGGGTGCATGCCGACCCGGACGACCTCCATCTCGCCCAGCTCGGAGAGCACCGACCGCACCGCCTCGGCGGCCGCGCCCCCGACCGCGCCGGCGATGACGACGACCTCGGCGCGGTTGATCTGGCCCTCGACGACCTCCCGCAGCTCCTTCGGGTCGTTGCTGACGATGCCGATGCGGTTGACCTCCGCGCCGGCGTCGCGGCCCGCCGCCGCCAACGCATAGGAGTTGACGTCGTAGACCTGCCCGTTGCCCGGGGTGCGCGAGATGTCGACCAGCTCGCCGCCCACGGCCATCACCGACAGCCGCGGCCTCGGATGCACCAGCACCCGTTCGCGGCCGACCGCCGCCAGCAGCCCCACCTGCGCCGCGCCGATGATCGTCCCGGCGCGCACGGCGACGTCGCCGGGCTGCACGTCGTCGCCGGCGCGGCGCACGTAGGCGCCCGACGGCGCCCCGCGGAAAATCCGGACCTGCGATGTCCCGCCGTCGGTCCAGCGCACCGGCAGGACGGCGTCGGCCAGGGTGGGCAGGGGCGCCCCGGTCTGCACCCGGACCGCCTGCCGCGGCTGCAGCCTGCTGGGCGTGCGGGAGCCGGCCTCGATGGTCCCCATCACGGGCAGGACGAGGCCGTCGCGCGTGTCTTCGTCTGCTGCGGGATCGCCGGGCGGCTCGCCGAGGCTTTCGGCGCCCACCTCGCCGACGCCCAGCACGTCGACGCTGCGCACGGCATAGCCGTCGATCGCGGCCTGATCGAAGCCGGGCATGGGTCGCTCGGTCACCACTTCCTCGGCGCACATCAAGCCCTGCGCCTCGGCGATGGCCACCCGTATCGGCCGCGGGGCCACCGCGGCCGCCGTTATCCGGGCCTGCTGCTCCTCCACAGAACGCACAAGCGCGCCTTTCTGCCCTCAAATGCCCTGACGGGCACAAGCCCTCTGAGTGCTGGCGGACCGACGTATCGCCCGGCTAGTTCTCGGTCAGGCCCAATCGCGCCACCAACCATCGCCGCAAATCCGGGCCATAGTCGTCACGATCCAATGCAAAGTCAACCGCAGCCTTGAGGTAGCCGCCGGGATTTCCCAAGTCGTGTCGAGATCCGCGATGCACGACGACATGCACCGGGTGGCCCTCTTTGATCAGCAGCGCAATGCCGTCGGTGAGCTGCATTTCGCCGCCGGCCCCGCGTTCGATGCGGCGCAGCGCGTCGAAGATGGCGCGATCGAGCACGTAGCGGCCCGCGGCGGCGTACATCGACGGGGCATCCTCGGCCCTGGGCTTTTCCACCATCCCCTTGACCCGCAGCACGTCGGGGTTGTCATCGCCGGGGACCGGTTCGACGTCGAAAACGCCGTACGCGCTGATCTCCTCGGGGGACACCTCGATCGCGCACAACACCGTGCCGCCGTGATCGGCCCGCACCCTGGCCATCGTCTCCAAGACGCCCGTCGGCAACACCAGGTCGTCGGGCAGCAGCACCATGACGGCGTCCTCGTCGGCCGCGAGGGTGGGCTCCACGCAGCTGATGGCATGCCCCAGTCCGAGCGGTTCGGCCTGCACGACGGACTCGACCTTGATCAGCTGCGGCGCCCGGCGCACCTTGTCGAGCATCGCCTTCTTGCCCCGCGCCTCGAGCGTGCCCTCCAGCACCAGGTCCTCGACGAAGTGCGCGACGACCCCGTCCTTGCCCTCGGAGGTGACGATCACCAGGCGTTCCGCGCCGGCGGCGGCCGCCTCCTCGGCGACCAGCTCGATCCCGGGGGTGTCGACGACCGGCAGCAGCTCCTTGGGCACGGTCTTGGTCGCGGGCAGGAACCGGGTACCCAGGCCGGCGGCGGGAACGATCGCCGTAAAGGGGATCGGAATTTCTGCGCGTGACATTGTTAAAACGATAACCCCCGCTGGGCGCTCCCACGCCGTCTGGCGACGCCGAAACCCGGCCTGTCATCGTTAGGGGCGTGCAAACCGCGAGCAAGGCCGCGTTGCGCCGGCAGCTCTTGGCCGCGCGGCGCGGCGTGGGCGACGACGTTCACGGCGCCGAGGCGCGCCTGCTCGGCGAGCGGCTGGAGGCCGGCCTCACCAGCGGGATCACCGTTTGCGCGTACGTTCCGGTGGGCGCCGAGCCGGGTTCTCCCGAGCTGCTGGACATGCTGCTGCGCCGGTGCGGACGGGTGCTGCTGCCGGTCGCGCGGACCACCGCCGACGAGACGCCGCTGCCGCTGCGCTGGGGCGAGTACCGGCCGGGCACCCTCGTTCCCGGGCCGTGGGGGTTGTTCGAGCCGCCCGAGCCGCTGCTGCCGGCGACGGCCCTGGCCCAGGCCGGAGTGGTGCTGGTGCCGGCCCTGGCGGTTGACCGCCGGGGGGTGCGGCTGGGCCGTGGGCGGGGGTTTTACGACCGCTCGCTGGGCGGGCGCGACCCGGCGGCGCGGCTCATCGCGATGGTCCGCGACGCGGAGTTCCTCGACGAGCTGCCCGCCGAGCCGCACGATGTCCCGATGACGCACGCGCTGACGCCCCACCGGGGCCTGATCGCGCTGCCGACGCGGGAATGATCGCGATCACGTGGCGGTTCTAGCACTTGACACGGTAGAGTGCTAATGCAGCCCGAGACGATTTCGGAGGTTTTTGTGCCGACTTACAGCTACGCGTGCACCGAGTGCGGCGACCGCTTCGACGCTGTGCAGGCCTTCACCGACGACGCGCTGACGACCTGCGCGAAGTGCTCGGGCCGGCTGCGCAAGTTGTTCAACTCCGTCGGAGTGGTGTTCAAGGGCAGCGGCTTCTACCGCACCGACAGCCGCGCCGACGGGGCGAAGTCGAAGAGCTCGACCAACGGATCGTCGGGTGACGCGGGCTCGGGCGAGAAGAGCGCGCCCACCGAGAAGAGCGGGTCAAGCGACAAGAGCGGCTCGGCCGAGAAGACGACCAGCAGCAGCGCCACCCCGGCCACCGCCGCCGCCTCCAGCTGAGCGGTTATCCACAAGCAATCTTCTGACCGGCATCGCCGGCCCCCCGGCGCGCCTACCGTTGCGCCGTGGGCGAATCATCGCTGAACCCCAGCCTGTTCAGGCGGATCTCGACGTCGCTTCGCCCCGACTGGTCTCGCACCGTGTTGGCCCGCCGGATGGCCGCGGGCGGGCTGGTGGCGCTGGCGGGCGTTGCGGCCCTGCGGTCCGACCCGCACGGTGACGACGCCGAAGTGGTGGTGGCGGCGCGCGACCTGCAGCCGGGCGCGGCAGTGACCGCCGATGATGTCCGGCTCGAAAAGCGTTCGGTCGCAAGCCTTCCCGACGGTTCTCAGGCCGACGTCGGCGCGGTCGTCGGTTCGACGCTGGCCGGCCCCACCCGGCGCGGCGAGGTGCTCACCGACGTCCGGTTACTGGGCAGCCGGCTGGCCGAGGCGGCGATCGGGCCGAAGGCCGGGCCCGGCGCCCGCATCGTGCCGTTGCACCTGGCGGACGGCGGGCTGATCGACCTCGTTCGGGTGGGCGACGTGGTGGACGTGCTCGCCGGCCCGGGCAACGACGCACCGGCGACCGGCGGCCCGGCCGTGACCAAAGTGGTAGCAACCGACGCCGTCGTCGTGCTTGTTTCCGCCAAACAGAAGGTCCAGGCTGCCGATAGCGACCGCGTAGTGTTGGTTGCGCTGCCGGCTCGCGTGGCGAACACGGTGGCGGGCTCGACGCTGGGTCAGACGGTGACGCTGACCCTGCACTGAGGGCCTGGCCGCTGTTGGGCACGTGATCGATAGCAAACGTTGTCCAGTCCAGAAAGGACCTCGGCATGCTCAAAGGGTTCAAGGAGTTTCTCGCAAGGGGCAATATCGTCGACCTGGCCGTCGCGGTGGTCATCGGTACTGCCTTCACCGCATTGGTCACCAAGTTCACCGAAGCCATCATCACGCCGCTCCTCAACCGGGTCGGCGCGAACAAGCAGACCAATGTCGGCGCCCTGAAGATTTCTATCGGCGGCGGCCAGTTCATCGACTTCAACATCTTGCTGTCGGCGGCGATCAACTTCTTCTTGATCGCGCTGGTGGTCTATTTCTTCGTCGTGCTGCCGTACAACACCCTGCGTAAGCGCGGCGAGGTCGAGCAGGCCGACGACGCCCAGGTTGTCCTGCTCACCGAGATCCGTGACCTGCTGGCCCAAAACACCGACGGGGACTCGTCCGGCCGGCACGGTGGCGCGGCGGCCACCACGCCCCCGCCGGCCCACGGGCCCCGCGCGGACGCCGAAGCGCAGTGAGGCGCGCCTAGATCTCCAGGCTCGACAGCTGGCCGATGATCTGAGCGGCAAGGGGATTCAGCGTCGCCATCCCGTCGCGCACCGCGTAGCGGGAGCCGGCGAGGTTGACCACCAGCGTGCTGCCCGACACCCCGGCCAGACCGCGGGACAACCCGGCATCGATGATGCCCGCGGACAGCCCCGACGCGCGAATGGCCTCGGCGATGCCCAGGATCTCGCGGTCCAGGATCTCGCGGGTGGCCTCCGGCGTGACGTCGCGTGGCGTGACGCCGGTTCCGCCGACCGATACCACCAGGTCCACCCCGCCGATCACCGCGGTGTTCAGCGCGTTGCGGATCTCGACCTCGTCGGCCGCGACCGCCACCACGCCGTCGACCACGAACCCGGCCTCGGTCAGCAGCTCGGTGACCAGCGGTCCGCTGTGGTCCTCGTCCCCGTGCGCCGTGCGATCGTCGACCACCACGACCAGGGCCCGGCCGACCACCAACTCCGCACCCGTTTCCATGGGTGCCACCGTATATCCGAGGTCGGACAATCCCGCCGACGAGGGCTCATCGACTCGCATCACTGATCCGCCTTGCCGAGGGTGACCTGCACGGTGCGGCTCCCGCCGCCGGCGTCCTGGAAGGTCAGCGACACCTTGTCGCCGGGGGCTTTCGACCGCACGGCGGCGACCAGCGCGTCGGCGCTGTTGATCGGGCGGTCGTCGACCTTGGTGACGACCACGCCCTTGGGCACGCCGGCGCTCGCCGCGGCTCCGTTGGGCACGACGTCGACGACCTTGGCGCCCGGGGTGCCCTTGTCGCTGGTCACCTGCACGCCGAGCGAGGCGTGCGTGGCCTTGCCGGTCGCGATCAGCTCGTCGGCGATGCGCTTGGCCTGGTCGACGGGAATTGCGAAGCCGAGGCCGATCGAGCCGCTCTGCGCGTCGGGCGAGTCGGCGCCCAGGGTGGCGATCGCGGAGTTGACGCCCACCAGCTGGCCGCTCATGTTGACCAGCGCCCCGCCGGAGTTACCCGGGTTGATCGCGGCGTCGGTCTGGATCGCGTCCAGCACGGTGTTCTGGTTCCCCGACTCGCCGGTGGTGGACACCGGCCGGTTCATCGCGCTGATGATTCCGGTGGTCACCGTCCCCGACAGGCCCAGCGGCGACCCGATCGCCACCACCGGCTGGCCGACCCGCAGATCCGACGAGGAGCCCAGCGTGATGGGGGTCAGCCCGGACACACCCTGCACGCGGATCACGGCGATGTCGCTGGTGGGGTCGGCACCGACGACCGTGAACGGCGCGGTGCGGCCGTCGGAGAAGGTCACCGTCGTTTTCGGCGGCGCGCCACCGGGGGGAGCGCCGGGCCCACCGGGCCCGCCGGGCTTGGCCGCGGCCGCGACGACGTGGTTGTTGGTCAGGATCAGCCCGTCGGCCGACAGGATGATGCCGGAACCCTCTTCGGACTGGCGGCCCAGGTCGGTTTCCAGCATGACGACGCTGGGCACCACCTTGGCTGCCACCTGTTCGACGCTGCCCGGCGGCATGTTCGCCGCCGGGACGCTGGGAGCGGCGCCCGGGATGATCCCGTGGCCGTTGCCGCTCGCGGAGTGCGTGCCCAGCTCGACGGCCGTTGCCGCGGCGCCGCCGATCCCGGCCGACACGACCGCGATCGCCAGCGCGCCGGCGGCCAACAGGCCTGCGCGGGAGCGCTTCTGGGGCACGGGACCCGGGGGCATCGGCGGCAGCAGGTGGATCGGCCCCGTCCCGGTTCCGCCGGGCATGGGACCCACCCCCGTGCCGCCGGGCATCGGACCCGTCCCCGCGCCGCCAGGCATCCGGCCCGGCCCGGCGCCACTGAAAGGCTCGTAGGGCTCGTAGGGCCGCCGGTACGGGCTCGTCGGCGTGGGCTGCGACGGCTGGGCCGGCTGCTGATAACGCCAGTCGAACTGCTGGTTGTACGGCTGTTGGCGCCCCTGCGCATAGGCTGGGGGCACAGGCTGATCAGGCCCGGTACGGTATCCCGGCTGCTGCGGCGGTGGCGAATACCTCGGGTCATTCGTCATGTCGCTACGTCGCTCTTCCTATATTCCGGCGTTTTGGGCTCGACTTGGCTCGAGTCCAACACTAGCTGCAGACCTACCTTGCCCGCGCGGACTGAGATTCCACTGAGATAACGTTCGCCGAATCCCGAGAGTTCTGCCCGCTGTTCGCCACGGGCATAACGGGGCCGGTTTCGCTGTCGGCGCGCAGGACCTCGGTGTCGTCCGCGGCCGGCGGGGCCGGCATCGGACGGCCGGGCAGCAGCACGTAGATGGAGGTACCGGGCGGCTGACCTCCGGGCACGGTGTCCTCCACCCGAAGCAGCCCACCGTGGTTGAGCACCACCTTCTTCACGATCGCCAGCCCGAGCCCCGAGCCCGGCATCGCCCTCGCCGTCGTCGACCGGTAGAAGCGCTCGAACACCAGGCGGCGCTCGTGCGCTGGGATGCCGGGGCCGTGGTCGGCAACCACCAACTCGGCGTGCGTCGGGTCGAGTTGTCGCATCGTGATGCCGACGTGGGCACCCGGCGGGCTCCACTTGGCCGCGTTGTCCATCAGGTTCAGCACCGCGCGGGAGAGGCCCGCGGCGTCACCGTAGACCTGCCATCCGATCGCGTCGACATCGAAGTGAATGTCGTTGCGCCGCCGCCTCACTCGCTCCAGGCTGCGATCGATCACCTCGGACATGTCGACGGTCTCGTGCACGACCTGTCCGGCGTCGTCGCGGGTCAGGTCCACCAAATCGCCTACCAAAGTGGACAATTCCTCGATCTGCGCCAGCACGTCGGCGCGCAGGCCGACCATCTCCTGTTCGGGCAGCCGCGGCGCCCCGGGCTCCATGGCGGCCATCAGGAGTTCGACGTTGGTGCGCAGCGAGGTCAGCGGGGTGCGCAATTCGTGTCCGGCGTCGGTGACCAGCCGGGCCTGCCGCTCCCGCGACTCGGCCAACGCCCGCAGCATCAGGTTGAAAGCCTCGGTGAGCCTGGCCAATTCGTCGCTTCCGAACACCGGGATGGGCCGCAGGTCGTCGGTGCGCGCCACGCGCTCGGCGGCTTCGGTGAGGCGGGCCACCGGACGCAGCCCGGCCCGGGTGACCATCCCGCCGGCCACCGCGGCGACCGCGACTCCGATGCCGCCGACGATGAGCAGCACCCAGCGCAGCTGGGTCATGACCGCCTCGGTCGGCTTCAGGCTCTTCGAGATCAGCAACGAGCTGCCGTTGGGCAGGTGGATGGCCAGTATTCGTTGATCGGAGGCGGTGCGCCGCGACATGAACAAATCGCCGCTGATGACGGCCTTTTCGGTGGTTCCGACCGGCAGCGTCTGGCCCGGCTGGTTGGCGCTGTAGACGGCGTGGCCCGGGTTCACCAGCATGGCGTTGACGTCCGAATAGGCGGTGCCCTCGATGGCCTTGCCGGGGTCGGCGGCCAGCGAGCCGCTGGCGATCAACAGCTGCGCCCGGCTCTGCAACTGGTTGTCGATGTCGCTGTAGAGCGCGGCCGAGATCACCGCGTAGACGGCGAAGGACATCAGCACGACCACCATCGCCACCATCGACATCGCCAGCAGCATCACCCGCCACCGAAGGGACAGCGAACTGGTGGCTCGCAGCGGCGCGCGCCGGTGCCTTTCCGACCGGATCATCGTCGGGCAGGGCTCATCACGGCGGCGTCTCCCGGAGGACGTAACCCACCCCGCGCACCGTGTGGATCAGCCGGGGCTCGCCCTCGGCCTCGGTCTTGCGGCGCAGGTAGCCGACGTAGACCTCCAGCGCGTTGCCCGAGGTGGGAAAGTCGAATCCCCACACCTCCTCGAGGATGCGGCTGCGGGTCAGCACCCGGCGGGGATTGGCGATCAGCATTTCCAGCAGCGCAAACTCGGTGCGGGTCAAGCTGATCCGACGGTGTCCGCGGGTGACTTCGCGCGTCACCGGGTCCAAACTCAGGTCGGAGAACGTCATCGCCACCGACTCGACGTCGTCGTCGGGCTTCGTGCGCCGCAGCAGCGCCCGCATGCGGGCCAGCAGCTCTTCGAGGGCGAACGGCTTCGGCAGATAGTCGTCGGCGCCCGCGTCCAGGCCGGCGACGCGCTCGGACACCGAATCGCGGGCGGTGAGCACCAGGATCGGCAGGTCGTCGCCCGTGCTGCGCAGCTGACGGCAGACCTCGAGGCCGTCCAGGCGCGGCATCATCACATCCAGGACGAGCGCGTCGGGCCGGTCGCTGGCGATCATGTCCAGGGCCTCGAGGCCGTCATGGGCGAGCTCGACCGAGTACCCGTTGAACGAAAGCGAGCGGCGCAGTGACTCGCGCACCGCGCGATCGTCGTCGACGACAAGTATGCGCACGGCCATTAGTTTCGTCCCAGCGCCTGAGAGCCGCCTGAGAGGCGCGCCGCGTATTTGCCGAGATTAACGCTTGTCGAGATCGATCAGGCCCAGGCGCGCGGCCTTGAGCAGCCGGCGGGGCACCTTGTGCTTCTGGCCGGCCACCGTCACGCCGACGAGCTCGGTCTTCGTGGCCTTCCACTGCGCGCGGCGGCTTCGGGTGTTCGCGCGCGACATCCTGCGCTTGGGTACGGCCATGGTCGGGCCTGACTCCTCGTGTCGGGGGCATGTCGCGGGCGTGGCCGGTGCGGCCGAACGTGCGACGATTGCCCATCAGGATAGTCGGTGGCCTGCTGGTCGCCAAAACGACGGCGCACTGGCCGACTCGACGTCCTTGACGCGACACCGGCGCGACCCGCTAACCTACCGGTTGGTTGGTTGGTTTGCGCTCAACGGTGGATCGCGGATGGGAGGACTGCATGGCCTCTTCCTCGGGTCGCGACGCCGTCCGGATCGCGAACTGCTCCGGGTTCTACGGCGACCGGCTCTCGGCGATGCGCGAGATGCTGACCGGCGGGGACGTCGACTACCTCACCGGGGACTACCTGGCCGAACTGACCATGCTGATCCTGGGCCGCGACCGGATGAAGCACCCCGAGCGCGGCTACGCCAAGACCTTCCTGACCCAGCTCGAGGACTGCCTGGGCGAGGCGCACGATCGCGGGGTGCGCATCGTCGCCAACGCCGGCGGCCTCAACCCGGCCGGTCTGGCCGACGCGATCCGCGCCCTGGCCGAGCGCCTGGGTGTGCCCGCCCGCGTCGCGCACGTCGAAGGCGACGACCTGCAGCCCCGCGCCGCCGAACTCGGGCTGGGTGCCCCGCTGACCGCGAACGCCTACCTGGGCGCCTGGGGCATCGTCGACTGCCTCGGCGACGGGGCCGACGTCGTCGTGACCGGCCGGGTCACCGACGCCTCGGTGATCGTCGGCGCGGCGGCGGCGCACTTCGGCTGGGGCCGCACCGACTACGACGCGCTCGCGGGCGCGGTGGTGGCGGGCCACGTCATCGAGTGCGGCGTGCAGGCCACCGGCGGCAACTACTCGTTCTTCACGGAGCTTCCGGATCTGACCCACGCCGGTTTCCCGCTGGCCGAGGTCCACGCCGACGGCTCGTCGGTGATCACCAAGCATCCCGGCACGGGCGGCCTGGTCAGCGTCGACACCGTCACCGCGCAATTGCTCTACGAGATCACCGGCGCCCGCTACGCCAACCCCGACGTCACCGCCCGGATGGACACCATCGCGCTGTCCCCCGACGGCCCCGACCGCGTGCGCATCGCCGGGGTGCGCGGGGAACCGCCCCCGCCCACGTACAAGGTGTCGCTGAACAGCATCGGCGGGTTCCGCAACGCCATGACGTTCGTGCTGACCGGCCTGGACATCGCGGCCAAGGCCGAGCTGGTGCGCCGCCAGCTGGAGGCGGCGTTGACGGTGAAGCCCGCCGAGCTGCAGTGGACGCTGGCCCGCACCGACCACACCGACGCCGACACCGAGGAGGCCGCCAGCGCGTTGCTGCACTGCGTCGTCCGCGACCCCGACCCTGCAAACGTGGGCCGCCAGTTCTCCTCCGCCGCAGTCGAATTGGCGCTGGCCAGCTACCCCGGCTTTCACGTGACCGCCCCGCCCGGTGACGGCCAGGTGTACGGCGTGTTCACCGCGGGCTACGTCGACGCCACGAGCGTGCCGCACGTCGCCGTGCACGCCGACGGGACGGGGACGTACATCCCTTGCGCCACCGAGACTTTGGAACTGGCGCCGGCCGACCCCCCGCCGTTGCCCGAGCCGTTGCCGCCCGGCCCGACGCGGCGCGTGCCGCTGGGCCGCGTCGCCGGGGCCCGCAGCGGCGACAAGGGCGGGTCGGCCAACGTCGGGGTCTGGGTGCGCAGCGACGAGCAATGGCGCTGGCTGGCCAACACGCTGACCGTCGAGCTGTTCACCGAACTGCTGCCCGAGGCCGCCGACTTCGAGGTCACCCGCCACGTGCTGCCCAATCTGCGCGCGGTGAACTTCGTCGTCGACGGCATCCTCGGTCAGGGCGTCGCCTATCAGGCGCGGTTCGATCCCCAGGCCAAGGGGCTGGGCGAATGGCTGCGCGGCCGCTACGTCGACATCCCGGAGAGCATCTTGTGAGTATCTGGACCACCCCGGAGCGCGAACAGTTGCGAAAGACGGTGCGCTCCTTCACCGAACGCGAGATCCTGCCCCACGCCGACGAATGGGAGCGCACCGGCGAGTTGCCGCGCGACCTGCACCGGCGCGCCGCCGCGGCCGGCCTGCTGGGCGCGAGCTTCCCCGAATCGGTCGGCGGCGGTGGCGGGGACGGCGCCGACGCGGTGGTCATCTGCGAGGAGGTGCACCAGGCCGGCGCCCCGGGGGGCGTCTTCGCGTCGCTGTTCACCTCCGGCATCGCGGTGCCGCACATGATCGCGTCGGGTGACCGGCGGCAGATCGACGAGTTCGTGCGACCGACGCTGGCCGGCGAGAAGATCGGTTCGCTGGCGATCACCGAGCCCGGCGGCGGTTCGGACGTCGGGCACCTGCGGACCAGCGCCGTCCGGGACGGCGATCACTACGTCGTCAACGGCGCGAAGACCTACATCACCTCCGGGGTGCGCGCCGACTATGTCGTCACCGCGGTGCGCACGGGGGGCCCCGGCGCAGCGGGGGTTTCGCTGCTGGTGGTGGAGAAGGGCACGCCCGGTTTCGAGGTGACCCGCAAGCTGGACAAGATGGGCTGGCGGTCGTCCGACACCGCGGAGTTGTCCTACACCGACGTGCGGGTGCCGGTGGCCAACCTCGTCGGCGCCGAGAACAGTGGATTCGCCCAGATCGCTCAGGCCTTCGTCGCCGAGCGGATCGGCCTTGCCGCGCAGGCGTATTCGAGCGCACAGCGATGCCTGGACCTGACGGTGCAGTGGTGCCGCGACCGCGAGACGTTCGGCCGGCCGCTGATCTCGCGGCAGTCGGTGCAGAACACGCTGGCCGAGATGGCCCGCCGCATCGACCTCGCCCGGGTCTACTCCCGCCATGTGGTCGAGCGGCAGCTGGCCGGCGAGACCAATCTGATCGCGCAGGTGTGCTTCGCCAAGAACACCGCCGTCGAGTCCGGCGAGTGGGTGGCCAACCAGGCCGTGCAGCTGTTCGGCGGCATGGGCTACATGGCCGAGTCCGAAGTCGAACGCCAGTACAGGGACATGCGGATCCTGGGCATCGGCGGCGGCACCACCGAGATCCTGACCGCACTGGCCGCCAAAACGTTGGGATTCCAGTCATGACGACACTGCGATCCACCCTCGACCCGAACTCCGCCGCGTACACCGACGCGGCGTCGACGGCGGCGGAGCGGCTCGCCGAGATCGACACCGAACTCGCCAAGGCGCTCGCCGGCGGCGGACCCAAGTACGTCGAGCGCCACCACGCCCGCGGCAAGTTGACCGCCCGGGAACGCATCGAACTGCTCGTCGACCCGGATTCGCCGTTCCTGGAGCTCAGCCCGCTCGCGGCCTACGGCAGCGCGTTCACCGTCGGCGCCAGCACGGTCACCGGGATCGGCGTGGTGTCGGGTGTGGAATGTTTGATCGTCGCCAACGACCCGACGGTCAAGGGCGGCACCAGCAACCCGTGGACCCTGAAAAAGATCCTGCGGGCCAACCAGATCGCCTTCGAAAATCGGCTGCCCGTCATCTCGCTGGTGGAGTCCGGCGGGGCGGACCTGCCCACCCAGAAGGAGATCTTCATCCCCGGCGGGCAGATGTTCCGCGACCTGACCCGCCTGTCTGCGGCCGGAATCCCCACCATCGCACTGGTTTTCGGCAACTCCACCGCCGGTGGCGCCTACATTCCCGGCATGTCGGATCACGTCGTGATGATCAAGGAACGCTCGAAGGTGTTCCTTGCCGGTCCCCCGCTGGTCAAGATGGCCACCGGCGAAGAGTCCGACGACGAATCGCTCGGCGGCGCCGAAATGCACGCGCGCACTTCGGGATTGGCCGACTACTTCGCCGTCGACGAGCTCGACGCCCTCCGCATCGGGCGCCGCATCGTGGCCCGGCTGAACTGGGTCAAGCAGGGACCGGCTCCGGGGCCCGTGGCCGAGCCGCTGTTCGACGCCGAGGAGCTGATCGGCATCGTGCCGGCCGACCTGCGCATCCCGTTCGACCCCCGCGAGGTGATCGCCCGCATCGTGGACGGCTCCGAATTCGACGAGTTCAAAGCCATGTACGGCTCGTCGCTGGTCACCGGCTGGGCCCGGTTGCACGGCTACCCGCTGGGCATCCTGGCCAACGCGCGCGGCGTCCTGTTCAGCGAGGAGTCGCAGAAGGCCACCCAGTTCATCCAGCTGGCCAACCGCTCCAACACGCCACTGCTGTTCCTGCACAACACCACCGGCTACATGGTCGGCAAGGACTACGAAGAGGGCGGCATGATCAAGCACGGGTCGATGATGATCAACGCCGTGTCCAACTCGACCGTCCCGCACATCTCCCTGTTGATCGGCGCCTCCTACGGCGCCGGCCACTACGGCATGTGCGGGCGGGCCTACGATCCGAGGTTCCTGTTCGCGTGGCCCAGCGCCAAATCCGCCGTCATGGGCGGCGCCCAGCTCGCGGGCGTGTTGTCGATCGTGGCCCGCGCGGCGGCCGAGGCCCGCGGTCAGCAGGTCGACGAGGACGCCGACGCCGCTATGCGCGCGGCCGTCGAGGGACAGATCGAAGCCGAGTCGCTGCCGCTGGTGCTGTCCGGAATGCTGTACGACGACGGGGTGATCGACCCGCGCGATACCCGCACGGTGCTGGGAATGTGTCTGTCCGCCATCGCCACTGGCCCGATCGAGGGGACGTCGAACTTCGGCGTCTTCCGGATGTGAGCCCCATGGTTACTCGAGTGCTGGTCGCCAACCGCGGCGAAATCGCCCGGCGGGTGTTCGCCACCTGCCGGCGGCTGGGCCTGGGCACCGTCGCCGTCTACACCGACCCCGACGCCGGCGCGCCGCACGTGGCCGAGGCCGACGCGCGGGTGCGGCTCGCCCAGACGAGCGACTACCTCAACGCCGAGGCGATCATCGCCGCCGCACGCGCTGCTGGCGCGGACGCGGTGCATCCGGGCTACGGGTTTCTCTCCGAGAACGCCGATTTCGCGACCGCGGTGCAGTCGGCCGGGCTGACCTGGATCGGTCCGCCGGTGGACGCGGTGCGGGCGATGGGCTCCAAGATCGAGTCCAAGAAGCTGATGGCCGCCGCCGGGGTTCCGGTGCTCGACGAACTCGACCCGGACGCGGTCACCGCGGCGCAGCTGCCGGTGCTGGTCAAGGCCTCCGCCGGCGGTGGCGGCCGCGGCATGCGGGTGGTCCGCGAATTGTCTTCTCTCAAAGGCGAAGTCGAGGCGGCCAGGCGCGAGGCGCAGTCGGCATTCGGTGACCCGACGGTCTTCTGCGAACGCTACCTGCCGACGGGACACCACGTGGAAGTGCAGGTGCTGGCCGACGCGCACGGCACCGTGTGGGCCGTCGGGGAGCGGGAATGCTCGATTCAGCGTCGCCACCAAAAGATCATCGAGGAGGCCCCCTCGCCGCTGGTCGAACGCATCCCGGGCATGCGGGCCAAGCTGTTCGACGCGGCCCGGCTGGCCGCCGGCGCCATCGGCTACACGGGCGCAGGCACGGTGGAGTTCCTCGCCGACCCAAATTCTCAAGACGGCGAGTTCTACTTCCTCGAGATGAACACCCGGCTGCAGGTCGAGCACCCGGTGACCGAGGAGACCACCGGGCTCGACCTCGTCGAACTGCAACTCGCCGTCGCCGACGGCGGGAGGCTCGAAGCCGAACCTCCCGCCGCCCAGGGATATTCGATCGAGGCCCGGCTCTACGCCGAGGACCCGGCGCGCGGCTGGCAGCCGCAGGCCGGCGTGCTGCACACGATCGACGTGCCCGCGGCCCGGGCCCAGTTCGGCACGCTCGGGCACCGGGCGGGCATCCGGCTCGATTCCGGCGCCATCGACGGCTGCACCGTATCGATCCACTACGACCCGATGCTGGCCAAGGTCATCTCCTACGCCCCGACGCGCCGGCAATCCGCGCTGTTGCTCGCCGACGCGCTGGCCCGCGCCCGGCTGCACGGCGTGCGCACCAACCGCGAGCTGCTGGTGAACGTGCTGCGGCACCCGGCATTTCTCGACGGCGCCACCGACACCGCATTTTTCGACACGCACGGCCTGGCGGAGCTGGCCGCGCCGCTGGCCGAGCGCCGGGCGATCCGGTTGGCGGCCGTCGCCGCCGCGCTGGCCGACGCCGCCCACAACCGCGCCGCGGCCTCCGTACTCGGCCCGGTCCCCAGCGGGTGGCGCAACCTGGCGTCGGGGTATCAGCGCAAGACCTACCGCGACGACACCGACACCGAGCACATCGTCGAATACCGTTTCACCAGAGCCGGATTGACGCTGCCGAACGACGCGGCGGTGCGCCTGGCTTCCGCCGCGGTGGATCGCGTCGTCCTCGCCGACGACGGGGTGGAGCACACCTTCGCGGTCACTCGATGCGGTGACGACGTCTACATCGACTCGGCCCGCGGACCCGTTCACCTGGTCGCGCTGCCCCGGTTCCCGGAGCCGGGCTCGACCCTCGAAAAGGGTTCCCTGGTCGCGCCCATGCCCGGCAACGTCATCCGCCTCGGCGCCGCGGTCGGTGACGCCGTCACCGCGGGGCAGCCACTGATCTGGCTGGAGGCGATGAAGATGGAACACACCATCACCGCACCCTCCGACGGCGTGCTCGCCGAGCTAAACGTCGCCACCGGTCAGCAAGTCGAAGTGGGCGCCGTCCTCGGAGTGATCGCAAGCGCGGCGCAGCCGGGCGAAGCGGGTCACGACCATCCGAACATGGCACGCGTGGAGGCGCCCGAAGCAGAAGGAGATTCACAGTGACCGACAGCAGCTTCATCGAGAACGAGGAGCGCAGGGCGCTGCGCAAGGCGGTGTCCGAGTGGGCGGCCAACTACGGCAGCGAGTACTACCTCGAGAAGGCCCGCGCGCACGAACACACCACCGAATTGTGGTCGGAGGCGGGCAAGCTCGGCTTCCTCGGGGTGAACCTGCCCGAGGAATACGGCGGCGGCGGCGCCGGCATGTACGAGCTGTCGCTGGTGATGGAGGAAATGGCGGCCGCGGGCAGCGCGCTGCTGCTCATGGTGGTGTCCCCCGCCATCAACGGCACCATCATCAGCAAGTTCGGCACCGAGGAACAGAAGAAGCGGTGGATTCCCGGCATCGCCGACGGCTCGCTGACGATGGCGTTCGCGATCACCGAGCCGGACGCCGGCTCGAACTCGCACAAGATCACCACCACCGCCCGCCGCGACGGCGGCGACTGGATCCTCAAGGGGCAGAAGGTCTACATCTCCGGCATCGACCAGGCGCAGGCGGCACTGGTGGTGGCGCGCGCCTTCAAAGAGGGAGGGGCCAAGTCCGAATCTCTCCGCCCGGCGCTGTTCGTGGTGCCCACCGACGCGCCGGGCTTCACCTACACCCCGATCGAGATGGAGCTGATCAGCCCCGAGCGGCAGTTCCAGGTCTTCCTGGACGACGTTCGGCTGCCCGGCGATGCGCTGGTGGGGGCCCAAGACGCCGCCATCGCACAGCTTTTCGCGGGCCTGAATCCCGAGCGCATCATGGGAGCGGCCAGCTCGGTGGGCATGGGCCGCTTCGCGCTGCGCAAGGCCGTCGACTACGTCAAGACCCGCCAGGTGTGGTCCACCCCCATCGGTGCGCATCAGGGCCTGTCACATCCGTTGGCGCAGTGCCACATTGAGGTCGAACTCGCCAAGCTGATGATGCAGAAGGCCGCCGCGCTCTACGACAGCGGTGACGACGCCGGCGCGGCCGAGGCCGCCAACATGGCCAAGTACGCCGCCGCCGAGGCGGCCACCCGCTCGGTCGACCAGGCCGTGCAGTCGATGGGCGGCAACGGGCTGACCAAGGAGTACGGCGTGGCCGCCATGCTCGCCTCGGCCCGGCTCGGGCGGATCGCCCCGATCAGTCGGGAGATGGTGCTCAACTTCGTGGCGCAGACATCGCTGGGCCTGCCCCGGTCGTACTGATGGACACGCTCGTCGAATACGCCGGCCCGGCCGAGACCGGCGGCCCGGCCGCGCGGCTGACGCTCAATTCGCCGCACAACCGCAACGCGCTTTCCACCGCGCTCGTCGAGCAGCTGCACGGGGGCTTGCGCAGTGCCGCCTCGGACCCGAGAGTGCGCGCGGTGGTGCTCGGGCACACCGGCAACACCTTCTGCGCCGGGGCGGACCTTTCTGAAGCGGGCGCCGGCGACGCACACGACATGGCGGTGGCCCGCGCCCGGGAGATGACCGCGCTGTTGCGCGCGATCGTCTCCTCGCCGCTGCCGGTGATCGCCGCGGTCGACGGGCACGTCCGGGCCGGCGGGTTCGGGTTGGTCGGCGCGTGCGACATCGCGGTCGCCGGCCCGGGCAGCACCTTCGCGCTCACCGAGGCCCGGATCGGCGTCGCGCCGTCGATCATCTCGCTGACGCTGCTGCCGAAGATGTCGGCGCGGGCCGCGGCGCGCTACTACCTCACCGGCGAGACCTTCGGCGCGGCGACGGCCGCGGAGATCGGGCTCGTCACGATGGCGGCCGACGACGTCGACGCCGCGGTGCAGAAGTTGGTGGCCGACGTGAGCCGCGGTTCGCCGCAGGGGCTCGCGGCGTCGAAGGCGCTGACCACCGCCGCCGTGCTGGAGGGGTTCGACCGCGACGCCGAACGGCTCACCGAGCAGTCGGCGCGGCTGTTCGTGTCGGACGAGGCCCGCGAGGGCATGCTGGCGTTCCTGCAGAAACGCCGGCCCGGTTGGGCGGACGTCTGACGGGCCGCGCGAGCGGCGGAGACGCCCCTGAGCGGGGCCCGACCTGGGCAACAACGTTGCAGTTTAGCCAACCCTCTTGCAGCAAAACTTCTACGTCGTACGCTCGTGGATGATGAGCAACTCGGCGCAGCGCGGCACCCGCGACTCCCAGGACACGCGCGACGAATCGTCCCGCGCGGCCGATACGGATCGCATCCAGGTCGCGCAGTTGCTCGCATACGCCGCAGAGCAGGGCCGGCTGCAGCTGAAGGACTACGAGGACCGCCTGACGAAGGCTTACGCCGCCACCACGTACGAAGAGCTCGACCAGCTCAGGGCCGACCTACCCGGTGCCATGCTGAGCCCGCGCAGGGGCGGCAAACCCAATCCCGCCCCGTCGATGTTGCTGTTGGCGTTGATGAGCAATTTCGAGCGCCGCGGCCGGTGGAACGTCCCCAAGAAGCTGACCACCTTCACCTTCTGGGGCACCGGGGTGGTGGACTTGCGCTACGCCGACTTCACCTCCACCGAGGTGGACATCCACGCCATCTCGATCATGGGCGCGCAGAACATCCTGCTGCCACCCGAAGTCAACGTCGAGATCCACGGGCACGGCGTGATGGGTGGCTTCGACCACACCGTGCTCGGCCAGGGGACGCCCGGCGCGCCGAAGGTCAACATTCACGGCTTCTCGCTGTGGGGCGGTGTCGGCATCAAGCGCAAGGCCCGCCGCCCCCGCGGGTAAGCCCGCCCCGGGATTCGTTGCGCCGCAGGGGTTCCTAGCCCGGGATGTAGTCGAACTGGTCGGGGTTGGGGCCGCGCCTGCCCGCCTCGCCCTTGTCCAGCGCCGAGATCGCGTCCATGTCGGACTCCCCCAGCTCGAAGTCGAACAGCTCGAAGTTGGCCTGGATCCGTTCCGGCGTCACCGATTTGGGGAAGACGACGTCGCCGCGCTGGATGTGCCAGCGCAGCACCACCTGCGCCGGTGACTTGCCGCTCGCGTCGGCGATACGGTTGATCACCGGGTCGCCGAGCACCTTGCCCTGGGCGATCGGCGACCACGCCTCGGTGACGATGCCGTGCTCGCGGCCGTACGCGCGGACCTCCTCGTTGCCGAAGTACGGGTGCACCTCGATCTGGTTGACCGACGGGACGGTGGTGGTTTCCGCGGCCAGCCGATCCAGGTGTGCGGTCTGGAAGTTCGACACACCGATGCTGCGGGCGCGACCGCCCTTGGCGAATTCTTCGAGCACCTTCCACGTGGAGACGAAGTCGCCGTCATAGAGCGTCGGCAACGGCCAGTGGATGAGGAACAGGTCGACGTAGTCGGAATTCAGCGCCTCCAGCGTCTTGTCGAACGCGCGGCGCGCATCGTCCGGCTTGTGAAAGCCGTTGTTCAGCTTGCTGGTAACGAACACCTCGGCGCGGTCGAGCCCGGCGTCGCGGATGCCCTCGGCGACCTCCTTCTCGTTGCCGTACATCTGGGCGGTGTCGATGTGCCGGTATCCGATGTCGAGGGCGCGCTTGACGGCCGCCGCGGTCTCGTGGGGCTTGATCTGGAACACGCCGAAACCAAGCTGCGGGATGCTCACTCCATCGTTGAGTTCGATCGTTGGAACCTTGCTCATGCGTCTCCTCCTTCTTCGCCCGACTACCCGGCCGGGGAAGTATCTATTCCACTGAGGGTTTACCGCCGGCTAACGTCGCCGCCGAGACCGCAGATAGTCGCCCACCACCGCGGCGCCCAGGCCGTCGACATCGGGTACCACCACACGCCCCTCGACGCGCCGGGCCACCTGGTCGATGAACCGGGCCAGGCCGGGATCGTTGCCCAGCCGGAAGATCGTCACCTGCGCGCCGAGCCTTGCCATGTCGTCGAATCCGCGAACGGTGTGCGCGATGGTCCGCGGGTGCGGCGGGTAGTCGAAAAACACTGCGGAGCCGTCCCCGTCGAAATCCTCCAGGTGGGCGGTCGGCTCGCCGTCGGTCACCACCAGCACGACGGGCTGCGCGTTGGGATGCCGGCGCAGGTGGCGGCCCGCGAGGGCCAGCGCGTGATGCAGGTTGGTGCCCTGCTCGTAGACACCCTCGAGACCGGTGAGCTCGGCGGCCGTCACCGTCCTCGCGTAGCGGCCAAACGCGATGATCTGCAACGCATCCGAGCGGAACCGCGTGCACACCAGGTGATTGAGGGCCAGCGCCGTCTGCTTCATCGGCAGCCAGCGGTTCTCCATCACCATCGAGAACGAGGTGTCCACCAGCAGCGCCACCGCCGCCTGCGTGCGCGTCTCGGTCTCGGAGATCTCGACGTCGTCGACGCTGATCCGGATCGGGCCCGCCCGGCCGTCGAGCGTCGTCGTCCCGGCCTGCCGCAGCACCGCGTTGGTCAGCGTGCGGGAGATGTTCCACGGCTCGGTGTCACCGAATTGCCAGGGCCGGGTCGCGCCGGTCAACTCGCCGGCCGCACCCGCGCGCCGATGATCGCGCTCGCCGCGGCGCCCGGAAAGCTGTTGCACCACATCGCGTAACGCCGTCTCGCCGAGCCTGCGCATCGCCTTCGGGGAAAGCCGCCACTGGCCGTCGGAACCGCGATCCAGGAAACCCTGATTGACCAGCGCGCGCTCCAGTTCGGCGAGGGTCCGGGCGTCGATGGCCGCCTGGTCGCCGAGTTGGCGGGCCAGCGCGTCGAGGTCGACGTCGTCCATGGTGGCGCCGGGGTAGCTCTGCGACAGCTGCTCGGCCAGTTGCTCGAGCTCGGCGATGTCGGAGATGGCCTGGGTGCCTTCGCCCATGCCGAACGGGTTGTCGCCGGAGAACTGTTCGGACCCCGTCCAGTCCTCGCCCGGCCGCGCGGCCTGCAGGTGGGCGTCGAGCCGCCCCAACGCCTCCATCAATGCCTGCGATCCAAATGCCTGCTGCGCCAATGCATCCAGCTCGGCGCGCTGATCGGGGCTCAGGCTGTTGCGGAAGCGTTGCGCCGCGGCGGCGCGTTTGGCCAGCGAGTCCAGCAGCTCCTCCACATTGCGCGGGTTCTCCGGGAAGAACTCGCCGTGCTTGTCCATGAATTCTTCGAAGTCCTGTTGCGAGTCCTGCCCGCGCGCGTGCTTGTCCAGCAGCTCGTTGAGGTCGTCCAGCATCTCGTTGACCCGCTGGCGATCCGCCTCGGTGGCGCCCTCCAGCGCCTGCTTCATTCCGGCGAAGCGCTGGTCGAGCATCTCGCGGCCGAGCAGATCCTTGATCTGCTCGTACTTTTCGCGCGCCTCGCCGCTGCGCCAGTTGTAATCGGACAGCTCCTGCACGGCCTTGGCCGGCGACGCCGGCAGCGCGTCGAGCTGCAACTCGCCGAAGCGGGCGTCGTCGTCGAGCGCGCGGGCCAGCTCCTTGCGCTCGGCCAGCACGGCCTCGTCGAGCAGCTTCTTGATCTCCTGCAGGGTGCCGTCCAAGTTGTTGCGGCGCAACAAGTCCCGTCGCCGGCGATTCGCCTCGGCGGCCAGCCGGTCGGCCCCGGGCATGTTCTTGGTGCCGCGGCGCAGCAACTCCGACAGCGCGCGCCGCGGCGAGGTGCCGGCCATCACGTCCTGACCGATCTGTTCGAGCGCCTCGCGCAGATCCACCGGGGGGGCCAGCGGATCGGGTCCCCCGGTGTAGGCCGAGTATCGCGAGGAGTGGCCTTTCGAAAAAGGCTTAGCCATAGACGGTTTGGCCCTCCCCGGACACCTTATCGATCCGCTTGGCCAGGTACAACGCCTCGAGCGCCAGTTCCAGCGCCGCGGCGCGCTCGCCCACGGATTGGGCGTTGAGCTTGATCGCGATCCGGTCGACGACCGGCAGCTCCCCCACCGCGGCCAGCACGTCCTTGGCCGACACCCGCTCGCCGGTGGTCACCGCCGACCCTCGTTCGACCGCGGAGACCAGCGAGCCGACGTCGATGCCCCCGAGCACGCGCGATGCCGTGTCGGCCGTCGCGCGCCGCAGCAGGTGCTCGAGCACCGCCTGCTCGCGGCCCTCCTCACCGGACTCGAACTCCAGCTTGCCGCGCAGCACGTCGATCACCGTGCCGAGGTCGACCACCCGGGCCACCGGGTCCGTCTCCCCCAGCACCGCGCCGCGGTGCCGGGCGGCGGCGGCGACGGTCTCGGCGGCCGCGATCGCGAACCGCGCCGACACCCCGGACCGCTGATCGATCGAGTTGGACTCCCGCAGGTAGCGGGCGAACCGCGCGATCACCTGCATGAGGTAGTCGGGCACCTGGGCGCTCAGGTGGGCCTCCTGCACGATCACGCCCACCTCGTCCTCGAGCTCCAGCGGGTAGTGGGTGCGGATCTCGGCGCCGAACCGGTCCTTGAGCGGCGTGATGATGCGGCCGCGGTTGGTGTAGTCCTCGGGGTTGGCGCTGGCCACCACCAACACGTCGAGCGGCAGGCGCAGCGTGTAACCGCGGACCTGGATGTCGCGCTCCTCCATCACGTTCAGCATCGACACCTGGATGCGCTCGGCGAGGTCGGGCAGCTCGTTGACCGCGACGACGCCGCGGTGCGCGCGCGGGATCAGCCCGTAGGCGATGGTCTCCGGGTCGCCGAGGCTGCGGCCTTCGGCGACCTTGATCGGGTCGATGTCACCGACCAGGTCGGCGACGCTGGTGTCGGGCGTGGCCAGCTTCTCGGTGTAGCGCTCGCTGCGGTGCTTCCACGCCACCGGCAGGTCGTCGCCCAGGGTGGCCGCCCGTCGGATCGACTCCGGGGTGATCGGGGTGTACGGGTGCTCACCCAGTTCGGCCCCGTCGATCACGGGGGTCCACTCGTCGAGCAGCCCGGTCAGCGCGCGCAGCAGCCGGGTCTTGCCCTGGCCGCGTTCGCCCAGCAGGACGAAGTCGTGACCGGCGATCAGCGCCCGCTCCAGCTGAGGGAGCACGGTGTCCTCGAAACCCAGGATCCCGGGCCAGACGTTGTCGCCCTCGGCCAGCGCAGTCAGCAGGTTTTCCCGGATTTCCTGTTTCACTCCGCGTTCGCGGTGACCGGTGGCGCGCAGTTCGCCGACGGTGCGGGGGAGATTGCTCGGTGATTGCACCACTCCACGCTACGCGCTGCCCGCACGCCCCACGCGCCGAGCGATCAGTGAGCGAAGTGGCGGGCGCCGGTGAGGTACACGGTTACGCCCGCGTTGGCCGCCGCCGCGGTCACCTCGTCGTCGCGCACCGATCCGCCCGGATGCACCACCGCCTTCACCCCGGCGGCGGTCAACGTCTCGAGCCCGTCGGGGAACGGGAAGAACGCGTCGGAGGCCGCGACGGCTTCGCGGACCCGGTCACCGCCCCTGGCATTGCCTCTTTCGACGGCCAGCCGGGCGGCGTCGACCCGGTTCACCTGACCCATGCCGACGCCGATGGTCGCGCCGTCGGCCGCGATCACGATCGCGTTCGACTTGACCGCGCGGCAGGCGCGCCACGCGAAGACCAGATCGGCCAGGGTGTTCGGGTCGGCGGGCGATCCGGTCGCCAGGGTCCAGTTCGCCGGGTTGTCGCCGTGCGCGTCCAGCTGGTCGCGCTGTTGGACCAGGAGCCCGCCACTGACCGGGCGCAGCTCGGTGCCGCCGGCCAGCGGCTCGGAGGCCACCAGCACGCGGATGTTCTTCTTGCGCGTCAACGCCTCCACGGCGCCCGGCGCGTACGCCGGCGCGACGATCACCTCGGTGAAGATGGTGCTGACGTACTCCGCCATCTCGACGCTGACTTCGGTGTTGGTGGCGATCACCCCGCCGAAGGCGCTCAGCGGGTCGCATTCGTGGGCCTTGCGGTGCGCGTCGGCGACCGAGACCGACGAGATCGCGATACCGCAGGGGTTGGCGTGCTTGATGATCGCCACGCAGATCTCTTCGTGGTCGAAGGCGGCCCGCCAGGCCGCGTCCGCGTCGGTGAAGTTGTTGTAGGACATCTCTTTTCCGTGCAGCTGCTCGGCCTGTGCCAGGCCGGGCCACGCGCCGGGGTCGCTGTAGAGCGCCGCCTGCTGGTGGGGGTTCTCGCCGTAACGCAGCATCGCCGACCGCCGCCAGCTGCCGGCGAACCACTGCGGGAACGCCGTGGGCGGGTGCTCGGGGGCCAGCGTCGACTCCATCCAGCCGGCGACCGCGATGTCGTAGTCCGCGGTGTGCTGAAACGCCAGCGACGCCAGCCGTTTGCGCTCGGCGAGGGTGAACCCGCCGTTGCGCACGGCGGCGAGCACCCCGTCATAGCCGAGCGGGTCGGTGACCACCGCCACGCTCGGGTGGTTTTTCGCGGCGGCCCGGATCATCGACGGTCCGCCGATGTCGATCTGTTCGACGCACTCGTCGATGCCGGCGCCCGAGTCGACCGTCTCGCTGAACGGATACAGGTTGACGACAACCAGTTCGAACGCCGCGATGCCGAGCTCCTGCAGCGCCGCTTCGTGCCCGGGCTTGCGCAGATCGGCCAGCAGCCCGGCATGCACCCGCGGATGCAGCGTCTTGACCCTGCCGTCGAGCACCTCCGGGAAGCCGGTCAGCTCCTCGACGCGGGTGACCGGAATTCCTTTTTCCGCAATGGTTTTCGCCGTCGACCCGGTCGAGACGATCTCTACACCGGCGGCCGTGAGTCCCTGGGCCAGCTCGACCAGCCCGGTCTTGTCGTACACGCTGATCAACGCGCGGCGGATCGGCCGCTTCGTCACCCTCAGCCCGTCGTCGGTGCTCATGCTGTGCTCATCCCAGGGTCGCCTTTCGTCCTACCAGGGTCATGCCGCGGGTCGCGATCGCGGCCACCACGTCCACCAACAGCTGCCGTTCGGTGACTTTGATGCGCTCATGCAGGGTCTCTTCGTCGTCGCCGTCGAGCACCGGAACGGATTGCTGCGCCAGGATCGGCCCGGTGTCCGTACCGGCATCTACCAGGTGCACCGTACAGCCCGTGACCTTGACGCCGTAGGCCAACGCGTCGGCCACCCCGTGCGCGCCGGGGAACGCGGGCAGCAGCGCCGGATGAGTGTTGACGATGCGCCCGTCGAAGCGTGAGAGGAATTGCGGCCCAAGTATTTTCATGAACCCCGCCGACACCACCAGGTCGGGCTGATGGGCGGCGGCGGCCTCGGTGATGGCGGCGTCCCAGGCGTGGCGGTCGGGGTGATCGGCCAGCCGGACGGTGAAGGTGGGCACCGACGCCGCCGCGGCGATCTCGATGGCGGGGCAGTCGCGATCGGTGCCGAGGGCGACCACGCGGGCCGGGTAATCACCGGCGGCGGCCTGGATCAGTGCGGCCAGCAGCGAGCCGGTGCCCGATGCCAGCACCACCACCCGCGCCGGCGCACTGGGGGGCACGTGAAGCGGTGGCTGCACAACGGCGAGCCTAGTCTGGCGACGATGCGCGCCGAGACTGCGGCCAGCGCGTTACCGTCCGGCGTGTCGGCGCGCTCAGCGCAGGCTCGGCGACTCGGGCGGCGGGGTGTCCTCGTCGCCCGCTTCCCCGGCGCCGGCCTCTTCGTCGCCCGCGGCGGCCTCTTCGTCGCCCGCGGCGGCCTCGTCGGCGGATTCTTCGGCCGGCTCTTCGAAAAGCCCCGCGAAGTCCGCCGGTTCGTCGGCCTCGGCCTTGGGCCGCCTGGGTCTTCGGAGTCGCACCGGGCGAATCCCGCCGGCCATCACGACCGTGATCCCGCCGACGACCGCGAACCAGAAGAACACACCGCCCAGCAAGGTCCCCTGGTCGACGCCGACGTCACCGAAGTTGCCGAGCCGGCCGCTCCCGCCGTAGGCGAGCAGCGACATCGCCAGCGCGCCGACCGCGGCGGCGACCAGCAGTTTGGCCGTCGCCGGCAGCAGCGGCAGCGCGCGCCGGGCGCATTGCTGCCCCACCGCGACACCAGACGAGGCGCCGACGATGAGCAGCGCGACCCACACCGGTCCCAGCGGCGGCGTGGGCAGCGCGGCCAGGATCGGCAGTGCGGGGATGTCGCCGCCGAAAACGGTGAACGGACTGAACGTCGCGAACCCGAGGTGGGCGCTGGATCCGACGGCCACCGCCGACGTGCCGACGATGACGTTGGGCGCGTACAACACGGACAGCACGGTGAGGCTGAACTGGCCGAAGATCGAATCGGTGATGCCGTAGAGCTCCTGCATCGTCGCCCAGTGCACGACAAGAGACCCCGCGGTCACCAGCCCGGAGAGCCCGACCAGCGCCAGCACACCGGCCACCGCGGCGCGCAGCGAATCACCGAGCCAATCGGGCAGCGCCGACGCCGCCAGCGCCCGCCTGCCCACCCGCGACCACACACCGATCCCGGCGCCGAGGGCGTGCACCACCAGGACGCTCGCGAACGCGCGCAGCGCGCTGGGCGTCTGCAGCTCGGTGATCACCGACGACGCGTCGTGGATGACCGCCAGCGCGATCGCCGCCATCAGCAGGGGGCCGCCCAGCGCCGATGCGACCACCCAGCGGACCACCAGCCACGACGACCGCGGCGAGGTGGCCCGCGCGCTGCTACGCGCGGTGCCCCAGACCATCAACAGGACCGGCAGCAGCGGCAGCACGCCCAGTTCGCGGCCACCGATCGAGATGGGCACCTGGTGCACCGCCAGCCACATGCTGGCGATGGCCCCCAACGCGCCGGTCATGTCGCTGTTGGCGATCAGCAACTGCAGCAAGGTGACCGCGGCGATGACGCCCAATGCCACCACGGACGGGCCGAATGCCACCCGGACGAGGTCGCGCGCCTGGCGAGCGCCAGCGCTGTCCTCGCGTTCTGACACCCTGTTCACTCTTGGCGCACGTGCCCGACTACGCGCGAGAGCGCACGGTTAGGCGGGCGCCGGCCCAGACGGTGACGACGGCGACTGCTGCTGCTCCTGGCCGTGGGACGACTGGCCCCCGGTGTTGACGGACTGGTCGGCCGAACCCGAACCGGCCTGCGACTCCGCGCCACTGGCGGCCGAGGAGGGCGGCGGGCTGAAACTGGGAAAGCCGGTGGGCGGCGTCGACGGCCCGTTCTGGTGTGCGCCCGGCTGCGGCTGAGCGCCGAATCCACCGGTGGACGTCGGGATCGCGGCCTGCGTCGGAGCCTGGCTCTGGCTGGACGGGTAACCGCCGTACTGAGAGCCGTACGACGACGGCTGCGGCGTCTCCTGCGGGTTGTGGGACTGATGTCCCGCGTGCGGCTGGGCACTCGGCTGACCGTAGTACGAGGGCTGCTGCCCGTACTGCCCGTACTGGCCGTATTGCCCATACTGGCCGTACTGCGCGTACGGGTCGTACTTGGGCCGCGGGGTGGGGGCGGTGATCACGCCCGAGTCGAGCAGCAACGCGCCGATGGCGGCGAGGGCCTGGAAAATGCTGCAGCCCACCAACGGCCACATCGCCCAGCCGATGCCGAATCCGGCGGGTGTGTTGACGGTTTCGGTGATGGCCAGCAGCGCGCCCAGCACCGCGACCACGGCGACGATTGCCACATAGCTTTTGGCCTTGGGCAGCAGGCTGACCGCGGCCAGCAGGGCGGCCAGCAGCGCGACGATGACCGCGGTGCCGGCGTCACCGGCGCGTCCACCGCCGGGACCGAGGTCGGCGCTGATGACGAACGTCGGCCCGAAATTCAGCAGATAGACCGCGAGGCCGAGGATCACCACGGCGACGTTCAAGGCCAGCGGAAGCTTGCTCTCGCCGTCGTCGGTCTTGGCGAACGACGGTGTGGCGCCTGCGTAGGAGCCGCCGGGTTGCGCGGGTTGATATCCGGGGCTACCGGGCGAGTAGGTCATGACTCCTCCTGTGGCTCGTGGGCGGCGCCACATTGCAGTGCGACGCTGTGCTTCCAGGCGCACCACTTCGACGAACACCTTCCCCATGTTGCGTTGCGGCGCGATCGATCAACCACGCTAGCGCACCTTCGGGTCGCCGTGCCGGAGCCACCGGCCGGTCGGCCCAGCGGCGCCGCTTGCCGAGCGCAGGTAGAACACGTTCTAATTCTGTGCATGGATTACGGCCTTGTGCTTTTCACCAGCGATCGCGGCATCACCCCGGCGGCGGCGGCGAAGCTCGCCGACGACCACGGCTTCCAGACGTTCTACGTGCCAGAGCACACCCACATCCCGGTCAAGCGCGAGGCGGCCCACCCCACCACCGGCGACGCGTCGTTGCCGGACGACCGCTACATGCGCACGCTGGACCCGTGGGTGAGCCTGGGCGCCGCATGCGCGGTCACCTCGCGGGTGCGCCTCTCGACCGCGGTGGCGCTGCCCGTCGAGCACGACCCGATCACGTTGGCGAAAAGCATTGCCACGCTTGACCACCTGTCCGGGGGCCGGGTGAGCCTGGGCGTCGGCTTCGGATGGAACACCGACGAGCTCGCCGACCACGGGGTGCCGGCGGGGCGGCGACGCACAATGTTGCGCGAGTACATCGAGGCGATGCGCGCGCTGTGGACCGAAGAGGAAGCCGCCTACGACGGCGAGTTCGTCAAGTTCGGGCCCAGCTGGGCCTGGCCGAAGCCGGTGCAGTCACACATCCCGGTGCTGGTCGGCGCCGCCGGCAACGAGAAGAACTTCAAGTGGATCGCCCGCAGCGCCGACGGCTGGATCACCACCCCGCGCGACTTCGACATCGACGAGCCGGTCAAGTTGCTGCAGGACACCTGGGCGGCCGCCGGCCGCGACGGGGCCCCGCAGATCGTCGCGCTGGACTTCAAGCCGATCCCCGAGAAGCTGGCGCGCTGGGCCGAACTCGGCGTGACAGAAGTGCTGTTCGGCCTGCCCGACCGCCCCGACGACGAGGTCGCCGCCTACGTTGAGCGGCTGGCCGGCAAGCTGGCCGCCGCCGTCTGAGCGCGAGCAGACACAAACGCCCCTCGACACGCCCTGCGGCGGGAGCTTTTGCGTCTGTTCGGCCTAGAGAGAGCAGCGATTGCCGTAGTCGAAGGAGCGCACCCGGACCGCGTGCCCGAGGGGATCGCCCTCGATCAGCAGCGCGATCAGTTCGTCGTCTTCGGTGGTCGACAGGAACCGACTGCCGTCGTCGAGCCGGCCGATGACGATGCCGGTCGGGCGACCGTCGTCGCGCCGCACCGTATAGGTCTCGACGCTGCCGCACCCGTCGGCGGCTTCGACCACCGCCTGGGTGGGCAGGCCCGCGACCTGCGACTGCAGCCGCGCGTTGCGATCCGGCGTCCATTCCACCGGGGTCGTGGAGTACACCCCGACGGAGTACTTGCTCAGGATGCCGCCGTTGGCGCCCACAAGCCCGAATTGACCTGGCATGCTTCGCATTTGAACGATCGTCTCGGCGACCGCGTGCATGGAGTAGTTGTTGCCGGCGCCGCCGAAGAACGGTAGCCCCCCGGTCAGCGTGAGCCCGCGCGGGTCGTCGGGCGCGATCCCCATGCCGTCGCAGATGTTGAACACGGGGACGGGAAAGCAGCTGTAGAGGTCGAAGGTGGCGACGTCGTCGACGCCGATGCCGGCCATGCCCAGCGCCTCGCGCACCGCCATGACGGCCGACGGCGCGTGCCCGAGATCCGGGCGCTCAAGCAGCGGCTGCTCTTCGAGGTCGGCGTGCCCGTGCAGGTACACCCAGTTCTCTTCGGGCACCCCGAGGCGCCGCGCGGCCTCGACCGACATCAGTAGCGCGGCCGCGCCCTGGTTGACCTGGTCGCGCGCGACCATCAGCCGCGGGTAGGGCTCCGCGATCATCCGGTTGGCCTCGGTCACGGTGATCAGTTCCTCGACGGTGCGCTCGACCGGCGCGGCGGCGAACGGGTTGCTGGCGGCGATCTTGGTGAAGGGCGCGAACAGCTCGCCCATCCGGCGTCGATACTCGGCGGGCCCCAGCCCGGTGCCGGCCCGCCGGGCGTTCTCCAGCAGCCCGTATTGGATCGGCGCGCTGGTCAGGCCGTGGATGACGGTGTAGCGCGAGATGAGTTTCTCGATGCCGGTGCCGCGGTCCTCCAGGTCACCGTCGACGGTCTCGGTGAAGTCCGGCTTGTCGTCCGCCTTCGCGAAGCGCCGGAGCGTCGAGGTCGCGTCCGACCCGAAGATCAGGGCCACCCGCGACCCGCCGGCGGCGATCTCCGCTGCCAGCTCGCTGATCAGATGCTGCGGCCCCTGGCCGCCCACGATCTCGAGGATCGCGCGCGCCGGCTCGGCCCCGACCCGCTTGGCCACCGAGCGCGGATAGTTGTTCGACCGCCCGAGCACGGCTGAAGCGACCGGCCCGGAGATCTCGAACTGCCTCACGCCGGCCACGGTGTCGACAGCCGCGGCCACCGACCCGGCGTCGGCTCCGCAGTCGGCCAGGGCCGCCGATGCGGCGGCGGCGGCCAACTCCACGGGCGACATCGCCCGGTAACCGGGGTCGTCGATGCGCTCGGCGGCCTGCCCGACGCCGACGACGACGGGCGTGCGCGGATCAAGATTCATAGCTCAACTATCTACCGCAGCGGAACTGCGGCCCCGCCACCGGGTCCCGGTCGAAGGCCGGCGGCCGCTACAGCGCCTTGAGAATCTCCCGCGCCAGCGCCGCCGTCTCCGACGGGGTCTTGCCCACCTTGACGCCGGCCGCCTCCAGGGCCTCCTTCTTGGCGGCGGCGGTGCCCGACGAGCCGGACACGATCGCGCCCGCGTGGCCCATCGTCTTGCCCTCGGGCGCGGTGAATCCCGCGACGTAGCCGACGACCGGCTTGGAGACGTGCGCCTTGATGTAGTCGGCGGCGCGCTCCTCGGCGTCGCCGCCGATCTCGCCGATCATCACGATGACCTTGGTGTCGGGGTCCTTCTCGAAGGCCTCGATGGCGTCGATGTGGGTGGTCCCGATCACCGGGTCGCCGCCGATGCCGATGGACGTCGAGAACCCGAAATCACGCAGCTCGTACATCATCTGGTAGGTCAGCGTGCCCGACTTGGACACCAGCCCGACGGGTCCCGAACCGGTGATGTTGGCGGGGGTGATGCCCACCAGCGCCTCGCCCGGGGTGATGATGCCGGGGCAGTTCGGGCCGATGATGCGGGTCTTGGCGCCCTTCTCCAGGTTGTAGGCCCACGCAAAGGCGGTGTCCTGCACCGGGATTCCCTCGGTGATGACCACCAGCAGCGGGATCTCGGCGTCGACGGCCTCGATGATGGCGTCCTTGGCGAACTTCGGCGGCACGAAGATGATCGACACGTCGGCGCCGGTCTCTTTCATCGCCTCGGCGACACCGCCGAACACCGGCAGCTTGACGATCCGGCCGCCCTTGTCCTCGTGCGTGACGGTGGTGCCCGCCTTGCGCGCGTTCACGCCGCCGACAATCTGGGTGCCCGCCTTGAGCATTCGCGCGGTGTGGACGGTGGCCTCGCTGCCGGTGATGCCCTGGACGATGACCTTGTTGTCCTTGTTCAGGAAGATCGACATGGTTCCAAGTCCTTTCTAGGCGCTCGCCAACTCGGCGGCCTTGTCAGCGGCCTCGTCCATCGTGGGCACCAGCGTCACCAGCGGATGGTTGGCCTCGGTCAGGATGCGACGGCCCTCCTCGACGTTGTTGCCGTCCAGGCGCACCACCAGCGGCTTATTCGCCTCGCCGCCAAGGATTTCCAGCGCCTTGACGATGCCCGTGGCCACCGCGTCGCAGGAGGTGATGCCGCCGAAGACGTTGACGAAGACGCTCTTGACCTGCTGGTCGCCCAGGACCACGTCCAGCCCGGCGGCCATCACCTCGGCCGAGGCGCCGCCGCCGATGTCCAGGAAGTTGGCCGGCTTGACTCCCCCGTGCTTCTCCCCGGCGTAGGCGACGACGTCGAGGGTCGACATCACCAGGCCCGCGCCGTTGCCGATGATGCCGACCTGGCCGTCCAGCTTGACGTAGTTGAGGTGGTGTTCCTTGGCCTTGAGCTCCAGCGGGTCGGTGGCCTCGCGGTCCTCGAACTCCGTGTGATCGGGGTGGCGGAAGTCGGCGTTGGCGTCGAGCGTGACCTTGCCGTCCAGTGCCAGGATCCGGTCGTCCGGGGTGCGCACCAGTGGGTTGACCTCCACCAGCGTCGCGTCCTCGGCGACGAACAGCTCCCACAGCTTGGAGATGGTGACCGCGGCGGCGTCGAGCACCTCGGCCGGCAGGTGGCCCTGCTCGGCGATGGAACGGGCGGTCGCGACGTCCACCCCCTTGACGGCGCTCACCGGCACCTTGGCGAGCCGCTCGGGCTTGGTGGCGGCGACCTCCTCGATCTCCATGCCGCCCTCGACCGAGCACATCGCCAGGTAGGTGCGGTTGGCGCGGTCGAGCAGGAAGGATATGTAGTACTCCTCGGCGATGTCGCTGGCCTCGGCGACCAGCAGCTTCTTCACGATGTGGCCCTTGATGTCCAGGCCGAGGATGTTCTTGGCGTGCTCGTAGGCGTCCTCGGGCGTCGCGGCGAATTTGACGCCGCCGGCCTTGCCCCGGCCCCCGACCTTGACCTGGGCTTTGACCATCACCGGGCGGCCGATCTCGTCGGCGATGGCCCGAGCACCCTCGGCGGTGTCGGTCACCCGCCCGGGCGTGCTCGGTACGTTGTGCTTGGCGAACAATTCTTTTGCTTGATACTCGAAAAGGTCCATGGGCTCACTGTCTTCGCTCGACTTGCTGCTAGGCCTGTACGTGGGTCCCTCAACGGGGACAGCCGGAATCGGCGACTCGCACGGTGGCACTGTATCCACCCGCCGAACGCGTGCTAGCGTCGCGTCCGCCGTTGTGGCGCAGCTCACGGCATATCGATACTTCGCCGAAGTGATGCGAATCACAATATCCGCCGGGTTCTCGGCCCGAGGTTGCAAGCCCCGTCGGTTAGCGGATACCTTCCTAGGGTCCAGATAACGTTATGGTCACGATACGAGGACATTTCAGCTTGTCCCAGCACCGTTTGACTCGTCCTTCTGCCGAAACAACAGGCGTGGTGAGGGTAGGTCGCGCAGCAGGCGGCCGGTGGACCGAGGCTCACCGCAACGAAGTCACCGAGATACTCCCGCTCGACGGATTCGACTTCGACGACCTGGATTTCGCCGACGAGTCCGGCGACCTCGAGGGCCTGGACTTCAGCAACGACTCCGCCTTCGACAACGGGGCCCGCGTCCTGCTCGCTCCCGAGCTCGACGACCTGCACGACGCGAGCGATCCGAGTCCGCTGCTGCTGGCGGCCCCCGCCGCCGTGCCGGTACCGGCACGGTTCGAGTCGTCCACCACCGAGCCGCACCGGCCCAACCACGCCGACATCACCGACGTCATCCCGGCGATACGCCGCGGTGGGCAGCACCGTAAGCAGCCGACCAGCGCCGCCCGTGGGCGTCTGCTCATCTCGGCGATGGCCGCGGGTGCCGCGGCCGCCGCGGCCCACACCGCGACCAGCCACGCCGACACACCCAAGACGGAGGCCGTGCTGACCGCCAACGCGTCTGCGCTTTCCGGCGGGGCGGGCGGCAACACGATCCGCGGCGCCCAGGTGGTCGCGGTCCAGCCCGCGGCGAATGCCGCGGTCCACAATGAGGAACTCGCCAAAGGCGTGGCCTTCGCCAACGACCGCGCCCAGCGCGAGGCTCGGCTACAGCAGCCGCTTTACGTCATGCCGACGAAGGGGATCTTCACCTCCAACTTCGGCTACCGCTGGGGCGTGCTGCACGCCGGCATCGACCTCGCCAACTCGATCGGCACGCCGATCTACGCGGTGTCCGACGGCGTCGTCATCGACGCCGGCCCGGCCGCCGGCTATGGCGCGCTGGTCAAGCTGCGCCACGCCGACGGCACGGTCACGCTCTACGGCCACGTCAACACGACGCTGGTCAGCGTCGGCCAGCGCGTGATGGCCGGTGACCAGATCGCCACCATGGGCAACCGCGGCAATTCCACCGGGCCCCACCTGCACTTTGAGGTGCTGCTGGGCGGCACCGAAAGGATTGACCCAGTCCCATGGCTTGCAAAGCGGGGTCTTAACGTCGGCGGCTACGCTGGCTGAGGTGACCGCGCCGAACGACCCCGCTGCACCAGCGCCGACACCCGAGGCCGGCGCACCGCCCTCCGAATCACAGACGCGGATCATCCGGCGGGCACCGACCGGGCCGATGCCCGTGGTGCCGGAGTCCCCGACCACCCAGATTCCGCGGGCTTCCGCCTCGGATCAGGGTGCCCCTTCAGCGGTACGACGAGGTTTTCCGGGCCACGAGCCGAGCGGCCGGACCGCCGTCGCCGCCGCCGCCGTCACCATCGTCAGCGGATGGGCGACGTCGGTGGTGGCCACCGACCTGATCGGGGGGTGGTGGCGGACCGACCGCCTGTTCTGCATCGCGGTCGCCTTCCTCGCGCTGGTGTTCGCGATCACCACGGTTTCCGGGGTCATTCTGCTGCTGCGGCGCCGGCCGCTCGGGCGTTACCTGATCGCGGCCGGCGCGGTGGTCGCGGTGCTGACCTACGGCGGCGTGTTCATCGCGGGCGCGCGGGTGGCGTGGATCGTCTACTTCCTGTGGCTGCTGCCGGTGGCCAGCGTGGCGCTGACGTTTCATCCCCAAACCAGACGCTGGCTGCAGGGGTACTGACTTTCTCCGCGCCGTTGTCCGCCGAACGTGTTGTGGTGGCGGGGAATCGGCGAAAATCTCGCCCTGACGTCACGTTCGGTGCGTCAGAGCTTGCTGACCGGGGCGTGGTTGTGCATCAGCTTCACCCGTCCCGCGCTGCCGAAGTCGATGAGCGACATGGCCGATTCGCCGACGCCTGACACCTCCTCGACCCGACCGAGGCCGTATTTGTCGTGGGTCACCCGGTCGCCGGGTTGCAGCACCAGCAGCGGCCGTTTGCTCGCCCCGGAGCGGGTCGGCGACGGACGCGGCGCGCCGAACCGCCCGGCGCCGCTGACCGGGGCGCTGAACGACGGGGTGGGCGCGCTGCGGCGCCAGTCGATGAGCTCCTGCGGGATCTCGCGCAGGAAGCGCGATTCGGGGTTCAGCATCGGCTGCCCCCAGGACGACCGCACGATGGCCCGGCTCACATACAGCCGCTGGCGGGCCCGCGTGATGCCGACGTAGGCCAGCCGCCGCTCTTCGGACAGCTCCGTCGGGTCGTCCAGGGACCGCATGTGGGGGAACATCCCGTCCTCCCAGCCGGTGACGAACACCACCGGAAACTCCAACCCCTTCGCCGTGTGCAGCGTCATCAGCGTGACCAGACCGGCGCCCTGCTCGGGGATCTCGTCGGCGTCCGCGACCAGGGACACCCGCTCCAAAAAGGCCGCCAGCGCGCCGGTGTCCGGCACGTCCTCGTCCTCGGGGGCGTCCAGCGACTCGTCCAGCGCGGCGGCGTTCGCCTGATCGGTGCTGAATTCGTGTGCGACGCTGACCAATTCGTTCAGGTTGTCGAGCCGGGCCAGCTCCTGCGGATCGGTGGAGGACTCCAGCTCGGCGCGGTATCCGGTGCGTTCGAGCACCAACTCGACCAGGTCGCCGAGGTCGTCGTCGAGGTGACCCCGCAGGTCGTCCAGCAGCTCGACGAACCCCGCGATCGCCTTCTCCGCGCGGGTGTTCAGCATCGGCACCTTGCCCTCGGCGGCGGCCACCAGCGCGTCGGCGAAGCTGGCGCCGGTGTTCTCGGCGTACACCGCCACACATGCCTCGGCGCGATCCCCGATGCCCCGACGCGGCGTGTTGAGGATGCGCCGCATGCTGACCGCGTCACCGGGATTGTCCAGCACCCGCAGGTAGGCGACGATGTCGCGGATCTCCTTGCGCTCGTAGAAGCGAACTCCCCCAACGACTTTGTATGGGATGCCGGCGCGGATGAACACCTCTTCCAACGACCGCGACGAGTTGTTGGTGCGGTAGAACACGGCCACGTCGTTGTAGGTGATCTCGCCGCGCTCGGCGAGCGCGTCGATCTCCTCGGCCACGAACCTGGCCTCGTCGTGCTCGTTGTCGGCGACGTAGCCGACGATCAGCTCACCGGCGCCGGCGTCGGTCCACAGCCGTTTCTCCCGGCGTCCGGTGTTCCGGGCGATCACCGAGTTGGCGGCCGACAGGATGTTCTGCGTCGAGCGGTAATTCTGTTCCAGCAGAATGGTTCTCGCGTCGGGATAGTCGCGCTCGAAGTCCTCGATGTTGCGGATGGTGGCGCCGCGGAACGCATAGATTGACTGATCGGCGTCGCCGACCACGCACAGTTCCGCCGGCGGTACGTCGTCCTCGGTCTCGGTGCCCACCAACTCCCGCACCAATACGTACTGGGCGTGGTTGGTGTCCTGGTACTCGTCGACCAGCACGTGCCGGAATCGCCGCCGGTAGTACTGCGCGATCTGCGGGAACGTCTGCAGCACTGCAACGGTCTCCCCGATCAGGTCGTCGAAGTCCAGCGCGTTGGCCGCCCGCAGCCTCCGCTGGTATTCGCCGTAGACCGACGCCACCGTGCGGCTCAACTCGTCGGACCCGTCGGACAGGCTGGCCAGGGCCTCGTCGGGGTCGATCAGCTCGTTCTTCAGGTTGGAGATGGCGTTGGCCAGCAGGCGCGGCGAGTAGCGCTTGATGTCCAGCCCCATGTCGCGCCCGATCATCTGCAGGAGCCGCCGCGAATCGTCGGCGTCGTAGATCGAGAAGTTGGAGTTGAGCCCCTCGATCAGCGACGCCTGGTTGCGCAGGATGCGCACACACGTCGAGTGGAACGTGGACACCCACATCGCGCGGGCGCGGTTACCCACCAGCCGCACCACGCGTTCGCGCATCTCCGCGGCGGCCTTGTTGGTGAAGGTGATGGCCAGGATCTGACCGACCCCGACCCCGCGCGCCGCGATCAGGTAGGCGATCCGCCGCGTCAGGACCGCCGTCTTACCCGAACCCGCCCCCGCGACGATCAGCAGCGGCGAGCCCTCGTGCACCACCGCTTGGCGCTGCTGGGGGTTGAGCCCATCGAGCAGCTCGTCGGCTTCGGTGGCGGAGTTGGCTTCGGTATTGCTGGTCACGTGCACGCTCATGTCGGTCCAAATCTACCGCCGCCGACCGACTACCTCGCTGGCCAGGCCGTCCGGCGCGCCGGAGACCGGGACGCAGCCCCGTGGGGCCGATCCGGTCGATATTTTTGCGCCGCCGCAGTCGTTAGTGGCACACTCAGTTGGTGCTCAACGTGCAGCTTCGGCTCCCTGCCCGCGTGTCGCAGCGCCGATTTTTCTATGGGTACCGGCCAGCGGTGCCCGTGGTCTAGCTGCTTTCGCAGAGCCCCGTGGTCCGCTTCCGGATTCGGGGCTCGTCTCTTTTGTGAGGCTCGATAACGGATGAGACCAGAACCCCCACATCAAGAGAACGCGGAGTTGGTTGAGATGAACACAGAGACGGCAGAGACCACCGACATCGAACAGTTGCGCCAGGAGATCGACCGGTTGGACGCCGAGATCCTCGCCGCGGTGAAGCGGCGCGCCGAGGTGTCCCAGGCGATCGGCAAGGTGCGCATGGCGTCCGGCGGCACCCGGCTGGTGCACAGCCGCGAAATGAAGGTCATCGAACGCTACAGCGAGCTCGGTCCCGAGGGTAAGGATCTGGCGATGCTGCTGCTGCGGCTGGGCCGCGGCCGCCTCGGCCACTGACGGCGCCCGCGCTGGCCTGGCGCGGCGCTGTCGGACCGCTGGCCCGACGGTGACGCCCGCAGCGCCCGGCTACGCCGCGCTTGCGACCGTCACTAGGTCGATGGTGACGGCCCGCAGCGCCCGGCTACGCCGCGCTTGCGACCGTCACTAGGCCAGATCGTGACGGCCCGCAGCGCCCGGCTACGCCGCGCTTGCGACCGTCACTAGGCCAGATCGTGACGGCCCGCAGCGCCCGGCTACGCCGCGCTTGCGACCGTCACTAGGGTCGAACTCATGACATCCGTGCACACCATCCCCGACATCACCGCCACCCCGGCGTGGGACGCCCTGCGCAGTCATCACGAACAAATCGGCCAGACCCATCTGCGCCAGTTCTTCGACGACGACCCCGATCGCGGCCGCGAGCTGACCGTCACCGTCGGCGACCTCTACATCGACTACAGCAAACACCGCGTCACCCGAGAGACGCTGCGGCTGCTGATCGACTTGGCCCGCACGGCTAACCTCGAAGAGCGCCGCGACCAGATGTTCTCCGGGGCGCACATCAACACCTCCGAGGACCGCGCCGTGTTGCACACCGCGCTGCGGCTGCCCCGCGACGCCGAGCTCGTGGTCGACGGCCAGAACGTCGTCGCGGACGTGCACGAGGTGCTGGACAGGATGGGCGACTTCACCGACCGGTTACGCAGCGGTGAATGGACCGGGGCCACCGGGAAAAGAATCAGCACGGTCGTCAACATCGGCATCGGTGGGTCGGATCTCGGGCCGGTGATGGTGTACCAGGCACTGCGCCACTACGCCGACGCGGGGATTTCGGCGCGGTTCGTCTCCAACGTCGACCCCACCGACCTGACCGCAAAGCTGGCCGACTTGGACCCGGCCACAACGCTTTTCATCGTCGCGTCGAAGACCTTCTCCACGCTGGAGACGCTGACCAACGCGACCGCCGCGCGCCGCTGGCTGACCGACGCGCTCGGCGACGCCGCGGTGGCCAAGCACTTCGTCGCGGTGTCCACCAACAAACGGCTGGTCGACGACTTCGGCATCAACACCGACAACATGTTCGGGTTCTGGGACTGGGTCGGCGGCCGTTATTCGGTTGATTCCGCGATCGGCCTGTCGGTGATGGCCGCCATCGGCAAGGAGGCCTTCGCCGACTTTCTGTCCGGATTCCACATCGTCGACCGGCATTTCAAGACGGCCCCACTGGAGTCCAACGCGCCCGTCCTGCTCGGCCTGATCGGGCTGTGGTACTCCAACTTCATGGGCGCGCAGTCGCGCGCCGTGCTGCCCTACTCCAACGACCTGTCGCGCTTCGCGGCATACCTGCAGCAGCTCACGATGGAATCCAACGGCAAGTCCACCCGGGCCGACGGCACACCCGTCACCACCGACACCGGCGAAATCTTCTGGGGCGAACCGGGAACCAACGGCCAGCACGCCTTCTACCAATTGCTGCACCAGGGCACCCGGCTGGTGCCGGCCGATTTCATCGGCTTCAGCCAACCCGTCGACGACCTCGCCACCGCCGACGGCACCGGCAGCATGCACGACCTGTTGATGAGCAACTTCTTCGCCCAGACCCAGGTGCTGGCGTTCGGCAAGACCGCCGAGGAGATCGCCGCGGAGGGCACGCCGGCCGACGTGGTGCCGCACAAGGTGATGCCCGGCAACCGGCCGTCCACCTCGATCCTGGCCGACCGGCTCACGCCGTCGGTGCTCGGCCAGCTGATCGCCCTCTACGAGCACCAGGTCTTCACCGAGGGCGTGATCTGGGGCATCGACTCCTTCGACCAGTGGGGCGTGGAGCTGGGCAAGACGCAGGCCAAGGCGCTGCTTCCGGTGATCACCGGCGACGCCTCGCCCGCGCCGCAGTCGGACAGCTCGACCGACGCGCTGGTGCGTCGCTACCGGGCCGAAAGGGGCCGCGCCGGCTGACATTTCGCGGACCCGGCGCACTCATCGGGTCGCGACGACCAGCTCGGAACCGAACCGTCGCACGAATGTACGCAGCCGTTCCACGGTCGCGGTCTGCGGATCGCTGAGGTGCAGCTGCAGCAGTTCGCGACCGGCGGCATGCAAGACCCGCGCGGTGTATTCGGGATCGTGCAGGCGGGGATTGAGGCGCAGCAGTTCACGGACGAAGAAGTCGAGCACGACGGCCTGAGATTGAGCCAGGCGCGCATACAACTCCGGCGGAGCGCCCTGCGGCGGGAACAGGAACAGCCGCCAGGTGGCCGGGCGGGCATCGACGGCGGCCAGCACCCCGTCGAACGCGAGCACAAGAGCGTCCGCGGCGGCATCCAGCCCCGAAATCGCTTCGGCGAACTGGGCTCCCGCCCGCGCCGCCTCGCGGTCGATCAGCTCGACGAACAGCCCCGCCAGGTCGCCGAACTTCTGATAGATCAACGACCGATTGATGCCGGCCTGCTGTGCGATGCGGTTCGGCGTCGCCGCGTGAAAGCCCTCCGCATCGACGATCGCGTGTGTGACGTCGAGGATCTGCTCGCGCCGCCCCTCGGCGGTCATGCGCCGCCTGGGATGGGACGGCATCGACGGCAATGACACACCCACGCTTGACAGCATAACTAACAGCTTGTGAGTATTACTCACCAACTGTTAGTTAGCGGAAGGCGGCTTGTGACCTCCAAGGCCACGTACTATCCCGAACTCGCGCGACGCGTCCGCAGCCAGCGCGATCTGCAGCCCGACCTCTACGGCGACTTCGACTTCGACCGGCCGCCGGATCGCCTGGCCACCGAGCCGGGCGTCGATTCCGCCCTGCCGCCCTGGGTCGCCGACCGCGCCACGATCCTGGACGACGACCGCGTCCTCGAATTGATCAGCACGGCAACGCTGCTCGGCGACGTCGTCGCCGATCCCTATGCGGCACTGATGAACACCCACAGCGTCACGCACCTGATCGACATGCTCAAAAGGGCCTGCCGCGACGGGGTCGAGGCCGTCCCCGACGCGCCACCCGAACTCGTCGCGTTCATCGCCGCCATGGAGGCCACGCCGGAGTGGATCGACTTCGACCTGGTACGCGAGGGCGCTCGCCAGGAGCGGATTCCCGCGGCGCTGCTGGCCCCCTTCATCACTCGCGGCGCCTTCATCGCGACCTTCACCAACACCTACGCCGCGCTGCCGATGGCGCTGACCGGCGCCCTTTCGGGCAAGCGGGCCGCCCGGCGGGTCAACGAGACGGCCAGCTTCTTCGCCGTCACCACGCTGCCCGGGGCGCTGGACCGGTACGGCCCCGGCTTCGAGGCCGCCGCCATGGTCCGGCTGATGCACTCGATGGTCCGCTACAACGCGCTGAAGAAGTCCGACAAGTGGGACACCGCCGTCTACGGCATGCCGGTGCCGCAGGTCGACCAGATGCCCGCGGGAATGATCGGTCAGTATCTGTTGGCACGCAAGGCGCGCCGGCAAGGCCGGTCGAAGTTCACCAAGCAAGAACGCGCCGTCATCGAATTCGCCCGGTACCGCTGCTTTCTGCTCGGCCTGCCCGAGGAACTGCTACCCGCGGAACCCGCCGACATCATGCACGTCATGCACGCGCGCTCCGCACTGCTGCGCCACGGATTCGACAGCATCTGCCAAAAACTCGTCCGCGGCACCATGGCGGCCTACCTGCGCCCCGACACCACCCTGTTCGACCGGTGCGCCGAAGCCGTCGAAAAGAGTTTCAGCAAGCTCACTTTCGTGCGAACCTTCTGCAACGGTGACCGCGCGATCGCCGAGGCCATGGGCGTGTCGCTCGCGCCGACGGACCTGTTATGCGTCGCCCTCACCGCGCCCTTCATCCTCGGGCGTTTCAGCGCCGTGAGCCAAGCCAGCCGCATCCCGGTGCTCCGGGAGATCACCGACGCCTATGTCATCGGGCTGCTCAAGCTCCGGCTGGCGACCTACGGCAGGCCCGAATTCACCACAGACGCGGCGCATTACACGCCGGTGCCGCATTGACCTTGTGGCGAGCGTGCGCAGTTGTACGCGCCCGCCCGGCGTGTCGCGTACAAACACGCACGCTCGCGGGCATCACGGTCGGCGGCCTCAGGCGAACCACTTGGTAAGCGAGGGCGGCAGCACCCGCATCACCTGCACCAGCGGCGCCCATGGCCACCACGGCACCGCCACCCGGCCGGGCTCGCGTTCCATGGCGGCGACGATGGCGTTGACGCCAGTCTCGTTGTCCACCATCAACATCGTGCTGTTCGACTTGGCCGTCATCTCCGACTCGATATAGCCGGGCTCGATCACCGAAACCCTGATCGGGCCCTTGGCGTATTCGGCGCGCAGGGATTCACCCAGCGAACTCAGACCGGCCTTGCTCGCGGCGTAGGCGGCCTTCACGCCCGGCACCCCCCTGTTGCCGAGAACCGATGAGATGAGCACCAAATGACCAGAACCGCTCTTGGTGAACATCTCCAGCGCGGTCTCGATCTGCACCAGCGCGGCAACCAGGTTGGTTTCCAGGGTCGCCTTGTTGGCCCACAGCTTGCCGGAGCCCAGCTTCGCGCCCTTGCCGATGCCGGCGTTGACGACGACGCGGTCGATGCCCCCGAGTTCGTCGCTGAGTTCGGCGAACACTTTCGGCACCTGTTCGTGGTCGTTCACGTCCAGCGCGGCCACGGCGATCTTGATGCCTGGATACTGTTGCGACAGTTCGGCTTTGAGCTCGTCCAGCCGGTCGGTGCGCCGGGCGCACAGCGCAAGGTCGCGGCCCTTGGCGGCGAAAACGCGCGCCATCCCGGCGCCCAGGCCGGAACTGGCTCCCGTGATGAGGATCTTCTGGCGAGTCACCCGAGCAGCATATCGGCTACTTCAGCAGCCTTGACATCCGACGGTCGGCCAGCACCTTGCCGCCGGTCTGGCACGTCGGACAGTACTGAAAAGACTTGTCCGCGAAAGACACCTCGCGCACGGTGTCCCCGCACACCGGGCAGGGCAGCCCCGTGCGGGCGTGCACCCGCAGGCCGGAGCGCTTCTCCCCCTTGAGCATCGCGGCGCCCTGCCCGACGGAACGGCTCACCGCGTCGGTCAGGACCGAGATCATCGCATCGTGCAGGGCGGTGAGCTGTTCGTCGGTCAGCTTGCCCGCGGTGGCGAACGGCGAGATCTTCGCGACGTGCAGGATCTCGTCGCTGTAGGCGTTGCCGATGCCCGCGATCACCTTCTGGTCGGTGATGACGGTCTTGATCCGGCCGGTGTTGCCGGCCAGCAGTCCGGCCAGGTCTTGGGGGCCGAGCTCCAGCGCGTCGGGACCCAGGGCGGCGATGCCCGGGACGAGCTGCGGGTCGTCGACGAGCCAGACCGCAAGCCGCTTCTGGGTGCCCGCCTCGGTGAGGTCGAAGCCGGGCGCGTCGCCTGGGGTGCCCAGGTGCACGCGCAGGGCGATCGGGCCCTTGCCGGGGCGCAGCGGCGCCGCGGCCAGCTTGTCGGACCAGCGCAACCAACCCGCGCGCGACAGGTGGGCGATCAGGTACAGCTGCCCGGCTTGCAGCCCGAGGTACTTGCCCCAGCGGTGGGCACCCGTCACCGCCCGGCCGTGCAGCGCGCTGATCGGCGGGTAGAACGTCTTCAGCACGGACAGCGCGGCGACGTCGACCCGTCCGACGGTCGATCCGACGGCGTGGCGGCGCAAATGGTCGACCAGCGCTTCGATCTCGGGCAGTTCGGGCACGCCCTTCAGTCTGCCGGTCTGAGCAAATAGGTGTCCATGATCCAGCCGTGCCGCGCGCGAGCCTCGGCCCGCAGCGCCGTGATGCGCGTCCCGACCTCCCCGACCGCCCCCGCCACCAGCAGCTCGTCGCCGGTGCCCAGGTAGGCGCCCCACCAGATGCGGGTGCCGGGCGGGCACACCTGAAACGAGCAGTCACCGTCGAGCATCACGACCGCGGGGCCGGTCAAACCGTGCTCGCGGAGCCGTCGGCCGGTGGTGATCAGGACGGGTTCGCCGACCTCGTTGAGCGGGATGCGGTGCCGGGCCGTCAGCGCCTGCACCGCGGTGATTCCGGGAATGACGTCGAAGGTGAACGCGACTTCGGCCGCCACGGCGCCCAGGATGCGCAGGGTGCTGTCGTACAGCGACGGGTCACCCCACGCGAGGAACGCACCCACCCCGTCGGGGCCCAGCTCCGCGGAAATTGCCGCGGCCCAGACCCGCGCCCGCGCCGCATGCCAGTCCGACACGGCCCCCCGGTAGTCGGTCCCGGTCGAGCGCGGGGGATCCGGCAGCTCGACGAAGCGATACCCGGGCTCCCGGATGAACCGGGCGCAGACCGCCCGCCGCAGGCCCACCAGGTCGCTCTTCGCCGCGCCCTTGTCCACCGCGAAGAACACCTCGGTGGCGTTGAGCGCCTCGATCGCCTGGACCGTCAGGTAGTCCGGGTTGCCCGCGCCGATCCCGATCACGTGAATGTGCCGACCCACGACGCCAGTCAACCGAATCGAAACCTGAAGGGCCTAGTCGGCTCCCCAAGTACCCAGTACCATGGGTACCGTCTGAAGCACCCGATGAAGGGACGCCAGCGCTATGACGACCGTGGTGAAGCCAAGTGGCCCGAGCCGTGAGGAGTTCTCGGACCGTTTGCTGAAAGGCTCGGTCAAGAAGTCCTACGAGCCCGTCGTCGACATCGACTGGGACGCCCCGCTGGACCCGGACAAGTTTTATCTGCCGCCGCGGCTGGTGTCGCTGTACAACACGCCGATGTGGGACGAGATGACCCGCGAGCAGCAGATCGACCTGTCCCGCCAGGAACTGGTCAACACGTTGTCGGCCGGGATCTGGTTCGAGAACATGCTCAACCAGTCGCTGTTGCGGACGATCCTGCACGAGGACCCCACCAGCCGCTCGACGCATTACAAGCTGACCGAGCTGGGCGACGAGACCCGGCACATGGTCATGTTCGGCAAGGCCATCGAGCGCATCGGCGCAAAACCGGTGCGGCCCAGGCTGTTTCACCGGTGGATCATCAACGCCCTGCCGCTGGCGTTCCAGCGCGGCTCGATGCTGTGGGTGGCGGCCCTCATCGGTGAGGAGATCTTCGACTCGCTGCAGCGCCAGATGATGGACGACCCCGAATTGCAGCCGATCATCCAGCGCCTCATGCGGATTCACGTCACCGAGGAGGCCCGCCACATCCAGTTCGCGCGGGACGGCGCGCGCAAGCGGGTGGCCGAGATGCCGCGGCTCAACCGGTGGTTCATGGCCAACATCAACGGCCTGGGCGGATACTTCTTCAACTATCTGTTCAGCAACCCGATCCCCTACGCGCGGGTGGGGCTGGACGCCAAGCGGGCCCGCAAGATCGCGCGCACCAGCGCGCACCGCCGCGAGATGCAGGTTGCCGGCTTCGCTCCGCTGGCGGCGTTTCTGACCGAAGTGGGCCTGCTGGGTCCCCTGGCCCGCCGCGGCTGGAAGCGCAGCAGGTTTTTGTGACCCACGACGTCATCGTCGTCGGCGCGGGGCCCGGCGGACGGTGCGCGCGGGCCGCGTTGCTGGGCGCGGGCGTCGCCGACGTCGTGACGCTCGGCCGCGACGTCCTCGGCGCACGGTTCAACGACGGCACCGACACCTGGCTGCTGACGACCGCCGATGCCGAGACGACCCGCGCGCGGGTCGTCGTCGCCGCCTACCGGCCGGTGCAGGTGCCGTGGCTCCCCGACATCCCGGGACGCGACGAGTTCCCGGGCGAATCGTTCCACGCGGCGCAATGGCCGACCGATTTCCGCCCGGGCGGTAAGCGCGTCGCGATCCTCGGCGCCGACGCCACCGCCGGTCATCACCTACCGGGGCTGACGGCATCGGCGGCCTCGGTCACCGTGTTCGCGCACCCGCCGCGTCGGATCGTTCCCGAGTTGCCGCTTCCGGCCACGCGCGCCAAACGCTGGTTGGGCCGGCGCATCCGGCCGACCGCGAGGGCCGAGCCGCTACCTGCGCTCGCCGGATCGGCCGTCACCGCCGTCACCGCCTCGGGCATCCGGACCGCAGACGGGGTCGACCACGGCGCCGACACCATCGTCTACGCCACCGGGTTCGCGGTCCCCGCGGCCACACCGGACACGGTGCTGGTCGGCGCCGGCGGGGTGACGGCCCGGCAGGTGTGGGCCGACGGCGCGGAGCCCTACTTCGGGGTGGCCGTGCACGGCCTGCCCAACTACTTCTTCGTCGACGGCCCCGACGTCGAGGCGCAGGCCCGCTACGTCGCCGAGTGCGTCGGCCTGCTGATACACGGCTCCGGCAGGCGCATCGAAGTGCGGCGCAGCAGCTACCAGGTGTTCAACGAACGCGCCTACCTGCGCCCCGCCCAGCCGCAACCGGTGGCATCGGCCTTCGATATCACCTCCGGCGGCAGCGATGCGACCTACGAGGGCTCGGCGACGCTGACGATAGCCGGGGCCGAGCACCCGGTGCGGGTGCGTCTCGCGGGCCATTTGGACCCGATCGACGGCCGCTACCACTGGCAGGGAACGGTCTTCGGTGCGGCCGGGCTGATGGAGACGAGAACCGCGATGCTGACGGTCGGCGAGCGCAGCGCGTCGGCGCGCATCGTCGAGCTGACCCCGTGGGGCACCCATACGGTCGCCGGTGTCGGCGACCCGCCATACGCGTTGCGCTGACGAGGATTCGGCACCGCTTGTTGTACGCGGCGCTTAACAGGTTTGCCGATGACAACGTATGGGTAAGCGCCTTATTCTAATTTTCATCGCACAGGGGAGGTTGGCCACGCGCCGCGCGTGTGAGCTGCGGCAGGCGAGCGAACGAGAACGGCATGTTCTGCGGGGTAACGGTCGGTACGTGGGGCGAGCGCGATATCGGCGTGCCTCCGATGCGCGTCGCCACATCTTGTTTGCGCCGCCGAGGGGGCGGGTTCTCCGGCGATTAGCCGGGTGGGAATTCCAGGAGCGGGGATATGGCAGCGGAAGCTCGCATTACGGGGTCGCGTCCGTCGTCTTTCGAGTTCGGATTTCGTGCGCCTGAATCGCTATTGAGACACGCGCACCCGTGTGGCTATGTTTCGCAGGTCGAGGTCGGCGAGGATGAAACCCTTGAGGGAAAGGGGTGCCTGCGGTGAGCGCGGTAGCTGAGTCCCCGAGTTCGCTTGCTGTGGCGACACGAACCGACGAGTCGGTCGTCTTCCTCACGGTCGAGGGCGAGCTCGATGCCAGCAGCTCCGCGGCGCTTCGAGACATGATCATGAAGGCCACGCTCGACCAGCCGTCCGCCGTGATCGTCAACGTCTCCAAACTTCAAGTGCCCGCCGAGTCGACATGGTCGAGCTTTGTCGGCGTGCGCTGGCAGGTTCACACCCGGCCCGACGTTCCGATCGTGCTCGTCTGCGCAGACCGTGCCGCCCGAGAGCTGATCACCCACAGCGGGCTCGCCCGCTTCATGCCGGTGTACGCGTCCGAGAAGGGGGCGGTGAAGGCGCTCGGCCGGCTCACCAGCCGCACCGTGCGGCATGCCGATGCTGAACTGCCGGCGAACCTGACCAGCCTGCGCGAGTCCCGCCGGCTCGTCCGCGAGTGGCTCACCGCCTGGTCGCAGTCCGCGCTCATCCCGGTCGCGCTGGTGGTCGTCAACGTGTTCGTCGAGAACGTGCTCGAACACACCGGAAGCGTGCCGATGATGCGGGTCGAGACCGATGGCACGACCGCGATCATCGCGGTGTCCGACGGCAGCAGCACACCGGCCCTGCGCCTACCGTCGCCGGACAAGGGCATCGACGTTTCCGGGCTGGCGATCGTCGATGCGTTGTCGCGGGCCTGGGGCAGCACCCCGACGCCGTCCGGCAAGACGGTGTGGGCGGTCATCGGGCCCGAGAACCAGCTTTAGCCGGACTGGCGATCCCGCGTGAGCGCCTTGCCCGGGGACCCTCGCCCGGGTAGAAGTAGAACACGTTCTAATCTGGTGTGACGGCCCCTCCGGAAAGGCAGATGACGTGCGGTTCACCTACGCAGAGGCGATGACGGACTTTCGCTACTACATCCCGCTGGCCAAGGCGGCCGAGGCGGCCGGCTACCACGCCATGACGATCGCCGACAGCATCGCCTACCCCTTCGAATCCGATTCGAAGTACCCCTACACCCCGGACGGAAATCGCGAGTTCCTCGACGGCAAGGAGTTCATCGAAACCTTCGTGCTGACGTCGGCGTTGGGCGCGGTGACCTCGACGCTGCGGTTCAACTTCTTCGTCCTCAAGCTGCCCATCCGGCCACCGGCGCTGGTGGCCAAGCAGATCGGTTCGCTCGCGGCCATGACCGACAACCGGGTGGGATTCGGCGTCGGCACCAGTCCGTGGCCCGAGGACTACGAGCTGCTGGGCGTCCCTTTCGCCAAGCGCGGCAAGCGGATGGACGAATGCATCGAGATCATCCAGGGCCTCACCACCGGTGACTACTTCGAATTCCACGGCGAGTTCTACGACATCCCGAAAACCAAGATGACCCCGGCGCCTACCAAGCCGATCCCCATCCTGATCGGCGGGCACGCCGATGCCGCGCTGCGACGCGCGGCACGCCTGGACGGCTGGATGCACGGCGGCGGGGACCCGGAGGAGCTCGACGGGCTGCTCGCCAAGCTCCAGCGATTCCGCGAAGAAGAGGGCAGAACCGGCCCGTTCGAGATTCACGTGATCTCGGTCGACGGCTTCACGGTGGACGGCGTCAAGCGCCTCGAGGACAAGGGCGTCACCGATGTGATCGTCGGCTTCCGCATCCCCTACATCACCGGCAAGGACACCGAGCCGCTGGACAACAAGATCCGCAATCTGGAGATGTTCGCGGAGAACGTCATCGCGAAGGTCTGACCCGCGGCGATCGCCAGCGCGGCGAAGCCGGGCGCAGCGGGTCGTCGCATCGTTCAAGCCGGTCGCAAGCCGGGCGGAGTGGGCCGCCGCCATTGACGGTCGTCACAGCGGGTCCCACTTGGGCGGCCGCTTCTCCATGTGCGCCCTGGCCGCCTCGGCCGGATTGTTGGTGAAACCGCTGAGGATCTGGGTGCGGTTCTCCAGTTCGATGGCGTGCCGCAGGCTCGGCGCGTCGAGCGCCGCGTTGAGCCCAATCTTGGTCTGCCACACGCCATATGCGTTGTTCTCTGCGATCGAGCGGGCCAGCTTGACCGCGGCCGGCATCAGGTCGTCGGCCGGCACCACCTCGTGCACCAGCTTGATCCGGTAGGCCTCGGCGGCGTCGATGATGCGGCCGGTGAGCATGAGTTCGCGGGCGACGCCCGCGCCGACGATCTTGGGCAGCAGGTAGCTGGTGCCCATGTCCATCGACGAGAAGCCGGCCTTGATGAACACCGAACCGAACCGGGCCTGTTCGGACGCGACGCGGATGTCGCTGACGAGCGTGAACGCCAGCCCGCCGCCGACGGCGACGCCGTTGACCGCCGCGATCACAGGGATCGGCAACTCGTAGATCCGGGTGAACAGATCGGCCAGGCGAACCTGGGAGTCGTAGTTGACCTTGAACGGCGGGCTGGTCGATTTGGGCTTGGTCCAGGCTTGGCCCGTGCCGCTCAGATCGGCCCCGGCGCAAAATCCCCGGCCGGCGCCGGTCAGGATCGCGACCCGATACTGCCCGTCGCCGAGCGTGTCCAGGGTGTCCTCCACGCCGTCGATCAGCGAGCCGTCGATCGCGTTCAGGCGCTCCGGCCGGTTCAGCGTGATGCGGGCGATGTCGTCGTCGAGAGCTTCGAATTCCACTGCGGCCATGCTCAAACCGTAGGGGACGTGGGTTTTTACCGGGAGGGCATACCGTGGTTCTGCCGCCTAACGAAGGAGAGACGATGCCACGAGCCGAGGGGGACACCTGGGACCTGGCGACCAGCGTCGGGGCCACCGCCACCATGGTCGCCGCCGCGCGGGCCGCCGCGACGCGCAGCCCGCAGCCGGTCGTCACCGACGAGTACGCTGAGCCGCTCGTCCGCGCCGTCGGCCTGGATGTGTTCAGCAAGTTGGCCGGCGGCGAACTCGATTCCGAGGACCTCGAGAAGGACGTCGGGTTTCCCCGGATGGTCGACACGTTCGCGGCCCGCGCCCGGTTCTACGACGACTACTTCGCCGCGGCCGGCAGGGAGGGGGTGCGCCAGGTGGTGATTGTGGCATCCGGCCTGGACGCCCGCCCGTATCGACTGGCATGGCCGGCCGGGACGACGGTGTATGAGATCGATCAGCCCGAGGTGATCGCGTTCAAGACCGCGACGCTGTCGGCGGTCGGCGCGGCCCCGACCGCCGAACTCCGCACGATCGGCATCGATCTTCGCGAGGATTGGCCGGCGGCACTGCAGGAGGCCGGCTTCGACCCCGCCCAGCCCACGGCGTGGCTGGCCGAGGGCGTGCTCATCGGCTGGCTCCCGCCCGATGCCGAGGTGCGCCTGCTGGATTCCATCACCCCGCTGTCGAGCGAGGGCAGCCGCTTCGCCGCCGACTTCGGCTCGCTCCACGACGGTTCGGAGCGGTCGCGGGAAGAGGCGCGGCGCACGGCCGAAGGCTGGCGGCGCCACGGGCTCGACATGGACATCGCCGCCCTGACCTACCCGGGCGAGCACACCGACGTCGCCGCGCACCTGGATGCCGACGGCTGGGACACCACCACGTTCTCGCTCTCCGACCTGTTCGCCGCGGCCGGCCTGCCGCGACTCGAAGAGGCCGCGCAGCAGAGCCCGGCGGCCACGATCACCTTCGTGCGCGCGATCAGGGCCTGACGCTCGGCGGGCTTTTCAGGACCGTTTGGCCAGCCACTCGGCCTGCATCACGAGCAGGGCCATGACCTCCAATTGCGGTGTGTCGGGGTCCAGTTCGCGGTAGCGCTGGTAGACGTTGACCACGACCCGCTCGGCGTCCAGCCAGCTCGCGTACTCCCCGAGGTCGATGGTGTCGGCGGCCTCGGCCCACGACAGACCTTTGCGATGGGCCGCCTCGGCGTGTGCGGCGACGTGCACGAGATAGCCACGGACCGCGCGGATCCCGTCCGGGTCGGTGACCGGTCCGTGGCCGGGCACCACCACCGGCGCGTCCAGAGCGATCATCACGTCGCAAGCCCTGATCCAGTTGGCGATCGGTCCGGCCCACACGATCGGGGTGCAGCCGATGAAGAGCAGGTCGCCGCCGAACAACACCCCCGCGTCGGGCACGTGCACCACCGAGTCCGCGGCGGTGTGCGCCGGCCCCAGGTTGAGCATGTCGACCCGCCGTCCGCCGACGTCGATCGTCAGCTCGTACTCGAACGTCTGGTCGGCGTTGCGCACCGTGATGCCGCCGAAGTCGAAGTGCCCGAAGCGATCCCGCGCGTACGGCGTGGCGACGGGGCCGAGGTTGGCGGTCTGGACCATGGCGAGCATCTCGGGCGCCATCCCGTGCGCGATCTCGTCGGCGGTGCCCCGGGCGGCGAGGATGCGCACCGAGGCGTCGAGCAGTTGGTTGCCGTGGGTGTGGTCGCCGTTGGAGTGGGTGATCAGGGCGTCGGTGATGGGAGCGCCGTCGGTGATGGGCCGCATCGCGGCGAGCATCTCGCGGGTCAGCGGCAGGTCGAACAGCGTGTCGACGAGCAGCGACGCGCCGTCGCCGGCCACCAGTCCGGCGTTGCTCCACCCGTAGCCCCCGTCGGGTAGCGTCCACGCCCACACCCGGTCGGCGACCTCGTGCAGCCCGCGGGTGTAGGGCACCTTGGCCGGCGCGCGGTTGACGCGGACCGGGGCGGGTGCGGCGTCCGGATTGGGTCGGGCGGCCAGCGGGTGCGGCGCGCCGCTGGCGCGGACTGTCTGCCGGGTCTCCCCCAGGCCGTCGACCCGCAGGGTGACGACGTCCCCGTCGCGCAGCCAACCCGGAAAGGATTCCAGCGCAGCGGGATTCAGGTGCTCGATGAGCGTGCAGGTCGGAACGGTGCCGGAGCCGATGACGTCGCCGGGGATCAGCGTCACTCCGCGCGAGACGTAGGAGATGACTTCGCCGAAGGTCCAGTCCATCTGGGCGGTCGACCCGGATCCGATCACGGCGTCGTTGACCAGGGCGGTCACCTGCAGATCGAGCTTGCCGTCCCGGCGGTGCGGCTCCAGCTCGTCGGGCGTGACCAGATACGGGCCCAGCGTCACCCCGCTGTCCTTGCCCTTGCCCTGCCCGATCGCGAGCTGGCCCTCCAGCTGCTGCAGGTCCCGCGCGGACCAGTCGTTGAAGATCGTGTAGCCGATGACGGCGCGTTCGGCCTCCTCGACGGTCAGGTCCCTGCCGGTCGTGCCGATCACCGCCGCGATCTCCAATTCGAAGTCCTGCCAGGCGCTTCCGGGCGCGGTCGGCGCGTCGTCGTACGGACCCAGCACCGTTGCCGGGCAGGCGAAATAGAAGGCGGGGATGCGATACCAGGTGTCGGCGAGCACCCGGCCGGAACCAAAGGCGGCCTGGCAGTTGCGCATGTGGTCCAGGAAGCACAGCGAGTCCCGGATCGACGGCGGCCGCGGTATCGGCGCCAGCAACCGCACCTCGTCGAGCCGCGCCACCACCGACGGCGCCCGCAACGCCTCCTCGCCGGCCCGGCGCAGCCCGTCGGCGCCGCGACCGATCAGGTCGAGCAATGTCACGCCCGGCGGTGTCGCATGGATTTCATCGCCGGACAGGACGCCGGCGCGTTCGCCGTCACCGTCGTGAAAGGTCACCCACTTCACTCGCGCACCACCTCACTTGGATTCTTGTCCGGCCGCAGCCCGCGCCAACTCGATTGGCGCAAACGGTCATCCGGGGTCCACTCGCTGTAGCGCACCTCCCCGACGAGGACCGGCTCGACGTAGGTCACACCCCGCGCCTCGGCCCTGGGCAACGGAGGGTCGAACGGCGATCGGTCGGTGTGCAGCGGCGCCAACGTCTTTTTCAGCTTCGCCAGGTCGCGCTCGGTGAAGCCGGTGCCGACCCGTCCCGCGAAGCGCAGCCCGCCTGGTGTCGGGATGCCCATCAGCAGCGAGCCGATCCCGCTGGTGCGGCCGCCTTCCCCGGCCTTCCAGCCGCCGATGACGACCTCCTGGGTGTTCCAGTTCTTGTCCTTGATCCAGGAGGCCGAACGTCGGCCCGGCTGATAGGTTGCGTCACGCTTCTTCGCGACCACGCCCTCCCAGCCGTGCTTGCGTGAGTGCTCCAGCGCCTCGGCGCCGTCGCCGGGCAGCAGGTCCGGAACGATCACATTGCCCGCGGCGGCAAGGGTTTCCAGCAGCTTGCGCCGGTCGGAGTAGCGCGCCCGCAGCAGCGAGCGGCCGTCGAGGTAGAGCAGGTCGAACGCCCAGTACTCGACGCGGGCCCCGCGGCCCCGGTTCTGCATCTCGTGGAAACTGGGCACCCCGTGCTCGTCCAGAATGACGGCCTCGCCGTCCAGCACGACGTGATGATCGGCCAGATCGGCTGCCAGCGAACGCAATTGGGGATACTCCTTGGTGACTTCGCGGCCGCGCCGGGACCGTACCCGCAGGTCGCCGTGATCGGCCTCGACCAGGATCCGGTAGCCGTCCCACTTGCCTTCGAATGCCCACTGCCCGGCCTTGAGGCCGGCCACCGAGCCCTCCGAGGCGAGCATCGGGGTGAGGGAGTCGAAGTCGAAAACCTGCTGATCCTTCATCCGGTGCGCCAGCCACTGGTCGCCGTTGGTCTGAATCAGCGCGTAGCGCCCGGAGATCCGGTTGCCGTGCAGGTTGACGATCACCTCGTCATCGAGAAACTTCTCGGCGTCGTAGGTGCCGGAGTCCCAGATGACGACCTTGCCGGCGCCGTATTCGCCCTTGGGGATGTTGCCCTCGAACGAGCCGTATTCCAGCGGGTGATCCTCGGTGTGCACCGCCAGGTGGTTGACCGACGTGGTTTCGGGCAGGTTCTTGGGCACCGCCCACGACACCAGCACGCCGTCGCGCTCCAGCCGAAAGTCGTAATGCAGCCGGCGGGCGTGGTGCTCCTGGATGACGAACGTATTGCCTTGGCCGATAACCGGTTTCGAGGCGGGCACCGGCTCGGGAGTCTTCGAGGCATCCCGCATGCTGCGGTACTTGCTGAGCCGGTCCCGGACGGGCACGTCCGCATCCAGCGCCGCCAGCAGGTCGCCGTCGCGCGCGACGCGGTCGAGCACCTCGTCGTACCGCAGGTGGCGCAGTCCGGGGTCTTCGAGCTCCTCCCAGGTGCGGGGCGCCGCGACGGTCGGCTGTTCGCGCCCGCGCAATGAGTACGGCGCGATGGTGGTCTTCGAGCCGTTGTTCTGGCTCCAGTCGACAAACACCTTGCCCGCGCGCAGGCTCTTGGTCATCGTCGCGGTGACCAACTTGGGCATGGTCGATTCCAGTTGCTGGGCAACCCGTTTGGCCAACACCGTGGCGCCCTTGCTGCTGGCCGGGTTGTCCAGCGGCGCATACAGGTGCAGCCCCTTGCTGCCGCTGGTGAGCGGGAAAAGGGTCAGGCCGATGTCGGTCATGATTTCCCGCACGGCGTGGGCCACTTCGCACAGCTGGGTCATCGTCACGCCCTCGCCCGGATCGAGGTCGAACACCAATCGCGTTGCCGGGCCGGGCTTGAGTCCCCCGCGAGCGGGAGGTGCCCCCACTTCGGCCCTGCTGCGGGTCCACTCGGCGACGAACCGCCACTGCGGCACGTGCACCTCCAGCGCGGCCTGCTGCGCGATCCAGGCCAGCGCGTCAGGGCTGTCGATGATCGGATAGGTGGTCGTCCCGGACCGGTGGGTGACGCTGGCCCGCGGCAGCCAGTCGGGCGCCGAGGAGGCCAGTTGCTTCTCGAAGAACGACTCCTGTTCGACGCCGTTGGGCCAGCGCTTGCGGGTGGCCGCGCGTCCGGCGATGTGCGGCAGCATCACCTCGGCGATGCCGGTGTAGTAGTCGAAGACGTCCCCTTTTGTGGTGCCCGTCGCTGGATACAGCACCTTGTCGGCGTTGGTCAGCTTGACCCGCGCAGGTGCCGTTGCAGCCATAACGTCAACCTAGTTGTTTTCGGGCGCGCGCCGGTACCAGGAAGTACGGTGTCGTCGTGGTCCGGCTGAGCAGCGCCACCGTTGGGCGGCTGCCGATCGCGACACCGAGCTATGACCGTGACGGCGTCGGGGTCGGCATCGCGCACTTCGGGGTCGGTGGGTTCCACCGCGCCCACCAGGCCGCCTACCTCGACAGCCTGCTCGAGCGCGGGCTGGCGCGGGATTGGGGCATCTGCGGCATCGGGGTGATGCCCGCCGACCGTCGGATGCGCGACGTGCTGCGCGCCCAGGACGGCCTGTACACGCTCATCCTGGAACATCCGGACGGCAGCCGGGACGCGCGGGTGATCGGCTCGATCGTGGACTACCGCTACGCACCCGACGATGTCGCGGCGACGATCGAGCTGCTGGCGGCGCCGGCGACGCGCATCGTCTCGATGACCATCACCGAGGGCGGCTACCAGGTCATGGACCCGTCGTCGGTTTTCGGGCTGATCGCCGAGGCCCTCGCGAGGCGCCGGGACCGCGGCATTGCCGCGCCGACGATCGTCTCGTGCGACAACATCGAGCACAACGGCGACATCGCGCGCCGAGCCGTCATCGCGCACGCCGAGCTGCTGGGTCCCGGCCTGGCCGACTGGGTCGCGGGGCACGCCCGGTTCCCGTGCTCGATGGTGGACCGGATCACGCCGGTCACCACCGCCGACATGGTGGCCGCGGTGGAACGCGACCTCGGGGTTGCCGACGAGTGGCCGGTGGTGGCCGAGGCGTTCGCCTCCTGGGTGCTCGAGGACGACTTCGCCGACGGCAGGCCACCGCTGGAAGCGGCGGGCGTGCTGATGGTGGACGACGTGACCCCGTACGAGGCGATGAAGCTGCGGCTGCTCAACGCCGGACACCAGTGCCTGTGCTACTTCGCCGCGTTGTGCGGGTACCGCATGGTGCACGACGCGGCGCGCGACCCGCTGCTGGCCGAATTCCTGTTGGCCTATTTCGATTCCGAGGCCGTACCGACGTTGCGCGCCGTCCCCGGCATCGACCTGCGGGCCTACACCCGCGGACTCATCGAGCGCTTCGCCAACCCCGGGGTGCGCGACACCGTGGCGCGCTTGTGCGCCTACTCCTCGGACCGCATCCCGAAATGGCTGCTTCCCGTGATCCGCGACAACCTCCGCACCGGGGGGCCCGTCCGGCTGGCGTCGGCGACCGTCGCGAGCTGGGCACGCTACGCCGAGGCGGTCGACGAGCGCGGCGAAACCATCGAGGTCGTCGACAACCTGGCCGATGCGCTCGTGCCGCTCGCGCGGGCGCACCGGGCGCATCCGACCGCCTTCATCGAGACTGCGGAGCTGTTCGGCGATCTCGCGCGGCAGCCCCGCTTCGTCGAGGCCTATCGCTGGGCGCTGGACTCGTTGCACACCTGCGGGGCCAGGGCGACCCTCGACACGCTGCTGCACGGACGGGACTGACCCGTGACCCGCGCGCTGGTGATCGGCGAGGCGTTGATCGACGTCATCGACCATGTCGAGCACATCGGCGGAAGCCCCCTCAACGTCGCCGTGGGGCTCGCCAGGCTGGGCCGCGGTGTCGACTTCTTGACCCACATCGGCGACGACGAACGCGGCCGCCGCATCGCCGACTACGTCAAAGCCTCTGGGGCACAACTGGTCGCGGGAAGCATATCGGCCGAGCGGACGCCGACCGCGGTCGCGAAGATCGGCGCGGACGGCTCCGTGTCCTACGCCTTCGACCTGGATTGGCGGCTTTCCGGCACTCCCGAGGTCGCGCCCCCGTTGCTCATGCACACCGGATCGATCGCGGCCGTGCGCGAGCCGGGATGCCTGGCGGCCGCGGCGCTGCTGGACACGTACCGGCCTTCGGCCACCGTCAGTTTCGACCCCAACGTGCGCCCGTCGCTCATCGACGATCGCGAGGCGGCGCTGGACCGCATCGCCCGCCTCGTCGAGCGCAGCGACATCGTCAAGGCCAGCGACGAGGACCTGAGCTGGATCGATCCCGACCACGAACCCGAGTGGACGGCCCGGTCCTGGCTGGCGTCGGGGCCCGCGCTAGTCGTCGTGACGATGGGCGACCGGGGTGCCGTGGCGTTCTGCTCGGCCGGCCGGGTGCGGGTGGCCGCCAGGCCGGTTCCGGTGGTGGACACCGTCGGCGCCGGCGACGCGTTCATGGTCGGCCTGCTCGACGGGCTCTGGGGATCGCTGGGGGCGGGCCGGCGCGCCGCCCTGAGGGCGATCGGGCTCGATGCGCTGACGGCGGCGCTGGAAGCCGCCGGCCTGGTGTCGGCGCTGACCGTCGGCCGCGCCGGCGCCGACCTGCCCGACCGGGCCGCCCTGCAAGCCCACTTCACCTAGGCACCAAGTTAGCTGTGCCGGAATCTCGCGCCGCGCGGACCGCTGCGCTGTTTTGCTGGGGACGGTATGGGCATACTGAGTGCATGCGCTCCATCTGGAAGGGTTCGATCGCGTTCGGGCTGGTGAACGTCCCGGTCAAGGTGTACAGCGCCACCGAGGACCACGACATCAAGTTTCACCAGGTGCACGCCAAGGACAACGGCCGCATCCGCTACCAACGCATCTGCGAGAAAGACGGCGAGGTCGTCGAATACCGCGATATCGCCCGGGCCTACGAGTCCGACGACGGGCAGTCGGTGATCATCACGGATGACGACATCGCGACCCTGCCCGAAGAACGCAGCCGCGAGATCGAGGTGCTCGAGTTCGTTCCGGCCAGCGAGGTCGACCCGATGCTGTTCGACCGCAGCTACTTCCTCGAGCCCGATTCCAAATCGTCCAAATCCTATGTGCTGCTGGCCAAGACGCTCGCCGATAGCGATCGGATGGCGATCGTCCACTTCACGCTGCGCAACAAGACGCGACTGGCGGCGTTGCGCGTCAAGGACTTTGGCAAGCGCGACGTCATGGTGGTGCACACCTTGTTGTGGCCCGACGAGATCCGCGACCCCGACTTTCCCGTGCTGGACAAGGAGGTCGACATCAAGCCCGCCGAGCTCAAGATGGCCGGGCAGGTGGTGGAGTCGATGGCCGAGGACTTCAACCCCGACCGCTACCACGACACCTATCAGGAGCAGCTGCAGGAGCTGATCGAGGCGAAACTCGAAGGCGGCGAAGCGTTTACCACCGAAGAGCAGCCCAAAGAACTGGACGAGACCGAAGACGTCTCCGACCTACTGGCCAAGCTGGAGGCCAGCGTGAAGGCGCGCTCCGGCGACGGCAAGGCGCCCGCCAAGAAGACCGCCGCGAAAAAGGCACCGGCGAAGAAGCCGCCCGCGAAGAAGAGCGCCGCGAAGAAGGCGCCGGCCAAGAAGGCCGCCTCGAGGTCCTGAGTCGGCTCTCAGCGCCGCCGGGTCGACACGAAGCGGAAGGCCGCGGCCACCAGGTTGATCACCGCGACGATGATGATCAGGGTCAGCGCCGCGCCCCAGATCCGCAGGAAACCCGCGTGCTCCGGGTTGGTGAGCTCGGTGTAGATCAGCAGCGGCAGCGAGGCCATGTTGCCGTGGAACATGTCGAGGTTGATCGAGCGGCTGTAGCCCACCAGCACCAGGACCGGGGCCGTTTCGCCGATGACGCGCGCGACCGACAACAAGACTCCGGAGACGATGCCGGGCATCGCGATCGGGATGACGATCCGCACGATCGTCTTCCATTTGGTGACGCCGAGCGCGTAGCTGGCCTCGCGCAGGTCGTCGGGCACCAGCCTGAGCATCTCCTCGGTGGACCGCACCACCACCGGCAACATCAGCAACACCAAGGCCAACGACACGGCGAAGGCGCTCTGCTGGAAACCCAGCGTGGCGATCCACAGGCTGAAGATGAACAGCGCCGCCACGATCGAGGGCACGCCGGCGAGCACGTCGACCATGAAGGTCGTCAGCCGAACCAGCCGGCCCGAGCCGTACTCGACGAGGAACACCGCGGTCATCAGCCCGAGCGGCACCGACAGCAGGCCCGCGACCCCGGCCTGCACCAGCGTCCCGTACAGCGCGTGGTACACGCCGCCGGCAAACTCCTCCGGCAGCACGCCGCGCAGCGAGTGCGTCCACCAACCCGAGCGGGTGACGGCGTACCAGCCCCGCGCGATCACCACCCCGAGCACCCAGACCAGCGGCACCAGGGCCGCGACGAACGAGGCGACGAAAAACGTCGTCGCGGCGTTGTTGGTGATCCGCCGCCTCAGGCTCAGGGGGCTGAACACGTCCGGTTTGACCGGCAGGTCAAGCGCTTCGATGCTCATGCGCGCCACTCTCCCCCGCAAGCGGGTGGGGCCCCCGCGGTGCTGGGGAGTGCCCCCACCTCATCGCTGCGTCCCCCGCAAGCGGGTGGGGTCCCCGCGGAGCTGGGGAGTGCCCCCACTGCATCGTCGCCGGCGCGGCTCATCCGTTCACCTTCCCGCCCGCGATCGCGCGAGCGGTCGCGTTGACGATGAACGTCAGGACGAACAGCGCAAAACCAGCCGCGATGTAGGCCCCGGTGGGCAACGGCTCGCTGAACTCGGCTGCGGCGGAAGCGATCTTGGAGGCGAACGTGTACCCGCCGTCGAACAGTGACCAGCTGCCCGCGCGGGCGGCCGATCGCAGGATGATCAACACCGCCACCGTTTCGCCCAGCGCGCGGCCCAACCCGAGCATCGACGCCGCGATGACACCGCTGCGGCCGAACGGCAGCACGGTCATCCGGATGACCTCCCACTTCGTGGCGCCCAGGGCCTGCGCCGCTTCCATCTGCATGGGTGGGGTCTGCCGGAACACTTCCCGCGATACCGAGGTGATGATCGGGAGGATCATCACCGACAGCACGATGCCGGCCGTGAAAATCGTGCCACCGCCGGCCAGGGAAACGTTGCCCTGCTTGAACAGGAAAATCCAGCCGAAGTTGCGGTTCAGGAATTCCGCGATGGGTTCGAGTTTGGGCGCCAGCACGAAGATTCCCCACAACCCGAAAATGATCGAGGGCACGGCGGCCAGCAGGTCAACCATCGCGCCGAACGGCCGCGCGAGCCTTCTCGGCGCGTATTGCGTGAGGAACACCGCGATCCCGACCGCGACCGGCACCGCGATCACCAATGCGCTTATCGAACTCAGCACCGTGACCATGAACAGGTCGCGGATACCGAACGCCAGGTGGTCCGCCTTGGTGGTATTGAATTCGGCGCTGGTGAAGAAATTCGCGTGGTTGGCACGCAACGACGGCACGGCGCGAATCAACAGGAAGATCGCGATCAGCGCGATCGCGATCACGATCGTCAAACCGGCCGCGGCGGCGACCAACTTGAACAGTTGGTCGCCCCGCTGCACCTTGTGCGGATCGCTCGCCTTCAGCACGGGGGGAGCCCCCGTCGACGGACTGGCGATCGTTCCGCGGGTCATGACGTCCCGAATCACGCGATCGCGTTGACCGCGGTCGACAGCTTCGACTTGAACGAGTCCGGAATCGGGATGTAGCCGTTGTCGGCCAGGCCGTTTTGGCCGGCGCCGATGGTGCTCTGCAGGAACGCCTTCACGGCGGTGCCGACCTGGGAGTCGGGATACTTCGAGCAGACGATCTCGTAGGTCGCCAGCACGATCGGGTAGGAGCCCGCCTGCGTCGGCTTGTAGAAAGAGTTGGTGTCGAGCACCAGGTCGTTGCCCTGCCCCTTGACGGTGGCGCCGGAGATCGTCTTGCCGACCGAGTCGGCGCTGATGGCGACCGCGTCGGGGCCGGCCGAGGTGACGATCTTGGCCATGTTCAGGTTCTGGGCCTTGGCGAACGACCATTCGTTGTAGGTGATCGAGCCCTCGGTGGCCTTGATGGCGGCCGAGGTGCCGTCGTTGCCCTTGGCGCCCTCGCCGACGCCGCCGTTGAACGTCTTCCCGGCGCCCTTGCCCCACGCCCCGTTGGAGGCCGCGTCGAGGTAGTGCTGGAAGTTGTCGGTGGTGCCGGACTGGTCGTTACGGAAGACCACGTGGATCGGCTCGGCCGGCAGGGTGGTTCCCGGGTTCAGGCCCGCGATCGCCGGGTCGTTCCAGGTGGTGATGGCGCCGTTGAAGATCTTCGCCGCGGTGGGGCCGTCCAGATTCAGCGAGCTCACGCCCTTGACGTTGTAGGTGATCGCGATCGGGCCGAACACCACCGGCAGGTTCCACGCCGGCGAGCCGCAGCGCTGCTGGGCCGCGGTGTACTCGTTGGGCGCCAACGGCGAGTCCGACCCGCCGAAATCGGTTTGGTTGCCGTTGAATTCGCTGATTCCGGCACCGGAACCATTCGCCGTGTAGTTCAGGGTCTGGCCCGGGCAGGCCTGTTCGAACGCGTTGACGAAGCGGGTCATCGCGTTGGCCTGGGCCGTGGAGCCGCTGGCCTTCAACGTCTTCTTCCCGCCGCAACTCACCTGGCCCGCCGAGGCGCCCCCCGACGCGCTCGTGGAGGCACCTCCACCGCTTGATTTGTTGTTGTCATTGCCACACCCGGACACCACCAGCGCGGCGCTAGCCAGCACACCCATCGCGGCGCCAAATCGGTTGAGTTTCAATTCGCTTCCTTAACAGTAGGGATGAAACACCGCCGCCGCCGGGAGGCTGCGGCGCGACAACCAGCCATCACTCGCAGCCCTGTAGCTAACAGTAACAAGGTTAACGTTCGGAGAATTCTGTCCGGCATTCGTGACCGGGTGAACAGGGGTGCAACTGGCCCCGTCGAGGCCATTGCATCACGGCGCCCGTGTGACAAACTAGAACCTGTTTCAGAAATGCCGTCATGGAGTCGGCGGGGTTTGCTACCGTGTCGCCGACGACACGAACAGAGAGGCCGCAATGATCCTTGACAGGTTCCGGCTGGACGACAAAGTCGCCGTCATCACCGGCGGCGGACGCGGCCTCGGTGCGGCCATCGCGCTGGCTTTCGCCGAGGCAGGCGCCGATGTTCTCATCGCGTCCCGCACGCAATCTCAACTGGACGCCGTCGCCGAACAGGTCCGTGCCACCGGCCGCCGCGCCCACGCCGTCGCCGCCGACCTGGCCCACCCGGACGCCACCGCGGAGTTGGCCGGTCAGGCCGTCGAGGCGTTCGGGAAACTAGACATCGTCGTCAACAACGTCGGCGGGACCATGCCCAACACCCTGCTGACCACCTCGACCAAGGACCTCAAGGAGGCGTTCACCTTCAACGTGGCAACCGCCCACGCGCTCACCATCGCGGCGGTGCCGTTGATGCTGGAGCACTCCGGCGGCGGCAGCATCATCAACATCACGTCCACCATGGGCCGGCTGGCCGGGCGTGGGTTCGCCGCCTACGGCACCGCCAAAGCCGCGCTGTCCCACTACACCCGGCTCGCCGCCTTGGACCTGTGCCCACGCATCCGGGTCAACGCCATCGCGCCGGGGTCGATCCTGACGTCGGCGCTGGACGTGGTGGCCTCGAACGAGGAGCTGCGCGCGCCGATGGAGAAGGTGACGCCTATGCGCCGCCTCGGCGATCCCATCGACATCGCCGCCGCCGCAGTCTATTTGGCGTCCCCCGCCGGTAGCTTCCTGACCGGCAAGACTCTCGAGGTCGACGGCGGCCTCACCTACCCCAACCTCGACATCCCCGTCCCGGACCTGTGAACCGCGACGCGCGAGCAGACGCAAAAGCCCTCCCACGCGCGGCGTGTCGGGAGCTTTTGCGTCTGCTCGCGGTCTGACCGAAAGGGAGCCCGCCATGGCCATACCCGTCGTCCAGTTGGGCACCGGCAACGTCGGCGTCCACGCGCTCAAGGCGCTGATCACCAACCCGGAGTTCGAGCTCACCGGCGTGTGGGTGTCCTCGGACGCCAAGGCCGGCAAGGACGCGGCGGAGCTGGCCGGGCTCCCGGATCCGACGGGTGTGCTGGCCAGCACCGACCTGGACGCGGTGCTGGCCACCGGCCCCCGGTGCGCGGTCTACAACGCGATGGCCGACAACCGCCTGCCCGAGGCGCTGGAGGACTATCGGCGCGTCCTGGCGGCCGGTATCAACATCGTCGGCAGCGGCCCGGTCTTTCTCCAGTACCCGTGGAACGTGGTCCCCGAAGAGCTGATCGCGCCGTTGGAAGATGCCGCGCGCGAAGGCAATTCCAGCCTGTACGTCAACGGCATCGACCCGGGTTTCGCCAACGACCTGCTGCCGCTCGCGCTGGCCGGCACCTGTCAGAACATCCAGCAGATCCGATGCATGGAGATCGTCGACTACGCGACCTACGACAGTGCCGTGGTCATGTTCGACGTGATGGGGTTCGGTAAGCCGCTCGACGAAATCCCTATGCTGCTGCAGACCGGCGTGCTCAGCCTGGCGTGGGGATCGGTGATCCGGCAACTGGCCGCCGGCCTGGGCATCGAGCTCGACAACGTCGCCGAGGAGTACATCCGCGAGCCGGCGCCCGAGGACTTCGACATCGCGTCGGGTCATATCCCCAAGGGCACCGCCGCGGCCCTGCGGTTCGAGGTGTTCGGCATGGTCGACGGCGACCCCGTCGTCGTCCTGGAACACGTCACCCGGTTGCGCGAGGATCTGTGCCCCGACTGGCCGCAGCCCGCCCAGCCGGGCGGTTCCTACCGCATCGAGATCACCGGCGAACCGTCGTACGCCATGGATATCTGCCTGAGCAGCCGCCTGGGCGACCACAATCACGCCGGGCTGGTCGCCACCGCGATGCGGGTGGTCAACGCGATTCCCGCGGTGGTCGCCGCGCCGCCGGGCATCGTGACGACCCTCGACCTGCCGTTGGTCACCGGCCGGGGGCTGTACCTCCCGAGTTGATTTCCCACCCGCCCCTCCGGGTGTTTCACACCCAACGCCCTTAACCTTTTGTCCCACAGCAACGCGGTCGGCGGAGCCTCGACGACGACGCCGCGGACGCCCCGCTGACCTCGGCGGACATCCGGTTCGACTAACCTAACTTTTTTATTCGGGAACAGGGATCGAGGGTCGGCAGGTTGGCGCAGGGCACCCAAGCCTCGCTGAGGTCGAGCTGGTACCTGCTCGGGCCGGCGTTCGTCGCCGCGATCGCGTACGTCGACCCCGGCAACGTCGCCGCCAATGTCAGCGCCGGAACACAGTTCGGTTACCTGCTGCTGTGGGTCATCGTCGTCGCCAACGTGGTCGCGGGCCTGGTGCAGTACCTGTCGGCGAAGCTCGGGCTGGTGCTGGGACGGTCGCTGCCCGCGGCCATCGGCAAGGGGATGAGCCGCCCGCTGCGGCTGACCTTCTGGGCGCAGGCCGAAATCACCGCCATGGCAACCGATGTGGCCGAAGTGATCGGCGGGGCCATCGCCCTGCACATCCTGTTCGGCCTGCCGCTGCCGCTCGGCGGGATCATCACCGGGGCGGTGTCGTTGCTGCTGCTGATGATCAGAGACCGTCGCGGACAGCTGCTCTTCGAGCGGGTGATCACCGGCTTGCTGCTCGTCATCGCCATCGGGTTCGCGGCCAGTTTCTTCGTCGCCACGCCGCCACCCGACGCCGTGCTGAGTGGATTGGTGCCGCGTTTCCGGGGCACCGAAAGCGTGCTGCTCGCCGCGGCCATCCTCGGTGCCACCGTGATGCCGCACGCGGTCTACCTGCACTCCGGCCTCGTCCTGGACCGGCACGGGCATCCCGAACCCGGCCGTGACCGCCGCTGGCTGCTGCGCGTCACCCGCGTGGACGTGGTGCTGGCGATGGCCGTCGCCGGCACCGTGAATGCGGCGATGCTGCTGGTCGCGGCGATCAACTTGCAAGGCCGCCAGGAGACCGCGTCGATCGAGGGCGCCTACACCGCGGTTCACGCCACCCTGGGGCCGCTGATCGCGGTGTTGTTCGCGGTCGGGTTGCTGGCGTCCGGCCTGGCGTCGTCGTCGGTGGGCGCCTACGCCGGCGCCATGATCATGCAGGGATTGCTGCACCGGTCGATTCCCATGCTCGTGCGCCGGCTGCTGACGCTGTGCCCGGCGGTGGCGATCCTGGCGCTCGGTTTCGACCCGACCCGTGCGCTGGTGTTGTCGCAGGTCGTGCTCTCGTTCGGCATCCCGTTCGCGGTGCTTCCGCTGGTCAGGCTGACCAGCAACCGCGAATTGATGGGCAGCGACGCCAACCATCGCGTCACGACGGTGATCGGCTGGGCGGTCGCCGTGACGGTCAGCCTGCTCAACCTGGCGCTGATCTGGCTGACCGCCGCCGGTTAGCACGCATCGCCGCTACAAGTACCGCTGCACCCCGCCATGCCCATGGCACGTCCCACTCGAGTGCGGATGCTCGCTGAACGACCAGCTTCCGTCCGCACATTGGGCGGTGGCGTCGGGCGGCTGCGGGCCGCCGTGTTGCGGATACGGCACGCAATCACCGGATGCGGCGGTATGACAACCGCCGCCGGGTGACGAGTGAGCCGGTGTGGCGGAGCCGATGGCGGCCAGCACGATGGCCGCGGCGACGAAAGCTGCACGGGACAACACGCTCCCGAACCTCCTGATTGGTCAAGCTACTGCTCGGTGAAGGTCCCGATGCGCCGCTGGCAGCGTGTTCACCGGCGACGTTGATCACATTCGGATTCGTGAAAATTCGTCGATCGAGGGGGCGAATCGCAAGGAAGTCGCAAGAACTTCGCGAAGACCCGGCAAGCGGTGTGCGCGAACCTACGGTTGCCGGTCGCCGCGGCGGCCGACGCAAAAAGTTTTCGAAAAAGTTGTCCGACTCGCACCGGGTCCGCGCTCCTACCTGTGAAAGCGGCCCAACCCGGGCCACGCCCCGCACCGAAAGAAGCACCTCATGAGCACCTTGCACGACATGGACCGGACCGCCCTGGCGCCCCGCGGCGACGAGCCCACCTCGGCATACGCATGGGCGTCGAGCCCGCTCGGTGACCCGACCGATCCCCGCGCGGGGCTCCCGCACGGCCACCACTTCCCGCCCGGCCCGATCACGCCCGCCGCCAAGCCGCCCATCGACAAGATGTGGGTGGCCGCGGGCCTGGTCGGCACGATCGGTGCGGGCGTCGCGCTCGGCATCGCCCTCTTCGGCGGCTCGCCCCAACCACAGTCCGTCGCCGTGACCCCGGGCGCCGCCGGCGCCCCGGCCGCCTCCACATTCGCGCCATTGGCACCGGTTCCGGCCGCCGCGGTCGCTCCTCCGGTCGCACCCCCGGCCGACGCCGCCCCGCAGGACGCCGCTCCGGTGGTCGCGCTGCCCGACCCCGCGCCGCAGGTCCAGGCGCCCGCCGCGGTGGTCGCGCCCCCGCCGGACAACCCGGCGCCCGCGGCCGACCCCGGCACACCGCCGCCCGCCGCGCCACACGGCCCGGTCGTGGTCGTGAACGTCCCCCCGCCGCCGGCCGTGTGGGTGCCGGGGCCTCCGCCGCAGCTACCGCCCCCGCCTTCGCTGCCGCCGCTGCCTTCGCCTCCGCAGCTGCCGCCGCTGCCGTCGCCGCCGAAGCTGCCCGCGCCCCCGGCGCCGCCGGTGCTGTGCCTGCCCCCGCACCACCTGGTGCAGGGGGTCTGCAAGTGAGGCCGCGGGGCTGGGCGAGGCTGACCGTGATCCTGACCTCCCATGCGCCCACCACCGAGCTGGAATTTCTCGTGCTATTTGACCGCTGCACGCGCACACTTATTCGCAGCGCCGGTTTTGGGAAGCGCACCGACGCCTCATCGGCCGGGAAAGCGACGTGACGAGCGCACTATCCAACTGGGACATCGTCAGCGACGGCGAGTTGGCCCGCGCGGCCGCGGCGGGCGACCGACGCGCGTTTGCCATGATCTACGACCGTTACGCCGACCGCCTGCACGACTTCTGCATCGGCATGGTGCGCGACCGTGACGCCGCCGCCGACTGCGTGCAGGACGTCTTTTGCGCCGCTGCCACCCAGCTGCCGCGCCTGCGGGAGCCCGACAGGCTGCGCCCGTGGTTGTATGCCATTGCCCGCAATGAGGCGCTGCGCTGCATCAAAAACCGCCGTCGCGAGCAGGTTTCGGACGAACTCCCCGAGGCGGCGTCGCACGACGCGGGTCCGGACACGCTGGCCGCGCGCAACGAGCTGGCCAACCTCATCGCCGAGGCCGCCGGCGGCCTCGGCGACCGCGACCGCATGGTGCTCGAGCTGGCCTATCGCCACGGCCTGGACGGACCCGAGCTCGCCAACGCGTTGGAGGTCAGCCCCGGCACCGCCAACAAGATGGTGTCGCGGCTGCGCAGCACCATAGAGACTTCGCTGGGCGCGTTGCTGGTCGCCCGTCGGGCCCAACACACCGCGGACAAGTGCGCCGAGCTGGGCGCCATCCTGGCGGGCTGGGACGGACGCTTCAGCGTGCTGATGCGCAAGCGCATCACCCGCCACATCGAATCGTGCTCCGTGTGCGACGAGGAACGGCGCCGCCTGGTCAACCCGGTCGCGCTGCTGGGTGCGGCGCCGGTGATCATCCCCGCGCCGGCCTGGCTGCGGGATCAGACCCTGGGCCGGGTTCAACTGACCTCCGCCGACTTCGACCTCGGCGCGGACGGCACCCGAGGCGACCGCGCCGGGTCCGACGACAGCGCCTTCCCCCCGACGGTGGCCTCGGGGTCCGTCGTCCCGGACCGGGACGACGGGGACTACCTCGAGACCGCGCAACAAGGCCGAGTTCGGCGGGTCGTCCCGTGGATCGCGCTGTTCGCCGCCGCCTTCTTCGCGTCGCTGGGGTTGATGTACATCTTTCTGTACCACCACAAGACGGCCATCACGCCGACCGAGCTGAGCCGCACCGCACCCGCGCCCATGAAGCCGGCGTCACCGCCGGCCGCCAACCACATCGCACCGGCTCCCCCAGCGAATCTCCCTGCGCCGCCCGTTAATTCGCCCGCACCCGTCGTGCCGCCGGCAGCCGGCGTCCCCGCGCCGATCGCGCCGGCGCCGCCTCCGCTCGCGCCGCCGCCGGCCCCCCCGCCGCCCCTGGCGCCGGCACCACCCGTCGTCGTGCCGCCACCACCCGTCGTCGTGCTGCCTCCGCCCGTGCTACTCCCGCCGCCGGTGGTGGTGCCGTCCCCGCCGTCGGGAGTGCATCCGTCACCGCCCTCGGGAGTGCAACCGTCACCGCCTGGGCATCCGCCGCCCCCACCACCGAAACCGCCGCTGCCTTCCGGGACGCCGATACCGAGCCGGGTCCCCTACCCTCCGCCCCGGCCAAACCCACCGCCGCCCCCGGTATCGAGTGCGCCCGCCCCGATCATCCGGTGACCGGCACGTAGCGCGCGGCTCCCCCCGTGCGGCAGGATGAGGAGCGTCATCGTCGGTGGAAGGGCCCGTGGGAGTTAGCTTGCGTCACGACCTCAGCGCCGAGACGGTGCCGGACTAGATGCCGGCCCGCCGGCACCCCTATTTCGCATACGGGTCGAATCTGTGTGTCACGCAGATGGCGATGCGCTGCCCCGGGGCGGCGGATCCCCGGCCGGCGGTGCTGGCGGACCACGACTGGCTGATCAACCAGCGCGGCGTGGCAACCGTCGAGCCATTCGCCGGCGCCCAGGTGCACGGGGTGCTCTGGCAAATCTCCGACGACGATCTGGCGACGCTCGACGGCGCCGAGGGCGTGCCGGTGCGCTACCGGCGCGACCGGCTGACCGTCCATACGGGTCAGGGCCCGTCGCCGGCATGGGTCTACATCGACCACCGCGTGGATCCGGGCCCGCCCCGACCGGGATACCTGCCCCGGATCATCGACGGCGCCGTGCATCACGGGCTGCCGCAACGCTGGGTCGACTTTCTGCGCCGGTGGGATCCCGCCCGCTGGCCCCGTCCGCTGACCGCGAAAACCGCATCCCCGCAGTCGCTTTCCGAAGTGTTGCGCGATCCGGGAGTGATCGAGGAAAGCCGGCTGCGATCGCGTTTCGGTTTTCTCGCCATCCACGGTGGCGGTCTCGAAGAGATGACCGACGTGATCGCCGAACGGGCCGCCGAGGCGGCCGGGGCGTCGGTGTACGTGCTGCGCCACCCCGACCGCTACCCGCACCACCTCCCGTCGGCGCTCTATGACCCCGCCGAGTCGCCGCGGCTTGCCGAGTTTCTCGACCACGTCGACGTCGCTGTCTCGCTGCACGGCTACGGGCGCATCGGGCGCGGCACCCAGCTGCTCGCCGGGGGACGCAACCGCGCGCTGGCGGCCCACCTGGCCCGCCACGTCCGGCTGACCGGGTATCAGGTCGTCACCGACATCGACGACATCCCGCCGGAACTGCGGGGCCTGCATCCCCGCAACCCGGTCAACCGGGTACGCGACGGCGGGACGCAGCTGGAGCTGTCGGCCCGGGTCAGGGGGCTCAGTCCGCGCAGCCCGCTGCCCGGCGACGACGGCTTGTCGCCGGTCACCACCGCCCTGGTGCGCGGGCTGGCGGCCGCGGCCCGGTCCTGGTAAGTAGTTGGATCCGTCGAACGGAGGTTGTTGGTGGACAAGGATTTTCGATTCGGGTTGAGCATGCGCTTCTACAAGTCGCGCGCCGCACTGGTCGACAAGGTGAAGCGAGCGGAAGATCTCGGATACGACATCCTTTGCGTGCCAGACCATCTCGGCGCGGCCGCACCGTCGCCGACGCTGACCGCGGTCGCGATGGTGACAAGCAGGATCAAACTCAGCATGTACGTGCTCAACGCCGCGTTCTACAAGCCGGCCTTGCTCAGCCGCGACCTTCAGGCCCTGGACCTGCTCAGCGACGGCCGCCTCGAGATCGGGCTCGGCACTGGCTATGTCAAAGAGGAATTCGAGGCCGCCGAGCTGCCGTACCCCAGCGCCGGGGCCCGGGTCGACTACCTCGCGCACATGACGACCTACCTGAAGGAGCACCACCCGACCACGCCGATCCTCATCGCGGGCAACGGGGATCGGGTGCTGACCATCGCCGCTCGGCACGCCGACATCATCGGGCTGACCGGCGCCCGGGTCCGAGACGTCGAAGACCCGCTGGCCGAACGCATCGGGTTCGTCCGCGCCGCGGCCGGCGACCGGTTCGAGCCGCTGGAGCTGAACATGGTGATCACGGCGATGCCGCGCGAAGGCGAGACCGAACCCGACTTGAGAATGACCCGCCAGTACGCACCCGACCTCTCCGATGAGCAGTTGCTGTCGATGCCGTCGGTGCTCAGCGGGTCACCGCGCGAGATGGCCGACACGTTGTCCGGGCTCCGGGATAAGTACGGGCTGACCAGCTTCACCGTGCAGGACAACAACCTGGACGCCTTCGCGAAGGTCATCGCCGAGCTGCGCTGATTCGGGCTGTCAGCCCGCGCGACGATGCGTGTCACCGCGCGGTGTCACGACCTCCAGCAAGTCGTCGGACCGCGCCATGACACGGGTTCCGAACCTGCGGCTGGTGTGCTCGATGGTCTTGCGCAGCCACTCGGCTTCATCCTGGGACGCCAGTTCGAGGCGCATCCGCCGCACGCGCAGCGGGATCATCCGCAACGAAATCTTCTCCCCACCAACGGGATCGAAATCGGCCAGATACAGCAGCCTGAGGTCGCCGCGGAACGGTTCGTGCCCGCCGATGCCCTCGTAGTCGTCAATGACGTCACCGCAGCCATACAGGATCGGACTGCCGCGGTATATCTCGATCGGCCTGGGATGGTGCGAGGAATGTCCGTGCACGATGTCGATGCCGGCATCGATCAGCCGGTGCGCGAACGCGATTTCGCTTGGTGCCAGCGCGTAGCCCCAGTTGGAGCCCCAATGCACCGAGACGATCGCGACATCGCCGTCGCGCCTGCGCGCCAGCACCTCCGCGGCCACCTCATCGGCGACGTCCCGCAGCGACGGATCCCGGACCAGCCACACCCCGGGCCGGTCGTGGCGTGCGGCCCAGGATTCAGGGACGCCGGCCGACTTCATCGCCACCGAGCCGATCAGCGCCCGGTGTTCACCGTGAGCGTTGACCACCGCGTGGCGGCGTGCGGTGGCCAAGTCGATGCCCGCACCCACGCCCTGTATGCCCGCCGCGGTGAGCGCCGCCAGCGTGTCGGTCAACCCTTGATAGCCGAAGTCGAGGATGTGGTTGTTGGCCAGGGCGCACACGTCCGGCCGCAACACAGTCAGGGCCGGTGTGTTATCCGGGTGCATTCGGTAACAAACCGTTTTGTGCTCGGCGAATTCTCCGGCGGCGGTGATCGTCGTCTCGAGGTTGATCAGTCGGACGTCGGGCGCGGCGTCGTCGAGCAGCGCCAGCACCTCGCCCCAGGGCCACCGCCAATCCACCGGGCGCGGGATCGGCCCGTTCGTGCGCTCGGCCAGCAGGACGTATCCGCGCGCATCACGCAGATGCGGTTCACGTAACTCCGGGTCGCCCGGATGAGGCAGGATCTGATCGACGCCGCGCCCCAGCATGACGTCACCGCCCAGGAGCACCGTCACCGCACCGGAATTTCGCGGGGGACGCGACGACGCATCCGCCTCCATCGCGCCGACCCTAACCGGTCGGCGATCGCCGGTCAGGAGGCGTTGGTCCCGACCGGGAGTGGTCTTAAGGCCCTTCGGCGGACGGGCACGTCGCGCCACACTCGGGGCATGACGAAACTGGGCGACAGCGCTGATGGCAGGCGTCCGTTGGCCCGGCGGCTCGCATCGTTACGCGGCAGCATGAGGGTGTTCGATGATCGCGCCGACGCCGGCCGGCACCTGGCCGAACGCCTGAGCTCCTTGCGCGGCAAGGACATTGTGGTGCTGGGCCTGCCGCGTGGCGGGGTGCCGGTCGCCTTCGAGGTCGCCAAGGCACTGCGGGCGCCGCTGGATGTTTTGGTGGTGCGCAAGTTGGGCGTGCCGTTTCAGCCCGAACTCGCGTTCGGCGCCATCGGCGAGGACGGGGTGCGGGTGACCAACGACTCCGTGGTGGCCGAAGCCGACCTGTCCGAGGAGGAGATGGCGCGGGTCGAAGCGGAGCAGCGCGCCGAGCTGGCGCGTCGCTCGGAACGCTTCCGCCGTGGCCACGACCGCATCCCCATTGCGGGACGGATCGCGGTGATCGTCGACGACGGAGTGGCGACCGGCGCCACCGCCAGGGCCGCCTGCGAGGTGGCGCGCGCGCAGGGCGCAAGCAGGGTGATGCTGGCGGTTCCCATCGGCGGGCGCGATATCTTCGCCAGATTCGACGGATACGCGGACGAGGTCGTCTGCCTCGAGACGCCCGCGTTTTTCTTCGCCGTCGGCCAGGGCTATTGCAACTTCACCCAGACCTCCGACGACGAAGTGATCGCGCTGCTTGACCGTGCGCGGGCGGGGTTTCGCGAAACCGAGGGCGCCGGCACACCTGCCGATCCGCCGCTTCGTGACGAGGAGGTCCGGGTGAGCGCCGGGCCGACGTTGCTGGCCGGACATCTGACGATCCCGGAACGACCGGTCGGTGTGGTGGTATTCGCTCACGGTAGTGGGAGCAGTCGCCATAGCCCCCGCAACCGCCACGTGGCCGAGGTTTTGAACGCGGCGGGCCTTGCCACCCTGCTGTTCGACCTGCTCACCCCGGACGAGGAACGCAACCGCGCCAACGTTTTTGACATCGAGCTGCTGGCGCGGCGGCTCGTGGACGTCACCGGATGGCTGGCCAGCCAGCCCGATACCGCGGCCCTGCCGGTCGGCTACTTCGGTGCCAGCACCGGGGCCGGTGCGGCACTGGTCGCGGCCGCCGATCCTCGCGCGGGGGTCGCGGCGGTGGTGTCCCGCGGCGGCAGGCCCGACCTGGCAGGCGCGGCGCTGACCAAAGTTGTGGCACCGACATTGTTGATCGTGGGCGGTCACGACGACGTGGTACTGGGATTGAATCGACAGGCCCAGGCCATGATGCGGGTCGAGTGCCAGCTGACCATCGTTCCCGGCGCCACCCACCTCTTCGAAGAGCCGGGAACGCTCGAGCGAGTCGCGGTGTTGGCCCGCGACTGGTTCATCGATCACCTAACCCGCGCGGCCGTGGGCGCACAACCGTAACGCGGAGCACGAAAAGCCATGGAGCAAAGGTGCTATGGGAATGGAACCCGGTTGCCTGGTACGGACAGCGCCGTCCTCTGCGCGTCACCGCGACGCCGCACTCGCGCCTCCACAACCGGGCCTGCCGAAGCGATGCGCCGGAAGGGCCCCTTTGGCGACCGGGGAAGGCGCCGAGAACGATCACCGAGATAGCAAGGCCGGTAAGGGAGAACAATGGTCGTCGATCCAGAGTGCGCTCGCTGCAAGCAACCCATCGGGCCGGGATGGCTGTACCTGATCGCGCATCGCCGCGGCCAATCGCAGGTGGCCGAAGACGACGCGGTCCTCATCCACCTGCCCGATGAATGCCCACGGCTCGGGGAGCATGTTCCCCGCAGCTAGCCGAATTTCGCGGCGATGGGTCAACTCCGTTGAAGAGCAACGTAATCAAGGCGCGATCGGAGAGTCAGTACATCACGATGCCGACCACGGCTAAACGCCGGCATCCGGCCATACGGCGGAAGCTCGATCGCACGAACCGGATCTCACCCAGCAACCACCGCACCGGAGAAGAAAACCAAGACATGACCTTCGGCCCTCGCGAACAGCGGCCCGACCGCACGACACTGCACATCATGACCGCACACGACGACACCGCCCAAACCTGGCGCGACGTGGCCGACCAGCTCACCGCCGAGCAGATCGCCCAGCTCGAGGGCCTGGAACGCGACGAACCGCAGACGTTGCTCGAAATGGCGCGACAGTGGGCGGCCAAGAACATGACAACTGGGATGCCATTCGGCGATGTCGCGCCGCCCGACGGAGCGGTGCGGACGTTCGACTGGCAGCTTGACAGCACTTGGTTCCGCGACTTCGAGGGCACCGCGCGCCGCGGCGGGCCGGCCCGCGTTCAAATCTGCGGCCGACAGCAGGCCGACGGCTCCACGCGGCGGTGGATCGCCGTGCATACCCGCCACCTGGCGGCGCTGGATCCACCGTCGGCCCGCGAGCTGGCGGCCGCGCTGAGCGAAGCGGCCGACGAGATGGAGCGGCTCAGTGGCCGACACAACCCGGGGAGCAACTCATGAGCACCCACTACGGCACCGGCCCGGCGCCCGGCGAGTACAGCGGGGAGGACGACAACCAGCTGCAGCCCGAGGACACCTTGATCGACCGCGGCATGGACGACATCCTCGACGAGGGCTATTCGCCGCCCGAGCGACCGTATGGACGCGGCGCCTTCGGCCCGTCCGAAACCATGGACCAGCTGCTCGCCGAGGAAGAGCCGGATCCGGCATCGCGAATCGACGTCTTGCTCGATGAGACCGAGCAGCAGTGCTCCGACGAATCCGAGCGCGAAACCGAGTTTCCCGAGCGCGGTGAAGTGGGCCGCGCGCGAGCAGGCCGACTTGTGGCCCCGGACCTGGGATTTGGCGAAGACTCCGAGGCGGAGTTGGTCGCTGAGGACGTCGGGATCAGCGGGGGCGCAGCATCTGCGGAGGAGGCCGCGGTGCACATCATCGACGACGAGGTTCCCTTCCTCGAAGACGAGGAATAGCTAACCTGTTGGTCCGCCAGGCAACGCATTAGTCCCCGCGGGCGACGATCACCGGGATACGGGCAGCGTGTGCCACGGCATTGCTCACCGATCCGAGCGACATTCCGGCGAATCCGCCCCGGCCATGACTGCCGACCACGACAAGTTGGGCAGACTCGGATTCCTCGAGGAGATGGCGGGCCGGGCGGTCGAGCACCAGCCGGCGGTGAACGGTGACGTCGGGATAGCGTTCCTGCCATCCGGCCAGGCGTTCTGACAGGATTTCCGCTGCCCTCGATTGCAGGGCCGACCATTCCTTGCTCAGCACACCCGAGGTGTCCGAGTCCGTCCAGGCGTGGACGGCCACGAGGTCCACACCGCGAAAAGAGGCCTCGTCGAAGGCAATTGCGGTGGCCAGGTCCGACGCCCTGGACCCGTCGACTCCGACCAACACCGGTAACTGCGAGGACCCCAGCGGGATGGGGGCCTCCGCGTGGATCACGGCGACCGGGCAGTGGGCATGTTGGATCAATCCGGTGCTGACCGAGCCGAGCAAGATCCGCTCCGGCGCGTCTTGTCCGCGGCACCCGACCACCACCATGTACGCCTCTTCAGACAGTTCGATCAGGGTGGGGACGGGTGCCGCGCACACCAGTTTGCTGTCGATCTCAGGTCGATTGTTCTCCGGCGCACCGTCTTCGGCGGCTCGAATCGCATCGGCGATGACCCTGCGAGCCCGTTCCTTGTGCTCCCGGGAGAGGGCAGCCGGAAGGGGGACGCCGGGCCGGATGACGAGTGGGCTTGTGACATGGACGACGGTCAGTCCGACCCCGTGCATGGTTGCTTGGTGTGCGGCCCACTTTGCGGCGGTCGTCGACGACGGGGATCCGTCGACTCCGACTATGACACCCGAGTGTGTGCTGCGACCAGGCATTGGATCGTCACCAATTTGGTCGGTAGGGCCCGCCCAGCGACGCCATGTCGTCAATGAAAGAACGTTGTGGTGCAAGCGAATTGAACTGCATGATCGGCCAGAAGGCGCTATCGGCCGACGCCGCCTCCCCTCCGTGGACCGAAACCGACAGCTTCTCGATGTCATCGTCGACTGGACGAGCTTGCTCAGCGATGTCAGCGTCGGCGGCTTGCGAAGTCGGCTCGGTCACGGCACAGATCCCATCAGTTCGGCTTGAGCGTCGGATGCGTTGCCTTCACCGGCGGCTGTTGCGCCCGGTCGCAGTCACAGTCGTTACTCATTCTGCTCGCCAACAAGGCGCCCCAAGCTAGGTCAACGACCTCGATGAGCGCGGCATCCAAGTCGGAGGTCGGATAATTCTCGGCGATCGCCACGAGCGCATCGGCCAACTCCAGGGGGGCCACGCTGTGCCGTTTGGCCGTCTGCACAATGTCGGCGAACGCCTCGTCGAGGCTGCAGTGGCGCAGGGCAACCAGCACGCCTTCGGCGGCGCTAAGACTGCGCTGGCCGCTGCGGCGAGGATCCCTGCGGTGATCGGTGTCTACCTGCGGCTTCACCGTACGATCCCTTCTGCGGTGGTTGCGGAGCTGACCAGTACTGAGCAGTGGCTACGGTTAAATGTGCCGTGGTCACAACTTCGTGGCCATGCAGGTGATTTTTCGACGGCGTGCGGCCGACCGGTAGGGACCGAAGTCCCATCCCCGGTGGTCGTTCGTCGCCGCCGAGCTTTCCCGCCTGCTCAATGACGCCGGGAAGCGGCGCGGCGGTGTGCGGTGGACAGGCGGCGTCCCTTTGCCAGGAACGCGCGGAGCCGGTCGAGTGGCCAGGTGTTGATCACCTCGCCGGGCGATACCCAGCCGCGCTGGGCCACGGCGACACCGTAACGGATGTAGTCCAGGTGCGGGACCGCGTGGGCGTCGGTATCGATCGCGAAGACAACGCCATACTCGCGGGCACGACGCACGAGTTCGTCGTTGAGATCCAGCCGGTCGGGAAAAGCGTTGATTTCCAGGGCGGTATGGGTGCGTGCGGCCGCCGCGAACACCGCATCGACATCGAAGTCGATCGGCGGACGCCGGGCCACAACGCGGGTGGTCGGATGGCCGATGATGTTGACGTAAGGGTGTTCGATCGCGGCGACCAGGCGCCGGGTCATCTCCTCGGGGCTCTGGTCGAAATCGGAGTGCACCGAGGCAACCAGGACGTCGAAGCCGGCCAAGAAGTCGTCGTCCCAGTCCACCGAACCGTCGGCGGCTATGTTGAGTTCCGAGCCGTGCAACAACTCGATGCCATGTCGACGGGACAGCTCGGGCAGCTTACCGCGTTGTTGGAGCGCCTTTTCGGGCGTCATCCGTTGCATCGCCAGCTGGGTGGCGTGGTCGGTGATGGCGCAGTAGCGATAACCGCGCCGGGAGGCGGCCCCGACCATGTCGTCCAGGCTGGCGATGCCGTCGGTGAGATTGGTGTGCACGTGCAGGTCGCCGACGATGTCGTCCACCTCCACCAGGTCGGGAAGATGGCCCGCCAGCGCGGTTTCGACTTCGCCGCGATCTTCGCGCAAAACCGGAGGGATCCAGGGCAGCCCGAGCTTGCCGTAGATGTCGGCTTCGTCCTTCGACGCCAAGAGCTTGTTGGTGTCGGCCCGAAACAGCCCGTACTCGGACAATTTGAGCCCGGCCCGGACAGCCAATTCTCGGATGCGGATGTTGTGGGCTTTCGACCCGGTGAAATATTGCAGCGCCGCGCCCCAGACCTTCTCAGGCACCACCCGCAGGTCCACCTGGATGCCCTTCGTAGTCACCACCGAAGACTTCGTCGGACCGTGGGCCAGCACGCGATCGACCAACGGCATCGCGCAGAAGTCGTCCATGACCGATGCCGGGTCCTCGTCGGCGGCCACCAACAGGTCGATGTCGCCGACCGTGTCGCGCATCCGCCGCAAGGATCCCGCGTAGTCGACCCGGCTGACGTGGGGCAGCGCGGCAAGGCGCGCGACCAGATCCTCGGCGATGTCCAGAGCGATCGCCAGCGGCATGCGCCCGCCGACCTCCTGCATCTGGCGGATCGCGCGCGCCAGGTTGCGTTCGCTGGTCTCGCCCCAGCCCTTCAGGTTGCGCAGCTGCTCATCGTGCAACGCGTTGAGTAGCTCGGGCATCGACGAAATGCCCAGCTCTACATACACCTGATGAGCCCGCTTGGGCCCCAGCCCGGGGATTCCCAGCAGCGTGCGCAGCCCGGCCGGCAACTGCGCGTGTAGCTCCTCGAGGGCGGAGATGCGGCCTGTCTGCCTCAGCTCGAGCAGCTTTTCGGCGGTGTGCGCACCGACCGCCGGGATCGCCATCAAACCTTTGCGGTCAAGAGTGTCCAGATCGATGGGGTGGCCCGCGACCGAGCGGGCCGCCTTCTCGTACGCGCGTACCCGATAGGGGTCGCCTCCGGAGATGGCGATCAGATCGGCCAATTCCTGCAGGGCCTCGGCCGCAACGTCATTCGAACGCATGAAACATCCCGCCAAACCAAGCCGTGCACCTGTTGTCGACTAGATACAGGATGAAGCGCAGCACGGCTGCTGGTCAGCAGGCTAAAGACCCTATTGTTGGGACTCCTGACCACGGAACCGGAGGACCTCCGACTCCCCCAGTTCGCGCTCGCAGCGGTAGCCTCAAGAATTCGATCGGCCCGATCCGGAGGACTGTTCAGCATGCAGATGTGGATCCAAATTGACGGCCACGACGAAGATGACGAATATCCGGACGGCGCCACCTATGAAGTGCTCACGGGCGGCGTCTTAAAGGTCAGCAGCGGCAAGGATATTCACCTCTACAGTCCGGCGTACTGGCAAGAGGTCACGATCGACACCCGCGCCGCGGGCGAGCGAGCCGAACCAGCCCAACAGGTTGACGAAGATCTCAGATGGCAGTGATCGCCACGGCGCCACGTTAAGCGCGGCGAACATTCCGGCGCAATGAGCAACGGTGAGGTCGCGATCGGTCCGGGCAGCGAGGCCGCGACCGTCGAGAGCAAAGGCCTCAGGGGCGGCGCGCTCGGCCTTCTCTCGAGCGTCGTGGTCGGCTTGGCGTCCATGGCACCGGCCTACAGCCTTGCCGCGACATCGGGTCTCATCGTAGCGAACGGCGGTGGGCTGCTCGCCGGCGTCAAAGCCCCTGCGATCGTTCTCATTTCATTCATCCCGATGTACTTGGTCGCCGTCGCCTACCGGGAATTGAACAGGGCCGAACCGGACTGTGGCACCACGTTCACGTGGGCATCGCGGGCATTTGGACCCATCGCCGGATGGCTCGGCGGTTGGGGGATCATAGCCGCGCAAGTAATTGCGATGGCGAACCTGGCCGAGGTCTCCGCGTCGTACTCGTTCAGGTTCGCCAGCAACCTCGGCTGGCATTCGGTCGCGGATCTGGCCAACAACAAGTTCTGGTCGACGGTGATAGGCGTCTTCTGGACTGTCGTGATGACCTATGTTTGCTATCGCGGCATCGAGGTCTCGGCCGGGCTGCTGTACGCTCTGCTATCCACTCAAATCGTGGTGCTGAGTGTCTTTTCGGTGGTTGCGCTGGTCAAGTCGTATACCCATAACGCCCAGGCCTTTTCGCTGCATCCGTCGCTGTCCTGGTTCTGGCCGGGCGGTCTTGATGTCGAGAAGACCATCGCCCCAGCGGTTCTCATGGCGATCTTCATGTATTGGGGCTTCGACACCGCTGTGGCATGCAACGAGGAGTCCGACGACCCCAGCCGCACGCCGGGCCGGGCCGCCATCATCTCGACTTTCCTGCTGCTGGCGACCTACGCCCTGGTGACCGTGTCGGCCGTCGCGTTCGCCGGTGTCGGGACGCGGGGTATCGGGCTGGGCAACCCGCACAACTCGAAAGACATCTTCGCATCCATCGGTTCCGAATTGTTCGGCAAAGGCGTCCTCGGGACGACTGCACCGCTGTTGCTGGCGGCGTCGATCCTCACGTCCGCCCTCGCGTCGACACAGACGACGATCTTGCAGACCGCGCGCACCACCTTGTCGATGGGGCTGTACAAAGCGCTACCTGACTCCTTCGCGAAGACTCACTCTCGCTACCTCACGCCGACCACGTCCACAATCGCGGTCGGCGTGGTGTCCATCCTTTGCTACATCCTCTTCACGCTCATCAGCGAGAACCTGCTTGCCGCGCTGGTCGGATCGGTTGGGTTGATGATCGCGTTCTATTACGGGCTTACCGGGTTTGCGTGCGCCTGGTACTACCGCAACACCCTTACCGGATCGGTGCGGGACTTTGTGATGCGCGGCGTCGTTCCGTTGCTGGGTGGCATGGGCCTGCTGATTGTGCTGATCTACGGGCTAATCCAGTATGCCAAGCCCGGGTGGCTGACCGACGACGACGGCAACAACATCACCATCCTCGGGTTCGGCGCCGTCGCGGCGATCGGCATCGGCGCACTGGTGCTCGGATTGATTCTGATGGTGGTCTGGTGGGCGATAGCGCCGGGATTCTTCCGGGGCCGCACCATGACGCGCGTCCGCACCGGAGCGGATGCCGGTGGGGACGTCGTTCGACCGGCAGGCCCATGACGACGAGGCTCGCCGTAGCCGGCCCCGGAGGCCGCGCGTCACGCGGTTATCGCCGCGCCCGCTACACTCATACCCGCAGATCACCACGACCGGACCTCGAGCCCGCAACCGCACCACGACCCGCGCCCAAGGCCTCGACCAGCTAGGTTTAGTCAGGTACTCAAAGGCGTCCCTCGCCCTCGTAGCTCAGGGGATAGAGCACGGCTCTCCTAAAGCCGGTGTCGCAGGTTCGAATCCTGCCGGGGGCACCCTGTCATGTCTCGGGACATCGTTGACAGGTGTCCCGAGACATGGTTTACACCTCTGGCCTGTTTTCGGGGCTGTTTCCGCATTTGACGCCGCGTGGTTGGTAGTCGCGGGTGGGATCAAGTGTGAGTTTGCGGATGAGCCGGCCGGTGTGGCGGTGCAGCACGCGGATGTCGAGGTCGTTGATCAGCACGGTGACGTGGGTGCCGCGCAGGTGTTTGGACACGCCGATGTGGTGCAGGCGGCTGTTGTAGCGCAGGGTGATGACGCCGGCGGCGTCGATCCGGTCGTGGCGGATCCGGTAGTGCGGTGGGATGAGGTAGCCGGTGGGGAAGGCTTTGGGTCGAGCGTCAAAGGCCTGGTGGGGTGTGCGCCGGTGGACCGCCCGGTGTGGGCGGATGGTGTTGTAGTAGGCGCTGAATTCGTTGAGCTGGGTTTGCAGTTCGGTGATCGATCGGGCCGGTGGTTGGGCGGCGAGGCGTTTTTTGAGGGTTTGGTGGAACCGCTCGATTTTGCCGCAGGTCTGGGGGTGATAGGGGCGGGAGTTGATGTAGGTGATGCCCAGCTCGCCGAGGGTGATTTGCAGGGCGGTGCGCCCGCCGCGTCGGGGTGTGGCGGTGAAGATGGCGCCGTTGTCGGTCAGTACCGCGGCGGGGGTGCCCCACTTGGTGAAGGCGGCCAGGAAGGTGTCGACCACGTCCGGGCCGGTCATGGTGGGGGCGGCGATGCTGGCCAGGGCCAGACGGGAATGGTCGTCGAGGAGGTTGAGGATTTCGGCGTCGGTGTCATCGGCGAGGTGCCAGTGGGTGACGTCGGCTTGCCACAGCTCGTTGGGTTGGTCGGCGGCGAAGCGTTTCCAGGCCGAGCGGGGCCGTTTGTGGGGTTGGGGGGTGACGAATCCGCGTTTGTGCAGGATGCGCCAAATGGTTGATACGGCAGGCACTTCGGTGAGGGTGGGGTCGCGGGTGAGGTGTTCGGCGATGGTGGCCGCGCCGGCGTCATAGCCCCGTTTGGACAGCGATTTGCGCAGCCGCACGATGCGGTCTTCGACCTCGGCGCTGATGGCATGTCGATGGTGATGCGGGCGCCGCGAGCGCGGCTCGAAGGCCGCCGGCCCGTCGGCGTGGTAGCGGGTGACCAGCTGGTGTACCCAGTAGCGGGAGAGCTCGTAGTCGCGGGCGACCTCGCTTTTGCTGCGTCCTTCGAGCACGACGGCGGTGATGACCAGCTGCGCCTTCGACATGGTCGACCTCCCACAACAGCAGAGGTGTCAACTATGTCGCGAGACATCTGTCAACTATGTCGTGGAATCAGACACTGCCGGGGGCACCCTTGCCGGGGGCACCCCTGTCACCCCAATATACGCAGTTCAAAGCACATTTCTGACCAACGTCGCCAACAGCTGGCTATCTGGTGGCTATCGTAGCCTCGCAGGTCCAGCGAAACCACGTTTGCCGGGCGTACAACTGACAGTTGGATACCCTCAGGAGAATGTCCGGTCAGCAGGTCGAATACTGCCCGGCGCAATTAGATGCCTCTGCCGCTGGCTTGCACGGCCATCACCCGGCGGTCACCCAGCGGAACATGGCGATAACACCGGCGGCGGCCGCAAGGAAGATGGCCCCGCCGACGGCGGCAAAAACGACATCAAGGGCAGCAACAAGCACAACAAGGGCAAGATGCTTCCCGCCACCACGGAGAGCGGCCGGCTTTACGGATAGCTCTTCGCTGTTCGCAGTGTCCGAGGAGGCTGGCCGCATCGACTCACACTCTTTGCGATCTTCACGGGTCGGCAACGAAAAGTAAAATGTCCTTGCTTTGATCAAGGACCCGATCTCCCACCCGGCACCAAGAATCAATGCGAGTCCAGCTATGAGGCGAAACTTCCACCCACCGGTTGTGGTCGCAAAACCCCATCCTATCGCTACGACAAAAACTGCAAATAGCCACATGAACCCGTATTTTAAAATTGACCACATTGACTGACGTATTGTTTGTGGGGATTTCCACTTTAGCTCGTAAAGGCAGTATGTCGAGGAAAATTCGGTCCACTGCGACTGGCCCTGAAGAAACTTCCATGCCGCCGCGCGGATTTTGTTGTATCGAAGTAAGTTATTGTACGCCAACATTGTGCGCACGAAGAACCGAAAAAGCAACGGGAACACGAGGACGAGGACCATTACCGAGATCGGTGATAATGCCGGGATCCCTTCGATCATGTGAGGGGGCTGCGTGCCCGTCGTTCCGCCGGCACCCTTAAACAACTCGCCAGCACCCAGCACGCCCAGTAATGCGGTTAGCAGCCCCGACGCAAGCGTGAGGTTGGAGTACATGGTCGAGAAGTTCTGACTGACTTCCCGACCTGCATCTTGGTAGGTAACGGTGGCTAACTGGCGTTGGTCTTCCGACATAGCAACCTCACTTGCTCTGGCGACTTTGCCCGCGAACTATGTGGAGTGGAGTCCACGCATAGACCAGTTGACTCCAATAAGGATTTGGCCTCCGCGATGGTATAGCCGCGTGTCCACGTGCCGAGGCCCGTAATGAAACCGTCACCTCTTCGTCGCTTATTCTTTGCCGCGTTCACATCGGACCAACCCCGAAGACTTAGCAGCAGCCTTCCATCATTTGTCAGCCGTGCTCGCAAATCTCGGAGGATGCTGCAACGTAGCGCGGGGTCAGGGATGAACTCAATCACATGAGTTACCGTAATGATCCGATATTTTCGCTTAGTTTCCGCTAAATCAGTTATCACTCGCACATTTGGGTAATCCTCGACCCACTTGCTGTAAAAATCGGTCCGGGCTTCGATGCTGGCTCGTGTCTCCAACGCATCAACTATCCAATTTCTGCGGACCAGAGCATCGGCCTCGGCAAGCAGTCCAGCGCCAAACACAAGTGCTATCCCGGGCTTAGCGAAGACACCCAAAGAATCGCACCATCGGAATAAAGGTGAGGGATGTTTAAAGCGCCTTGCGCTCAAGTGTTGGCGAGGTTCGTATTTGCCGTTTGACGTCAAAGTCAGCGCCGCCCCCATAATCGCTAACAAGATGCCCGGCACCGACTGCCTTTAGCACAGCTGCCTCGGTGGCCAGGCCCGGCAGATCCTCCACAGTTAACGTGAGTGGTACGTAGTCACCTGTACGCGTGAAGAAATCTAGCCGAACAACGGCTGCAAGACGGGCATTTTGTGGGTGGCGCGTGTTGTCGACTTCCCATAACTCCCCTATTTCGCCATGACGAAGCGATTGGACAGTTTCAGGGGCGAACTGACAGGAGCGATAGCCCCACGGTATCCATGTCGTTCCAGACGCCAAGGTGCGCGTCAAGTGCCTGTATGGGCCCTCGGAGCAGTAGGCGAAGATAATCCTGCGCTCAGCCACGCCCCAACGTTACGACATTGCACCGACAAGCGCTGGTAACTGCTGGTCAGGGCCGTACAGCCACGGGAAACCTACTTGGAGGATTTTGTGACATAGCACTGGCACTCCGTCATGAAAGATCACCAGCAGCACCACCCGACCGCGCGGCACGGCGTCGGCGACTGTCCCGGTGAGGGCGAGATTGAAAGCGAAGCGATCCGCCCTTGGCGGGTTGGATCGCCACGATCCCGCCTTGGTGGACGCCCTAGGGCTGGTGGGGCTGGCATTGGCGCTTCATACGATGAGGTAATGGCGTTAGGCGATGTTCGGCATGAAGATGTGCTCGGCGCGATTGCTCTATTGGACGATCCCGTCGAAGGTCCGAGACTTCTCGACGAGCTTCACTTCGGGCCAGCCAAGTACCTCCGACTGATCTACAGGGGCAAGTTTTACGACTCCAAGGCGGTCGTGGGGATAGCGCACGGTCTGGGCGATGGGCGCGAGTACCTAACTCGCCGGGAGTTCACCGGCGGCGAGGAGAGTGTCGTACGAGTCCTCGAACGGCTGGGGTTCTACGTCGACAGGGGATTGCTATAGGGCATCACTCAACTGCGTGTCGATCGAACCCATGGCAAGCCAGCCGCATACCAGTACGTCGTACTCCTATGGGCTATTGCCCGAGCACGATCTGGGCTGCCCCGCATGGTCCCCGTTCAACCAGGTCCGTGCCGAGCTAGCGCAAATCCTTGCGCCGTTCGCGGTTGCGCAGGCCGCGCCGGACCCCGTCATGCCTTGGAGAGCGCTAGACGGATCGATGCTGTGGGAGTTGGAGAAGCCGTCGGGCGCGACATCAGTCAGCGAATCAGACGTAAAGTCGCTCAATCTCCGCGCTGGTCTATCGGAGTTGATGTACAACCGCATCCCCGACGGTGACGCCTCCTACCAAGGTGGGGGCAAAGGCTTCGCTGGGATAGCGGTCGACGTGATCGCCACGTTGGTAGGGAGCGAACCGGGGTTTTCCCCGCTATTGGAGCAACTTGGATTAGCTGATCTGAGGTCCGTCGCGAGAGCCGATGAATCCTCTGAGGTCGCGGACGCGATCGCTGCGGTCGAGTCGGTGAGTAATCCGCGACGCAAGTTCGGTAGACGCCTCACCGCAGAGGAGAATCTGGCGATCGAGATGCGAGCGGTTTTCGTGACCCGCGAGCACTTCGAGGATGAGTTGGGTTACAGGACTGAGGATGTCGGAACGTATGACTCCTACGACGTGCGGGCGAGCAATGGTCAACAAGTCATCAAGATCGAGGTGAAGGGCACGACCACGGATGGTGCAGCGGTTGTCTTGACGAGGAACGAGGTCAATCTCCACCGAGTGGAGTATCCGAACAACGCCCTCGCGGTTGTTCGCAACATCGTCCTTGATCGGAGTGGCGGTCGACCAGTTGCAACCGGCGGAGAGTTAATTCTTGTTATGCCGTGGGAGATTAACGAGGGCGGTCTGGTACCCATCGCCTATGACTACCGCACTGGCGTCTGAATCCGCTCGCAAGTCGACCAGCGTCATTCCACGAGTTGGACGGTGCCGGCCTCGTCGACCGTCCAAACTTCGATTCCCAACAGCCGTCGCACTTCATCCGAGACACGGAGAGCAGACCGTCGAGCAGATTCAGGCACGACCAAGGCGTATCGAACTCGCTCTTGCTGATCTCGCATCCTTCGAAGCAGTTGCCCATACGCGGTGTCCACGTCCAGCCCAGGCTCCGAAGTCGTTCCCTTGACCTCGGCAACCCCGCCGTCGTCTCACACGCCTTGTACGCCGCCGACAACTCCACACGCCGGTCAACCGCCGCACCAATCATGGACAAGATGTCCTGCTCGGCCGCCGTCCATTCCAGTTGCTCCCCAGACGCTTTCGCAGATGCCGCAAGCTCGACATTCAGCGCGGCCAAAAGCCGTTGCGCCTCTTTGGTTTTCGGTCTCTTGACAGCCATCAGCCCAGCATATCAGCCCCACCGGCGACGACCTGCGTTTATGCGTGCGCAGCCGGATCACCTGTTTCGGCCATGGGCCGCCTGGGGGGGGTGGACCGGGGGAGGGTGATCAGCGCCCCGTCGCAGGGTCGGTGCTGATCGGATGGTCGCTCAGTGTGGGTTGTGTCGCTGTTTTGTTTGGTGAGCGGCGAGCGGGGCGTGTTGCGCATGGGGCAGCGTTCGCACCACACGCCATCCCGTGGGGTGTTGCGCGGTTGGGTTGATGCACAGCGTGCGTCAGCAAGTTGACCGGATTGCCCCAGTGCCCGGCGGCACTCCCAGTCGGCTTCGCATGGTGGGCCGGTGGCTTCGCTACCAAAAGAGATGGGGGGTGGTTGCCGGTGCCGTCCGGCCCTTGCTCGAAACTGGGCAAAATGTGGTCACGGCGCTGGCGGCGGTGGGCCAATAGGGAAATCCGGCGGCGTCGGGAACCAGGTGCAAGAGCCGGTTGCGGTGGTGAGGCTGGTGATGTGCCAGTCGCATTCATCGCGGGAACCATCAGGGTAAGTGCAGGTGGAGTGTGATGCCCCGAACATTCCGATGCCGCCGCACTGCCCATTCGCGTTCGCAATGCATACCTGATGGGCCTGCGGGTTGGTCTTGTCGGTGCATTGCCCCGCCGCGTGCGCCGACGTTGGCGGTATCAACATCCACGCGACCAACACCGCCGCGGGGGGCACAGCTTTCAACCACATGATTCGATTCTTTCGGTCGCGGGGTCGCCGAAACGGATAGATCATTGTTCTCACCTCGTTTACATCTTTTTGCCGGGGCAATAGTGCCGATCCGGCGCACTGAGGAACTGCGTTGAAGCACGCATCTCAGTGAGATCGACCGCCGACGGGTCAACGTTTGGGTCGATGAACTTGCGGATGATGTCGGTCATGACCGCTGAGTCGCCTCTAGCGGTGCCGATATTGGCGCAGGCGTAGTGCGCTTCGCTCACAGCGTCATTGGAATCGAAACTTAGCGTAGCCCATTGGCTTTGGCTACGCAGGTCTCGCAGGAATGCGTCATCTGTGTCGTCGGCGCGGGCAGTGGCCGCCAACGTTAAGCTGGCGGCGGCCAGCGCCGCGAAGGCTCGTTTCATCATTGCTTGTCGCCCCCACCGTTTTACCTAGTGGGCATTGACCAGCTTGGGCAAGAATTAAACCTCTAGCACTGGATTACTTGAACGTTAATATCAAGCCCAACTATTCGACCGATGACAAATTAACTATTCGATCGGGTGACAATCCGTCTGCGTTTTGAGCGACGAGCGCCAGGGAACACTCAGATCGACTGAAGGACTGACAACGGGGAACGCCATGACCATCACGACTAGGGTCGCTTCAGCTGCTGCCACGGTTGCTGCTCTTGCCATGTTCGCAGCACCGCTGGCTCAAGCCGATATCCCGACCGTCCACGCCGAAAGCCCTAGCACCTCATGTACAGATTGGGGTAACTACACGGTGTGCCGCACGACGTCGTATGACATCAGAACCGGCGAGGGCTACACCATGGATTGCTACTACTACAACGATGGCACCAGCAAATGCAGTTGCAGCGGCTCGCTCTGTTCGTGAAGAGCGTCGTTTAGCGGTTCGGTGACCTAGTCGAGTGCCAATCACCGTGTGCCTGACCGGCACCTGCCTGAGTCGCGGCGTCCTGCGCTCCGGGCGGCCTCACGTTCTCTGCCATCGTCCAGGCCGCTCTTCCTCTAATCGAATTGCCGCCATCACCAGGGCATACCGCGCCGTTTGCGTGGCGCACGTTCAGGCGGTGCCGGTGCTCCGAAGTCCGAGAGCTTGCCCGAGCGGTAAGCGCCCATCCAATCGCCGGAGCCGTTGACGATCTGCTGCGGCGTTGTCGGCCCCGGCAGGGCGGGTCTCGCTGACACTGCCGCAGTCGGTGCCGGTGGCTGCGGCGCCGCGCAGAGCTCAGGCAGTGATGCAGTGCGGCCCCGGAAACAAGCACTCGGCTCGGGAGTCAAAGCGCGCTTTTGCGCCTGCAGGCGGCGGTGCCGTCAGCCCAAGTCGCGAGTCCACGACGGCAGCTCCCTGATGCAGAATTTGGCTGACTCCAGGGATGCGTTGACTGGCCTTTCGCACGAATTCGGCAACCTCCGATGCCCGCGGGCGAATTGATACTGCCCGGCTTTAGAACGGAAACACCCTTCAATGCCGTGCACCGCTAGAGTCAATCCGTCAGTCAACGAAAGGCGCGGCCATGTCTGACAACGAGAACCCCGCTGAAGCCCACTGGGATGATCCCCAATCGCTCGCCGAAGAAGCATTCCACGCCAGTCAGCGAGCGCAGCATGCACGGCGAGATGCGCAGGCGGCCCAGCGATCTGCAGCCGATAGTTTGGACGCCTCCGCGGACAGTCACGACCGAACTGCTAAGGCATACGAGGAATCTGCTGAGCAAAACGAACGTCGGCGGGATGAATACGGGCGCCACGCGGCTCAACACCGCAAGTACGCTCAGGAAGACCGCTGCATTGCCCAGCGGCTGCGCCAAATGGCAGAAAATGACTTCGTGGGCCGCCCTCCCCCTGCCTCCTCGAGCGGTGAGGAGTCATCCACGTAACTGCGCCCCGCCTCCGCGCAGGGCGCTAGCTGCTCATCTGGTGTGTTAGCTCGGCTCATGCTTGACACGCTCGCATGAGGGCGCGAGTCACCCGCCGGCCGAGTCCGCCGCCGCCATCAACGCCCTGGCCAACTTCCGGGCTTGGGGCAACGTCATGACCGGGGTATCGGGACAGTCGATGATGATCTCGCGCAACGCGCGGCCGTCCGCGTACTGCACACCGATGACGGACACCACGATGTCGACGCGTCCCGCATCGCCGGTGGCGTGCTTGATTCGCCACTCGGGGCCGTCGAATGCCCGGAAGCCGACCCCGAAGTCTTCCCATTCACCGACGCGGGTCGCGCGGGCGGGTGGTGCAAGGTTGGGTTTCATGGCTCGATCGTCTGCGGGATGCCGCCGGCGGGCACGAGTAGTGCACTACTTCACTCGGATTGCGTACGCCGCAAACGGCTACGGCAACACGGTGTGCATCAGCATCACGTCGTATGCCGACCACAGCGACAGGTTGAAGTACAGGTCCCTGCCCGACGACCAGGGGTGGATCATCGGCGCGTAGATGCCACCCGGCATCGAGAACGCCGACACCAGCGGCTGCTCCCCGCTCCACGGTCCCGTCGGCGTGGGCGCGGTCCGCGCCACCACGTCGTTGCTGCCGCCGTTGGTGTACAGCACCAGATACTGCTTGAGGTAGCTGTTGTACTGGGCCGACATCTCGCCGACCGGGCCGGGCCACAGCGGCGTTGCCGCACCGGGATTGGCCGCGACCCAGTGCCCGCCGTTGTCGCCGTTCCAGTACTGGTACTTGCTCAGGTCGGGCAGGTAGTTCGGGGGAACCCGCGCCAGAAATGCCGCACCGCCGCGGCCCGACGGCGTCCCGAACTGGTACAGGTAGCCGTCGTTGCCCTTCATGAACGCGCCCATCTGGAAGTTCTCGTTGCCGGGCGTGAACCCCATCCCGGGGATCGCGTCGGCCGAGGCCGTGCGGATGGTGCTCGGGAAGATCCCCCAGTTCTGGCCGTTGTCAACGGATCTCGCGATCGCCGAGTAGTTGGTACTCCATTCCCCGTCGCGGCCCCACTGCCTGATGGACATGTAGCTCATGTACTGGGTTCGCCCGAGGGAGATGGCGGCGGTCGGGATGATGCCCGTCTCGTGCGTCGCCTTGTGGATGGTATTGACGACCTGCTTGGAAAGCCCGGTGGTCCACACCGGCGAGCCGGAGTAGCGGTCGTTGGGCACACCCTCGGCGATGTGAATTCCGTGCGACAGGTCGCGGTCGGAACTGCGGAACAGCACGTTGTATCGCCACTGCTGGCCGTGCACCTTGCAATAGCCGAAGGTGTCACCGAACGCCATCAGGACCTGACGGTTGGCGGGATCGCCGTTGTCCCAAGCGATCCCGAGGTCGGTACCGGAGATGCCGAAGCGCTGCAGGGTCTTGTTGGGGCCGTCCGTTCCGGTCACCCAGTCGACCAGTGACGTCGGTGCCCCCGCGATGTTGGCGGGAGGCGGCGGCGCCGGTTGCTGGGCCGGCTGGGGTGCGGGCTGCGGCTGAACGGGTGCCGCGTTGGGCTGCAGCTGATTGGCGTTCGGCGGCTGCGGCATGCCCGGCGGCTGCGGATTGGGTCCGGGCGGCGGAACGACGCCCGCCTGGGGTTGGATCGGCGCGGAGTAGCGCTGGCCCCCCGCTCCCGGCCTCATGAAAGAACTGATCAGCGGGCCCAACTTGGGCAAGGGCGCCTGGTCGTTCGTGTGCGAGGGCCTGCGCCCCGTCGGCGGTTGGACGACCGGCTGGGGCGCGGGCATCGCCGGCGGCGCGGCCGGGGGGTCGACGTTGGCTTCCGGCGCGCTGCAGGGTGTGGCGTTCGCCGACGGCGCGGGACCTATCGCCACGAAGAAACCGACGGCGGTCACCGACGCCACCGATAGCGATAGGACTCGGGGAATCGCCGTCAAAGTCGTACCTTTCCAGGGGCGGGGCCGTCGCATTGACGTCCGCGGTTGGCTCATGTGACGATAGTGATTCGCGTGGCTCGTGTGACCAGTGATCTGCCGATAGGTATGCATCCGTGACCGTGTCGCAACGCATCGGTTTCCGGCCGAGACGCCTGCGCTTGTCGCTGCGAGGTGGCACAACGGCACATCCCCGGGATCATGTCGACACTCTCGAGCCCGAGGGGCGGAGCCCGCCGAGCCGCGGTACGCTGCCCACCGCCAGCACACCCCGGTCGGCGCCCCGCGCGGGCGCTCCACCAAGGAGGCCATCCGGTGAGTGTCCCTGATCAGTTGCAGCCGGATCCGTTCCAGCGGCCCGGGTTTCTTCGGCGGGTGGTCGCGGCGTCCATGGCCGGCACCGTCGTCGAATGGTACGAGTTCTTCCTGTACGGCACGGCGGCCACGCTGGTGTTCAGCAAGGTGTTCTTCCCGCGCGGGGGCAACGAGCTCGACGCCATCCTCGCCGCCTTCGTGACCTACGCCGTCGGCTTCGCCGCCCGCCCGCTCGGCGGGCTCGTCTTCGGCCACTTCGGGGACCGGTACGGGCGCAAGAAGCTGCTGCAGTTCAGCCTGCTGTTGGTCGGCGCCGTGACCGTCCTGATGGGCTGCCTGCCGACCTTCGCGCAGATCGGCTACTGGGCCCCCGCGCTGTTGGTGGTGCTGCGCTTCTTCCAGGGCTTCGCGGTGGGCGGCGAATGGGGCGGCGCGGTGCTGCTCGTCGCCGAGCACAGCCCCAAGGACAGCCGCGGTTTCTGGGCGAGCTGGCCGCAGGCGGCGGTGCCCGTCGGCAACATGCTGGCCACCGTCGTGCTGCTGGCTCTGACCTCGACGCTGTCGGACGCGGCGTTTTTGAGCTGGGGCTGGCGTGTCGCGTTCTGGTTGTCCGCGGTCGTCGTCCTGATCGGCTACTACATCCGCACGAAGGTGACGGACGCACCCATCTTCCTGGCGGCCCAGCAGGAAGCCGAGCGCTCCAAGACCACCCGGCTCGGTGCCCTCGAGGTGTTAAGGCGTTACCCGCGTGGCGTTTTCACCGCCATGGGCTTGCGCTTCGGTGAGAACACCATGTACTACCTCGTGGTCACCTTTTCCATCACCTACCTGAAGGTGCAGGTGCACGCCAACACCAAGGTCATCCTGTGGTGGCTGCTGGCCGCCCACGCCGTACACTTCGTGGTCATTCCACTGGTCGGCCGTCTCAGCGACCGATTCGGCAGGCGCCCAATCTATTTCATCGGCGCCCTCTGCGCCTGCACCTGGGGCTTCTTCGCCTTCCCGATGATGGACAGCCGGCGCAACGCGGTCATCATGGCGGCGATCGTCATCGGTCTGGTGTTCCACGGCCTCATGTACGCGGTCCAGCCGGCGGCCATGGCGGAGATGTTCCCGACCCGGATGCGCTACTCGGGGGTGTCGCTGGGCTACCAGGTCACCTCGATCGTGGCCGGCTCGCTGGCACCGATCATCGCGGTTCGGCTGCTCGAAACGTACAAGTCTTCGGTGCCGATCTCGTGGTACCTGGCGGCCACCGCGGCGGTGAGCGCGGTCGCCGCCCTGGCCGCGCGCGAGACCAAAGGCATCGACCTGGCGGCCGTCGACCTCGCCGACGCCGAGGCCCTCCGCGGACGCGCGGCCACCCCCGCCGCGGAATCGGATGGACCGGAGCCGACCGCGCTCGTCGAAGGCCCGGTTTAGCGCTGGCGGCGCCCTGAACAGCGCAAAGCCGAATCCACCGAGATCAGCACGCATTCTCGGGTCGGCGGCCGCGTTGATTCCCAATGTTTGTCAACCCCGCCGCGCGGTAATGATGCAAAAGAGGCGTGCGCGTCGGCCGGCCTTCGCGCCCGTCTAGGTCCCGTCGGTTCAGCCCGAGAGCCGACGGGGCCGCCCTCGTTCAGGGGGCCGGCGGAGTAGCGTTCCGCGTATGGACGGCTCGACGGGCGTGTGGATACTGGGCGGCTGCCAAAGCGATTTCGCCCGCAACCTCACCAGGGAAGGCGGAGACTTCGCGTCGTTGACCGCCGAGATCGTCGACGGCACGCTCTCCGCCGCGAAGATAGACGCCACGGATATCGGCGTCGTCCACGTCGGCAACGCCTTCGGCGAGATGTTCGCAAGCCAGGGCCACCTCGGGGCGATGCCGGCCACCGTCTGCGACCAACTCTGGGACACCCCGGCGTCGCGGCACGAGGCCGCCTGCGCGTCGGGCAGCGTGGCGGCGCTGTCGGCCATGGCCGATCTGCGGTCGGGCGCCTACGACACCGCGCTGGTGGTGGGGATCGAACTGGAGAAAACGGTGCCCGGCGACACCGCCGCCCAACACCTCGGCGCCGCGGCGTGGACCGGACACGAGGGCGACGGCGCCCGCTACCTGTGGCCGTCGATGTTCGCCCAGATCGCCGACGAGTACGACCGGCGCTACGGCCTGGACGACGCGCACCTGCGGGCCATCGCGCAGCTCAACTTCGCCAACGCGCGGCGCAACCCCAACGCCCAGACGCGCGCGTGGACGGTGCCCGACCCGATCACCGACGACGACGCGACCAATCCGGTGACCGAGGGCAGGCTGCGCCGGTTCGACTGCAGCCAGATGACCGACGGCGGCGCCGGAGTGGTGTTGGTGAGCGACGCGTACCTGCGCGACCACCCGGCGGCGCGCCCGATCGGCCGCATCGACGGCTGGGGGCACCGCACCGTCGGCCTGGGTCTGCGGCAGAAACTGGATCGGGCTGCGGACGATGCGTATGTGCTGCCCCACGTGCGCGCCGCCGTCCTCGACGCGTTGCGCCGCGCGCGGTTGACCCTCGACGGCGTCGACGGGTTCGAGGTGCACGACTGCTTCACGCCCAGCGAGTACCTGGCGATCGACCACATCGGGTTGACCGGCCCGGGCGAGTCGTGGAAGGCCATCGAAAACGGCGAGCTCGAGATCGGCGGCCGGCTGCCGATCAATCCCAGCGGCGGACTGATCGGCGGCGGCCACCCCGTCGGGGCGTCGGGGGTGCGGATGCTGCTCGACGCGGCCAAGCAGGTCAGCGGCGCGGCCGGCGACTACCAGGTCGAGGACGCGAAGGTTTTCGGCACCCTGAACTTCGGCGGCAGCACCGCCACCACCGTCAGCTTCGTCGTGAGCGCAACCGAAGGTTGGTGACCATGGATGTCGAGATCGTCGGCAAGTTCCTGTCGACCCTGCCCGAAGACGACGACCACCCCTACCGGACGGGACCGTGGCGGCCCCAGACCACCGAGTGGGACGCCGAAGACCTCACCGCGGTGGACGGTGAAATCCCCCGCGACCTGGACGGCGTCTACCTGCGCAACACCGAGAACCCGTTGCACCCGGCGCTGAAGACGTATCACCCCTTCGACGGCGACGGCATGCTGCACGTGGTCGGCTTCCGCGACGGAAAGGCGTTCTACCGCAACCGGTTTGTGCGCACCGAGGGATTCCTGGCGGAGAACGAGGCCGGCGAACCGCTGTGGCCGGGCCTGGCCGAAGCGGTGCAACTGGCCCGACGGGAGGACGGCTGGGGCGCGCGGACGCGGATGAAGGACGCGTCGAGCACCGACGTGATCGTCCACCGCGGCATCGCGCTGACCAGCTTCTACCAGTGCGGCGACCTGTACCGGCTCGACCCGTACTCGGCCGACACGCTCGGCAAGGAGACCTGGAATGGGCGCTTCCCCACCGACTGGGGCGTGTCGGCGCATCCCAAGGTGGACGCCAAAACCGGCGAGCTGCTGTTCTTCAACTACAGCAAGCAAGAGCCCTTCATGCGCTACGGCGTGGTCGACGACAGCGACGAGCTGGTCCACTACGTCGACGTCCCGCTGCCCGGGCCGCGGCTGCCCCACGACATGGCGTTCACCGAAAACTACGTGATCCTCAACGATTTCCCGTTGTTCTGGGATCCGCTGCTGCTCGAGCACGACGTGCACCTGCCGCGCTTCTATCCCGACATTCCGTCGCGCTTCGCCGTGCTGCCGCGGCGGGGCGGCACCGGCGACATCCGCTGGTTCGAGGCCGACCCGACGTTCGTGCTGCACTTCGTCAACGCCTACGAGGAGGGCGACGAGATCGTGCTCGACGGCTTCTTCGAGGGCGACCCGCAGCCGCTCGACACCGGGGGAACCAAGTGGGAGAAGCTCTTTCGGTTCCTGGCGCTGGATCGCCTGCAGGCCCGGCTGCACCGGTGGCGCCTCAACCTGGTCACCGGCGCGGTGACCGAGGAGCGGCTGTCGGAGTCCATCACCGAGTTCGGCACCATCAATCCCGACTACGCCGCGCGGGCCTACCGGTACACCTACGCCGCCACGGGCAAGCCGGGCTGGTTCCTGTTCGACGGCTTGGTCCGGCACGACGTGGTCACCGGCGGCGAGGAACGCATCGCCTTCGGCGACGGTGTCTACGGCAGCGAAACCGCGATGGCGCCGCGCCTCGGCGCGACCGGCGAGGACGACGGCTACCTTGTCACCCTGACCACCGACATGAACGCCGACGCCTCGTACTGCCTCATTTTCGACGCCGCCCGCATCGCCGACGGCCCGGTGTGCAAACTTCAACTGCCGGAACGCATTTCCAGCGGCACACATTCGACCTGGGCGCCGGGTGATCAGCTGCGGCGCTGGCATACCGCGGAGTCGGCGGCAAGCGGGCTGGGGCTGTGACGATGTATCCCGAATCCAACCATCGCGCAACGCACTGGCCCCCGCATTTGGCGCCGCTCGGCGCCATTCGCTTTGCCCGCCGCTCCTCGAATTTCGAAGAGACGGTGCGGTTTTACCGTGAGCTGGTGGGCCTGCCGCTGTACGAGACGTTCGAGGCCAGCTTCGGCAGCAACGGCGCCATCTTCGGCCTGCCCAGCTGGAACCTGACGCTGGAGGTCGTCGAGTCGGTCGACCCCGTCGCGGTGGACGACCACGAACAGCTCTGTCTGTATTTCCCCGACCGGCAGGCTCAGCAAGCCGCGATCGCGCGCCTGCATGGCGCGGGAGTGCCGCCCGTCGAACAGCATCCGTACTGGGAGGCGACCGGTGCGGTCACCTATCGCGACCCCGATGGCCGCGAAGTGGTGTTCGCGCCGTTCGTGTTCGGCGTCAACGAGCCCGCGGACAGCACCGGCTCGGGTAAGCACGAGTTTCCCTCGGCGTGAGACCTCACCGGCCCTGTCGGCCGGACGCCAGCGCCGCGATCACCGCGGCGGCCGAGCACACCACCGCGCAGACGGCGCCGACGGCGCCGACGTAGAGCCCGTACTCGGCCGCCACCGGCGGGTTGACGTTGAGCTTGTAATACCACACCGTGAGGGCCGCGATGAGCAGCGAAATGACAAGCGCGGCAACAGAAGCGGCCCTCACGGACAGGCCGCGGCCCACCATGGCGCCGGCCACCAACAGGGTCGATGCGAGCAACACGATCAGCTGCCCCGCCCCGAATCCCCTCGGCAGTTCCAGGTTGCCGTGGGTGCCGCCGATCGCGTTGGCCCAGCCACCGCCATTGACCGCGGTGGTGAGCCACGGCATCCAGGTGCTGGCCGAAATGAGCAGGGCGAAAAACGCCACCAGCCAACCAGGGCGCAGCCGGCGAGTCATGGTTGCGAGATTAGCCGACGTCACTCTCCAGCGATGACAGGTTGAAGATGACGCCCGTCGGGTCGGTCGCCGCGGCCAACCGGCCGTAGGGGGTGTCCTCGGCGGCCTGCACCACCGCGCCACCGTTGTCGGCGATCACCCGCAGCGTCTTGTCGACATCCTCGGCGCCGAAGAAAATCGTCCAGTTCGACCCGACGCCGTCCGGCAGGCAGCGCGCGCCGTCCATCACGCCGAGCAATTGCTGGTCACCGAACCAGGCCGTGATGTAACGGAATTCGTCGGTATCGGAAACTTTTTCGGTGCGCCATCCGAACACCTCACGGTAGAAATCGACGGCGGCGCCGAAGTCACGGGTGGTCAGCTGGTGCCACACCGGGGAGCCGGCCTCGCCGATCACCTCGAAGCCGCGGTGCTCCAGCGGCTGCCAAAGCCCGAAGAGCGCGCCCGACGGGTCGGTCACCAGGCCCATGTGGCCCTTGGCCGGTATCTCCATCGGTCCCATGCACGCCGCGCCACCCGCCCCGGTCGCCGCGGACATGGTCGCGTCGATGTCGGCGGTGTGGAAGTAGGTGGCCCAGTTGTCCGGCGAGCCGAATTCGGGCCGGTTGGCCATCAGGCCGGCGACCTGGTGGCCGTCCCTGGCGGCGGTGACGTATCCGCCGTACTCGGGCCCGGCGGATTCGAACGTCCAGCCGAAGACCGTGCCGTAGAAGTCCTGGGCGCGGTCGATGTCCGATGTCGTCAAATCGATCCAGCAGGGCGCGCCCAGCGGCGCGCCGTCACGGATGGGCACGATGACCTCTCCTCATGTGTCGTGTGTCCTGGCCCCGTCAGCGGGGTTCGCACATATCGACTGGCGCCGACGCGAAAACTCATCGGCCGAGGGGTCAGCGGCGGGCACCCGGCCACCGCGACACATAAACGCCTGCGACGAAACGCCGAGACCGCTCGCGAGGAATTATGTCTCGCGTGGGGGCGGGTCGGCGGCAGGTCAACGACGAACGCCGCCGTGCCCGTTCATGCCCGGGTCGGGCCGCGTGAACACCCTGACGAAGTTCTCCAGCGACTGGTTGATGTCGCTGCGCAGCGCCGCGGCGACGATCATCCCGATCGGCCCGAACAGCGCCGGGCCGCCGAGGTGCACGTCGAATCCGACGATGGAGCCGTCGTCGGTGGGCCGCACTTTGGCCATCAGCTTGACCTTGACGCCACCGACGCCGTCGCCGTTGAGCGTCATGCCTTCCGGTGGCTTGTAGCGCACGACCGTCCACTTGATCCGGTTGTACATGCCCTTGACCTCGACGATCGACTCGACGACCGTCCCCTTGTCGATGTCGTCGGGCAGCATGCTGCGCCACACCCGATGGATGGTCAGCCAGTCCTTGTACCGGGACAGGTCGGAGGCGTGCTTCCAGGCCACCTCGGGAGGCAGCGGCACGTCGATGGATCCGGATAGTTTCGCCATAGTTCAGTTCTGCGGCTCGTTGTTAGCGGAGTCGGCGGCCTTCTTGGCCTCGTCGGCCACCTTGTGGATGGTGTCGGAGTACTTGCCCTGCGTCTTGTCGTCGACGAACTCACCGGCCTTGTCGATCGCCATCTCGACCTTGTCCGCGTTCTGCGACAACAGGTCCTTCGCCTTGTCCAGGAATCCCATCTTGTGCCCCTTCCCCGAGGATCCGCCGGGAATTTTACTTGGCGGCCATCGCCGGCTCGCGCCACAACCGCGGCTGCACGCCCAGCATCCTGGCCCGCGTCCACCACATCGCCTCGATGGCAGCGGCGCCCAGCACACCGATCCCCAGCGCCGTCGACGTCACCACCGGGTTCGACGGGTCGAGCAGGAATTTCTGCTGCGCCAGCGGGGTGCTGAAGATCACCACGTACGCCAGCGCCGAGGAGGCGACCAGCGCCACCCGCCACCACTGGTAGGGACGCGCCGCGACCGCGAGCACCCACAGCGCGCTCACCAGCAAAGTGATCAGCGCCGCGGTCGAGGCCTGGTCCTGCTGCTGGAACGTGGCGTGGCGCCCGTGGTAGGCCACCAGGTAGGAGGCGAACGTGGCGGCGCCGACGACCAGCCCGGCCGGCAGGGCGGAGCTCAACACCCGGCGCACGAACCCCGGGTAGGCGCGTTCATTGTTGGGCGCCAGCGACAGGATGAACGACGGGATCCCGATGGTGAACCACGCCGCGATCGTGACGTGGATCGGCTGGAACGGGTACAGCAGCGGGTCGACGTGCAGGGGCCGGGCGAAGAGGCACTCGATGCCCACCAGCAGCGCCAGCAGCACCGAGTACACGGTCTTGGTCAAAAACAGGGTGGCCACTCGCTCGATGTTGCCGATCACCCGCCGGCCCTCGCCGACCACGTACGGCAGTGTGGCGAACCTGTTGTCCAGCAAGACGATCTGCGCCACCGCGCGCGATGCCGGGCTGCCGGCGCCCATCGCGACGCCGATGTCGGCATCCTTGAGGGCCAGCACGTCGTTGACGCCGTCGCCGGTCATCGCGACGGCGTGGCCATGCGATCGCAGCGCGCGCACGATCGCGCGCTTCTGGTCGGGCCGCACGCGGCCGAACGTGGTGTGGCTGTCCAGCGTGTCGGCCAATTCGGCCGGATCGGCCGGCAATTCCCGGGCATCCATCGTGTCGCCACGCAGCCCGAGCTCGGCCGCCACGGCGCCGACCGACACCGCGTTGTCACCGGAGATCACCTTGACCGAAACATCCTGGGCCGCAAAGTAGTCCAGCGTCTCGCGGGCGTCCGGGCGGACCTTCTGCTCGAGCACCACCAGCGCGACGGGCGTGACGCGACCCGGCGCAGCCGGGTCGTCGACAGCCACCTCGCTGCACCCCAGCAGCAGGACCCGCAACCCCCGGGCCCCGATCCGCTCTGCCCGTTCGGCTTCCGGCGACGCCGGATCCAGCAGCACGTCCGGCGCGCCGATGATCCAGTTGCCGTGATCGCCGAACGACACCCCGCTCCACTTGGTGGCCGACTTGAAAGGCGCTGTGGCGGTTGGCGTCCAGCCCGGCGGGCGGTCATAGGCGGCGGCGACGGCCTGCATGCTCGCGTTGGGGCGTGGGTCGGCCGCCGCCAGCGCCGCCAGCGCGTCGGCGATCGCCTCGGATCGCGCGCCGATCGCAGATACCTCGGCAATCCGCATGCCGGTTTCGGTCAGGGTGCCGGTCTTGTCCGCGCAGACCACGTCGACGCGGGCCAGGCCCTCGATGGCGGGCAATTCCTGCACCAGGCATTGGCGTTGGCCCAGCCGGATCACCCCGACCGCGAACGCGACCGACGTCAGCAGAACGAGTCCTTCGGGCACCATGGGCACCAGCGCGCCGACGGTCCGCAGCACGGACTGGCGCCATCCCGCGTGCGTGGTGAAGAACTGGGTGTAGATCGTCAGCAGACCGGCCGGCACCAGCAAATAGGTGACGAACTGCAGAATGCGGTTGATCCCATTGCGCAGTTCGGATTTCACCAGGGTGAACTTCCTGGCCTCCTCGGCCAGCCGGGCCGCGTACGCCTCCGCGCCGACCTTCGTCGCCCGATAGGCCCCGACGCCGGTGACGACGAAGCTGCCCGACATCACCGCATCGCCCGGGACCTTGGTGAGCGGATCCGCCTCGCCGGTCAGCAGCGACTCGTCGACCTCGAGGTTCTCCCCCTCGACGATCGCGCCGTCGACGACGACCTGATCGCCGGGACCGAGCTCGATGACGTCGTCGAGCACGACCTCACCGGGCAGCAGCGTTCGAGCGCCGGATTGCCTGCGCACCAACGGTTTGGCCTGCCCGACGATCGCGAGCTTGTCCAGCGTCCGCTTGGCGCGGATCTCCTGCACCATGCCGATGACGCTGTTGGCGACGATCAGCAGCCCGAACAGGCCGTTGATCACCGAGCCCGTCGCCAGCACGATCACCAGCAGCACGCCCAGGATCGCGTTGATCCGGGTGAAGACGTTGGCCCGGACGATCGCCGCCACGCTGCGCGTGGCGCGCTCCGGGACGGCGTTGCTCTGGCCCCCGGCTACCCGCTGCGCCACCTCGGCATCGGTCAGGCCCGCGATCATCGGGTGAAGGTTCCCAGCTTGTCCGAGTCGAAGTACTCCAGGTTCAGCGTAGGCGCCGGCGCACGAGAAAATGTAGCTTTGGAAATCGTTCCCGGTGGGGCGTTTTCGTCCGTCACGGGGAAGGTGAACGTGTCACCGTCCCAGTGCGTCAACGCGAACGTCCGATTCTTCGGCCCCAGCGACAGCTGCAGCGCGCCGTCGCGTTCGGTCACGACGGCCGGGCCCCAGTAGTCACTGGCGTAGACGCCGGCGTAGTCGCTCAGCGGTCGGGCCGGCGCCGGGTTGGCCGGCGGCCGTTTGCCCACCAGCGAGCCTTCCGGGTTGTTCATCCAGCCCATCACCTGCTTGTACTGCTCGGCCCAGTTCTCCCGAATCTGGCCGTACTGGACCAGATCCATGAACTCCGCGGTCAGCGTCTCGGGCACGCCGATCGGCGCGGCGTCGGTGAGCGCGATGATGCCCAGGTCCTCGGACGGCATCACCACGAAGTTCGTCGCCGCACCCAACGAGAAGGCGCCGGAGTGGCTGTATTCCGTGCGGCCCGAGGAGGTCACCGACACGTTGAAGCCGTACCCGTAAAAGCCGGAGCGCGCCCTGGGTGTGGTGGCGGGCACGGAGACGACCTGCGCGGTGGTGGCGGGGAGCAGCGCTTCCGGCGAGGCGATGCGCCGGCCCTGGTAACTTCCGTTGCCCAGCAACATGATCAGCCAGCGTGCCATGTCGTTGACCGACGAGCTCACGCCGCCCGCGGCCGACTGGGGATCCGGATCGCGCTGGAAGCGCGGCTCCCACTTGTCGCCGACCTTGACGTGGTTGACGGCGTGGTCCTGCCTGGCCGCGAAGTCGGCGAAGCGCGAACTCGTGGCCGCCATGCCCAGGGGGCGGTACAGCGCCTCGTCGCAGAGGTCCTCCCACGGCTTGCCCGCCGCGGCCGCCACCGCCTCGGCGGCGGCCGTCACACCGAAGTTGGTGTAGGCGTAGCTGTTTCGAAAGGGTGCCAACGGCAGATATTTCAGGCGCTCGAGCGCCTGCCGGCGGTCGTAGCCCAGATCCTCCAGCTTGTCCCCGGCGTGGTCGGGCAACCCGGAGCGATGCGAATACAGGTCGGCGATCGTCGCGTGGGCGGTGACGTACGGGTCGCTCAGCGCGAACCATGGCAGCTTCGAGACCACGGGCGTGTCCCAGCTGACGACGTTGCCGCTGACCTCGCGGGCCACCACCGTCGCGCCGACCGACTTCGACACCGACGCCAACTGGAAGACGGTGTCCGCGCCGACCTTGTTGTCCGGCGCGTCACCCTTGCTCGCATCCCGGACCCCGAAGCCCTTGGCGTACAGGGTCTTCCCGCCGTGAACAATGGCCACGGCCATCCCGGGGATGCCGGTGCTCTTCATCAGGTCGCCGACCAGGCCGTCGACCTTGGCGACGGCGTCGTCGATGCGGCCGGCGGGAATCTCGACGCCCGACACCTCGTTGGGCGGCGCGCCGGACGGGACGGGCGGCGGGCCGGACGCCGGTGGCGCGGACCGGCATCCCGTCAACGCGAGGAGGCCCAGCACCACCGCGGCCGCCGCCGCGCGTTTTGTCATGGCGGAACTCTAGCGTGACAGCAATGGCCGCCGGGACGACAATCGATTTAACATTCCCGACCCCCCGCGGACACCACGCGGCGCGACATTTATCTCCAACAGGGCATGACGAAAGGTCGTCGACACGGACGATTTGGACATCGACAATCCCTACTGGGAGGCCGTGAGGGATTGCGTCGAGGCCGACAGTTTCGAGGGCAACCCCGTGGTCGGCGAGTTCCGGTTGGACCGAAGCGTACAAGAAAGCATGGCGCGCGCGCCGAACCGGCAGCTGCTCGTCCGGAAATACTCCTGGACCATCCCCGACCCCGGCACCGTGGCGTTCGTCGCGCGGCACGCCCAAGGCGGACTGGTCGATCCGATCGCGGGCACGGGCTATTGGGCCTACCTGCTCGCGCAGGTGGGCGTCGACATCGTCTGTTACGACCTCAACCCGGGCGCGGATCTGGCCACCAACGGATGGCACGACGACGTTATGCACGTCCGGGTCGTCGCGAAGGACTGCGCCGAGGCCGCGGCGATGCACGCCGACAGGACGCTATTCCTTTCGTGGCCACCGCATGGCCAGGACGTCGGCGCTCGCATCCTGAAGGCCTACAAGGGAAGTCGCGTCATCTATGTCGGCGACGGCCACGGCGGTGCCACCGGCGACGATCGGATGCACCGGATACTCGACACCCACTGGACCGAAGTCGATTCCCACCAGCCGGTGCAATGGTGGGGCCAACACGATCGGGTGACGGTGTATGAGCGCACCCGGCCGGACGGGTAGCGGGTCACAGCCGCCACCAGGGGTTGAATCTGCGCGGCGCGGCGGGATCGATGCGCTGGCCGGGTAGCGGCACCGCCACCTGTACGTGAACGGGCTCAGCCGCCTTGAGCACCCGCTCGACGGGTTCGGCCCACGGGTGGGGGGCCAGCCGGAACGTTCCCCAGTGGATGGGCACCAGCAACCCCGAGCCCGAGTCGGTGACGTCGAGGTGCGCGCGAACGGCCTCCTCGGGATTCATGTGGATGTCCGGCCAGGCCGTGTTGTAGGCCCCGACGGGCAGCAGGGTCAGGTCGAACGGGCCGTGGTCGGCGCCGATCTGCGTGAAGCTCTTGGTGTAGCCGGTATCGCCGCCGAAATACGCGCGCTGCGTCGGGCCGATGAACGCCCAGGACGCCCACAGCGTGGTGTTGCGATCCAGGAAGCGGCCCGAAAAGTGCCGCGCCGGCATGCAAATCACGGTGAGCTGGTCGAGCTTGGTGGCCTGATGCCAGTCGAGTTCGACGATGCGGTGCTCGGGGATTCCCCACGCGCGTAGGTGGGCTCCCACTCCGAGCGGCACGAAGAACGGGGCCCGCTGCGTGCGCGCGAGCGCGGTGACGGTGTCGATGTCGAGGTGGTCGTAGTGGTCGTGGCTGATCACCACCGCGTCGACGGCGGGCAGCCCCTCCAGTTGCACGGGCGGCGGGTGCAGCCGCTGCGGCCCGACGATGTCCGAGGGCGAGCACCGGTTGCTCCAGACGGGATCGGTGAGCACCCGGTAACCGTCGATTTCCAGCAGTGCCGTCGAGTGGCCGAACCAGCTGACGGCCAACCGGCTGGGCGCGCCGTCGAAGATTTCCGGCGCGGCCAACGGGATGGGCCCCTTCGGTCGGCTGCCGCCGCGACCGGCCAGCAGCTCCCACACGATCAGCCGCAATTCCTCGCGGTCCATCTGGTAGACCGAGGCGGGATCGAGGTTGACGAACTCGCCGTCGGAGTAGTTGGGCGACGCCTCCGCGACCGCCCGGATCGACGCGGGCGTCGCGCCGAGGGCGGCCGGGGCGCCGTGCAGCGCGCGCACCAGCCAACCGCCGGCCGCCAGCGAGGCCGTGCCGGCGGCCAGTCGCAGCGCCCCCCGCGGCATGCCCGTCAGGCTCCCTGAAATTTCGGCGGCCGCTTCTCGATGCGCGCGACCTGAGCCTCGATGACGTCCTGGCTGGCCCACGCCCGGTCGAAGAGCTCCTTGTGCTCGGGCCACGCTTCTTGGATGGCGCCGTCGTCGTTGAGCACCCGCTTGGCGTGTTGTATCGCCAGCGGCGCCAGGCCCGCGACCTCGGCGGCCCAGGCCTGGGCGTCGGCCAGCGTCCCGATGCGGTTGACCATTCCCGTCAGCACCGCCGCTTCGGTGGTCAGCTTCTCCGCGGTCAGCAGCATCGCGCGGGCCCGCCCATGGCCGACCAACGAGGACAGCCGGCGGATGCTCCAGTTGTCCAGGGCCAGGCCATATTTCGAGGTCGGGAACTGGAAGAACGCGTCGGGTGCGGCGACCCGCAGGTCGCATTGCATGGCCAGCTGCAATCCGGCGCCGATCGCGGGGCCGTTGATCGCCCCGATCACCACGATCGGCGCGGCGTCCATGACCTTGTGCAGCTCGATGAGCCGGTCCGGATAGTCGGCGGCGAAGGCGTCCCCGGACAGGTCCGCGCCGGCGCAGAACACGGTGCCCTGGCCGGTCAGCACGATCGCCCGGGTGGATCCGTCGTCGCCGGCCTTGGCGATGGCCTCCCGAAGCTCGTCGACGAGCTGGGAATTGAGGGCATTGCGGCGCTCGGGGCGCTGCAGCTCGATGGTCATTACGGCTTCGGTCTGGGTCACGCCGATCATTAACCCAGCCTATATAGCCTCGTGTCGTGACTCGCACCACGACCGGACAGCTGCTGGATGCCGTGCTCGACAAGGGCTCGTTCGAGAGCTGGGACAGCGATCCGATGGCACTGCCGGTTTCCGAGTCCTACGCGCGGGAGCTGGCCGGCGCGCGCGCCGCCACCGGCCTGGACGAGGCGGTGCTCACCGGCGAGGGCCGCATCTCCGGGCGCCGTGTCGCGGTGGTGGTGTGCGAGTTCGACTTCCTCGGCGGCTCTATCGGGGTGGCCGCGGCCGAACGGATCACCGCCGCGGTGGAGCGGGCGACCGCCGAACGGCTGCCCCTGCTGGCCTCGCCGAGCTCGGGCGGCACCCGCATGCAGGAGGGCACGGTCGCGTTCCTGCAGATGGTCAAGATCGCCGCGGCGGTCCGGCTGCACAAGCGGGCGCACCTGCCGTACCTGGTCTACCTGCGCCACCCGACCACCGGCGGCGTGTTCGCCTCGTGGGGGTCGCTGGGCCACGTCACCGTCGCCGAGCCGGGCGCGCTGATCGGCTTTCTCGGGCCGCGGGTGTATGAGCTGCTGTATGGCGAACCCTTTCCGCCCGGCATCCAGACCGCGGAGAACCTGCAGCGCCACGGGGTGATCGACGGCGTCGTCGCGCTCGGCGAACTGCGCCGGACGCTCGATCGCGCGCTGTGGGTGATCGCCGACCCGCCCGAGCCGCTGCCCGCGACGCAGCCGCCCGAGCCGACGCCCGACGTGCCGGCGTGGGATTCCGTGGTGGCGTCCCGGCGGCCGGACCGGCCCGGTGTCGGCACGCTGCTGCGCCACGGCGCCACCGACTGCGTGCTGTTGTCCGGCACGGGCGCCGGGGAGGCGGCCACCACGCTGCTGGCGCTGGCCCGGTTCAACGGCCAGCCCGCCGTGGTCCTGGGCCAGCAGCGGATCACCGGGGGCCTCGTGGGGCCCGCGGCGCTGCGCGAGGCCCGGCGCGGCATGGCGCTGGCCGCCGAACTGCGCCTGCCGCTGGTGCTCCTCATCGACGCCGCCGGGCCCGCGTTGTCGGCCGAGGCCGAAGAGGGCGGGCTGGCCGGCCAGATCGCCCAGTGCCTGGCCGAACTCGTCACGCTGGAGACGCCGACGGTGTCGATCCTGTTGGGCCAGGGCAGCGGCGGACCGGCGCTGGCGATGGTGCCCGCCGACCGGGTGCTGGCCGCGCTGCACGGCTGGCTGGCGCCGCTGCCGCCCGAGGGCGCGAGCGCGATCGTCTTCCGCGACACCGCCCACGCTCCCGAACTCGCCGCCGACCAGGGGATCCGCTCGGCCGACCTGCTGGCGTCCGGGATCGTCGACGCCATCGTGCCCGAGCATCCCGACGCCGCCGACGAACCGGTCGAGTTCTCCCAACGACTGTCGCGCGCGATTGCCGCAGAGGTGCACGCGTTGCGCGAGATGCCCCCCGAGGAGCGCCTGGCCGTCCGGCTGCGGCGTTACCGGCGCATCGGCCTACCCGCCGCGAGCAGACGCAAAAGCCCCGCACCGGACCCGATCTAGGGGTTTTTGTGTCCGCTCACGCCGCCCCGGTGAGGTAACGCTGAATCGTCGGCCCGAGCCACTCGACGATCTCGTCGCGGGTCATCCCGACGACCGGAGGCAGCCGTAACACGAAGCGGCACAACGCCATCCCCAGGATCTGCGTGGCGATCAGCCCGGCGCGCATCCCGGATTCCCCCGCGGGCGCCAGCGTGGCGACCAGCGGCTGCAGTTGGGCCCCGAAGATCTCGTGCATCCGTTGCGCGGCTTCGCCATTCGTGGCGCTGCATCGCAGCAGGATGACCAGAGCCTCGTCGCCCTCCCAGCGTTCGAGGAAGTGCCGGACCACCGACCGCCCGACCTCCGTCCGGTCGACCGCGGCCAGGTCGGGAAACCTCAGGTCGAAGTCCGCCGCGGCGGCGAAAAGCTTGTCCTTGCTGCCGTAGTACCGCATCACCATCGCGGGGTCCACCCCGGCGTCGGCGGCGATGGCCCGGATGGTGGCGCCCTGGAAACCGGACGCGCCGAACCGCTCGCGGGCCGCCGTCAGGATCGCCGCCTTGGTCAGTTCCGAGGATCTCTTCATGTCAACAATTGTAGGCCAACAAGTGTTGACATCAGGGCATCGGCGCGCAAGCATGGACTTATGCCAACAAGCGTTGACTTTGGACGAGAGGAGCCGATCATGTATGACACCGACGTTTTGGTGGTAGGCGCCGGCCCCACGGGCCTGGCACTGGGCGCTTCGTTGCTCGTCCGCGGCGTGCGGGCGGTCGTGGTGGACGCGCTCGCCGAGGGCCAGAACACGACCCGCGCGGCCGCGGTGAACGCCCGCACCCTGGAGGTGCTCGAGGACCTCGACGTGGCCCGGCGAATGGTCAAAGCGGGGCTGATCGCGCCGCGATTCACCATGCGGGAGGGCCGGCGCATCCTGATGCCCGTCGACTTCAGTCCGCTGCCGACGAAGCACCCGTACACGTTGATGCTGTCCCAGTCCGACACGGAGCGGCTGCTGCTGGAGCGACTGCACGAACTCGGCGGCCGGGTGATCCGGCCCAAGACGCTGAGCCGGCTCATTCAGGACGGCCAGGGCGTCACCGCCACCTTCGACGACGGCGACACCATCCGGGCCGGCTACGTCGTCGGCGCCGACGGCATGCACAGCACGGTCCGCGACCACGCCGGAATCGGGTTCACCGGAGGCGAATTCGCCGAATCCTTCACGCTCGCCGACGTCCGGCTGGACGGCGACGCACCCCGCGACGAGGTGATCCTGTTCTACGCGGCGGAGGGCCTGAACGTGCTGGCACCGCTGCCCGGCGACATCTTCCGCATCGTCGCTCCGGTTCCGGACGCGCCGAAGGCGCCCTCGCCGGAATTCGTGCAGGCCCTGCTGGATGCCAGGGGCTTCGGGCCCGGCCAGTTGAAGGTCACCGAGCTGCTGTGGGGAACGCGGTTCCGCATCCACCACCGCGTCGCCGACACCTACCGGGCCGGCCGGCTGCTGCTCGCCGGCGACGCCGCCCACGTGCACAGCCCCGCCGGGGGCCAGGGCATGAACCTCGGTATCACCGACGCGATCTCCCTGGCGGGCGCGCTCACCGACGTCCTGCGCGGCGGTCCCGACGCCGGGCTGGACGCCTACGCCGCCACCCAGCGCGGGCGGGCCGAGCGCGTGCTGAAACTGACCGGTCGCCTGACCCGGATCTCCACCGTGCCGCGTCCACTCGGCCCGGTCCGCAACCTCGGGATGCGCCTGGCCGCGCGCGTCCCCGGCGTGCGCAGGCGACTGGCCGTGCAACTGAGCGGCCTGGGCGCGCCGAGCGGTCGCAAACGCCCCTGATCGGGACCGGTTCGGGGGGCGTTTGCGTCTGCCGGCGCCCAAGTCGCGCCTCCCACCGCCGACGGCGAGGATCAGGCAAAATGAACGCCATGGACACTGGTGCCACCTCGCCTCGGGTGTTGGTCGTGGACGACGACTCCGACGTGCTCGCCTCGCTCGAACGTGGCCTGCGCCTGTCCGGGTTCGAGGTGTCGACGGCGGTCGACGGCGCCGAGGCCTTGCGCAGCGCGACCGAGACCCGCCCGGACGCGATCGTGCTCGACATCAACATGCCCGTCCTGGACGGCGTCAGCGTCGTCACCGCGCTGCGGGCCATGGACAACGACGTGCCGGTCTGCGTGTTGTCCGCGCGCAGCTCGGTCGACGACCGGGTGGCGGGGCTGGAGGCCGGCGCCGACGACTACCTGGTCAAGCCGTTCGTGCTGGCCGAGCTGGTCGCGCGGGTGAAGGCGCTGCTGCGCCGCCGCGGCTCGACCGCGACGTCGTCCTCGGAGACCATCACGGTCGGCCCGCTGGAGGTGGACATCCCCGGCCGGCGGGCACGGGTCAACGGCGTCGACGTCGACCTGACCAAGCGGGAATTCGACCTGCTGGCCGTGCTGGCCGAGCACAAGACGGCGGTGCTGTCCCGCGCGCAGCTGCTGGAGCTGGTGTGGGGGTACGACTTCGCCGCCGACACCAACGTCGTCGACGTCTTCATCGGGTACCTGCGCCGCAAGCTGGAGGCCAACGGCGGTCCCCGGCTGCTGCACACCGTCCGCGGAGTCGGGTTCGTGCTGCGAATGCAGTAACCATGAAGTGCGCATGAACCTGTTGTCCCGGATTTTCGCCCGTACGCCTTCGCTGCGGACCCGGGTCGTGGTCGCGACGGCCATCGGCGCCGCCATCCCGGTGCTCATCGTCGGCGCGGTGGTCTGGGTCGGGATCACCAACGACCGCAAGGAGCGGCTGGACCGCCGGCTCGACGAGGCCGCCGGCTTCGCGATTCCCTTCCTGCCGCGCGGACTCGACGAAATCCCGCGCTCGCCCAACAGCCGCGACGCGATCATGACGATCCGCCGCGGCGACCAGGTCAAGTCGAACTCCGACGTCACGCTGCCCAAGCTGGACGTCGACTACGCCGACACCTACGTCAGGGGCGTGCGCTACCGGGTGCGGACGGTTGAGATACCCGGCCCGGTGCCGACGTCGCTAGCCGTGGGCGCCACGTACGACGCCACCATCGCCGAGACCAACAACCTGCACCGGCGGGTCATGCTGATCTGCGGATTCGCCATCGGCGCGGCGGCCGTGTTCGGTTGGTTGCTGGCCGCCTTCGCGGTGCGCCCGTTCAAACAGCTCGCCCAGCAGACGCGGCTGATCGACGCCGGAGACGAGGCGCCGCGGGTCGAAGTGCACGGCGCCAGTGAAGCCGTGGAGATCGCCGAGGCGATGCGGGGGATGCTGCAGCGCATCTGGGACGAGCAGAACCGGACCAAGGAGGCGCTCGAGTCGGCCCGCGACTTCGCGGCGGTGTCCTCCCACGAGCTGCGCACGCCGCTCACCGCGATGCGCACCAACCTCGAGGTGCTGTCCACCCTGGACCTGGCGGACGACCAGCGCAAGGAAGTGCTCAACGACGTCATCCGCACCCAGTCGCGGATCGAGGCCACACTGAGCGCGCTCGAGCGGCTGGCCCAGGGCCAGCTGTCGACGTCGGACGATCACGTGCCGGTCGACATCACCGAGTTGCTCGACCGCGCCGCGCACGACGCCATGCGGGTCTACCCGGAACTCGACGTGTCGCTGGTGCCGTCGCCGACGTGCATCATCGTGGGGCTGCCGGCGGGGTTGCGGCTGGCCGTTGACAACGCGATCGCCAACGCCGTCAAACATGGTGGCGCGACGCGCGTTCAGCTGTCCGCGGTCAGCTCGCGTGCCGGCGTGGACATCGCCGTCGACGACAACGGCAGTGGGGTTCCCGAGGCCGAACGCCGGGTGGTGTTCGAGCGATTCTCGCGCGGGTCGACGGCGTCGCATTCGGGCTCGGGTTTGGGGCTGGCGTTGGTGGCCCAGCAGGCCCAGCTACACGGCGGGACGGCTGCGCTTCAGGACAGCCCCCTGGGCGGTGCGCGGCTGCTGCTGCACATCCCCGCGCCGAGCTGACGCCGGATGCTGGCGCGACATTACGCCCGTGCCGGACGTCACTTCCTCGAACTCTTGCGCCACGGCGTGAAACACGCACGCGCGGCGGACTCTTCATCTTTGAACCAGACCTGCGCGACGGTCGGGTCGTAAGTCTCGTCGTCCGGGGTGTAGTAGAGCCGGGTGTCCGAACGGCCCTTGACCAGCCATCCGGCCGGTCCCCCGCCGTCGGGGGTGGCGCGGGCGGACCCCGGACCGTAGGGCTCATACGGCAAGACGGGCTTCCATTTGGGTGACTGCGCGGTGCCGGGCAGCCTCTTCGGCGCCGACTGTTCGGCGATCGGCGCCGCTTTTTTCACCGGACGCCCCGTGGCCTTTCTCGGCGGCACCCTCTTGCCGGGCGGAACCTTCTTCGGTGCCGCCTTTCTCGCACCCGGGACCCTCTTGACCGGCGATCCCTTGGCGCCCGGGCGAGCCTTCTTCGGCGGCGGTTTCCTCGCCGACGCGCGCTTGGCCTTCGGCTCCTTGTCGGCCCGTGCCGCGCGGGAAAAGAACCTTCTCAGGAACAAAAACCTGGCCTTGGGCGGCCGCTTCGGCTCCGGAGTCGTCGCTTCTTCCGCGACCGGGATCTCCGTCGTCGGCGGCTCTTGTGCGACGGGCAGCTCGGTGGCGGGCGACTCTTCCGCGAGGGGTGTGTCGGTGGCCGGCGGCGCGTCGTCGACCGGGATCGCCGTCGGCGGCGGCTCCGGCTCGACCGGATTGTCCGGGAGGCGCGGCTCGTCGCCGACCGGGACCGCGGTCTTAGGCTGGGCGGGCTCGACGTGGACGTCCGCGGCCGGCGGCTCGTCAGTGCACTCTTCAGTGACGGGGATCTCCCTCGTCGGCGCGTTCGGCTCGACGGGGACCGTCGTCGTGAGCTGTTCGTCGTCGGCCGGGATGTCGGTCGCGAAGAACTCGTAGGGAGCCGAAATCCTGGTGGTCGGCTCGGGCTCGATGTCCGCCGCGACGGCCAACGCGTCGGCCTGCGCCGCCACCGGCATCGGCCGTTTGACGGGCCGCACCTTCAGCGCGAGCGTCAACACCAAACCCATCACGAAGGACAGGCCGAAGAGCAACCAGTGCACGTGGCTCATCACTTTCCGCCTATCCCGGGGCCGGTCCGGGCGGCGGGGAACTCTTCAACGCCGACGCGCTTGTTCATGACGTTGGCGATCACCCGGGCGACCGCCGAGCCGGCCACGAATGCGAGCAGGTACCACAACCACTGGATCACAAAATCCATGCCGGATCTCCTTAACTCACAACGATTTCGACGCGGCGATTCTTGGCGCGGCCCTCGGCCGTGTCGTTCGGGGCGATGGGGTTCGCCGAACCGAGGCCCTTGACCACCAGCTGAGTGCCCGCGACGCCATGGGCGACAAGGAAATCGGCGACCTTTTGGGCACGCTGGGTGCTCAGCGGAATGTTGATCGCCTCGACTCCGGAATTGTCGGCGTAGCCGTTGAGCGTCACCCGCGCCATCGGACACGCCTTGAGCTTGTCGGACACCTGGGTCAGTACCGGCTCATCGGCCGGGGTCAGGCTGACACCGTCATTGGCGAACTCGATCGGGCCGCCCGTCACGGCGATGATCGCCCCCCGCAGGTCGGTGCACTGCACGGCGGCGGGGGCGACGGGTGGTACGGGCGGCGCAACCGGCCCCCTGATCACAAGGTTGTCAACGACGTTCAGCTTGGACCAGGTGCGCACCGCCTCCTGGTGGACAACGTTGTTTTGCTCTTGCGATGAGGCGGTGCCGGCCACGGTGATGGTGTCCCCCCGGACCATCAGACTGAAATCGGGAATCGAGGCGCTGTCTTTGAAAATCGGTCCGGCTTTTGAAAAGTCGAGCGCGTCGATATTGGGATTGATGTGTATTTGGTCGACGATGTTGACACCCGGCGGCAGCGAACCGTTAAGCGCCCTCAACAACGCCGCCTTGGCGGAGTCGTCGGGGAAATCCCCGCTGAGGGTTAAGTCATTGCCGCTGCGCGTAATTGAAAGCGGCGACAGGGACAGCTTCCGGGCGGCGGACGCGCTTGTCGGCGCCCCGGCGGGCGGGGCATGGGCGGATCGGGGTCGCGCGCACCCGCCGTAACCGATTGCGGCAATGAACAACGGAATAAGCGCGACGGCAATCAGCCAGGGCAGTCCAGGCGACCGCCGGTGCAATTCCGGCGCCGGCCGCGAGTCGGTATCTGCGGGCACTTGCCGCAAATCCGTGCCTATCCCCACTATTGCCCCCTCGGTCATTATTCACCCGCACTTTCGTTTTGCAGGCGATATGCAGCCTACCGATTCGGCGGGGCGACGCCTGCCAGGTCGGGCACACTGGAGGCATGGGAAACGGCAGAAAACCGACCGACAGCGACACCCTCGCTCACATCCGCACCCTCGTCGACGAGGAGAGGGCCCTGCGCTCGCAGGTGCAGCGGGGCGACATCAGCGGCTCAGAGGAGCATGATCGCCTGCGCCGGGTGGAGGTCGAGCTCGACCAGTGCTGGGACCTGTTGCGGCAGCGCCGTGCGCTGCGGGAAAGCGGTGGTGACCCACGCGAGGCGCAGGTGCGCCCGCCCGACGAGGTCGAGGGCTACCTGAGCTGAGCTACCGCGGGAATGCCGACGCCTTCGACGCGATCGTCGTCGGCGGCGGCCACAACGGGCTGGTCGCGGCCGGCTACCTGGCCCGCGCGGGCCTGCGGGTCCGGGTGCTGGAGCGGCTGGAGCACCCGGGCGGGGCCGCGATTTCGGCGCAGGCCTTCCCCGGTGTCGGCGTCCGGTTGTCGCGGTACTCCTACCTGGTCAGCCTGCTGCCGGCCCGGATCGTGGACGACCTGGGCGCCGCGGTGCGACTGGCTCGCCGGCCATATTCGTCCTACACGCCTGATCCGGAGACCGGGGGCCGCCGCGGGCTGCTGATCGGGCGCCCCGGGACGTTCGGCGCCATCGGCGCCGCCGAAGACGAGGGCCGTTTCGCCGCCTTCTACCGGCAATGCCGGCTGGTGACCGAACCGCTCTGGCCGACGCTGCTCGAGCCGCTGCGCACCCGTGATGAGGCCCGCCGGCACGTCGTGGACGGCGGCGATCCCGGGGCCAAGGCCGCATGGCGGGCCATGATCGACGAGCCCCTCGACCGCGCCATCACCGGGGCGGTGGGCAACGACCTGGTTCGCGGCGTCATCGCGACCGACGCGCTGATCGGCACGTTCGCCCCGCTCGACGACCCGTCGCTGCGGCAGAACGTCTGCTTCCTCTACCACGTGCTGGGCGGGGGCACCGGGGACTGGGACGTCCCCGTCGGCGGGATGGGCTCGCTGTCCGCGGCCCTGGCGTCGGCGGCATTCGCTTATGGTGCCGAAATCATCACCGGCGCAGACGTTTTCGCGGTCGAACCCGACGGCGGCGTGCGCTACCGGGTCGGCGACGAAGAGCACGCGGTGCGGGGCCGGTTCGTGCTTGCCGGCGTCACACCCACGGTCCTGGCCGGCCTGCTCGGCGAGCGGCCGACGACCCCCGCGCAGGGCGCACAGGTCAAGGTGAACATGGTGCTGCGACGCCTGCCCCGATTGCGTGACAGCGGCGTCACACCCGAACAGGCGTTCGCCGGGACGTTCCACGCCAACGAGACCTGGCCCCAGCTGGACGCAGCGTATGCGCGCGCGGCGGCCGGGGACATCCCGAATCCGCTGCCCTGCGAAGCCTATTGCCATTCGCTGACCGATCCGAGCATTCTGTCGGCCGAGCTGCGCGAGTCGGGCGCCCACACCATGACGGTGTTCGGCCTGCACACCCCGCACTCGCTGTTCGACGGCAACTACTCCGGCGCCCTGCGTGACCGCCTGACCGAGTCTGTGCTCGCGTCGCTGAATTCCGTTCTGGCCGAGCCGATTCAGGAGGCATTGATGACCGATGTGCAGGGCCGGCCCTGCATCGAGACGACGACCACCCTGGACCTGCACCGCACACTGGGGATGACGGCGGGCAACATCTTCCACGGCGGCCTCACGTGGCCCTTCGCCGACGACGACGACCCGCTGGACACGCCGGCGCGGCAATGGGGGGTCGCCACGGCGCACGATCGAATCATGTTGTGCGGCTCGGGCGCCCGCCGCGGCGGGGCGGTGTCGGGCATCGGCGGGCACAACGCCGCGATGGCCGTGCTGGCCACCCTCGCGAGCAGTCGCAAAAGCCCCTGATTTGGTGTCGAAATGGGTACTTTTGCGTCTGCTCGGCGGGAAAACTAGCGGTCGTTGATGGTGGCGTAGTCCCGCTCGGTGTACCCGGTGTAGATCTGGCGCGGACGCCCGATCTTGCTGTCGCCCTCGTCGTGCATCTCACGCCAGTGCGCGATCCAGCCCGGCAGCCGGCCCAGCGCGAACAGCACCGTGAACATCCTGGTCGGGAAGCCCAGGGCCCGGTAGATCAGGCCGGTGTAGAAGTCGACGTTGGGGTATAGCTTGCGCTCGACGAAGTAGTCGTCGGTGAGCGCCGCCTCTTCGAGTTCCTTCGCGATGTCGAGCAGCGAGTCGTCGCCGCCCAGCTTGCCCAGGATCTTGTCGGCCTGTTCCTTGACGATCCGGGCCCGCGGGTCGTAGTTCTTGTAGACGCGGTGCCCGAAGCCCATCAGCTTCACGCCGGCCTCGCGGTTCTTCACCTTCCGGACGAATTCGCCGACGTCGTCGCCGCTCTCCCGGATCTGCTCGAGCATCTCCAGCACCGCCTGGTTGGCGCCGCCGTGCAGCGGACCCCACAGCGCGTTGATGCCGCCGGAAATGGAGGTGAAAAGGTTGGCCCGTGAGGAGCCGACCAGCCGGACCGTCGACGTCGAGCAGTTCTGCTCGTGGTCGGCGTGCAGGATGAACAGCATGTCCAGCGCCCGCACGATCTCGGGGTCGGCGTGGTACGGCTCGGCCGGCAACCCGAACGTCATCCGCAGGAAGTTCTCCACCAGGGAAAGCGAGTTGTCCGGGTAGAGGAAGGGCTGCCCGATCGACTTCTTGTAGGCATACGCGGCGATAGTGGGCAGCTTGGCCAGCAGACGCGTGGTCGACAGCTCGACCTGGCCGTTGTCCATCGGGTCCAGCGCGTCCGGGTAGTAGGAGCTCAGCGCGTTCACCACGCTGGACAGCACCGGCATCGGGTGGGCGTTGGGCGGGAAGCCGTCGAAGAAACGCTTGAGGTCCTCGTGCAGCATCGTGTGCCGCTGGATCCGGTTGGTGAACTCGTCGAGCTGTTCCTTGTTCGGCAACTCGCCGTAGATGAGCAGGTAGCTGACCTCGATGAAGGTCGACTTCTCGGCGAGCTGCTCGATCGGGTAGCCGCGGTAGCGCAGAATGCCGGCGTCACCGTCGATGTAGGTGATGGAACTCTTGCACGAGGCGGTGTTGACGAAGCCGTTGTCGAACGTCGTGTAGCCGGTCTTGGACAAAAGGGGGCCGAGCGCAATCCCGTCGGCTCCTTCGGTGGCTTGCACGACCTCAAGGTCGATCTCGCCCCCTGGGTACTTCAGAGTTGCGGTGTCGTCGGTGTCGGCCACGAGAACCCCTTTGCGCTCTGGCTGGTATGGCTGCCCTGACTAGGTGCTTACTGCTGAAGGTAGTCGTTGTCGGGACGGCGTGCCTGCCCGGGGTCAAGTCCGCCGGTCTGGCGGCCGTCGGCTGGTTAAACCACGGTGAATTGCCGACGTGACGTGCGTCATACCGCGGCCGAGCGTGGGGCGCATTCAGGGCTGAAGGCGCTCGATTCGATCGCCGATCACCCGAATCCGGTTGTGCACCCGGTTTTCTCGGCCCTGCCAGAATTCGACCACCTCGGCCGCCAGCAGGTACCCGCCCCAGTTGGGCGGCACGGGGACGCATTCGGAGTCGGAGAAGCGGGCCGTGACCTCGGCGAGCTGGTCCAGCAGTGCGGCGCGCGACGCGATCGGCCGCGATTGGTGTGACGCCCACGCACCCAGTTGTGAGCCCCGCGGCCGCTTGGACCAATAGTCCTGCGTGACCTGCGGGTCGACCTTGCTCACCCGCCCGCTGATGTGCACCTGCCGGCCCAGCAGGTACCAGGGAAAGGTTGCCGACGCGTACGGCGTCGCCGCCAGCTCGGCGCCTTTGGCCGAGTCGTAGTTGGTGAAAAAAGTGATCCCCGTCTCGTCCGCACTCTTGCACAGCACCGATCGGCTGACCGGCCGGCCGTCGGCGACGGTGGCCAACACCATGGCGTTGGGTTCGGCCACGCCGGCGCGCTCCGCGTCGTCAATCCACTTGCGAAACAAGACAAGCCAGCCCTCCGCCAGCCAGTCCGCGTCGAGGTCCGTGCTGCCGTCCTTCTCGACCGACCCGTACTCCACGCGCATCGTCTCCAGGTGTTCTCTGCCTGCTCCGGGCCCCGGTCCTGCCATTGCGCCAACGCTACCGGGGGTCGCTACCGGCCGGTAGCATCCGCCCGCCGATGGGGTGCGAGAATTTGCGTATGACTGTGCCCGAGAACTTCGTCCCCGGCCTGGAGGGCGTGGTGGCGTTCACCACCGAAATCGCCGAGCCGGACAAAGACGGCGGCGCGCTGCGCTACCGCGGCGTGGATATCGAAGACCTGGTGAGCCAGCAGGTGACCTTCGGCGACGTGTGGGCGCTGCTGGTCGACGGCAAGTTCGGTCATGGGCTGCCGCCCGCCGAGCCCTTCCCGCTGCCGATCCACACCGGCGATGTGCGGGTCGACGTGCAGGCGGGGCTGGCCATGCTGGCGCCGATCTGGGGCTACAAGCCGTTGCTGGACACCGACGACGCCACCGCCCGCGATCAGCTGGCCCGCGCCTCGGTGATGGCGCTGTCCTACGTCGCGCAGTCGGCGCGCGGCATCTATCAGCCCGCCGTCCCGCAGCGGGTCATCGACGAATGCCCGACCGTCACAGCGCGATTCATGACCCGCTGGCAGGGCGAACCCGACCCCCGGCACGTCGAGGCGATCGACGCCTACTGGGTGTCGGCCGCCGAGCACGGCATGAACGCCTCGACGTTCACCGCGCGGGTGATCGCCTCGACCGGAGCGGACGTCGCGGCTTCGCTGTCGGGGGCGATCGGGGCGATGAGCGGCCCGCTGCACGGCGGCGCGCCGGCCCGGGTGCTGCCGATGCTCGAGGAGGTCGAGCGCACCGGCGACGCGCGCGGCCTGGTGAAGGGCATTTTGGACCGCGGAGACAAGCTGATGGGTTTCGGCCACCGCGTGTACCGCGCCGAGGACCCGCGGGCCCGGGTGCTGCGGGCGGCCGCCGAGCGGCTGGGCGCCCCGCGCCACGAGGTCGCCGTAGCGTTGGAGCAGGCCGCGCTGGCCGAGCTGCGGGAGCGGCGCCCGGACCGCGCCATCGAGACCAACGTCGAGTTCTGGGCCGCGGTCATCCTGGACTTCGCCCGGGTGCCGGCCAACATGATGCCGGCGATGTTCACCTGTGGACGCACCGCGGGATGGTGCGCCCACATCCTCGAGCAGAAGCGGCTGGGCAAGCTGGTCCGCCCGTCGGCCATTTACGTCGGTCCGGGCCCGCGCAGCCCGGAAGCCGTCGAGGGTTGGGACCGGGTTCTCACCCACGCCTGAGTTCGGCGAGCGATAACCACACCGCGAATTTCGGCCCAACATTTCGCACTGCGGTCACGCTCGCGTGAGTTAGTTGTCGGTGCCCGGCGATTGAATGGGCGTGTTTCGCGATGACCCCGATGACTTTGCATCGCGGGACGAGTCAATACCCGTGTGCCGGCCCACGCCGGGGTTGGCACGGTAGACCTACAACAAGGAGACCACCATGGCGATCGACATCGAACCCGCACTGTCCCCGCACCTCGTCGTCGACGACGCCGCCGCGGCGATCGACTTCTACGTCAAGGCCTTTGGCGCCGTCGAGCTGGGCCGGGTGCCGGGCCCCGACGGCAGGCTGGTACACGCCGCGCTGACCATCAACGGCTCCACCGTGATGCTCAACGACGACTTTCCGGAAACCTGTGGCGGCAAGTCGATGACGCCGAAGGCCCTGGGCGGCACCCCCGTCACCATCCACCTGACGGTCACGGACGTCGACGCGAAGTTCCAGCAGGCGCTGGACGCGGGCGCCACGGTGGTGGCTCCGCTGGACGACCAGTTCTGGGGAGACCGCTACGGCGTGGTCGCCGACCCGTTCGGCCACCACTGGTCGCTGGGGCAGCCGGTGCGCGAGGTCAGCCCCGAAGAGATCGCAGCCGCGATGTCCGGGCAGCCGGGCTAGGCGTCCAGTAGCCGTGCCAGCAGCCGGCGTCGCCGCGGCGGCGCCGGCGCGGTGGCTGCTACGGCGAGCATGTCGGCGACATCGGTGAATTTGTTGCGCGGCCGCCCGCCGTGGGCACTGTGGCCGCCGCGTTCGATTTCCGCGGCGTCGATCGCGCGCCATCCCGCGGAGTCGACGACGTCGGGCTGGCGCCCACGCACCAGTTCGTCCAATGCGCCGGGCGTGGCGGCCGGGTCGGTGAGCCGGCCGGCGTTGAAATCGGCGACCAGCGCCTGGACCGTTTGCAGGGAGCAGGACTTGTTGGTGCCAATGAACCCCGTCGGTCCGCGCTTGATCCAACCCGCGACGTAGGCGCCGGGCACCGGACGCCCGGAGCCGGGGTCGACGACGCGGCCGCCGTCGTTGGGCACGACGGCCGCCGATTCGTCGAACGGAAGCCCACGGATCTCCTTGCCGCGGTAGCCGATCGACGTCAGCACCAGGCCCGCCTCCAGCCGGCGCACCTCCTCGGTGCCGGTGACGGTGAACTCGACGCCCGTGGCGCGCCGCTCTCCGGGCACGCGGTGCGGCGTCAGCCCATAGGCCAGCCGGATTCGGCGGCGAGACGTCGGCACCGCGGCGTCACCCAGTTTGCTCAGGATCTCCAGCTTGTTCTTGGTCAAGGGATCCGACTCGACCGCGAGATCGCTTGCCACCCTTTGCTGGTCGACGGCGTCGAGCACGACCTCGGATGCGCCGGTGAGCCCGATCAGTTCGGGCAGGGTGAAGGCCGAATGGGCCGGGCCGCGCCGGGCGGCGATCACCACTTCGCGCACCGCGGAGCGCCGCAACGCCTCGAGCGCATGGTCGGATATGTCGGTGCGGGCAAGAACGTCGGGGTCCGCGGTGAGGACGCGGGCCACATCGAGGGCGACATTGCCGTTGCCGATGATCACCACCCGCTCCTGACTGAGATCGACTGGCAGGTCGGTGAAGTCGGGATGCCCGTTGACCCACGCGACGAACTCGGTGGCGGTCCCGGTGCCCGGCAGGCCCATGCCGTCGATGCCGAGGCGACGATCGTCGGGTGCACCCACCGCATACACCACGGCGTGATGGTGGGCCAACAGATCCGCGTGACTCAGGTGCCTGCCGATCTCGACGTTCAGGTAGAACCGGAAGTGCCGGTGGGCGGATATCCGGTCGAAAAGCCGGGTGACCTTCTTGGTGTTCTGGTGGTCGGGCGCCACCCCGGCGCGCACCAGCCCGTAGGGCGTCGGCAGCTTCTCAAAGACGTTGACCCGCACGCCCTGTTGGGTGAGCAGCTCGTCGGCGGCATACATCGCCGCGGGGCCCGAGCCGACGATGGCAACGGTCAACGGCCGCCGGCGGGCGCGCACCTCGGCGGCGGGGATCACGGGGGCCAGCTTCGAGGTGGGCGGCAGCTTCTCGCCCTCGGGCCGCTCCGGGTAGAAGGACGCGTTGATCTCCACGAACGGCAGCTGCTTGGCGTCCAGCCGGGTGTCGGGCGCGATGGCGCCGACCGGGCAGGCGCTCACGCACGCGCCGCAGTCCACGCACGCCACCGGATCGATGTAGAGCATCTCGGTGGTGGCAAACCCCGGCTCGTCCGGTGACGGGTGGATGCAATTGACGGGGCACGCGAAAACACAGGACCCGTCGTTGCAGCACGACTGGGTAATAACGTGCGGCATAAGGGAACCCGTGCAGTCCTAAGCGGCCGGCGCGGCGGCCAGGTGCCGGCGCTGCGGCTCGCTGCGGTAGCGCGACGGCTTGCCGTTGATCTTGCAGAGCCGCCACATCAGCCGGGCCGACCGCGTTTCCATCAGCCCGGTGTCGTGAGCCAGCATTCGCACATCACCGAACATGTCGCTGAGCCACTTGCGCGACTCCGGGGACCGGAAGAACAGTTCCTTCTTGACCTCGCGCGGAATCTCGAATTCGCGCCAGAATGCCTTGGGCGGCACCACGATTGCGCGGCACAACACCTTCATGGTCAGCGGCAGGTACAGCGCCGTCCAGAACCGTTGGCGGTCGGTCAGCTCCGGCAACCGCCTGCGCAGGAACTCGTGGGCGAACGAGATGTGCCGGGCCTCCTCGGCCACGTGGATGGCCATCACCCGCTCCATGATCGGGTGCAGCGACTTACCTTCGCGCAGCACGTTTTTCTGCGTGTGGTCGATGGGTTCCTCACCGGCGAGCACGCCGATGAAAAACGCCACCGGCAACGGGCCGGCGACCAGTGGAACCAGCGGCGACAGCCACTTGAGCATCCGCGGCATTCCCGGCACGTCGGCGCCGATGCGGTTCACCATCTCCTGGAACATCATGGTGTGGTTGCACTCTTCGACAGATTCGTGCAGGCAGTACCGGTATTCGGGCGACCCGTTGGGCACCCAGAACGTGTAGTTCATCAGGCCGCGGATCAGGATCGACTCGAAATGCAATCCCACCTTGGCGACGTTGGCCTGTCGCCACATGCCGATCTTGATCTTGCGCTCTTGGGATTGGGCCTGATACCAGGGATGCCGCCCCAATGGATCGGTCAACGGCAGGATCCATCGGGGGTCGTTCTCCGTGACCGCGAATTCCGGTGAGTCCCAGTCGATGTCGGTATACGGGTTGAAGTTGCGCCGCACCGACCCCTCGGACAGTGTGGCAAGCATGTTCACGTACTCGGCGTCGTCGCGCACTTCCATGTTGCGTCGCCAACGCCGGACCATTCGCGTCCTGTCCATTCCAAGCCTCCCCAACGAGGTTTACATTTGGACGTGCAATGTCCAGACAGTACCGCAGGTACCGGATATTTTCTAGACCGCTCCAAGGCACTGTGGGCTGACCAGTGGTCACCCGATCCGTGTGGTCTGGCTCACAACCCGTCGCCCACTCCAGCCCGCGGCGCCGCCGCCTTCGGATCGCTCACTAGGCTGGCTGACATGGCTGACCAGCTCGACATCCCCTCCGACATCAAACCCCGCGACGGCCGCTTCGGCTCCGGCCCCTCCAAGGTCCGACCCGAGCAGCTGAAGGCGTTGACCACCACCGCCGCGCCGCTGTTCGGCACGTCGCACCGGCAAGCGCCGGTCAAGGATCTGGTGGGCCGGGTTCGCTCCGGAGTGCGAGAGCTTTTCTCCGTGCCCGACGGTTATGAGGTCATCCTTGGCAACGGCGGTGCGACGGCGTTCTGGGACGCCGCCGCCTTCGGGCTGATCGACACGCGCTCGCTGCACCTGTCGTTCGGCGAGTTCAGCTCGAAGTTCGCCTCCTGCGTCGCCAAGAACCCGTTCGTCGGCGACCCCATCATCATCAAGTCGGACGCCGGCAGCGCGCCCGAGCCGCAGGCCGATCCGTCGGTCGACGCGGTCGCCTGGGCGCACAACGAGACGTCGACCGGCGTCGCGGTGCCGATCCGCCGGCCCGCCGGCTCGGACGGCGCCCTGGTCCTCATCGACGCGACGTCGGGTGCGGGCGGCCTCCCCGTCGACATCACCCAGGCGGACGCCTACTACTTCTCGCCCCAGAAGAACTTCGCCAGCGACGGCGGGCTGTGGCTGGCCGTCCTGAGCCCCGCCGCGCTGGCGCGCATCGAGTCCATCGCCTCCTCCGGGCGCTGGGTTCCCGACTTCCTGTCGCTGCCGATAGCCGTCGAAAACAGCCTGAAGAATCAGACGTACAACACCCCGGCGATCGGCACCCTGGCACTGATGGCCGAGCAGCTGGACTGGCTGCTCGGCAACGGCGGCCTCGACTGGGCGGTGAAGCGCACGGCGGATTCCTCGCAGCGGTTGTACTCGTGGGCGCAGGAGCGGCCCTACACCACGCCGTTCGTCACCGATCCGGCGTTGCGGTCCCAGGTGGTCGGCACGATCGACTTCGTCGACGAGGTCGACGCCGCGGCCGTCGCCAAGACGCTGAGGGCCAACGGCATCGTCGACACCGAGCCCTACCGCAAACTGGGCCGCAACCAGTTGCGGGTGGCGATGTTCCCCGCCGTCGACCCCGATGACGTCAGCGCCCTGACCCAGTGCGTCGACTGGGTGGTCGAGCGCCTTTAACTCAACCGTCACCGGCCCGCAACCCGCCAGCGTGTCAGAGCGGGTTACCGGCGTTGGCTGCATTAGAGTGCGGACCTGACGGGTCCGTCGCTGACCGGCGCGGAGCCTCCGAGGAGAAGCCATGCGGGAACTCAAAGTGGTTGGTCTCGATGACGAGGGCAAATACATCCTCTGCCAGGGTGACGACCCCGCAGAACGGTTCAAGCTGGTGGCCGACGACAGACTCCGGGCCGTCCTCCGCGGCGAGTCGCCACCGCCCGAGCAGCCGCAGCTGGACATCCAGGTCACTAACATGTTGAGCCCCAAAGAAATTCAGGCCCGAATCCGCGCCGGCGCGTCAGTCGACCAGGTGGCCACCGCGTCGGGCTCAGACATTTCCCGGGTCCGCCGGTTCGCTCACCCCGTGTTGCTGGAACGCGCTCGCGCCGCGGAACTGGCAACGGCGGCGCACCCGATGCTCGCCGACGGGCCCGCCGTCCTCACGCTGCTGGAGACGGTCAGCGCCGCCTTGGTGGCGCGCGGGCTGGAGCCCGACCGGCTCAGCTGGGACGCCTGGCGCAACGAAGACAGCCGCTGGACCGTGCAACTCGCTTGGAAGGCGGGGCGTTCCGACAACATCGCGCACTTCAGCTTCGCCCCCGGCGCCCACGGCGGAACGGTCACGGCGGTCGACGACGCGGCCAGCGAGCTGATCGACCCGGCCTTCGAGCGCCCGCTGCGGCCGCTCGCCCGGGTGGCCCGCCTGGACTTCGAGGCCCCGCAACCTCCCGCCCCCGAAGGAAAAGCCGCCGAGCCCGCCGAGCCCGCCGAGCCCGCCGCACCGCCGGAACAGCCGGTGCACACGCGGCGCGGCAAGCCGGTCATCCCGGCGTGGGAAGACGTGCTGCTCGGCGTCCGATCCGGCGGCCACCGCTAGCCCGATGGCGGGGGCCCGCGGTCCCCGCTAGCCGACCGTCATCGCCAGCAGCGTCAGCCATGCCCCGGCCACCCCCACGGCCGCGCCCAGCACAAACCAGCGCAGCACCGGCGTGCGCCGCCAGCCCCACAACGTCGGCGCCAAGCCACCCGCCGCCACGGCGTTGAGCCCGACCGCCAACAACGGATGCACCCGGATCAGCCCGAGACTGAGCACCACCACGGCGACGCCTGTCACGCCGGCGACGAACGCGGAAACCGTCAAACCCGTTGCCCAGGGGACGGACTCGTCACTCACCACGTGAGCCTAGCCCGCTCGTAGAACGCCAGGGCCGCCGCCGTCGCGACGTTGAGCGAGTCGGTGCCGCGCGACATCGGGACCCGCACCGGCACGTCACTGAGCCGCAGAGTGGCCGTCGTCAGCCCGGGGCCCTCGGCGCCGACCAGCACCGCGACACGCTCGTCGACCGCCGCCGCCATCGCTTCGGCCAGCGCGGACGCCTCGCGCTGCGGTGTCATCGCCATGAGCCGAAACCCGTTCTCCTTCAACAGCAGAAGGTCGTGGGGCCAGTGCGAAGCCCGCGCGTAGGGCACCAGCAGCGCGTGACCCATCGACACCCGCACGGCCCGGCGGTACAGCGGGTCGGCGCAGCCCTCGCCGAATATCACCGCGTCGACCCCCAGCCCGGCCGCGTTGCGGAAGATCGAGCCCAGGTTCTCGTGGTCGTTGACACCCTCGAGCACCGCGACTGTCCTGGCGGACTCCGCCACCTGCGCGACGCTGGGCTCCGGCACCCTGCGGGCGGCCGCGAGGACGCCGCGGTTCAGGTGGAAGCCGACCACCTGCGCCATCACCTCGGCCGACGCCCGGTAGAACGGCGCCGCGGCACCGGCCAGGTCGTCCTTGAGCTCCAACAGCCGACGCTCGGTGCCCAGCAGGGCGTGCGGGGTGAATCGGGACGCCAGCATGCGCTGCACGACCAGCACCCCTTCGGCGATCACCAGCCCCTTGCCCGTCGGCAGATCGGGACGGCGATCGACGCTGTTCAGGTCGCGGAAATCGTCGACGCGCGGGTCGTCGGGGTCGGTGACGTCCTGAACATCCAAGCCGCCGGTCACGGGCTTTCGTCGACCAGCGCAAGCATCAGATCGGCGGCCTCGCGCAGGGTCTCGCGCTGATCGCCGTCCAGGGTCGCCAGCCGCTTGGCCAGCCACTCCTGGCGGGCGCGACGGTTGGCCTTGACCAACTCGGCACCGGACTCGGACACCGAGACCAGCACCTGCCGGCCGTCGACGGGATGCGGGGCGCGGTCCACCAACCCCATCTCTGCGAGCGACGCGATCACCCGGGTCATCGACGGCGGTCGCACGCGCTCGCGAATCGCCAGCGCGCCGGGCGTCATCGCGCCCTCGTTGGTCAGCGTCGCCAGCGCCGACAACTGCGACAGCGACACCGGCGATGACGGATTGCGGAACCGCAGTTGGCGGGCCAGCCGCATCACCGCCAGCGACAAGTCGCTCGCCAGCCGGGCGTCGCTGTCAGGCATGGCGCGAGGTTACACGTAACGCCACTGATGCGGGACACCAAACTGACATCCGTGGACTTTGGTCCTCGACCTCGCTCGGGCGGTTCCGGGCCCCGTCGCCGCCGGGTATGTTGATCGCGATGTCTGTCGAACCCGGCCACACCCCGGAGCCGCCGCCGCTCCCGCGGGCGCTGCTGGAGGTGTGGCCCGTCATCGCGGTCGGCTTCCTGGGCTGGCTGATCGGCGCGGCGCTGGCTTTCGCCGTGCCGGCCCTGCAGAGTTGGCGCCCGGTGACGCTGGGCGGGCTGGGCGTGGGACTGCTCGGCACCAGCATCTTCGTGTTGCAGCTCGCCGGCGCTCGCCGCGGCGCCCGTGGCGCGCAGACGGGCCTGGAAACCTACCTCGACCGCAACTAGTTCCGCCTTGGAGGACCGATGGCCGCCCCGCTGCTGCAAGCGCAAGTCGACATCGACGCACCGGCATCGAAGGTCTGGGCGTTGATATCCGACTTCGGCAGGATGCCGGAGTGGAGCCCGCAGTGCCGCTGGATGAGGCCGTTCGGGCCGCTGCGCGCGGGCACCCGCACCCTCAACCTCAACCGCCGCCACCGCATGTTCTGGCCCACCACCTGCACGGTTGTCGAGGTCATCCCCGAAAAGAGGCTCGCGTTCCGTGTCGACATCAACGGCACCATCTGGAGCTACGAGCTCGAGCCCACCGGCCAGGGCACGCGGGTGATCGAGAGCCGTCACGCCGAGAACGGCGTCAGCGCGTTTTCCAGTCTGTCGGTTAACGCGCTCATGGGTGGGACCGCGAACTTCGAACGCGAGCTGCTCGACGGGATGAACGCCTCGCTGGCGAGAATCAAGGCCGCCGCCGAGCGGGGCTAATCGCCCGGTTCCGCCGGCTCGGTCTCCGCGGCCTCCGGTATGGGCTCCGGTATCGGCTCCGGCTCGGCCTCGGCCGCCTCCGGTATCGGCTCCGGCGATTGCGGCGGCGGCTTCTCCGCGACGTCCAGCACGCCGTCGTCGTACGGCTCGTACGCGGGCGAGCCGGTGCCAGCGGGGGCCGGCGTGTCGGAATGGGCGCCGCAGCCGTACTGCTTGTCGACGATGCGCCCGTCGGCGGACAGCTCGTTACCGCACACACCGAACATCGCGCCCAGCGAACCGGCCAGGGGCAGGAAGAAACCACAATCGCGGCACATCCGCTTGGTGGACCGGGCCATCGCCGAATCGGGACCGAATTCCCCGGTGTGCCAGCGCTCGGCCGCCTCGGCGCGGCCGACGGCGCTCATCACCCAGCGCCGGCCCAACCCGATTTCGGCGGCGGTCTCGTCGATCTCCGGGTCGCCGCTGGCGGCGTAGCCGGGGACCAATCGCGGGTCGTCCGCCGCGGGCGCCAGCAGGTCGCCGGGGCTCAGATCGCCCGGCCGCACCCGTTGATCCCACGGCACCCACTGCGGCGCCAGCAGCGCCGTCGGCCCGGGGATCAGCACCACTTCGCTGATCGTGGCGTGGTCGGCACCCGGGTACGCGGCGACGACGGCCGCCCATTGCCACCCCTGGTAACCGGGCAGATGCGCCAGGAACCGGTGGGTCGCGGCGGTCGGGTCCTCGTAGCCGACGCCCAGGTAGTCCCCGACGGCCTCGGCGCCGGCGAACTCCTCGACGGCCGCCCTGGCCCGGTCGGCCGCGCCGGTGAGCACCGCCGCCAACTCGTCGGGCCACTCGGCCACGGTCGTCGCGGCGGATTCCACCGACCCTTCACTGGGTCCGGTCACGCTGTCCCCTCTCTTGCACTGCGTCTCCAATACTAAGGTTGGCGAGCCACGCCCGGTTGCCTGCCGGCATAAGACAGAATTGATTCGTGTCCGGACGGCGGCGTGACGATCGGGGTCGGGTGGCCTCCAACCCGGGTCGCCGGAGCGGCCCGGACCGCAACGGCTCGGCGGGCCAGCACCCGGGCATGGCCAACTACCCGGCCGATGACGCCGGCCGGGCGCGGTCGCGACGCCCCCCGCCGATGCCCAGCGCGAACCGGTATCTGCCGCCGTTGGGCGAGCAGGCCGAGCCGGGCCGCACGGGTGACACACCCCCACGCGGTCCCACCGCCGGCGAACGGATCACGGTCACCCGCGCCGCGGCGATGCGCAGCCGCGAGATGGGTTCCCGCATGTACTGGATGGTGCAGCGGGCCGCCACCGCCGACGGCGCCGACAAGTCCGGCCTGACGGCACTGACGTGGCCGGTGGTCGCCAACTTCGCGGTGGATGCCGCGATGGCCGTCGCGCTGGCCAACACGCTGTTCTTCGCCGCGGCCAGCGGGGAGAGCAAGTCGAAGGTCGCGCTGTACCTGCTGATCACCATCGCGCCGTTCGCGGTGATCGCGCCGCTCATCGGCCCGGCGCTGGACCGGCTGCAGCACGGCCGGCGCGTCGCGCTGGCGCTGTCCTTCGCGCTGCGCACCGCGCTGGCGGTGTTGCTGATCATGAACTACGACGGCGCCACTGGCAGCTACCCGTCGATGGTGCTCTACCCGTGCGCACTGGCCATGATGGTGCTCTCCAAATCGTTCAGCGTGCTGCGCAGCGCGGTGACGCCGCGGGTGATGCCGCCGTCCATCGACCTGGTGCGGGTGAACTCCCGGCTGACGGTATTCGGCCTCCTGGGCGGCACGATCGCCGGCGGCGCCATCGCGGGCGGCGTCGAGTTCGTCGGCACCCACCTGTTCAAGCTGCCCGGCGCGTTGTTCGTCGTCGTCGCCGTCACGATCGCCGGCGCCTTGTTGTCGATGCGGATCCCGCGCTGGGTGGAGGTGACCGCGGGCGAGGTCCCGGCCACCCTGAGCTACCGCAATGACGGCGGGCCGCCGCGGCGGGGCTGGCCTGAGGAGGTCAGGAAGGTCGGCGGGACGCTTCGGCAACCGTTGGGCCGCAACATCATCACCTCGCTGTGGGGCAATTGCACGATCAAGGTGATGGTCGGCTTCCTGTTCTTGTACCCGGCGTTCGTCGCCAAGGCCCATCAATCCAACGGGTGGGAACAACTGGCCATGCTGGGCATGATCGGCGCCGCGGCGGGGATCGGCAACTTCGCGGGCAACTTCACCAGCGCCCGCCTGAAGCTGGGCAGGCCGGCCGTGCTGGTGGTGCGCTGCACCGTGGCGGTGTCCGCGGTCGCGCTGGCCGCTTCGGTGGCGGGCACCCTGGCGGCGGCCGTGATCGCCACCCTGGTCACCTCGGGGTCCAGTGCGATCGCCAAGGCCTCGCTGGATGCCTCGTTGCAACACGACCTGCCCGAGGAATCGCGCGCATCGGGGTTCGGGCGATCGGAATCCACGCTGCAGCTGGCGTGGGTGCTGGGCGGTGCGCTGGGCGTGCTCGTGTACACCGAGCTGTGGGTCGGCTTCACCGCCGTCAGCGCCCTGCTCATCCTGGGCCTGGCGCAGACCCTCGTCAGCTTCCGCGGCAATTCGTTGATCCCCGGCCTCGGCGGCAACCGGCCCGTCATGGTCGAGCAGGAAGGCATGCGCGCCGGCAGGCCGGCGGCGGTGCCTGAGTGAAACGCGCCACGGTCATGATCGTCGCGGCCGTGGTGGCCCTCGCGTGCATCGGCGCCGGGGTCGGGGCGTGGCTGCTGGTGCGACGGCCTGGTGTGCAACGGCCCGAGATCAGCGCGTACTCGCACGGGCACCTGACCCGGGTCGGGCCGTACCTGTACTGCAATGTGCTGAACCTCAACGACTGTCAGACGCCGCAGGCCCAGGGCGAGCTGCCGTTCAACGAGCGCTACCCGGTGCAGCTTTCCGTCCCGGAAGCGATCGCGCGGGCGCCGTGGCGCCTGCTGCGGGTCTACGAGGATCCCGCCAACACGACCGTGACCATGTACCGGCCGGACAGCCGCTTCGCGGTCACCATCCCGTCGGTCGACCCGCAGCGCGGGCGGCTGACCGGGATCGTCGTGCAGTTGCTGACGCTGGTCGTCGACGAGGGCCAATCGAATGACACCGCCGCGCTGCGCGCCGTGCCGCACGCGGAATGGTCGGTGCGCCTGACGTCCTGACCTATTGCTGGCCGAACGTGGAGTTGTTGCGCCCAAACCACGTGATTTCCCGCAGCAACTCGACGTTGGACCGCGGGTGTCGGTGGCGACCGGCACCGTGTGCGCATGGAGATCCTGGATTGGCCGTTCAGAGGAACCGACGCGCTCGCGGCCGGAGTCCTCAACCGGCATCGGTTACGCACCGATTTCGAGATGGTCCATCGCAACGTCTACATCCGTCGCGGCCTGAAGTTGACGCCCGTAACCCGAGCGGTCGCCGCCTGGCTGTGGTCCGAGCGGACCGCGACGTTGGCGGGCCTGTCCGCCGCGGCGTTGCACCGCACGGCTTGGATCGACCACTGGCTGCCGGCCGAACTGAACCGACCCAGCCGCCATAAGGCGCGCGGCATCATTGTGCACAGCGACACCTTGGACGACGACGAAACGTCTGCGCGCGACGGCATTCGCATGACCACGCCGGCCCGCACGGCATTCGACCTCGGAAGGCGAAAAGGCCTGACAACGGCCGTGATTCGGCTGGACGCTCTCATGCATGCAACAGGGGTGAAGGCTGCTGACATCGAGCTGATCGCCGACCGCCATCGCGGCGCCCGCGGGTTGATTCAGTTGCGACGGGTGTTGCACCTGGCCGATGGGGGCTCGGAATCGCCGTACGAGACGAAGACCCGTCTGGCCCTGGTCAGCGCCGGGTTGCCACGGCCTCGGACCCAGATCGAGGTGCTCAACGAATGGGGTTTGGTGGTGGCCCGGATCGATATGGGATGGGAGGAGTGGAAGGTGGGCGTCGAATTCGACGGCGCGCACCATTGGACCGATCCTGCGCAGCGAAGCCGCGACATCGACCGACTGGCGGAACTCGAGGCGCGTGGCTGGGCGATCGTCCGCGTCAGCGCCGAGATGCTACGAAACCGACCGGACGTCGTCGTCGCGCGCGTGCATCGCGCCTTGCTCGCGGCTGGTTGCCCACTATGACGCGCCCAACGTGGAGTTGTTGCGTGAAAACACAACAATTTCTCGCAACGACTCCACGCTCGGCGGGAAGATCTCAGGCGCCGTGGCCGGCCGGCACTCGCTCCCCCTCGACCGGCGGCCCGGGCGGGGTGCCGTCCCCGAACGGCCTGCCGCCCAACGCCTCTCGCTCGTGCGGGGTCAGCCAGCCGGCCAGGTCGGGGCCCTTGGGCACGATACGGGTGGGGTTGATGTCGGCGTGCACGATGTAGTAGTGCTGCTTGATCTGGACGAAGTCGACGGTGTCGCCGAAGCCGGGGGTCTGGAACAGGTCACGCGCGTAGGCCCACAACACCGGCATCTCGGACAGCTTGCTCCGGTTGCACTTGAAGTGCCCGTGGTAGACGGGGTCGAAGCGGGCCAGCGTGGTGAACAGCCGGACATCGGCCTCGGTGATGGTGTCGCCCACCAGGTAGCGCTGCCCGGAAAGGCGATCGCTCAACCAGTCGAGCGCGGTGAACAGCCGGTCGTAGGCCGCCTCGTAGGCCTGCTGCGAGCCGGCGAAACCGCAGCGATAGACGCCGTTGTTGATCTCGGTGTAGACCCGCTTGCTCACCTCGTCGATCTCGGCACGCAGCGGCTCGGGGTAGAGCCGCGGTGCGCCGTCGCGGTGGTAGGCGGTCCACTCGGTCGACAGATCCAGCGTCATCTGCGCGAAGTCGTTGGTGACCACCGCGCCGCTCGGCACGTCGACGATCGCCGGCACCGTGATGCCCTTGGGGTAGTCGGGGAAGCGTTTGAAGTAGGCGTCCTGCAGCCGCGGGATCTTCAGCACCGGGTCGACGCCGCCCGGGTCCAGGTCGAAAGTCCAGCTGCGCTCGTCGTGGGTGGGGCCGCAAAACCCAATGGAGAGAACGTCTTCCAGGCCCAATAGCCGCCGCACGATGATCGCGCGGTTGGCCCACGGGCAGGCGCGGGCCACGACAAGCCGATACCGTCCGGGCTCCACCGGGTAACCGTCGCGTCCGTCGGCCGTGATGCGGGTGGTGATGTAGTTGGTGTCACGGGTGAATTCGCCCGCCGGGGCGACATAGGAGGCCATGGCGACAATTCTGCCCGGGAACTCAGGTCAGGAAGCGGCGCGCCAGGTTGGTCTCGGTCGAAGCCCCCGGCTCCCAGTGGGCGATCCACGGACCGGTGCCCTCCGACTGATCGATGATGCCGTCCTCCAGCCAGGTGTAGTGCCCGGCCAGCACGTCACGGGTCAGCCGCACGTCGCTGCTGTCGGTGTTGGACCACAGCGCCTCGAACAGGGCCTCCACCCGCAGCGTCGCCTGCTCACAGAACGTTTCGGCCAGCTGGTATGCCTGCCGACCGACGGCCGGGTCGGCGGCCCGCTGCCCCTCGGCGCGGACGCACGCCGCGGACATCGCGAACAGCTCCGCGCCGATGTCGACGATCCGGCCCAGGAACCCCTGCCGTTGCTCGAGCCTGGCCTGCCAGCGCGCCATCCCGTAGAAGGTGTTGCGGGCCAGCTTGCGCGTGGAGCGTTCGACGAACCGCAGGTGTGCCGCCAGCGGGCCGAACTCGCTGTACGCGGTGGGCCGCTGCCCTTCACCGAACACCAACTGCGGCAACCACTTTGCGTAGAATCCGCTGGCGCCGACGGCCGCGGCGGCCTTCTCCCGCAGACCGGTGTCGGGCTTGGCGAGGTCGCCGGCCGCGGTCAGATGGGCGTCGACCGCCTCCCGCGCGATGAGCAGACGCATGATCTCGCTCGATCCCTCGAAGATGCGGTTGATCCGCAGGTCGCGCACCACCTGCTCGGCGGGCACCGCGCGCTCGCCGCGCGCGGCCAGCGACTCCGCGGTCTCGTAGCCCCGCCCGCCGCGGATCTGCACGAGCTCGTCGGCGATGAGGCAGGCCATCTCGCTGGACCACAACTTGGCCAGCGCCGCCTCGATCCTGATGTCGTTGCGGCCTTCGTCGGCCATCTGCGCGGACAACTCGAGCACGGCGTCGAGCGCATAGGTGGTGGCGGCGATGAAAGAGATCTTGCTCGCCACCGCTTCGTGTTTGGCCAGTGGCTTGCCCCACTGCACGCGCTCGCCGGACCATTCGCGGGCTATCTTCAGCGCCCACTTCGACGAGCCGGTCGCGCTCGCGGGGATCGACAGCCGCCCGGCGTTGAGCGTCGTCAGCGCGATCTTCAGGCCGTCGCCTTCCCGGCCGATCAGGTTCTCGGCGGGCACCCGCACGCCGTGCAGCCTGGTCACACCGTTCTCGATGCCGCGCAAACCCATGAACGAGTTGCGCCGCTCCACGGTGATCCCGGGCGAATCGGCCTCGACGACAAAGGCGCTGATGCCCCCGCGATGCCCGTCACTCTTGGGCACGCGCGCCATGACCACCAGCAATTCGGCGACCACGCCGTTGGTCGTCCACAACTTCACGCCCTCGAGCTCGTACGCCTTGCCGTCCTCGATCGGTGTCGCCGTGGATGCCAGGCGCGCCGGGTCGGAGCCGACGTCGGGTTCGGTGAGCAGGAACGCCGATATCGCGCCGGCGGCACACCGCGGCAAGAACCTCTGCTTCTGTTCGGGGGTCCCCGCGAGTTTGAGCGGCTCCGGCACCCCGATCGACTGATGGGCCGACAGCAGCGCACCGAGCGCGGGGTGGACGGACGAAACCATCACCAGTGCCCGGTTGTAGGCGACCTGCGACATGCCCAGGCCGCCGTACTCGGTGGGGATCTTCATGCCGAAGCAGCCCAATCCGGCCAGACCCTTGACGTATTCGTCCGGGATCTGCGCGTCGCGTTCGACGACGCTACCGTCGACGCCTTCGAGGAATTCGCGCAACCGGTCGAGGAAGGCGCGGATGCGCTCCTCGTCGGCCGCCGACGGCCTGGGAAACGGATGGATGAGGTCCAGCGGAAAGTGGCCGAGAAAGAGTTCTTTGGCGAACGACGGCTTGTCCCAACCACTTTCGCGGGATTCCTCGGCGAGGGCCCTGGCTTGCTCCTCGGTGACCTGCGCTTGCTGTGCCATCGCCGCCTCCTCGCTAACGACTCACATTCGAGGCCTGAGTACCGGCTGGTGGGCCAGACATTACGACCTACGAATGTCGAAGTTACCACCGGGTAGCTTCACGGCGCACCGGTTCGCTGCGAGTCGACGCCGGTTAGGAGTCGAGCTCCCGGGCCACGGCCTTGACCACCTCGGAGACCCGACGGGCGGTCTTGCGGTCCGGGTAGCGACCCTTACGCAACTCGGGCTGCACGGCGCCCTCCAGCAGCGTGATCATGTCCTCGACCATCCCGTGCAACTCGTCGGGGCTGTGCTTGTGCTCGACGGGCGCCGCCTCCCGCCGCGTCTTGGAAAGGCTGGGCGGGGGATCGATCAGCTTGAGGCTCAAGGCCTGCGGTCCGCGCCGGCCGGAGGCGACGCCGAATTCCACCCGCTGTCCCGCCTTGAGCCCCTCGACCCCGGCGGGCAACGCCGACGAGCGGACGTAGACGTCCTCGCCGTCCTCCTGCGACAGGAAGCCGAACCCCTTTTCGGCGTCGTACCACTTAACCTTGCCGGTCGGCACTGGTCTCACCTGCTTGTCTGACGGATCACTGGATTGGGTGACGCAAGAAGCGTCCCGCCTGCGCAGGACGCATGTTGAATCCTGATCCTACTCGGCTGCCCGCCTGCCGAGCACCCCCGTTACCCGGCACTGGGTACCCTGGCATTACCGTTTGGAGGGGAGCTATGCGCCTGATCCTCAACATCATCTGGCTCGTGTTCGGCGGCCTGTGGATGGCCGCCGGATACCTGCTCGCGGCGCTCGTCAGCTTTCTGCTCATCGTCACCATTCCCTTCGGCTTCGCGTCGCTTCGCATCGCGTCGTACGCGTTGTGGCCGTTCGGCCGGACGATCGTCGACAAGCCCACCGCCGGGACGGGCGCCCTCATCGGAAATGTCGTCTGGATAGTGCTGTTCGGGTTGTGGCTGGCGATCGGTCACCTGGTGAGCGCCGCGGCGATGGCGGTGACGATCGTCGGCATCCCGCTGGCGCTGGCCAATCTCAAGTTGATCCCGGTGTCTTTGATGCCGCTGGGCAAGGAGATCGTTCCCGTGAGCTCGCCCGACTCGCCGGGCCGATTCGGGGCGGTGCCCGCATGACGCTGACGGCATTGGGCCTACCGACGGTGCCGGGCCGCACTGCCGGCGCCGCGGCCCGAGACGCTCCCGCCGGCGGCCCGCTCGTGGACACCTACGGGCGTGCCGCCACCGACCTGCGGGTCTCGCTGACCGATCGCTGCAACCTGCGTTGCAGCTATTGCATGCCGGCCGAGGGCTTGGACTGGCTGCCCGGAGAGCAACTGCTGCGGCCCGACGAGCTCGCCAGGCTGATGTACATCGCCGTCACCCGCCTCGGCATCACCAGCGTGCGGTTCACCGGGGGTGAGCCGTTGCTGGCGCGCCACCTCGAAGAGGTGGTGGCCGCGGCGGCCGGACTGACGCCGCGCCCCGAGATCTCGCTGACCACCAACGGTCTGGGCCTGGCGCGGCGGGCCGCCGCGCTCGCCGAGGCGGGCCTGGACCGCGTCAACGTGTCGATGGACAGCGTGGACCGTGACCACTTCGCGGCCATCACCCGCCGGGACCGGCTCGCCGACGTGCTGGACGGCCTGGCGGCCGCAAAGGAGGCGGGTCTGACGCCGGTCAAGGTCAACGCGGTGCTCGACCCGGTGACAGGTCGCGAGGACGTGGTCGGCCTGTTGCGGTTCTGCCTCGAGCACGGCCATCAGCTGCGCGTCATCGAGCAGATGCCGCTGGACGCCGGGCATCAGTGGCGCCGCGGCGCCGCGCTCAGCGCCGACGATGTGCTGGCGACGCTGCGCCCGCACTTCCGGTTGCGCCCGGACCCGGCGCCGCGCGGGTCTGCGCCCGCCGAGCTCTGGCTGGTCGACACCGGCCCGGGCACCCCGAGCGGCAAATTCGGCGTCATCGCGTCGGTGTCTCATGCCTTCTGCTCCACGTGCGACCGCACCCGGCTCACGGCCGACGGCCAGGTTCGCAGCTGCCTGTTCTCGACCGAGGAGACCGATCTCCGGGGGCTGCTGCGCGGCGGCGCGAACGACGACGCGATCGAGGCGGCCTGGCGTGGTGCGATGTGGGCCAAGCCCGCCGGCCACGGCATCAACGATCCCGACTTCGTCCAGCCCGTCCGGCCGATGAGCGCGATCGGTGGCTAGCCCGACGGAGGCCCCCGCCGAAGCGCAGGGCATCGAAGTGACGGTCCGCTACTTCGCCGCCGCGCGCGCCGCCGCGGGAGTCGACGCGGAGAATTTGGTCGTGCGTGCCGGCACGACGGTCGCCGGGCTGGTCGAGCGGCTCGCCGTTCGTGGATCCCGCCTCGCCACCGTGTTGAGCCGCTGCTCGTATCTCTGCGACGGCATCGCGGTCCGCGACGAAACGGCGGCGTTGCGCCCCGGTAACACGATCGATGTCTTACCGCCCTTCGCCGGCGGCTGAAACTGTGAGATACCTCACGTAACGGAACGATAACGGCAAAATCACGCCGCGATATCGGGCACCATGACCTGCGCAAATCCCTAGTGTTCCTGGGCTTTTCGCACATGGCCGTGAGGGAAACGCCGGGTTTCGCAAGACGTGACGAGACGAACAGAAGGCGCTAGCGTCTCCGAGGGTTCGTCAATCGACCGAACGGCGTTCCTCCTACACCTATCGCGCCGAGCTCCATCCATAGGTGGGGGACACCGACATTTTGGATGGAGGCGGGGGACCCACCGGTCCACCGCGATCGGACTGGAGCCGCTTGCGGCTCCTTGGGGTGAAGCCGACGCCGGCTCCCATGGGAGTACGGCGTTGGCCGGGTGGCCTCTCCAACCCGAACCCGACAGCTGACCTCGTAGGCGCGTCACGAGAGAGGAATATTCGCGCGCGCATGAGTGGACGTCATCGTAAGCCCACCACTTCCAGCATCAGCGTCGCCAAGATCGCCTTCACGGGGGCGGTTCTTGGTGGCGGCAGCATCGCCCTCGCCGGCCAGGCGGCCGCGGCCACCGACGGCGAGTGGGACCAAGTAGCCCGCTGCGAGTCGGGCGGCAACTGGGCCATCAACACCGGCAACGGCTACCACGGCGGCGTGCAGTTCAGCGCAGCCACGTGGGCTTCGCACGGCGGTGGCCAGTACGCCCCGTCCGCCGAACTGGCCACCAAGGAACAGCAGATCGCGGTCGCCGAGCGGGTGTTGGCCACTCAGGGCCGCGGCGCCTGGCCCGTCTGCGGCGGCCCGCTGTCGGGCGCCACACCGCGCGAGGTGCCGGCCCCCGCGCCGGCGGGGATGGATGCCCCGCTGGACGCGCCGGGGCTCAACGGCGGCCCCGGCCCGCTGGCTCCGCCGCCCGCCGATGCGCCCCCGCCGGACGCTCCGCCGCCGCCTCCCCCGCCGCCCGCGGATCCGGCACCGCCGGTGCAGCTGACCTCCTTCGGCCCGTCCCCCCCCCCCCCCGCCGGCGCGCCGGTCCCGCCGGCTCCCCCGGCCGACGCAGTCCCGCCGGCTCCCCCGGCCGACGCGCCGGCGCCGCCGCCCGCGGACCTGCCGCCCGCGCCACCCGCTGACGCGCCCGTCGTCGACGCGCCGGCCCCACCGCAGCCCGCGTCCAACGTCGGCTACACCAGGCAACTGTGGGAAGCCATCCGCGGCGCGGACATCCACGGGAACGACGCACTGGACGCGCTGGCGCAGCCGCCTCAGGCAGGCTGACGCCGCCGAGTCGGTAACAGGCCCGGCGGCTCTAGGCCGAGCCCACCCACTCTTCGGTGCCGTCATCGAAGAACTGGTGCTTCCACACCGGCAGCCGCGCCTTGATGGTGTCCACCAGGCGGGTGCAGGTGTCGAACGCCGCCCCGCGATGGTCGGCGGCGACGGCCGATACCAGCGCGGCCTCACCGATGTGCAGCACGCCGATGCGGTGGCTGGCGGCGACGGCCCGCACGCCGCTGGATTCCTCCGCGACCTCGGCCACCACCTGGGCCAGGACCTCCGCGGCCGACGGGTGCGCGGAATACTCCAGCCGCACCACCCGGCGGCCGCCGTCGTGGTCGCGGATCATGCCCACGAACCCGACGACGGCTCCGGCCGACTGGTGGCCGACCAGTTCTTCGTGCTCGGCCAGAAAGATCGGCTCTTCGGTCATGGCGGCGCGCAGGACGTGCGTCATCGCTCGTGATCCCCGCCGGCGAGTTGGTCCAGCGCGTGGTCGAGAACGTCGGCGAGCACCCCGAGGCCGTCGCGCACCCCGCCGGGGGAACCCGGCAGATTGACGATCAACGTCCGGCCGGCCACGCCGCACACGCCGCGCGACAGCACGGAGGTCGGCACCTTGGGCAGCCCGGAACGGCGGATGGCGTCGGCGAGTCCTGGAATCATGTAATCCAGCACCGCGACCGTCTGGTCGGGCGTGCTGTCGCTCGGCGAGATGCCGGTGCCGCCCGAGGTGATGATCAGATCCACCTCGGCGTCCAGCGCGGCATGCAACGCCTGCCCGACCGGCTCCCCGTCCGCGACCACCTCCGGCTGTACCGACGAAAACCCTTGCTGCTCGAGCCATTCCGCAATGATGGGCCCGCACCGGTCGTCATACGCCCCTGCCGACGCGCGGGTCGAAGCGATGATCACCCGTGCGGATCGCGCGCTCATCACCGCTCCCAGCTTCCGCTTTTGCCGCCCTGCTTGCGCAGTACCCGGATGTCGTCGATGCGAGCGGCCGGGTCGACCGCTTTGATCATGTCGTAGAGCGTCAGCCCGGCGACGCTGACCGCGGTCAGCGCCTCCATCTCCACCCCGGTGCGGTCGGTGCTGCGCACGGTCGCGGTGATCTCGATGTCCGACTCGCCGATGGCGAAGTCGATGTCGACCCCGGTGAGCGCCAGCTGATGGCAGAGCGGGATCAGCTCGCTGGTGCGCTTAGCCGCCAGGATGCCCGCCACCCGCGCCGTGGCCAACGCGTCGCCCTTGGGCAGGCCGCCGGTGGAGATCAGCGCCACCACCCGCGGCGAGGTCCGCAGCGCGCCCGCGGCGACGGCGGTGCGCTTGGTGGCGCCCTTCTCCGTGACGTCGACCATGTGCGCCGCGCCGCGCTCGTCGAGGTGCGACAGCGTTCCCGCCGAGGCCTCGGGGACCTCAGGGGCCTCAGAGGCCCTAGCCATCCGAGCGGCCTACCGGTTGACGACCGTCACCGGGTGGACGTAGGGCAGGTCGGTCGCGGGCAGCGGGAACACCAGCTCGCCGTAGGGCGACAGCGCGCCCGTCCGGTCGCTGACCAGTTCGCTCACGGCGTGGTCGTCCGGGTCCGTCGTCGGCCAGCCGTTGTCGACGTAGTTGGTCTTGCGCGCCCTGCCCTCAGGAGTTTCAGCCACGCGGTCCATTCTGACAGGTCGCGCACGCGCGTGTAGCGCAAGGCCGTGCGCGCGTGGCCGTTGGGTCCGCCGCCTGCTTTACGCTGGTCAGCAATGACCGACAACACCCCGGATATCCCGCTGGGGTCCTGGCTGGCCGACCTACCCGACGAGCGGCTGATCCGGCTGCTCGAACTCCGGCCAGACCTCGCGCAGCCCCCGCCCGGCAGCATCGCCGCGCTGGCCGCGCGGGCACAGGCGCGCCAGTCGGTCAAGGCCGCCACCGACGACCTGGACTTCCTCCGGCTGGCGGTGCTCGACGCGCTGCTGGTGCTGCAGGCCGATTCCACCCCGGTGCCGACCGCCAAGCTGCTGGCCCTCATCGGTGATCGCGCCGACGAGGCCGACGTGCTCGGCGCGCTCGACGACCTCAGGCAGCGCGCCCTGGTCTGGGGCGAGACGGCCGTCCGGGTGGCCGCCGACGCCGGCCATGCGTTGCCGTGGCATCCCGGGCAGGTCACGCTCGAGGACAGCTCCCGGACCGGCGAAGAGATCGCCGCCCTCATCGACGGGCTCGACCAGGCGCAGCTCGACGTGCTGGAGAAGCTGCTCGAAGGTTCGCCGATGGGCCGCACCCGCGACGCCGCGCCCGGCGCCCCGGCGGAGCGGCCGGTGCCGCAACTGCTGGCGAAGGGCCTGCTGCGGCGCATCGATGCCGAGACGGTGATCCTGCCCCGCCATGTGGGGCAGGTGTTGCGCGGCGAGGACCCCGGCCCCCTGCAGCTGACGGCCCCGGACCCGATCGTGTCGACCAACCGTCCCGCCGACGTCGACGCGGTGGCGGCGGGAGCCGTCATCGACCTGTTGCGCGAGCTCGACCTGCTGCTGCAAACCCTGGGCGCCGCACCGGTTTCCGAGCTGCGCAGCGGCGGACTGGGGATTCGTGAGGTCAAGCGGCTGGCCAAGGCGACGGGCATCGAGGAGCCGCGGCTGGGCCTGATCCTGGAGATCGCCGCCGCGGCGGGATTGATCGCCAGCGGGCTGCCCGACCCGGAGCCCCCCGACGGCGACGGGCCGTATTGGGCCCCCACGGCCGCCACCGAACGGTTCACCGCGATGCCCCCCGCCGAGCGCTGGCACCTGCTGGCCGGCACCTGGCTCGATCTGCCCAGCCGGCCGGCGCTGATCGGCACTCGCGGCCCGGATGCCAAACCCTATGGCGCGCTGACGGATTCGCTGTATTCGACGGCCGCTCCGCTGGATCGCCGACTGCTGCTCGGCATGCTGTGCGGGCTGCCGCCCGGTGCCGGCGTGGACGCGGTCACCGCTTCGGCGGCGTTGATCTGGCGGCGTCCGCGCTGGGCCAGGCGGCTGCAGCCGCAACCCGTCGCCGACCTCCTGACCGAGGGCCATGCGATGGGCCTGGTGGGCCGCGGGGCGATCAGTACACCCGGCCGGGCACTGCTCGACGAAGCCGGCGACCCCGAGGCCGCGGTGCACGCGATGACGCGGGCGATGCCGCCGCCGATCGACCACTTCCTGGTGCAGGCCGACCTGACCGTGGTGGTGCCCGGGCCGTTGCAGCGCGACCTCGCCGACGACCTGGCCACGGTCGCCACCGTCGAATCGGCCGGCACTGCGATGGTGTACCGCATCAGCGAGCAGTCCATCCGACACGCCCTCGACGTCGGCAAGACCCGCGACTGGATGCACGACCTTTTCGCCAAGCACTCCAAAACTCCTGTGCCGCAGGGGCTTACCTATCTCATCGACGACGTGGCCCGGCGGCATGGCCAGCTCCGGATCGGCATGGCCACTTCGTTCGTGCGGTGCGAGGACCCGGCACTGCTGGCACAGGCCGTGGCGGCCGCCGAGGAGCTACAGTTGCGTGCGCTGGCGCCGACGGTGGCGGTGTCGCCGGCGCCGATCGCCGAGGTGCTCGCCGCGTTGCGCAAGGCGGGCTTCGCCCCGGCCGCCGAGGATTCCACCGGTTCCATCGTCGACGTCCGGCCGCGCGGGGCCAGGGTGCCCACGCCGCAGCAGCGCCGCCCGTACCGCCCGCCGCCACGCCCGAGCGGCGAGACGTTGAACGCCGTCGTCTCGGTGCTGCGGAAGGTGACCGCCGCGCCCTTCGGGAACATCCGCGTCGACCCGGCGGTCACCATGTCGCTGCTGCAGCGCGCGGCCAAGGACCAGGAAACCCTGGTGATCGGCTACCTCGACGCGGCCGGCGTGGCCACGCAGCGGGTGGTGTCGCCGATCACAATCAAGGGCGGACAGCTGGTGGCCTTCGACTCGGCGTCGGGGCGGCTGCGTGACTTCGCCATCCACCGCATCACGTCGGTGGTGTCGGCCGGCTCCGGATAATGACCTTATGACCGACGGACCATTGATCGTGCAGTCCGACAAGACGGTGCTGCTCGAGGTGGATCACGAGCTGGCCGGCGAGGCGCGCGCCGCCATCGCGCCGTTCGCCGAGCTGGAACGCGCACCCGAACACGTGCACACCTACCGCATCACGCCGCTGGCGCTGTGGAACGCCCGAGCCGCCGGCCATGACGCCGAACAGGTCGTCGACGCGCTGGTCAGCTTCTCCCGGTACGCGGTGCCCCAGCCGCTGCTGGTCGACATCGTCGACACCATGGCCCGCTACGGCCGGCTGCAACTGGTCAAGCATCCCGCGCACGGCCTGACGCTGGTCAGCCTGGACCGCGCGGTGCTCGAGGAGGTGCTGCGCAACAAGAAGATCGCGCCGATGCTGGGCGCGCGGATCGACGACGACACCGTCGTCGTGCACAACAGCGAGCGCGGCCGGGTCAAGCAGATGCTGCTCAAGATCGGCTGGCCCGCAGAGGATCTCGCCGGTTACGTCGATGGCGAGGCGCACCCGATCAGCCTGGATCAGGACGGCTGGCATCTGCGCGATTACCAGCAGCTGGCCGCGGACTCGTTCTGGGCCGGGGGCTCCGGGGTGGTGGTGCTGCCGTGCGGCGCCGGCAAGACACTGGTCGGCGCGGCCGCGATGGCGAAAGCCGGTGCGACGACGCTGATCCTGGTCACCAACATCGTGGCCGCGCGGCAATGGAAGCGCGAGCTGGTCGCGCGCACCTCGCTGACCGAGGACGAGATCGGCGAATACTCGGGCGAACGCAAGGAGATCCGGCCGGTCACCATCTCGACTTACCAGATGATCACCCGCCGCACCAAGGGCGAGTACCGGCACCTGGAGCTGTTCGACAGCCGCGACTGGGGGCTGATCATCTACGACGAGGTGCACCTGCTGCCGGCGCCGGTGTTCCGGATGACGGCCGACCTGCAGTCCAAGCGGCGGCTGGGCCTGACCGCCACGCTGATCCGCGAGGACGGCCGCGAGGGCGACGTGTTTTCGTTGATCGGGCCGAAGCGCTACGACGCGCCGTGGAAGGACATCGAGGCGCAGGGCTGGATCGCTCCGGCCGAGTGCGTCGAGGTGCGGGTCACCATGACCGACAGCGAGCGGATGACGTACGCGACGGCCGAACCCGAGGAGCGGTACCGGCTGTGCTCGACGGTGCACACCAAGATCGCGGTGGTCAGGTCGATCCTGGAGAAACATCCCGGCGAGCAGACCCTGGTGATCGGCGCGTATCTGGATCAGCTCGACGAGCTCGGCGCCGAACTGAACGCCCCGGTGATCCAGGGCTCGACCCGCACCAAGGAGCGCGAGGCGCTGTTCGACGCCTTCCGGCGCGGCGAGGTGTCGACGCTGGTGGTGTCGAAGGTCGCCAACTTCTCCATCGACCTACCGGAAGCCTCTGTCGCGGTGCAGGTTTCGGGCACCTTCGGGTCGCGCCAGGAGGAGGCCCAGCGGCTGGGCCGGTTGCTGCGGCCCAAGTCCGACGGCGGCGGCGCCATCTTCTATTCCGTCGTGGCCCGCGACAGCCTGGACGCCGAATACGCCGCGCACCGCCAGCGCTTCCTGGCCGAACAGGGCTACGGCTACGTCATCCGCGACGCGGACGACCTGCTGGGCCCGGCGATCTAGCGCGACAGGATCGTCGCCGACGCGGTGCCCGGTGCGCCGTACACCTGCGCCAGGCCGACGCGCGGGTTGCCGGGCACCTGACGCTCGCCCGCCTCGCCGCGCAGCTGGCGCACCAGCTCGTGCATCTGGCGCAGGCCCGACGCGCCGATCGGCTCGCCGTTCGCGATCAGGCCGCCGTCGGTGTTGACGGGCATCGGGCCGTGAATCTCGGTGGCCCCGTCGGCCACCAGCTTCTCCTGCTCCCCGTCGGCGCACAGGCCGGTCTCGGCCATGTGGATGACCTCGTTTCCGGCGTCGGTGTCCTGCAGCTGGGCCACGTCGACGTCCTCGGGCCCGATGCCGGCCGCCTCGTAGGCCGCCTTGGCGGCGTACACCGTCGGCGAGACGTCCTCGTCCGGCGGGGCGAAGGTGGCGTGCACCTCGTAGGCGCCGTAGCGGCGGGTCCGGATCTCGCAGGCGCGCACATAGACCGGCTTGTCGGTGTACTTGTGCGCCATGTCGGCGCGGCACATGATCACCGCGGCGGCCCCCTCGTCGGGCGCGCAGAACATGTACTGGGTCAACGGGTAGTTGAGCACGGCCGAGTTGAGGATCTCCTCCTCGGGAATCGGCTTGCGGCGGAACGCATTCGGGTTCAGCGCGCCGTTGCGGAAGTTCTTCGCGGCGACCTTGGCGAGGGTGGTCTGGGAGATGTTGTGGTCGTGCAGGTACTTGTTGGCCTTCATGCCGAAGAACTTCGTGGTGACGAACTGGCCGTTCTGCGCGTACCACTGCGGCAGTGCCAGCTTGGCGGGGTCATCGGTGAACGCGCCACGCGGATGCTTGTCCAAACCGATCGCGATGCCGATGTCGTACTTGCCCAGCCGGATGGTGTCGGCGGTCTGCTGAATGGCGCTCGCGGCGGTGGCGCAGGCGTTGAACACGTTGGTGAAGGTGATACCGGTCAGCCCGACCAGGCGGGTCACCGCGTCGGGGTTGGAGACCTCGTGGCTGCCGCCGAAGCCGAACTGGATGTCCTTCCACTCCACACCGGCGTCGGTGAGCGCGGCCTGGATGGCCTCGGCCCCCATCTGCATGGCGGTCTTGTCGAACCTGCCGAACGGGTGCAGGCCGACGCCGATGATGGCAACGTCGTTCGTCATCTGACGCTCCTTTCTAGACCGGCTGGAAGGCGAATGTCATGACGTCGGCGCCTTCCTCGTCGGTGGTCAACGGCACCATGGTCAGCTCGACCTCCTGACCGAACTGCAACTTGGCCGGGTCGTTCTCGGTCAGCCGTCCCTCGACCCGAATGATGTCGCCCAGCTGAACCAGGCCGACGCCGAACGGCACGAAGTCCTTCCCGGTCGGACCGGCGAAGGGCGCCCCGGGCGGGAAACCTTGGGTGGTCCACGCGACCAGGGTTCCGCGGCGCGGCAACAACAATTCCGTCATCTCCCCGCCGCTACACCGCGGGCACCACTGCTGCACCGGGAAGGTGGTGGCACCGCAGCTGCCACAGCGACTCCCGATGAGCTGCGGGTTCTCGTCGGGCCAGGTCGAGATTTCGGGGGCCAGCGCCTTCTGCATCGAGGGATCCTCCAGGAGCGTCCACAGTGCGCAACAGAATATTGCTCACTGAACCGTATAACAGGTTTCCGAAAAGTGGAAAGCGCATTCTCGTTGCATACGGGTCGCCGCGGTCTTGGCCGGCCGAGCTATCTTGGCGAGGATGCGTGCGACGTGAGGAGACCACCATGCCGGTGACGGTGACACTCGAGCTCAGGTTCAAGCCCGACGCGGTGCAGGCGGCCCGCGAGGTCATGGGCCGAGCGCTCAAGGACACCCGCGCCTTCGCGGGCAACCTCGGGACCGACGTGCTCGTCGACGAGGACGACGAGGCGCACTGGCTGATCTACGAGCTCTGGCAGAGCGTCGAGCACGACGAGGCGTACCGCGCCTTCCGGGCCGGTGAAGGCAAACTGACCGAGCTGCCTCCGCTGCTCGCCGCCGCCCCCGTCAAGACCCGCTACTCCACCACCGATATCTGACTCACGGTCGCGACCCGCTTCGCCCGGCTTCGCCGCGCTCGCGATCGCTCCTAGCTCAGCGCGGGAATCACCTCCCGCTCGAACAACTCGATGCCGGAACGGTCGTACGCGGCCTCCGGGAAGTAGCAGATCGCGTATTCGCAGCCGAGGTCGCGGAGCTTCGCGATCCGCTCGATAACCTGTTCGGGCGTGCCCGCCGCCGAATCCGGTCCGCTCGTGTTGGCCATCATCGCGTCCGCCGCCGCCTCGGGCACGTAGCCGGCCATGCGGTCGCGCACCCGCTGCAGCCGGTCCTTGACGTCACCCTCCGATGGGCCGACGACCGCGTTGACGTTGACCGAACGGACGATCGCCCCGAAGTCGGTGCCCACCTCGCGGCAATGCTGTGCCAGCACCTCCGACTTGTGCGCGAACGCCTCGGGCTCCGGGCTGAAGTTGGTGTATTGCGCGTACTTGGCGGCGATGCGCAACGTCACCTTTTCACCGCCCCCGGCGATCCACATCGGTATCCCATTGTCCTGCAGCGGCTTCGGGGCGACGATCGCGCCGTCGACCTGGTAGTGCTCGCCGTCGAAGCTGACTTTGCCGTCGCGCCAGGCGTCGCGCATTATCTGTACACCTTCGTCCAGCCGGGCCAGCCGCACCCTGGCCGGCGGGAAGCCGTAACCGTAAGCGCGCCACTCATGTTCGTACCACCCGCCGCCGATGCCCATCTGAATCCGGCCGCCGGAGATGATGTCGGCGGTCGCTGCAACCTTGGCCAGATAGACCGGATTGCGGTAGCTCATGGCCGTGCACATCTGGCCGAGCTTGATCCTCGACGTGGTCGCCGCGTAGGCCGCCATCAGTGACCACGCCTCGTGGGTGGCTTCACCCGTCGGCATCGGGACGGTGTGGAAGTGGTCGTAGACCCACAGCGAGTCCCATGCGGTGTCGTCCGCGTAGGCGGCCAGGTCGCGCATCACCGCCCAGTGTTTGTCGGGCTCGATGCCGACCAGATCCATTCGCCAGCCCTGCGGAATGAAGAGACCAAAGCGCATAGCAACGGACTCTAGCGCCGTCAGCCTCACAGCGGATCAATAGCTCGGCCATAGCCGCCGCTGACGGCCGACCCTTAAACAGGATGCATGACCAACATCGGGCACCCGGTCACTCCATCGCGGCGTCGGCACGTCCACACGGCGCGACTGATCTTCGCCGGCGCAGCGACCGCCGCGACGCTTGCGCTGTCCGCCGCCGCGCACACAACCGGCACCGCAACGGCTTTCGCGTCCGGCCTCCCGGCCGCCGCGCCGTTCGCCACCGACGACACCAACTTCGTCAACGACAACGGCCAGACGTCCGGCGACATCTTCACCCAGAACGCGCAGGACCAGAACTAGACCCGTAGCGCGAGCATCCGCTGAGCCGCGCCGCGGGTCTCGGCCGTAGGCTGACGCCCATGCGGGTTCTGATCTCCGGTGCCAGCATCGCCGGGCCGGTGCTGGCGTATTGGCTGACCCGCCGAGGCATCGACGTCACCGTGGTCGAGCGCGCGTCGACGCTGCGCAAGACCGGGGGCCACGCCGTCGACCTGTTCCGCCCGGCGATGGAGATCTCGACGAAGATGGGCGTCCTGCCGCGCATCGAGGCGCTCGCCACGGGCACCGATCGCATGACCATGTATCGGGAAGGCCGACCGGGAGCCACCGTCGTCGACCTCACCAAGCTCGTCGGCGTCGCGTCGGACCGGCACGTCGAGATCATGCGCGACGATCTCAGCGAGATCTACTACGACGCCGCCCGCGACGACGTGGAGTACCTGTTCGGCGACTCCATCACGGCCATCGACCACGACGGCGCCGTGACATTCGAGCATGCCCCGCCCCGCAGGTTCGACGTCATCGTCGGCGCCGACGGGCTGCACTCCAACGTACGGCGGCTGACCTTCGGCGCGGAGGACAGCCTGACCCGCTTCCTCGGCGGCTACCTGGCGGTGATGTCCGCACCGAAGTCGCTGGCCGAACCCAACGAGATGGTCGGCCATCTCGGGGTCGGCCGGCTCGCGGCGATCTACACCGCCGAGCACCTCGACGACGCCCGGGTGGTGTTCATGTTCCGCAGCAAGGCCGAACTCGACTACGATCACCGAGATTTGTTGCGGCAGCAGGAAATACTGCGCGGCGCGTACGCGGGCATGCATCCCCGCGTGGACCGCTGGCTGGAGGAAATCGACCGGACGCCGGCTTTCTACTTCGACGCGATCAGCCAACTCAGCATGAACATCTGGTCGCGCCGACGGGTCACCCTGGTCGGTGACGCGGGCTACTGCCCCGGTCCCGCGGTCGGCGGCAGCACCAGCCTCGCCGTCCTCGGCGCCTACGTGCTGGCCGGGGAGCTGGCCCGGGCGGACGGCGACCACCTGCGCGCGTTCGCCGCCTACGAGCTGGCGATGCGCGAGCCCGTGCACCTCAGCCGGGCCTTCGCGCGCGGCGCCGCCCGAACCATCATCCCCGGTTCGCGGGCGGGAGTCTGGGCGCTGACCCTTGGGCTACAGCTGGTCTCATCGATGCCGGGCTCGCTCTCCCGGACGCTGGCGAAGTTGAACACCAAGGGCGTGCGGATGCACGAATCGATGCGCGTGCCCGACTACGACGCAATCGACAGTCAAGCGCTCAAGTCACGAGAGGAATGACCCGCATGGATCTGACCGGTGTCGGCATTTGGAGCAGCCAATTGCACTACGGCGACCCAGCCGAATCCGCCGAAGCCGCAGCGGAATTGGATGAGTTGGGTTTCACGGCGCTGTGGATACCCGACGTCAGCGGGTCCGTGCTCGACGCGGTGAGGCGGCTGCTCGCGGCGACCGAGCGCACGGTGATCGCCACCGGGATCCTCAACCTGTGGATGCACTCGGCCGGCGACGTCGCCGAGTCTCTCGCCACGCTGACCGAAGAGCACGGTGACCGCTTCCTGTTGGGAATCGGGGTCAGCCACGCGCCCCTGATCGACGCCAAAGAGCCTGGGCGCTACCGCAAGCCGCTCGCGGCCACCGCGTCGTTCCTCGACGGGCTGGACGAGGCCCAGCGCCCGGTCCCCGTCGATCGGCGGGTTCTCGCCGCACTCGGCCCGAAGATGCTCGAGCTGTCCGCCGAGCGCGGACGCGGCGCCCACCCCTACCTGGTGAGCCCCGACCACACCGCCTTCGCCCGTTCGGTGCTGGGCGAGGGACCGCTGCTGCTGCCGGAACAGGGCGTCGTCCTCACCGAGGACGCGGACGAGGCGCGCCGCATCGGGCGCGACTTCCTCAGGGGATACCTGGGGCTGCCGAACTACGCGAACAACTTACTGCGCAGCGGGTTTTCGGAAGAGGACCTGTCGCAGGTGAGCGATCGGCTCGTCGACGCGATCATCGCGTGGGGCGACGAACAGGCCGTCCTGGCCCGGGTCGCCGAGCACCACGCGGCCGGCGCCGACCACGTCTGCGTGCAGGTGCTCACGGGAGACCCGAGGGAATTCCCCCGCGAGCAGTGGCGCCGCATCGCGGCCGCCATCGGCTGAGGCCGGCGCGCGGGCCGCGACACATAAACGGTTGCGACGACACGCCGGCGAACGTCGCAGCCAGTTATATCTCGACGCGAGCAAAAGCCCCCCAACACACCGTGTTCGGGGGCCTTCGCACACGCGGAAACTACGTCAGCGAACCCGGCGGGTTGAAGCGCTCGCCGTACTTCTCGGCAAGCTCGCGGGCCCGGGCCACGAAGGCCTCCTTGCCCGTACCGGCCGGACCGGAATACCCGACGATGAACTGCGCGCTGCCACCGGTCCACGGCGGGAAGCCGATGCCCATGATGGACCCGATGTTCGCGTCGGCGGTCGACGTCAGCACGCCCTCGTCGAGGCACTTCTGGGTCTCGAGCGCCTCGGCGAACAGCATCCGGTCGATCATGTCCTGCAACGGCGGCTGTGACGAGCCCGACTTGAACGTCTCGCGCAGCCCCGGCCACAGGCCGGTCCGCTTGCCGTCGACGTACTCGTAGAAGCCCGCACCCTTCAACCGGCCGGACCGCCCGATCTCGATCATCTTCTCGACGACGGCTTCCGCCGGGTGCGGATCGTAGGTGCCGCCGGCGTCCTCGACGCCCTTACGGGTGGCGACGGCGATCTTGTGCATGAGTTCCAGGTTGAGCTCGTCGGACAGCTGCAGCGGCGGCGCGGGGTACCCGGCCTGCGAACCGGCGTGCTCCACGCTGGCCGGCTCGACGCCCTCACCGAGCATGGCCAGCGCCTCGTTGACGAAGGTGCCGATCACGCGGGAGGTGAAGAAACCGCGGCTGTCGTTGACGACGATCGGGGTCTTGCCGATCGCCAGGGTGTAGTCGAACACGCGGGCCAGCGCCTCGTCGGATGTCTTTTCACCCTTGATGATCTCGACGAGCGGCATCTTGTCGACCGGCGAGAAGAAGTGGATCCCGATGAAGTCCTCCTGCCGCTTCACGCCGGTCGCCAGACCGGTGATCGGCAGCGTCGAGGTGTTGGACCCGAGCACCGCGTTCGGCTCGACGACGTCCTCGATCTCCTGGAACACCTTGTGCTTGAGGTCCTGGTTCTCGAACACCGCCTCGATCACGAAGTCGACGCCGGCGAAGTCCGCCGCGTCGGCGGTCGGCGTGATGCGGGCCAGCAACGCGTCGGAGCGCTCCTTGCTGGTCTTGCCGCGTTCCAGCGCCTTGGCCTCCAGCTTCTCGGAGTAGCCCTTGCCCTTCTGCGCGGCCTCGAGGCTGACGTCCTTGAGCACCACGTCGAACCCGGCCTTGGCCGAGACGTAGGCGATGCCGGCGCCCATCATGCCGGCGCCGAGCACACCGATCTTGGTGATCGGGGTCTTGCCGATCCCCTCCGGACGCGAGCCGCCGCCGTTGATGGTCTGCAGGTCGAAGAAGAACGCCTGGATCATGTTCTTGGCGACCTGGCCCGTGACCAGTTCGGTGAAGTAGCGGCTCTCGATGCGGGTGGCGGTGTCGAAGTCCACCTGCGTGCCCTCGACGGCCGCGGCCAGGATGGCGCGCGGCGCCGGCATCGGCGCGCCCTTGAGCTGCTTGCGCAGCAGCGACGGGAACGACGGCAGGATCGCCGCCAGCGCCGGGCTGCTCGGGGTTCCGCCGGGGATCTTGTAGCCCTTGACGTCCCACGGCTGGGTGTGGGCCTCGGGGTTGGCCTTGATCCACGCCTTGGCGGCGGGCACCAGTTCCTCGACGCTGGAAACGATTTCGTCGACCAGCCCGTTGTCCTTCGCCGCGGCCGGCTTGAACCGGGTGCCCTGGCTCAGCACGTTGACGAACGCGTTCTGGATGCCCAGCATCCGCACCGTGCGGGTGACGCCGCCGCCACCGGGCAGCAGACCCAGCGTGACCTCGGGCAGGCCGATCTGAACGCCCTTGACGTCGGCGACGATGCGGTGGTGGCAGGCCAGCGCGATCTCCAGCCCGCCGCCCAGCGCCGCGCCGTTGATGGCGGCCACCACCGGCTTGCCCAGGGTCTCCAACGCACGCAGGTCGCGCTTGATGTCCTCGACCTCGGCGAAGACCTCGCCGGCGTTCTCCGGGCCGGCGTTGATCATGTGCTTGAGGTCACCGCCGGCGAAGAACGTCTTCTTGCCGCTGGTGATCACCACGCCGGTGACCGAGTCCTTCTCGGCGACAAGGCGTTCCACGGCCTTGTGCATGGACTCCTTGTAGTGCTCGTTCATCACGTTGGCCGACCCGGTCGGGTCGTCCAGGGTCAGGGTGACGATGCCGTCGGCGTCCTTGTCCCACTGAATCGTGTTCTCTGCCATGGTCTTAAACCCTCTCGATGATCGTCGCGACGCCCATGCCGCCACCGATGCACAGCGTGATCAGCGCGCGACGGGCGTTGCGGCGCTCCAGCTCGTCGACCATGGTGCCCAAGATCATGGCGCCGGTGGCGCCCAGCGGGTGACCCATCGCGATGGCGCCGCCGTTGACGTTGAGCTTCTCGTCGGGGATGTTCAGGTCCTTCTGGAACTTCAGCACGACCGACGCGAATGCCTCGTTCAGCTCGAACAGGTCGATGTCGTCGACGGTCAGGCCCGCCCGGTCGAGCGCCTTCTGGGTGGCCGGCGTCGGGCCGGTCAGCATGATCGTCGGGTCGGAGCCGGTGGTGGCGGTGGCGACGATGCGGGCGCGGGGCGTCAAATTGCCCGCCTTCCCCGCCTTTTCCGAGCCGATCAGCACCAGCGCGGAGCCGTCGACGATGCCGGAGCTGTTGCCTCCGGTGTGGACGTGGTTGATCTTCTCGACCCAGTGGTACTTCTGCAGCGCCACGTCGTCGAAGCCGGCCATCGCGGCCAGCCCCTCGAAGGCGGGCTTCAGCTTGGCCAGGCCCTCCATGGTGGTGTCGGGGCGCATGTGCTCGTCGTGGTCGAGGATCAGCAGGCCGTTCTGGTCGCGGACCGGCACCACCGACTTGGCGAAGTAGCCGCCCGACCACGCCTCGGCCGCGAGCTGCTGCGAGCGCAGCGCGTAGGCGTCCACGTCGTCGCGGGAGAAGCCCTCGATGGTGGCGATCAGGTCCGCACCGATGCCCTGCGGCACGATGTAGGCGTCGTAGGAGGTGGCGGGGTCGGCCATCATCGCGCCGCCGTCGGAGCCCATCGGCACGCGGCTCATCGACTCCACACCGCCGGCGAGCACCATGTCGTCCCAGCCGGAGCGGACCTTCTGGGCGGCGGTGTTGACGGCTTCCAGCCCGGAGGCGCAGAAGCGGTTGAGCTGCACGCCGCCGACGGTGTCGGGCATGCCGGCCGCGATCACCGCGGTGCGGGCGATGTCGCCGCCCTGGTCACCGACCGGTGACACGCAGCCCAGGATGACGTCGCTGATCAGGTTCTCGTCCAGGTCGGGATTGCGCCTGCGCAGCTCCTCGATCAGGCCGACGACCAGGTTCAGCGGCTTGACCTCGGTCAACGACCCGTTCTTCTGCTTGCCGCGCGGGGTGCGGATGGCCTCGTAGACGAAGGCTTCTTCGGACATGTCGGGTTCCTCTTCACAAATGGGGGTTCGGATCCGGATTACACCCTAAACCAACCTGTTGGTTGGGAGTAATGGCGCTGGCCAGAACGCCGAATGTGCGGCCAGCCGCACGCTCGGCGCCGAACGTGCGGCCAGCCGCACGCTCGGTGGGAGCGCCGGCCTTAGGCTCAACCTCTATGACGGTGTCGCGGCTGCGGCCGTACGCGACGACGGTGTTCGCCGAGATGTCGGCGCTGGCCACGCGGATCGGCGCGGTGAACCTCGGCCAGGGCTTTCCCGACGAGGACGGGCCGCCGGCGTTGCTGAAGGCCGCGCAGGACGCCATCGCCGCGGGCGCGAACCAGTACCCGCCCGGGATCGGGATCGCGCCGCTGCGCGAGGCGGTCGCCGCGCACCGGCGGCGGCATTTCGGCGTCGAGTACGACCCCGACACCGAGGTGCTGGTGACGGTCGGCGCGACCGAGGCCATCGCCGCGGCGGTGATCGGGCTGGTCGAGCCGGGCTCGGAAGTGATCCTGATCGAACCGTTCTACGACTCCTACTCCCCGGTGGTGGCGATGGCCTGCGCGCACCGCGTCGCGGTGCCGCTGGTCCCCGACGGGCGCGGCTTCGCCCTCGACGCCGACGCCCTGCGGCGCGCGGTGACGCCGCGGACCCGCGCGCTGATCGTCAACTCGCCGCACAACCCGACCGGCACGGTGTTGAGCGCGGCCGATCTCGCGGCCATCGCGGAGATCGCGGTGGCGGCCGACCTCCTCGTGATCACCGACGAGGTGTACGAGCACCTGGTGTTCGACGGCCCGAACGGCAGGAAGCACCTGCCGCTGGCCGCCTTCGACGGCATGGCCGAGCGCACCATCACCATCTCCAGCGCGGCCAAGATGTTCAACTGCACCGGGTGGAAGATCGGATGGGCTTGCGGGCCAGCGCAACTCATCACCGGGGTGCGTGCGGCGAAACAGTATCTGAGCTACGTCGGCGGGGCGCCGTTCCAGCCGGCGGTGGCCCTGGCGCTGGACACCGAGGACGCCTGGGTGGCCTGCCTGCGCCGGTCGTTGCAGGCCCGGCGGGATCGGCTGGCGGCCGGGCTCACCGAGATCGGCTTTGCGGTGCACGACAGCGACGGCACCTACTTCCTGTGCGCCGACCCGCGCCCGCTCGGGTACGACGACAGCACCGCGTTCTGCGCGGCCCTGCCGGAGAGGGTCGGCGTGGCCGCCATCCCGATGTCTGCGTTCTGCGATCCGGCGGCGTCCCACGCGGCTGAACAAGCCAAGGTATGGAATCACCTGGTGCGCTTCACGTTCTGCAAACGCGACGACACCCTCGACGAGGCCATCCGGCGACTGGCCGCGCTGCGCGAGGGCGCCTAGCCTAGCCCTGCATCACCCGCTTGCGGAGCCCCTCCAGCGCGGCGTGCAGGATCTTCTTGCGGGCCCGGTTGATCAAGAACTCCGGCAGTGGGGCCGACGGCTCGACGGTGATGCCGAATCGCACGCGGGTCGTGTCGTCGCCCTCGCGGGTCAGGTTGTACTCGCCGTGCTGGCCGTGTTGGTGGATGGTCTTTTTGGCGTCCCACACCATCCAGTCCGGTCCCCAGTGGTACTCGAGCAACTGCGTGTCGATAATGCCCATCACCCGGATCGTGACCTTCACGTGGCACGGCCGCCCGTCGGGATAGGTGTCGATGACTTCGGCCTTCTTGTGCACCGCGGACCACGACGGCACGGTGTCCATGTCGGCGAGCGCGTCCATGATGACTTCGGGAGGCGCGTCGATGACGATTTCCGACGAGGCTTGTACGGCCACTGCTGCAACTAGGTCGGGGTGGCCGAATCCCCGCCGCCGACCAGGTCGCTCAGTCCCTTCACCGCGGAATCGAGAACGTTTTCGGTGGCCCGCTTGACGACGAATTGGGGTATCGGCCCCGCCGGTTCGACGGTGATGTCGAAACGCACGCGGGTCTTGTCGATGCCCTCGGGTTTGAGGTTGTACTCGACGTGCTGGCCGTGCTGCTGGGCGGTCCCTTTGACGTCATAAACCACCCAGTCGGGGCCCCAGTGATATTCCAGGATCTCTTTGTCGACGAGCCCGAAGATCCTGATCTTGGTCTTGACGTGGTGGGGCCGGCCGTCGGGGTAACGGTCGATCACCTCGATGTGCTTGTGCAGCGGCGACCACGACGAGAGGACGCCGACATCCGTCAGCGCCTCCATGACCACTGCTGGCGGCGCGTCAACGACGAATTCTCGTGATGCTTTTACGGCCACTCGGATCAACTTAACCCCGCCGCCCCCTGCGTGGGCAGTGTTCGCCCGAAATCTCGGCTTACCAGCCGATTTCGGCGAGCGGCGTGGTGGTCGCCGGCGGCGGACCGACCGGCCCGGCCGGCGTCCTGGAGAAGCGCGGCGCGGGTGCGGCCTGTTCGACGCCATGGGCCGTGATCACCGTCGACCGCGCGGTCAAGTGGTCGTTCGTGGCGGCTTCGCTCCAGCTCAGCACCGGTGTGACACAGGCATCGGTTCCGGCGAAGGTTTTCGTCCACTCGTCGCGGGTCCGGCCGGCGAACCGCTGGGCGAACACCTCGTACATCCTTGGGTACGAACCGATGTCGAGCTGGCCGGGCACGTCGTCGGGAGAAAGGCCCAGCCCGGCCAGCAACGCCGCGAAGAACTGCGGCTCGATGGCGCCGACGGCCATGTACTTGCCGTCGGAGGTCTCGTAGCAGCGGTAGAACGGGGCCCCGCCGTCGAGCAGAAACGATTCACGCTCGTCGCGCAGTGAACCGGTCGACTTCATCGTCCACATCATCTGAGCGAGCAGGCTGACGCCGTCGACCATCGCGGCGTCGACCACCTGACCCTTGCCCGAGCGTTCCCGCTCGTACAGCGCTACGGCGATGCCCAGCAGCACCAGCATCGAACCGCCGCCGAAGTCGGCGACCAGGTTCAGCGGCGGCATGGGCGGACGATCCCGGTAGCCCAGCGCCGAGAGGGCGCCGGTCTGCGACAGGTAGTTGATGTCGTGGCCGGCGGTGTGGGCCACCGGCCCCTGCTGCCCCCAGCCGGTGATCCGCGCGAAGATCAGCCGGGGATTGACGGCCGCGCAGTCGTCGGGGCCGATGCCGAGCCGCTCGCAGGTGCCGGGACGAAAGCAGTCCAGCAGCACGTCGGCCCTGGCGGCGAGATCGAGCAGCGTTTCCGGCTGGGTCTTGACGTCCAGGTCGACGATCCGCTTCCCGCGGTGCAGCAGGTCGCGGTCCTCGGGCGGCATCGTCAGGCCGCCGGGTCGCCGCACCCGCACCACGTCGGCGCCCAAGTCGGCGAGGATCATTCCGGCGTGCGGTCCCGGTCCGATGCCGCCGAGTTCGATCACCCGCACCCCCGCCAGGGGGCCGCTGCCGCCCACGGTGATTACTGGCCCTTCTTGACTTGCAGCACCCGCTCGCGCAGCGCCTTCGTCGCCGAGTCGATCGTCCCTTTGACGGCGCGCTTGAGGACGAAGCCGGGTAAGGGAACGTTGGGGTCGGCGAAGAGATCGAACTTGACCAGCGTGGCTTCTCCCCCGGTGCCCTGCGGCACCAAGGTGTACTTCCCGTCCTGCGCCTTCTGCTGGGCGGAGCTCACCAGCTTCCAGCTGACCTCGTTGGCGCCCCAGGTGTAGGCCACCACCTGTTCGTCGGTGATCCCGGCGACCTTGACCTTCATCTTCACCTTGCGGGGGCGCCCATCGTCCCCGGTCTCGAGCACCTCGGCGCTCTGATGGGGTTCCGACCACTCCGGCATCGCTTCGAAATCGGCGATGACGTCCAGAATCTCCTCCGGGCCGGCTTCGATGACGATGTCGCGGGATTCTTTGATTGCCATGGCCCGCACAATAGGCGAACGGCGTGCCGGCCGGAACGGTTTCGAGCGGGCGTACCGTCGTGCTTGTGACTGATCCCGTCTACACCGTCGGTGACTACCTGCTGGACCGCCTCGCCGAGCTCGGTGTCTCCGAGATCTTCGGCGTTCCCGGCGACTACAACCTGGCATTCCTGGATCACATCGTCGCGCACCCGACGATTCGGTGGGTGGGCAGCGCCAACGAGCTCAACGCCGGTTACGCCGCCGACGGGTACGGACGGCTGCGTGGAATGTCAGCCGTGGTAACGACATTCGGGGTCGGCGAGCTCTCGGCGGCCAACGCGATCGCGGGCAGCTTCGCCGAACACGTGCCGGTCGTGCACATCGTGGGCGGCCCGTCGAAGGACGCGCAGGGCACCAGGCGCGCGTTGCATCATTCGCTCGGCGACGGCGACTTCGAGCACTTCTTCCGGATCAGCCGCGAAATCACCTGCGCCCAAACAAATCTCATGCCGGCAACCGCCTGCAGGGAAATCGATCGGGTGCTGAGCGAGGTGCGCGAACAGAAGCGGCCGGGTTACATCCTGCTGTCCACCGACGTGGCGCGCTTCCCCACCGAACCGCCCGACGCGCCGCTGCCGCGCTACACCGGCGGCACCAGTCCGCGCGCGTTGGCGCTGTTCGTCGAGGCCGCGGCGGGGCTGATCGCGGACCACCGGCTGACCGTGCTCGCCGATCTGCTGGTCCACCGCCTGCAGGCCGTCAAAGAGCTCGAGGCGCTGCTGTCCGCGGACGTGGTGCCGCACGCCACGTTGATGTGGGGCAAGAGCCTGCTGGACGAGAGCTCCCCGAATTTCCTTGGTATCTATGCGGGTTCGGCAAGCGCCGAATGGGTGCGCACGGCGATTGAAGATGCGCCGGTGCTGGTCACGGCGGGGGTGGTGTTCACCGACATGGTCAGCGGCTTCTTCAGCCAGCGGATCGACCCGGCGCGGACCATCGACGTCGGGCAGTACCAGAGCAGCGTCGCCGGTGAGGTTTTCACCCCGCTGGAGATGGGCGCCGCACTGGAGGCGTTGGCCGGCATCCTGGTCCGGCGCGGCATCACCTCCCCGGCCGTGGCGTCGCCCCCGGCCGAGCCGCCGCCGCCCGCCCCGGCGCGCGATCAGCCGCTGACCCAGCAGATGGTGTGGGACCGGCTCTGCGTGGCGCTCACACCGGGAAACGTGGTCCTCGCCGACCAGGGCACGTCGTTCTACGGCATGGCCGATCACCGGTTGCCGCAGGGAGTCACCTTCATCGGCCAACCGCTCTGGGGCTCAATCGGTTACACGTTGCCCGCAGCGGTCGGCGCCGCGGTGGCGCATCCGGAGCGCAGGACCGTGTTGCTGATCGGTGACGGGGCCGCGCAACTGACCGTCCAGGAGCTCGGAACCTTCTCCCGCGAGGGGTTGTCCCCCGTCATCGTCGTGGTCAACAACGACGGCTACACCGTCGAGCGGGCGATTCACGGAAAGACGGCCCCTTACAACGACATTGTGAACTGGACTTGGACAGAGATCCCCCGGGCGCTCGGGGTGGCCGACCATCTGACGTTCCTGGCGCAGACCTACGGCGAGCTCGACGACGCCTTCACCGCGGCGGCCGAGAACCAGGATCGCATGGTGTTCGTCGAGGTCGTCCTGCCGCGGCTGGACATACCGCATCTGCTCGGCCAACTCGTCGGTCCCATGTCGCCGAAGGGCGCCCGCTAGAACGGGTGCGCGGCCCGTCCCGGTGGCGACGAGCGCAGTATCGCCTGGATGGTTCGCCGGCAACGCCCGCAGTCGGCGCCCGCCCCGCACGCCCGGGCGACATCCTTGGTCGTCGACGCCCCGGAAGCGACGGCCTCGGCCACCGTCTGGCTGGTGACGCCGTTGCACAGGCATACGAACATCGCGGGCGCTCAGTCCCCCTCGATGCGCATCATGTCGAAGAACCGCCCGACGAACAGGGGCGGGTAGGCACCGACGCCGGCGCCCGACATCCATTGCGCCGCGGCGTCGGGATGCTCGATCCACCGCCGCGCGCCCTCCTCGTCGGGAAACTCCTGCAGTATCAGGACCTCGTGCTCGTCGTCGAAAGCCTGGAAGACCCAGGTCTTTCGGATGCCGGCCGCGGTGAACCTGTCGATCGCCGAGCGGACGCCCGCGGTCAGGGTCGACACGTCCTCGACGGAGGCGATCGCGCACACCACCACGCCGGGCGCCCCCGGCGCGGGCGGCTGCGGCACGTACCGGTCCACGATCTCGCCGGCGAAGACGGCCGGGATGTCCTCGACCCCGGCGGCGTCGAACCAATCGAAAAACACCCGTGAGCGCAGCAGTTCCACGATGGGCTCGCGGCTGTGCACGCCGATCATCACCAGCACGCGGCCGTAGTCGTGGGTGGACGTGTAGACCAGCACATGGTGTGCGCCGATGTCGGCGAGCGCCGCCTTGTTGCGCTCGAGCAAGGGCCACACCCGGGTGGGGTCGGGGACGCGATAATCCGACGCGATCACCATCGAGTGGATATCGCCGGTGCTCAACGCGACAGCCCTATACCGGGTTGAACGACGAAATCAGCCATCTGCCATTGGCTTTCGTCAGCGTGACCGACACGCTGCTGTTGGTGAAGGTCGGCTCGGGCCGGTCCTTGCTCTGCGTGCTCTGGTTGACGAACAGCAGCACGACGGCCGAACCCGGGTGCAGCTCCGACACCGCGGCATGAAGCACGACGGCGGTGGTCTTCACCGATTTCTGCTTGGCGGCCGGGGCGACGATCTGCTGGGTGAATTGGTCGTAATAGGACAGGAAGTCGCCGGTCAGATGCGACTTCGCGGAAGAAAAGTCGCGGTCGAGGGTGTCGGGCGAATACGACAGCACCGCCACCGTGCCCTCGCTGGCGGCCGAGATCGCCGCCTTGTTGGCGGCCGCATCGGTGGCCCGGTCGGGCCGGTAGGTGAACCAGTACAGGCCGCCGAGCAAGCCCAGCGACGCGACCACGAGCAGCGCCAGCAGAGCTGGGAGAACCTTTCCCGACGAGCGCTTTCTCGCCTGCGCCACAAGGTGCTTCAGCCGACCCTGCCCCTTTCGCCCGCCGTCGACGGCGTCGACGTCCTCGGCGGGCTGTTCGGCGTCGGTCGTTTCGACCTCTGCGACCTCCCCGGTTTCTTCGACCTCAGCCGTCTTCTGGGCCGATGTTTCTTCTGCGGTCACGGCACGAACTCGACTTTCGATATTTTGAGCTGGCCACCGTCGCGGGCGACCGTCACGATCAGCCGGTAATTGCGTGGATCCTGTTTGGCGCCGGCCGCGTTCGTGACCTCAGAGGTGGAGGCAACCAGTACCACCGCCGAATCCTTGGTCATCGTGTCCAGTTCCACCGCCGCAGCCTGAACGCTGCCTTGCGACACCACCTTCGACTGCTCCACCACCTTGGTGAAATCGTCGGCCATCTTCAGGAAGTCGTCCTTGAACGAGCCGGTGGAGTTATCCAGGATGCGCTGCACCCCTTGCTTGGCGTTGTTGAAGTCCAGCGACGTCAGGGTCACGACCCCCTGGCGCGCCGCGGCGACGAACTCGGCCGCACGCTGACGCTGCTGGACCGCGTCGCGATGCTCCTTGATCATGTAGCCGCTTCCCGCCAGCGCGGCGAGGATGACAACGATCGCCAGGCTTGCGGCAAGCGTGGACCACTTGGGCCGGCGCAGGCGTCCGGCAAGTCGGCCCCGGCGCGGTGCCGGCTGCGCCGTGTCGGCGGACGCATCCTCGGCCTCCGCGACCGGTTCTTCGGTCTCGGCGGTTTCCGGCTCGCCCACCGCCTCGGTGTCGTCGACGTCCGCCTGGGAGTCGGGTGCCTCGGTCTCGGCGGGTTCCGTTTCATCCGCCTCGGCCGGTTCTGCCGGGACGGCCGCTTCGGTGACCCGTTGCTTGGTTTCGGCGAGTTCGGCCTCGCGGCGCAATTGGATGGCCCGGGCGCGGGCGCGCGCTGCGGCGGCCAGGGCCTCCGCTTCTTCGGCCTCAGCCTCGGCCTGTTCGGCCAGCGCCCGGATTTCGGCGGCAGTGCTTGGGGTTTCGTCCTCGTTCACCGGAACCGATTTTTCGGCGGCATTCTGGCGGGTGCCGCCACTCACCGCTCACCAGCCCGACAACACGGCTGTCCGTGACTCAATGCCAAACTCCTCTATCGCTTGCCCGTCGCGGCAAGTCCGCTTCCGGCCGCGCCGTTGGGCAACCCTACTCGGGCTGCGCGCCGGCGCGCGAGCACTTGCGCCGATATCCTTCCGCCGCGAATCTCGTGAAGACCAGGAGAGCCACGTTATCACCTTCTCCTGTGCGTGCGGCCGATGCTGGCGCGCCGGCGCGGCACAAATGCGTAACATGCTGTGGAAACGTGGTTCTCGTATCTGGCATACGGCAGCGCGTGTGCGTCTACCGCCCTACGCGCTGGCCAACCCTTGACAGGCCTATCAGACAGGCTGCCGGTACGTGTCGTATGGCGCTAAACTGCGTTGCACCGATGGCGGGTGCGCGATTCGCGGTGAGAGGGCAACGATGTCGTACGTGCTGGCGGCTCCGCAGATGCTCGGTGCGGCGGCGACCGACGTGGCGGGCATCGCTGCGGCACTGGACGCAGCCAACGCCGCGGCGGCGGCGGCGACCAGCGACGTGGCAGCCGCCGCCGGGGACGAAGTCTCAGCTGCGATCGCGTCGTTGTTTTCTTCGTACGCGCACGCTTATCGGGCACTCAGCGCTCAAGGCAACGCATTTCAGGCCCGATTCGCGCAGGCGCTGAACGCCGCCGGGGAGTCTTACGCGGTGTCGGAGGCGGCCGGTGCGTCGCCGCTGAAGACCCTGGAGAACGACGTTTTGGGGCTGGTCAATGCCTCCAGCAACGCGCTGACCGGTCGACCGCTGATCGGCGACGGCGCCAACGGCTACACCAACTCCCAAGGGGTAGGGACCCCGGGCGGGGCCGGCGGATGGTTATACGGCAGCGGCGGCAAAGGCGGCGACAGCACCTTCGCCGGGGCCGCCGGGGGTGCCGGCGGGCCCGCGGGTCTGATCGGCAACGGCGGCATGGGCGGGGTCAGCGGGCCGGGCGGTCCCGGCGGACCGGGAGGACGCGGCGGCTGGCTATGGGGCACGTCCGGCGCGACCGGGGCGAGTACACCATTACCGGCGAACGAAATCCTCGTGCAGGTGGATCAGTTCGGCAGGCCGATCGTGAACATCTCCATCGGCGGCGGACCGACGGCACCCGTCGTGTTCGACACCGGATCCACCGGCCTCGTGGTCCCGCCCCAAGACGTCGACTTGGCGAAGCTCGGCATGAGCACCGGGTCGAGTCAAGTCACGTACGAGGACAACAGCTCCAACTTCAAAACCGTCTACTACAACAAGTACACAACCACGGTGGATCTCGGGAATGGAATCGTCACCACGCCGATCACCGTTGGCGTGGCCACCTCCGCGACGCAGACGATAAACGGGGGCACTCCGATACAGATCCCGCTTTCGTCCCTGACCGCGTTTCTCGGCGTCGGCCCGAACGACGGGCACCCATTCCCCGACCCCGTGACGCTGGCGTTGCCGGGAAACCTCAGCCAGGGTGAACTCATCAACGAACCGGCCGGTGTCGTTGCCTTCGGCCCCAACCCGCTAACTCCCGTCGCATCGGTTTCCGGAGCGCCGCATACCAGTGGCCTGCAGGTACAGATCGACAACGGGCCACTCCACACCGTGAGCGACTCGCTCATCGACTCCGGCGGGAGGGCCGGATCCATCCCGATGTCCGCCGCGCCGAATTTTCCCGTCGACGAGCCCCTGCCGATCGGAACGACGATCACGGTCTATACCAGCACCGGCCAGGAGTTGTACTCGCAGACGGTCACCTCGCCCTACACCCCGCAGGTCGCGTCGTCGGGTAACCCGTTCAACAGTGGGAATTATCCGTTCACGCTGGGACCGATCTACGTCTCGAACAGCCCCGCCGGTGTTGGAACGACATTTTTCGACGCCTGACGCGAGACGTTTCGGGCCCACGACAGCCAGACCCGGTCCTAACTCAACAAGTCCTTGACCACTTTCCCGGTGGCGTTGAGCGGCAGCGCTTCCCGAAACTCCACCGACCGCGGCACCTTGAAGCCCGCCATGCGTTCGCGGCACCAGCCGATCAATTCCTCAGCGCTGACAGTATTTTTGCGGTCGTTGCAGACCACGAACGCCTTGCCCACCTGCCCGAGCCGCTCGTCGGGAACGCCGATCACCGCCGCCTGCGCGACGGCCGGGTGGTGCATCAGGAAGCCTTCGATCTCGGCCGGGTAGGCGTTGAATCCGCCGACGATGAACATGTCCTTCTTGCGTCCGACGATGCGCAGGCGGCCCGCCTCATCCAGGTTGCCCAGGTCTCCGGTGTGCAGCCAGCCGTCGGCGTCGATCGCGTCAGCGGTCGCAACGGGATCGTCGAGGTAGCCCTGCATGACGCCGTAGCCGCGGACCAACACCTCGCCGTCCTCGGCGATGCGCACCTCGACCCCGTCGCAGGGCAGCCCCGCCGTGGTGGCCACGTCCTCGAAGGAATCACCGGGCCGGGACAGCGTCACGTTGCCGGCCTCGGTGAGGCCGTATCCGGTCATCAACGTCTGGAAAGGCAATTCGCCGTGGATGCGGCGCACCAGTTCGACGGGAATGTCGGCCGCGCCTGTCACGCCCGCCCGCAACGTCGAAAACTTGGCCTTATCGCGGACCGTCAGCAGCGAGTGATACAGCGTCGGCGGACCGGGGAGCATCGTGATGCGTTCGCGCTCAATGAGATCCACGACCAGGTCGACTTCGAACACCGCGACCGGCAGCATCGTCGCGCCGCGCAGGAACGACGCGATGAGCCCGGCCTTCAAACCGAACGTGTGGAAGTACGGGTTGATCTGCAAATAGCGGTCACCCTCGCGCAGGTCCGCCAGCGTCGCCCACTCGTCGTACATGCGCAGCGTCTGGCGGTGATTCATCATCGCGCCTTTCGGGCGCCCCGTCGTGCCCGACGTGAAGATGATGTCCGAGACGTCGTTGCCATCCACCGGCCGCTCGAACGGCGAACCGCTGGAAAGGAAGTCGGACTTCAGATCGAAGACGGGTATCGCCGGCGGCGCAACGTAGTCCTGGTCCAGAAATCCTTTTTGCACCAGCACGGCCTTGGCGCCGCTGCGCGCGATGATGTCGCCCGCTTCCTCGGTCTTGAATCGGGTGTTCACCGGCACCAGCACGCCGCCCGCGGTCAGCAGTCCGAATGCGGCGATGATCCACTCGGCCGAGTTCGGTCCCCAGATCGCGACCCGATCGCCCTTGTCGACACCGAAGTCCGCGAAAGCTCCTGCGGCACAACGAATCCGCTCGACGATTTCGGTAAACGTGAAACGCAGCGGACCGTCGACGACCGCTTCCGCGTCGCCGAACCGGTCCGCCGCGCTCAAGACCATCTCGGGGATGGTCCGCCACTCAGGTTCGATTGGCCGGCTCCTCATCGCGCTTCGCGTCCCCCTCGCCGCTTCACGGCTGGGGGTACCCCCACTGCGACGTCGCCGACCGGCGGCGAGCCGTCACACCGTGACGAGCCGACCGAGGTTGCCGCCCATGATCTTCGCCTGGTCGTCAACGGACAGGTGCGACAGCGCGTTGACGTAGAAGGTCGGCTCGGCCAGCCCTTCGGGGTGCGGCCAGTCCGAGCCGTACAGCACCCGGTCCACGCCGACGAGGTTGACCAGATCGTCGATGCCGTCCTCGAAGAACGGGCTGACGTGGATGCGGCTCTTGACCATCTCGACGGGGTCGCTCGGGAAGACTTCCGGCGCCTTGCGGTAGACCTCGGCCAGCCCGTCCAGCAACGGGGTCATCCACTTGGAACCGGCCTCGACGATCGCCACCTTCAGCTTCGGGTGGCGGTAGAGCGCGCCGTGGATCACCCACGAGCCCACCGCGTCCTGGATCGGCCGCCACTCGTTGAGGATGCCCATCGCATTGGTCTGGAACGGCAGCATCTCCTGCTCGGCGCCGTCCCACTCGGAGGTGTAGCGGGAGTAGCCGCTGTCGCTCGAGTGCATGCCGACCAGCACGTCGTGCTCGACGACCCGCTCCCAGAACGGGTCGAACTCGGGCACCGCGAACGACCGCGGGCCGCGGAAGCCGGGGACGGGAGCCGGGCGGATCAGGATGCAGCGCGCACCGCGCTTGACCGCCCATTCCAGCTCCTCGATCGCCTTCTCGACGATCGGCAGGGTGATGACCGGGGTGGTGAAGATCCGGTTCTGGTAGTTGAAGCCCCAGACCTCATCGAGCCATTCGTTCAGCGCGTGGATCAGGACGTGGATGGCCACCGGGTCGTCGCGCAGCCGCTCCTCCAGCAGGCTGGCCAGCGTCGGGAACATCAGGGTGCGGTCCAGGCCCAGTTCGTTCATCTTCTCCAGCCGCGGGCCGGGCTCGAAGAACGCCGGGATCGCGCGCATCGGCTCGCCGAACAGCTCGCGCTTGCTTTTGCCGTCCGGGTTGCCGTACTTGAAGTACTCCTCCCACGCGCCCGGGCGGGCGACGACCTCGAAGGTCGGGTTGGGGATGTAGTTGCTGATGTGGCCGCGGATCGCGATCTTGGTGCGCCCGTTGATCTGCACGTACTGGACGTAGTCCTTGTACTCCTTGGGCAGGAACTTGGTCAGCGCCTCCGGCGGCTCGTAGAGATGGTTATCCGCGTCAAAGATCGGGAACGGGACGTCCTCCCGATGTGACAGCTGCCCCATGAAATCCTCCTTCGCAATTTGGGAGAATATTATTCTCGTATCGCGGATGCCGCAACTGCCAGTGGTCTCGTCGCCGTGGGCACAGACGCGATACATTGCACGCGGGGCACAGGACACGAATGGAGTCACATGGCCAGGCGCGATTTCCGCCGCCGATTCGTCACCTCCCCGGACGGCACCCGCATTGCCTTCGACAGCATCGGCGCGGGGCCCGGCGTCGTCGTTCTGTCCGGCTCGCTGGCGCCGCCGGCCCGATATCGCCGCTTCGCGCAGGCTTTGGCCGGATCACACACCGTACATGTGGTCCAGCGACGGGGTCGCGGCGCAAGCGGTCCCCAAGGCGAGGCGTACGGGATGGATCGAGAGTGCGACGACGCTCTGGCGGTCCTGGAGGAGACCGGCTCCCGACACCTGTTCGGACACAGCTTCGGCGGACTGACCGCCCTGCAAACGGCCCTGCGGGCGCATCGCGAGCAACTTCACTCCGTGGTGGTCTACGACGCCGCGGTGAGCGTCGCCGGTTCCATGCCGCTGGGATTCCTGCCCTCGTTCACCCGGTCCGTCGAAGAGGGACGTCACGCACGTGCGATAGCCGAGCTGACCCGCGGCCTCCAGATCGGGCGTCACCTCGACAACCTGCCTTTCGGGGTGACTCTGGCGGTCAGCCGGCTCGGGGTGAACACCGTGTGGAAAGCCGAACGCGAGGTGCTGCCAACGGTTCCCAAGGAAGGGCGAGAGGCGTTGCGTCTGGACGGACCGGCGTCGGCATACGACGCGATCTCGACGCCAGTGCACTTCATGGTCGGCCAACACAGCCCGCCCTACTTCCGGACGGCGGCGACCGCAATCGCCGCCAGGCTGCCGGCCGCGGGCGTCACCGACATGCCGGGCCTGGACCACCGCGGTCCGCTGGCGCGACCGCGACCCGTCGCCGAGGCCTATGTGAAGACGTTACGTGCGACCGTGTCCAGCGAGCGGCGAGAGCCCTAGAGAGTACGGCCTTTTGGGGACGCTCGGCGGCGACTAACGAACCCCCCGGTCAGCAGGTCGCGACGATTTTGAACGACGCGGAAGCCGGTTCGCCCGGCTTGTCGGTCTTGTAGCCGTTGGCGGTCCCGGTGATCGTGAACCGCTCACCGCTCAGGGTCATGTCCGCGTTGCCCCCGTCATGCGCCGAGTACATGCCGGTGAAGCCGCCCAGATTCTGGATTCGCACCGACTCGGCGGTGAGCGGCTCGGCGCGTTGGTCGATGACGACCTTCGCCCCGGCGAAATCGCCGCCGATCTCGATCGTCCGATACCACTCCAGCTGGCTGCACTTGACCACATGGATGTTCGCGTCGTTGCCGTTGACCGACACCGACGCGGAGCTGGAGATCGGGCTTTGCGGCTTCGGGCTGCAGGCGCCGACGCCGGTTACGGCAAGCGCCGCGGCGGCAATCGCCACGATTCGGTTACGCACTCGGCCACCTCGATCCCGCTGACGACAGTTCTTGGCCTGCCGCGATGATGTTATTCTCCCCGCAAGAGAATGCCAATATCGGCGATTCCCGGCCGTCCCGATCATTGGAGCGATGACCACATGGTGGACCTGGAGCTCGATGACGGGCTGGCGGTGCTCACCATCGATCGCCCGCACGCGCGCAATGCCATCGCCCTGGACACCATGGAGCAGCTGGAGAAGGCGATCGACGCCGCGGCGGGTGCGCGCACCCTCGTCATCAAGGGCGCGGGCGATCGGGCGTTCGTCTCCGGCGGGGATCTCAAGGAGCTGAGCGCGCTGCGCACCGAGGCAGACGCCGCCGCGATGGCCAGACGGATGAGGTCGATCTGCGACCAGCTGGCGGCGTTTCCGGCGCCGGTCGTGGCCGCCCTGAACGGCCACGCCTTCGGCGGCGGCGCCGAATTCGCCGTCGCCGCCGACATCCGGGTGGCCGCCGACGACATCAAGATCGCCTTCAATCAGGTGACGCTGGAGATCATGCCGGCGTGGGGCGGCGCCGAACGACTGGCCGCGATCGTCGGAAAGAGCAAGGCGTTGCTGCTGGCGGGCACGGGAATGACCCTCGGTGCCGCGGAGGCGGAGCGGATCGGCTTGGTGGACCTTGTTTTTCCCCGCGCCTCGTTCGACGACGGGTGGCGATCGGTTGCCACGTCGCTGGCCCGCCACCCGGCTGCCGAGATAAAACGGGTAATCAGCGGCGTTTCCGCTGATGAAGCGATAGCATCCTTTGCACGGCTGTGGGTTGCCGACGCCCACTGGCAGGCCGCAGAGCGGGTGATGAACCGCACCGCCAGTCCGCGCCCGGCAGCCGGAGGAGCGAGATGACCAGCACCGCGAAGAAACTGTTGGGCCTCGGCTCGGCGATGTTGCTCGGCCTGGCGGCCTGGCCGGTCAACCCCGGGCGGGCGCACGCCGACCCGGTCTTCCACCAGGTCGTGTACGTCGTCTCGTCCACGAGCCCGGCCTACGTGGACATCTTCTACCAGGATCAGGATCCGACGCTGTTCTCCGACTACAGCCACAACCCCTATGTCTTCACGCCGCAGGTCCACGCCGATGTCGGGCCGGGTAAGCCATGGGTGCAGCCGGTGAACCTGCTCAACCCCGATCAGTGGGCGATGGTCACCGCCACCACCGGTCATGAACCGATGGCAGCGGGCGGCATTCAATGCGATTTGTCGGTGGACGGCAAGGTAGTGGTCTCCAAGATCGGCCCCAAAGGGGCGCTCTGCTCGTTGCGAACCTGGTGAACGACCCAGGTGGGCGGCACCCCGGCAATGGGCTGCGGCTCACCCTCCAGGCGGCGCAGGTAACTCTCGACCAGCTCCAGGGTTTCGGCGTGACCGCCGGCAATCCCAACGGCCTGCTCGAGCACCAGGAACCGCGACAGGCTGGTCATCAGGACCGTCCACACCACCGGCGACACGTCCTCGCTCTCGGCGCCGTAACGCTGCAGCGCCGCGGCCACCACCTGACGCTGCTCCTCGCGGAAACGTTCGGCGTAATAGGCGATTTCGGCTCGCATCTCCTTGCGGTGGTTGGCCAGCGCCATGAACTCCATTGAGATGCGGGTGAACCCGGGATCGGTGCCGAATCTCCACAGCGCCCACAGCGGCTGACGGCTTTGCAGCGCTCGCGCCTGCACGCGCAGGCCCTCCTCGGCGCGGCGGCGGAAGACGTCGAGGAAAAGCTCGTCCATGGTGCGGAAGTAGTAGTGCACCAACTGGGGTTTGAGCCCGGCGCGGCTGGCGAGCCGGCGCGACGTGACGGCCGCATAGCCCTCTTCGATCATCAACTGCTCGGCCGCATCGAGCAGCAGGCCGCGGTTCTTCGCGTCCGGCGCCCCGAGCCTGCGGGCCGCGGAAGCAGACGACATGCCTTTGACTCCGTACTCTCGACGTACCGGCGACACCTCGGTGTCGCCATGCCCGATCGTAGCCAGGTCGGGAGTCGGCCGGGCGTGGCGACCTTGACCCTGACATTACCGCCATGCTAAGCAGGTGCTCAGCACTTCACGCATATCGGACTTGGGCGGCGCAGAGTCTCGCCGCCGAACCACCCTTCGGCCGGCGCCGCTTTTGGAGGCACGCACAACATGAGCGACTTCGACACGATCGATTTCTTCACCGATCAATCTCTCGTTCCCGATCCGCACCCCTACTTCGACTACCTGCGTAGCCGGAACCGGGTGCTGCGACTGCCGCACCACGGCGTCGTCGCGGTCACCGGCTACGAGGAGGCCTGCGAGGTCTACAAGGACCCCGACACCTTTTCGAACATCGTCGCGCTGGGCGGGCCGTTCCCGCCGCTGCCGTTTACGCCCGAGGGCGACGACATCAGCCCGCAGATCGACGAGCACCGCAGCTACTTCCCGATGAACGAGCACATGGTCACCATGGACCCGCCGGATCACACCCGCGCCCGGTCGGTGCTGGCCAAGCTGCTGACACCGAGCAGGCTGAAACAGAACGAGGAGTTCATGTGGCGGCTCGCCGACCGCCAGCTCGACGAATTTCTGGTCACCGGCCGCTGCGAATTCATCGGCGAATACTCAAAACCGTTCGCCACCTTGGTGATTGCCGACCTGCTCGGCGTTCCCGAGGAAGACCACAAGGAGTTTCGGGTCGTGCTGGGCGCCGACCGCCCCGACGCGCGGGTGGGTGCCCTCGACCATGAGAGCGTCGGCATCAACCCGCTGGAATGGCTCGACGACAAGTTCTGCTCCTACATCGAGGAACGGCGGCGCGAACCGCGCAACGACGTGCTCACCTCCCTCGCGACCGCGAAGTATCCGGACGGATCCACGCCCGAGGTCATCGAGGTGGTTCGTTCGGCGACGTTCCTGTTCGCGGCCGGGCAGGAAACCACGGCCAAGCTGCTGAGCGCCGCGCTGCAGGTGATGGGCGACCGGCCCGACATCCAGCAACAGCTGCGTGACGACCGCACCCTGATCCCGGGGTTCATCGAGGAATCGCTGCGGATGGACAGCCCCGTCAAGTGTGACTCGCGGCTGGCGCGGAAGGCCACCACGGTTGGCGGCGTCGACATCGCTCCGGGCACCGTCGTCATGGTGCTGCCGGGCGCGGCCAACCGCGATCCACGCCGGTTCGAGAACCCGCACGAGTTCGACCTCCGCCGCAAGAACGTCCGCGAGCACATGGCGTTCGCGCGCGGCGTGCACTCGTGCCCGGGTGGGCCGCTGGCCCGAGTCGAAGGCCGTGTCTCCATCGAGCGCATCCTGGACCGGATGGTCGACATCAAGATCGACGAGGCCGAGCACGGGCCCGCCGGCGACCGCCGCTACACGTATGAGCCGACGTACATCCTGCGCGGGCTCAGCGAGCTGCACCTGACCTTCACGCCGGCCTGACTGCCGAGCAGGCATCGGCGCCGCGCATCACCGCATCGTCATCCCGGCGAAGTAGCACGCCAGCAGGCTCACGGCGATCAGGATCACCCAGGCGTCCGTCAGGCGGCACAGCAGGGCCGGCGCTTGCCTGACTTCCATGAACTCGCGAAAGATGATGCGCACCTTGATAACCGCGATCACGATGACGCTGGACGTGACCGCCGCGCTGGGCCCACGCGAACCACCCGCCGAGTGGTCGATCGCCAGGTAGGCCAGCGTGAGCGACGCCAGCACCAGCCAAACCACCAACAGCCGTTTGTTGAATGCGATCACCGGTCACCTCACCACGTACAGCAGCGCGAAGATGAGCACCCACAGGAAATCGACCGTGTGCCAGTAGGTGGCGCAGGTTTCGATGATTTCCTGAGATCGCCGGGCGGTGCTTCGAAGTTGGTAGACGACGACACCCAGCACGAAGAAACCGATCAGCAGGTGCACGAAATGAATTCCGGTGAGGAAGAAGTAGTAGGTGAAGAAGTCGTTGCTGGCGAAGCCGTTTCCCCCGCGGACCAACCGAACCCACTCGAACACCTTGAAAAAGAGGAACACCGCGGCGAAGGCGAAGGTGATGAAGACGTCCCGGAGAGCCGCTCGGTATGCGCCGGCCCGCGACGACTGGACGCAGCGCGCCACCGACCAGGAGCTCAGCAACAACACCAGCGTGTTGACGACCCCGATGCGCAGGTCGAGCTGCGCCTGCGAGTGCAGGAAGAGCTCCGGGCTTCGGCTGCGATAGAACAGGTAGAAGCCGAAATACCCGGTGAAGACCAGCGTTTCGAACAGGACGAACACCCACATGTCGGGCTGGCCGGGCACGAATCGGGCGCGCGTGCTCCGGTCGGCCCCCTCGGTAATCACGCGGGCACCGCTTCCCCGGACGGGCGGGCCTTAGACAGCGGGAGCGGCCCGGTGCCGAAGTCCTCGCGCTGGATCAGGCGAAACAGCATCACGATGAACGTGACCTGATAGACGCCGAACACGACCATGTCCAGCCACCAGGCGATCTGACCGTTCCACGCCAACACGCCCCGCCGGAAGATCCAGCACGGCGCCACCACGACCTCGGTGAGCGCGTTGCACAGGTTGAGGTAGCCGAACCATTTGGGGAATACCCGATTCCGGTCGAGCAGGATCGCGGCCATCCAGATCAGCGAGCCGATCAGGAAAACCCCCATGGTCCCGTCGAAGGACAAGAAGGCGAAATCGTAGAGCCAGCCGAGCGCTTCGGGGTCTCGCTCGGGTCGCAGCGTCCCCACGATCAGCGCGATGTTGAGCAGCAGCATGCCGGGAACCGCGCTGAGCGAGTAGATGACCAGGTACGAATACCCGAACGCCGGGCTGACCGACATTCGCCGCATCGAATACGCGATGAGGGCGTTATTGATCGCGATCATGCCGCCGACAGCGAAGATGATGCCGAAGCCGACCGGTATCCCGAGGTGGCGCTCGTGAAACCAGTGCGCCTGCGTCGCGAGGTCCCAGGTGGGCTGCGCCGGCGGCTGGACCTGCGCCACGATGAAGAACACCGGGAAGAAGAGGGTGTAGAAGACGACGAGCACCGCCCAGGCCAGCCACAACTCGCGCTTGGGGCCGTACCGCAGGTGCCAGCCGAGCCGGCGATGCAACGGCCCCGAAGGCGGCGTGTCTTCGGACGCCGACGGCGTGAGGACTGTCTTCATGCGCCGGCCAGTTCCGTTCCGCGCCTGGCGTTCTCGGCGCGCTCGCGATAAACCGCCCGGCCCAGCGCGACGCCCATCATGACGATCCACACGCCGATGGCAACGTTCTTCACCCAGAACGACAGGACGCCATTCCAGGCCAGCGGGCCCGTCAGGGCCACGCCGACGAACGCCGCGGGCACCAGCGCGGCCGCCACGACCAGGTTGAAATGGGCCACCCAGCGCGGGAAGACGGGGCGCGGCTGATCGTCGAAATAGATTGCCAGGGCGAGGATCACGCTTTGCCCAATGAGAAAGGGAACGAGAATCGTGAACGTTATCCACGCGAAGTCGTTGAGCAACTGGGTCAGCTCGGGGCTGCGTTCGGTGCGGAAGGCGGCCAGCAGCCAGCAGACGTTCGCGATGAGGAAGAGGGTCGGACCGCCGGCCACGCAGCCCAGCAGCGCGTAGGAGAAGATCGGGGTCCGATGGGCCATCCTGCGGACCTGCAGGACGATCAGCGCCAGAATCGGCACCAGGCAAACGCCGAACCAGTTGAACACGATCATGCTGTAGCGGATTTGCGGGAGGTGGGCCGGATCCCGGTAGAACGCGGCCACCTGGTCCGCCGTCATCGTCGGCGACATCGGCGGGTTGAAGCCCGGAAACAGGAAGAAGCAGGCGATCCAGATGATCAGCGTGACGGGCAACGTCCACAACAGGATCAACTCGCCGTCGGTGCGCCGCAATGCCTTTCGCGGGTGGCCGGGAGCGTTGTCGGCGGCGACGCCGGTCATCGGTGACTCCCTCCAGCGCGCCGGTCGGTTGGCCGCGCTCGGCTAGTCAGGAAACTAGCCGATCGGCTAGCCGGGGTCAATAGCCGATCGGCTACGCTTCGGAGTGTGGTTTCACCGCCGACCAGGAGCCGGTTTCGCTTCATCACGCGCAGCGCCGCACAGACGCGCATCCTCGATGCCGCGCTGCAGTTGATCGCCGAGCATGGTGTGGGCGGGACCTCGCTGCAGATGATCGCCGACGCCATCGGGGTCACGAAGGCCGCCGTCTACCACCAGTACAAGACCAAGGAGCAAATCGTCATCGCGCTCACCGAGCGCGAACTCGGCGGTCTCGAGGAGGCCCTGGAGGCGGCGGAAGCGGATGACCATCGGAGCAGGGCCCGGGATGTGCTGCTCGACCGGGTCATCGATGTCGCCGTCGAACGGCGCGGCGCGGCAAGCACATTGCAGTTCGATCCCGTCATCGTGCGGCTGCTGGGTGAGCACGAACCATTCCAGGAATTCATCCAGCGCCTCTACGGTGTGCTGCTCGACGACGCCGCCGAGGACGCGCGGGTGTCGGCGGCGGTGCTGTCGGGGGCCATCGCGGTCGGGGTGGTGTCGCCCTTGGTGGCCGACATCGACGACGACGCCCTGCGTGCCCAGCTGGGGCGCATCACGCGCCGATTGATCGGCGCGCTCGACTGAGGCCGCGAGCTCCGCAAATTTTTTGACCGGTTCGCCGGGCGCTCGGGTACGGTTCTTTTCATGAAGACAGTCGCGCGCGTCGCCGCCGCAGCGATCATCGTCAGCGCCGGCTTGGGCACCACCCCGGTCGCTCAGGCCGACAACCCGCCCTGGCCGTTCGTCGGGTACCACTGGTGCCCGGGCCAGGCGTTTGACCCGTCATGGGGACCCCAATGGGATCCGACCACCTGCCACGACGCGCACCATCGGGACATGGACGGCACGGTCCACAACTTCGACTACTGGGGACCCAGTCCGTTCCAGGACTGGCCGGAGATCCCGAACAACCGGCCCTGACGCTGGCTAAGTGTCGCCGCGCTCCCAAACCTGCGTTCCGTCGTGCGCGTTGCAGACCAGGAACAGGCCGTCCGGCGCCTGCGCGACGTAGTACTCCGGGTAGTCGACGCACGACGAGCCCTCGTCCTTGACCCCGGCCATCGGGGGGGACCGGAACCACCGGGGCTGATAGCGCCTCGGCGAGCCGCAGAACATCAGGCGCCCGGGCTGCGTGGCGAAAGACACGTAGTAGTCGGCGGTTCCGAAGACGTAGTAGGTGGTGTTGTCGCACGGCGCACCGAGCACCTGATGCGGCATGATGCCCGGCGTGCAGTCCGGATAATCGCAATTCACCGGTGCGGCACCGGCCGTCGGCGCCACGCACACGCCGAGGCCCAGAAATGCGGCGACCGCTGCCACGATGAATCGCACGGGATCACTTTAAATTACTTGGCCCACCGCTGGGAATAGAATTCTCCGGCTCCGAGAAGATATGCATCCAATGCGCCTGTCGCCGCCGCCGGCATGCCCGCCTGGCAGTGATAATGTGGCTCTCCTGTAGGCGCGGACGAGGAGGTGATCCAGTGCCTCGGCGCAAGCTTCCCGCTGGGGCCACCGTCGCCGGCTCTCGACCCCTGGTGGCCCCGTCGGCGCCAGCGTCTTCCCCGGTCGGAGAAGCCGCAGAAATCGCCGAGGCCGAAGCCCGTGCCGAAGCCGCGCGCGCCCGGGCGATGCGGTTGCGCCAACAGGCCGAGGCGGCCCTGGGCGATAAATGCGGGAGCCCCGCCGAGGCGACCGAGTCGGCGCCGCGCCGGCGGCGGCTGCGTCGCCCACGCCGGAGGGCCGTGGCCGCGATCGCAGCGGTCGGCGTCGTCTGCGCCTCGTTGGCGGGCAGCGGGTACCTGGTGTGGCATCACCGCGGCGTCGTGCAGCAAAGGCAGCGCAGCTCGGAGTTCGCCGCGGCGGCCCGCAATGCCATCGTGACGATGATGACGATCGATGCGACCAGGGCGCGAGAAGATCTGCAGCGCTTCGTCGACGACACTACCGGGACATTCAAGGTCAGCATCTTGATGGGCGGTGAGGACGCCGTCAAGGCTGTCGAGCAGTCCAAGGTCAGTTCCAAGGGCACGGTGCAAGCCGCGGCTGTGCAGTCCATGAGCCAGGATTCCGCGGTTGTCCTCATCGCGGCGAAGTCCGAGATCACCAAACCCGGTGACCCTAAGCCGGAATCGCGGTCGATGCGGATCGTCGTCACCATCCAGCGCGACAACGGGCAGCTCAAGGTTTCGAGACTCGAGTTCGTCCCGTGACGGTCGACAGCGCGGCGCCCGCAGACGCGACTCCGCAGCCGGCGCCCACCCGCCGAACCGGCGCGATCAGGCGCTGGGCGCGGCGTGGCCTGGCACGGTGGCGTCCAATCCTGTTGACCCTCCTGCTGATTGCCACCCTCGGCAATGCGGCCCGGATATTCTATTTCGACTACAATCCGGATTTGCAGACCGACCGCACCGCGGCGCAACAGGTCATCAGGGCGGCCGGCGATGGTGCGGTGGCATTGCTGTCCTACTCTCCTGAGACTCTTGACCGCGATTTCGCGAACGCCAAATCCCGGCTCACCGAGGATTATCTGGCCTACTACCAACGGTTCGCCGACCAGGTTGTGGAGCCGTCGGCGCAGCGCGGCCAGGTCACGACGACCGCCAGCGTGGTCAAGGCCGCGGTGTCGGAACTGCACCCGAATTCGGCTGTCGTGCTTGTCTTCATCAGGCAGAAGACCACGAGTAGGGCCAAGCCGGAACCGGTGGTGACGTCGAGCAGCCTGAAGGTAACGATGGCAAAGGTAAAAGGATCGTGGCTCATCGATAAATTCGATGTCATGTGAGCGCCTTCCCTGAGCATCGGCTAAACCATTCCGTGACATGCCGCAGCGGTGTTAGTCTGTGAATTCGATTCGCTTGGAATTGGCGGTATTCAGCGCGTCAAGGAGCATATGATGCGTCCGGTAAATATGGCGATCAGCGCAACCCTGGTGGCCGTCGGCGTGGCCGGCGCCGTGCACGCGGCCCCGTCCGCACGGGCCTACGACCCCTCTATCAACGGGAAGTACACGGCCACGGTGGTCGGTGACTGGGCCCGGACGAACGAGGTGTTTCACCAGGAACCGGTGGTGCGAAGCACCTGGACCATCACCACGTCGTGCTCCACGGCCTACCGGTGCGACGGTACGGTCGTCAGCGATCAGGGCTGGACCGCACCGATATTCATGAACGAGGGCTCCACCTGGTTCGTCAAACGCGACATTCCCAATTGGACAACCTGTCCCGACGGCACGTCATTCACCGGTCACGACGTCATCCATTTCTATCCCGCCAACCCGGAGACCGGTGAGAAAGTGAACGGGTCGCCGGTCCTCGCCGGACGGGAACAGACGTCCGGGCCCAGCGGCGCCTGCGGCACCAACAAGCCGCTCTACATCGACCAGCCGTTCCGGCTCGACAAGATCGGATGATCCGGCTCACCTGACCCGGCTTGACGCCGGCATCAGGTGGCGAACAGGTCTTTCCAGGTTTTCGGCGCCTTGGGCGTCGTGGGTGCCGCCAGATCCGACTGGCGGTAAACCTGACCGTCCGGGGTCACGTAGGTGCCGGTGTGCGGGTTGTACTGGGCGATCGCCACCGATGGACCGGCCTGAGATTCATTGTGCCCGAACGCACTTGGCGCCGCCGACGGCGGCGCGGGCGGTGCCGACGGCGGCGCGGGCGGCGGCGCGCTCGCCGCTGCGGGCGCCGGTGACCCGCCGGGTGAAGCCGGAACATCGATCGGCGCTATGGGTGACACCTCCCCCATTTGCGCCAGCGGGCTGAGCGGCGCCGCCGGCGGCGGCAACGATGAACCCGGGGGCGTTCCGCGCGGGACCGCACCCGGGGGAAGCGGCGTTCCCTCCACCGGCCCGAAGATCCGTTCTCGGTTCCAGTTGACCCGGTCGTCGGGCGGGATGCCCTGCGCGATGAGGTTGGGGTCCAGCGGGTAAGTGCCGAAGACGTGCTGTCGCATCGCCAGCGGCTGGAAAGGCTTGTCGCTCTCGCAGATTTCGACGGTCGGCGCACGTTTCCCGGGCTGCCCCATGCAGGGATAGTTGCGGGCGCCGCGCACCGCGATGGGTGAATCCTGCGGCAGTTTGCAATACAGCCCGTCCGGCGTGTCGATGGTACGGGTGTCGGCCGCCGAACGCCATTGGCTCGGCGGCAGGAAACCGACCGTGCACGCGGGCGGGTCACTGATGATGAGGTTGAAGGCGCCCGTAGCCAACCCGGTCGGGGACTTCGTGCCGACGAACGACTGAATCGCCGCGGTGAACGGCGGCAGCAGGACCAACATCTGCTCGAGTGACGCGTGATAGGTCACGCCGATCTGGCCGATCGTGGTGAGGTTCGCCAGCAGCACCGGCAGCGTCGGCTTGATCTGGTCCAGCAGCCGCGACGCCTCGTCCAGGGCTCCGGGTCCCCGTTGCAGCAGGGTGCGGAACTGCGGGTCGTCTTTCGCCAGCTGTCCACTGAAGCCGGCCAGGCTGCGCGCATAGGTTCGGATCGAATCGGCGGTCTGGGCCTGCGCGTCCAAGAAAGGTCCGGTGTCTTCAGTCAGGCTTCGCGTCCGGTCGGCGACGCCGTTGAGGTCACCCGACAACCTCGACGAACTGTCGAACAGCGACCCGAAATCGTAACCGGCGCCGTTGAATGCGTCGAACGACTCGTCGAGCAGCTGACCGAGCTTCCCCTTGGGAATGCTGTTGATCAACTTGCTGGACTGGTCGAGCACGGGGCCGATCGGCTGGGGGATCGTCGCGTCGTTCGCGGCGATGACCGAGCCGTCGTGGAGGTAGGGCGGTGAGTCGTTCCGCGGCCGCAGATCGACGTAGTACTCGCCCACCGCGGAGATGCTCAGCACCTCCGCCTTCAGGTCCGCCGGGATCTTCGGCGAAGTATCAAGGGACAGAGTGGCTTTCGCGCCGTCGGGGGTCAGACCCACCGCGGTCACCTTGCCGATCTGCACCCCACGGTAGGTCACGTTGGAAAAGCGGTACAGGCCCCCGGTGGCGGGCAGTTTCAGCGTCACGGTCATCTTGCCGATGCCGAGCAATGTCGGGGCCTGGATGTACCACAACGTCATGACGACCACGCCGATGATCCCCACGATCGTGAAGATCGCCAACTGAATGCGGACGAAGCGGGTCAGCATTTACGAGCCCCCGTCCGTCGGCGTCGCGGCGGGCACCGGGGCACCCTGGTCGGCCGGTGGCGCCGGCGCTGCGGATGGCGCCGGGCCCGGCAGCGACGAGGGGCCCTTCTGCGCATCGGGCCCGAGCCACGTCAAGCCCGCGATCAACGGTGACACCGGCGGCGGCGCCGCGGGTGGTGCGTCTCCCGACTGTGGGTTGACCGGCCCTTGCGCCGCGGGCGGCGGTCCCGGCCGGACCGGCGCCCAGGGTGGCGGCGGCCCGAACGGTGCCGGTTCGCCGACCGGCCCGGGCTTCACCAATCCGCCGGGCGCACCGGGTGGGGCGCCGTACCGGAATTGCAGGTACTCCGGATCCGCGGGCCCCGGTACGGCCTCGGCGCCGATCCGTTCCCAGTGCGTGCCCCGCAGGATGCCCTTGCGGAGCCCGGCGTTCGTCAGGTCGATGATGAAATACCCGTTGAGGTAGTCGCCCCGGATGTACCGGTCGATGATGCTCTGGGTCCAGGGGAACGTCGGCGCGTACGCGATGGCGGCGTCGAGATCCGGCCCGATGTCGGCGAGCGCACCGAGCGCCGGCGCGAGATTCTTCAGGTTCGTCACCAGGTCGTCGCCCGCGTCGTTGACGAGTCGGGTCGCGGTGTTGCTGAACGTCCCGAGCTTGTTCAGCGCGGTCGTGATGCGCGGGCGCTCCTTGATGAGCACGTCCAGCGCCGGCGGAATCTTGTACAGCGCCTGGGTGATCACGTCGCGCTGCGCGGCGAACGTGCCGGCCAGGCGATTCAGCGAGCGTATCGACGCGACGAGGTTGTCGCGCTGCTCATCGAGCGTGCCCACGAACCTGTCGAGCCGCTCGAGCAGATCGCGCACCGCGCCTTCGTTTCCGGACAACGCGGCGTTGAAGTTGTGGATGATGTCCCCGAACTGCCCCAGCCCGCCGGCGTTGAGGACCACCGACAGCGACGACAGCGTCTGCTCGGTCGACGGATAGGTGGAGGACCGGTTCAGCGGAATCGTGGCGCCAGGTTGCAGCCGTCCGGTGCCCTGCTGGCCCAGCGGGGGATTCAGCGCCAGGTGCATGGAGCCCAGCAGGCTGGTCTGGCCGACGCTCGCGACCGCGTTGGCCGGGATCACCGTGCCGGGCTTGACCGAGATCTCGACATCGGCGTGCCACCCGCGCACCGTCATCTTGCTGATGCTGCCGACGATGACGTCGTCGATCATCACCGGCGAATTCGGTTCCATCGTCACGACATTGGCGAGCTCGACGTGGTAGGTGTTGGCGCCCGGGCCGCGTCCTACCGCGCCGGGCAGCGGCAGCGAGTTCAGGCCGTTGAATGCACACCCGCTCACGGCGAGCATGACGGCGCAGCCGATGCCGAGCACCCGCCGGATCGCGATCCGGGCGGTCACGGTTGCGCTCCGTCGCCCGGGAGCAGCATGTCCTGAACGTTCGCCGGTGCGGCCGGTGGCGGCGAGGCCGGCGGCGGCGGGACGGGCGGCGGTTCGCCCGGTGGGGGCTCCGGCATCGCCGCGCCGGGTATCCGCCCCAGCGGCACCGAACCCGGCGGCCCGACGGGGTCGCCCGGCAGCCCGGTGTACGCGGACACGGCCGGCGGCAGCAACGGCGGGCCGGGCCGGGGGCCCTCCCCGCCGGGCTTGAGCCGGTCCTCGCTGTAGACGACGTTTTGCGGGGCAAAGGACGGGGCGAGGATCGGGTTGACCGGAATCGGGAGGTAGTTGAAGTTGACGATGAAGTTCGGGTTGAACACCTTCAGCGCCGGGCTCAGATACAGGCCGCACAGCTTGCCCGTCTCGACGGCGGTGACGTTCTCGATGGCGCCGATGCCCGCGCACCAGGCATACGTCGGGTTGGTGAAGTTCTGCAGGCCGACCCCGCCGCGGATGTTCCCGGTGTCCGGGTCGTAGGCGTTGTAGGCGTTGGCCAGCGCGGTCGGCGAGATGTGCAGCACGTTTTTCAGCGCCATCTTCTGGTCGACGAGTATCTGTGTGAGGTCGGCCAACCGCGCGACCTGTTCGGAGGTCGCATCGCGACTGCCCGCGATGAACCGCTGCACGTCACCGACCGCGCTCGCCAGGTCCGTCAGGGCCGCATCCAGATCGGACCTGTTGTCGTCGAGCACGCTGGTCAGCGTCGCCAGCCGATTGTCGAACTGCACGATCTGGACGTTGCTGTCGCGCAGCGCCCCGACGAAGGTCTGCAGGTTCTTGATGATGTCGACGAGATTGCCGCTGCCCTCGGCGAAGATCCGGGCCACCCCGGACAGTTGCGCCAGCGTCTGGCGCAACTTCTCGCCGTTGCCGCCACCGAGCGCGTCGGCGGCGCTGTCGATGAACCGCGACACCGCCGGGGTGGAAACCTTGCTGTTGGGACCCAATTCCGTTGCCAGACGCATCAATTGCGTTTTGACCTCATCCCATTCGACCGGCACCGCCGTCCGTTCGACAGGGATCACCGCGCCGTCACGCATGGTGGGGCCGCTCGACCGGTAGGCCGGCGTGAGCTGCACGTAGCGCGCCGCCACGAGATTTTGGGCGACGATCACCGCCTTCGCGTCCGCCGGGATGGGGACCCCGCGATCGACGTGCATCACCATCTTGGCCCGGGTCCCCTGCGGCTGAATGGACGCGATGGTGCCGACCTTCATGCCGGACACCCGCACGTCGTCGCCCGGATAGATCGCCGTGGCGGTCGGGAAGTAGGCGGTGATCGTCGTCGGGCGAAAGAAGGTGTTGCGGATGGCGATCGCCGCGCCGACGACCAAGATCCCCGCCAGCGCGATCGCCAGCCCCACCTTGAGCTTGTTGCGCGGAATCGTCCCGAGCCCGGTCACGGCCGCCCTCCCGGGTCCTGGTTGAACGGCCACGGGAAGAACGCCCGCGGGCCGGCGGTGTCCGGTGGTTGACCGGGCGCGCCGTAGGCGCGGAACCCGAAGGCATAGTCGAACAACCACTGGAAGAATTCCAGCTGGAAAAGGTTGGGAATGAACGGGTTGTAGTAGTAGCCGCTGGAAACGGTCTCGCCCTGCGTCAGCTCGTACTTCGCCAGTCCCGGAAGGGCTTTGGCGAGATTGTCGCGGTTCTTTTCCAGCATCGCCGTCACGGAGTTGAGCTTCTCCAGCGTCGGCGCCAGCTTCGCCTCGTTGTCATGCACCACGCCGGACAGTTGCTTGGCCACCGCGGACGTGCTGGCCAGCAGCCGCACGATCGCCTGCCGCCGCGCCACCAGCATCGACAACAAGTCGTTGGCGTTGAGGATCAGGGTGTTGAGCTGCTGGCTGCGTTGCCCGAGCACGCCGGTGACGTCGGCGGCGCCCTTGAGCAGCTGACCGAGCGTCTGGTTGCGGGCGTTGAGCGTCTGGGACAGCCGGCTGATCCCGTCGAACGCGGGACCCAGTTGCGGCGCAACCTGATTCAGGGTCGCCGACAGCGTGTCAAGGGACTGGTTGAGCGACTCGGTGTTGGTGCCCTGGAGGTCGGTCGTGAGGTCGCTCACCGCCTCGGACAGCGAGTAGGGGGAGGAAGTGCGCGATGCCGGGATGACGGCCATCGGATGCAGATTGCCGGTGCCCGCGGAGTCGATGGTGAGCACCCGCTGGCCCAACAGTGAACCGGTCTTGATGTGCGCGGTGCTGGCCGAGCCGAGCAGCACGTTGCCCTTGGCGGTGAACGTCACCAGGACGTCGCCGTTCTGCAGCGACATGCCCGTCACGCTGCCGACCTTGATTCCCGAGATGGTCACGTCATTGCCCAGCGCGAGGCCGCCGGCGTCGGCGAACAGCGCCTGGTAGCGGACCGTGGTGGCCCGCTGCACCAGCTGATCGGGGTTCAACCCGACGGCGATGACCAGCGCGATCAGGACGGCGCCGATGAATCCGGCCTTGATGAGGCCCGCTCCGCGATACTTATTCATCGGGATCCTTCGGTTCCGCGCAGCGCCCGGTGGTTTGGTGCTTGATGCCCACTTCCACGGTCCGGTACTGCAGATCGGACACCCGCAGCGCCAGCCCGCACAGGTAGTAGGGGAACCAGGCGCCGTAGGAACCGAGCCTGAGCAGTTTGCGGTAGTTGTGCGGCAACTTGTGCAGCGAGGTGTCGATGAGGTTCTTGTCCTGGTCGAGCAGTGGGGCCAGCCGGCTCGTTTGGTCCACCGTCGCGGCCAGCGGCGGGCGGGCGCGGGTGAGCAGATCGGCGATGGATGCGGTCCCGTTGTCCAGGGCGGTGATCGCGGTGCCTATGGTGTCACGGTCCTGGTCGAATCCACTGACCAGTTTCTCCAGGCGGTCGATGGCGCCGGAGAACTTGCTGCCGTCCTTGTCGACGGTGGCCACCACGGTATTGAGGTTGTCGATCAGTTCCTGCACCGTTTGGTTGTTGTCCGCCAGCGTGTTGGAAAACGACGTCGACTTCGACAGCAGCGACTGCAGGGTTCCGCCCTCGCCCTGGAAGACCTGGATGAGCGCCGCGCTGAGCGCGTTGACGTCTTGCGGATTGAGGCCCTGGGTAACGGGTTTCAGCCCACCGAGCAGCAGATCGATGTCGAGGGCCGGCGCGGTGCGATCGAGCGGGATCTGCGCCCCGGCCGGCAGCACCTTGGTGGATCCGGGGCCCTCGGTCAGCTCGAGGTAGCGATCACCAACCAGGTTGAGGTAGCGAACCTGGGCGCGGGTGCCGGTGGTGAGGACCACGCTGCGGTCGGCGTCGAATTTCACCTCGACTTTCTTGTCGGCGCGCAGGCTGACGCTGTTGACCGTGCCCACCCGAATCCCGGCCACGCGCACCGTCTGTCCGGGTTTGAGCCGCGACACGTCGGTGAAGAGCGCCGAATACCCGTTCGTCGAACCGGTGGTGTACTGCCCGAAGATGAAGAACAGGAACACGGTCAGCAGAACCATCACGGTGGCGAACGCCCCGAACTTGAGGATCATCCCGCGCGAGCCGGTCATCCGGGCATTCCGATCTGCATGGTGTTGCGGGGCGGCCCGTCGATCGGCCCGTACAGCAACTGCTTGAGCGCGTCGGAGTTGAGCAACAGTTGCTGGTTGCCGTACTGCGTCGGGTTGGAGCCGTTGTCCGTCACCACGAACGGCGGCGCGACGTCGAAGGGCACCGTCGGGAGATCCATGCACTGCGGACCGCCGGTGGCGGCGACCTTGGGCAGGTTGGACGGGTAGCGGTAGCGCTCGGCGCCGAGGCCGAGGACGACGGTGACCTTGACCATCGGCTCGGGCAGGTCCGGCGCGTGCAGGTTCCCCAGCGACCCGGCTATGCCGCAGTACAGCGCCTGGTGGTACTGGTTGAGCAGATCGGTGGTGGGAACCAGCAGATGCAGGACATCGGTCAGCGCTTGCCTGTTGCCGCCCACCACGTCATTGCCCATGTCCGCCAAGCCGATCGCACTGATCAGGAAGGCATCCAGGTTCTGCTGCTCGTCGACGATCGACTTGCTGATCCGCACGGCGTTGTCGGCCGTGGCGAGCAGGTGCGGCGCCGCGTCGGCGTAGGCGTCGCTCACCGCGGGCAGGGTCTCGAGGTCGTGCCGCAGCGCCGGAAGGCTTTGCTCCTGGGTGGCGAGGAAGGAATCCAGGTCGCGCAGCATCTGGCCGATCTTGTGGCCGCGGCCGTTGACCGCGGACGCTATCGCGCCGAGGGTCTCGTTGAGCTTGGCCGGGTCGATCGTCGACAGCAGCGACGTGAGTTGCTGGAATACCGTGTTGATTTCGACGGTGACGTGCTTGCCCTCGAGCACCTGGCCCGCGTGCAGCGGCTGCGCCGACGGCTCGGCCGGCGGCACCAGCTCAACGAACTTGGCGCCGAACACCGTCGTCGATGCGATGTCGACGAGCACGTTGGCCGGGATGAAGTGCATCTGCGCCGGCTGCATCGCAAGGTGCAGCACGGCTTCGCCGTTCGGCCGCGTGTCGATCGAGGCGACCTTGCCCACCTCGACGCCGCGCATCTTCACCTTGGCATCCGGGTTCATCACCAGGCCCGCGCGCGGCGAGACGACGGTGACGGGCACGCTGGTGGTGAAGGAGCCCTGGAACAGCCCGATCGCGACGGCGAAGATCAGGCCGATCAGCACGATGGTCACCAGCCCCGCCAGGGGTCGCGCGTATGACTGCGCGCCGAAGTGGCGGCCGGGTGAGGCGGCGACAGGCCGTGCGGCGCTGGTGGTTTCGGAGCGGTGGATGGGGCCCGGCCCGAGGTTTTGCGTCACTGTCCGTTCACCACCCTCCCTAGCCCGACAGGTTGAAGTTGCCGTTGGTGCCGTAGATGGACAGCGACACGAGCAGCGTCACCGACACGACCACGATCAACGAGGTTCGCACCGCGTTACCGGTCGCGACGCCGACGCCGGCGGGTCCGCCCGAAGCAAAGTAGCCGAAATACGTGTGGATCAACAAGATCGTGATCGCCATCAGAACGGCCTGCAGGAAGGACCACAACAGGTCGATCGGGTTGAGGAACGTCGAGAAGTAGTGCTGATACAGGCCGCTCGATTGGCCGAACAGCACCACGGTCGTGAATTGGCTGGCGAGGAACGACAGGATGACGGCGATGGAATACAGCGGCGTGATCGCGATCATCCCGGCAGCGATCCTGGTGCTGACCAGGTACGAAATCGGCCGGATGGCCATGGATTCCAGCGCGTCGATCTCTTCATTGATCCGCATGGCACCGAGCTGCGCGGTCACGCCGGCGCCGAACGTGGCGGCCAGGCCGATGCCCGCGACGATGGGCGCCGCGATTCGAACGTTGATGAAGGCAGCCAAGAACCCGGTCAGCGCCTCGATGCCGATGTTGCCCAGCGAGCTGTAGCCCTGGACCGCCAGGGTGCCGCCCGCGGCCAGCGTCAAGAAGCCGACGATCACCAGCGTGCCACCGATCATGGCCAAAGTTCCCGCGCCCATGCTGATCTCGGCGATCAGCCGGATCACCTCCCGCCGGTAGTGGCGGACCGCGAACGGGACTCCGGCAAGGGCCTGCCCGTAAAACAGGGTGTGGTCGCCGATTCGGCTCAGGGTGGCGACCGGCTTGTCGAGTTGTCGCGTCAGGCGCGGGTAGGTGGCGCGTAGCGTGATCACGGTTTGTCCCTATACCTCCTCAGTGGCCCTTGGTCGACATTCGGATGCCGATGGCGGTGACAACCACATTCACGACGAACAGCGACATGAACGCATACACGACCGTCTCGTTGACCGCGTTGCCGACGGCCTTGGCACCGCCGGAGACCGTGAGCCCCCGGTAGCAGGCGACCAACCCGGCGATCAGGCCGAAAAGCGCTGCCTTGACGCACGAAATGATCACCTCGGGCACGCCGGTCAGCAGGGTGATGCCCGCGGCGAACGCCCCGGGATTGACGTCTTGGACGAACACCGAAAAGACGTAGCCGCCCACGATGCCGATGATGACCACGAGGCTGTTCAGCAGCAGGGCCACCAGGCCCGAGGCCAGCATGCGCGGGGTCACCAGGCGCTGCACCGGATTGATGCCCAGCACCTCCATGGCGTCGATCTCCTCGCGGATCGTCCGCGAACCCAGGTCCGCGCACATCGCCGTGGAGCCGGCACCCGCCACGATCAACACGGTCACCAGCGGACCGACCTGGGTCACCGCGCCGAAAGCCGCACCGGCGCCGGACAAATCCGCCGCGCCCAGTTCGCGCAACAGGATGTTGAGCGTGAAGCTGACCAGGACGGTGAACGGGATGGCGACCAGCAGCGTGGGCGCCAGCGCGACGCGCGCGATGAACCACGACTGCTCCAGGAACTCGCGCCACTGCCAGGGCCGGCGGAACGCGAACTTGATCGCGTCGGCCGACATCGCGAACAGGCCGCCGACCGCTTCCATCGGCTTGGAACCCCGGCCGAGCGAGATGCCGCCGGTCCAGCGCTCCGGGCCCGCCCGCTTAACCGCCATGAGACCAAAGCCCTTCGCACTTTTCGAGACGGGTAGTCTTGTTCCGGTTCGCCGGCTGCTGTACGTTCGAGTGAGCAGGCGACCATGAATGCGCGCCGCCGATGGTGAAATGTCTAGCAGGCAGCCATGTTCCGGCGTCGACCGTCGGCGTGGCAACCGCTACCATCCTCACGCCAGACCTCCGTTCTGTCGCGTGAGTTGGCGCTCCAAAACGAGGGGCCCGGTGTCTTGAAGCGTCCGGCGATTATGACTCATGCCGCGTCCCGTTGGAATGAAAAATCTAAAACCGTTATCGGAGCTCCCTTCGAGTGAAAAGCGCCATTCGGCTTTGACATTTGACACAGTTCCGGTCCCGTTAGCACTCAGGTGACGGCGCCGGCCGTCTTGAGTTCGATGATGCGGTCCCAATCGAGCCCGATTTCCATCAGGATCTCGTCGGTCTGCTCGGCGAATCCGGGCGCGGGGCCGGTGCGCGGCGCCGTGACATCGAACTGGACCGGGTTGGCGACCAGGTCGAGTTCACCGGCGTGCACCAGGTACTCGTTGGCGCGGATCTGTGCGTCGTCGACCGCCTGCAGGGTGTCCTGCACGGGCGCCCACGGCCCGGCCAGCGTGGCGAACCGCTCGCTCCACTCGGCAAGGGTGCGGGTCGCGATCACCTTGGTCAAGATCTCGACCGCATCAGCGGTGTTGGCCGCGATCGACTCGACGGTAGCGAAGCGCGGATCTTCGGCCAGGTCCGGCAGGTCGACGTGTTGGCACACGTCCGCCCAGAACTTGGTGGGCTGCATCATCACGAAGGAGATGTACCGGCCGTCGGATGTGGTGTAGAGGCCCACCAACGGATTGTTCGGCGCGCCGTGCACACCGGGTGGCGGCGCTTCCATCCGCTGGCCCAGATGCTTTGTCAGCGCGACCGTGTGTCCCATGGACCACAGGCCGCTGCCCAGCAGCGACACGTCGACGACCGACGGTTCGCCGGTGCGTTCGCGCTTGAGCAACGCCGCTGCGATGCCGCCGGCGAGGTTGGTGCCGGAGATGGTGTCGCCGTAGGCCGGTCCGGGCGGCGCGATCATGCCGGGCATGCCCGCCGGGGTGATGGTGGCGGCGGTGCCGGCGCGGCACCAGAACGCGGTCATGTCGTAGCCGCCCTTTTCCGACTCGGCGCCCCGCGGGCCGAGCGCGCTGCCGCGGGCGTAGACGATGTTCGGGTTGACCGCGCGAATGTCGTCGACGTCGATGCCGAACTTCTTCCGGTGAGCGGGAAGGAAGCTCGTCAGGAAAACGTCGGCTCGGCGCGCCAGCTCGTAGAGCACGTCCTTGCCCTCGGGGACCGACATGTCCAGCCCGATGCTGCGCTTGCCGCGGTTGGCGTGTTCGATGTTGGGGTTCGGGTCGCCCTCGACCCGCAGCATGCCGGTCTGCCGCAGTCCCCGTTGCGGGTCCCCGGTGACGGCGTGCTCGACCTTGATGACGTCGGCTCCCCATTCGGCGAGCACCGCTCCCGCCGACGGGACGAAGCCGTACATCGCGACCTCCAGGACGCGGATGCCCTCGAGCGGCCTCACGCCGGAGTCCCCACGACCGGGACGGCGAAAGTCTTGCTTTCCAGGAATTCCTCCATGCCGGCCACGCCCATCTCGCGGCCGATGCCGGACTGCTTGAACCCGCCGAACGGGCTGTCGGCCCCGAAGTAGTTGCCGCCGTTGACCGAAAACGATCCGGCCCGGATCCGCCGCGCGACCGCCAGCGCCCGGTCCTGGTCGCGGCTGAACACCGCGCCGGCCAGCCCGTAGATCGAGTTGTTGGCGATGCGCACTGCGTCGTCGTCATCGTCGAAGCCGATGACGACGAGCACCGGCCCGAAGACCTCGTCCTGGGCGATCTCACTGTCGGGGTCGACGTCGGTCAGCAGTGTGGGCGCATAGAAGTAGCCCGGATCCAACCGCTTGCCGCCGGTGACCAGGGTCGCACCGGCGGCGATCGCGCGCTGGACCATGGCGTCGACTTTGTCGCGCTGGCGCTCGTTGATCAGCGGCCCCATGAACGTCTTCGGATCGGCCGGATCCCCGTGGCGCACCTTGGCGAAGTTCTGCGCGATCAGCGCGACGATCTCGTCGTGGTGCGACTTGGGCACCAGCAGCCGGGACGTGAGCGCGCAGCCCTGGCCGGCGTGGGTCGCCATGCTGAAGGCGGCGAACATGGCGGCGCCGGCGAAGTCGGCGTCGTCGAGCATGATCACGGCCGACTTGCCGCCCAACTCGAGGAAGACGCGTTTCACGGTCTCGCTCGCGGCCGCCATGATCTTTCGGCCGACGGCGGTCGACCCGGTGAAGCTGACCACGTCGACGTCGGGGCTCGTGGTCAGCGCGACCCCGGCGGCGGCGTCCGACGACGTGAGCACGTTGACCACGCCCGGCGGGATGTCGGTGTGGTTGGCGATCAACTCACCGAGAGCCAGCGTGATCAGCGGGGTGTCCGGGGCGCCCTTGAGCACCACGGTGCAGCCCGCGGCCAGGGCAGGGGCCAGCTTGGCCAGCGCGAGTTGATTCGGATAGTTGTAGGCGATGATGGCACCCACCACCCCGGCGGCTTCCTTATCCACCCAGCGGTGGTGCCGCATGCCCCGCGACTCGACCTCGCCGAGGTCTTCCGAGAACTGATAGGTGCGCAACAGGTCGGCGTAGAAACGCACGATCTTGATCGGGTCGTCGAGTTGAGCGCCGTGGGTCAGCGCGCGGGTGGCGCCGACTTCCGCGATGGTCAATTCACGAAGCTCCTCGGCATGGTCGACGAGCGCCCGGTGCAACTGGTCGAGGCAGCGGGCCCGCGCCTCGACGTCGGTCGGCCAGCTCGTCGTGTCGAACGCACGCCTTGCCGCCGCAATCGCCGCTTCGGCCTGGATGGCGTCGGCGTCGGGAGCGTGCCCGATGACGGCGCCGGTGGCCGGATTGATCGAGGGGAAAGTCGCCTCGGCGGTGACGAGCCGGCCGTCGATGAGCAGCCGGCGGTCGGCCGGTGGCTGGGGCGCGGCAGCCGCGATGGTCACTGAGGTGGTCCCCAAGGCGGCGTCTGCCGTGTCCTGCACTGGCATCCCCTACTTCCCTGCTGTGGTGACGGTCACGATAATTTGATTCTCGTCTCCGGCGAATCTTACATTCGAGTCTCGATAATTCAAGAAACTCTCAGGAATGGGACAGGGCCACCGACCAGCGGCGTTGCCGCGGAGGCGTTGCGGCAGACGACCTCTCGGCGCAGGCCGAAGACGGTTTTAGACCCGTGTTGCATGCCGCTCCGCGGCGAGAGTAAGGTTCTCATAATTGCAAGGGAGATTCTTTGTGACTGAGACGGCCACATTTGGAGTCGAAGCCCGCGTGGTGTCGGCCGCGTGAAGACCGCCGTTGTCACCGGTGGCGGATCCGGCATCGGTCAAGCGGTCGCGCAGCGCCTGCGCGCCGATGGCCTCGACGTCGCGACGATCGACCTCCGGCCGTCCGAAGCCGATTTCGCCTTCACCGCCGACGTCACCGACCGATCCCAGGTCGATGCCGCGCTGGCGGCGATCCGCGCCCGGCTCGGGCCGGTGACGGTTTTGGTGAACGCCGCCGGCCTGGACGGCTTCAAGCGCTTCGGCAACATCACCTTCGCGGACTGGCAGCGCGTGATCGACGTCAACCTCAACGGCGTCTTCCACACGATTCAGGCGGTGCTGCCCGACATGGTCGAGGCCGGGTGGGGCCGGATCGTCAACATCTCCTCGTCGAGCACGCACTCCGGCGCCCCCTACATGAGCCACTACGTGGCGGCCAAGTCCGCGGTCAACGGCCTGACGAAATCGCTGGCGCTCGAATACGGGCCCAGCGGCATCACCGTCAACGCCGTGCCGCCGGGATTCATCGATACCCCTATGTTGCGCGCCGCCGAACAAAACGGGTTCCTCGGCAACGTCGAGGAGACGATCGCCCGAACCCCGGTGCGCCGGATGGGCAAGCCGGAAGACATCGCGGCGGCATGCGCCTTTCTGATTTCCGAGGAGGCCGGCTACATCACCGGTCAGATCTTGGGCGTCAACGGCGGCCGAAACACCTGAGCATCGATTAGAGGAGAGACAGTGGCAGACGGCGCACCAGGGCGCGTTGAGGGCAAGGTCGCCTTCGTCACCGGCGCGGCCCGCGGCCAGGGCCGCAGCCACGCCGTGCGGCTGGCCGAGGAGGGCGCCGACATCATCGCCGTCGACGTGTGCCGTGACATCGACACCATCGGCTACCCGATGGCGGCACCGGAAGACCTGGACGAGACCGCCCGGCTCGTCGAGAAGACCGGCCGGTCGGCGGTCATCGCCCAGGCCGACGTGCGCGATGCGGCGCAACTGCGCGCCGCGCTGGACGACGGCGTCCGCGAGTTGGGCGGGCTCGACATCGTCGTCGCGCAGGCCGGCGTCGCCGGCATGAGGGGGCGACCTCCCCTGCAGGCGTGGTGCGACGTCATCAACACCAATCTCATCGGCACCATCAACGCCATCCAGGTCGCGCTGCCGCACCTGGGTGCGGGCGCCTCGATCATCGCCACCGGATCCACCGCCGCGCTGATGGACACCGCCAAGAAGGACAACCCCGGCAACGACCCGGGCGGCATGGCCTACATCCACTCCAAGCGGGCGCTGTCGCACTACGTCCACGACCTGGCGACCGAGCTCGCCCCGATGGGTATCCGCGCCAACGTCATTCACCCGACCAACACGAACACCCCGATGCTGCAAAGCGAGCCGATGTACCGCTCGTTCCGGCCGGACCTCGAACACCCGACCCGCGCCGACGCCGAGCCGGTTTTCGGCGTGCAACAGGCGATGAGAATTCCCTATGTCGAACCCGAGGACATCAGCAATGCCGTCTTGTGGTTGGCCTCCGAGGAGGCCAGGTACGTGACGGGCGTGCAGTTGCGCGTCGACGCCGGCGGCTACCTCAAGTGGTACGACCACGACAATTGAGAATGCGACAACTTGAGCCACCGACGATTTCGAAGGAGACACCGTGAAGGTCTGGGTTGATCCGGAACGCTGCCAGGGCCACACCCTCTGCTCGATGATCGCTCCGGAGTCCTTTCAGCTCAGCGACATCGACGGCAGTTCGTCGGCGATCGACGAGGTGGTGCCGGCCGACAAGGAGGACCAGGTCCGCGAAGCCGCCCACTCCTGCCCGGAGCAGGCCATCATCATCACGGATGAAACGTAAAGGGAGACAGCGCCTTGAGTGTCGACGACAGCGTTGATGACCAAGTCAGCGACAGCGACAGCGACCGTAAGCGGAACCGGTATCACTTCGATCGGCACTCCGCGGAGTACCGATCGAAGTTCAAGGACATCACCGAGGAGATGCATGCCCGGTGCCCGATGGCCTGGAGCGACACCTACGGCGGGCACTGGGTGGCGGCCGGCAGCCACGAGGTCTTCGAGCTCGCCCGCTGCCCGGCGGTCTCAAACGATCACGACGTCAACAACGAACGCCGCGGCTACAAGGGCATTTCGATCCCGACGGCCAGTCGCATCAACGGCATCCGGGGCGGCATCCTCGAGATGGACAACCCCGAACACAAGACCTACCGCTCGGTGCTCAATCCCTATCTGTCGCCGGCCGCGGTCAAGCGCTGGGAGCCGTTCATCGACGACGTGACGCGCGCCTGCCTCGACGAGAAGATCGAGGAAGGCCGCATCGACTTCGTCGACGACCTGGCGAACATCGTGCCGGCCGTGCTGACGCTCGCGATGATGGGCATCCCGCTGAAAAACTGGCAGATGTACAGCGAGCCAACGCATGCCGCGGTGTATACCCCGGAGCACTCCCCGGACATCCAACGGGTCACCGAGATGCACCGGCAGATGGGGATCGACCTGATCAACAACATGATCGAGATCCGCAACAATCCGCGGCCCGGCCTGGTCAATGCCCTGCTCGAGATGCGGATCGACGGTGAGCCGGCGCCCGATCTGGAGATCATCGGAAACCTCGGACTGATCATCGGCGGCGGTTTCGACACCACCACGGCGCTGACCGCCCATTCGCTGGAATGGCTTTCGGAGCACCCCGACAAGCGCGAACTGCTCAGCAAGCAACGCGAAACGCTGCTGGACCCCGCGACCGAGGAGTTTCTGCGCTATTTCACCCCGGCGCCGGGTGATGGCAGGACCTTCTCCGATGACGTCGAGCTCGACGGCATCAAGTTCAAAGAGGGTGAGCGGCTCTGGATTTCGTGGGCGATGGCCAACCGCGACCCCGCGGTGTTTCACGATCCCGACGACATCATCCTCGACCGCAAAGGCAACCGGCACTTCAGCTTTGGGCTCGGCCTGCACCGATGCGCCGGATCAAACGTGGCGCGCACCGTGTTCAAGTCCATGCTCACGGCGGTTCTCGACCGGATGCCCGACTACCGATGCGACCCCGAGGGCACCGTCCACTACGAGACCATCGGCGTCATCCAGGGCATGCGCAAGCTGCCGGCCACCTTCACGCCCGGCAACAGGATCGGCGCGGGCCTCGCGGATACGCTGGACAAACTGCAGCGCGTCTGCGACGAGCAGGAACTGGCCAGGCCGATCACCGAGCGCAAGGAAGCCGCCGTCATCGATTAGCCGCGTTTCTCTCGCGAGCAGACGCAAAAGCCCCCACATCCTCGGCGTGTTGGGGGCTTTTGCGTCTGCTCGCGAGTTCCTCCAAGAATTCGTAGAGGCTTCGTAGAGCCCCGCGTTCGACCCTTCTCCCACATGGCGCGCTAACGGCCGGGAGGAGGAATCACGATGCAGCTGGCCCTGAGCAACCACATTTCGCTGCTGCACGGCTGGGTGCCGATGGCGGTCGAGGTCGTCACCGCGATCGCGCTCGGCCTGGCCGTCGGGTGGCGCTCCCGCCGTTGGCGCCTGCTATGGCTGCCCCTGGCAGCGGCCGTGGGCGGCCTCGCGGCGTTCGGAACGTACTGGTCCGTGGCCGCCGCCGGACTGGACACCGGGCCGGCGCCCCACGCGCTGTACGTGTGGATCGCGCTGGCCGGCATGGCCGCGGCCGTCGCAATCCTGGGCTGGCGCGGCGCGCGCTGGTGGCGGCGGGGGGCCGCGGTCCTGGCCGTGCCGCTGTGCCTGCTCTGCTCGCTGCTGGTGCTCAACCAGTGGGTCGGGTACTTCCAGACGGTGCAGAGCGCGTGGAACCAGCTCACCTCCCGCCCGCTGCCCGACCAGAGCGACGGGGCCACCGTTGCCACGATGGCGGCCAAAGGCATCAAGCCGACCCACGGCAGCCTGGTGCCGGTGCAGATCCCGTCCGACGCATCGCATTTCAAGCACCGCGAGGAACTGGTGTACCTGCCGCCGGCGTGGTTCGCCAGCTACCCGCCACCGGCACTGCCGACGGTGATGATGATCGGCGGCATGCTCAGCTCGCCGGCCGACTGGGTACGCGCCGGCAACGCGGTGGAGAGCGCCGACGCCTTCGCGGCCGCGCACGGCGGCAATGCGCCGGTGCTGGTGTTCGTTGACGCGGGCGGCGCTTTCGACAACGACACCGAATGCGTCAACGGGAGCCGGGGTAACGCGGCCGACCATCTGACGAAAGACGTTGTGCCGTATCTGGTCTCGAACTTCGGGGTCAGCGCCGACCCGTCGCACTGGGGCGTCGTGGGCTGGTCGATGGGCGGCACCTGCGCCGTGGATCTGACCGTCATGCACCCGAACCTGTTCAACGCGTTCGTCGACATCGAAGGCGACCTGACCCCCAACACCGGAACCAAGGCGCAAACCATCGCCAACCTGTTCGGCGGGAACGCCGACACCTGGGCCGCATTCGACCCGACGACGGTGATCGCCCGCCACGGCCGCTACACCGGCGTGTCCGGTTGGTTCGCGATCTCGTCGGGCGGCTCGCCGACACCGAACCGCGATGTCACGACCGTCGACAGCGCCGCGATGGCCGTCGCCGGGCGTGGTGCCGCCGCCGACCCTGGCAACCAGGCGGCGGCCGCCGGTTCCCTTTGCGCGCTCGGCCGGGCGAACGGCGTCGACTGCGCTGTGGTCGCCCACGCCGGCAAGCACGACTGGCCGACCGCCGGGGCGGTCTTCACCACGGCGTTGCCATGGCTGGCCGGCCGGCTGGGCACCCCGGGCGTCGCCCGGATTGCGTTGCCGGGCATGGCCTCCGCGGCCGACCGCCGAACGTGAAGCTGGCCGCACACTCGGCGTCGAGTGTGAAGCTGGTCGCACATTCGAAGAGAAAAGTCAGCCGCGCGGCAGGCCGAGCACTCGCTGGGCGATGATGTTGCGCTGGATCTCCGAGGTGCCGCCGGCGATCGTGCCGGAAAAGCTTCGGGCATAACGCTCGAACCAGCTGCCGAAATAGTGGTCCAGGTTCATGTGCGCGTAGGGCCCGGTCTGACCCGGATGGACCAGCCCGTCGGCCCCGGCGGACGTCAGCGCGAGGTCCATCCCGCGCAGCTCCGCTTCCGAACCCAACAGCTTCAGCACCGAGATCGCCGCCACATCGTCCTCGCCGCGGGCAGCGCGGGCCAGCGCTGCCGAACCGAGCAGGCGCAGCGCCTGCTTGTCCATGATGATGCTGGCGTACTGGTCGCGCTCTACGTCGGTGCCGGGATGGAAGTCGTCGATCATGTTGTCCAGCCGATCGGCGAAGCCCAGCCACATCATCGTGCGTTCGTGCCCCAGCGACCCGTTGGCGACCCGCCAGCCCTGGTCGAGCTCGCCGACCAGGTTCTCCGCCGGCACCCGCACGTCGGTGAAGAACACCTCGTTGAAATCCAGGTCGTCGGCGCCGCAGATCGACGGGAACGGCCGGCGCACCAGCCCCGGGCTGTCTGTGGGGATGATCAGCGCGCTGATTCCCTTGTGCTTCGGCGCATCCGGGTTCGTCCGCACGAAGGTCAACAAGACGTCGGCGTCGTGCGCCCCCGAGGTCCACACCTTCTGCCCGTTCACGACGAAGTGGTCGCCGTCAAGCACGGCGCGGGTGCGCAGCGACGCCAGATCGGAGCCGGCGCTCGGCTCGCTCATCCCCAGCGACGCGGTGATCTCGGCACGCAGGATAGGTACCGCCCACCGCCGCTTCTGTTCCTCGCTGCCGAACGACAACAGCGATGCCGCAACGATATTCACGCCTTGCGGGTTGAAGCTGTGATAGATCCGGCGGCGACTGAGCTCGTCCAGGTAGACGAACTGCTGGAGCACCGTGGCGTTGCGGCCACCGAACTCCGGTGGCTGGCTCGGCAGCAGCCAGCCGTTGTCGAACAGCAGCCGCTGCCAACGACGGGCCCACTGCGGCATGTGGGAGACCGAGCGCGGGCGCTCCAGCGTCTCGCTTGCGTCGGGCAGGTTTTCGTCCAGGAACGCCGCGAACTCCGCCCGAAACGCCTCGACGTCGGGATCAAAAGTCAGCTGCACGGTACTCCTCGGCGATCCGCGCCCGGTGTTCCGCGGCGCCGCCGAGCATGAGCTCGCCCGCCTTGGCCCGCTTCAGCGCGAACTGCAGGTCGTTCTCCCACGTGAAGCCCATCGCCCCGAAAAGCTGCAAGCCGTGCCGGAATACGAGCGACTGGCACTCCCCCGCCGACGCCTTGGCCATGGCGGCGGCGAGTCGGCGCCGCGGGTCGTCGGCGGCGATCGTCAGCGCCGCGAAGTAGGCCAGCGCCCGGGCGCGCTCCACCGCGACGTGCATGTCGGCGGCCTTGTGCTGGACGGCCTGGAACGAGCCGATCGGTACACCGAACTGCTGCCGGTTGCGGACGTGGTCGAGGACCATGTCGAGGATGCGCTGGCAGGCGCCGACCATCGTGATCGCCATGCCGGTCAGCGCGACGTGGTGCGCGCGCTCGGCGTCGACGGCGAGCCGGGCGCTGTCGGGCACCCGGACCTCACCGAAAGAAAGGTCGGCGACGTGTAGGACGGGGTCGAACACCGCCGAGCGGCGGGCCGACACCTGGTTGGCCGCGACGACGAACACCCCGGCGTCGGTCACCACGGCCACCCGGTCGACGCGATCGCCGTCGAGGACGTGGCGCGCGGTGCCGTCCAGCACCCAGCCGTCGGCGTCCCGGTGCGCCCAGACTCCGCCGTACACGGCGGTCCCGGACTCGTGCGGGTCGAACCGGTCGGCGGTCAGCGGGGCAAACTGGCTCATCGTCGCCAGGAACGGGGTGGGGTCGGTCGCGCGTCCCAACTCCTCGAGCACGATGGCGAGTTCCACGGCGCCGGCCGGGTCGTTGAGCTCGGTCCAGCCCTGGTCGACGTACGACTTCCACAATCCTTCCCAGAGGGGCGTTGGGTCGCCATTGTCCTCGGCGACGCCGCGCACCAACGAGGGCGGGCACTGCTTGGCAACGGCGTCGCGAACGGTCTTCTGCCACAGCCGCTGATCAGCATCGAACTCCAACAGCATCCGGGCCGCCTCCTGTCTTCACCGCCTTCGCGAGAATAACATTCTCTAACACGGAAGCGGTAATCTCGAAAAGCGACTATGGAGTGCCCGAGAGCGCCAGATGGTGGCGACCGCCTCGTCGGTGAATCGCCGGATGGTCCGGGCGGCCGACATCACACCCAGACGTCGCTGCCCGCTCACTCAGGATTTCTCCTCGGGCCGTGGCTGCTATACGAAGGTCATATCAGCAGGACGCCCGAAGCCGTCGAAGGAGCAGACCATTGGCCAGCGAAACCTACCAACGAGGACTTGAGATCCGCTCCGCGGTGCTGGGCGAGGAATACGTCAACCGAGCGCTGACCAACGCGAACGACTTCACCAAGCCTCTGCAGGATCTCGTCACGGAGTACTGCTGGGGCGCGGTCTGGGGGCGCGAGGGCCTGACGCTGAAGACGCGCAGCATGCTCAACCTGGCCATGATCTCAGTGCTCAACCGGCCCAACGAATTACGCACGCATGTCAAGGCGGCGCTGACCAACGGCGTCACGCGCGACGAGATCCGCGAGATCTTCCTCCAGGTCGCGATTTACGCCGGCGTGCCCGCCGCCGTCGACAGCTTTCGCATCGCGAGTGAGGCGTTCGCCGAAGTAGACGGGGACTAGGCGTCCACGATGCTGATCGGGTCTGTCGGCTTGGGAAACATGGGCCGGGCTGATGGTCAAAGACGTGCAGCTCTACCTCGACGAGGCACACGGGCTCGGCGTCCCGGCACAGATCGCCGAAACGATCGGCCGGCTGTGGGAGGCCACCGCACGCGACCAGGGCGCGGCTCCGACTTCACCGCGGTCATCAAACCCCTTGAAGAGGCGGCCGGCGTGACCGTAGGCCCGTCGCCGGCCTGCCGGGTTGCGGCTCAGGATAGAGGCGGATGGCACTTATCCACGGCCAGGAGAATGGTATTATCCAGTTTTAAGAACCATACTTGCACGACGACCGCGAAAGTGCCCGCGACCAGGGACGATGATTAATCGAAACGCTTACCGGAACCCCGTTGATCGACCGTTGAAGAGAATGTTAGATTATCTATCATATGGCCCGCCTGGGCCCACTTTGGCTAACCGCGCCGAAGGATGGCATTCGTGATCGAACACGCCGACGGAACGCGCACGCCGCTCATCGACGCGAGCGTGCACATCTTCTTCCCGTCCAACAAGGCGCTGCGGAAGGTGCTCCGCGAGCCGTTCAAGAGCCGCGGCTTCCCCGACTACGAGATGGACTGGTACGGCGCCCCGGGCGGCGAGTACGCGCCCAACACCGAGGGCCCGGACCGCCAGTACCCCGGTTCGGATCCCGAATTCGTTGCCCGAGAACTATTTTCGAAGCGCGGTGTCGACGTGGCGGTCCTGCACCCGATGGGGCGGGGCATCATGCCGGACCGGCACCTGGGCAGCGCGCTGCACGCGGCCCACAACGAGATGATGGTGGCCGACTGGCTGGAGTCCGGCGAGTTCGGCGAGCGGTTCCGCGGCACCATTCGGGTGAATCCCGACGACATCGCCGGCGCCCTGCGGGAGATCGAGAAATGGCGCGGGCATCCACGCGTGGTTCAGATCGGCGTTCCGCTGCAGTCGCGAGAGCTCTACGGCAAACCGCAGTTCTGGCCGCTGTGGGAAGCCGCGGTCGACGCCGGCCTTCCCGTTGCCGCGCACATCGAGGTCGGCTCGGGCATCGCCTTCGCGCCGACGCCGTCCGGGAACACCCGCACCTACGAGCAGTACGTGAGTTTCATGGCGCTGAACTACATCTATCACCTGATGAACATGATCGCCGAGGGCGTGTTCGAGCGCTTCTCCGGTCTGAAGTTCGTCTGGGGCGATGGCGCGGCCGACTTCGTGACACCGTTCATCTGGCGGATGGACACGTTCGGCCGGCCGCACCTCGAACAGACGCCCTGGGCGCCGCGGATCCCCAGCGACTACCTGCCCGGTCACGTCTATTTCATCCAGGGCAGCCTCGACGGACCCGGTGACGCCGAGTTCGCCGGCGAATGGTTCGGCTTCACCGGCAAGGACGACATGGTCATGTTCGGTTCCAGTTATCCGCACTGGCAGTGCGCCGACGCCAAAAAGCTGCCCAGTGCGCTGTCGGCAGAACAGCGGGAAAAGTTGTGCTGGCGCAACGCGGCGGGGCTGTACGGCATAGACATCCCCGCCGAGGTGGGCGCACAGTAGAAGTACGACGTGAGACCGAGGAGTTTCAGATGACGTTGACCCATTCGCAGGAGCGGCTTCCCGCCGCCGAGCGCATAGCCGTCCGGTGCGTCGACTCGGATGTCCACCCGTCGCCCAAGCGCGGCGAGCTCGTCCCGTACATCCCCGAGCCCTGGCGCAGCAAGTACTTCCTCACCCGCAACATCGGTGAGCAGATCTACTACGACGCCCCGGACTACGCGCACAGTTACGCCATGCGCGTGGACACGTTCCCCCCCAACGGCGAATTCCCCTGCAGCGACCCGGACTTGGCGTTCCGCCAGCTGATCATGGAGGCCGGCTCCGACATCGCGATCCTGGAACCGGCCGCCTACCCGGCGCGGCTGCCGGAGGCGCAGCACGCGATGTCGCAAGCGTTGAACGACTGGCAGGCCAATCACTGGCTGGACAGCCACAACAACTGGCACGAGCGGTGGCGCGGTTCGATATGCGCCGCCATCGAGGAGCCCGAGGCGTCCGTGCGCGAGATCGAGCGCTGGGCCGGGCACCCCTACATGGCGCAGATCTTGATCAAGGCCGAGCCGCGCCCGTCATGGGGCCACCCGAAGTACGACCCGATCTGGGCGGCGGCGACCAAGCACGACATCACCGTCAGCTGCCACCTGTCGCGCAGCCATTTCGAGGAGCTGCCGATCCCGCCGGTGGGATTCCCCAGCTACAACCACGACTTCATGGTGACCTACTCGCTGCTGGCCGCCAACCAGGTGATGAGCCTGATCTTCGACGGCGTCTTCGACAGGTTCCCGACGCTGCGGATCGTGTTCGTCGAGCACGCGTTCACCTGGATCTTGCCGCTGATGTGGCGCATGGATGCGATCTACGCGGCGCGCAAGTCGTGGGTGGACATCAAGCGCAAGCCGTCCGACTACGTCAAGGACCACATCAAGTTCACCACCCAGCCGCTGGACTACCCCGAGGACAAGACCGAGCTGACCCGGGCGCTGGAATGGATGGAGTGCGAAAAGATCTTGCTGTTCTCGTCGGACTACCCGCACTGGACGTTCGACGACCCGCGCTGGTTGGTCAAGCACCTTCCGAAGGCGGCCCGCGACGCGGTGATGTACAAGAACGGCATCGCGACCTATCACCTGCCCGAGACCGTTCCGGTCCTCGAGGGTCAGACCCGGGTGCTCTGAGTTGACCGAAGAATCCCAACGGCCCGAGCCCCGCCTCGCCCAGGGCCGCGAGCACGTTGTCGCCACCGTGGACGAAATCCCGCCGGGCAAGCACAAGCTGGTACCGATCGGACGGCATGGTGTCGGCGTCTACAACGTCAACGGCAGCTTCTATGCCATCGCGAATTACTGTCCGCACCAAGGCGGTCCGCTGTGTTCGGGACGCTCCCGCGGCCGCACGATCGTCGACGAGACCGCCGCGGGCGACTCGGTCATGGTGCGCGACCTGGAGTTCATCTATTGCCCCTGGCACCAATGGGGTTTCGAGCTGGCGACCGGCACCACCGCGGTCAAGCCCGAATGGAGTATCCGCACCTATCCGGTGCGCGTCGTCGGCAACGACGTTCTGGTGCAGGCCTAACCACAGGAGAATCGGGTGCCTTCAATCGCGATCAACGGGGGAAACGTCGTCTACGAAATCCTCGGCGACTCTGGCGAGCTCATCGCCCTGACCCCCGGCGGCCGGTTCAGCAAGGAGATCGAGGGCTTGCGCCCGCTCGCCGACGCGCTCGCCGCCGGGGGCTACCGCGTATTGCTGTGGGACCGGCCCAATTGCGGCGCGTCCGACGTGCAGTTCTACGGCCAGAGCGAGTCGCACATGCGCGCCGAGACGCTGCACAAGCTGGTGACCGGGCTGGGCTTCGAGCGCTGCATTCTCGCCGGAGGGTCCGGCGGCGCAAGGGATTCCATGCTGACCACGATGCTCTATCCCGAGATGGTCACCAAGCTGGTGGTGTGGAACATCGTCGGCGGCATCTACGGCACCTTCGTGCTGGGGTCCTTCTACATCATCCCGAGCATCCTCGCGGTGCGCGGAACCGGGATGGACGGCGTGGTGAAGGTCCAGGAGTGGCGCGACCGGATCGAGGAGAACCCGAACAACAAGCAGCGGTTCCTCGACTTCGACCAAGACGAATTCCTCAAGGTGATGCTGCGCTGGCTCAACGCCTTCGTTTCCAAACCGGGACAGACGATCCCGGGCGTCGAGGACGAGATGTTCGACCGCATCAAGGTCCCGACACTCATCATTCGCGGCGGCGAGAACGACATGGATCACCCGAAACGGACTTCGCTGGAAGTCAGTTGCCTGATCAAGGGATCGAAGCTCATCGACCCGCCCTGGCCGGAGGACGCGTGGGAGCGCGCGTCCGAGGACCGCGCGGCGGGCAGGGTGCAGCACTTCAACATGTTCGACACGTGGGTCCAGGCGGCACCCGCAATCCTCGAATTCCTGGAATCGTAATGGCCCTACGTCGTTTTTGGAGATTCCTACCGGGTACGGATGTGGACCTCGCAGTTGAGCGACGCCTCGAGGGCGGTGTGAACCCGGCTCTCCGGAATCCGCTCGAGGTCCTCCTCGCGCAGCGTCACGTACACGATGTCGAAGCCGTCGCCTCCCGCGGTCCGCTCGATGTCACCGGCGAGCCCGAACCCGGACAACACACCGCGAGCGTCGTCATCGGTTCCCCGGCTGATGAAGGTGACCACACCCGGCACCGGGGCAACGCCGAACACCTTGGCGCAGAACTCGATCGCGGCGGTCCTGGCCGTGTCGCCGTCCTCGGCCGCGATCAGCAGTTCCACCTCGCGGCGGTCGGCGGGCATGGCCGCGAGGTCGTTGCGAACCACGTCGGCGCCCGACTCGCCGACCACCGCAAGGAGCGCGGCCATGCCGTCTCGTAGTTGCGCAGCGGTCAGTACGCTTTCCGGATCGACGTTGACGCGCACCACCGCAGTTCGCATGCGCGCAAGCCTAACCAAGACGATGGCAGGCCAGCCGTGAACACCGCCCACTCCACGACCGTCACCACCGCCGTCCCGACCGGGTTCGAACCCCGGTTGCTGGCCCGACAACGCGAAGACCTCGCGGCGTATCGAAGCTCGGGCGGATACCACCCCCTCGGCGACCCCGGCGACCTGCTGAGCGAGGTCGACTCCAGCGCGCTGGTCGGCCGCGGCGGTGCGGCCTTTCCGCTGGCGGTCAAGCTGCGTGCGGTGCGCGACAACGGGCTTGTCTCCGGCGGCACCGTCGTCGTCGCGAACGGCGAAGAGGGAGAACCGGCTTCGGTCAAGGACCGGTGGCTGCTGCGTAACCGCCCGCACCTGGTCCTGGACGGCCTGCGGCTGGCCGCGGCGATGGTCGGTGCCGACCGCGCCTACGTTTTCGTGTCCGATCCGGAGTCGGCGCACAACGTCGAGACCGCGCTCGGCGAGCTCGATCCCGTTGCGCTGGGCGGTATCACGGTCGGCATGGTAACGGTGCAGCCCGGATACGTGGCCGGCGAGGAGACCGCCGCGGTCCGCGCGATCAACGGCGGCCCGGCCAAGCCGACCGACAAGCCGCCGCGCCCCTTCGAGGCGGGCGTGGACGATCTGCCCACGCTGGTGAGCAATGTCGAAACCTTGGCCAACCTGCCCTACCTGCAGCGCCACGGTTCGGCGGCGTTCCGCTCGCAGGGCACCGCGCTGTCCCCGGGGACCTTCCTGGCCACCATCACCGGCGCCGGCCGGCCGCCGGTGCTCTACGAGCTGCCGCACGGCCTGCCCTTTACCGAACTGCTTGCGCTGCACCAGGTTTCGCCGGACCAGGTCCGCGGGGCCCTGATGGGCGGGTATTTCGCCGGCCTGCTCAACCGCAGGGTGCTGGAGACGACCCTGGACCACGAGACGATGCGGCGGCTCGGCAGCGGCCTGGGCTGCGGCGCGATCTCGGTCATCACCGACGACTGCCCCGTGGCGGTCGCGGCGTCGGTGCTGGCCTACTTCGACCGCGAAAACGCCGGGCAATGCGGGTCATGCTTCAACGGGACGGCCGCGATGGCCGCCGCCGCCGGCGCGCTGCGGGACGGCGCGGCGACGACGGAAGACGTCGACCGGTTGCGCCGCTGGTCGGTGCTGCTGCGGGGCCGCGGCGCGTGCGCGACGCTGGACGCCGCCACCAACGTGGCCGCCACCCTGCTCGATCAGTTCCCGGGCGAGGTCGCCGCGCATCTCGGCGGCACGTGCCCGGACTGCATCCGTGGCGCCTTCCGCGCCGACCGTCCCTACGAGGCGGAAGCTGTGGGACAAGCATGAGAATTCGTCTGGACCGCACCGTGTGCGACGGCTTCGGCATCTGCGCCAAGTACGCGCCCGGATACTTCTCGCTCGACGACTGGGGATACGCCTCCCTCATCGGGGACGGCACGGTGGCAGAGTCGGATCGCGACGCCGTCATGCGCGCGCTCATGGATTGCCCGGTGCACGCCATCGCCGAGATCGGCGAGCGGATATCCCGCGCCCCCGAACTGCCGCTCGCCGAGGCAGAGGATCCGGCCGAGCACCTCAAGACGGAAAAGAACGAGGCGGAGTGGGGCTTCACGCGCTGACGCGCACGTCCTGGATCGTGCGCACGCGGAAGTGATAACGTAATTCTCCGATTTGTATAACGGCCCTACCAGGACTTCGGCCGACTTCGGAGGTGACGTGTCAGCAGCAGCACCGGGACGGCCGTTGCCCCTGATCACGCTGGACAACGAATTCTTCTGGGCGTCGGGAGCCGACGGCACGCTGCGGTTTCAGGAATGCAGGGCCTGCGACTCGCTGATCCATCCCCCGGCGCCGGTGTGCCGGTATTGCCGCGCCCGCGACGTGGGCGTGCGGGCCGTCTCCGGGAGGGCGACGCTGGCCGGGTTCACGGTGAACCACCGATTCAGCCTGCCCGGCATGCCCGCCCCGTACGTGGTCGCGCAGGTCGCGATCGCGGATGATCCCCGGGTCCGGCTGACCACCAACATCGTCGAGTGCGATCCCGACGGGCTCGAGCTCGGCCAGCAGGTGGAGGTCGTCTTCGAGCACATCGAGGACGTCTGGCTGCCGCTGTTCCGGCCGGTTCCGGCCACCGAACCCGGACCCCTGCCGACCGACGAGATCGCTCCCGAGCGGTTCGGCGAACACGTCAGCCCCATGCTGACGACGGAGAAGTTCGAGGACAAGGTCGCGCTCACAGGAATCGGCATGTCGCCGATCGGACGCCGGCTGATGGAGCCGCCGCTGTCGCTGACGGTGCAGGCGTGCGAGGCGGCGATCGCCGATGCCGGGCTGACGTACGCCGACATCGACGGCCTGTCGACCTACCCCGGCGGCGGCAACCTCGGCGGCTTCGGCGAGGGCGGGGTCACCGCGCTGGAGGCGGCGCTGGGGATCCGCCCCACGTGGCACAACGGCGGCATCGAAACGTTCGGCCCCGGCGGATCGGTGATCGCCGCGATGCTCGCCGTCGCGTGCGGGCTGGCCCGGCACGTGCTGTGCTTCAGGACCTTGTGGGAGGCCACCCACGGCGAGCTGATGAAGCAGGGCAAGATCACCCCCTCGATGGGCCGCATCGCCGGCTGGACGTACCCGTTCGGCGCCACCTCGGCCGCACACACCCTGGCGATGAACGCGCAGCGGCACTTTCACCGTTACGGCACAACGAAAGAGACGCTGGGCTGGATCGCGCTGAACCAGCGTGCCAACGCCGAGCTCAACCCCACCGCGGTCTATCGCACCCCGATGACGATGGACGACTATCTGGGTGCGCGGCCCATCACCACTCCGTTCGGGCTCTACGACTGCGACGTGCCCTGCGACGGCGCGATCGCCGTCATCGTCTCGGCCGTCGACGCCGCGCGCGACCTGGCCAAGCCGCCCGTGTTGGTGGAGGCGGTGGGTACGCAGATCATCGAGCGAATCGACTGGGACCAAAGCACGCTCACCCACGAGCCGCAGGTGCTGGGCCAGGCCGCGCACGTCTGGACCCGCACGTCGCTGCGCCCCACCGACGTCGACGTCGCCGAACTCTACGACGGCTTCACCATGAACTGCCTGTCCTGGATCGAGGCGCTGGGCTTCTGCGGCATCGGCGAGGCCAGGGATTTTCTCGACGGCGGCAAGAACATCGCCCGCGACGGCCTGCTGCCGCTCAACACGCACGGCGGCCAGCTGTCGCACGGCCGCACCCACGGCATGGGGCTGCTGCACGAAGCCATCAGCCAGCTGCGCGGTGAGGCCGGCGACCGGCAGGTCGCCGGCGCCCGTGTCGGCGTCGTCAGCAGCGGCGGCCTCACCCCCAGCGGCGTCCTGCTGCTGCGAGCCCCGGAATGAGGCGAGCATGAGCGCGGTTCGGCCCCGGTTGGTGATCGTCGACGGGGTGCCGATGTCGGCGCTGGTCGCGGAGGCGGCCGACCCGAAGGCCGTCATCGTGGCCATCCACGGGGGCGGCACCACCGCGGTCTATTTCGACTGCCCCGGCCACCCTTCTTATTCGCTGCTACGGGCGGGCGCCGCGGCGGGGTTCACCGTGGTGGCGCTCGACCGTCCCGGCTATGGCAGCTCGGCACCCTATCCCGAGGCGATGGTCGAGGGCGAGCAGCGTGTCAACCTGGCCTACGGGGCGATCGACCGCATCCTCGGCGAAAGATCAAGCGGCGCCGGATTATTCGTGTGGGGCCATTCGGGCGGGTGCGAGTTGACGATGCGGATGGCCGCCGTCGAGCGCGGCGCCGACCTGCTCGGCATCGAGCTCGCGGGCACCGGCCGGCACTATCACCCCGCGGCTCGCGAAATACTGAAAACGGCGACCCGCGAAAGACGCCCGCCGGGCATGCGCGGCCTGCTGTGGAGCCCCGAGGAGCTGTACCCGCCCGAGGTCCTCGGCGGCGCGACGGTTTCCCCCTCGGCGCCGGCCTACGAGGACAAGATGGTGTCGGACTGGGCCCGCCAAACCTTCCCGGAGCTCGCGCCCGCCGTTCGCGTCCCGGTGCACTTCAGCATCGCCGAGCACGAAAAGGTCTGGCAGGCTGATGATTCGGCGGTAGCCGAGATCACCGCCCTGTTCTCCGGTGCGACTCGTTTCGTCGTGCACCGACAACCGGGGGCCGGGCACAACATCAGCCTGGGTCACACCGCCCCGGACTATCACGCGGAGGTTCTTTCGTTCGCGGACGAATGCGTGGCGGCCCGAACGCAAGACGATCTGGAGGCCGGATGAGGGTCGGATTCATCGGGCTGGGCAGCCAGGGCGGCCCGATGGCACGGCGGATCGTCGAGGCCGGCTACCAGACGACGCTATGGGCACGCAGGCCCGCGACGCTCGAGCCGTTCGCCGACACCCCGGCCACCCTCGCCGCGTCGCCGGCCGACCTCGCCGCGGCCAGCGACCTGGTCTGCCTGTGCGTGGTCGGCGACGCCGACATCGAGGAACTCACCGGCGGCGAGGGCGGCCTGCTGGCGGCCATGGAACCGGGCGGCGTCATCGCGGTGCACAGCACGGTGCACCCCGGCACGTGTCGCGGCCTGGCCGAAAAGGCCGAGACACGAGGCATTTCGGTCGTCGACGCGCCGGTGAGCGGCGGTGGTGGGGCGGCGTCGGAGGGGCGTCTGCTGGTGATGGTCGGCGGCGACGCCGACGTCGTCGAGCGCTGCCGCCCGGTGTTCGAAACCTACGCCGATCCGGTGGTTCACCTCGGCGACGTGGGGTCCGGGCAGACCACCAAACTGCTCAACAACTTGCTGTTCACCGCCAACCTGGGCACGGCGGCCGCCGCCCTGTCGCTGTCCGAAGCGCTGGGCGTGTCCGCGGACCGGCTCGTCGACGTCGTCTCGCGCGGCAGCGGAAACAGCTTCGCGCTCAACGCGCTTGGCGATGCCGGTGGCCTCGAGCGGCTGGCCGGCCTGGCGGGGACGCTGCTGCGCAAGGACGTCCGCTTGATCGCCGAACTCGCCGAGCGGGCCGCGGCCGAACCCGGCGCGGTGCTCGATGCCGCCGACGCCACGCTGGCTTCGATGGGGCATCCGCGATGAGAATCGGGTTCATCGGCGCGGGCCGGATGGGGCGCCCGATGGTGGCCCGCCTCGTCGAGGCCGGCCATGACGTCCGCGCCCTGGGCCGCACGGACGAGCGGCGCCGCGACCTCAACGAACTGGGTGCCCGCCCGGTGGGCGACGTCGCCGGGGCCGGCGCGCATGCCGACGCGGTGGTCGTGTGCGTGTTCACCGACGAACAGGTGCGGCGGGTCTGCCTCGACGGCGAGCTGTTGCCCACGATGCCATCCGGTTCGGCGTTGGTGGTGCACACCACCGCAAGCCCGAAGACCATCGAGGCCGTTGCAACCCGAGCCGCCTGTGCCGACGATGTCGGCGTCGTCGACGCGCCGGTCAGCGGCGGCCCGCACGACGCGGCGGCCGGCAGGCTGACGCTGTTCGTGGGTGGCGAAGAAGACGCCGTGGCGCGGGTACGGGCGATGCTGGGCTGCTACGGCGACCCGATACTGCACGTGGGGCCGATCGGCGCCGGCCAAAAGGTGAAGCTGGTCAACAACGCGCTGTTCGCCGGCCAGATCGGGCTGCTGGCGGAGTCGGTCCGGCTGGCCGAACGCCTCGGCGTGCCCGAATCGACCCTGCTGAACGCCCTGCCCCATGGCAGCGCCGCAAGCCGGGTGCTGGACATCGTCGCGGCCACGGGTTCCGTCCGGTCGTTCGTCGAGCTGGCCGGTGAATTCGTCGGCAAAGACGTGGCTGTCGCCCGCGCCGTCGCCGCGGAATTGGGCAGCGATCTGGGGGCTCTGGACGATGTCATCGAGGTCGTCGGCCGCTGTGCGAATAAAGCCTGAGCGTTTGACGAGGCGGCGTTTTGATCTTTCCGGTTCCACACGAAAGCGCTACCGTTAGCGTTACAGTCAGGCAATCCGCTGTAACGGTTCAGCCCGCCGATGAGGAGCACGCAGTGACCAAGCCGAAGGTTGTCTTCGATCCGTTCTCCGAGGAGTATTTCAACAACCCGTTCGACATTTACCGGCGGATGCGCGAGGACGCGCCACTCTATTACGACGAGAAAGAGGACTTCTACGCGCTGACCCGCCACGAGGACGTCGCGGCGGCGTTCAAAGACTTCGAGACGTATTCCTCGGCCCGTGGCTGCGACCTCGCGATGGTGCGCCGCGGCTTGTCCCCCGAACAGAAGTCGATCATCTTCATGGACCCGCCGGAGCACCGGCACATGCGCAGCCTGCTCAACAAGGCGTTCACGCCGCGGGCCATTCAATCGCAGCGCGAGACGGTCATCGAGGTGATCGACAAATACCTGAGCGCGGCCGATCCCGACACGTTCGACGTGGTGCAGGACTTCTCCGGGCCGTTTCCGGTGGAGGTCATCACCCGAATGGCCGGGGTGCCAGAGGAATACCGCCAGCAGGTGCGGCACTGGATCGACACCAGCCTGCATCACGAACCGGGGCAGATCGAGATCAGCGAAGCCGGGATGCAGGCCAACATCGACACCGCGATGTACTACTTCGGCCTCATCCAGGAGCGCCGCGCGGAGCCGCAGGAGGACATGATCAGCAGGCTGATCGCCGCCGAGATTCCCGGCGACGACGGTGCGCCCCGCAAGCTCGACGACATCGAAATCACCGCCTTCGCCACCCTTTTGGGCGGGGCGGGCGCCGAGACCGTCACCAAGTTGCTGGGCAACGCGGCCGTGATCTTCGCGCGCCACCCGGACCAGTGGCAGATGCTGCAGGAAGACCGCGACAAGATCCCCGGCGCGGTGGAAGAGCTGTTGCGCTACGAGGGACCGGTCCAATACAACGTCCGCTACACCCTGAAGGAGGCGCACGTCAGCGGTGGCGTGATTCCCCCGGGCAAGCCGGTGTTCCTCTGCGGCGCCGCGGCGAACCGCGATCCGGATGCCTTCACCGACGCCGAGACTTTCAACATCGAGCGCGACCAGACCGAGGCGCAGCACCTGGGCCTCGGGTACGGGATTCACAGCTGCCTCGGAGCGGCCCTGGCCCGCATGGAGAGCAGGATCGCGCTGGACCGGCTGCTGGACTTCATGCCGCGCTACGAGGTGGACTGGGCGGGCTGCAAGCGGGTGAACATGCAAAACGTCGCCGGCTGGAAGAATGTACCCGTCAAGGTGCTTCGGTAAGGGGGCCGCAATGAGAATCGAAGTCGATTGGGACCTGTGCGAGAGCAACGGCGTCTGCATGGGCATCAATCCCGAGATATTCCACCTGGGCGACGACGACATGCTGACCGTCTTGCAGCCGGAGATCACCCCGGAGACCGAGGGAGATGTCCGCGAGGCCGTGCGCCAGTGTCCCCGCCAGGCGATCTCCATCGTGGAGTAGCGATTCAGCTACCTGCCGAAGGCCTTTCGAACCCGGCGATGATCACCGCGTTGCAGTCGGCCGCCGCTTGGCGCAGCTTCGCCGCCTTCTGATAGGCCTCGGACTCGTACCATTCCCGGGCGGCATCCACCGATTCGAACTCCAGCACGACGGTCTGGTCGCCGTGCCAGGCGCCCTCCAGCAGGGTGGGAGCGGTGTCCACCGCCAGGATGTTGACGCCGCCCATCGCCGCCCCCGCGGCCTGGCCGTAGGCCTTCATGCCCTCGGGGTCTTTGATGGCCTCGGTGAGGATGACATAGCCTTTCGCCACTCACGTCTCCTTCGTCACGTCGCTGATGGCCTGCTCGGGGCAGCATTGGATCGCCTCCTGCGTGGCCGATTCGAATTCCGTTGGCACATCGGCGGTTATCGCCTCGGCGTAGCCGTCGTCGGTCAGGTTGAACACTTCGGGACAGAGCGTCACGCACACGCCGTGGCCCCGACAGCGTTGGTCGTCGACCGAGACCTTCATGCCGGCGTGAACTCCAGGTGCAGTTCGGTCAGGCCGCGCAGGATGTAGGTCGGAACGTATTGGTAGCGGCGGTCGTTCGCCGGCCCGTGCCTGCTCTCGTTGATCCTGATGTCGGACGTCCGGTCGAGCAGGCGCTCGATCGCCACGCGGGTTTCGGCGCGCGCCAGCGGTGCGCCCGGGCAGCTGTGGATGCCGCGCCCGAACGAGATGTGCTGGCGCGCGTTCTTGCGGGCGGGATCGAAGGTGGACGGATCTTCGAACCGGCGCGGGTCCCGGTTGGCCGCCGCCTGCACGATCATCACGGTGGTGCCGGCGGGCAGGTCGACCCCGCCGACGTTGACCGGCCTGCGGTTCAGCCGGAAGTCCCCCTTGACCGGGCTCTCGAAGCGCAGCGACTCTTCGATGAAGTTCGGGATGAGGCTGCGGTCCTTGCGGAGTTGCGCCTGGATGTCGGGCCGCTCCCCCATGGCCTGCAGCGCCGCACCGAGCAAGCGGACGGTGGTCTCCTGCCCCGCCGAGAAGACGTTGCTGGCGACGCGGGCCACGTCTTCCACCTCGGGAATCGAGCCGTCGGGGTAGGTGGCGGTCGCCAGGCCGGTCAGCACGTCGTCCCGGGGTGCGCGCCGGCGGTCGCGGACATACTCGGAGAACAGGCCGTAGAGAAATTCCAGCGGACTGTGGGCCAGGGATCCCTTGGTGCCGCCGATGCCGCCGCCCGCGTGCTGGGCGATGCCCTTGACGAACTTGTCGCGATCCTCCATGGGCACGCCGAGCAGGTCGGCGATGACCAGCAGCGTGAACGGGCTCGCGAAGCCCTTGATGAATTCTCCGCGGCCGGGCGCCAGGAAGTCGTCGAGCGCCTGGTCGGCGAGCACCCACATGGCGTCCTCGTTCTCCTTGAGGCGCTTCGGGGTGATCAGCCGCATCATGAGGGAGCGGTGGTTGGTGTGGGTCGGCGGGTCGAGGGTGGGCAGTTGGTCGCTGAACGGCAGCTCGTCGCGATGTTCCTCGATCAAGTCGGTGATGTCGTCACCTTCGATCGGTACCGGGAATCCCGGGAACGGTCCGGTTACCGAGATGCACGACGACCACGTCTCGGCGTCGTTCAGCACCGCACAGGCTTCGTCCCAACCCGTCACCATGGTGACGCCGTGGTGGTTTTCCCGCGTTACGGGGCATTGCTGCCGCAGCGACTCGTAGTACGGGTAGGGGTCCGCGATGAGCTCGGTTCCCCGAAAGAAGTCCATCTTGGAGAAGTCGTTCGCCATCTTGCTCCGTTCGAATCTCAGCAGTGAGAATGATCCTCTCAGAGATGAGTATTACATTTCCACACGGGCCCGAGCGCAGTCAACGACGGGCCGGACCCGCCGACGGTGAGTCAGGCGAGTCGATCAGCCCGCGGGAACCAGGTCGGCGGCGACCGACGGGCAGGCCAGCAGCCCGCTTCGGAAGGTTTCGAGGCAGCCGATCGATGCCTGCGGCGCGCCGCCGCCTGACAGGGCGGCCGTGAGCGCCTGGGCCTTGAAGATCTTCGCGGCCATGCTCAATCGGTGTTGGACCACGCCGACACTGTCGTCCAGCTCGGCGGGCCAGCTTTCCCCCCACAGCGTCACCTCGGTGACCCCGTGATCGAGGGCCTGCAAGACGCCCTGCCGCACCCGCGGGTCGCATCCGAACAGGTCCGCCGCGGCCGCCAGGGCCTGGGGGCGGGGGTGCGAGTCCACCGCGGCCAGCGCGTCTTCGAGGTCGAGCGGCTGGGCGCCGAGGATCTGCAGCGGCCGGGTGTCGGGGTGGTCGGCCAGGTCGGTGAGCAGCACCGTGACGTCCCAGCCGGCCATCGCCCGGTCGAAGAGCCAGCCGCCGGCGAACCGCACGACGTCGACGACGCTCGAGGCGACGACGTCGAGCCGATACCTCATGTCCGCTCGCTCGTCTTCGGCGGCGCGAAGTCCCGCGCCAACGCCTCCGCGTACTCCTTGAACGCGTCGGTCAGCGGTATCGAAGGGTCGAGCAACCATATTGTTTCCATTCCGTGGACGAAGGCGAGAATTTCTACGGCCTTGACGGCGGGGTCTATGTCGGTGCGATAGCGGCCGTCGGCCTGGCCGCGCCGGATGAGGTCGCCGACGATGTCGATCGCCTCGCGCTGGCGGGACAGCATGCGGTCGTGCAGCGGGGCGTCGGGATCGATGTTCTCGATCAGCAGCACGGTGAACGTGCCCACCATGTCGGGCGCCCGGGTGAAGCGGTCGGCGACTCGGGCGATCTCGACCAGCAGATCACCCGTCCGGTCGGCATGGGAGTCGTCGTCGGCGTCGCGGGCGTCCAGCACCGCGTTCAGCAGCTGCTCCTTGGACTCGAAGTGATGCAGCAGCCCGGCGGGCGTGACACCGGCCTCCCCGGCGATCTGGGCGAGGGTGGTGTTACGCCAGCCGTTGCGGGTGAGCAGGCGCTGGGCGACGTCGAGGATCCGCTGCTTGCGGTCCTCGCCTTTGGCGAGCAACGTGTCGTATCGGCGGGCGACGGGCAAACGGGCTCCCTGGTTCGCGGATCAACCTACTGAACACACAGTAGGTTGGTTTGGTCGCTGTGACAAGGGTCTCGCCGGTCCGCGCGCAGGGCCGTTTTAGGAGACCAGCTCCACCAGGGTGGCATTGGCGGTGCCGCCACCTTCGCACATCGTCTGCAGCCCGTAGCGAATGCCGTTGTCGCGCATGTGGTGCGCCATGCGCGTCATCAGCACCGCACCGGAGGCGCCGAGCGGGTGCCCCAGCGCGATGGCGCCGCCCAGCGGATTCATCCGCCGCGGGTCCGCCCCCGTTTCCGCCAGCCAGGCCAGCGGGACCGGCGCAAACGCCTCGTTGACCTCGAAAACTCCCACGTCCGCCAGCGCGACACCGGCCTTGGTCAGCACCTTCTCGGTGGCCGGAATGGGACCGGTCAGCATGAGCACCGGGTCCGCCCCGGTGACGGCGCCGGCGCGGTAGCGCAGCAGCGGCGTCAAACCCAACTCGACCGCCATCTCCGAGGTGGTCACGAGCAGCGCGGCCGCCCCGTCGGAGATCTGCGACGAGTTGCCCGCGTGGATCAGGCCGTCGTCGACGAAGGCGGGCTTGAGCCCCGCCAGCTTCTCGGCGGTTGTTCCGCGGCGCACCCCCTCGTCGGCCACGACCGTCCCGTCGTCGGTGAAAACCGGGACGATCTGGTCGGCGAACGCGCCGGCGTCCTGGGCCGCGGCCGCCCGCTCGTGGGACTGGACCGAGTAGTCGTCGAGCCGACTGCGGGAAAAACCCCACTTCTTGGCGATCATCTCCGCCGACAGGCCCTGGTTGAACGAGAAATCGTCATAGCGCGCAAGGACTTTCGGGCCGTACGGCATGCCGGTCGCCCTGGCCGCACCGAGCGGGACGCGGCTCATCACCTCGACACCGCCGGCCACGACGACGTCCTGCTGACCGGACATCACCGCCTGCACGGCGAAATCCAGCGCCTGTTGGCTGGAACCGCACGCCCGGTTGACCGTGGTTCCCGGAATGGTTTCCGGCCAGCCGGCGGCCAGGACCGCGTAGCGCCCGATGTTGCTGGATTGGTCGCCGACCTGGGACACGCAGCCCCAGATCACATCGTCGACGATCTCCGGTCCAACCCCGGCACGAGCGAGCAATTCGTTGAGGACCACCGCGGACAGGTCGGCGGCGTGCATGCCGGACAACCCGCCGTTGCGCTTCCCCACTGCCGTCCGTACCGCCTCGACGATGACTGTCTCACGCATGTGCTCTCCGATGGCTCTTGGTCCTTGGATCTTGATATCACCCCGCGGAAGGGGGTCGACCGTCGGTGCGCTGAGCCATGCAATCGGGCTTCTGCGGCGCGCCCTGGTCAATAGCTCCGCGGTAGTTTCAGCACATTGGATCCCAGGAAATTCAGGATCATCTCCTGGCTGACCGGCGCGATCTTCATCAGCCGGGCCTCACGGAAGTAGCGCGTGATGTGGTACTCCTCCGCGTAGCCCATGCCGCCGTGGGTCTGCAACGCCCGGTCAGCGGCGGCGAAGCCGGCGTCGGCGCACAGGTACTTGGCGGTATTGGCTTCGCGCCCACAGGGTTTGCCGTTGTCGTAGAGCCACGTCGCCTTGCGCAGCATCAGCTCGGCGGCGTCGAGGCGGGCCAGGGAATCGGCGAGCGGGAACTGCAGGCCCTGGTTCATGCCGATGGGCCGGCCGAACACCTCACGCTCGTTGCCGTACTTCACCGCCTTGTCCAGCGCCACCCGCCCTATGCCGAGCGCCTCGGCGGCGATCAACATCCGCTCCGGGTTCAGGCCGTCCAGGATGTACTGGAAACCCTTGCCCTCCTCGCCGATTCGGTCCTCGACCGGCACTTCGAGATTGTCGATGAACAACTCGTTGGAGCTGACGGCGTTGCGGCCCATCTTGCGGATCGGGCGGACGTCGACGCGGCTGCGGTCCAGATCGGTGATGAACAGCGTCATCCCGTCGGTCTTCTTGGTGACTTCCTCGTAGCTCTGGGTGCGGGTCAGCAGCAGGATCTTGTCGGACTCCATGGCCTTGGAGATCCACACCTTGCGCCCGTTGACGATGTAGCGATCGCCGTCGCGCTTGGCGAACGTCGTGATGCGCGAGGTGTCCAGCCCCGCACCCGGTTCGGTCACCCCGAAGCAGACGTGCACCTCGCCCGTCGCAACCTTGGGCAGCGTGCGCGCCTTGAGTTCGTCGGAGCCGTGCACCACCACCGGTTGCATGCCGAAGATGGACAGGTGAATCGAGCTGGCGGCGTTCATGGCGCCGCCGGACTTGGCGACCTCCTCGAGCAGGATTGTGGCCTCGGTGATTCCGAGGCCGTGGCCGCCGTACTCGGTCGGGATCGTCATGCCCAGCCAGCCGCCATCGGCGATGGCCTGATAGAACTCCGTGGGAAACTCGTGCGCCTGGTCTTTTTCCATCCAGTACTGGTCGTCGAACTTCCGCGCCAACTCTGCCACCGACCGGCGGATCAGCTGCTGGTCGTCGGTCAGCTCGAAGTTCATTCCGGCGCCGGGCACTGCTGGATCTCCTCTCAGCGCGAGCAGACACAAGTGCCCGACACGCCGACGAATTTGGCGCTTTTGCTGGGGGTACCTCCCGCTTGCGGGGGACTGCTCGGCGCCGGTGCGGCTTAGTCCTTGTTGCCCGTGAGGGCCTTCGCGTTAGCCGCGAATTCCGCGAACGACGAGCCCCCTCGGGAGTCCTTCGCGTGGCCCGCCGCCTTGATGGACACGTCATGCCCCTCGGCGGCCTTGCGCAGCGCACCGACGGTCGCCTGTTCGCGCGAAATGTGCGTGAACGGGTCGAACGAGTACCACCGCATCGCGTTCTCGTGCGTCATCTTGTTGATTTCGTCGTCGGGAACGTTGTTGAGGGACAACACATCCCACAGCTCTTCGGGCGCGCCCGGCCACATCGAGTCGCTGTGCGGGTAGTCGGCCTCCCAGCAGATGTTGTCGATACCGATCATGTTGCGCAGCGCCACGCCGACCTTGTCGCTGATGAAGCAGGTCAGGAAGTGTTCGCGGAAAACCTCGCTGGGCAGCTTGCCCTTGAAGTCCTGGTGCGTCCAGGCGGAGTGCATCTCGTAGGTCCGGTCCGCGCGCTCCAGGAAATAAGGAATCCAGCCCGTTCCGCCCTCGGAGAGCGCGATCTTCAGATCCGGGTATTCCTTGACCGGCCGCGACCACAACAGGTCTGCGGCGGCCTGCACGATGTTCATCGGCTGCAGCGTGATCATGACGTCCATCGGCGCATCCGGCGCCGTGATCGCGAGCCGGCCTGACGAGCCGATGTGCACGTTCATCACGGTGTCGGTGTCCACCAGGGCTTTCCACAGGGGGTTCCAGTACTCGTCGTGGAAGCTCGGGTAGCCCATCGCGGCGGGGTTTTCGGTGAAGGTCAGCGCATGCACGCCCTTCTTCGACACGCGGCGCACCTCGGCGGCGCACGCCTCGGCGTCCCAGATCACCGGGATCGCCATCGGGATGAACCGCGCGGGGTAAGCCCCGCACCACTCGTCGATGTGCCAGTCGTTGTACGCCTGCACCAGCGAGATCGAGAAGTCGTGGTCGTCGGTGACGAACAGCCGCCCGGCGAAGCCGGGGAAAGACGGGAAGCAGATCGAGGCGAGGATGCCGCCGGCGTTCATGTCCTTGACCCGCTCGTCCACGTTGTAGCAACCCGGCCGGATCTCGTCGAGGCCGGTCGGCTCGATGCCGTACTCCTCCTTGGGGCGGCCGGCCACCGCGTTGAGCGCCACGTTCGGGATCACCGTGTCGCGGAACTTCCACATGTCGGAGCCGTCCGGGTTGTGCACGAGTCGCGGCGCATCGTCCAGGTACTTCGACGGTAGGTGATTCTTGAACATGTTCGGCGGCTCGACGGTGTGGTCGTCCACGCTGATCAGGATCATGTCTTCTTTGTTCATGGCCAGTCCTCTCCAAGTCCGATCCAGCTGAGCGATTCGGACGCGCCGCTCCGGCACGGCATCGGCGGGTCACCGCCCGGCGCCAAGATCACTATTTTGAAAACTATCTTCTCGTGCAGAGAGAATCAACATCCAGCACTGCCGCCGGGACAGCGCGCCCGTCTGACCAGCGACTAAGTAACCGGGCCGGGTGCAGTCCCCGAAGCCACGAAGCGCCAACAGAAATGCCGGACTTGCGCGGCCGGCGACGGATCGCCGCAGCGCCGGACCGACAGCATCGCCGCTGACGCAGCACGGCCGATGGGCCGGGGGATATCTTCGCCGCCGGCATTGACCCGCCGACCGAATCGTGCAACTCTGTTAGTTAGAAATGAGAATCTGATTCTCTTTGACCGAGAGTTGGTCGCGAGGACGCCGAGAGGAGACCGCGGATGCGTCTGCAGCCGCTGCCTGCCGATCAATGGGACGACGCCGTCGAGCAGGCGCTGTCGGGCATGCTGCCACCGGAACGGCGTAATCCCGAAGACGCCGGCACGCTCATGTCGACGCTCGCGCGCCACCCGAAGCTGGCGCGCGCATACCTGCGGTTCGGCGGATATCTGCTGCTCGAGTCATCCCTCCCGGCGCGCATCCGCGAGCTGGCCATCCTGCGGGTCGCCCATCGGCGCGAATGCGCCTACGAGTGGTCACACCACGTCGACATCGCCATGAAGGCGGGACTGACCGACGCCGAGATCGCGGCCGCGCGATCCGGCGAAGCCGACGACGAGTTCGAGCGCGCGGTATTAACCGCCGTCGATGAGCTCGACGAGAAGTCGAATATCTCGGACCGGACGTGGGCCACCCTTTGCGAACGGCTTGACGAACGCCAGCGGATGGACCTGGTGTTCACCATCGGCGGCTACATCGCGCTCGCGATGGCCATCAACGCTTTTGGCGTTCAAATCGAGAACACCGAGACCCGGAATAGATAGGTAGAGCCTTGCCCCATTTCCCCAAGCCGGCCGCAGGCAGCTGGACAGAGAACTACCCCGAACTGGGCACCGCGCCGGTCGATTACACCGATTCCGTCGACCCGGCATTCTTCGAGGCCGAGCGCGAGGCGATCTTCAAGAAGACCTGGCTCAACGTGGGTCGGGTGCAGCGGCTGCCGCGCACCGGCAGTTACTTCACCAAGGAGCTGCCCTCGGCGGGCAAGGGCATGTCGGTCATCGTCGTCAAGACCAAGGAGGGGGCGGTCAAGGCGTACCACAACATCTGCCGCCACCGCGGAAACAAGTTGGTGTGGAACGACTTTCCGCACGAGGAGACCGCCGGCACCTGCCGGCAGTTCACCTGCAAATACCACGCGTGGCGTTACAGCCTCGACGGCGACCTCACCTTCGTCCAGCAGGAGGACGAGTTCTTCGACGTGGACAAGAGCCGGTACGGCCTGGTGCCCGTCCGCTGCGAAGTGTGGGAAGGGTTCATCTTCATCAACTTAGACAACAACGCGGCGCCGCTCACCGACTACCTCGGGCCGCTGGCCAAGAGCATCGAGGGCTACCCCTTCGGCGAGATGACGGAGACCTACTCCTACCGGGCCGAGGTCGGCAGCAACTGGAAGCTGTTCATCGATGCGTTCGTCGAGTTCTACCACGCGCCGATCCTGCACCAGGGGCAGTACACCAAGGAAGAAGCCGCGAAGATCCAGAAGTACGGCTATGAGGCGCTGCACTACGAACTGGCCGGCCCGCACAGCCTGCAATCGACCTGGGGCGGTCAGGCGCCACCCGCGGACATGAGCATGGTCAAGCCGATGGACCGGGTACTGCGCAGCGGTTTGTTCGGCCCGTGGGACAAGCCCGAGATCATCGAGAACCTCGAGTTGCCGCCGGGCGTCAACGTGAAGCGGGTGCCGCAGTGGGGCATCGACTCGTTGCTCTTCTACCCGAACTTCATGTTGCTGATCTGGGAGCCCGGCTGGTTTTTGACCTACCACTACTGGCCGACCGCCGTCGACAAGCACGTCTTCGAGTGCACGCTGTATTTCGTTCCGCCGCGCAACGCGCGCGAACGCCTGGCCCAGGAGCTGGCGGCGGTGACGTTCAAGGAGTACGCGCTGCAGGACGCCAACACCTTGGAAGCAACCCAGACGATGATCGGCACCCGGGCCGTCACGGAATTCCTGCTGTGCGATCAGGAAGTCCTGATCCGTCACCTGCACAAGACGACCGGTGACTATGTGGCTAATTGGGCGAAGGAGTACCAGGGCAATGGCAAAGTTACCGTCTGAATTCGCCGACCTGGCACCCTTTTTGGATTGGGACCTGGCCACCGAGCCCGAGCGCTACGCCAAGCGGCTGGCGTCTAGCATGACAGAGATGCAGGCGTTCTACGATGCGGCATTCCCCCGCCTCAACGACGCCATCGCCTACTGCGACAAGTTCCCGCTGGACGATCTGCCCGAGGACGCCCGTACGCTCATGCACATCATGCAGTCGCTGGTCATGGTGTCGTTCCCGATCGAGGCGTGGAAACAGGCGCGGGTACCCGACAGCGGCGCGGCCTGGGTGGAATGCGTCCGGGAACCGGTGATCTAACCGGTGTTGACGCTCAAGGCCACCGGGCTGCTCGACGTCGACAGCGGCGAGATCATCTCGCCCGGCATCGTGCGAGTGGACGGCGACCGGATCGTCGGCATCGGTGGGCAATCCGAGGGCGAACTGATCGACCTGGGCGACCGAATCCTGCTGCCGGGCCTGATGGATATGGAGGTCAACCTCCTGATGGGCGGGCGCGGGGAGAAACCCGGCCTCTCCCAGGTGCAGGACGACCCGCCGACGCGGGTGCTGCGGGCGGTCGGCAACGCGCGCCGCACGTTGCGCGCCGGGTTCACCACGGTGCGCAACCTCGGGCTTTTCGTCAAGACCGGTGGCTATCTCCTCGACGTCGCGCTGGGCAAGGCGATCGACGCGGGCTGGATCGACGGACCGCGGGTGGTACCGGCCGGACACGCCATCACCCCGACCGGCGGGCATCTGGATCCGACGATGTTCGCCGCGTTCGCGCCGCACGTGCTGGACCTCACCGTCGAGGAGGGCATCGCCAACGGGATCGACGAAATCCGCAAGGCGGTGCGCTATCAGATCAAACACGGCGCCGAGCTGATCAAGGTCTGCTGCTCGGGGGGTGTGATGTCCCTGACGGGACCGCCTGGCGCGCAACACTATTCGGACGACGAACTGCGCGCCATCGTCGACGAGGCGCACCGGCGCGGGCTGCGCGTCGCCGCGCACACCCACGGGGCCGACGCGGTCAAGCATGCCGTCGCCGTCGGCATCGACTGCATCGAGCACGGCTTTCTGATCGACGACGAGGCGATCGCGCAGCTCGTGGAGCACGGCACCTTCCTGGTGAGCACCCGGCGGCTGGCCGACGGCGACGCGATGGACGTTTCGCACGCCCCGCCGGAGCTGCAGGCCAAGGCCGCCGAGATGTTTCCCAAGGCGCGCACCTCGATACTGGCCGCCTACCAGGCGGGCGTGAAGATCGCGGTGGGCACCGACGCCCCCGCGATTCCGCACGGCCGCAACGCCGATGAGCTGGTCACCCTGGTGGATTGGGGCCTGCCGCCGCTGGCGGTGCTGCGCGCCGCCACGGTGACCGCCGCCGAGCTGATCAACGCCACCGACCGGGGACGGCTCGCGCCGGGCCAGCTCGCCGATATCATCGCGGTTCCGGGAAACCCGTTGCAAGACATACGGGTTACCCAGAACGTCAGTTTCGTCATGAAAGGCGGCAAGGTCTATGTCGACAAGTCAACCCACCAGAACTGACGACCTGGTCGAGATCCAGCAGCTGCTGGCCCGCTACGCGGTCACCATCACCCAGGAAGACATCGACGGGCTCATCGGCGTCTTCACGCCGGACGGGACCTACAGCGCCTTCGGATCCACCTACAAGTTGGACAGGTTTCCCGAGCTGGTGGCCGCGGCCCCAAAGGGCCTTTTCCTCACCGGAACCGCGTTGGTCGAAAACATCGACGGCGACTCCGCGAGCGGCACCCAGCCGCTGTGCTTCATCGACCATGCCACGCACGACATGCGGATCGGCTACTACCGCGACACCTACTCCCGCACGGCCGACGGGTGGCGGCTGAAGACCCGCGCCATGACGTTCATCCGGCGCAGCGGCGTGCACGATTCCGGGCGCCCGCACGCGGTCGGCCGCCCGCAGCCCTGAAAGCCGAGCCGTGAATGTCGAGGAGTTCCGGGCGGGCCTGCGCGCGTGGCTCGACGAGAACGACCTGACGCCGGGGGCCGACCACTCGCTGCAGGGCCATATGGAGCAATTCGCCCGGGTGAGCCGGGCGCTCTATGACGCCGAGTGGATGCGCTACGGCTGGCCGCAAGAAGTGGGCGGGCTGGGCGGGCCCGCCGTGCTGCGCGCGATCGTCGGCGAAGAGGTCGTCGGCCGGCGTCTCGCCGAGCCGGGTCCGTACTCGATGCTCGAGGTGCTCGCGCCCACGATGATCGATTACGCACCGGCCGAACTCGCCGCCGAGATGGTGCCGCGGCTGCTGAGCGGTCGCGAGCAATGGTGTCAGGGCTTTTCCGAGCCCGGGTCCGGCAGCGACCTCGCCTCGCTGACCACCCGCGCCACGCCCGACGGCGACAACTGGATCGTCAACGGACAGAAGGTCTGGACCAGCTTCGCGCAGTTCTCGACGCGCTGCGTCCTGCTCACCCGCACCGCTCCCGGCCACGATGGCATCACGGCGTTCTTCGTCGACCTGGACACCCCGGGCATCACGATTCGTCCGCTGCGCACTATGCACGGCGTCGACGAGTTCTGCGAGGTGTACTACGACGACGTGGTGGTCCCGGCGGCCCGGATGCTGGGCCGGCCGGGCGATGGCTGGCGACTCGCGATGGACCTGCTGCCCTACGAGCGTTCCACCTGCTTCTGGCAGCGCATCGCCTACCTGTATTCGCGGTTCGACGAACTCATCGCCGAGACTGCGGCAGCCGGGGACACCGACGAATCCGCGCTCGGCGCCGCCTATCTCGCGCTGCACACGGTGCGCTGCCGGTCCCGTGACACCCAGCACCGGCTGGGTGAGGGTGCGCGGCTGGGGGCCGACACCTCCATCGACAAGGTGCTGCTGGCCACCGCCGAGCAACGGCTCTACGACACCGTCCGCGACCTCCTGCCCGCGACGCTTGAACTTGACGACACGCCGTGGCGCGCGGAGTACCTGTACTCGCGCGCGGCCACCATCTATGGCGGAACCGCCGAGATCCAGCGCAACATCATCGCCCGCCGGCTGCTCGACCTCGGGAAGGAGTGATCGTGGACCCCGAGGCGCTGCGCATGCTGGCCGATTCCCTGCGCACCACCATGACCGCCGCGAGCGGCGCCAAGCTCGACGCGGCGCTGTCCGACCTCGGCTGGCGCGACATGCTCGATGAGATACCAGACATCGCAATACCTTTGGTGTTCAGGCTGCTGGGCGAGACCGGCGCGCACGCCCCCGTCCTCAACGACGTCGTGCTGGGCGCGGCCGGCGGCACCCTGCCGCTGCCGTTTGCCGGCCGCGGCTGGGTGGTGTGGGAGCGCAGCGACGGTTCCGGCCCGGCGATCGACGGCGAGCTGCCGATACACCGTGTGGCGCAGGGGGATCCACTGCCGCAGGCCGCACTGGCCGCCGGCCGGCGGGCGGTCGGCTGGTGGCTGATCGGGACCAGCCGGGCGATGCTGTCCCTGGCCCGCCGGCACGCCCTGGATCGCGTCCAATTCGGCAGGCACATCAGCTCGTTCCAGGCGATCCGGCACCGGCTGGCCGAGACCCTCGTCGCCATCGAGGGCGCCGAGGCGACGCTGAACGCCGCCGCTGAGCCGGACGACGCAGACGGTCTGGCCCCCCTGCTCGCCAAGGCCGCCGCCGGTCAGGCCGCGCTGACCGCCGCGCGCCACTGTCAGCAGGTGCTGGGCGGCATCGGTTTCACCGCGGAGCACCCGCTGCACCGTCACGTCAAGCGGTCGCTGATGCTGGATGCCCTGCTCGGCTGCAGCCGGGAATTGACCCGCGAAGCCGGAACGATACTGCGAGCCAACGGCTTTGCGCCACGGCTGGCTCAGCTGTAACCGCCGACCGCGCTCCTGCGCGTACACTCGTCTGGCAACCACGAGGACAGGACGCGATGACTCAGCCCGATGCACCCCGAAACGAGGTCGGAGTCGCTTCGCTGCTTGTGGGCCTCGTCGCGCTCCTCACCTGCTGGCTGCTCATCGGTGTGCCCTTCGGCATCGCGGCGGTGATAACCGGCGACGTCGCACGCCGGCGCGTGCAGCGCGGCGAGGCCGACAATCCCCGAATCGCCCTCGCGGGCATGGTATTGGGCGCGGTGGCGATCGCGGCGGGGCTCGTCGCGATCGGCTACTACGCCTGGTTGGACGCCCGCTAGTTGCGCGGCAGGCCGAGCACCCGCTCGGCGATGATGTTCCGCTGAATCTCGGACGTGCCGCCGGCGATGGTCGCGGCGAAGGTCCGCGCGTATCGATCGAACCAGCTGCGGTAGTGGCTGTCGAGGTTCAGCGGGGCGAACGGGGCGGTGACGGCGTGATAGACGAGCCCGTCGGCGTGCGCGGCATTGAGCGCGTCCTCGGAGGCGCGTTGCAGGGCCTCGGAGCCGAGCAGCTTGAGCACCGACTGCGCGGGCACGTCCTCTTCCCCGCGGGCCGCGCGCGCCAGGGCCGCCGACCCCAACAGCCGCAGCGCATAGGAATCCATCACCAGGGTCGCGTAGCGGTCGCGCTCAAGCGATCCCGACGGGCTGAAATCGATGGTCAGCTCGTGCAATAAGTCGACATAACCCATCCACAGCATGACCCGTTCGTGGCCGAGCGAACCGGTCGCCACGCGCCAGCCCCCGTTGAGTTCACCCACCAGATTCTCAGCCGGCACGCGCGCGTCGGTGAAAAACACCTCGTTGAAGTCGATTTCGTCGTCGTCACACATCGACGCGAAGGGGCGGCGCACCACGCCCGGGGTATCGGTGGGAATCATCAACGCGCTGATGCCCTTGTGTTTCGGCTTGTCCGGATCGGTGCGCACGAACGCCAACAGCACGTCCGCGTCGTGCGCGCCTGACGTCCACACCTTCTGCCCGTTCACCACGAAGTGGTCCCCATCAAGCAGGGCCCGCGTCCGCAACGAGGCCAGGTCCGAGCCCGCGCCGGGCTCACTCATCCCCAGCGATGCGGTGATCTCGGCCCGCAGGATCGGCACCGCCCACCGCTGTTTCTGCTCTCGGGTGCCGAACGTCAGCAACGACGCCGCGATGATGCCCACGCCCTGCGGGTTGAAACTCTGATAGATGCGCCGACGGCCCAATTCCTCCAGATAGACGTACTGCTGCAACAGCGTGGCGTTGCGGCCACCGAATTCAGGCGGGTTCCCGGGCAGCAGCCACCCGCTGTCGAACAGCAGCCGTTGCCAGCGCCGGGCCCACTCGGGGATGTGCGAACTGGACCTTGGCCGCTCGACCGCCTCGGCCTCCGACGGCAGATGTGCGTCCAGAAAGGCCACGAACTCTGCGCGGAACGCCTCGACGTCGGCGTCAAAAGTCAGCTGCACGGCACTCCTTGAAGGACTCTCAGAAAGACTCCCCGAACGGCGGTTCCCGGATTCTCCGGCATGGCGGGGTCTGCTCTTGCGTTTGCGCTTCCATACACGCGTCTAAGAGAATAGTATTCTCGCCGTGAGAAAGTTACAATCTCCGACACGGCGTCCATAGGGGGTCGAGCGAACCGATGGCACGGCGTTCTCCGGTAGAGTCCAACCATGTTCTCCCCACGCGGCAATCGTCTGAGCCGCCCGTGACGAGCCCGAGCGAAGAGCCCGCCTGGAAGCAGCGCGCCGTCGAACGGTCCATCAAAACCGCGAAACTGCGGGCGGCGCAACGCGTTCAGCGCTTCCTCGACGCCGCGCAGGCGATCATCATCGAGAAGGGCAGCACCGACTTTACCGTCCAGGAGGTCGTCGACCGTTCCCGCCAGTCGTTGCGCAGTTTCTACCTGCAGTTCGACGGCAAGCACGAGCTGCTGCTCGCCCTGTTCGAAGACGCCCTGAGCCGTTCCGCCGACCAGATCCGAGCGGCCACGGAGAGCCAGACCGACCCGCTGGAGCGTCTCAAGGTCGCCGTCGAGCTGTTGTACGAGGCGTCGCGCCCCGACCCGACGGCCAAGCGGCCGCTGTTCACCGACTTTGCCCCGCGGTTACTGGTCACGCACCCGGCCGAGGTGAAGGTTGCCCACGCACCGCTGCTGGCGTTGCTCACCGAGCTCATGGAGGCGGCCGCCGACGCCGGCAAGCTGCGCAGCGGCGTCAACGCGCGCCGGATGGCCGCCATGACCATGCAGACCGTCATGTTCATCGCGCAATCCAGCGGCGGCTCCGACGACGCGACGACCCACCCCATCACCGCCGACGAGGTGTGGGATTTCTGCTCACGCGGATTCGTCGGCTGACGCCGCGCGCCGAGGCCCGTCCGCAAGGGATCCGAGCAAATAGCGCACGCCGGTTGCCCAACGAGAATCCTATTCTCTAATATCTAGAACGACGATTGACGGAAACGGATTCGTCGTTGACACCCGCTGTCGGGTGATGACAGAGTCACAGGCGGCACGATCCGCGCTTCCGGGGGAACGCGGTTCCGGCGAGAGGCGATTGACCCCGTGACACTCAGCGCGCCGCACCCATACTGCCTCGGCCCGGCGGGGGCATCGCGCTCGAAGGGACCTTGGAGCGCGTCGAAGAGTGGGGCGCCGACCTCGCCGACGCCAGCTGTCCCCGACTTCCACCGTGCGGGGATGGGAGACCATGCCGGCCGTTCTCGGCTGAGCGAATCAGGAAATGAGGTAGTAGCCAATGACTGGACGTGTCGAAGGCAAAGTCGCTTTCATCACCGGGGCGGCGCGCGGTCAGGGCCGCAGTCACGCGGTGCGGCTGGCGCAGGAGGGCGCCGACATCATCGCCGTGGACATCTGCAAGCCCATCCGCGAGGGCCTCGCTGACACGGCGATTCCGGCGTCGACGCCCGAGGATCTGGCGGAGACGGCCGACCTCGTCAAGGGCCACAACCGCCGGATCGTCACGGCCGAAGTCGACGTGCGCGACTACGCCGCGCTGAAGGCCGCCGTCGACAGCGGCGTGGAGCAGCTGGGCCGGCTCGACATCATCGTGGCCAACGCGGGCATCGGCAACGGCGGTGAAACGCTGGACAAGACCAGCGAAGAGGACTGGACGGAGATGATCGACGTCAACCTCTCGGGCGTGTGGAAGACCGTGAAAGCCGGTGTCCCGCACATCGTGTCCGGCGGCCGCGGCGGGTCGATCATCCTCACCAGCTCGGTCGGCGGCCTCAAGGCCTACCCGCACACCGGGCACTACGTCGCCGCCAAGCACGGTGTCGTCGGATTGATGCGCGCCTTCGCGGTTGAGTTGGGGCAGAAGATGATTCGCGTCAACTCCGTACACCCCACCCACGTGAGCACCGCGATGATCATGAACGAGGGGACGTGGCGGATGTTCCGGCCTGATCTCGAGAACCCGGGCCCCGACGACATGGCGCCGATCTGCCAGATGTTCCACACGCTGCCGATCCCGTGGGTGGACCCGATCGACATCAGCAACGCGGTGCTGTTCTTCGCCTCCGACGAGTCCCGCTACGTCACCGGGGTGACCCTGCCCATCGATGCGGGGAGCTGCCTTAAGTAGCATCCGGTCGGTGACTGGAATTGCCGGATTTGAGGGACGCGGCGCCGTCGTGACCGGCGGGGCGAGTGGCATCGGTCTGGCCACCGCCACGGAATTTGCCCGCCGCGGAGCGCGGGTCGTGCTCGCCGACGTCGACCGGCCCGCGCTCGAACAGGCCGTGGCGCACCTGGGCGCCCAGGGGTACGACGCGCACGGCGTGATGTGCGACGTCCGGCACCTGGGCGAAATGCGTCACCTCGCCGACGAGGCCTTTCGCCTGCTGGGCCAGGTCGACGTGCTGTTCAGCAACGCCGGAATCGTCGTCGCGGGGCCGATCGCGGCGATGACGCACGACGACTGGCGCTGGGTGATCGACATCGACCTGTGGGGCTCGATCCATGCCGTCGAGGCGTTCCTGCCGAGATTGCTGGAGCAGGGCACGGATGGCCATATCGCGTTCACCGCGTCCTTCGCCGGACTGGTGCCCAACACGGGCCTGGGGGCGTACGGCGTTGCCAAATATGGCGTTGTGGGCCTGGCCGAGACGCTGGCGCGTGAGGTCAAGGACAACGGCATCGGCGTTTCGGTGCTGTGCCCGATGGTGGTCGAGACCAAGCTGGTCTCGAACTCGGAACGAATCCGCGGTGCGGATTACGGGCTGGCGTCCTCGCCCGAGGGCGCGTTCGGTCCGCTGCCGGCACAGGACGAGGGCGTGAACGTGGTCGACGTGGCCAGGCTGACCGCCGACGCGATCCTGGCCAACCGCCTGTACATCCTGCCGCACGAGGCGGCGCGCGCCTCGGTCAAGCGTCGGTTCGAGCGGATTGACCGTACGTTCGACCAGCAGGCCGCTGAGGGCTGGGCCCACTAGAGACGCGCACCGGGATGAACAGTGCCGCGGCCGCCAACACGGCCAGCGGCAACAGGATTCCGTTCACGGTGGCATCCCGGGTGTTGTACATCTGCAGCATCGACAGGTGATAAATGCAGTGCAGTGTGTTGAAGACGAGCCACGTCAGCGCGGTGACCCTGACCAGGGTTTGGTTGGCGATCAAGAGGAACGTCACGGCGGTGAGCGTCGCCAATGCCAGAAACATCGCCCCGACGTCTTTGACGAAGTGCTCGTTGTACGGGCCGAGTTGCGGGAGCCAGCTCATGCCCAGACCGGGGAAATCGTCATACCAGTGGCGCGGCGCCACGTAGGCCCACACACCCGTGACGGCGCCGCCGGCGCCAAGAACGGCCAACAAGATTCGATGGAACAGTGCGTTCATACCCTTCAGACACCGCAGCGGTGAAAGATGTGACGACCCGACCGGGACCGGGACCGGCAAGGGCCGCCGTGAGCCCTTCGTACGCCGGCCGGATTCGCCCTACAGTGGACCACGACCGACCAGGAAGGGCACCGGGAACATGGCCGAAGAGCTGACGCCGCATTTCGAGGACGTGCAGGCGCACTACGACCTGAGCGACGACTTCTTCCGCCTGTTCCTCGACCGCACTCAGATGTATACGTGCGCCTACTGGCTTGGGGGCGACGACATGACCCTGGAACAGGCGCAGATCGCCAAGATCGATCTCTCGCTGAGCAAGCTGGACCTCAAGCCGGGCATGACGCTGCTCGACCTTGGCTGCGGCTGGGGAGCGGCCATGATGCGAGCCATCGAGAAATACGACGTCAACGTCGTCGGCATCACGCTGTCCAAGAACCAGGTCGCGCACGTCGAGCAGCTGTTCGCCGCATCGGACAGCCCGCGCTCCAAGCGGGTGTTGCTCGAGGGCTGGGAGCGGTTTCACGAGCCGGTGGATCGGATCGTGGCGATCGGCCCGTTCGAACACGTCGGCTACGACCGGTACGACGCCTTCTTCGAAAGGACTTACGAGCTGTTGCCGAGCGGCGGCACGATGCTGTTGCACACGATCACCGTCCTGTCGGAGAAGGAGATCATCGAGTCCGGCCTGCCACTCACTCCGGCGATCGTCGAATTCAGCGACTTCATGAAGACCGAGATCTTCCCCGGCGGCTACCTGCCGACCATCGACATGGTGAAAGAGTTCTCGGCGAAGGCCGGCTTCAAGCTGAAGCGTCGCCAGTCTTTGCAGCGGCACTACGCGAAGACCCTCGACGTATGGGCCGCGGGCCTCGAGGCACACAAGGCCGAGGCCATCGCGATCCAGTCCGAAGAGGTCTATGAGATGTACATGAAGTACCTCACCGGCTGCGCGAATCTCTTCCGCAAGGGCTACACCGACCTCAACCAGTTCACCCTGCGGAAGCAGTGATTGCGCCCGCGCCGGCGAGCTTTCAACCGCCGGGCTGGTTCACGGCGTGCATCGCGGGTGCGCTGCCGATGACGCCGTCGGCTTCCAGTTGCGCGATCTGCGAGTCGGCCAAGCCGAGCTCCGAGAGCAACTCGCGGTTGTGCTCGCCGAGCAGCGGCGCATGCCGGGTGTGGAAGCTGGCCGGCCCGTCCGAGAACCTCATCGGCACGGTGCTGAGCCTCGCCGGACCGCCCACCGGGTGATCCACCTCTTCGAAGAAGTGGCGAAATGCCAGCTGCTCCAGCTCGGTTTGGCGGTGCGGCTGCATGACCTTGGCCGCGGGCACGCCGGCGTCCCACAGGGTGCCGACGATTTCGTCGCGGCTGCGGGGCCCGCACCAGTCGGCCAGGTGTTCATCGATCAGGTCGTGGTGCGCCGCTCGGCCGGCCGCCGTCGACAGCTCGGGATCCGTTGCCCAAGAGGGCGATCCGAGCGCCTTGCCGAGCCGTTCCCACTGGTCGTCGGTCGCGACCGCGATGGCGACCCAACTGTCCGGGCGGCCGAATTCGTCGATATCGGCGCTGCGGTAGAGGTTTTGCGGCGCCGCCGTCGGTCCGCGGTTGCCGGCGCGCTGCAGCAGCGCCCCGTACGCGGAATACTCGATGACCTGCTCGGCGGAGATGTTCAACGCGGCGTCCACCATGGCCGCTTCCACCAGCGCGCCCTGACCGGTGCGGCGACGGTGCTCCAGCGCCAGCAGCAACGCGTTGAGGGCATGTATGCCCGCGTTGGGATCGCCGATCGAATACGGGTCGTACGGGGTCCGGTCGGCGTAACCGGTCATCCAGCTCACACCGGCCGCCGCCTCGATGACATACGCGAACGCCGGATTGTCGCGCCAGGGGCCGTCCAGGCCGAACCCGGGCATCCGCACCAGCACCGCGTCGGACTTGATCGCCTGAATCGCAGCGAAATCGAGCCCGATCTGGTCCAGCACCCGGGGCGTGAAGTTCTCGGCGATCACGTCACACGTGGCGATGAGCCGGCACAACAGCTCCCGGCCGCGCGGACTCTGCAGGTCCAGCGTCAGCCCCTTCTTGTTGGTGTTCAGCGCCGCGAATATCGGTGACTTCTCCCACCATTGGGCTTCGGTGACCGGTAGGCCGGCGATCAGCCGGGTGCCGTCGGGGCGGCGGGCGGATTCCAGGTGGATGACCTCGGCTCCGAGCATGGCCAGGAAGTGGGTGCCGCACGGGCCCGCCCAGAACGTTGTCATGTCCAGCACGCGAATCCCGCTGAGCGGCAATGGATTTACTGGTCGGGGAGTTCCCGGTGCGGCACGGGGAGCGCGGCGGGCAGCCCGGTAGCGCGACGTGTGCTCGCCCAGCCGCGGCGCGGGGGCCGGCGGACGAAGCCGGGCCGGCCGCATGCGGTACGGATGTCCCGGCTGCGCAAACCCGTCGCGCGGGTTGCGGACGAACGAACCGCGTTCGCGGAAGTGGTCCAGCGTTGCGACGTTGGCGCCGTTGGCAACCGGGGCGTTCGGGATTCGGAACGCCGTCGCCAATTCCCGGATGTCGTCAACCCTGTTGCTCTCGACCCACGCGTAGATCTCGTCGGCATGGATGTTGGCCTGCTCGGTGATCGTCAGCGGGGATTCCTCGTCGATCCATTCGGGGTGACCCACCATCGCGCACAGGTCGAACCACTGCTGCGCGGTGCCGCACCCGAGGTCCACCAGCCCGTCTTTGGCGCGGGCCACGCCCGGCACGGTCAGTCGCCGCTGGTCTCGCCATGGCCGCCCGAGCATTTCGAAGTAGGTGACCGGATAGTAGGTCAGGCTGAGGATCTGCGTTTCCAGCATCGACAGGTCCAGCAGCCGGCCCGGACCGCCGCCGTTTCGGCCGTGCCGCGACGCCAGCAGGGCGACGCTGGCGTAGACCCCGGCCAGGTATTCGCCGACCTGTCCGCCGACGAAGACCGGTGCGCGGTCCGGCTCGCCGCGTCCGAGTCCGATGATCCCCCCGGACCAGGCCTGCAGGGTGAACTCGGTGGCCGCCCGGTCCCGCCAGGGTCCCTCGAGGCCGAAGGGGGTGATCGACATGATGTCGAGGTGCGGGTGGCGGCCGCGGATGGCTACGGGCGTAAAGTGTGGACTTTCAACCACTTTCGAACCGCCGGACCACACCACCGCGTCCGCGGTGGCAAGCAGGCCGTCGACCAGATCGACGTCGTCGTCGACGCCGGGATCGGCGACGACGCTGTGCTTGGCGCCGGCGAGGAAGCTGAACAGCGCACCATCCGCGCCGGGCGGGATGGCGGCGCCGGAGGCCGACCACGAGCGCAGCGGATCACCTTCCGGCGGTTCGACTTTCACGATGTCGGCGCCGCCGTCGGCCAGCAGCTTCGTACAGTAGGCGCCCGCTATCCCGGTGGACAGGTCGACCACCGTGTAGCCGGCCAGCGGGAATCCGGGCGGGGGCTGCGGCACTAGCGCTTTCTCTTCCGCTTGACGTCCTTCTTGCTGCGCCCCTTCTTGCTGAGGCGCCAGTCCGCCGGGAACTTGCCGTCGTTGTCCTTGACCGCGTCGCTCAGGCCCCGCCGGATCGCGTCATCGAGCATGAAGTCGCCGTCGGAATCCGGCCGGACCTTCCCGCCCACCGACTCGAAGAAGCCGCCGAGCATGCTGCCCAGATATTCACCCTGGAACTGCTTCATGATTTCGAAGAACACCTTCTGCATGAAGACCGTGTCGGTGGGCCTGTTGCGCGCGCACGCCAGGGCGTACTTGTGCACCTCCGCCTCGAGCTGATCTCGCGGCACAACCCTGTTGAGAAAGTTGCAGTCGTACATCTCGGCGGCGGTGAAAGCCCTTCCGGTGAAGACCATTTCCTGAAACTTGCGAATGCCCATGGTCTGCGCCCACCACCACATGCGGGGGCCCCAGCCGAAGTATCGGAAGGAGGGATGCCCGAACAGGGCATCGTCGCTGGCGATCACCAGATCGGCGTCGGCCGCCTGGTAGAAGTGCCAGCCGTAGCAGTAGCCCTTGGCCTCGAGGATGCTGATCTTCTTGAAGTCCTGCAGGCCGCGGATGCCGGAGTTCGGGTTGGCATACCACTGGCCGAGGGTGCCGCCGTTGCGAAACGAACCGGGTGGGGGGAAAGTCACTTCGTCGCCGCCTACGCGGTATTCGGCGAGCCGCGGGCCCTGGTCGTCGGAATCCCGTACCCGCATTTCCTCGGTCAGGTCGGCGCCCGACCCGAGGTCGTCACCCTCGCCACGGATCACCAGGACCTTGACGTCGTCGTCGATGCCGGCGCGGTGCAGCAGGTCGGCATAGCGCAGCCGCGCGGCGATCGTGGGCGCGTTGAGGTGGCTCGGCCGGTCGAAGGTGATCGTCGCGATGCGCGTCTTGGCGTCCTTCTCATACCGGATGACCTTGTCCACCTGGTCATCCGGTTCGGATGGCGCGTCAGGGCCGCGAGACATAAGTGGTTGCGAAGGTCATCGGCGGGTCGTCGCAACGGTTTATGTGTCGCGACATCATCCCTGCCGATGCGGGCTGGTGGTCAGCACTTCGGGGCCGTCGGCGGTGATCAGCACCGCCTCGCGCCCGAACACCGCCCCGACGCCCCGCTCCCAGACGTAGCCCGTCACGGCGAGCACCATGCCCGGCTCCAGTCGCTCGCCGGCCGCGGTGCGTGGCAGGTGCTTGGACACCACCGGCGGGTCGAAGCCCATGCCCAGGCCCCGGGCCACCGGCATCGGGGGCTCGGGCTCACCCGCGGCGTCGTAGGCGGCCAGCAGTTCGTTGGCCGCGGCGCCGGGCCGGCATGCCCCTAACAGCCTGGCCCACAGGCCATCCCAGCGCCGATAGAGCGCCGCGCCGCCGGCGCCGTCCGCCGGCCACGTCCGGCCGACCTCGCCCATGTAGCCCCCGGCAAGCACACCCGCCGAGAACGCCACCAGATCACCGCCTTTCACGCGGCCGTCACCGTTGACCCGCCGCCACGAGCTCTCCGGCGAAGTGATCCAGGCGAATTCCTGATTGGACGGCGTACTCACGCCGCCGGCCGCCATGGCCTCAAGCATGACGCCGGCAAGCGTTTGTTCGCGCACGCCCGGATGCAGCTCGGCCACCGCGGCGGCCAGGCCGGATTCGGCGATCGTTATCGCCGCCCGCAGTGCCGCCACCTCCTCGGCCGTCTTGATGCGCCGGGCGGCGCGCATGGCTGGTTCCCCGTCGACCAGCTCGGCATTGGGGAACGCGGTCGGCAGCAGCTGCGCGAAAGCCGGTGAGATGGCGTCGGTTCCGACGCGGTGCGCGGCGGCCGCACCGTCGATACGCTGCAGCGCGGATATGGTGTTCCCCGGGTTCCACGAGATGCCATAGAGATTCTCGTGCGGGATGTCGTCGGGAACGCCTTCGTCCCAGGTGCTGAGCAGGTGGATGGCGCCGGTTTCGCGCACCAGCACGCAGGACGGGCCGAAGGGCCGGGTGCCGGCGACCCAGAGCTGCGGGGCGCCGGTGACGTAGCGGATGTTGGCCTGGCGCCCGAGGACCAGGACGTCGAGGTCGTGGGCCGCCATCTGCTCGAGCACCCGCGCGCGGCGGCCCAGGCGCAGCGTCCGATCGTCAGGGCGAACTTCAACTGACATGGGGGCCATAGGGGGCATAGGGATAGTCGGTCAATCGAGTCGAGCCTTCCTCCGTGATCACCACGACCTCTTCGCTGCGGTAGCCGCCGGTGCCGTCTTCCCAGACCACCGGCTCGAGCACCAACACCATGCCCTGCTGCAGGACGAAGTTGTCGTCGAACTCCTGCCCGAGATCGGTTCCGATCATCGGCATCTCGGCCGCGTTGACGCCGATGCCGTGGCCGAGGTAGAAGTGCGGCAGCCAGGGCCGGCTGCCGCCGTTGGCCGCGATGGCCGCTCGGCCGAGGTCACCGGCGGTTGCCCCGGCGCGCGCCACGCTCTCGACGGCGGTCATGATCTCCTGCCACTTGTCGAACTGGGCCTGCTGACGCGGCGACGGGTCGCGGCCCACCAGCCAGGTGCGCCCGAAGTCCGAGCAATAGCCGTGGTAGGTGATGCTGACGTCGGTCCACAGCACGTCGCCTTCGACCAGTTCGCGCTCGGTGCTCAGCAGCGGCAACGCCAGATCGCCGTGCGTCGTCCACACCCCTTCCGCCTTGCTGGGCGGCATCACCTGCCAGATCGGTTCCAGCATGCTGGCCATGGCGCCCAGTTCGAAGGCTCGCCGCAGAAAGCCGGCGGACAGGTCGATCTGCCGGACGCCGGGCGCCAGGGCCTTGTGCACATCGACCATCGCCTCGTCGGTGATGCGAACGGCGGTGCGGATGCAGGCCAGTTCGTCCGGGGTCTTGATGACCTTGGCGGCACTGACGATGGCCGACGCGTCGGCGGGACCGCCGTTGGGGAACAACGACTTCGTCGCGCGCGACATGGCACCGGTGCACTCGTCGACCGCGACCACCGCCCCTGCCGGAATGAGATCGGCCAGCTTGCGGGCGAAATCGCTTACCCCTTCTTCGAATTCGAGATAGACAGGCCCATGCAGGTGGTCGGGCGGCAGCTCCGACTCGTGGGCCGCGCCCTCGCGGAACGGCAGGAACAGGTGCGGCCACTCATCACCGGCGACCACCACGGCCACGGGCCGCTCGACGTAGGAAAGCCCGGCATCGCCCAGCGGCCAGCTCGTCCCGGTGGCGTAGACCACCGCGCTGTTGCCCAGCAGGATCAGCGCGTCCACACCGCGCTCGGCCATCGCCGCCCGCAGCCGAGTTCCCGTCTCGCGGCGCATGCGCGTCAGGTCGGGCGCCTCGGGGATCGCCAGCCCGCCCGCTTGCGCGAAGGCCGTCACTACAACCCCAGGAACTTCGTGACGTTGCCGCTGACGATGCGCGCCGCGTTCTCCGGCCCGACCGCCTCGACGACCGCGGCGAGCGACTTTTCCGAATAACCGTAGGTGCTTTCGTTGTGCGGGTAGTCGCTGGACCACATCACCTTGTCCACACCGATCTTGTCGATCAGCTGCAACCCCAGTGGGTCGACCATGAACGATGCGCTCATGTGGTTGTCCCAGTAGTAGCGCACGTCGTGCTCCAAAGGCCGATTGAACATGTGTTGATAGGAGGCCACCAGATGCTCGGCATCCTGCAGCGCCCAGGGCACCCAGGCGATTCCGCCCTCGAACCAGCCGAGGCGCAGCGAGGGGTGCCGGTCCAGAATGCCGCCGAAGATGTACTTGGCGAACGTCTCCCGGAATCCGTCGATGTTGATCATCATCCCCACGACGACGCTGTTGAACTCGGTCGGGCTCTTCGGCGGCGTCTCCCCGATGTGGTGAGTGATCGGCAGGCCGGAGGCTTCGATCTCGTCCCAGACGGAGTCCATCGACGTGCTCGAGTAGTCGATCGGGTTGCCGTCGTCGTCCTTGCCCGGGTTCAGCGGCATCAGGAACGTCTTGAGGCCCAACGACTTCAGCTCGTCCAGCGTCCGGCGCGCGCCCTGCGGATCCCACCAGTTGATCAACCCGGCGCCGTAGAAGTGCCCGTCGGAGCGCTCCTGCAGCTCCGCGATGTACTCGTTGTAGATGCGAAATGCGAGCTCGCGAAGCTTCTTGTCCGGGTAGTGGAAGAGCGCGAGCACCGCGTTGGGGAACGCCAGTTCCTTGTCGACTCCGTCGTCGTGCAGCTCCTGGATGCGGGCCTCGATGTTGGTGCTGGCGGCGCCGGGCAGGTCGTCGTATTGCATCAGCACCGCACTGAAGTCACCCGGCAGGAACGACTGCCCCTTGCGCCCGACCTGATAGGCGCCGTCCTCATACCAGATTCGTGGCGCCTTGTCCTTCAGCTCCTCCGGGAAGCGCTCGTAGAAGATGTCGGCGGCCAGCGACACGTGGTTGTCGGCGGAAAAAACCACCGTCCCTTCCGGCAGCCCCACGTTGCTGCCGCTGGCGTGCCCGCGGCGATCCTTCGGTGCGCCAAAGCCTCCGGGCGGGTAAAGCGAAACGGTGCTTGTTTGAGTCGTCATCATTGACCCTTCCATTCGGAATTGAAATCGGCGCGGTTACCAGGTCACCGGCAATTCGTAGACGCCGTAGGCGAGCCGGTCATGCTTGAACGGCACCTCCTCGAACGGGATGCCCAACGCCAGCGTCGGGATTCGGCGGAACAGCGTGCGGTAGACGATCTGCAACTCCGCGCGGGCGAGTTGCTGACCGACGCACTGGTGCCTGCCGTATCCGAACGCGACGTTGCGATCCGCCCCCGACCTGTGCAGGTAGAGCCGATCGGGCTCGGTGAAGACGCGCGCATCCCAGTTCGCCGGGGCCAGGTCGATGATGATGCCCTCGCCGGCGCGGATGACCTCGCCGGCGATGGTGATGTCTTCGAGGGCCACGCGGCGCTGACCGTTCTGGATGATGCTGAGGTAGCGCAACAGTTCCTCGACGGCGTTGGCGACGATCTTGGGCTCCTCGGCGTCGCGGATCACGGCCAGCTGGTCCGGATTCTGCAGCAGCGCAAGCACACCCAGCCCGATCATGTTCGACGTCGTCTCGTGGCCCGCGATCAGCAGCCCGGTGCCCAACTGCGCGGCCTCATTGACGCTGAGCTCGCCGGCCTTGACCCGCTCGGCCAGGTCGGAGACAGCATCTTCGGCCGGGTTTTCCATCTTCGCCTCGACCAGCCGGGCCAGGTACTTGTTGAGGCTCATCGCGCCCTTGACGGTGTCCTCCCCCGTCGCGTAGCGCGCGAGCCCGACGTTGGCGTGGTGCTGGAACATGTCGGCGTCTTCGTAAGGCACGCCGAGCAGCTGGCTGATCACCAGCGACGGGACCGGCAGGGCCAGCGCGGTGACGAGGTCGGCCGGCTGCGGCCCGGCGAGCATCGCGTCGATGTGGTCGTCGGTGATCTGCTGGATGCTCGGGCGCAGTCCCTCGACTCGCTTGAAGGTGAACGGCTTGGACAACATCCGCCTGAATCGCGTGTGTTCCTCGCCGTCGGATGTGAAAACCGATCGCGGGCGCTTGTGCACGGTGGACAACATGCCCGCGTTCCAGTGCGGAAACCCGGGCGTGCGGTCGTCGACGCTGACCCGTGAATCGGAGAACAGTTCCCGCACTTGGTCATAGCCGGTGATGAGCCAGGGGGTGCTGCCGTCCCAGATTCGGACCCTGGACAGCGGCTTCGCTCCGGCGAGCGCCATGACGTCCGGAGGCGGGGCGAACGGGCAGCCCGCGTCCCGCGCCATCGGATAGTCCGGAATCTGGCGATCCGCTTCGGTTCTCGTGCTCGTCAACGTGTCCGACATTTCATTCCTCGATGTGAATGGCCAGCGCGGGGCAGGCCGCGGCGGCGCGGCGAGCGCCCTCGGCCTGCTCGGGTGTTGGATGGGAATTGAGCAAAACGACCACGCCGTCGTCGTCGCGCTGGTCGAACACCTCGGGCGCGTTCATCACGCAGTTACCCGACGATGCGCAGATACCTTGGTCCACGGTCACTTTCATCGCGGTCCCCCTACTCGTCCGCCGTCACGGGCGCCAGCCACAGGCCGACGATCGCGTCGATGAGCCCGGACGCGGCCGCGCGCCAAGACGACTGGTGCATCGACGAACCCGTCGCGAGCGCCCGCTCGCGGTCGGCGCAGGTGTGCATCAACAGGTTGCGAGCCATGATGTTGCGTTCGAATCGCACCTCGGCCGGCAGGTCGGGCAGGCAGGCGTTGATCCCGTCGACGACCTCAACCAGCGACCGAGAGCTGAGCGCACCCTTGACGATGATGTTGTAGTAGGCCGGATCGGTCATCGCCTGCGCGGCGAAGCGCGCGTACCAGGTGGGATTTCCGAGCTCCTCGAGATGGTCGGTCAGCGGGCGCACCAGGCAGGCCACCCAGCCCCGCATGTCGGCCGAGCCGCCCGACTCCAGCAGGTCGGCCACCATGTCTTCGCGCAGCCGCTCGACGGGACCGCGGTGTTTCTGCTCGATGGCGCGCACCAGGTCGGCCTTGGTGCCGAAGTGGTAGCCAACCGCGGCGTTGTTCCCCTGCCCGGCGGCCTCACTGACCTGCCGGTTGGACACCGCGAACATGCCGTGCTCGGCATACAACCGCTCGGCCGCCGCCAGGATCGCCTCCTGGGTGGAGCTGGCCCGCTCGGTGCGAACGGTGCGGCCCGCGGTCGTCATTCCGCCAGTCAACCCCGCCCCGCGCTTTAAGTCAAGCGCTTGATTTAAACGTTTGACGGCGGACGTCGCATCATCAGCCCTCGCGCTTCTTGGAGCGGATCGGCTTGCCCGCGGACGTGCCCCCGTCCACCGGCAGCACGGTGCCCGTCACGTACCGCGACCGATCGGTGGCGAAGTACAGCGCCGCCTCGGCGACGTCCTCGGCCGTTCCCTCGCGCTTCAGCGGCCGGTCGTCCCGCATCGTCTGGCGGATCGCGGCCTCGAACCGCTCGAGCTCCTGCGGGTCCACGTCCGCCGCCGACTTCGCCACCAGCGGCGTCGGGATGCTGCCCGGCGCGATGGCGTTGACGCGAACCTCGAAGTACGCCAACTCAATTGCCGCGCACTTGGTGAATTGGTTGACGGCCGCTTTGGACGCGCGGTAGCTCATCACGCCCCCGCCGGCCTGGATCCCCCCGATCGAGCTGATATTGATAATCGATCCCCCGCCGTGAGCGGCCATGTGCCGAGCGGCATCTCGGGTTCCCGCCATCACGCCCAGGACGTTGACGGCCATGACCCGGTGAAAATCGGCCAGATCGTCGTCGAAGAATCGGCGATGCATCTTGCTCGAGACGCCGGCGTTGTTGACCATCACATGCAGACCGCCGAATTTCTCGACGGCCGCGGCCACCAGGGTCCCGACCTGCTCGGGATCCGAGACGTCCGTCCACCGGAAGACGGTGTCTTGTCCCAACCCTGTCGCGAGCGCCTCGCCCCTATCCGTTTCGACATCGGCGACGACGACCCGCGCGCCCTCGGCCACAAACTTCTCCACGATGCCGCGACCGATGCCCGATGCGCCGCCGGTGACGATTGCTACCTTGCCGGCGAGTTCGTTGACCACACGACGAGTTAATCGGCGACGGTGGGGTTAAGTCAAGCAGTTGATTTAAGCCCTCGCCCGGCACCTGGAGGCATATCAATCCACTTTCGGAAGTGGAAGGCTGAGTGCACCGCTTAATCGGCTACTTTGGGAGGGCTTGATCATGAAGATCTTGGTTATCGGCGGCACCGGACTCATCGGCTCGCAGGTCATCGCCAATCTGACCGCGCTGGGACACGAGGCGATCTCGGCCTCACCGCGTTCGGGCGTCGACTCCGTCACCGGCGAGGGCCTCGCGGAGGCGGTGGCGGGGATGCACACCGTCGTGGACGTGTCCAACTCGCCCTCGTTCGATGACGACCCCGTCATGCACTTCTTCACCACGTCGACCCGAAACCTGCTCGCCGCCGAGCGCGCGGCGGGTGTGCGGCACCACGTCGCGCTCTCGATCGTCGGCGCCGACCGCGCCCCGGACAGTGGCTACATGCGGGCCAAGGTCGCCCAGGAGAAGCTGATCGAGGAATCGGGGGCCCCGTATTCGATCGTGCGGGCGACCCAGTTCTTCGAATTCGTCGGCGCCATCGCGGATTCCGCGACCGACAGCGACACCGTCCGCCTGCCGGTCGGCGCATTCCAGCCGATCGCGGCCAAGGACGTCGCCACCGCCGTCACCGGGGCGACGATCAGCGACCCGACCAACGGCAGGACCAACATCGCCGGGCCCGAAAAGCGCGGCATGGACGAGTTCATCCGGACCGCGCTTGCCGCAGCCGACGATCCCCGCCATGTGGTGGGCGACCCCGAGGCGCAATATTTCGGCACCCGGCTCGATGAGCACACCATCGTTCCCCTCGACAGCGAGGACGCGACGATCTACCCGACCCGCTTCAGCGATTGGACGGCCACCCGGGCGACCAGCGGTGCGCATTAGGCGCCGCGGGACTGACCGGGGGGTGTAGCGATATAAGGCGCCGGGGCGGTTCGACGCCAGACGAGGAGCGCTCAATGCCCGTGCTGCCCATAAGGGGCGTCCCCTTCGACGGGGCTCAGTTGACCAGGCGCGGCTTCATGGCCGCCGGCATCGCCGGCGGCCTGGCGCTGGCGGGCTGCAGCCAATCCGACACCCAGGCATCCGGCGCCGCCGCGAAGATGGCCGCCGCCATCGCCGCCGCCGAGAAGGCGCGGCCGCACAGCGGGCGCACCGTGACCGCCAGCCTGACCCCCCAGCCGGCCCAGGTCGATCTCGGTGGGCCCATCGCCCGTACGTTGGCCTACGGCAACGCCATCCCGGGACCGCTGATCCGGGCCAGGGTCGGTGACGAGCTGGTCGTCACCGTCTCGAACCGGCTCGATCATCCGACGTCGGTGCATTGGCACGGCATCGCGTTGCGCAACGACATGGACGGCGCCGCGCCGGCCACCCCGAACATCCCGGCCGGCCGGGACTTCACTTACCGGTTCTCCGTGCCGGATTCGGGCACCTACTGGGGCCATCCGCACACCGGCCTGGACGCCGACATGGGCCTCTATCTGCCGGTCATCGTCGACGACCCGAGTGAGGGCGACTACGACGCCGAATGGGTTGTCGTCCTTGACGATTGGACGGACGGCATCGGGAAGAGCCCGCAGCAGCTCTACAGCGAGCTCACCAGCCCGAACAAGCCGAGCCGGTCGAGCATGCCGACGACGTCGTCGACGAGACCGACCACCGCGACAACCCCCAGGTCGGCCGCCGGCTCCGCGACCTCGACGACGCCGACATCAGCTATGCCCGGGATGCCGGACAACGGCGGCGGGACGAGCGATCTGCTCGGCGGCGACGCCGGAGACATCGACTACCCCTACTACCTGATCAACGGCCGCATCCCCGCGGCGCCCACGACTTTCAATGCCAAGCCGGGCCAGCGCATCAGGATCCGCTTCATCAACACCGGCTCCGACACCGCCTTTCGCGTCGCGCTGGCCGGCCATTCGATGACGGTCACCCATACCGATGGTTACCCCGTGGTGCCGACCGAGGTCGACGCACTTCTGATCGGGATGGCGGAACGCTACGACGTGATCGTCACCGCGGCCGACGGCGTCTTCCCGTTGGTCGCGCTCGCCGAAGGGAAGAACGATTTGGCGCGCGCGCTGCTGTCCACCGGAACGGGCAGCCCGCCCGACGCGGGATTTCAACCGGCCGAACTGGGCAAGCGGGTGGGCACCATCGAAATGTTCACGGCCACAACACCCGTCAATCTGGGCCCGCCCCAGCCCGATCTCAACCTCCCGGTCATGCTGGGCGGCAACATGATGCAATACAACTGGATGATCAACGGGCGGCCCTACAGCGACACGGATCCGCTGCACGTTCGACTGGGCGAACGGCCCACCATCACGTTCGACAACCCGACGATGATGTATCACCCGATTCACCTGCACGGACACACTTTTCAGCTGGTCAACGCCGACGGTAGCCCGGGCGCCCGCAAGGACACCGTGATCGTGCTGCCCAAGCAGAAGGTGCTCGCCGTGCTGGTCGCCGACAATCCGGGGTTGTGGCAGTTGCACTGCCACAACACCTACCACCAGGAGGCGGGCATGCAGACCCGGCTGGACTACGCCTTCTGACGCCCCGCCGCCGCGAAAAAGTCCAACAGCAACCCGTTGACCGCCGACGGCCGCTCGATCTGCGGGCAGTGACCGGCGCGGGCAATCACCTCCGAGCGGCCGCCCGCGATCTGTTTGGCGATCTGCTCGCCCCACCCGGACGGCAGGAGCTTGTCGTCTCCCCCCTCGACGACAAGCGCTGGCACGTTGATGCGCTCGTAGGCCCGCGCGCTCGACGGGGTCGACGACGGTGTTGCACCGGGGCGGCGGAATCGGGCCGCCGCCACGGCTTCCCATGCCCCGGGCGCGGTGCTCGATTCGTACCGGCGTCGCACGTAGTCCTCGTCGGCCGGGTAGCCGGGGTCGTGGAACAGCGCCTCGACGATGCGCCGCATCGCCGGCAGGGTCGCGTCGTACTGCTGCAGCGCGTCGAAGTGCCGGTTCTGCTGGATCTCCCCGCCCCCGCAGATCGCGACCAGGCTGCGGATCGGCAGCCTCGGCTCGTCCGCCGTGGCGTCGGTGAGCAGGTTGATGGCGCCCATCGAGTTGCCGACGAAGTGCGCCGAGTCGATGCCGAGCAGCTCACAGAACCGCGCCACGTGCCGAATCCGCATGCCGCGACCATCGACGAAATCGATGACCTTGGCCGATTGTCCGAAGCCCAGCTGGTCGGGCGCCACCACACGGTGCCGCGTGGCGAGGGCGGCGATGTTGCGCTCCCACCCGAGTTCGGCGCTGCCGCCGAACTCCCCGCCGTGCAGCAGGACCACCGGGTCGCCTTCGCCCGCCTCGAGGTAGCTGGTGACCAGCCCGTCGACCAGCATCGTCCTGCGTTGGACGTCCATCACTTGATCGCGATCGGATTCACCGGGGAGCCCACGGCGCCAACGACTCTCAGCGGCGGCGCGATGAGCTGGAACTCGTAGACGCCGTCGGCCGCGCAGTCGTCCGCCAGCGCTTTGAGGTCCCAGTACTCGCCGAAGATCAACCCCATATCGCGCAGGCAAAGCAGGTGCAGGGGGAAGGTGATCCCGTCGACGCCGGATACCAGGTCCTCCACCTGGAGGTTGTCGGCCGCGACCGCCGCGACCTCGTGATCGTGCAGCCACGGCGCGCAGCGCCAGTCCAGCCCGGAGTAGCCCTCCGACTTGTTGCCGGTCATGAGAAACCTTGTCCACCAACCGGTGCGGATCAACACGATGTCGCCGCGCCCGACGGTCACCCCCTGGGCGCGCACCACGTCGTCCAGTTCCTCCGGGGTGATCGGGTTGCCGGCTTCGAGGAAGACCTCGGCGCCACGATGCCGAACCAGATCGAGCAGCACGCCGCGCGACGTGATGCCCTTGACGTCGACCTTGTCGATGCCGCAGTGGTAGGCACCCATGCTGGTCACCGAATCCGCCGGGAAGCCGTTGTAGAGCTGGTCGTCGTAGTAGACGTGTGACAGCGCGTCCCACTGGCTGGCCGCCTGCAACGGCATGATGATCATGTCGTCGTTGAAGCGGAAGGGGTTGTCGGCGGTCATGTATCCACTCAGCTGTTTCGCCAACGGATTCCGCGCCCACTCTGCTCCGTACTTGGCCAGCGTGTGCACGTCGCCGCCGTCCACCGTCATGACGTGCACCGGGTTGTGCCGAAACTCGAAGGCGCCCTGCGGCCCCGACGCACCGAAGTCCACGCCGAGCGGAAACACCTTGCCGTGCCGCACCAGGCCCGCGGCCTGGGCGACCTTGTCCGCGGTGATGAAGTTCAGCGTGCCCAGCTCGTCGTCGTCTCCCCACCGCCCCCAGTTGGACACGTCGCGAGCGACCTTCCGAAAGTCCGTCAAGCCGGCCACGGAGCGCGTCCTTCCTCGAGTTCCCGGGCGATCGCGGCGCCCACGTTTCCGCCGTCGACCCACAACACCTGGCCGGTAATGTAGCTGGCCGCATCGCTGTTGAGAAACAGCAGAACCGAGGCCTGTTCGGCCGGCCCGGACACGCGTCCCAGCGGCTTGGGGATGTCGTCGAGGAAGCCCTGCCCGTACGCGGTCCGCAGCTGATCGAGGATCGGGGTTTCGGTGACGCCCGGGCCGGTGCAGTTGATCCGGATGCTCCGCGCGCCGAGGGGCGCGGCGTTTTGCATGGTGTACAGGATGATCGCCTCTTTGGACAATTGGTAGCCGGTGCCCACCGCGTCGGGGTGGGCATGACACCAGTCGACGCCATCCCGCATCGTCGCGGTCTTGAGCAGCGGCGCCACCGCCCGCAGATGGTCGCGGTAGCCCGCCGCCGCGAGCGAGGAGACGCTGACGATCGACGACCCCGCGGGCATCTTGCCGATCAGCGCCTCGGTGACCTGCCGCAGCCCCAGGAAGTTGATGGTGACCACCAGCGGCGGGTCGCCGATCCCGGACGAGACGCCCGCCACGTTGAACAGCGCGTCGACCGGCCCGTCGATGGACGCCACCGCGCGATCGATCGAATCCGGGTCGGCGAGATCGACCTCGTGAAAACCGCTGAGCTCCAACGAGGGGCGGCGCTTATCCAGCCCGACGACGTCCGCCCCGGCTTCGGTGAGCTGCCGCACCACGTGCTCTCCGATGCCCGATGCGCATCCGGTCACCACCGCACGGCGGCCGTCGTAGCGCCACAGCTCCTCGATTCGTCCCAAGGCTCAAACCGCTTCCGGTATCGCGCGCGTCCTACTGCTCCTTGGCGCGCTGCTGCTCCTTCAGGCGCTGCGCCGCCTGGACGCGGCCCTCGTTGATTTCCGCCATGGCTTCGGGGATCTCGCTGGCGGTGAACTTGTCGCGGCCGGTGGGCAGCCCGCCGAACGCGTAGGTTTCATCGAACAGCGGTGCGGCCGAGGCCGGTCGGCGCGCCTCGACCTTCTCGATGACCGGTGCGAGCCGCTTGGCCTTGGCGGCCACGGCCTTCGCGTCGCGTTCGATGAACTCGGGCAGCACCTCCTTGCCCATCAGCTCGATGGATTCCATCGTGCCCTCGTGGCTGCGCGGGTTGAGCAGCAGGATGATCTCGTCGACGCCGCTGTCCTCGTAGCCGCGCAGGAACTCGCGGACGGTGGCCGGGGATCCGATCGCGCCGCGCCCGGGGCCGTAGGCCAGCGTGGGGTCCTTCTCGACCTCCTCGAGGTACCGCTTCCACACCCCGGTGCGGCCCGGCGTGTGCATCCCGGTCAGGTAGTAGTGCATGATCCCGAACGAGAAGAATCCACCGCCCTGGCCCAGGCGTTGCAGGGCCTCCTCTTCGGTCTTGGCGACCATCATCGACAGGTCACCACCGATGGCCAGGATGTTGGGATTGATCTGCGGGGTGATCGGCACGCCGTTCTCCTCGAACTCCTTGTAGTAGCCGTTGACCCGGTCGGTCAGCGGCCCGGGACCGGTGTAGGCGAAACTCAATGCCCCGATGCACTTCTGGGCGGCCATCTGGACGCTGGCCGGCCGCGTGCAGGCCACCCAGACGGGGGGATGCGGCTTTTGCATCGGCTTGGGGATGACGTTGCGGGGCGGCATCTGGATCTGCTCGCCCTTGAATCCCGTGAACGGCTCCTCGATCATGCAGCGGATCGCCACCTCGAGGGCCTCCTCCCACTGCGCGCGCTTGTCGGCGGGATCGACGTCGAATCCGCCGAGTTCACCGACGGAGGAACCTTCGCCGGTGCCGAACTCGACCCGCCCGTTGGACAGCAGGTCGATGGTGGCGATGCGTTCGGCCACCCGGGCGGGGTGATTGACCGCGGGCAACAGGTGCATGATGCCGAACCCCAGCCGGATGTTCTTGGTCCGCTGGCTGGCCGCGGCCAGGAAGATCTCCGGCGCGGTGGAATGGCAGTACTCCTCGAGGAAGTGATGCTCGGTGAGCCAGACGGTGGAGAAGCCGGCCTTGTCCGCGGCCTCGACCTCATCGAGGCAGTCCTGCAACAAGACCCGCTCGTCGTCCGGCGCCCACGGCCGCGGCAGGGCGAATTCGTAGAACAGCGATATTTTCATGTGCTACCTCCTATGAGAACTAAGGGATTGGCTCGCAAGGTGTTTCGCGGCGACGAAACCGAAGGTCATGGCCGGTCCGATGGTCGCCCCGGCGCCGGCGTAGCTGCGGCCCATGACCGGTGCCGCGGTGTTGCCGACCGCGTACAGGCCCGGCACCACCGTGTCGTCGGTGCGCAGCACCCTGGCGTACTCGTCGGTGCGCAGGCCACCCGAGGTGCCGAGATCGCCGAGGACGATGCGAAACGCGTAATACGGCGGGTCGCCCAGTGGGTACAGGTTGGGGTTCGGCAGGGTCGGGTCGCCGTAATAGTTGTCGTACACGCTGTCGCCCCGGTTGAAATCGTCGTCGTGACCCCTGCGTGCGAGTTCGTTGAAGCGGCGCGCGGTTTCGGAGAGTTGGCGCGCTGGAACGCCGATCTGCGCGGCCATGTCGTGCCAGCTCGCCGCCGCCTTCACCACGCCCGACTCCAGCCAGGCCCGCGGGACCTTGCGCCCGGTGGGAACGGGCGCGCCCGGGATCTTCGGTATCGGCAGGTGCCCGCCGATGACGTAGCGGTTCCACGACCGGTTGTCGGTGATGAGCCAGCACGGGATGTGGGTGACCCCGGACCTCTGGCCGTCGATCATCGCGTGACCGAAGTCCATGTAGGGCGCCGCCTCGTTGATGAAGCGCTTCCCGTCACCGTTGACGATGAACTGCGCCGGCATCATCCGCTCGTTGAGCATGAACTGCATGCGGCCGTCCGGCCACTGGATCGCCGGGAACCACCACGCCTCGTCGAGCAAGTCCGTTGCCGCGCCCACCTTTTGGCCGGCGCGGATGCCGTCGCCCATGGCGGCCGGGTTGCCGAAGCTCCAGTCCTGGTCAACCTCGGGCAGCTGCTCCTTGCGCCAGGCGAGGTCGTGGTCGAAGCCGCCCGACGCCAGGATCACCCCGAGGCGGGCGCCGATCCGCCGGACGTCGCCATCCGTTTCCACCAGCGCGCCGGTCACCGATCCGTCGGCGTCGGTGAGCAACTCGGTCATCGGCGCGCCGAGCCACAACGGGATCCCGCGATCCCGCATGGCCAATCGGAGCCGGGCCGCCAGCGACTGCCCGATCGCCGCCATCCGCTCGCCGAGGACCCGGGCCCGCACCATGCGCGAAATCAGCTTCAGCAGCACGCCCTTGCCGGTCCACGACTGCCGGATCCGGTAGAACGTCCGCAACTCCTTGGGCCCCAGCCAGATTCCCTTCGGGGCGAGCGCCAGGGGCTTGAGCAGCCTCTGTTCGTCGACGCCCAGCTTGCGCAGGTCGATGGGCGGCACGTTGATCGTGCTGCCCAACTCCGACCCGCCGGGCAGCTCCGGGTAGTAGTCCGCGTAGCCGGGCTTCCAGACGAACTCGAACCAGCCCGAAAGGTTTTCGAGGAACTCGAGCATTCGCGGCGCGTGCTCGACGTACTGCCGGATGCGTGCCTCGCTGACGAGGCCGTCGGTGATCCTCGAGAGGTATTTCACGACGTCGTCTGGCGACGGCGTGTAGCCCTCCCTGCGTTGCGCGGGCGCGCCGGGCACCCAGATGCCGCCCCCCGACAGGGCCGTGGAACCGCCGAAGTACGGCGACTTCTCGATCACCAACGCGTCCAGCCCGGCGGCCTGCGCGGTCAACGCGGCCGTCATGCCACCGCCGCCGGACCCGACGACGAGCACGTCGACCACGTGGTCGAAGCCGTCGGCTGTCGAAGGGGCCGCGCTCATCCCGGCACCGCCGTGCGGATGGCGAAGCCGGCGATGAGCTCGGCGGCCGGCTTGTAGTAGCGCACCGTGGTCCGGTAGGGCCCGGCGGTCTCCAACGCCGCGAAAGCCGCCACCCACGTCCTGATTTCGTGCGCCGAGCTGCCGCCCTCGTACGCGACGAACGAATTCGACCACTGATCGAGCTCCGCCAGTCGCCCCTCGTCGACGATCTCGAGAAATCGGTGGTCCCAGACCGGGTTGAGCGGCTGCAGGTCGCTGTCGCCACCGGCGAAGTTTCTGGCCGCGTCGATCACGGCCGCCTGCCGAGCCCGTCGCTGCTCGGACGTCATCGGCCGGCCGTCCACGATCCGCTCGAGAACCGCCGGGGGCGCGGTCGCGAGCGTCGGCACCGGCGGGCTGTGGGACAGCCCACCGGAACCTATGATCAGCACCCGCTTGTCCAGCCCCGCCAGGTAGGTGCCGACGGCGGCACCCAGCGCGCGGCAACGGTGCAACGGCCCCAACGGCACCGCAATCGCGTTGACGAAGAGCGGGATCACCGGCCGCGCAGTGGCATCGCCGAACAGCTTCTCCAGCGGCTGCACCGTGCCGTGGTCGACGTCCATGCCGGCCGACACCGCGACGTCGACACCGGCGTCGAGGATGGCTTGCGCACATTCGGCCGCCAGGCGCTCGGGAACGTCAAGCGGCCCGGCGTGGGTGCCATAATCACCAACGCCGTTGGCGCGCATGCCGATGCAGAAGGGCGGCATCACCTTGTAGAAGAACCCGTTGTAGTGGTCCGGCGAGAAGATGACGACGAGTTCGGGGTCGACTGCTTCGACGAACTCGCGCGCCTGCGCGATGGCGCCTTCGATGTCGTCAAGCAGGTCCCGCGACGGCCCCGGAAGATTCAGGAGCGGGCTGTGGGACATGCAGCACAGAGCCAGTGTCATGGTGGAGGTCACCCCCTCCCGGCGTGAGGGCGAGGGCGTCCAGCAGCGAGGCGCTCAGCTCGGGCGCGAGCTGGGCGATGCAGGCGCCCGCGATGCACCGATCGGGTCGCAAGAACAGCACCGACTCCTGATGCGTATCGAACCAGGACTTCACTGCGCCACCGCGATCACCGACCACCACGACGTCGGGATCGTCGTGGCCGGTCCAGTGCAGCTGGGTCAGCGGCCGCAGCGCAACGAACCGCGCGCCCAGGGCCTTCCACTTCGCGAACGCCTCGTCGCCGAGGATCTTGCGCGGGTTGTTGTTCCAGCACAGCACGGCGAACCAATCACCCAGCACGTCGTCCAGGAGGACGTCCCGCTCGGTGCGGGTGTCCACCCGTGGCTGGATGAACAGGGTGCCCACCGGGGATTCGGCGCGGCGCGGCGCGGAGTGCGCGGGGTTATGAACAACGGCGCCCTGCTCGTAGCGCGGCATCGGCTTGAACCGCATTTCGAGCACATATCGCTTGAGGGACGGCACAATTGACGCCGAACGCACCAGGAGGTCCCGCGCGGTGGTGATCCTGCGGTCGGTCGGTGAGATAACCCGGCCCACCATGGTGGAGAGGTCGATCATCGCCCGGGCGTGCTTGCGCCGCTCGATGTCGTAGGTGTCCAGCAACCGGCCGTCGGCCCGGCCGGTCACCACCGCGGCGAGCTTCCAGCCCAGGTTGGCCGCATCGCGGATGCCGCTGTTGTAGCCCTGCCCCTGCCACACCGGCATCAGGTGGGCCGCGTCCCCGGCCAGCAGCAGTCGGCCGCTGCGGAAGGCCCCGGCGATCCGCGAGTGATGGGTGTAGACCCGCCGCCGGATCACGTCGACACGCTCGGGGTGCGGCACCATCCGCGCCAGCATCCGCGTCAGGAACGCCGGGTCCTCGGCCTGCTCGTCGGTCTCGTCGGCGTGAATCATGAACTCGAAACGGCGAATTCCGTGCGCGATCGAGATCGAGGCGTATGGGCGTTCCGGGTCGGCACCGACCTCGCTGTTGGGGTGGCCCAGCGGATCGTTGGCGACGTCGACCACCAGCCACCGCGTCGATGACGTCGTCCCGTCGAAGGACACTCCCATCATGCGGCGGGTCATGCTGCGCCCGCCGTCGCATCCGACGACGTAGCGCGCCCGCACATGCTCGGTATCGCGGTCGGTGCCGCATTCGACGGACACGCCGTCGTCGTCCTGCACGCACGAGGTCATAGGGCGGTTCCACCGCACCTCGACGTGCTCGAATCTGTCGAGCCCGCACAGCAATTCGGCATCGACGAGCGGCTGCACGAACCCATTGCGCTTCGGCCAGCCGAAACGCGCATCGGGCGGGGCCATTTCGGCCAGCACGCGACGCTTGCCGTCGACGAACCTCAAGATCTGGTTGGGCACGGTGTGCGGCAGGATCCGGTCGACCAGCCCGATCGACTGGAAGGTGCGCAACGCCTCGTCGTCCAGGCCCACCCCGCGCGGGTAGTCGATGAGGCTGTCGCGTTCGTCGACGACCAGCGTCCGGACGCCCCGCAGGCCAAGGATGTTGGCGAGGGTCAACCCGACCGGGCCGGCGCCGACGACCACAACATCGAAGTCGACGTCGAAGTCCGGGTGCTGACCGCCGCTTCCCATCACCGCCCCAGCAGGAAGTCGAGATGGAGGCGGTTGAAGGTCTTGGCGTCCTCGTACTGCGGCCAGTGGCCGCAGCCGGGCATCACCTCGAAGCGCGCGCCGGGGATCATCGACGCGATGCGGCGGCCCTCGGTCACGTCGGCGGTGGGGTCGTCGCTCGTCCACAGCACCAGCGTCGGGGCGATGATGGCGCCGTACTCGTCCGGCCCGAGCAGATTGCGCGCCCGGATCTCGGGATCCTGCAACGCCATGATGTCGCGCATGGCATCGACGAAACCCGGTTGGCGGTATACCCTTTGGCGGCTGGCCACCAGATCGTCGTAATCCTTGGACTTGTCGGCCATCAGCCATTTGATCCGCGCCTGGACCGTCTCCCAGGTCGGGTTCTCGGCGGCCGCCATGGACAGCGTGACGATCCGTTGCATCACCACCGGGTCGGCCTGGGAGCCGCCGGCGGTGTTGAGGACGAGCCGGTCGACCACGTCAGGATGGTCGACTGCGGCGCGCGCCGCCACCCATCCCCCGAGCGATTCGCCGCTCAGGCAGGCGCGATCGACGCCGATGGTGCGCAGCACGGCCATCAGATGCTCAACATAATGGCGGACTTCCAGCGGATGGCCCGGCTTGTCGGTGTACCCGTGGCCCAGCATGTCGATCGACCAGGTCCAGAAGTGCTCGCCGTGCGCCGCCAGGTTGCGGACGTAGGCCTCGGCGTGGCCGCCGGATCCGTGCAGCAGCATCAACACCGGCTTGCCGGGGTCGCCGGCGCGCAGGTACCGGGTCCGCACCCCGCCCGCGTCGAGGTAGCCCTGCTCGAAGGCAACGCCCTGGAGATCGCTCCATACGCTCTCGAACTCCGCCACGGTTCCTCTCTGGCCCCTCGCATTGACTCGGCTTGTGTGCTAATATCGCACGCTGATGTGCGATATGTATAGAGCTTCGCTCCCGCGTGCAGGGATGTCAAGGCCATGACGGCTTCTGGGACGGGTTCTCAGACGCTCGCCCGCGGACTTACCGCGCTGCAGATGGTGGCCGATTCCCCGAGCGGGCTGACGGTGCAACAGCTGGCCGACCAGGTCAGGGTGCATCGCACGATCGCCTACCGCCTGCTGTCGACGCTGGCCCAATTCCGGTTGGTGGCCAAGGGAGAGGACGGGCGCTACCGCCCCGGGTCCGGGCTTGCCGTGCTCGGCGCGTCGTTCGACCGCAACGTGCGACAACTGAGCCTGCCGACGCTGCGCGCGCTGGCCGACGAACTCGGCACCACCGTGTCGTTGCTCATCGCCGAGGGTGACCAGCAGGTCGCGATCGCGGTGATCGTGCCAAGCCATGTCGCCTACCAACTGTCCTTCCATGAGGGCAGCCGGTATCCGCTCGACCGCGGCGCGGCCGGCATCGCGTTGCTTGCGAGCATGCCGCCGCGCCCCGGGGAACGAGATCTCGTGGCGCGCACCCGCGAACGCGGCTGGGTGATGACGCACGGTGAGATCGAACCGAATACCTACGGCCTGGCCGTACCCGTCCGCCGCCACACGCCGTCGCCGCCCACCTGCATCAACCTCATCTCCCATCGCGAAGACGTGGTGATGCGGGGCAGGGACGCGGTCGTCAGGGCCGCGACACGGTTGTCCGAGCTACTGAATTAGCCACCGAGTTGGAGGGATTACTGTCCATGCCTTGGGACCATGAAGTCGACGTCGTCGTACTCGGCAGCGGCGCCGCGGCGCTCACGGCCGCGCTGACCGCGGCGGTCGCCGGCGCCTCGGTGGAGGTCTTCGAGAAGGCGCCGACGGTGGGCGGGACCACCGCCGTGTCGGGCGGGATCGCCTGGATCCCGGCCCACAACCGTTCCCCCGATGGGGAATTGACGGTAGCGGACGCCCTGCGCTACCTGCGCGCGCAGGCCCTGGGAACGATGGACGACACCCTGGTCGAGACGTTCGTGCGGACGGGCGCGGCGATGCTCGACTTCGTCGAGGCGCACAGCGGCGTGCGCTTCGAGATCGCGGCGGGCTTCCCCGACTATCGGCCGGAATTGCCGGGCGGACGGCCGACGGGCGGCCGGTCGCAGAGCCCGATTCCCTATGACCTCAGCGAGATAGGTGAATGGGCCACGCGGATCACGTCGTTTCCCGCCGACTGGTCCAACGTCGGCTTCGACGCCGAGACCAGGGCCCGCCTGCACGCGGCGATCGACGAGCGAACCGGCCATCTCTGCGTGGCCGGCACCGCGCTGATCGCCGGGCTTTTGAAGGGTCTGCTGGATGCGGGGGCGGCGGTACGGGTGAACGCGCGGGCCGAAGAGCTCATCGCCGAGGCCGGTGAGATCACCGGGGTGCGGGTCGAGTCGTCCGGCAAGAGCATCAGCGTGCGGGCCCGCCGCGGGGTCATCCTCGGCACCGGCGGCTTCGAGTGGGATCCGGCTCTGGCGCAAGCTTTTCTGCGCGGCCCCATGTACGGCGCGGTCTCCCCGCCGTACAACACCGGCGACGGGCTGCGCATGGCGATGGCACACGGCGCGGACCTGGCGAACATGGGTGAAGCGTGGTGGGTGCCGATCGTGCAGATCCCCGGCGACACCATCGACGGCAAACCGCGCAGCCGCAGCGTCCGCCTGGAGCGAACCCGGCCGCGTAGCATCATCGTCAACTCGGCCGGCAAGCGCTTCGTCAACGAGGCATGCGATTACAACTCGATGGCCGGAGCGTTCCAGTACCTCGACCCCCGCGGCGGCTACGTCAACGACCGTGCGTGGATGGTGTTCGACTCGGTTCACCTGCAGCGCTACGGATTCCTGGGGGTCGAACCGGGCCAGCCCGCACCGGAATGGTTCTGCGAGTCGGCGGACCTGGCCGAATTGGCCACCAAGACGGGCATCGACGCCGACGGGCTCGCCCGCACCGTCGAGGAGTGGAACCGCCAGGTTGCGGCCGGCGCAGACGCCGATTTCGGGCGCGGTTCCAGCGCCTACGACGGATACTGGGGCGATGATAGCGCCACCACCCTGGCCGGCAAGACCCTCGGCCCGATAGACACCGCCCCGTTCTACGCGGTGCCGATCTGCATCGGCGCGATGGGCACCAAGGGCGGCCCGCGCACCGATCCCGACGGGCGCGTCCTGCACGTCAGCGGTGAGCCGATACCGGGCCTGTTCGCGGCGGGCAACGCCATGGGCGGCGTGACCGGCCGAGCCTACGGCGGGGCCGGCGGAACGATCGGCCCCGCAATGGTTTTCGGCTACCGGGCGGGTCACGCGGCCGCTACGGGGAAGTCGGTCGATTTACAATAGTTCCATGACGTCGCTCCTATGGGACCAGCACACCTGTCTGCCGCTGCAGACGGACACCGACGTCGACCCGTTGACTCGCTACCGGCGCCCCGCCGGCGCGTTGGTTTCGGTCAATGCGGGGTATTCGCCCCAATCCTTCGACGACGCGGTCGCCCTGCTGCGGCACTATCGTTCGGCGGTTGGTGTCCACCCGCAGCTCGCGTTGGCCGACGACCTGGAGGATGTCGAGGCCATCACCCGCGGCGGCCGCATCGCGGTGGTGTTCGACCTCGAGGACTCCGGCCCCCTTGAGGGCGATCTCGCCAACCTCGCCACCTTCGCCGGGCTCGGCGTGCGCACCATGCTGCCGACCTATAACCACGCCAACCGCGCGGGCAGCGGCTGCCTGGACGCCACGGACGGCGGCCTCACCGCATGGGGCCGTTCGCTGGTCGGCGAAATGAACCGCGTGGGCATCGTCCCCGACGGATCGCACTGCAGTGCCCGCACCGGGCTCGACATGTGCGAAATGTCCGCTGGCCCGGTCGTTTACAGCCATTCCTGCATGCGTGCGGTCTGGGAGCACCCGCGTAACATCACCGACGACCAGGCTCGGGCCTGCGCGGCCACCGGCGGCGTCATCGGGATCACCGGCGTCGGCATCTTCCTGGGGGCCAACACCCCGACTCTCGACGCGATGGCACGGCACCTGGAGTACGCCGTCGAGTTCGTCGGCATCGACCACGTCGGTGTCAGCACCGACTTCTCGTTCGATTTCGCGGATTTCGTCGACGAAGTCACCCGCAACCCACACCTGTTCGACGAGAGCTACACCCGTTGGGGACCGATCCAGTGGATGCCGCCCGAGACGTTTCTGGGGCTCGACGAGCACCTCCGCGCACGCGGCTGGAGCGACTCCGATATCGAGGCCGTCCTCGGCGGAAATTTCCATCGTGTGGCGCGTCAGGCGTGGCGCGCCTAGCGCGCGTGCTGGCCGTATTCGGCGCGCGTAGCGCGGGTGACAGCGTTTTCGGCGCGTAGCGCGCGGATGCGGGCCGTGTTCGGCGCGCGTAACGCGGTGACAGCATTTTCGGCGCGTAATCCCTTGCGTCACAGTTGTTTCGCTGGTCACAAGGCGGCGGTTTTTGTCGGTGGGTGTTCGTAGGGTTTGGGGTATGGGTGCGAGCAGTCGTGAGGAGATCGTCGAGGTCTTTCGCGCGCTCGATGCGGCCGT
>NZ_LZKL01000094.1 GCF_001668725.1 Mycobacterium sp. E787 | reverse complement strand
CAATCGAGCGCCGCGAACGCCCTCCCCGGCCCCGCGGCCTTCTTCCCCCCCGCCGGGGCCGAGGAGGGCGTGCGCAACATGACCGGCCGGGAGTCGGGCATACCCAACTCGAGCTTCTTCAACAAGGGCGACCGCCCGCCCGGGGCGCCCGGCCCCGGCATCGGGGAGCCGGTCCTGCCTGATTAGCGGCCTACCCTGAAACCATGCGCACCAAGAAGAAGGTGGATTTCGAGCGGCTCGCCGCCGCCCTCCCGGACTTTCCGTTTGCGTACCTGATCACGGTCGGCGACGACTATCGCGCCCACACCGTGACCGTCGAGCCGCGGTTGCGGGAGACCGCCCTCGACGTCGGCCTCATCGGCGGCCGCACGCGCGAGAATTTGACCCGGCGCGGCGACGTCACCCTGCTGTGGCCCCCGCGCGAGCCCGGCGGCTACTCGCTGATCGTCGACGGCACGGCCGAGGTGACAGAGGGAGCCGGCGAGACGGTCCGGCTGGGCGTGGTGCCCACCCGCGCGCTGCTGCACCGCGAGGTCGACTCCCCCAGCGCGGCCAGGGGTTGCCTGCACGACTGCGTGGTGTTCTCGCTGTGAGTTTCGCGCCGAACGTGGGGCCCACGCACAAAAATCGCCTCACATTCGTCCATAGGCCCCACGTTCGATGAGCTTCGCCTTCACCCGCTCCACGATCACGACCGGCCGAGACAGCATCTCGGCGCTGACCCTGATCACGCACCAGCCGGCCGCTTCCAGCAGCGCTATCCGCTCGATGTCCCAGGATCGCTGATATCGGTCGTTCCAGTGCTGGACTCCGTCGTACTCGACGGCGACCTTCCACTCGCGCCACCCCATGTCGACCCGGATGCGCAGGTCGCGAAACTCGATCTGGGTCTCCGGCTTGGGAAGTCCGGCGCTTAGCAGAAGCAGCCGCACCCGCGTCTCCTGCGGTGACTCCGCTCCGCCGTCGGCCAGCTCCAGCGCGGCCCGCAGCCGCCGCACGCCGCGGGCGCCCGGGTGCCGATCGGCCACCGCCACGGCGTCCGTCGATTTGATGCCGGTCGCGTTGAACAGGCCGTCGAGGATCGGCACCGCCCTAGCCGCGGGCAGCGAGCGGCCCAGGTCGAAGGCGGTGCGGGCCGCGCTCGTCACCCGCATGCCCGCGACCGTGCGGACCTCGTCCTCGGCCAGCTTGTAGCTGTGGGCGATGATGCCCGGCTGGCCGCGCCGGTCCGCCCGCACGACCTCCGCGGGTGCGGCCCCGTCCAGCCACTTCGTGCCCAGCGCCGCGGCGGCGGACTGGCCGCACAGCACCGCACCGGTCGACAGCCACGCGGCGCGCGCCTTCGCGCAGGCGGTGAGTTCAACATCGTTGGGTATGTAGACGTCGCGGAAGACCGCCCGATACCGGGTGCGCAATTGACTGCGGGTGACGGTGCCGGTGGCGAGTGCACGGCTACCGAGGAAGGGCTGCATGCGGGCATACTCGCCGTCACCGCTGAGCCACGTATGCGCCGAAGGTGGGGCCTGTGGACGAATTTCGGTGTGTGAACGTACCTGGGCCCCACGTTCGGCGCACGAAAAAGCCCGGCCCCCAAGGGAACCGGGCTTTTTCGTTGCTGAGGACCTAGAAGTCCATGCCGCCCATGCCGCCGGTCGGGTCGCCCGCGGGAGCGGCCGCCTTCTCCGGCTTGTCGGCGACGACGGCCTCGGTCGTCAGGAACAGCCCGGCAATGGACGCCGCGTTCTGCAGCGCCGAGCGGGTGACCTTGACCGGGTCGGCAACGCCGGCCTTGAGCAGGTCCTCGTACTCACCGGTCGCGGCGTTCAGGCCGGTGCCGGCGGGCGAGTTGCGGACCTTCTCGGCCACAACGCCGGGCTCGAGCCCGGAGTTGAAGGCGATCTGCTTCAGCGGGGCCTCGAGCGCGACGCGCACGATGTTGGCGCCGGTCGCCTCGTCGCCGGTGAGCTTCAGCTCGTCCAGCGACGGCGAGGCGTGCAGCAGGGCCACGCCACCGCCGGCGACGATGCCCTCCTCGACGGCCGCCTTGGCGTTGCGGACCGCGTCCTCGATGCGGTGCTTGCGCTCCTTGAGCTCGACCTCGGTGGCCGCGCCGGCCTTGATCACCGCAACACCGCCGGCCAGCTTGGCCAGGCGCTCCTGCAGCTTCTCGCGGTCGTAGTCGGAGTCGCTGTTCTCGATCTCCTGGCGGATCTGGGCCACCCGGCCGGCGATGGCGTCGGAGTCACCGGCGCCCTCGACGATGGTGGTCTCGTCCTTGGTGACGACGACCTTGCGGGCCTTGCCGAGCAGCGCGACGTCGGCGCTCTCCAGCGACAGGCCGACCTCCTCGCTGATCACCTGACCACCGGTGAGGATCGCCATGTCCTGCAGCATCGCCTTGCGGCGGTCGCCGAAGCCGGGGGCCTTGACCGCCACCGACTTGAACGTGCCGCGGATCTTGTTGACGACCAGGGTGCTCAAGGCCTCGCCCTCGACGTCCTCGGCGATGATCAGCAGCGGCTTGCCGGCCTGGATGACCTTCTCCAGCAGCGGCAGCAGGTCCTTGACCGTCGACACCTTGGAGCTGACCAGCAGGATGTAGGGGTCCTCCAGGACCGCTTCCTGACGCTCGGCGTCGGTGACGAAGTAGCCCGAGATGTAGCCCTTGTCGAACCGCATGCCCTCGGTGAGCTCGAGCTGCAGGCCGAAGGTGTTGGACTCCTCGACGGTGATGACGCCCTCGTTGCCGACCTTGTCCATCGCCTCGGCGATCAGGTCGCCGATCGACTGGTCGCCCGCGGAAATCGCGGCGGTGGCCGCGATCTGGTCCTTGGTCTCGACCTCCTTGGCCGACTTCAGCAGGGTCTCGGTGACCTTCTCGACGGCCTTCTCGATGCCGCGCTTGAGGCCCAGCGGGTTGGCGCCGGCCGCGACGTTGCGCAGGCCCTCGCGCACCAGCGCCTGTGCCAGCACCGTGGCCGTCGTCGTGCCGTCACCGGCGACGTCGTCGGTCTTCTTGGCGACTTCCTTGACCAGCTCGGCGCCGATCTTCTCGTACGGGTCCTCCAGCTCGATCTCCTTGGCGATGGACACACCATCGTTGGTGATCGTGGGGGCGCCCCATTTCTTCTCCAGTACGACGTTGCGGCCCTTGGGACCCAACGTCACCTTTACCGCGTCGGCGAGGGCATTGAGGCCCCGCTCGAGGCCGCGACGGGCCTCTTCGTCGTACGCAATTGTCTTGGCCATTGCGAAGTGATTCCTCCGGATCGGGAATGAAACTGGGGCCGCCGGGTGGCGACAACCCCATTACTTACGCTGGCCGGGTGCAGTGCCCGCGACGGACGACCAAGCTGGTCTCACCGTCCCGACCTAGCACTCGCCAGTCGCGAGTGCCAACGTCATTCTTAGCACTCGCCTATGCCGAGTGCAAGAACGGGCGGGGGTTATCGCGCAGCGCGTAATCCGTCGATGACGACGTCGGTCGCCCGCTCGGCCAGCGCCGAGTCATAGGCCTGCATGGCCTGGCATCCGACGAGTATCGCCTTGAGATCGGCCATCTGGACGTCCCGTCGCGCCGTGCCCGCGTCCTGCGCGGCACGCAGCAGTTCGGCGAGCGTGGCCTTGAACGCGTCCTCGGCCGCGGGCGCGGCGCAGGTGATGTCGATCCCCAGCCCGGCCAGCGCGTCGACCAGGCCGCGGTCCGCCGCACCCCACTGCAGCACCATCGAGCGCAGGAAGACGAAAAGCGCCTCGCCGGCCCCCTCGGTTTCCAGCAGGGCGCGGCCGTCGTCGACGAGGCGCCGCATGCGGTTCTCGATCACGGCCGCAAACAGCGCCTCCTTGGTCGGGAAGTGCCGGTAGACGGTGCCGGCCCCGACGCCGGCGCGGCGGGCGATCTCGTCGATCGGCACCGCCAGGCCGTCGGCCGCGAAGGTCTCGTAGGCGACGTCCAGCACGCGCGCGCGGTTGCGCGCGGCGTCGGCGCGCAGGGGCCGTGCCGGCTGCGCCATCTGTTCACCGTCCCGTGGGTTGACAAAGCGGGGCGTGCGTTCCGTATAGTGGCGATCATCCGGAGCGCTCGCCCCGTTTACTCTACAAGGTTGAGGAGACTTTCCATGTCCAAGTGGACCGCCGCGGACATTCCCGACCAGACCGGTCGCGTCGCCGTCGTCACCGGGGCCAACACCGGGCTCGGCTACGAGACCGCCCTGGCACTCGCCGACCACGGCGCCCACGTGGTGCTGGCGGTGCGCAACCTCGACAAGGGCAAGGACGCCGCCGCCCGGATCGTCGCGGCCAGCCCGAACGCCGACGTCGCGCTGACCGAGCTCGACCTGACCTCGCTGGATTCCGTGCGCGCCGCGGCCGACCAGCTCAGGTCCGCCTACGACCGAATCGACCTGTTGATCAACAACGCCGGCGTCATGTACACGCCGAAGGAGACCACCAAAGACGGCTTCGAAATGCAGTTCGGCACCAACCATTTGGGCCACTTCGCGCTGACCGGCCTGCTGTTGGACCGGCTGCTGCCGGCCCCCGGTTCGCGGGTCGTGACCGTGAGCAGCATGGGCCACCGCATCCTGGCCGACATCCACTTCGACGACCTGCAGTGGGAGCGCCGCTACAACCGCGTTGCGGCGTACGGGCAGGCCAAGCTCGCCAACCTGCTGTTCACCTACGAACTGCAGCGCAGGCTCGCCCCGCACGGCACGACCACCGCCGCCGCCGCCCACCCCGGCGGGTCGAACACCGAGTTGGGCCGCTACACGCCCAGGGCGTTCCGGCCGCTGGTCAACGTGTTCTTCAACGTGATCGCGCAGGACGCGGCGATGGGCGCGCTCCCGACGCTGCGCGCCGCCACCGACCCCGGGGTCCTCGGCGGCCAGTACTACGGGCCGGACGGCTTCGCCGAGACCCGCGGCTACCCGAAGCTGGTCTCGTCCAGCGCGAAGTCGCACGACGCCGAGCTGCAGCGCCGGCTGTGGGCGGTGTCCGAGGAGCTCACCGGGGTGGTCTATCCCGTCGACTGACCGGTGGGCCCCGACCGGCTAAGGCAGGTCGAGCAACTGCTCGTAGAAGCCGCCGAAGCCGCGGGCGCGATCGATGAGATGGATTTCGAGGATCCAGTGGCAGACGCGGCCGGTCGGGTCGCCGCGCCGCATCGGTTTGTCGGAGCCGGGCATGATGTACCACTCGACCCCGTCACCGGCGATCTTCTTGTGCGGAAACTCCCCCACCAGGTGGCCGGCGATGTGGCTGCCCCACTCGAAGCCCTCGGCGCGGGCCACATCGACGACGTGGTCGAACAACTGGGCGCCCGTGACGTCGGGGTGGTCGTCGAAATGGTCGCGCCCGGCCGTCCACACCCGCGCCAGCGCGTCGCGGAGGGCGGTCTTGTGCGGGTCGTCGCCCAGCACGAACGTGCGCCCGACGTCGGCCTCCCATTCCCCGAAGATCGGTCCCAGATCGAGGTAGACGATGTCGTCCTCGGCGATCGCGCAGTCCGGCGGGTGTTCCTTGAAGGGCTGCAGCGTGTTCTCCCCGGCCCGCACGATCCGGCGATGCCAGTGCCGGGTCACCCCGAACATCTCGGTGGCGAGGCGGGCGATTTCGTCGGACAACGCCTGTTCGCCGACACCCGGGCGGATCATGCCGCGCCTTTCGATCTCGTCGAACAGTTGCGAAGCCTTGCTCTGGGCGTCCAGAAGCCGTGCTACCCGCAGTTGTTCGTCGGCAGCCCCCACGCCAGCGATGCTAACTGGCAGGCTGAAAACATGTCCCTCGCCGTTCCGCCCTACCCGCCGCCCCGCTACACCAAGGACGAGCCGGAGGTCAGCGCGTGGCTCAAGCGCGCCGACGAACCGCCCGACTACGAGACGTTCGGGACCAAGTACCACTACCTGGCGAACCAGCAGGCCACCGACGGCGATTACGGCCTGTACCGGGTCGACATCGGCCCGGCCGGCGGCGGGCCCCCCGCCCACTTTCACCGGGCCATGTCCGAGGCGTTCTTCGTGCTGTCCGGGACGATGAAGCTCTACGACGGCAAGGAGTGGGTCGACGGGCATCCGGGCGACTTCCTGTACGTCCCGCCCGGCGGCGTGCACGGGTTCCGCAACGAGGCGGAGCAGCCGGCGTCCGTGCTGATGCTGTTCGCCCCCGGGGCGCCGCGCGAGGCCTACTTCGAGGGCTTCGGGGCGCTGGCCGACATGACCGACGACGAACGCCGCGACTGGTTCATCCGCCACGACAACCACTGGATCCACTAGGCCGAGTTAATGGTGGGCAAACTCTCGGTGCCGGGCGCCGACGGGGCGCACGGTGCTCGTAGGGTTTGGCCGTGCAGGTGAGGTCGAAGCGGTCCGCGGCGTGGCTGCGGATGAAGGTCGAGACGGCATTCAGCGCCCCGGCCAGGACGGGTGACCGCGTGAAGCGGCAGAGGCGCCCGGGGCTGACGGGTTTGCGGCGACAGTCACCGGCGTCGGGCGGCCTCCGCCACGGTGGCGGACGTGGGCTGCCCGGCCGGGCCGCCGCGCCTTCGGGGGTTCGCGGCAACGGGGTGGCACCGACCGCGCCCGCCCGGGCCCGCGGGCGCCGGCGCAGGGTCTCGGCCGGTTACCGGTCGAAGCGGTAGTCGGCGTCGACCAGCTCGCGGGTGCGGTCGTAGAACGTCCGCCCGCTGTACGGCAATTGCGTGACGACCTTGCCACTGGGATGCCGGAAGTAGTTGGTGCAGGCGAGCCAGACCTTGCCAGCCATGGCGGCCTGGATCTCGTCGTTGTAGCGGCGCTGCGCGTCCGCGGTGACCTCGATCGTGCGCGCGCCGCGGGCCCCCTTCACGTCGAGGATGTGGCGGACGAACGTGGTCTGCGCCTCGTGGATGTAGATGATCGAGTTCACGCCGTTGGTGTTCGGGCCGTACAGCGTGAAGAAGTTCGGATACCCGGCGATCAGCGTGCCGAGGTAGCCCTCCGCGCCGTCGCTCCAGTCGTCGCGCAGGTGGCGGCCGCCGGTTCCGTACACGTCGATGCTGGCGAGGTAGTCGGCGGCCTTGAACCCGGTCCCGTAGATGACGGTGTCGACGCGGTGCTCGACGCCGTCGGCGGTGCGCACCCCGCGCTCGGTCAGCTCGGCGATGGCGGTCGTTTCCAGGGTGACGTTGGGCAGCGCGAACGTGGGATACCACTCGCGCGACATCAGCGGCCGCTTGCAGCCCGCGGGGTAGTCCGGCGTCAGCTTGGCGCGCAGCTCCGGGTCGGCCACCTTGCGCCGCAGGTAGCTGCGGGCGAGCTCGGTGGCCTCGCGCGTCTGCGTGGCGTCGACGTCGAAGCTCGACGATTCGTAGGCGTCGAAGGCCTCGTCGCGCAGCTTGCGCGCCACCTCGGGGTGGCGCTCGAACTCGTCGTGCTGCTCGGGGGTGAACGGGAAGTCGAAGCGGGGCGCGATCCAGATCGGGGTGCGCTGAAACACCGTGAGGTGCGCCGTTTTCGGCGCGATCGCGGGCACGTACTGGATGGCGCTGGCGCCCGTGCCGATGGACGCGACCCGCTCCCCCGCCGTCGGCCTGCTGTGATCCCAACGGGCGGAATGGAATTGGCGACCGCGGAACCGTCGCGCCCCCGGAATGTCGGGAACGTGGGGCACGTCGAGCATCCCGACGGCGCTCACCACGACGTCGAAGTCGTACTGGGCGCCGTCCTCGGTCGTCAGCGTCCAGCGCCGGCGGTCGTCCGACCACCGCACCATGGCGATCGCGGTGCCCGGCCGCAGGTGCGGCCCCAGCCCGTGGTCGGCGGCGACGGATTCCAGGTACGCCAGGATCTCGGGCTGGTTCGCGTAGGTCTTGCTCCACCGCGGGTTGGGCGCAAAGGAATACGAGTACAGGTGCGACGGGACGTCGCACGCCGCGCCCGGGAACGTGTTGTGCCGCCACGTCCCGCCGAACCCGTCGGCGCGGTCGAAGATGGTGAAGTCGTAGCCGCCCTGCGCCAGCTGGATACCCATCGCGATGCCCCCGGCACCGGCGCCGATGATCCCCACGCGCGGCTTTACCCCCATTGCGCGAAGTACGGTCGCCCGGGCCGGCTCTTCTCCACGAGGATGAACACCACGCCCCACGGGTCGACGAACCAGGTGGTGCGGACCCGCGCCACTTCCGCGACGCCGCTGACCAGGAATCGCACCCCCTTGCCCTCCAGTTCCGCGCGGGTGGCGTCGAGGTCCTCACAGATCAGCCCGACGTGCGACAGGCCGTGATCGGTCAGGGCCCGTTCGGCTCCGTCGGTGCCGTCGACGTTGAGGTACTCGATCACCTCGAGCACCCGGTCGCCGTCGTCTCCGAATCCGACGATGGCCGCCTTCATGCTCGGGTCGGGCACCAGCTCGCCCATGTCGTCGCGAATGGCATTACCGCTCATGACGTACGGCGGCGAGAGCACACGCAGGCCCAACACGTCACGATAGAAGGCCACCGCGGCCTCGCAGTCGGGAACGCACACCCCGGTGTGGGCCAACCCGGTAATCACGTTCTCAACCTTACGTCGGCGAGGCGCCGATCGGGGAGGGCCGATAATGGCCGGGTGCGGTCAGTCGAAGAACATCAGCGAGTCGTGGCGGAGATGATCCGCGCCCGCCCACCGGTCGCGGTCGCGCTGGCCGACGCCCAGGGGCTGGCGCTGGCCGAGGACGTGGTCGCCCGGCTGGCGCTGCCGGTCTTCGACAACTCGGCGATGGACGGCTACGCGGTGCGCGCCGAGGACGTCGCGGGCGCCACCCCGGAACGCCCGGTGGTGTTGCCGGTCGCCGAGGACATCCCGGCCGGGCGGACCGACGAGCTGACGCTGCGGCCGAAGACCGCGCACCGGATCATGACCGGCGCGCCGGTGCCGGCCGGGGCCACGGCCGTGGTGCCGGTCGAGGACACCGACGGCGGTGTCGACTCGGTGGCGATCCGCAGCCCCCGCCCGGGCGGCGCGCACATCCGGCGGGCGGGTGAGGACGTCGCCCCCGGCACCACGGTGCTGCGCCGGGGCCAGGTGGTGACGCCGGCCGTGCTCGGCCTGGCCGCGGCGCTGGGAATGGCGGAGCTGCCGGTGCTTCCGCGCCAGCGGGTGCTGGTGATGTCGACGGGCTCGGAGCTGGTGTCGCCGGGCGAGGCGCTGCGGCCCGGGCAGATCTACGAGTCCAACTCGATCATGCTGGCCGGCGCCGTCCGCGACGCCGGCGCCGAGGTGGTCGCCGTCGTGACCGCCGAGGACGACGTGGCGCAGTTCAGCGCGCTGCTCGACCGGTACGCCGCCCCTGAAAACCAAGTCGACCTGATCATCACCAGCGGCGGCGTCAGCGCCGGCGCGTACGAGGTCGTCAAGGACGCCTTCGGGCGAGACGGGGACCAGGGGGTGGACTTCGTCAAGGTGGCGATGCAGCCCGGCATGCCGCAGGGCATCGGGCGGGTGGCGGGCGCGACGATCGTCACCCTGCCCGGCAACCCGGTCAGCGCGCTGGTGTCCTTCGAGGTGTTCATCCGACCCGCGCTGCGCCGGGCGATGGGCCTGCCCGACCCGGAGCGGCCGCGCCGGCCGGCGGTGCTCGCCGAGTCGCTGACCTCGCCGCGCGGCAAGCGCCAGTTCCGGCGCGCGATCCTCGACCGCGAATCCGGCACCGTCACCAGCTACGGGCCGCCGGCGTCCCACCACTTGCGCTGGCTGGCGTCGGCCAACGGGCTGCTGGACATCCCCGAGGACGTCGTCGAGGTGTCCGAGGGGACCGAGCTGGCCGTCTGGGACCTGAGCTGACGCACGCTCCGTAAGATGGCCGCGTGGCAAGACGCCCCCGCAGCCCTTCTTGTCCGGAAGGCCCCTCCTTCGAGGACCCGGCCTTCAGCCCGCAGCACGCCCTCGAGTTGGTGCGCTCCGCCGTACCGCCCGTGCACCCGGCCGGCCGGCCGTTCGTCGCCGCCGGCCTGGGGGTGGCGCTGGTCGGTCGCCGCCACCGCTGGCTGCGCCGGGCCGGGCTGCTGGCCGCCGGCGCCTGCGCGGGGTTCTTCCGGCACCCGTCCCGGGTGCCGCCCACCCAGCCCGGCGCCGTCGTCGCACCCGCCGACGGCGAGATCTGCGTGATCGACACCGCGGCCCCGCCGGCCGAATTGAGCATGGGCGACGCGCCGTTGCCGCGGGTCAGCATCTTCCTGTCGCTGCTGGACGCCCACGTGCAGCGGGCCCCGGTGAGCGGCGAGGTGGTCGCCGTGCAGCACCGGCCCGGCCGCTTCGGGTCGGCCGACCTTGCCGCGGCCAGCACCGACAACGAGCGGACCAGCCTGCGGATCCGGACCGATGGCGGGGCCGAGGTGGTGGCGGTGCAGATCGCGGGGCTGCTGGCACGCCGCATCATCTGCGACGCCCACGTCGGGGACAAGCTGGCGATCGGCGAGACCTACGGCCTGATCCGGTTCGGCTCCCGGCTCGACACCTACCTTCCGGCCGGGACGGAACCGCTGGTCAGGGTGGGCCAGCGCGCGGTCGCCGGCGAGACCGTGCTGGCCGAACTGCCATGACCGACAAGCCCCGCGGCAGGCGGCCGGTGAACCTGCAGATCCTGCCCAGCGCGATGACCGTGCTGTCCATCTGCGCCGGGCTGACCGCGATCCGGTTCGCCCTGCAGCACCAGCCGGTGCCCGCGATGGCGCTGATCGTCGCCGCCGCCATCCTGGACGGGCTCGACGGCCGGGTGGCCCGCATGCTGGACGCCCAGACCCGCATGGGCGCGGAGATCGACTCGCTGGCCGACGCGGTGAATTTCGGGGTGACGCCCGCGCTGGTGCTCTACGTGTCGATGCTGTCGCGCTGGCCGGTCGGTTGGGTGGTGGTGCTGCTGTACGCGGTGTGCGTCGTGTTGCGGCTCGCGCGCTACAACGCGCTGGCCGACGACGGGACCCAGCCCGCCTACGCCCACGAGTTCTTCGTCGGGATGCCCGCGCCCGCGGGCGCGGTCTCGATGATCGGCCTGATGGGGCTCAAGCTGCAGTTCGGCGAGGGCTGGTGGACCTCGGTGTGGTTCCTGTGCATCTGGGTGACCGGGACGTCGATGCTCATGGTCAGCGGGATCCCGATGAAGAAGATGCACGCGGTGCGGGTTCCGCCCAACTACGCGACCGCGGTGCTGCTGGTGCTGGTGCTCTTCGCCGCCGCCGCCGTGCTGGAGCCCTTCATCACGATCTGGGTGATCATCGTCGCCTACCTGTGCCACGTCCCGTTCGCGGTCCGCAACAAGCGCTGGCTCGACCGGCACCCCGAGGTGTGGGGCGACCAGCCCAAGCAACAGCGCGCCGTGCGCCGGGCGAGCCGCCGGGCGCAGCCGAGCCGCCGGTCGATGACGCGGCTGGGGCTGCGGAAGCCGAGCGGGCGCCTGCGATGATCCCGGCCTCCGGCGAGGCCCGTCAGCTCACCCTCACCGCACGGCTGAACACCTCCGCCGTCGACTCCCGCCGGGGCGTCGTCCGCTTGCATCCGAATGCCGTTGCGGCCCTGGGCATCCGGGAGTGGGACGCGGTGGCGCTCACCGGGTCGCGGACGACGGCGGCGGTCGCGGGCCTGGCCGGTCCGGACACCCCGGTCGGCATCGCGCTGCTCGACGACGTGACGCTGTCCAACGCCGGGCTGCGGGAGGGCACCGCGGTGATCGTCAGCGCGGTCACGGTCTACGGGGCGCGGTCGGTGACGCTGTCCGGCTCGTCGATGGCCGCCGCCTCCATCACGCCGGTCACCCTGCGCCAGGCGCTGCTGGGCAAGGTGATGACGGTCGGCGACGCGGTGTCGCTGCTCCCGCGCGACCTGGGCCCGGGGACCTCCACGTCCGAGGCCACCCGGGCGCTGGCCGCCTCGGTCGGGATCAGCTGGACCTCGGAGCTGCTGACCGTCACCGGCGTCGACCCCGACGGACCGGTCAGCGTGCAGCCGAACTCGTTGGTCAGCTGGGGAACCGGCGTGCCGGCGCCACCGCGCGAACAGCTGACCACCGGCACCCCGGAGATCCTGATCGAGGAGCTCAAGGGTTCCCAGCCGCAGGCCGCCAAGCTCGCCGAATGGCTCAAGCTCTCGCTCGACGAACCGCACCTGCTGAAGGCACTCGGCGCGGGCGCCAACCTCGGCGTGCTGGTGTCGGGCCCGGCCGGGGTGGGCAAGGTGACCCTGGTGCGCGCGGTGTGCGACGGCCGCCGGCTGATCGAGCTCGACGGCCCCGAGGTCGGCGCGCTGGCCGCCGACGATCGGCTGAAAACCGTTGCCGCGGCGGTGCAGCGGGTCCGCGACGGCGGCGGCATCCTGTTGATCGCCGACGTCGACGCGCTGCTCCCGGCCACCGCCGAGCCGGTGGCCGCCCTGATCCTGGGCGAGCTGCGCGCCGCCGTCGCCACCGCCGGCGTCGCGCTGATCGCCACCTCCGCCCACCCCGACCAGCTCGATGCCCGGCTGCGCGCCCCCGACCTGTGCGACCGCGAGCTCGGCCTGCCGCTGCCCGACGCCGGCACCCGCAAGGCGCTGCTGGAGGCGCTGCTCAAACCGGTGCCCACCGGCGACCTCCGCCTCGACGAGATCGCCGGCCGCACACCGGGTTTCGTCGTCGCCGACCTCGCCGCCCTGGTGCGCGAGGCCGCGCTGCGGGCGGCCTCGCGGGCCAGCGCCGACGGCCAGCCACCGAAGCTGAGCCAGGAGGACCTCGTCGGCGCGCTGACCGTCATCCGGCCGCTGTCCCGGTCGGCCAGCGAGGAATTGACCGTCGGGAACGTCACGCTCGACGACGTCGGCGACATGGCCGAGGCGCGGCAGGCGCTCACCGAGGCGGTGTTGTGGCCCCTGCAGCATCCCGACACGTTCGCCCGGCTGGGCGTCGACCCGCCGCGCGGGGTGCTGCTGTACGGGCCGCCCGGGTGCGGCAAGACGTTCGTGGTCCGCGCCCTGGCCAGCACCGGGCAGCTGTCGGTGCACGCGGTCAAGGGCTCCGAGCTGATGGACAAGTGGGTGGGCAGCTCGGAAAAGGCTGTGCGCGAACTCTTCCGGCGGGCCCGGGACTCGGCGCCGTCGCTGGTGTTCCTCGACGAGGTGGACGCGCTGGCGCCGCGGCGCGGGCAGAGCTTCGACTCCGGCGTGACCGACCGGGTGGTGGCCGCGCTGCTGACCGAGCTCGACGGGATCGACCCGCTGCGCGACGTCGTGGTGCTGGGCGCCACCAACCGGCCCGACCTGATCGACCCCGCGCTGCTGCGACCCGGCCGGCTGGAGCGGCGGGTGTTCGTCGAACCGCCCGACGCCGCGGCCCGCGGTGAAATCCTGCGCACGGCAGGCAAATCCATCCCGCTGAGCGACGACGTCGACCTCGATGAGGTGGCCGCCGGGCTCGACGGCTACAGCGCCGCCGACTGCGTGGCGCTGCTGCGCGAGGCGGCCCTGGGCGCCATGCGGCGCTCCATCGACGCCTCCGCCGTGACGGCCGCCGACCTCGAGGCGGCCCGCAAAACCGTGCGGCCGTCGCTGGATCCCGCGCAGGTGGACGGCCTACGGGCGTTCGCGAAAGCTCTCTAGCACCGCCCGCGCCGACGCGGCGACGTCGGCCTCCAGCCAGCCGGGCATCGGATCGTCGTACGCGTGGCGGCGCACCACGGCGTAGGGCAGGTCGGCGACCGCCCGCGCGACGGCGTCGACGGATCGCCGATCGCCGCGCCCGTACAGCTGCCTGGCCAGCGAGGCGACCCGTTCGGTCAGCGGCGCGTTCATCGCGGCGAGCGTCTCCCGAAAGGCCGCGTCGGGCTCCGCGTCGAGCAGGTCGGTCGGCCGGATGGTCAACAAGAACCGGGCGTCCTCGGGGAGTTCGCGCGCGAAGCCGACGGCTGCCACGGCCATGGCCACCGCGGCGTCCAGCGCGGTGTCCGCGTCGGCGGCCATCGCCCGCTCCTGGAAGCGTTCCAGCGCCCGCAGCCATGCCGCCGTCAGGATGCCGTCGCGATTGCCGAACCGGTGATACAGCGTGCCGGCGGGCGCGCCGCTCTCCTTCGCGATCGCCGCCACGCTCGCGGCGCGCGGTCCGTCGTCGAGCACCAGCGCGCGGGCTGCGTCGAGGATCACATCGGTTTCGTGCTTCCGCGGGGGTGCCATGATCTAGTACATTCCTTCTATATGGAACGATTACCCTATATCGATGAGCATGCCATAACCGTGAGCGCCGATCGCGCAGACACGTGGTCGGCGCTACTGCGGGTGCTGTGCCGCGACCCGCGCGATCCCTCGACGGTGCCGCCCGGATTCGTCCTCGATGAGGCGCGGGCGCCCGAGCGTTTGGCCCTGAGGGGCCGCCATCCCTTCGCCGTCTACCGCTGGGTGTTCGAGCTGGACGCCGGGTCCGCGCACCGCACCCGGGTGCGCGCGCTGACGTGGGCCGCCTTCCCCGGCATCCACGGCAAGGCCTATCGCGCGCTCGTCATCGGCACCGGCGGCCACCGCGTCGTGGTGCGCCGGACACTGCATCGCATCGCCGCGGCCGCGGCCCGAGCCGACTACACCGACGTCTTCGAAGTGCCCGTGGCTCAAGGGGATTCGCGCACCGCCGAACAGGCGCTCCGCGACGCGGTGGGGCGCCGCCCGGGCGCGCGCGGAGGCGCGGTGTTGTGGATCCACCGCCACGTGCTGAGGTTTCGCCTGGGCCCGTATTCCTCGCCCGACCACCTCATCGGCTGGCCGATCACGCGTTCGGCGCGCGACGAGATCGTCCTCACCGCGAGCGGTCCGCTGATGCGCGGCGAGCTGGCGCTGCGCCGCCGGCACGGCCGCGCCACGCTCACCACCCGCGTGCACTACGGCCACAAGATCGCCGCCCGAGCGGTCTGGGCCCTGATCGGCCCGCTGCACCGGGCCGTGACACCCCAACTGATGAAACGCATTGCGGCGCACGCCTGAACCATTCGGCTCGGTCGTTCGTGACCACATCGCTGTAACCAGCTCGCATACACACAGGCATGGAGAAGAGCCCCATGAACGACGAGCGGTCGCGATGATCAGGGCGGCGCCGACGACGCGGGTCCTCACGGTGGCCATCCTGGTGTCGACGGTCGTCTTCCTCGACGGCACCGTGGTGAACCTTTCGCTGCCGGCCACCGCGCGCGAACTCGGCGGGGGCATGTGCTCCCAGCAGTGGGTCGTCGACGGCTACCTGCTGGCCGTCGCGGCCATGGTGCTGCCGGGCGGCGCCATCTCGGATCTGTTCGGCCGCATACCGGTGCTGCGCTTCGGGCTGGTCGCCTTCGGGGCGGGCTGCGCGCTGGCGGCCACGGCCGGCACCCCGGCGATGCTGATCGCCGGGCGCATCGTCCAGGGGCTGGGCGGCGCGTTCCTGGTGCCCGGCTCGCTGGCCCTGATCAACTCGACGTTCGACCCCGCGCACCGGCCGGCGGCGATCGGGTCGTGGACGGCGTGGACCAGCACCGCCTTCGCGGTGGGGCCGCTGTTGGGCGGGCTGGCCGTGGACATGCTGAACTGGCGCTGGATCTACGTGTTGTCCGCGGTCCCGATGGCGATCGGATTCGGGTTGACGTTCTGGTTGCACCGGGTGCCCGCGCGCGCCGAACGCGCCCGCCTCGACGTCGCCGGCGCCGCGCTGTCGGCGGTCGGGCTGGCCGCCACGGTCTATGCCCTGATCGAACAGGGCCGCCGGGGGTGGGACGACGCCCTGGTCCGGGCGGCACTGGTGGCGGGCGTGGCGGCATTGCTGGCGTTCGTGGTGTGGCAGCGCCGCACGCCGCACCCGATGGTGCCGCTGAGCCTCTTCACGACCCGCAACTTCGCGGGCGCCAACCTGGTCACCGCGTTCGTCTATGGCGGCATCACGATGGGCTCACTGGCGATCGGCCTGTACCTCCAAGAGGTCGCGGGCTATTCGGCCACCGCCGCGGGGCTGACCACCTTGCCGAGCCCGATCATGTCGTTCCTGTTCGCCCGCGGGGTCGGCGGCATGGCCGCCCGGTTCGGGCACCGGATCTTCCTGATGGTCGGCCCGGCCGTGGCCGGGCTGGGGCTGCTGCTCATCCGCCCCGGACCCGGTTTGCACCTCGGCACGGACGTGCTGCCGGGCCGGATCCTGCTGGCCGTCGGCATGGTCTTGGCGATCACGCCGCTGTCCGCGGTCAATCTGTCGGCCGTCAAGTCCGCGCACAGCGGGATCGCCGCCGCGATCCAGAACGCGACGGGGCGGACCTCGGCGCTGATCGCCGTGGCCTGCGTGGGACTGATCACCGCCAACCGGTTGACCGACGCCAGCTTCACCCGGCTGCTGATGGTCAGCGCGCTGTTGTTCTTCGTCGGCGCCGCCGTCGGCGGCCTCGCGATCAAAAACGCGGCGGGTTCGGCCGAGTCCGCTTCCGACGAGATCACGTTCGCGCTCAACCCCGCGCGCTGACGCTACTGTCATCGACCATGACAGAACGTCGCACCGCCCTGCAGGTCGTCGACGGAATCGACCTCTCGGGCAAGACCTGCGTGATCACCGGTGCGTCCTCCGGGCTGGGCCGGGAGTCCGCACGGGCGCTGGCCGCGGCGGGCGCACACGTCGTCCTTGCCGCGCGCGACCGGGACGCCCTGGCACAGACCGCCCGATGGATCGTCGGCGAAGTGCCGGCCGCGCGGACCTCGGCCGTGCGGCTCGACCTGACCACGCTGGCCGGCGTGGGCGCGGCCGCGAGCGCCATCCTCGACATCGCGCCGGCGATCGACGTCCTGATGAACAACGCCGGCGTCATGTTCACCCCGTTCGGCCGGACCGACGACGGGTTCGAAACACAGATCGGCACAAACCATTTCGGCCACTTCGAGCTCACCCGGCTGCTCGTCCCCCAATTGGCGGTCGCCGCCGGGGCTGGTGGGCAGGCCCGCATCGTCACCCTGTCCTCGGGCGGCCATGTGCTGGGCGACGTCGACTTCGACGATCCCAACTGGGAGACCAGGGAATACGACAAGTTCGCCGCATACGGCGCGTCCAAGACGGCCAACATACTGCACGCGATCGAGGCGGACCGGCGGTTGTGCGAGTTGGGAATCCGCGCCCACGCCGTCCATCCCGGCACCGTGGCCACGTCCCTGGCGCGGTACATGTCCCGGGCGGACTTCGCCCGGCTGCGCGCGATGGCCGCCGCCCGCGGCGCCGCCATCGACCCGTCCACCCCCGAGCAGGGCGCGGCCACCCAGGTGTGGGCGGCGGTCAGCCCGGAGCTGGCGGGCCGGGGCGGGCTGTATCTCGAAGACTGCCGCATCAGCGACGCGGTCGCGCCCTACGCGCGCGATGAACAACGCGCGGCGGACTGGTGGGCCCTCTCCGAAAAGTATTGTGACAGGGCCTGAATCGAGTACGTCGGTGTTCTGACCGAATCCCACCGCGCTTGGACTGTCAACGAGGGACGTCGGGTGCTCTGTGCTGACTTTCCAGGTCCTCGAAGAACTCTCGCAGGTTGACGGTCAGACCGGCACGCGTGGCGGTTTCCTGCCAGCGGGCTTCGATGGCCGCGATCTCGGAGATCGCCGCGCGCACCGCGGCCTTGCCTTTCCTCGTCAGGTGCACCAGGCGGGCCCTGCCGTCGGAGGGGTCGGGTCGCAGCTCGAGGTAACCGTTGCGGCGCAAACCGTCGACCAACTCAGTCATCGCTTGGCGCGTCATGTCGGCGCGCTGAGCAAGCGTCGTCAATCGTGTTCCCCCGGGATCGAGGTTCTCGAAGACGACGTGCTGCGCGGCAGTCATGTCGGTATACCCCGCGGCGTGCAGGCCGGCGATGAGCTCATCGATCATGAGCCGCGCGACCGAGCGGACCGCGCTCACAGCGCTGTTCGCGATGTGGAACGGATGGACGCTGTCGGTGATGGCGGCGAACCGCACGGCGATCCTGCCGGGCGGGTCGACGAACGCGGTGCTGCGGTCGGGGCCCTTTCGGGTCAGTCGCAATCCGCTCTATCTCGGGCTGATCGCGCTTGACGCTGGACTGGCGCTGCTCACCCCGTCGGTGTGGGCGCTGCTGTTCGTCCCGGTGGGGGTCGCTGTGCTGCGCTGGGGCGCGATCGGCCCCGAGGAGCGCTACCTCGCGGCGAAGTTCGGCGCCGATTACGACGCCTACCGGACCAGCGTCCGCAGATGGCTCTAGCAGCGTGGCCCCGGCGGGCTCGCCTGGCACTCACGGCTCCGGCAGCTCGCTCCAGTCGACCGACAGCCGCGAGCTGAACCGCGGCGCCCGGCGATCCAGGAAGGCGCTGACGCCCTCGCGGGCGTCGGCCGTGCCCATCACGCGGTGGTGCAGCCGGGTTTCCAGCGACGCGACCTGCCTTGGGGTGTAGTTGTTGATCGCGGCGTCCCACAGCAGCCGCTTGCACAGCGCGGCCGACATCGGCGCCACGTGGGCCGCGATGTCACGGGCCATCTCGCGCGCATGGTCGAGCACCCGCTCGGAAGGCAGCGCCCGGTTCGCGACGCCGAGCGCCACCGCCTCGGCCCCGGTGAAGGTGCGCCCGGTGAGCAACAGCTCGGCGGCCACCCCCAGGGTGGCCAGGTGCGCGAGCGTCCAGTGCGACATGCAGTCCGGGATCACTCCCCGGCGCACTTGCACCACACCGTATTTGGCGTCTTCGGCGACGATGCGGATGTCGGCCTGCAGGGCGATCGTCAGTCCGATCCCGATGGCGTGGCCGTTGAGCGCGGCGATCACCGGTTTGCGCAACTCGAAGGCGGCCGGGTCGATCGGCGACGCGGAGAACGCGCTGGCGTCCGCCGGGGCGTCGAACGGCGAGATGTTGCCCGAGAAATCCGCCCCCACGCAGAAGGCGCGGCCGGCCCCGGTCACGACAAGGGCCCGGACGTCGTCGTCGGCGTCGCACTGCCGGTAGGCACGGCTCAGCAGCCGGCCCATGTCGGCGGTGTAGGCGTTGAGATGGTCGGGGCGATTCAGCGTCAGCACCGCCACGCCCTCGTTGATGTCGACCGTCACGTCGGCGCTCATCGCCTTGCCCCCTACTCGGACAGCTGGAACTCCACCATGTCGGCAAGCGCGTCCACGGCCTCGGAGAGCGCCGCGAAACGCTCGGCGGCCGACGGCGCCGACAGCACGGTGTAGCGGTCGGCCGCGCCGATCGGGATGCGAGACGCCAGCGCGAACAGGCGCCGTCCCGGGTCGCCCGCTCCGTCACCCAGGAGCGCGTCGCGCTCCGGCAGGCGCGCACCGCGCGCCTCGGCGACCCGCTCGAACAACGCCACCACGCGCTCCTCCAGTGCGAGCAGCTGCGCATCGCTCACCGGCTCCCCCGCTTCGTCGGGCCACACGGCGACCGTCGCGCGCGGATAGGGATCGTCGGGCAGCCACTCACGCACCCGGATCCGCTCGCCGGTCCGGCACCGCAACACGTATCGGCCCGCACCCTGTTCGGCGTGCTCGGCGATCCGGGACAGCACGCCGACGTCGCACCGCGCGTCGCCGCCGCCGACCTCGCGGCCCCGCGCGATCAGCACGACACCGAACGGTTCGTCGGCGTCGAGGCAGTGTTGCACCAGCGCGGCGTAGCGGGGCTCGAAGATGCGCAACGGCAGGTCCTCGTCGGGCAGCAGCGCCGACTCGAGCGGGAACATCGCCAGCTCAACGGGTGCGGAATCGGCCATGACTCCAACCTAGATGTCCAGCTCGGCCACCAGCGCGTCGACGACCGCGCGCAGGTCGCCGTCGTGTTCCTCGGCCACCCGGCGCTGGCGCTGGTAGGACGCGCCGTGGGTCGCGATGTCGGCCACCGCGCGCAGCTCGTCGGCGCACTGCAGCGACTCGGCGACGGGCTCCAGCCGGTTCAGCACGTCGGTGAGGTCGTCGGTCACCAGCCGCTCGTTGCTTTCGGCGTCCAGGATGATCACCGCGTCCAGGCCGTAGCGGGCCGCACGCCACTTGTTCTCCTGGACGTGCCAGGGCGGCATGGTGGGCAGCGTCTCGCCGGCGTCGAGCCTGCGGTCAAGGTCCACGATCAGGCAATGTGTCAACGCCACCAACGCGCCGAGCTCGCGCAGGTTGGAAACGCCGTCGCAGACGCGCACCTCCAGCGTGCCGAGGTGCGGCGAAGGCCTGATGTCCCAACGGATTTCGTCCATGTGGTCGATGATGCCGGTCTTCTTCTGATCGTAGACGAACCCCTCGAACTCCGACCATCGCTGAAAGTGAAACGGCAACCCGGCGGTGGGCAGCTGCTGAAACATCATCGCGCGGTTGCTGGCGTAGCCGGTGTCCTGGCCGCCCCACCACGGCGACGAGGCCGACAGCGCCAGCAGGTGCGGGTAGTACTTCAGCAGGGACGTCATGATCGGCATCACCTTGTTCGCCGACGATATCCCGACGTGGACGTGCACCCCCCAGATCAGCATCTGCCGGCCCCACCACTGGGTGCGCTTGATGAGCTCGGCGTAGCGGGGGGCGTCGGTCAGCTTCTGGGCGGACCACTGGGCGAACGGGTGGGTGCCCGCACAGAACAGCTCCATGCCGCGGTCCCGGACGATCCGGCGGGCCGGGCGCAGGGTCTCGCCCAGGTCCTCCATCGCCTGCGCGGTGCAGTCACAGATGCCGCTGACCACCTCGACGGTGTTGCGGAGCAATTCCTTGTGCACGCGCGGGTTTTCACCGATCTCGGCGATGACGGCGGTGGCCTCGTTGCTCAGGTCGCGGGTCTGCGCGTCGACGAGCGCGAACTCCCACTCCACGCCGATCGTCGGCCGCGGCGAGGGGGCGAAATCGATGCGGGATCTGGCCCTAGCCGGCACCGATGACACCGCACGCCACCCGCTTGCCGGCGTCACCGGTCGTCATCGTCGTCTGGTCGGGACCCGGCGTTCCGTTGGTCTGGTTGTAGCGGTCCGACGGGATGTTGGCGAAGTTGTCGGCGCCGGCGTGAATGATGATCGCCGTCTTCTCGCCGCTGGTCAGGTCCTCCATGGCGAACGCGTCCGTCGTGGTCACCAGCATGCCCACGCCGTCCTTGCGGACCTGCAGCGAGGTCAGGTCGCCGCTCTCGGGCATCCCGGAATGCCCGGGGGCCTGGAAGTGGCCACCGGCCGACAGGAAGTCGCCGGGCGCGCCGCCGGTCGGGGCCGTCGAATTGGGCTCGCACTTGCCCACCTTGTGGATGTGCACCCCGTGGAAGCCGGGCGTGAGGTGCCCCGGGCCGGACGTCGCGATGGTGACGGTGGCATAGCCGTTGCTGAAGTCGAACTTCGCGGTCGCGACCTGGGTCCCGTCCGGCGTCTTGAGCTGGGTGGTCAGGCTCTGCCCCGCCGGCTGCTGCTCGGCGCCGTCGGTGCCCGAGCTGGGCGAGGGCGCGGCCGCTCCGGTCCAGATCGCCGGCGTGGTGCCGGAGACCGTCGACGCGTGCTGGGGCGACGAGCACCCGGTTACCAATGCGATTGCGGACATGGTGGCGGCAGCGGCATTGCGGTGCTTAGGCATAGCGGAAGCCTAGCCCGACGGCCCCCGAAATTGGAGCAGCGCCAACGTCAGCCCGTCACCAGCACGATGACGCCGGGCGGCTGCCCGTTCAGCGCCGGAATGCGCGGCTGGACGGGGGCTCCCAGGTTTTTGCCGACCGCGTCCGCGGTGGCGTGTTCATCGTCGGCGTCGGTGTAGTAGACGGTGGTGGCCGTCACGTCGGGAATCGTCAGGTTGCCGACGTCGGTCACCTTGAAGCCGGCGCCCGAGAGCTGATCCTTGGTGTGGGCGGCGACGCCCTCTTTGGACGAGATGTTGTACACGCGGACCTCGGCCTGGTTCGCCGGGGCGGCGCTGGTGGTGGGCGGCGCGCTGACGCTGCTGGTCGCGGTGGAGACGGCCGACGCCGAGTCGTCGTCGGATTTGCCCGAGGAACTCAGCGCCTGCCAGCCGAGCAGCAGGAAGATGACGCCGAGGAACAACAGCACCATCACCATGGCCCGCAGGGGAAGCCCCGTGGAATCGGGAACACGCTCTTTCATCGCGCCCCACTGTAGCGAGTCAGGTCACCTCGAAGCCGAGCCGCCGCGCCGCCCGCGCCTTCTGCCGGCTGGCACGCAACCGCCGCAGCCTCTTCACCAGCATCGGGTCGGCGGCCAGCGCCTCGGGCCGATCGACCAGCGCGTTGAGCACCTGGTAGTAACGCGTCGCCGACATCGAGAACAGCTCCTTGATGGCGTCTTCCTTGACCCCGGCGTACTTCCACCACTGGCGTTCGAACGCCAGGATGTCGTGTTCACGGCGGGTGAGGCCATCTGCGATGTCAGCGTCGTCCCCCGATCGATTTGCCCGCGCCATGGCGCTGTCCATATCGCTTCCCCTGGACCCTTCCGGCGATGCTCAAAGTGTTCGAATGACTTAATACATAGGCGTTTTTAGGGCATGCTTCGCGCGAATATTGAACCACGCCGCGAACCCTCAAGCCGTAATGCAGACCCGCGAGTCTCCCGATTGGCCGCGATTGCCCGGCGCCGTCCACCCCCGCCCGCGAACGTAACGGCACGGTGGAAAATCACGCGAAGATTCGCCACGGCGTTACGCTCGCGGGCACGCGGCGGTCGGGCACCCGGCCCGCGCATCGCCGCCGGGCCTAAGCTTTCCGACCATGGCAGTCGTACCGATACGCATCGTGGGGGATCCGGTGCTGCACACCCCGACGACGCCGGTGCCCGTCGGCGCCGACGGTTCGCTGCCGCCGGACCTGGCCGAGTTGATCGCCACCATGTACGACACCATGGACGCCGCGCACGGCGTCGGCCTGGCCGCCAACCAGATCGGCTACGGCCTGCGGCTGTTCGTCTACGACTGCGCCGAAGACCGCGGGCTGACCGACCGCCAGCGCGGCGTCGTCATCAATCCCGTTCTGGAAACCTCCGACATCCCCGAGACCATGCCCGACCCGGGCACCGACGAGGAGGGCTGCCTGTCCGTTCCCGGCGAGTCGTTCCCGACCGGCCGGGCGAAATGGGCGCGGGTCACCGGACTCGACGCCGACGGCAAGCCGATCACCATCGAGGGCACCGGCCTGTTCGCGCGGATGCTGCAGCACGAAACCGGGCACCTGGACGGGTTCCTGTACCTGGACCGCCTCATCGGCCGGTACGCGCGGAGCGCGAAACGGGCGGTGAAGTCCCACGGTTGGGGCGTCCCCGGATTGTCGTGGCTACCGGGCGAGGGGCCGGACCCGTTCGGTCACTGATGGTTTCGTGGCCGGCCCTGGGAACCCGGGTCACGGTTCGCTACCGGCGCCCGGCCGGATCGGTTCCGCCGCTCACCGACGCCGTCGGGCACCTGCTGGCGGTTGATCCGCTGGTGCGCGTGCGGACGAAGACGGGCGCGGAGGTCCAGTTCCCCGCCGCCGACGTCGTCGCGCTGCGGGCGCTGACCGACGCGCCGGTGCGCACCTCCGACATCCGGGCGCTCGAGCACGCGGCCGCCACGGCCCGGCCCGGTGCCGAACGGGTCTGGCTCGACGGGTGGCTGCTGCGAGCCGGGCATGGGGCCGCGCCGGCCGCCAATTCGGCCGTGCCGCTGGATGTTTCGGCCCGGTGGACCGCGATCCCCGAGATCGTCGCGTGGTACGAGCTTCGCGGCCTGGCGCCGCGGCTGGCCATTCCCGAGCGCTTGTTGTCGCTGCCGCCCGGGGTCACGGCCGAGCTCACGGAGCAGGTCCTGGTGCGCGACCTGGCCGGCGTCACGCCGGGACAACCGGACCGCGGGACCTGGCGCGCGACGGTGACCGACGCGCCCGACGGCACCCGGTGGCTGGGGCTGTCGGCGCCACTGCGCGAGGGGGTGTTGGCCTGGGGCGCGAGCCGCGGGGCGACCCGCGCCTACGTGGAACTCGCCGACGGCGACACCGACACGATTGGCCTCGCCGAGTCCCTCGGCTTCCGCCCGCACCATCGTCGGCGCTACATCCGGGCCCGACGAGCCGATACCGTCTAGCCATGCTTCGCCTGGCCACCTGGAACGTGAACTCGATCCGCACCCGGCTGGACCGCGTCCTGGACTGGCTGGCCCGCGCCGACGTCGACGTGCTGGCCATGCAGGAGACCAAATGCGCCGACGGCCAATTCCCCACCCTGCCGTTCTTCGAGCTCGGCTATGAGGTGGCACACGTCGGGTTCAATCAGTGGAACGGCGTGGCCATCGCCTCCCGCGTCGGCCTCGACGACGTGCAGGTCGGGTTCGAGGGCCAGCCCACCTGGAGCGCGAAACCGGAAGTGGCCGCCACCGCGGAGGCGCGCGCGCTGGGGGCCACCTGCGACGGCATCCGGGTGTGGAGCCTGTATGTGCCCAACGGGCGCGCCGTGGGTGATCCGCACTACACCTACAAGCTGAATTGGCTTGCGGCGCTGCGGGATACGGCTTCCGGCTGGCTGCGCGACGATCCCGGCGCGCCGATCGCACTCGTCGGCGACTGGAACATCGCCCCGACGGATGAAGACGTGTGGAGCACCGAGTTCTATGCCGGCGCGACCCACGTCTCCGCGCCGGAGCGGAACGCCTTCAACGCGATCGTCGACGCGCAATTCACCGACGTGGTAAGGCCTTTCACGCCCGGCCCCGGCGTCTACACCTACTGGGATTACACCCAGCTGAGGTTCCCGAAGGCACAGGGCATGCGCATCGACTTCATCCTCGCCTCGCCGGCGCTGGCCGGCCGCGTCACCGGCGCGCAGATCGTCCGGGACGAACGCAAGGGCAAGGCGCCAAGCGATCACGCACCCGTCCTGATCGATGTGAGCCCGCTCTGAGAAGTTGCTCGTTGTACGCGCGTTTGTAACGTGGCAGGCTTTCGCCCTAGAGAACAATTTCGTTGTTGCTGTTAACCTCGCGTTCAACGGGTATACGGGTTGCCACGCGGTTCCCAGTGAGAGCGATCAGAGACCAGGGAGTCACCATGGGCGTCGTCGGCGGGGCAGTCCGCAACGTGAGCAAAACAGTGGGTCGTGCCGCGGACGCGACCACAGCGGCCGCCGGCGCTGTCGGCGGCGCCGCGGTCAACGGAATCGTCGGCGGCGTAACGGGAGCCGCGGACGGCATCAAGCGCGGCATCAGCAGCGGCAGTCACTCGACGCCGGCCGCCGCGCTGGCCCTCGGCGCGATCGGCGTCGCCGGCCTGGTCGAATGGCCGGTGTTGCTCGCCGTCGGCGGCGGCGCGCTGTTGCTGCACCGGATGCAGCACAAGCAGCAGGGCCAGACGGCATCGAAGGCCAACCTCAAGCCGGTGCCGTCGGAGCCCGCACCCAAGAAGGTCACGCCGGCAAAGTCCGCCGCCAAGCCGGCGGCCAAGAAGGCGACCGGGCGCCGCGCCGGTGCCGCCGAGTTGCGCAGCACCAACTGAGACCCGTCTGAGCCGCCCTTGAGCATTGTCACGTCATTACCACGATCGACACCGCTGCGGGCTCTCACCTCACTGGCGCACGAGGCCGTCCACATCGCGGCGATTCCGCTGCGCGAAGGCGCCCGGGCGCTCACCGGCGACCTTCCCCACGAGACGCTGGGCCGGCGCTGCTGGCGTGGCCAGAGCCGCGCCTGGATCGAAGTGCGCGGCCTCGAGGACGACGAATCGGGTGAACTCGGGCCCGCCGTGCTCGACGCGGTCCGCGCCCACCGCGGCGTCACCGCGGCCGGCCTGAACCGCCCGTTGTCGCGTGTCGTCGTCACGCCCGGCGATGCGGACACCTCGCTGCGCGACCTGTGCCGCCTCGTCGAGGGTGCCGAAAGGCATTGCCGCTCAACGAGAAAACCCTCGGCGATGGCCCTTCCCGGCGACGGGGTGGTGGCCGCGACCAGAGCGGTGACCGTGGCCGCCAACGCCGCCGGGCTGGGCATTGCGCTGGCCGGGCGGGCGCTGCGCTGGCCCCGGCTGCCGATCGGCGTGCAGGCGCCCATCGTGGCGCTGGATTACCAGCCCTGGCTGCGGCGCCTGCTCGAGGACCGCATCGGCGGCCCTGCGACGGACACCGTCCTGACGCTGGCCATGACGGCGGCGGAAACCGTCACGCTGGCGCCGGCGTCGCTGTCGGTGGGCCTGCTGATGCAGTCGCTGAAGGCCGCCGAATGCCGCGCCGAGGCGCGCGCGTGGCGCCGGCACGAGCCCGAGCTGGCGCGCCACGCCGGGCAACCGGGCGGTGACGCGCCGCCGCCGCGACCGCCCCGCGCCCGCATCGTGGAGCGCAACGCGGGCCGTTTCGCGCTGGTGCAGGCGCTGGGTGCCGGGCTGGTCGGCGCCACCACCCGCAACCCGAACATGGTCGCCACCGCGCTGCTGGTGACCGCCCCCAAGGCCAGCCGCACCACGCCGGAGGCGTTCGCCGCGGCGCTCGGACGCGGATTGGCCGACCAGCACGCCGTCCTGTCGCTGCGGCCCGACGCGCTGCGCCGCCTGGACCGCGTCGACGCGATCGTCATCGACCCGCGCGTGTTGTGCACCACCGGGCTGCGGGTGGCGCGCATCCGCGGCGCCGGCGAGATCGACCTCTCCGCGGCGTGGGACCGCGCCCAACTGGCGCTGGAGCGCAACGGGCACCGGCCGGGCTGGCACCGGGTGCCCGGCATGTCGGCCGCCGAACGGGGCTCCGCGGTCGAGGCGCTCTTCCGCCCCGGCCACGACCCGTTGGCGTCGGCCGTGGTCGCCGAGGCGCATCGCACGGGCGCCGAGCTGGTCTCGGTCGACGTCGATTCGCTGGGTGAGTTGCGGCCGGCGTTCGACGACATCAAGCCGTTGGGCGAGGGCTCGGTCGACGACGCGCTCGCCCGCGCGGTCACGGACCTGCAACGGGCCGGCCGCACCGTGGCGGTGCTGTCATCGCTTGGCGCACAAGCGATCTCGGCTGCCGACGTGGCGCTGGGCGTGCTGCCCCAGCCCGCCGCGGGCCCGCCGCCCTGGTGTGCCGATCTGCTGCTGCCCGACCTCGCGGCCGCCTGGCGGGTGCTGCACGCGCTGCCGGCGGCCAGGACCGCCACCCAGCGCGGCGCCGGGATTTCGGCCGGCGCGACGGCGATGGGTTCGCTGCTGATGATCCCGGGCATCCGCGGCCTGGGCCCCGGGCCGGTGACCACCGGCGCGGCGGCCGGCGCGCTCTCCGGTTACCTGCTGGCGCGCGGGATCATGACCGCGAACGTGCCGCGGCCGGCGTCGGTCCACGAGTGGCACGCGATGTCGGTCGACCAGGTCCGCCGGGCGCTCCCCCCGCCGCCCCCATCGGAGGCGGACGCCTCGCCGCAAGGGCGGGCCCCGACGCCCCCGCCCGCGCTCTGGCAGCTCGTCAAGGCCGTCCGCGCCGAGCTGACCGACCCGCTGACCCCGGTGCTGGCGCTCGGGTCGGCGGCCAGCGCGGTGCTGGGTTCGCCCGTCGACGCCGTCCTGGTGTTCTCGGTGCTGACCGGCAACTCCATCCTGGCGGCCAGCCAGCGGCTGCGCGCCGAGAACCGCCTGAACCGCCTGCTCGAGCAGCAGATCCCGCCCGCCCGGAAGGTCGGGATCGGTCCCGACGGGCAGCGCACCTACACCGACGTCATCGCCGCGCAGTTGCGGCCCGGCGACGTCATCGAGATCCGGACGCACGAGGTGGTGCCGGCCGACGCCCGCATCGTCGAGGAGGTCGACGTCGAGGTCGACGAGTCGACGCTCACCGGCGAGTCGCTGTCGGTGGAGAAGCAGGTCGACGCCACACCCGGAGCCGACCTCGCCGAGCGTCGCTGCATGCTCTACGCCGGGACCACCGTGGTCGCGGGCACCGCGGTCGCGCTGGTGACCGCGGTCGGGGCCGACACCCAGGAACGCCGGGCCGCCGAGCTGGTGTCCGGCGACCTGTCATCCGACATCGGGCTGCAGCACCAGCTCAGCCAGCTCACCAACCGGGCCTTCCCCGTCAGCGTGACCGGCGGCGCGCTGGTGGGCGGGCTGGGGCTGTTGCGCGGCACGGGACTGCGCCAGGCGGTGTCCAGCGGCATCGCCATCGCCGTCGCGGCGGTGCCCGAGGGCATGCCGCTGGTGGCGACGCTGGCGCAATCGGCGTCGGCGCGGCGGCTCACCAGGTTCGGCGCGCTGGTCCGCGTGCCGCGCTCGGTGGAGGCGCTCGGCCGCATCGACGTGGTCTGCTTCGACAAGACGGGAACGCTCAGCCAAAACCGCCTGCGGGTGGCGCAGGTCCGCACGGCGCCGGGTTGCTCGCCCGAGGAAGTTCTGCGCCACGCCGCGCACGCCGCACCGGCCGCCAACGGCAACCCACACGTGCACGCCACCGATGTCGCGATCGTCGAGGCGGCCAGGCGTTCGCTCAACGGCTCCACACCGGACACCGAGTCGGACGCCCATCTGCCCTTCCGCTCCGGCAGGTCGTTCTCGGCCTCCGTCACCGGAACCGAGCTGACCGTCAAGGGTGCGCCCGAGGTGGTGCTGGCCGCGTGCGGGAACGTCGACCCGAAGATCGACGCGACGGTCTCCGAGCTGGCCACCGACGGGCTGCGGGTGATCGCGGTGGCCCGGCGCGAGCTGACGCCGCAACAGGCCCGCGCGATCCGGGACGACCCGGACGACATCGCGGAGTTCTGCACCGACGGGCTGACACTGACGGGGTTCCTCGGCCTGTCCGACACCCCGCGCCCCGAGGCCGTCGGGCTGCTCGCCGACCTGCGCCGGCAGGGCGTGGGCGTGAAGCTGATCACCGGTGACCACCCCATCACCGCGCTGGCCATCGCCCGCGAGCTGGGCCTGTCGGTGACCGACGAGCAGGTGATCAGCGGGGTCGAGTGGGACTCGCTGTCGCGCAAGGACCAGGCGCGGGTGGTGACCGAGCGGGTGATCTTCGCGCGGATGACGCCTGAGAACAAGGTGCAGGTCGTGCAGACCCTCGAGGGCGCCGGCGTGCTGTGCGCGATGGTCGGCGACGGCTCCAACGACGCCGCCGCCATCCGGGCCGCCACCGTCGGCATCGGGGTGGTGGCGGGGGGCAGCGACCCGGCCCACCTGGCCGCCGACGTCGTCCTGGTCGACGCCCGCATCGAGGCGCTGGTGGAGGCCATCGCGGAAGGCCGCCAACTGTGGCAGCGGGTGCAGGCGGCGGTGTCGGTGCTGCTCGGCGGCAACGCCGGCGAGGTGCTGTTCGCCATCATCGGCAGCGCGATCACCGGCACGTCGCCGCTGAACACCCGGCAGCTGCTGCTGGTGAACATGATGACCGACGCGCTGCCGGCGGCCGCCCTGGCGGTCAGCAAGCCCAGCGGCCAGATCGACCCCGGCCTGCGCGGCCCGGACCGTCCCGCGCTGTGGCGGGCCGTGGCGATCCGCGGGGTCACCACGGCCGCGGCGACGACGGCGGCGTGGGCGATGGCGGGCGTCACCGGACGCCCCCAGCGGGCGTCCACCGTCGCGCTGGTCGCGCTGGTCGGGGCCGAATTGGGTCAGACGCTGCTGGATTCCCGCGCCCCGCTGGTGGTGCTCACGGCGGTCGGGTCGCTGGGTGCGATGGGGACGCTGATCAGCATCCCGGTGGTCAGCCAGTTGCTCGGCTGTACACCGCTGGGTCCGGTCGGCTGGGGGCAGGCTCTGGGAGCCGCCGCCGGGGCGACCGTCGGGGTGGCCGTTCTGAATCGTGTCGCGGAAGGTTGGGGCAGGCCGAGCCCATCGCACACGCTGCCACCCGGACCTGGCGCGCCCCGGCCGAACGTTGAGCCCGGCGACCGGGATGACGAATCTCCACAATCCCGACCCGCCACAACAGCGCATAGAGTTCCAGTAACGGCACCCGCAGCACCAGAGCAATCGACGAAACCAGCGGATCGCCGCCGGGGTCGGTCATCGTCGACATAGCTCCGACGGTGGCCTCAGTACCCGGCGGGGCGGCAAACCTATAGTTACCGGAAGGCAAATGATGGCGGAAAAGAAGACCCGCAGGGGGACCTCGCAGCGCGAAGCGGTAGAGAAGATCCGCGAGGGCGAGACGTTCGTGGTGAACGTGCCGGTGGTGGGGCAGGTGGAGATACCGCGCCCGGAGCAGTTGGCCTACTTCGGAGGCCTGGCCGCCCTGGCCGCGCTCGAGCTCATCGACTGGCCGGTCGCCCTGGTCATCGCGGCGGGGCACCTGCTGGCCAGCAACCACCACAACAAGATCCTGGAGGAGCTCGGCGAGGCGATGGAAGAGGCCTAGGCTTCCCGGCCGCTCACGTGACGGCGACGGCTCGCTCGAAGGTCAGCGTGACCCGGGTGCCCCCGGGGGTCCGGACGGTGTCGACGCGGTCGGCGAGCCCACCGATCAGGGTCAGCCCGCGGCCGCGCCGCCTGCTGCGCAGGCTGGCCGACGAATCACCGACCCAGCGCCCGCTGTCGCTGACGGTTATCGCGACGGTCTCGTCGTGCAGGAAGGCCTCGACGGACACGGTTTTGCGTGGCTGGCTCTGGCTGCCGTGCTCGATCGCGTTGGTCACCGCTTCCCCGGTCGCCAGCAGGATGTCCTCCTCGCGGCCTGGATCCACGGCGATGCTGTCCAGCCAGGCCCGCAACTGCTTGCGCGCGACGGGAATCTGCGGCGGCGCGGCCGGCAGCACCGTGGCGAAGCTGCGCGCCGCCGAGTGGCTCGGCCGCAGCGCGAGCACCACGACGTCGTCGCGGTAACCCTTGGGCGGCGTCATCCGCGCGAGCAGTTCGGTGCAGACGGATTCGACCGGCAGCCCGGCGCACTCGGCGGCGGCGGCCCTCAGCCGGGCGAATCCGTCGTCGAGCGTCTCGCCGGCCCGCTCGATGAGCCCGTCGGTGTACAGCAGGATCATGCTTCCGGGCGCCAGCTCGACCGTCGCGGCGGCGCCGGCCGGCTGGCCGTCCTCGACGGCCACCGGGGGGCGGCGCCCCGACTCGAGGAAGACCGGGTCACCGTCGGACGGGACCAGTAACGGGTAGGGATGCCCGGCGCAGCTGTAGCTCACGGTGGCGCCGCCCGCGCCCGCCCCGGTGTCGACCAGGGCGTAGGCCACCGTCGCACAGCGAGCGCCGGTGACGCTGGCCGCGTACCTGTCCAGGGCGGCCAGCACCGCGGGCGGTTCGGCGGCGGTGAGCGCCGAGGCGGCCACGGCGGCGCGCAGCCGGCTCATCACGATCGCGGCGGCCAGGCCGTGCCCGACGACGTCGCCGACCGAGATCCCGATCAGGCCGGCGCGGCCGAGCGGGGTGACCGAGTACCAGTCGCCGCCCACCCGCATCGCTTCGCCGGCCGGCTGGTAGACGGCCGCCACGACCGCGGCGGTCGAGCCGCGATCCAGGTCCAGCAGGTGCTCTTGGAAGTCGACGGCGATCCGGTGTTCCTGCGCCATCGCCCGGACCCGGTCCAGGGCGGACTGGGTCAGCTCGGCGATCCGGCCGAACGTGGCGAGCTCGGCGGGCTCGAACTGGCGCGGCGTGGGCCACAGCAACGCCAGCGCGCCGACGACGCGACCGGTGTTGTCGCGCAACGGTTGCGCGACGCAGGCGCGCACGCTGTCCGCCGTGTCGCGCACGGCGTGCTGATAGCGCTGCGGCAGGCCGAACGTGTCGGGGACGATCATCGGCTCGCCGCTGCTGATGACGTCGGCGCCGATCAACGGCGCGTCGAGCGCGGCCACGTGGTAGCGATCCCGCACTTCCACCGGCAGGTCCCCGGCGTACTCGAAGCGGACGTGGTGCTCCCCGTCGAGCACGCCGATGGTCACCGCGGCGGGATCGCCCGACCCGGATGCGTGGCCGATCAGCGCGTCCAGGATCCCGGCGACCGAGTCGGTGGCCTGCAGGGCGGAGTCGAGGTGCACCAGGTCGAGCCGCGCCTCGCGGCGCTGGCGGTCGCGCTCGCGGGCGACCGCCGACAACCGCGACGCCACCCTGTCGACCAGCTCCTGGGAGCGGAACGGTTTCGGCAGGTAGTCGTCGGCCCCGCCGGCGAAGCCCTCGTCGACGGCCTCCGCGCCGGCCCGGGCCGACAGCATCAGGACCGGCGTGGCCGCCAGCGCGGGATCCGCGCGGATCGCCGCAACCAGCTCGAAGCCGTTGAGGCCGGGCATCATGACATCGGTCACGATCGCGTCCGGGTGCAGCTCTTTGGTGGCGGCCAGGGCCGACTCGCCGTCGGCGGCCAGAACCGTGTCCCAGTGGGCGGACAGCACCCGGTCCAGGTGCGCGCGCATGTCGGCGTTGTCGTCGGCGATCAGCACCAGCTGGCGGGCGCCGCCGGGCGCCCGGTGGGCGGTCGGCACGGCGGCGGGCTCGGCGGCCGGCGGCAGCCACTGACGCGCCTCGGCCACGTACGGGTTGCTTTCGTCCGGCGCTCCCGCGGGGACCTGCTCGACCGCCTCGCCCGCGACCGACCGCGGCAGCCGGATGGTGACCGTCGTTCCGCGATCCAGTTCGCTGTCGATCTCCACCGTTCCGCGTTGCAGGTCGACCAGGCCGCGCACCAGCGCCAGTCCGATGCCGGTGCCCTCCACGCTGCGCCCGCGCACGTTGTCGGCCCGGTAGAAGCGTTCGAACAGGCGGTCCAGGTCCTCGGGGGCGATCCCGACCCCGGTGTCGGCCATCGTGATCCGGCACTGCGCGGACTCGGCGCGGACCCGGACCGAAATGGAGCCCCGCAGGGTGTATTTGACGGCGTTGGACAGCAGGTTGAGGACGATCGTCTCCCACATGCCCGGATCGACGTCGGCCAGCGCCGGGCCGCAGTCCAGCACGAGGTCCAACCCCGCCCGTTGGCACAGCTCGGTGAACGACGACGCGATGTGGGCGGTCAGCGCGCCCACGTCGGTGCACACCAGCTTCGCGTTCGCGCGGCCGGCCTCGATGCGGGAGAAATCGAGCAGCGAGTCGACCAGGCGCTGCAGGCGCCGCGCGTTGCGTCCCGCGGCGCTCAGCCGATCCGCCAGGACGCTTTCCGGCGGGGCGTCGGACAGCGCGTCGTCGAGCGGTCCCAGCAAAAGCGTTAGCGGCGTGCGGAATTCGTGGCTGACGTTGGCCAGAAACGCCGTCTTGGCCCGATCCAGCTCGGCGAGCGCGTCCGCTCGCCGCCGCTGCTCCTCATAGGAGACCACGGAGGCCAGCGCCGACGACAACTGGTCGGCGAGCAGCTGGCAGAAGCCGCGGTACATCGCGTCGAGGGGGCGGCGCGGGCTGGCCCCGATCACCAGCGCCCCGGCGTCCGCGCCCTCGCCCAGCGGCAACACCACGGCCTGCCGCGGGCAGTTCTCGCCGAGAACGCCCGCGATGCCCGGGATCGTCTGTTCGAGCGCGTCGATGGTGTGTGCGGCCCGCGAATGCGGTGCCGGGTCCCGGCCCGTGAGCTCGGTCAGGGAGCCCGGCAGCAGCCCCAGGACCGAGGGCGTCGCGCCGCGCAGCGTGCCGCCGAGGTACACCGCGATGAACGGGAGGTCCAGCGGCTGCGCGCCGCACACCGCAACGGCGCTGTGCACGGCGTCGTCGATGGCGTGGACGTCCATCAGGGCGGTCGCCACCGCATTGAGCAGATGCAGCCGGCGTTCGCTCAACACCCGCTCGGTGGTTTCCCGGACGGCGCAGAAGATCCCGTAAACGTCTCCCGCACTGCCGATCAGCGGGCTGTAGCTGAAGGTGAAGTACCGCTCCTCGGGCTGGTCGCCGGTAATCAGCGACAGCATCAGGTCGTCGGACCAGGTCGCTTTTCCGGTGTCGAGGACGCTGGTGAGCATCGGGTGAATCTGGTCCCAGATCTCCCACCACACCTGCTCCGCCGGGCGGCCCAGGGCCGCCGGGTGCTTGTTGCCCAGGATCTGCGCGTAGGCGTCGTTGTACACGAGGTACAGATCCGTCGGGCCCAACCACAGGACGATGGGAAACCGCGACGTCAACGCCACCGCCACGGCCACCCGCGCCTCGGCCGACCATTGATCCGGCGGACCCAACGGGTGGGCGGCCCAGTCGCACTCGGCGAAACGGCGACCCATCTCGCCGCCCAACGCGACCGCAGCCGCCAGATCAGCCGGCAGCCCGGGGTTCATTGCCGGTGGTCGCGGTGCAACGCGTCGGCCAGCGTCGGAGAGATGTCGAGGATGCGGTCCAGCTCGGTCACCTGGATCGGCCTGAGCACCAGGTCGTGGTCGGCCACCAGACGGACCGACGTACCGGCTGCCTTCCCCTCCTCGTGGCACTCGAGGACGGCGTTCAGCGCCGCGCTTCCGAAGAAGCTGACCGATTGCATGTCGATGACGACCAGCCGCCGCGGGTGGGTCGCGGCCACCTGGAGCGCGGCGATGAGGTGGGTGGCGAGCTCGTCGACGTTGCTGGAATCGACGTCGCCCTTGACGCGCACGACTACCGCATCCTCATTGGCCTCGTGGTCGACCGCCAACAAATCCATGCCTTTCGCCCTACAGCATGTGCCGTCCAGATTTTGAAGATTAACCCGTGCCCGACCCGGTGCGTTCGCATAGTGCGCTGGTTACCCAATGGGCTCGTCGGGAATCCTCTCGTGCACCGTCAGCAACAAGTGGTCGAACTGACTCTGCACCGCGGGCGCGGGGGCGATCAGCGTCGTCACCTCGGCGAGCAGTTGCTTCGCCAGGGCACGCAGCTTCACGTTGGTTTCCTGCGAGCGCCACTGCAGCACGCGAAAGGCTTGCTCGGCGCTGACCCGGTAGACGTACATCAGCACGCCCTTGGCCTGCTCGATGGCCGCACGGTTCTCGAACAGATCGGGCAGAGCCGCGTCGAGCACCTCCTGCCGCGCCTCGTCGAAGGTGTCGGTGAGATCGATGTAATAGCCCGCGGTCCCCACCACCGCGCCCGACTCGTCCAGCATCCGGTCGGCGACCACGATCGCGTCGTGCACGGTGCCCCCGGTGTCGATGAACCGGTGCCGGCTGGAGAATGATTCCGCCGACTGCAGGGCGTAGTCGAGCAATTCCTGGACGTGCGCGCGGTCGTCGGGATGCTTGTGCGATAGCAGCAGTTTCGTCGTCGGCTCGACGGTCCCCGGTTCGTAGCCGTGCATCCTGGCGACCTCGTCGGACCATTCCCAGCGCTGGCCGACGAACCAGAACCGGAAGGCGCCGACGTTCAAATACCGCGCGTCCGCCTCGAGCGCGCTCGCCGGCTGGTCGGGGGTCCCCGCTGGTTGCACGATTAGCATCCTTCCACCCGGCGGGTATCCCGGGCTACCGCTGCAGGGGGTAACGTCGCGTGCGGACCATCCACACAACGCGGGAGCGCACGCCGAGTGCGCTGAGAGGACGGCTCGGGGCCGTCGACCGTACGAACCTGACCGGGTAATGCCGGCGTAGGGAGATGAGAAAATGACCGAAACCCTGTCGAGCGCTGCACCGAGCGTCACCACCGGCCCCATCGCCGGCAGCACGAAGGCCTACCGCGAACTGGAGGGCGTACCCGGCGCGCGCGTTCCGTTCCGGCGGGTCCACCTGTCGACCGGGGACCACTTCGATCTCTACGACACGTCCGGGCCCTACACCGATCCGGACGCCGTCATCGACCTGACGGCGGGGTTGCCGGCGCGTCCCGGGGTGGTGCGCGACAGCGGCACCCAGCTGCAGCGCGCCCGCGCCGGCGAGATCACCGCCGAGATGGCATACATCGCCGCCCGCGAGGAACTGCCCGCCGAGCTGGTGCGCGACGAGGTCGCCCGCGGCCGAGCGGTGATCCCGGCCAACCACAACCATCCCGAGAGCGAGCCGATGATCATCGGCAAGGCGTTCGCGGTCAAGGTCAACGCCAACATCGGCAACTCGGCGGTGACGTCGTCGATCGCCGAGGAGGTCGACAAGATGGTGTGGGCCACCCGCTGGGGCGCCGACACCATCATGGACCTGTCCACCGGCAAGAACATCCACGAAACCCGCGAGTGGATCCTGCGCAACTCCCCGGTGCCGGTCGGCACGGTGCCGATCTACCAGGCGCTCGAGAAGGTCAAGGGTGACCCGACCGAGTTGACGTGGGAGATCTACCGCGACACCGTGATCGAGCAGTGCGAGCAGGGCGTGGACTACATGACCGTGCACGCCGGCGTGCTGCTGCGGTACGTGCCGCTGACGGCCAAGCGGGTCACCGGGATCGTGTCCCGCGGCGGGTCGATCATGGCGGCCTGGTGCCTGGCACATCACCGGGAGTCGTTCCTCTACACGCATTTCGAGGAGCTCGCCGACATCTTCGCGCGCTACGACGTGACGTTCTCCCTCGGCGACGGGCTTCGACCGGGATCGATCGCCGACGCCAACGACGCCGCGCAATTCGCCGAGCTGCGCACCCTGGGCGAGCTGACCAAGATCGCGAAAGCCCATGGCGCGCAGGTGATGATCGAGGGCCCCGGGCACATCCCGATGCACAAGATCGTCGAGAACGTGCGGCTGGAAGAGGAGCTGTGCGAGGAGGCCCCGTTCTACACGCTGGGCCCGCTGGCGACCGACATCGCGCCGGCCTACGACCACATCACCTCGGCGATCGGCGCGGCGATCATCGCCCAGGCCGGCACGGCGATGCTGTGCTACGTGACCCCGAAGGAGCACCTGGGTCTGCCCGACCGTAAGGACGTCAAGGACGGGGTGATCGCCTACAAGATCGCCGCGCACTCGGCCGATCTGGCCAAGGGGCATCCGCGCGCGCAGGAGCGCGACGACGCGCTGTCGACGGCCCGCTTCGAATTCCGCTGGAACGACCAGTTCGCGCTGTCACTCGACCCCGACACCGCGCGGGAGTACCACGACGAGACGCTGCCCGCCGAGCCCGCCAAGACCGCGCACTTCTGCTCGATGTGCGGGCCGAAGTTCTGCTCGATGCGGATCACCCAGGACGTGCGCGACTTCGCCGCCAAGCACGGGCTGGAGACCGAAGAGGACATCGAGGCCATGCTGAGCGAGGGGATGGCCGAGAAGTCGCGCGAGTTCGCCGAGCACGGCAATCGGGTGTACCTGCCCATCACCCAGTGAGCTACCTGCCGCTGGCCCAGGCGGGCAGCACGCCGTTGCGCGTGCTGACCATCGCCGGATCGGACTCGGGCGGCGGGGCCGGCATCCAGGCCGACATGCGGACCATGGCGCTGCTCGGCGTGCACGCCTGCGTCGCGGTCACCGCGGTGACGGTGCAGAACACCGTGGGCGTGAAGGACTTTCACGCGGTGCCTGCCGATGTCGTCGCCACCCAGATCGAGGCGGTGGTCACCGACATCGGCATTCACGCCGCCAAGACCGGGATGCTGGCGTCGTCGGACATCATCGGCGCGGTGGCCGCCACCTGGCGCCGGCTGGGTCTGACGGGCACGCCGCTGGTCGTCGATCCGGTGTGCGCGTCCATGCACGGCGACGCCCTGCTGGCGACGTCCGCCCTGGATTCCCTTCGCGACCAACTGTTTCCGCTGGCCACGTTGGTGACGCCGAACCTCGACGAGGTGCGCCTGCTGGTCAATATCGACGTCGTCGACCCGGCCTCGCAGCGCGCGGCGGCCAAGGCGCTGCACGCGCTGGGCCCGCGGTGGGCCCTGGTCAAGGGCGGTCACCTGCGGTCCTCCGATCGCAGTTGCGACCTGCTCTATGACGGCGACTCCTACTACGAGTTCGACGCCGAGCGGCTGCCGGGCGGCAACGACCACGGCGGCGGCGACACGCTCGCATCCGCGGTCGCGTGCGCGCTGGCGCACGGCCTCACCGTGCCGGACGCGGTCGGTTTCGGAAAGCGTTGGGTCACCGAGTGTCTGCGCGCCGCCTATCCCCTGGGCCGCGGACACGGGCCCGTGTCCCCCCTGTTCAGGCTCGCATGAATCTCGAGGACATCGCGGGCGTCGCGCACGAACCCGAGGGCGCGTCGTCGGGCGTGGTGGTGCTGACCCACGGCGCCGGCGGGGACCGGGATTCGGTTCTCCTGCAGCAGATTTGCGACGAATGGGCCCGGCGCGGCTGGCTCGCGGTGCGGTACAACCTGCCCTACCGCCGGCGCCGGCCCAAAGGTCCGCCATCGGGGTCCGCGGCCGCCGACCGCGCGGGAATCGTCGAGGCGATCGCCGTGTGCCGCGGCCTGTCCGGCGGCCCGCTGATCGCCGGCGGGCATTCCTACGGCGGCCGGCAGACGTCCATGGTGGTCGCCGCCGGGGAGGCGCCGGTGGACGCGCTGACGCTGTTCTCCTACCCGGTCCACCCACCGGGCAAGCCGGAGCGCCTCCGCACCGAGCACCTGCCCGGCATCCGGGTGCCCACCGTGTTCACCCACGGCACGTCGGATCCGTTCGGCACGCCCGACGAGGTGCGCCGCGCCGCGGCGATGATCGCCGCGCCCACCGAGGTCGTCGAGATCGCCGGCGCGCGGCACGATCTGCGCTCGAAGACCCTGGACGTGCCCGCGCTCGCGGTCGACGCGGCGCTGCGGCTGCTTGGCTGAAGGGACCGCGCACGTCGGCACGGCTCGAATTAGACAGCTGAAACTGGACAGTTTCAACTGTCTAATCTAGCCTGGGTTCATGGACGGCATCGGTGACTCTGCCGTGACGGCCGCCCGCGACCTGCGGGTGTTGTTCAGCCGGCTGCGACGCCGGTTGCGGAGTCTGCGGGTCGACGACGACCTGACGCCGTCCCAGACCGCGGTGCTCACCCGCCTCTGGAAGGAGGGGGCGTCCTCGGCCAGCGCGCTGGCCGGTGCCGAAGGGGTGCGCCCGCAGTCGATGGCCACCATCGTGGCCGCGCTCGAGCAACGTGGGCTCGTCGCCCGCGCTCCCGACCCCGAAGACGGCCGCCGCCAGGTCGTTTCGCTGACCGCCGCCGGGCGGCGGCGCGCCGAGAGCAATCGGCAGGTGCGGGAGGAGTGGCTGGCACGCGCCATCCAGGAGCGGTATTCCGAACGGGAACGGCGCATCATCCTCGAGGCGCTGTCGCTGCTCGAGCGTCTCACCGAGTGACGAGAGGGGAACCGCTGCAATGGAATTGGGTGTGCACTTCATCGATTTTCTCCCCGGGGATCCGGCGAGGCTGGGTCCGACGCTGGCCGAGTCCGCCAGGGCCGCCGAGCAGGGCGGCGCCACCATGTTCACGCTGGCCGACCACTTCTTCCAGATGGAAAACGTTGGGCGAGCAGAGGATCCGTTCCTGGAGGGCTACACGTCGCTGGGTTTTCTGGCCGCGCAGACCACGACGATCGAGTTGACCCTGCTGGTCACCGGGGTCACCTACCGCTTTCCGGGCGTGCTGGCCAAAACGGTCACCACGCTCGACGTGTTGTCGCAGGGCCGGTCGATGCTGGGGCTCGGCGCGGCGTGGTACGACCGCGAGCACCTCGCCCTGGGCGTTCCGTACCCGCCCCTTGGTGCGCGGTTCGAAATGCTGGAGGAGACGCTGCAGATCTGCCGGCAGATGTGGAGCGACGACGACGGGCCGTACCGCGGCAAGCACTACCAGCTGGCCGAGACGATCTGTGTGCCGCAGCCGATCCGGCGACCGCCGATCCTGCTCGGCGGCGACGGCGAGAAGAAGACGCTGCGACTGGTGGCGCAGTATGCCGACGTCTGGAACAGCACGACGAGCGACGTCGCCGAACTCGAGCACAAGATCGACGTCCTGAACAGGCACTGCGACGCGGTGGGCCGGGATCCGCGCGAAATCCGCAAGACGGTAGGGCTTTTCGTCGACCCGTTCGCGGACACCGCAGGGTTCCTGAAGACGGTGCAACGCCACGCCGAGCTGGGCGTGGAGTTGATCAACCTGGGTCCCTTCCCCGGAAACCCCGATCCCGTCGGCTTCATCCGCCGCCTCGGCGACGAGGTGGTTCCCAGGATCGCCGACATCGCCTGACGGCTATCCGGGATAGCGCGAATAGCAGGCGTCCATGTTGCCGGCGACGCCGCCGCGGAAGGCGGCGATACGGGTGAACCCGGCGGGCACGCTGACGCCGTCGGCGTCGCTGGCGACCAGGTGGTTGGTGAGCAGGCCGGAGACGGCTTCGTCGAGGTCGCCGGCGGTCAGGATGAGCTGCTTCTGCGACGGCGTATCGATCGGTTCGGCCATCTTGCGATGCACCACACCGGTCAGGCACGCGGTTCGCAAGGCGGTCCAGGGGCTTTGCATGGGCAGGCCGCGCTCGTGCTGCACCGCCAGCGCGTACCTCGACATGACGATCGACAGCGCGGTGTCATCGCCTTGTGGCAGCGTGTGCTCGTTCTCGGCGGCGGCCTGGCCCACCTTCGCGAGCGCGGGAAGGTCGATCACGATGGTGTTGGTCGCCGGACAGTAGGACGCCGGCGGGCTGGGCTTGGCGTCCGGGCAATCGGCGGGCTGGTAGGACAGCGTCGGCGGGCTCTTCGGGGAGAAGATCTTTCCCAGGAGTTCGATGAGGGTCGACAGCGTGTCTTCGTCGATCGCGACCCCGCCCGTGCCCGGGTCCCGGTTCGGGTCGGCCTGCATGGTGGTGGGCAGGTCGCCGCGGCGCTGCGCGATCTCCTGCTTGTTGATGGTCGCGCATGCCGGGGCGCCCGTGAGGAAGCCCATCTGGAACGCGCTGATCCGATCCAGCGCCGACCCGTGTTCGTCGTCGTTGGTGGTGTCGGCGTCCATCACCGGGTCGCGGGTGGTGATGATGCCGGCCAGCACGTGGTCGAGCCCGTCGGCGGTGCTCAGTGTGAAGCGCGGCGACTTGCCGTCGGCGACCCAGTACAGGTAGACGCCCGCGAAGCAATCGGCCTGCTGCTCGCGAACGATGGTCGGGTCCCTTCTGGTCACGAGTTTGGCCATCTGCTGCAAGGCGTGCCCGAATTCGTGCGCGAGCACACCGGTGACGGACATGTCGCCGAAGTAGCGCTGCGCGACCGGCATGAAAACCCCGCGATCCCAGGCGATCAGGTTGCAGCGGGCGGTGAAGAAGGCGTTGACGAGCTGATAGGTCTCGCTGTGGCAAACGATCGGACTGCTCGGATTCTCGGAGTCGTAGGACACCAGCTTGCCGACCGGCACGAAGGTTCCCTTCAGCGATTGGCTGTACACCGACTGCCAATACTCCTCGATATCGTTGACCGAGAGCAAAGACAGCTTGTCGATCGGCCCGTTGTCCGTGTTGACCACCGTGCCGGTGGGGCTGGGCGCGTTCGACCGGATTCCGCTGGGCCCGTTGGTCGCCGGCAGGCCGCCCACCCGGAACGGGTCGTTGAGCATCGAAAGAGCGCGCCCGTCGACGAAGCTGGTGCATCCCGCCACCACGAGTGCCGCCCCGGCGCAGGCGATTGCCGCCCTCAGACGTCGACTCCGCCGGCGCACGCTCATGACGACCTCATCCCGACCGGGCTGCAAGGCAGCATCAAAGGGATCCCATTGTAAATCCCGCGGCTAACTCTGACAGCCCGAATCAAACTTGCGGTTTGCGCCGGTTACCCATTGCGAAACGTCAACGGGCGGGCTGCCATTCGGACTGCAAACGACGGGTGCCGAGTCTCGCGGGGCGGCCCCTCGCGGGCCGGCTCCTACTAGTCGTCCCCGATCGCGTAACCGTGGGCCGCGTGCCTGCCGTGGCTGAAGGATTCGCTGATTCCCACGCGATCGTGCACCCAGGCGAGTGGTTTTGGGGCCCACCAGTTGAGCCGGCCCAGCACATGCATGAATGCCGGCAGCAGCACCGTGCGCACCAGGGTCGCATCCATCAGCACCGCAAGCGTGAGACCGAGCCCGAACATCCTCATGAATGACACCTGCGATGCCGTCAGTGCGGCGAACGAAATTGCCATCACCAGCGCGGCGGCGGTGATCACGCGCCCGGTGCGAGCAACGCCCAGCGCCACGCTCTCGTCATTGGCTCGGCGGGTGCGTGAGGACGCGAGCCAATACTCGCGGATCCTGGATACCACGAACACCTCATAGTCCATCGACAAGCCGAATGCGACGCAGAACATCAGGACCGGCGTGTTGGCGATCAACGTTCCGGTCGGTGTGGTTCCCAAGGCGCCAAGGTGACCCTCCTGGAAAATCCAAACCATCGCGCCGAACGTCGCCGTCAGCGACAACACGTTGAGGATCAACGCTTTTAGCGGCAGAACCACGCTGCCGGTGAGAAGAAACAGCAGCAGGAAGGTGATGACAGCCATCAACCCGAGCACCAGCCCCAGCCGCGAGGTGATGGCCTCGACGCTGTCTCGATTGGCTTGCGCGAGCCCGCCGAACAGGACCGGCCGGCCGGCCGGAGCCGGCACATCGTGCAGCCGGTCGAGCTGGACGTCCGATGCCGGCGAGTTCAGCGGCGCGGTGCTGACGACGGTCAGATACGCACTGCCGCCGGCCACGCCGGTGGGCGCCGCGGGTGGTCCGACTTTAGCGCCGCCGCTGAAGGTGCCGGTCGGGGCGGCCACGGCCGAGACATCGGGCACCCGCGACAGGTCGGCGGCGTAGCGGTCCAGATCGGCCCGGTCGGGAGCATCCCGGATGACGACGGGTATCGCGGCAGCGGAGTCGTTGGCGAAATCATTGCGCAGCTGATCGCCCACCTGATGCGCGGACGCGGAGCGCGGCAGCATCCGGTCGTCGGAAAAACCCCACTGGATTCGCAGAAATGGAACCCCGAGCAGCACCAGCACGGCCGTCACAACCAGACCGATGGGCACAGCTCGGCGCATCACCAGGATGGTTGCCCGGTACCACAACAGCTGCTCCGGCGGTTTGGGCACCGGGTCGTGCCGGTGCAGCACCCGTCGTACCAGCCGGCGAACATCCACGGAGTCCAACCGCGGGCCCAGCAGCGTGATGGCCGCCGGGGTTATCACGATCGCCGCGATGCCGGCGAACGCGACGGTGGCGACTCCGGCGTAGGCGAACGATCTCAGGAAGGACATCGGGAACAACACCATCACCGCCATCGACAGCGCGACCGTCGTGGCGGAAAACAACACGGTGCGCCCGGCGGTGGCCATCGTCCGGATCAGCGCCTCGCGGGGGGCGGCGCCCACGGTCAGCTCGTCGCGGTAGCGGCTGACGATCAGCAGCGTGTAGTCGATCGCCAGCGCCAGGCCCAACGCGGTGGTCAGGTTGAGCGCGAAAATCGACACCTCGGTGCCGAAGGTGATCAGGCGCAGGATCGACATCGAGCCCACGATGGCGAACAGCCCCACGGCAATCGGCAAACCCGCCGCCAGCACCCCGCCGAACACCCACACCAGCGCCAAGAAGCTGAGCGGGACGGCAATGGATTCCATCAGCACCATGTCGCGTTGGATCTGATCGTTGACCTGCGCGTAGGTCACCGCGATGCCGCCGGCACGCACGGTGGCGCCGTCCCGGTCGCGCACCACCTCGCCGGACAGTGTTCTGGCGTACTTCTGCGCGCTGTTTTCCCCGCCTTCGAGGTTCGCCACGATCAAGCCGGCCTTGCCGTCCTTGCTCACCAGCCCCGCCGCGACCTGTGGCGCGGACGTCCACGCCGAGGCCACGCTGTAAACGTGGGGGGACCGCTGCAGGTGGTCAACGATATCGGCGCCGACCCGATGAGCCTGCTCGCTGCGGGCGCCCGCGGGCGCGGTCACCACGATCAGCATCTGCTGATCGCTTTGACCGAACCTATCCGCCAACAGCTCACCGGCCCGCGCCGACTCCGAGCGCGGATCCCGAAATCCCCCCGCGGAAAGGCTTTGGGCGACCGGAATGCCGAACACCGACGCCCCGATGAAGATCAGCACGGCCACCGCGATGACCCGCCGTGGGGCCGCGATGGCCATCATCGCGATCCGGTGCAGCATGTAGTGTCCCTCCGAGGTTGTCGCAAAGACATGGCCCAATGACGCACCCTAGTCGGTGCAGTAACATGAGTACACACCGCTGGCAGCAACGTGAAACGAGAGTACAAATGGGCGGTGACGTGACGGCTAAAGCTGCGGAGACGGGCGACCTGGCGGGCCGGCTGAACAAGCTGTTCGAGGTCATCCGTCGACCGAATACGCCGCCGCTGTCGAACGCCGCGGCCGCGGCCGCGATCACCGATCAAACCGGCGTCTCGATCAGCCCGGCCTACCTGTGGCAGCTGAGAAACGGCCTCAAGGACAACCCCACGGTCCAGCATCTGCGCGCCATCGCCGAGTATTTCGGGGTGCCGGCGAGCTATCTCATCGACCGCGACCCGAACCCGCGGATCGACGCGCAACTCGATCTCCTGCAAGCATTGCGGGACAGCGGCGTGCGGGACTTGGCAACGCGCGCATCCGGGCTGACTCCCCAGGCGCTCAACAGCCTGGCAGCGATCATCGACCATCTTCGCGAACTTGAGCACCTGCCCCCAATTGCCCCCCAGGGAGACGACCAATCCGATGGCAGTATCGAACGCTGACCTGCTCGCGCTGACGCGCGGGCTCCCGATCCCGGTGCCGTGGAATCGCGGCGTCTTCGTCGACAACGTGGCAAAAATGCGCGGTCGGGCGATCAGGCTGATCCCGACGGACACCGCGACCCTGGCGGAGAGCCCGTGCGGACTCTGGCTGGCTTGCGACGACGAGGACCTGATCCTGCATGAGGTCGGAACCACCGCCTACCACATCGACCAGATCGTGGGCCACGAGATCGGGCACATCCTGCTGGGCCATGGTCGAAGCGGCGCTCGCGGTGTCGAGGATGCACGCGCACGGATGCTGTGCCGCCAGGCGTTGCCCGACATCGATCCTGACACGGTGCGCGCCGTATTGGGCCGCACCGACTATGGCAGCGATCAGGAACGCGATGCCGAGATGTTCGCCTCCCTGCTGATGATCGCCGCCGCCGAGGTCAACGAACGCTCCTCGGTGATGATGCGTAGCGCCTTCTTCCGCCGATGACGTCCACGATCCCGGGGATCGTCGCCTGGCCCGTGATCACGTTGATGGCGATCCTTCTCGCGGCGCGTTTGCGGTGGTGCAGGACCAACCTCTACGACATCTACTACGGCAATCTGATGGCATGGCTCATGCTGGCCCAGCTCTTGCGTGAGCGCGACGTCGAAGTCGTGTTGTCCAGAAGCGCCCTGATGACCGTCACCATGGCCCAGCAATTGTCTTGCGTGGCAATGATTTTAGCCTGCGTCGAACTGATCGGGTTCACTTTGCTGTGGCGGCGGCTCTCGCCGGCTGAAACCCGCCGAGGTCACCGCTATTACCGTTTGACGGCCGTCGCCTTGAGCGTGGCATTCCTGGTCGCGGCCACCCGCGCTCGCGTCGCGGGTCAAACGCTTGAAGTCTCCGGTGGCTGGGACGCGATCCTGGCGTGGAGCTGTTATGTGGCCCTGATTCTGGTTCTGGCGGCTCAGGCAAGTTGGATGTTCGCCGCCGAACTGAGCACGAGCACCCGCAACCGTGAGTTCCTGCTCGCCGTCGGCGGGCTGTTGCTCGGTGTCGTGACCGCGGCGGGCTGCCTGGAGGCGCTGGTCTTGGCCGTGACCGACCAGATCGGCTGGACCGACACGCTGAAGTTCCGCCTGTGGTTCCACGGCTTCGAGTTCTTCTGGGTCGCGGTCGTCGTCTACCTGTTCGGCGCGGTTCCACTCGCAACCAGACTGCTGTGTTACCTCGGGCTGGATCCCACCAGTCGAGCCTGGAAAAAATTGGAGCCGCTGCGGCTCAGCATGATAACCGCGGTCCCAGAAAGCAGATTCAACCCCGATCACGGCGACCATCGATTTCAGAAGACAAGCCTGCAGCTGCACCAAACCGTGATCGAAATCCGCGACGCGATCCTGCAGCTGCGACCGTATTTCCGGGACATCGCCCCAGACACGCTCGCCGGCTTGCTCGAGGCACACTCCGTGCCGGCCGACGAACGCGGCGCCGCCACCTACGCGTTTCAGCTGGCCAATGCCGTCCGAGCCAAAACCACAGGCGCTCAACCGGAATCACCCGATCTGGCCCTGATCGTGCGCTCACGATCGACAAGCCTGGACGAAGAGGCCGCCGATCTCCTGTCACTGGCGAAATGGTGGACGCCCGCCTGCGCAGCCACCGACCACTCCGCCCCGGTGACCCCCGAAGCGCAACTGCACTCGCAAGGATGACCGCTGGCACTCGGCCCACCCGTCACGTCGGCAACAACCGCTCGGGCCCCTACGGCATCCGCTTGCGGTGCCGCTTGTCGTGCGGCGGGACGCCGTTGACCCCGCCGATCGACTCCGCATAGGTGCCCACCGCGAACGCCACGCCGGAACCCATGACGGCCAAGGCATCCCGGTTGACGGCCTCGACGGTGTCGCGGGGACCCTGGAAATCGGGGTCGAACGGGACGCCCGCCTGGCCGCCCCACAGGCGCGCCTGCACGGTCGTCTTCAGCTGCGAGGCGCCGGCCGTCATGCCCCCGACCGGCACACCCGCGATCATGAAGGGGTGGTAGTCGGTCCTGGCGCCCAAGGGCATGTCGGCGGGCCGCTTCCCGGCCAGGTTCAGGTAGCCGCCCAGCGTGCGCTCGATGCCGGCGGAGCCCTCGGGCACGTCGCCGGCGGCGATTCCGGGCGTGGGCGGACCGGACTGGTCGCCGTCGTCGGTGAAGAAGCCGGCATTCGGTGACCCGAGCATGGTGAAGTCCAGGTACATCGCGATGTCGTTGAGCTGATCCCGATCCATGCCGAACACGTAATCCGTGACACCGTTGAGCCCGTCCTCGTCGGCGCCCCAGAACGCGAACCGCACCGCGTCGTTCACGGGGGCCAACGGGCCCAGTTGCAGCGCCGTCTCCAGCACCGCGGCCACGCCGGTCGCGTTGTCGTTGATGCCGGGACCGTCGCGCGGGCCGTCGAGGTGCGCACCGACCACGACCGCCTCATGCGGCGATCCGGTTTCAGTCTGCGCCAACACGTTTCGCGAGGTGATCTTGATGTTCTCGGCGTCGAGCACCAGGCGAACAGGCGCGGTGTCCCGCTCGAGCGCGGCGGCACCGTCGGCGCCGACGACGGCGACCGGCACCGTCAGTTGCTTGAAGTAACCGGGGACGAAGAGGCCCGGCGGAGCGCCCTGGCTGCTGGGCCCGCTGACCACGATGAGCGCCGCCGCGCCCCGGGCCACCGCGCTGTTCTGCTTGTCGACCACCGAGCAGCCCGAATCGTCGACGACGGCGATCGCGCCCTTGGGCATCGCGGCCGGGTAATCGCCGACGGCGCAGCCCGACGGTCGCGCCGGGTGGACCGGCTGCCCGGTCAGCCCGCCGGGCGGCGTTCGGACGAGCATCGACGCCTGGTCGACCTGAAAGGTGCGGCCGGTCACCGTGAGGGCGGGCTTACCGGGCGAAACGTTGTAGAGCCGGTCGAACTGCGGTGTCGACACGTTGAAACCCCTGGCCCGCAACGCGTTGGCCACATAGTCGACGCTGGCGTCGTAGCCCGGGGTGCCGTCCGCGCGGTTGCCGCGGTTGGCGTTGGCGATATCCTGCAGCGCACGCAGGTGGGCTACCATCCGGTCGGCGGTGACCTTCGCGGCCAGTCCCCGAGCGAGGTCCGGTGCGGAAGCCGGCGGTGCGGGACGGGGCCCTGAGCACCCCGCCACCAGAGCCATCAGCACCAATGCGGACCCGAGCCGGCGGTTCACGGCCCCCATCATGGCTTGGTGAGCACGTGGCGCGTGCGATCCGCCAGCACCGGAACCCCGTTGCGGCCGCCGAGGTCCTGCGCGTACAGGGCCACCGCGTAGGCGACACCGGCGCCGTTGACGCCCAGCGAGGTGCGGTCGATATGGTCGAGGGTGTCGGTCTTCTGGTGATAGTTGGGGTCGAACGGCTGGTCGGCGGCCCCGCCCCACAGCTTGGCCTGCTCGGCGGACTTCTTGACTTCCGCGCCCGAGAACAGGCCGCCCGCCGGGATGCCGGCCAGCGTGAATCCGTCGTAGTCCGAACGCCCGTCGAACGAGGTGTCCTGCGCGGTTTTGCCGGCCGAGTTCAGGTAGGCGACCAGCGTGCGCTCGATGCCGGCCGAGCCCTCCGGCACCACCGGCTGGCCCCGCGCGTCCGCAGGCAGCGACTGGTCGCCGTCATAGGTGAAGTAACCGGGGTTGGGCGACGCGAGCATGTCGAAGTTCAGGTACAGCGCAAGGTCTTTGAGCGCGTCGAGGTTCAGCGATTCCACGTAGTTGCGCGATCCGATCAGGCCGAGCTCCTCGGCGCCCCAGAACGCGAACCGCACCGCGTTGTGCACCGGCGGCGAACTGCCCAGCTGCACAGCGGTTTCCAGGACGGCGGCCACCCCAGACCCGTTGTCGTTGATGCCCGGCCCCTCGGGCACGCTGTCCAGGTGGGCACCCGCCATCACCACGTCGGTGGGCGACCCGGTCTTGGTCTGCGCGATGACGTTGCGGGCCTTGACGTTTTGGACGCTCGCGTTGAGCTTGATGGTGGTGGGCCCCGGTTGCGCGCGCAGCTGAATCCCGAGGGATTTGGTGACGCTCAATACCGGGATCTTCACGTCGGTGTCGGGCCCAAGGGTGCCGCCCATCTGCTGCTCGTCGACGTTGTCGGTGACGATCATCGCGACGGCGCCGCGCTGCGCGGCGGCGTTCTCCTTCTGGGCGAACGGGCAGGTCCCGCGTTCCACCAGCACCACCGCGCCCTGCACCCGTGGCCCGTCGTAATCGGCGGGCTGACACCCGTCGCCAATGGCTACCGGCACCAGTGGCCCGCTCACCCCGTCGGGCGGGGTGCCGAGGCTGAACTCCAGCGGGCGCGCCTCCACAGCCGTGCCGCCGACCGTCACCGCCGGCTTGTCGCCGTGGAACACCCGGGCCGAGAACTCCGGCGTCTGGACGTCGAAACCGCTGTTGCGCAACGTGTTAGCCACATAATCGACGCTGGCCTCGTAGCCGGGGGTGCCCACGGCGCGGGTGCCGTTGTTGGCGTTCGCGATGTCCTGCAGTTTCGACAGGTGCGCCATCATCGCGTCGGTCGTGACCTTGTTGTGCAGGGCGGTGGCGAACTCGGCGGCGGCGGGGTTACCGCTCGCCTGCCCCGGGTTGGCGCAGCGCTGCGAGCAGCCGGCCGGGAAGGCGGTCAGAGCGACGACGGCCACGACCGCCGGGATCGTCCGCGACTTTTTTACCATCGCGCCCAAGGTTAGACATACAGCGCGCTGAATGGGGCAAAAGGAATGTTGCGCACCACAAACCAAACCGCCACCAAAAGCAGCGTCACCATCGCAGCCCAGCGCTGGTGCTGCCAGCCCCTGATCCGCCGGCCCGTCACCCGGCCGTAGGTCCACGCCCCATACGCCCACACCAACAGGACCAACGCCACCAGGCCCAGCGCGTTGAAGCGGGCGGCCGCCGCCACGTTGCCGTGCATCAGCGAATACAACATCCGCGCGCTGCCGCATCCCGGGCAGTCGATGCCCAGCAGCGCCTTGGTGGGACAGACCGGCAGTGGACCGCCCGGCGTGGTGGGATCACCCACCCAGGTGGCGGCGCACACCAACGTGGCGGACGCCGCCACCAGGAGCGGCGCGCCCAAGGCGAACCGAACCGGCCGTTGGCGGGTAACCACGAGCGTGCGCCTAGAACATCGCGGCGATCATCGCGGCGCTCGTGTTGTCGGCGTTCATGCCCACCGTCACCGTGTAGACGATGGCGACGACCACCCAGATGACCCAGATGACGACGGACCAGATGACCCACTTGCGGGCGCTGGCGGCGGACGCCTGCGCCTCGGCGTGCAAACCCTGCGCCCACATTCCGTTCACCTGGGCGGCTTTCACGATCGCGACGATCCCGGTGATGGGAAAGCAGAATATCGTCGCCAAAATCGCCCACACCAAGTAGTTATTCGGCGCTCGCCCGGCGGGTTGCTGCGGCGGGTATCCCGGCGACGGCGGTGGCTGTGTCATGGATTCTCCGGTCGGGAGCAGTTAACTGGCATGAGGCGGTGATTACCCTACCCGAGGGACGCGATGACGGCACCATCTCGATGAAAATCGCCCGAAAACCGCTGGCCGTTAACCGCTTTGCTGTGCGGTAATGGCCGTGCGGTTCCGGCCGAAAAGATGCCCAAACAGACAATTTCCGGCGGAATGTGTTGCATGGACAGGACATACCCCTACGATCCCCTTAGCGGAAACATTGTTTCCGGCGAGCGCCGCAACCGTTAGGAGTCAAGGATGCCTCATCTCAGCAAGGCGCTGCGGGCCGCGACGGCCACCGCGCTCGCGGGCGGTTTCGCGTTCGCCGGTGCCGCCGCTGCGACCGCGGACCCCACCAACACCGGTAACTCGGCGGACATCAACACGCTGGCCGCCTCGCTGTCCAAGGGCTACGGCCTCAACAACTGCACCGCCGGCAACATCGATGCGGGCGAATTGGCCGTGCTCACCTGCGGGCAGAACCCCGACCCCAGCGGCCCGGTCCAGGCGAGGTACATCTTGTTGAACAACGCCGACAGCCTGGCCGGCTCGTTCAAGGCCAGCATCAAGGACGACGTGTTGACCGCGTGCGGGGACAGCGGCCAGTCGCCCACGACCTGGCACCAGGGCAGCAACAACGCCAACTCCGGATCCGTGGCGTGCGGCACCTACCAGAATGCCGCGGAGGTCATCTGGACCACGGATTCCAAGAACGTGTTGGGCCTTGTCCGCGGAGCCAACTCCGACGTCGCGGCGCTCTACCAGTGGTGGCGCGCGAACGGCTGACGTCAACGCCCGGGCCGCAACGCATTCCGTCGCCGCGGCCCGAAAGATGCTCGGATTCCTCGAATTTCCCCACAACAAAGGAGTTCAGAATGTCCCCTCTCTCCAAGGCGCTGCGAGCCGCGACGGCCCTGGCGCTCATGGGCGGTTCCGCCCTCGTCGGCGCGGCCACGGCGACCGCGGACCCCGGCACCGGCAGCTCGGCGGACATCAACACCCTGGCGGGCGCGCTGTCGAAGGGCTACGGCCTCAACAATTGCCAGGCCGCGCCGCTGTCGGGTCCCCTTCTGGCCGAACTGGATTGCGGGCAAAACCCCGATTCCAACGGGCCGGCCGCCGGCGTCTACCAACTCTTCAGCAACGGCAGCGACCTGGCCGCCGCTTTCACCTCCGGCATCAACGGCGTGTCGCTGAGCGCGTGCGGTGACAACGGTCAATCGCCGGGCACCTGGCATCAGGGCAGTTCGGGCGCCACGGCGGGACAGGTGGCGTGCGGAACCTACAAGAACGCCGCCGTCATCACCTGGACCACCGATGCCAAAAACGTGCTGAGCCACGTCCGCGCGTCCAACACCGATGTGAACGCGCTTTACCAGTGGTGGCGCACCAACGGCTGACGATCACAGCCGGGCCGCTACCAGGTCGGCGACCGCGCGCATCCCGGCGCCGTTGGGGTGCAGCGGCGCCGGCCGACCCGGCAGCGGCACACCGGGTTTCGTCGTCCACGGCTCCGCCGACCAGGCGTGGTGTTGCCGGCTGGCCTCCGCGGCGCCGACGATTCCGCACCCGGTGGCCGCGGCCGCGTCGGCGGTGAGGCGTTCCAGCGTCGCGGCGACGTGCCGGCCCAGGTCGGCGTCGGCGTCCGCGAGCGGCGGAGCGGGCACACCGGCGGGCGGCAGCAGCGTCAGGTAGTCGACGAAGAACACCCGGGCGCCCGCGGCACGCCGGCGCACCGCGGTGCCGACCGCGCACAGCGCATCGAAGACGTCGGCCAGCGCCCGATCGCGCGCGTCGCGGTCCAGCAGTTCGGCCACCCGCCCACCCAGCAGCGGCAGCCCGCGCGCGATCCGCGGCAGCGCGGCGGCCATCAACAGCGGCACGTAGCCGACGTCGTTGCCGCCGATGGTCACGGTGACCAGGCTCTCCGAGCCGTCCAGCGCGGCGATCTGCGGTGGCCTGCCGTGCTGGCGATCGGAGAGCACGTGGGCGGTGGTGGCGCCGGAAAAGGTGACGTCGACCAGATCGAGGTTCAGCCGCCGGGCCACCAGGTGGGGGTAGTTGCGGGCCGAGCGGCCCGACCACCGCGGGGCGCCCTCCACCCGGGGCCGGATGCCGGGACCGGCGGCCATCGAACTGCCCAGCGCGACATAGCGTTTCATCGACGGTACCTGATTGCCCGGCTCCTCAGCGGCCTACCGCGCGGGCCGCGTCGTCGCCAGGTCGGGGCTGGAGGCCTGCGCCCAGAACCGCTTGGGGATCCGTCCGGCGCGCCGCGCCAGGTGGCCCGCGGTGACGGCGGCGGCCATCGCGGCGGCCATCGCCGGGGGGTCGGCGGCGCGGGTCACCGCGGTGGCCAACAGCACGGCGTCGCAACCCAATTCCATCGCCAGCGCGGCGTCGCTGGCGGTGCCGATGCCGGCGTCGAGCACCACCGGGACGCCGGCGCGCGCGACGATCATCTCGATGTTGTGCGGGTTGGTGATGCCCAGGCCGGTGCCGATCGGGGCGCCCAGCGGCATCACCGCCGCGCAGCCGGCGTCTTCCAGCCGACGGGCCAGCGCCGGATCGTCGTTGGTGTAGGGCAGGACGACGAACCCGTCGTCGACCAATTGCTCTGCCGCCCTGACCAATTCCACCCCGTCGGGCAGCAGCGTGCGCTCGTCGGCGATCACCTCGAGCTTGACCCAGTTGGTGTTCAGCGCCTCGCGTGCCAGCTGCGCGGTGAGCACCGCCTCGGCCGCGCTGCGGCACCCCGCGGTGTTGGGCAGCGGCGTGATGCCCAGCCTGCCCAGCAGGTCCAGCAGCCCGGTCCCGCCCTCGGCGTCGACGCGCCGGATCGCGACGGTGGTCAGCTCGGTGCCCGACGCGATCAGCGCCTCCTCGAGCACCGCCAGGTTCGACGCACCCCCGGTGCCCATGATGAGCCGCGAGGCGAAGCTGCGATCGGCGATCGCCAGTTTGGTTTCCGAGGAACGGGACAGTCCGGATTCAGCCACCTTGCACCGCCGTCACCACCTCGAGTCGCGCGCCGTCGAAAAGCGGTGCGGTCCAGCCGGATCGGGGCAGGACCGCGTCGCCCACCGCCACCGCGACACCTCGGTCGGGGAAGCCCAGCGACTCCAGCAGCGCGGCGACGGTGGTCCGCTCGTCGACCTCGACCCGTCGCTCGTTGACCGTGACGATCATGGGTGCGCTCCGACCGGCAGGAGTTCGGACACGATCTGTTCGGCGGTCCACGGCGCCAGCAGGAATCCCGACCGGCCGTGGCCGGCGGCGACGAGGGTTCGCTCGTCCAGGCGTTGCACGATGGGCAGATTGTCGGGCGTCATCGGCCGCAACCCGGCGGCGCACTCGGCCAGCTCGTACTCCCCCAGCGCGGGCAGCACCGCACACGCGTCGTCGAGCAGGTCGCGCACCCCCGACACCACCGGCGCCGTGTCGCGTCCGTGTTCGTATTGGGTGGCGCCGACGACGACGCCGTCCGGGCGCGGCACCAGGTACACCTGCCGCCCGTGCACGCGGGCCCGAATCACCCTCTGCAGCAATGGCATACACCCCTTTCGCCAGCGCAGCCGCAGCACCTCGCCCTTCACCGGGCGCACCGGCAACCCGGGCCACAGCGCGGGCGCGTCGATGCCGTTGGCGATCACCACCGCGTCGGCGCCCACCCGGGCCAGCTCGGTGACCGGCCCGGCCCAGCTCACGCCCAGGCGCTCGCAGGCGGCGCGCAGCGCGTCGAGCACCGCGCGGTTGTCCACCGCGAGCTCGGTGGGCGCCCGGAAGCCGTGCCGGATACCCTGCGCCAGCAGGGGCTCCACATCCCGTGCGGCCGACTCCCAGACCACCGGGTGCCCCTGCGCGGACAACCAGTCGGCGACGGTGCGCAGGTCCGCGACGTCGGCCCGGTCGACGGCCACCACCAGCGACTCCCGCGCCGTGACCACGCCCGGGGACAGCCCGTCCAGATAGCCGCCCTCGCGCCACAGCCGTAGCGATTCCAGGCCCAGCCGCAGCAACTTCTCCTCACCCGGCCAGCCTTCGCTGTGCGGGGCGAGCATGCCGCCCGCCACCCACGACGCGCCCGCGTCCCGGGTGCGATGCACGCGCACCGACCATCCGGCCTGCGCCGCCCGGCGCGCCACCGACAGCCCGATGACGCCGCCGCCGATGACGGCGAGTGAGTTGGGCATCCTGTGCTCCCTTCGCCGGCATGACCCGGATCAGGTGTGACGGTAAGGGCACGCGCGCCCACTCTCAGTCCCCGCTCGCCGGGACTCCCGTGTTCTTCGGTGTCCACGCTAGCGCGATACCGTCGCGCTGTGCACCACGCTGCCCGTCTCGCCGCCGCGAGGCTGTACCTGTGTACCGACGCGCGCCGCGAGCGGGGTGACCTGGCCGAGTTCGCCGACGCCGCCCTGGCCGGCGGCGTCGACATCATCCAGCTGCGCGACAAGGGGTCGGCCGGTGAGCAGCGCTTCGGCCCCCTCGAGGCGCGTGACGAGCTGGCCGCGTGCGAGGTCCTCGCCGAGGCGGCCCGCCGGCACGGCGCCCTGTTCGCGGTCAACGACCGCGCCGACATCGCCCGCGCGGCCGGCGCCGACGTGCTGCACCTGGGCCAGGGCGACCTGCCCTTGGCCGTGGCGCGCGAGATCGTCGGGCCGGACACGGTGATCGGGCTGTCCAGCCACGACGCCGACCAGGCCGCCGCGGCCGCGGAGAGCCAGGCCGGCTACTTCTGCGTCGGCCCGTGCTGGCCCACCCCGACGAAACCCGGGCGCCGGGCGCCGGGCCTGCCGCTGGTCCGGCTGGCCGCCGGGCTCGCCACCGACAAGCCCTGGTTCGCGATCGGCGGCATCGATGCGGACCGGCTGCCCGAGGTGCTCGACGCCGGGGCGCGACGCGTCGTGGTGGTGCGGGCCATCACCGGGGCCGAGGATCCGCGGGCCGCCGCGCGGCGGCTCAGGTCAGCGCTTGCAGCAGCGAGTTGATCCGGGGATGCGTCGGCGTCTCATCGGCCTGAAGGGGATCGCCCGGCATGCACCACACGAATACCCCGGCCTCGATCTCGAGCGTGCGGGGCAGGTGCCGGCGCCGTTCGTCGCCGTGGTCCAGCGGCACCAGCGCCGGGGCGGCGCGCAGCCGCTGCCAGCTGGCCGCGAAACCGGGGTGCAGCGGCAGGTCGGCCACCTCGCTCTCGGCGACCCAGCGCATCTCGGCGCTTTCCCGGTTGGGCACGGTCTGCAGCAACTCGGCCGCGTCGGCGACGACGGTGGTGTAGCTCCAGCGGGTGCCGCCCATCCCGGAGACCTCCGCGGTGACGACCGTGGCGCGGACGGCGACCAGGTCCGCCGGCAGGCCGGCCTCCTCGTGCGCCTCGCGGACCGCGGTCTGCTCCGGGGTCTCGTGGCTGTCCCGGGCGCCTCCCGGCAGCCCCCAGGTGCCACCCTGGTGGCTCCACACCGCCCGATGCTGCAGCAGCACCGCGGGCGTGCCGTCGGCCGCGGGGGCCCGCAGCAGCAGGCCGGCCGCGCCGTACCGGCCCCAATAATGAGCGCCGCCGTCGGATACCACCCATCCGTCACCGTCGCCGTGCACGAGATCAGGATATGCAGGCCATCCGCCCGGTCAATCGGGTCGCATCCCCCCATCCGGCGCAACATTCTCTTAGAATTCGCTTATTCGGGTTCGTGCGGCGAATTTCCAGGCCGAAGGATGAGGGCTGAGCAGACGTGACGGTTGAGCTGGCGCACCCGTCGACCGAGCCGAAGGGGTCGCGGTCGCCGGCCGAACCGGCGCATCCGCGCTGGTGGTTCATCTCCACGACGCCGGGCCGGATCCTCAGCATCGGGATCGTGCTGGCCGCCCTGGGCGTCTCCAGCGCCTTCGCCACCTCGACGACGATCAACCACCGCCAGCAGGTGCTGTCCACGGTGCTCAACCACACCGAGCCGTTGTCGTTCGCCGCCGGGCGGCTGTACACCACGCTGTCGGTGGCCGACGCGGCAGCGGCCACCGCGTTCATCGCCCAGGCCGAGCCGCGTCCGGTCCGGCTGCGCTACGAGCAGGCCATCACCGACGCCGCGGTGGCCGTGACCCGGGCGTCGAGCGGGCTGACCGACGAACCGCTGGTGCAGTTGCTGGGCCGGATCAACGCCGAACTGGCCGTCTATACCGGGCTGATCGAGATCGCGCGCACCAACAACCGGGAGGGCAACCCGGTCGGGTCGTCGTACCTGTCCGAGGCCTCGGGGCTGATGCAGTCGAGGATCCTGCCGGACGCCGCGCAGCTGTACCAGGCGACGTCGGAGCGGGTGGACAGCGAGACCACCGCGTCCACGCACTTCCCCGCCCCGGTGATCCTCGTCGTCGCCAGCACGGTGGTGTTCGGCGCGTTCTCCCATCGCTGGCTGGCCCGGCGCACCCGGCGCCGGATCAACCCGGGGCTGGTCGTCGGCGCCCTCGGTATCCTCGTCATGGTGGTATGGGTCGGGACCGCGCTAACCATCTCCACGACGGCGAGCCGTAGCGCCAAGGACACCGCCGCGGAGTCGCTGCGGACCGTCACCAACGTCGCCATCACCGCCCAGCAGGCGCGGGCCGACGAGACGCTGTCGCTGATTCGCCGCGGCGACGAGGAGATGCGCAAGCAGTCGTTCTACGACCGCATCGACTCCATGCACTCCCAGCTCGACCAGTACCTGTCGCGCAGCGACGCCGTCGACAAGCCCGACCTGCAGGGCGCCGACCAGCTGCTGCTGCGCTGGCGGCAGGCCAACGACCGGATCAACTCCTACATCTCGGTGGGCAACTACCGCGCCGCCACCCAGGTCGCCCTCGGCAGCGGCGAGGACGACTCCACCCCGGCGTTCGACAAGCTCGAGGACCTGCTGGGCAAGGCCATGGACCAGAGCCGCACGCACCTGCGCAACGACGTGCTCAACGCGCGCAGCGGGCTGTCCGGCGCCCAGGTGGGCGGCGTGGTGCTGTCCCTGGGGGCCGCGATCGCCGTGGCGCTGGGGCTGTGGCCGCGGTTGAAGGAGTACCGATGATGACGGCCCTGCGCCGGGGGCTCGCCGCGGCCGCGGTCGGCACGGTGCTGGCGGGCTGCGGGCACACCGAATCGCTGACCGTGGCCACCGTGCCGACGCTGCCGCCGCCCACGCCGGTCGGGATGGAGCAGCTGCCGCCGCAGCCGCCGCTGCCGCCGGACGACGCCGGCCAGGGCTGCAACGCGACCGCCAGCCTGCGCCCGTTCCCCACCAAGGCCGAGGCCGACGCGGCCGTCGCCGACATCCGGGCCCGCGGCCGGCTGATCGTCGGGCTCGACATCGGCAGCAACCTGTTCAGCTTCCGCGACCCGATCACCGGCGAGATCACCGGCTTCGACGTCGACGTCGCCGGCGAGATCGCGCGCGACATCTTCGGCGCCCCGTCGCATGTCGAGTACCGGATCCTGTCGTCGGAGGAGCGGGTCACCGCGCTGCAGCGCTCCGAGGTCGACGTCGTGGTCAAGACCATGACCATCACCTGCGAGCGGCGCAAGCTGGTGAACTTCTCCACCGTCTACCTCGACGCCAATCAGCGCATCCTGGCCCCGCGGGACTCGCCGATCGCCAAGGTGGCCGACCTGTCCGGCAAGCGGGTCTGCGTGGCCAGGGGCACCACGTCGCTGCACCGCATCCAGCAGATCGACCCGCCGCCGGTCATCGTGTCGGTGGTGAACTGGGCCGACTGCCTGGTGGCCATGCAGCAGCGGGAGATCGACGCCGTCAGCACCGACGACTCGATCCTGGCCGGGCTGGTCGAAGAGGACCCCTATCTGCACATCGTCGGGCCGAATATGGCCACCCAGCCGTACGGCATCGGCGTCAACCTGAACAACACCGGCCTGGTCCGGTTCGTCAACGGCACGCTGGAACGCATCCGCCGGGACGGCACGTGGAACACGTTGTACCGCAAGTGGTTGACGGTTCTCGGTCCCGCGCCCGCCCCGCCGACGCCGAGGTACGTGGACTGATGGCCGAGCTGGATCACACCGAGCAGCCCGGCGCCGACGAGGGCGCCGCAGCCCCGGACACGCAGGGCGGTCCGGTAACGGGGCGAATCCAGGCCACCCAGGCGCTGTTCCGCCCCGACTTCGACGACGATGACGACGACTTCCTCATCCCCGGGATCGACACCGACGCGCCGATGACGGTCGCCACCCGAGTGCTGCCGCCGACCCGGCAACTCGGCGGCGGCCTGGTCGAGATCCCGCGGGTGCGGGACATCGACCCGCTCGAGGCGCTGATGACCAACCCGGTGGTGCCGGAGTCCAAGCGCTTCTGCTGGAACTGCGGCAAACCGGTCGGCCGGTCCGGGGAGGGCGACAAGGGCGCGTCCGAGGGCTGGTGCCCCTCCTGCGGCAGCCCGTATTCCTTTTTGCCGCAGCTGAACACGGGCGACATCGTCGCCGGCCAGTACGAGGTCAAGGGCTGCATCGCGCACGGCGGGCTGGGCTGGGTGTACCTGGCGCTCGACCACAACGTCAACGACCGCCCGGTGGTGCTCAAGGGCCTGGTGCATTCCGGTGACGCCGAGGCGCAGGCCATCGCGATGGCCGAGCGCCAGTTCCTCGCCGAGGTGGTGCACCCGCAGATCGTGCAGATCTTCAATTTCGTCGAGCACACCGATTCGCACGGGGACCCCGTCGGCTACATCGTGATGGAGTACATCGGCGGCCAGTCGCTCAAGCGGGTCCTCAAGGACCGCAAATCCGAGAAGCTACCCGTCGCCGAGGCGATCGCCTACCTGCTGGAGATCCTGCCCGCGCTGACCTACCTGCACTCCATCGGCCTGGTCTACAACGACCTGAAGCCGGAGAACATCATGCTCACCGAGGAGCAGCTCAAGCTCATCGACCTGGGCGCGGTGTCGCGGATCAATTCGTTCGGATACCTCTACGGCACACCGGGTTTCCAGGCGCCGGAGATCGTGCGGACCGGTCCGACGATCGCCACCGACATCTACACGGTGGGTCGCACGCTGGCGGCGCTGACGCTGAACCTGCGCACCCGCAACGGACGCTACGTGGACGGCCTGCCGGACGACGATCCGGTGCTGAAGAACTACGACTCGTTCGGCCGGCTGCTGCGCCGCGCCACCGACCCCGACCCGCGGCGCCGGTTCTCCACCGCGGACGAGATGTCCGCCCAGTTGATGGGCGTGCTGCGCGAGGTGGTCGCGCACGACACCGGGATACCGAGACCCGGTCTGTCGACGGTCTTTTCGCCCAGCCGATCGACGTTCGGGGTGGACCTGCTCGTCGCGCACACCGACGTGTATCTGGACGGGCAGGTGCACTCGGAGAAGCTGACCGCCCGGGAGATCGTGACCGCGCTGCCGGTGCCGTTGGTCGACCCGACCGACGTCGCCGCGCCCGTGCTGCAGGCGACGGTGCTGTCCCAGCCGGTGCAGACGCTGGACTCGTTGCGTGCGGCCCGGCACGGCTCGCTGGACGCCGACGGCATCGAGGTGGCCGAGTCGATCGAGCTGCCGCTGATGGAGGTCCGCGCGCTGCTGGACCTCGGCGACGTGGCCAAGGCCACCCGCAAACTCGACGACCTGGCCGAGCGCGTCGGCTGGCGGTGGCGGTTGGTCTGGTACCGGGCCGTCGCCGAGCTGCTCACCGGCGACTACGAGTCCGCCACAAAGCATTTCACCGAGGTGCTGGACACCTTCCCCGGCGAGCTCGGGCCCAAGCTGGCCCTGGCCGCCACCGCCGAGCTGGCCGGCAACACCGACGAGCACAAGTTCTACCAGACCGTGTGGAAGACCAACGACGGCGTGATCTCCGCGGCCTTCGGCCTGGCCAGATCCCTTTCGGCCGAGGGCGATCGGGAGGCCGCGGTCAACACCCTGGACGAGGTGCCGCCCACCTCAAGGCATTTCACCACCGCGCGGCTGACCAGCGCGGTGACCCTGATGTCCGGCCGGTCCACGAGCGAGATCACCGAGGCGCAGATCCGCGACGCTGCCCGGCGCGTGGAGGCGTTGCCGCCCACCGAGCCGCGCGTGCTGCAGATCCGCGCCCTGGTGCTGGGCGGCGCGATGGACTGGCTGCAGGACAACGAGGCCAGCACCAACCACATCCTCGGCTTCCCGTTCACCGAGCACGGCCTGCGGCTGGGCGTCGAGGCGTCGCTGCGCAGCCTGGCCCGCGTCGCGCCCACCCAGCGGCACCGCTACACGCTGGTGGACATGGCCAATCGGGTGCGGCCGACGAGCACGTTCTAGGTCTCGGGTTTCGGCCCATGTGAGTGTGAATCCTGGGCTTTGGCTTTCGCGCCGAGTGCGGATGGCGCTGGTCGAACGCGGTCGGATCGCGGGTTGACGCGTTGATTGTGCGCCTACGGCTTTGACTGTGAAGCCTGGGCTTTGAGTGTG
>NZ_LZKL01000093.1 GCF_001668725.1 Mycobacterium sp. E787 | reverse complement strand
GCCGAGTGGAAACGCGACCGCGCCAACGGCGACGGCTCCGCACCGAGCGCGCCGCCGATGCCGGGCACCCTGGAGGCCTTCATGCGGCTGGTCGAGGCCGGCTGGGACGCCGAGGCCACCCGCCGCCCGCACGGCCAGCACACCACCGTGGTGGCCCACTACGACGCGGCCCAGCGCAGCGCCGCGCTGCACCTGGGCCCGCTGCTATCCGACGCCGACCGCCAATACCTGACCTGTGATGCCGGCTGCGAAGTCTGGCTCGAACGCCACGGCCAACCCCTGGGCGCCGGGCGCACCACCCGCACCATCAGCCGGCGACTGCGCCGCGCCCTCGAGCACCGCCACCCCAGCTGCGCGGTACCCGGCTGCGGGGCCACCCGCGGCCTACACGCCCACCACCTCGTGCACTGGGAAAACGGCGGCCCCACCGAGCTGGCCAACCTGGTCCTGATCTGCCCCTACCACCACCGCCAACACCACCAAGGCCACATCACCATCACCGGACCCCCCGACCACCTCTCGGTCACCGACGAGGACGGCCAACCCCTACACCCCGGCTCCCTCGCCCATCCCAAGATCTCGGTCACCCCGTTCAGCACGGCCGACGGCTCGGGCCACGCGCACAGCCCGGCGGGACCCTACGTCAGCGTCGCGGACTGGTCCGCCGTCTCGACGGCGTGGCTGCGCGAACCGCCGAGTTTCGAATTCGCACCGGCGCCGGGTCCGGCTTGACTCCGGGCATCGGCGACTTACGAATTCGATAGCGTATGCGCTACCAACTTTCAAGCAAGCCGCATGGTCTGGGCAGCGGGTAACGCAAACGAAATTCTTTATGCCCCAATCAACCTAGTTGGTCGATGGTGGTGGTTGGGGTTGGAAGGGGTCGTACCACCACCAGTCGGCGCGGTCGCCGAGGGGTCCGG
>NZ_LZKL01000092.1 GCF_001668725.1 Mycobacterium sp. E787 | reverse complement strand
GGCGACATCGACATCCTGATCACCGACAAGACCGGCACGCTGACGGAAGGCCGCATCCGCCTGGTCGGCACGATCGATCCGGCCGGTGCGCCGGCCGAGCCGGTCCGGCGGCTCGGGCTGCTGGCCACCGACGTCGACCCGGAATCCGGTGTGGTGAGCGCCAATCCGCTCGACGCCGCGCTGTGGGACTCCCCGCAGCCACAGCAACTGGTGGGCGGCGCGGTGCGCCGCGTCGCGCTGCTGCCGTTCGACCACGAGCGGCGCGCGACGTCGGTGTTGGTCGACGACGACGGCAACCGCCTCCTCGTCGTCAAGGGCGCCCCCGAACAGGTCCTGGACCGGTGCGACGGGACGCCGGCGGCCGCGGATGCGACCCTGGCGGACTTGTTCGCCGCCGGACGGCGGGTGGTCGCCGTCGCCACCCGCCCGGCCGCCGAGCTGACGGAGCTCACCGCCGACGACGAACACGACCTGACGCTGGCCGGCTTTCTGGTCTTCGCCGACGAACCCAAACCCGCGGCGCGCCAGTCGCTGGCACAGCTGGCCGAACTGGGCATCGAGCTCAAGATCGCCACCGGCGACAATCCGCGGGTCGCCGAAAAGGTCTGCAATGACCTGGGTTTGGCGTCCAAGGGCACGATCACCGGCGCGCAGCTGGAATGCCTCGATGACGACGAATTCGGCCGCGCCGCTGCGGACCACAGTATCTTCGCCCGCATCTCCCCCGACCAAAAGGCACGGCTGATCACCGCGGCACGCCGCACCGGAAGATCGGTGGGGTTTCTCGGCGACGGGGTCAACGACGCGCTGGCATTGCACGCCGCCGATGTGGGCATCTCCGTCAACAGCGCCACCGACGTGGCCAAGGACGCGGCCGACGTGGTCTTGCTGGAAAAGGACCTGGGGGTGCTGGCCACCGGGGTGGCCACGGGCAGAAGGATTTTCGCCAATACCATCAAGTACGTGTTCATGGGCACATCGAGCAATTTCGGCAACACCTTCAGCGCCGCCGCCGCGTCGGCGTTCTTGCCGTTTCTGCCGATGCTGCCCAGCCAGATCCTGCTGGGCAACCTGCTCTACGATGCCTCGCAGTTGGCGATCCCCACCGACCGCGTCGATGAGGAGCAACGCGATGCGCCGGCGCACTGGAACGTCGCCTTCATCCGCAGGTTCATGCTGACGTTCGGGCCCATCAACTCGCTGTTCGACTTCCTGACCTTCGGATTCATGCTCGGCATCCTGCACGCCGGCGAGGTGGCGTTTCACACCGGGTGGTTCCTGGAAAACCTT
>NZ_LZKL01000091.1 GCF_001668725.1 Mycobacterium sp. E787 | reverse complement strand
CGCGCAGAAGCAGGCCGACGAAATCCGGCGGGCCCGCGAGACCAAGATGGTGCGCGACCTCGAGCACGCCAACGAGCTCAAGTCGGCGATCGATGCGCTGGGCCCCGTGACGCTGCCCGTGAAGACCGCGGGCGACTCGGGCAAGCTGTTCGGCTCCGTGACCGCCGGTGACATCGTGGCGGCCATCAAGAAGGCCGGCGGGCCAAACCTCGACAGGCGGACCGTCCGGCTGCCCAAGGCCCACATCAAGGCCATCGGCACGCACCGGGTGTCGGTGCACCTGCACCCGGAGATCGACGTCGACGTCGCGGTCGACGTCGTCGCGGACAGCTAACTAAGTAGCGTTTGCTCTCACCAGGCGGCGGCCGCATCTCGGCCGCCGCCTGGTTTTCGGCGCTCGCCGCCCCCTATGCGCAAGGCTTCGCCGCGTGGCGCGCTAGCCGGCTGGCGAACAATTTCCAGGGTCTCGTCGAGTGAACCCCTTAACCACCCCGTAACGCGGCGAAAATGTGGCCGAAAGCCAACACGCCCGACGCAGTAACCTGCGCCGACACGCCGTAGAGATTCTTGTCCACACGAATCGGGGGGAGTTGTACTGCCCTTATCAGCAGCGATGTCATGGTGCCTCGAATTAATCCACAGGTTCTCCACACCCCGCTCAACACAGGTGTCGAAGGATATGCACACACGATGCACAGCGTTATGAACAACGGCCCCTTTAAGTACTGGCCAGCAACGTTTACCGTCGTCCCGGCGCTATGCGGAGATCGGTGGAAGTGGTCGTAGGGTGTCGGCGCCCTGACTTATGCTCTGAACGTCGAATCGAATGTATGTTCGGTACTCGTGGTAGGGGAGGTGAGGGTCCGTGGCGGTTGTCGATGACGTGACTTCCGGCATGGGTTCGCCGCCCCCAAGCGAAGAGTTCGGCCGTCAGCCCCCGCAGGACCTCGCGGCGGAGCAGTCGGTGCTGGGCGGGATGCTGCTGAGCAAGGACGCCATCGCCGACGTGTTGGAACGGCTGCGCCCCGGCGACTTCTACCGCCCCGCGCACCAGAACATCTACGACGCGATCCTCGACCTCTACGGGCGCGGCGAGCCGGCGGATGCCGTGACGGTGGCGGCCGAACTGGACCGCCGTAGCCTGCTGCGTCGCATCGGCGGGGCACCGTACCTGCACACCCTGATCTCGACGGTGCCCACGGCCGCCAATGCCGGCTACTACGCGGGCATCGTCGCGGAGAAGGCGCTGCTGCGGCGACTGGTCGAGGCGGGGACCCGGGTCGTGCAATACGGCTACGCAGGCGCCGAGGGCGCCGACGTGGCCGAGATCGTCGACCGCGCGCAGGCCGAGATCTACGACGTAGCCGATCGCCGGCTCTCCGAGGACTTCGTCCCGCTGGAGGACCTGCTGCAGCCGACGATGGATGAGATCGACGCCATCGCCTCCAGCGGCGGCGTCTCCCGCGGCGTGCCGACCGGCTTCACCGAACTCGACGAGGTGACCAACGGCCTGCATCCCGGGCAGATGATCATCGTGGCGGCCCGACCCGGCGTGGGGAAGGCCCTCGCGTTGAACACGTCGCTGGCCACGCCCGCGGGCTGGACGACGATGGGTGACGTCGCGGTCGGTGATGAGTTGCTCGACGCCGACGGGTTGCCGACACGGGTGGTGGCCGCGACCGGGGTCATGTTGGGCCATCCGTGTTACGAGATCGAATTCTCGGACGGGACGGTCATTGTCGCCGACGCCGAGCACCAATGGCCTACCACTCGCGGCATCCGGACCTCGTCCCAGTTGCGGTGCGGTTGGGACACCATCGCGGCGGCCGGATCATCGAAGCGCTGTGCCGGGCACGGGATCACCACGGCCCTGTTGACTCCGGTATTGCACATCGAATCCGTGCGGCGCGTGGATAGCGTTCCCGTGCGCTGTGTCGAGGTGGACAACGCCGCGCGCCTGTACCTCGCAGGCCCGGGAATGGTGCCGACCCACAATTCCACCTTGGGCTTGGACTTCATGCGTTCGTGCTCGATCAAGAACCGCCTTGCAAGCGTCATCTTCTCGCTGGAGATGAGCAAGTCAGAGATCGTGATGCGGCTGTTGTCCGCCGAGGCGAAGATCAAGCTCGCCGACATGCGTTCGGGACGGATGAGCGACGATGACTGGACGCGGTTGGCGCGGCGGATGAGCGAAATCAGCGAAGCGCCACTGTATATCGACGACTCGCCCAACCTGACCATGATGGAGATTCGCGCCAAGGCTCGCCGGCTGCGGCAGAAGGCCGACTTGCGGCTGATCGTGATCGACTACATGCAGCTGATGACTTCGGGGAAGAAGCACGAGTCGCGGCAGGTGGAAGTCTCCGAATTCTCAAGGCACCTAAAGCTTTTGGCCAAAGAGCTCGAGGTTCCCGTCGTCGCCATCAGCCAGCTCAACCGTGGCCCCGAGCAGCGCACCGACAAGAAGCCCATGCTGGCCGACCTTCGTGAATCGGGATGCCTGACGGCAGCGACGCGAATCTTGCGCGCCGACACCGGCGCCGAGGTCACGTTTGGTGAGCTCATGCGCACCGGTGAGCGTCCGCTGGTGTGGTCCTTGGATGAGCGGCTGAGGATGGTCGCGCGGCCGATGACGAACGTTTTCCCGAGCGGCCGCAAGGAAGTGTTCCGGCTTCGGCTGGCCTCGGGCCGTGAGGTCGAGGCGACGGGCAACCATCCCTTCATGAAGCTCGACGGCTGGACTCCGTTGGAGCAGCTCAAGGTTGGCGATCGTATCGCGGCGCCGCGACGCGTTCCCGAGCCCGTCGACACCCAGCGGATGGACGACTCCGAGGTGATTCTGCTCGCCCACATGATCGGCGATGGGTCGTGTGTGAAGCGGCAGCCGGTCCGCTATGCGTCAGTGGACGAGGCCAACCTCGTCGCGGTGACGGTCTCGGCGGCGCATTTCGGGGTGACCGCGATTCGCGACGATTACCCGGCGGCCCGCGTGACCACGCTGCGGTTGCCTTCCCCGGATCGGCTGGCGCGCGGTCGGCGCAACCCGATTGCCGCCTGGCTCGACGGTTTGGGTCTGTTCGGCAAGCGTAGCTACGAAAAGTTCGTGCCGGAGGCCGTTTTCCGTGCGCCGAACGATCAGGTGGCGTTGTTCCTGCGTCACCTGTGGGCCACCGACGGGTCAGTGCGGTGGGAACATGTGGCCGGTCAAGCGAAGATCTATTATGCGTCCACTAGTCGGCGGCTCATCGACGATGTCGCTCAGCTGCTGCTGCGTCTCGGTATTCAGAGCCGTGTTACTCGAATGCGCAAGGCGGGCTACCGCGACTGCTGGCACTTATGGATTGACAGGTCGGCGAATCAAACTGCGTTTCTGACCAAGGTTGGTGTGCACGGAGCGCGGGGCAAGTCTGCGGAATTTGTACTTCAGCAGCTGCAATCGCGCGTCCGCCGGCCGGGTGCGGACACCGTGCCGGTCGAGGTTTGGGCTAAAGTCCGGGAGGTAGTGGCGCGCAACGCCTTTTCGAGTGCCGAACTGAAAGTCGCAATGAAGACGCGGTTTTGCGACGCACGACTGCTACATGCGCCGGGCCGGTCACTGCTTCACCGGATGGCCGTGACACTAGATGAGCCCGAAATCCATGCGCTCGCTACTAGCGATGTCTTTTGGGACCGCATCGTCGAAATTGCCAACATTGGCGAGCAGGACGTTTATGACGGAACTGTAGACGACACACACAATTTCGTCGCAAATGGGATTAACCTGCACAATTCTTTAGAGCAAGATGCCGACGTCGTCATCCTGTTGCACCGACCGGACGCCTTCGAACGCGACGACCCGCGCGGGGGAGAGGCGGATTTCATTCTCGCCAAACACCGCAATGGGCCCACCAAGACGGTGACCGTCGCGCACCAGCTGCACTTGTCGCGCTTCGCCAACATGGCGAGGTGACGGATAGCCAATTGCTCCAGCAATCGATCGACGATGTCACAGCAACAAGCGCCAACATCGAATGGTCGGTTTGCATTCGAAATGCCGCAGGTCACGAACTAGCCAGCTGTAACGCCGACCGTCCGATGAAGACCGCGAGCATCGGCAAGCTGCTGTTACTCGTCGAGGTCGCAAGGCAATTGGCAGAGGGCGATCTCAGCGGCGCTACCTTGCTCGGCCGGGAGCCAGGGCTCTTGGTCGCCGATTCGGGGATCTGGCAGCACCTGGACGTCGACAGGTTATCCATCCAGGATCTCTGCGTTCTGATTGCCAGCGTCAGCGACAATCTGGCGACAAACGTACTGCTCAAGCACGTGGGCTTGCCCAAGCTTCGCAACCTTGCCGAGTCCCTCGGCTTGGTCCACACGGCGCTGCTGGACTACGTCAGGGACCACCGAGGCCCAGATGACCCGCCGACGCTGTCCACCGGCTCGGCCTCCGAGTTGTCGCTTCTAATGAGCCAACTGGCCCGCCAAGAGCTGATATCCCCAACGGTTTCAGAGCAGGTGAACGCCTGGCTGGCAACATCCGTAGACCTGTCCATGGTCGCGGGGGCGTTCGGGCTTGATCCGCTGGCCCATGCGCCGTCGGATCGAAACTTCTTTGTTCGTAACAAAACTGGCGCCGACGCGGGCGTCAGAGCAGATGTCGGGACGATCGGGCGAGGCTCCGTCTGGTTCGACTACGCGGTGATCGCCAATTGGGACGCCGCCGACCCTGACCTCCGAGGCGCGGCCCTGGCGGGAATGCATGCCATCGGCATGACACTGAGGACCATGACAAAAGTGGGTCGTGACCATGACCCGGGTGATGCCGGGTTTCAGTGAACGCCCAAGCGGGCGAAGCCGACCTGCGTCCAACGGCAACTCAGCGGAAGCGGATGTTCGACGTCGCCATGCCGAAGATCTTCTGATCGCCGGACTTCGCGCCGACGATGACCACCCCGGAGCGGGTATCCGGGTCCAAAGACTTGATACGGCCGCTGAATTCGATGTCCGCACCCTCCGCCGCCGACACGATCGCCGGCTGGGACAGCCGCACGGTGTAGCGGGTTACGGCACCGGGGTCGCCCGACCACGCGGAGGCGAATCCGGCGCCCAGACCCATGGTGAGCATTCCGTGGGCGATCACGTCGGGCAGCCCGGCCAGCTTGGCGATGCCCTCGTCCCAGTGGATCGGGTTGGCGTCACCGGCCACGCCGGCATAGTTCACCAGGTCGCCGCGCGACAGTCGGGTGTGATGCGCCGGCAGCTGGTCGCCGACCTGAACGTCCTCGAAGGACGGCGTGCCCGGCGTACGGGTGGTGCCTCCCCGGGCGATCCGAACCTCGCCCGCAGGCCGCACCGTCTTCTCGTACCCTGCGCCCGATTCGGCGATCGCGAGGAGGTCCACGTCGTGCATCATGATTTTCGGCGCGGCCGATTTGATCGCCGGATCGACATCTTCGGCCGTGACGCCGATGACGGTGGTGTGCAGGGTGTGTACGCGCTCGCCGTCACTGTCGGTGAAGGTGTTGGTGACGGTGATGAAGTCTCTGCCGGCGGTCCTGCGCACCGATGCCAGTTCGACGTCGATGCGCAGCTCGTCACCGGCCACGATCGGGCGGTGCTGTTCGAAGACTTCTTCGGTCTGCAGGTAGGTGTCGTACCCGACGACCACCGATTCGAACATCCGGCGATTGCACATCATGCCGGGAACTGAGGTAAACGTCAGCGGCGCCACCAGGCCGGGGTAGCCCAGCTCAGCGGCGGCGTCGACATCCCAGTGCGCGGGGTGGTAGTCCTGCACTGCGCGGGCGTACTCGCGAACCTTCTCGCGGCCGACCAGGTAGGTGCCGTCCATCTGGTAGTAGTGGCCGACCCGCGATTCGAGCGCCGACACCTCTGTTGCTGCGGTCATGTAGTTGCTCAACTTTTCTGTCGGCCTATTTCGATGAGGCCGACCCAAGCACACTAACGTGCGGAAATCGGAGCTAAACACGCCGATAGGCTTCGCCGGCTTGTTTCGCCGCGGTGGTCGGTGGCCTCGCGTGTCGGACGGCCGCTGTCGGCGTGGCTCCCTACACTCCGGTTGTGCCGTGCTGGGAACAACCTTCGACGATCGCGCCGTGCGGTCATTGCGGTGCGGAGACGGTGTGGCTGAAGACCGCCTATGGCGGGTGGGGGCTGTTCGACGCCGAGATGGTCCCGACGACGGAGAGCTACCAGGGCAATCGGTTCGCGATCGATCGTCGAACGCGCCTGGTGGTCGATCTCGATTGCACCCGCGAAAAGCGCTGGCCCTCAGACTGTCTGCAGCTGCACAAGTTCTCTTGTCCCGGGAGCTACGACCAGTCCCGGTTTTACGCGCGCAGGCCTCGCCAGCAGGGCCACGTGGAGTTGGAGGACTTCTGGGATCGCCTGATGCGGGTGGGATCGGCGCGACAACGGAAGACGAGCTAGTCGAGTAGTCGACTACGCGTGTGGTGCGCCGTCGCAGCTGACACGCTGTTGGCGTCCGGAACCCGGAAGGAAGGGTGGCGATGGAAGTCACGATCGAACGCTGTGGCGGATGGATAGGCCGAGCCGAGCGGCTCGGACCCGTCGACGTCGCGGGAGTGCCACTGGACTCCGCCCGCCGGATCAGCGCCATCGTCGCCGAGATGAAGTTTTCCCGCTTGCCGGCCACCATCACCAAGCCCGGTGCGGCCGACGTCGTCGAGTACAAGACGACCATCGCCGACGGCGGCCGCGCCCATACCGTTTATTCGAACGACCTGTCGGACCCGGCGTATCAACGAGGGCTTGGCGATCTGATCGGGTTGCTCGAGCTGTCCGGGGCGAAGTTCGCGGTGATAGAGCTGGCAGCCACCTCGAAGATCGCGACGGAAGCGGTGCGATACGACCTCACCGGCGGCGGCATCACGCTCGCGTACTTCACCTTCGGTGACCTCAACAAAGAGCGGGTCCTGCAGTATGCCGACGGGTATCGCTCGCTGGACTTCTACGACAAAGATGTCCGCACCGGTGACGTGCCCGACCTTGACGGCCGCTGTGTCATGGTGACGCTCAAGGGCGAGGGCGCCAAGGCGGTCACCGCGACGGTGCTGGTTCCCAGCGTCGTCTTCACCGGCGCCGACACCGCATGGTCGTCACCGGTCGAGGCGGCGATGATCATCGCCGGCCCGGCCGCAAGCGGCCGCGGCAAGAGTTACCGCGCGATCAATCTCGTGGGCGAGGCCTGCAACCACGACTAGGCTTCAGCGGCCGGGCGGTACCGGAATGTCGGCATGCCGAACTTGGTTTCCCCCAGCGCGTTTCGCCTTCCGGCGACAGCCGGACGCTGCTGACGCCCAAGCTGGCCGTCGAATGCGGCGCACCCCAGCATTCCGCTGCGCGGATCGCTCTCGATCAGGCAGGTCGCGGCGATGCCGAGCGTCGCCGCCGTTGAAAACACCTGGGATTGAACGCGCGTCGGCCAAGTCAGCGCCCACACCAACGCCATTCCGGCCAGACTCACGATGAACACCAGCGCCACGGCTCGCTGCGCGAGTGTTCGGGGCCCCGACGGGCTGCTCGGCATCAGCAACGTCGCGGCAGCCAGCGTCGCCAGGATGGTGACCGGTAAGAAGCGGACAAACGGCTTCAACCCACGCGCCGCGAGATATTCCGACAACCAGTCATAGTGGTCGGGTTGACCGCCCCCACACGCCGATCCAGTGCATTCTTCGACGCCCCCGGCCCTCCACGACGGCACAATTCAACGGCACGGACGACAAACCTTCGTCGTATGCCACTGAGCACCGCGGAATAGCGAGGGACTCTTCAATTCCAGCGCGGGTCGGCTTCGCATTCCGCGGAGAGTTGGCCCACTGATCACACGGTGGATACCTGGCCGTGGGACCGTACGCGTGTGCGAGCCGAATTGGGTGCCGGTCGATCGCGGCCGGTCGACCGATTTCATCGGTTCTGCGAGGTGGTCGTCGGTCGGCTCCCGTGGGGGCTCGGATCGGTCATTGCGCCGACCTTCCTGGGTTTCTGCATCATCAACGGCCTCACCTTCAGCGCCGATCTCGCGATCCTCACAGCTCTTCGCAGCGGTCTCGGCCTTCCGGTCCCGGTTGCGGTCACGATCGCGTACGCGTCGGCTTTCACCCTGAGCTACCTACTCAACCGCACCTTCAACTTTCGCTCCCATGCTCCGGTCGGACCACAGGTGGTGGTCTACGCCGTGGTCGTCGTCGTCAACTACCTCGCTTTCATCCTCGGGGTGTCCAGCGTGCTGACGGCCCTTGGCCTGCAATACCAGTTGTCGCGGCTGGTGGCCGGCGTATGCGAAGCCGTGTACATGTACAGCGCGATGAGGTGGGTTGTCTTCCGGCGCTGACAGTGTGGTGCCGGAGACGAAGAGCGGTACGGGACTGATCGATGGCGAGACCGTCGCGTCGACCCGCGACATCACCGGGACCTTCCCCGCCCTACAGCAGGCGGGTTTGCGCTACTCCTGGTCAGGAGACGATCGGCAAGCGTCAAAGCTCCAGCCCGATGGAGAAGATCCAAGGTGAGGCCGTTGCGGTCCAACGATATTCGCGGGCCAAGCATCACTGTGACAGTTTGGCCACCAACCGCCGCATGCTGCGAGTAAGCGATCGCGGAACGTGGTCGGGATCCATCAGTTCGTTCTCGGCCAGCGGGCTGTCCTCGTTCGCCACCGTCCGGCTGGTGAACCGACGCAGTGTCCTGCCCCGCCCGCGGAGCGCCTCGACGGCCTGCAGAAGGGACTTCCCGTCGCGCATCGCGCGCTCGAATTCGTCGGTCGGCACGCCGAGGTGTTCACATACCAGCTGGCCGCGCACCGATCTGATCACCCGCCGGATGTGTTCGTGCCCTTCGTGATCGGGGTCCGCCTCGATGGCGACGTCGCACTCGCTGTCGAAGCCCAAGGACCGGTTGTTGAAGTTCGACGACCCGACGCGCAACAACCGATCGTCGACGATCAAGATCTTCGAGTGAACATATATCGGTGACCCGCCGTCCGTCTCCGGCCAGTAGACGCCCAACCGACGGTGATCGTCGGCCGCCCAGAGGGTCTGGATCAGCCGGTGGCGCGCGCCGTCCATCGTTTCCCGCTCGAGGCGGTTCAACCCCCTGCGGGGAAGGACGATGACGATCTCCGGGCCGTCGCGTTCCCTGAGCCTGGCGGCCAGCGCCTCGACCACCGATCGGGCCGCCAGGTACTGGTTCTCCAGATAAATGGTGTGGCACGCCGCCGCGATCGCGGCGAGGTTGAGCGCCTCCACCTCGCGAATCTCCCGGCGAGCGTTCAGCGTGGGCAACGTGCGCGCGATGCCGACGTCGACCTGGCGCAACATCGGCCGCAGGCCGGACGGCCAAACGGCGCGGGCGCCGTCGATCGGGTCCAGCGACTGGCCGGTTGCCGTTCGCCACCTGTCCCGGGCGACCTCGGCCAGCGCGCCCGCGGCGGCGCCATCCAACGCGGCGGCGACTTCGTGGCGGGCACCGTACCTGCGACCGAGCGCCCGACGAAGGCGGTCGTCGTGCCTGTGTTCCGAAGTGTCCCAACGATCCAGGGTCAGGTCGATGCCACCGCAGAATGCCAAGACGTCATCGACGATCACCAGCTTCTGGTGGTGGACGGAGCCGGTCGGCCGGGCCCCGTCGATGGCCAAACGCAATCGCCTGCTGCTGAGCCGATTTACGACCGACACCGGAGTGATCCCGTACCAGATGCCGTCGAACACCGGCAGCAGGCGCAGGTTGGATTTCAACACGCGGATCTCGAGAGCAGGTCGTCGCCAGAGCAGCCAGTAGAGGAAAGCGCCCAATTGATTCGGGCCGGCGAGTCTGTTCCCGCCCCGTTCGAAGGTCGTCCTGGTGTCGAAGTCCCAGCCGATCAGCATGATTCGATGTTTGGCGCGCAGCATCGCCGCCTTCACGTGCCGGAAATAGGCGGCCGCGTCGACGATGCAGGAGAACTGGTCAGCCGTCTCGACGCGCCAGCACGTCTGACCGGTGATCACACGGAATGGACTATCGCGTGCTCTCATCGGGCAGATCGTGCCGGGACTGGTGCAAAGCGGGACCGTTCGGGTCGTCGTTTTGGTGCTCGAGTTTCTCCTGCAGTTGTTGTTGCTCCGCCGTCGCCTTCCTCGCGTCTTCTGGAGCGGGCGGCGGGTCGACATTGACTTGCGGATCCATCTATGGAGGATCTCCCGAATCGCGAGGTTCGAAACCGGGATAAACCGCTACACGCTATGCACAGATGCGACATAGCGTTTCCACAGCGTGTGGCGAAATGATGGGGGCGGACTGGCGAACTGCCTGGTATCGCGGCCTTGACGCCGAACGGTGTGGCAGGCGGGAGGGACATTGAGCTACCAGATCGATCTGGCCCCGCAGCCCGCGCCCTTCGGGCCGGCGGCCGCCGTCAACGAAGCCCTGACCAAGCCCAGGCTGCGCGGCTGGATCCATCAATACTGCGCCGTCGCGGCCGTCGTGGCGGGCGCGCCGCTGGTGGTGGTGTCGTGGGCGGAGGCATCCAAGCGGGCCGGGCACTCGACGCTGACGTACACCCTCGCGATAGTGGCTATGTTCGCCGTCAGCGCCGTCTACCACCGCGTCCAGTGGGAGTCCGCGGTGCTACGGAACTGGATGAGGCGGCTCGACCACTCGATGATCTTCGTGCTCATCGCCGGCACCTATACGCCGTTCGCCAGGCTGGCCATGCCACGAGGCACCGGGCACGTGGTGCTCGCGATCGTCTGGGGCGGCGCGCTGGCCGGAATCGCGCTGACACTGGTCTGGCCGACGGCTCCGCGCTGGCTGGGGGTGGCGCTCTACCTGCTGCTGGGCTGGGTGGCGATCTGGTACACCGGGTTGATCCTGCACAACGCCGGAACGGCGGCGACGGTGCTGCTGGCGGCCGGCGGCGCGCTCTACAGCATCGGTGCGGTGTTCTACGGGCTGCGCTGGCCCGATCCCTGGCCGACGACGTTCGGCTATCACGAGGTGTTTCACGCCTGCACCGCGCTCGCGGCGATCTGTCAATACATCGCCATCTGGTTCGCGGTCTTCGGCCGATAGCCCGTCACTTCAGGTCGGCGGCGACGCGCTCCAATGCGGCGAGGTGGTCATCGACGGTCGCCAGGCCGGCGCTCATGGTGTTCACCGAGAGGTGGGTGGCGCCGGCGGCTTTCCAGGCGGCGATATCGGCGGCGGCCCGTTCGGGGTCGCCGGACCAGTTGACCCGACCCTCCATCCCGAGGCCGTCGGCGTCGCGGCCGGCGGCCACCGCCGCCCGGTTCACCTGCTCGCGCGCGTAGTCCAGGCCGGGCCCGGGTGCCATCATCGGGAACCACCCGTCGCCGAGCCGTCCGGCGCGTTCGTAGGCGCGGTCGGAAGCGGCGCCGAACCACACCGGGATCGGGCCCTGGATCGGCAGCGGGGCCAGGCCGGCCCCGGTCACCGTGTGGTATTTGCCGTCGAAGGTCACCGACCGTTCGGTCCACAGCTTGCGCATGAGCTCGACCTGCTCCTCGGAGCGCTTGCCGCGGTTGCTGAACTTCTCGCCGAGCGCCTCGTACTCGACCGCGTTCCAACCCAATCCGATGCCGAACCGAAACCGCCCGTTGCTGAGCAGGTCGACCTCGGTGGCCTGCTTGGCCACCAATACCGACTGCCGTTGCGGCAGGATGATGACGCCCGTGACGAGTTCGAGCGAGGTGATCGCGGCCAGGTAGCCGAGCATGACGAACGGCTCGTGGAACGTCGTTTCGATGTCGTAGGGACCCTGCCAGCCCTGGTGCACGGCGGGGTCGGCGCCGAGGACGTGGTCGTAGGCGAGGATGTGGGCGAAACCCAGTTCTTCGACGCGCTGCGCATAGGCGCGCAGGACTGTGGGGTCTCCACCGAGCTCGGTCTGCGGGAACACGACACCAATGCGCATTGCCCGTGCAACCGACTCGGGCCGCGATTCCTTCCGCGGCCGAAGGTCATTCCAGTAAACACACGTTCACAGTGAACTGTCAGGGAATCCGGTACCGCCGGTACGCATGAGTGGGCGGGTGCGTGGGTACCCGCCCCGGGTGGACGGTCGCGAAGTGGCGGCCCGCGTTCCGCTCCTGGATCGACCGGTTCCTCGAAAACGAAGGGGAGGCCGACGGCACCGCATCCGTCGGCGGGAGGAGCAGCTGATGCCCGAGGTCCAACTGCACCACGAGGGACATCCGAAGTACCGACGGATGGTCCGTTTCGACTGGTCGGAAACGCCGCTGCACTGGGTGCCCGGCGATCCGTTCTCGACCCACATGATCAACGTCCTGCATCTGCTGCTGCCCGAGGGCGAGCGCCATTTCATCAAGGCGGTCCTCGAAGCGTCGTCGCTGGTCGACGACCCGGAGCTGGAGGCGGCGATCAAGCCCTTCATCCAACAGGAGTCCTGGCACGCCTGGGCGCACCAGATCGTGCTGGACCACCTGGCCCAGCAGGGCATCGACACCAAGCCGTACACCGACCGGCTCGGGCGGGTCTTGTCGATGACGCTGGGCGATCCGCCAAGGTGGTTTCCGCCGGCCATGAAGCGGTGGTGGCTGTATCGGCGGCTGGCCGATGTGGCCGCGCTCGAGCATTACACCGCGATGTTGGGCCAGTGGGTGCTGACGAACCGGGGTCTGGACTACGCGAAGGCCGACCCGATGATGCTCGACCTGCTGCGCTGGCACGGCGCCGAGGAGGTCGAGCACCGCTCGCTGGTGTACGACGTCTACCAGCACGTCAGCGGCAACTACTGGATCAGGGCGTTCTCCATGTTCTTCACTACGCCGTTGTTCATCGCCTGGTGGGTCGCGGGTGCCCGCTACCTGATGGCCCACGATCCGACCACCGACCAGAAGTGGCGCTGGCGGGATTGGCTGTGGGCCGCCCGCGAGTACCGCTTGCCGGGCCCGTGGAAGCTCATGGTGACAACGCCGGTCCGGTATCTGCGGCCCAGCCACCATCCGAACGACGAGGCGTCCACCCAGATGGCGGTCGACTACCTGAACTACTCGCCGGTGGCGAAGGCCGCCCGGGAGCGTGCGCTGTCCCAGGCAAAGTCACCGGATCAATCCCAGGGGATCGAGACTTCGAGCAATGGAGCACGAAAGGTTGACGTTCGATGAAGGTTTCGGTGGATCTCGACACCTGCGACGGCAACGGCGTGTGCATGAGCATTTGCCACGAGGTGTTCGACGTACGAGAAGACGGACTGCACGTCCTGCAGGAGGAACCACCGGAGGAACTGCGCCGGCAGTTGATCGGCGCCGAGGTGTCCTGCCCCACCCAGGCGATCAGGGTGAAGGAGTGATCCGATGCCGAGCCGTCAGCTGAGCGAGGTTGTCGTCGTCGGTGCCGGCGTGGCCGGGACCCGCGCGGCGGAAACCCTGCGACAGGAGGGCTACGACGGTGGCCTGACCATCGTGGGGGCGGAGCGGCACGCCCCGTACCACCGGCCGCCGCTGTCCAAGAAACTGCTCACCGGCCAGGTGCACCGCGCCGGCGTCGACCTCGCGCCGCAATTCGAGTTGGAGGCGCGCGTATTGCGGGGCGCGTCGGCGATCAAGCTGGACCTGTCCTCGCGCACCGTCCATCTCCGTGACGAAAACCAGGACTTGGCATTGCAATTCGATGGGCTGGTGATCGCCAGCGGCGCGACGCCGCGGCAATGGCCCGGTGCGCCGGTCCCCGACGGGGTGCTGACGCTCCGCACCGTCGAGGACTGCCTGGCCATCCGGGAACGCCTGGGCTCGCGCGCGCGGGTGGTCGTCGTCGGCGGCGGGTTCATCGGTGCCGAGGTGGCTGCCAGTTGCCGATCGATCGGGCTGGACGTGGTCCTGGTGGAGAAGGCGGCCAGCCCGCTGCTGGCGGCGTTGGGCAAGGAGCTCGCGCCCCGCTGGGCCGAGCTGCACCGCCAGCACGGTGTGGACGTTCGGCTCGGCGTGGGCGTCGAGGCCTTCGTCGGCAACGGGCGGGTCGAGGCGGTTCGGCTGACCGATGGTTCGCGCGTTCCGGCCGATGTCGTCATCGTCGGCCTCGGCGTCACTCCCGCGACCGACTGGTTGGACGGCTCGGGGTTGCGCGTGGACGACGGTGTGGTCTGCGACGCCACGGGCGCGGCGGAGGGCGACACCGGGGACGCCGCCGTCGTCGCCGCCGGTGATGTCGCGCGCTGGTGGCATCCGCTGTACGAGCGGCACCTGCGCACCGAGCACTGGGACGACGCCGGGCGTCAGGGCGCGGTCGCGGCACGGACGCTGTTGGCGGGCCCCGACCGCGCCGAGACCTTCGACGAGTTGCCGTATTTCTGGTCCGACCAGTATGACGTCAAAGTCCAAATGCTGGGTGTCCCAACGGGTTACGACGAGATCGAGGTCATCGAAGGTGATCCCGACGCGTGGGAGTTCGTCGCCGCGTACGGCCTGGGTGGCCGCACCATCGCGGTGCTGGGAACCATTCCCAATCGGGTGTACGCCTACCGCGACGCCATCACCAAGCCTGCCGAGTTTCCGCCGAAGCGGGCGGAGTGAGAAGCGAGGGCGTTCGCGCGTCGTCATGATGTACGCGTGACGGTGAACAAGACCAACGCGGTACTGCGGGTCGGCAGGTTCGAACCCACTTTCGCCGAGGAGCTGGCCCTGCGATACGACGTCCCCTCGCTTCCCGACGGCCGGGAGCGCACCCGGTTCCTGGCCGACCATGCGGCCGGCGTCCGGGTGGTCGTGACCTCGGGGCAGCCCGGCGTCGATGCCGACACCATCGCGGCGCTGCCCAACCTGGAGGCGATCGTCAACAACGGAGCCGGCGTGGACGCGATCGACCTGGAGGCGGCGAAGCGCCGCGGCATCGGCGTGAGCAATACGCCGGATGTGCTGTCGGACACGGTCGCCGACACGGCGCTGGGCTTGATCCTGATGACGCTGCGCCGTTTTGGCGCCGCCGACCGCTACGTGCGCGCGGGTCGATGGGCGCGCGGCGGACAGTTTCCCTATGCCAGGGACGTCAGCGGCCTGCAGGTCGGCATCCTCGGGTTGGGCAGGATCGGGTCGGCCATCGCGACCAGGCTGCTCGGCTTCGACTGCGCCATCGCGTATCACAACCGCCACCGAATCGATGAGTGCCCGTACCGCTATGCGGAGTCGCCGGCGCGGCTGGCCCAGTCGGTCGATGTTCTGGTGGTCGCCACCACAGGCGACCACCGGACGCGCAAGCTGGTCGACCGCACCGTCCTGGAGGCGTTGGGCCCCGAGGGCTACTTGATCAACATCGCGCGTGGCAGCGTCGTCGACCAGGAAGCGCTGGTGGAGTTGCTCGTGGGCGGCGGGTTGGCGGGAGCCGGGCTGGACGTCTTCGCCGACGAACCCCATGTGCCGGCCGAGCTGTTGAGCCTGGACAACGTCGTGGTGTTCCCTCACATCGGCAGCGCAACCGCGCGGACCCGCAGGGCGATGGCGTTGCTCGCGATTCGCAACCTCGACAGTTACCTGGACACCGGAGAGCTGGTGACACCGGTATTGCGTCCGCGTCGATGACGTCGCCGTTTCGGTCGAGTGTTTTGCAGGAGGCGAAGCGCGCCGGCGGCAGCCTTGTTTGTCACCATCCGGCGCGCGAGGCAGTCGGCGAGGCGTCGCGGCGGGGAATGGATCGGCCGGCCCGCCGTGTTGAGAGGGCCATGACCGACGGGATTGAGCTCAGCCCCAGGGATTGGGTGCGCGAGCAGACCGAGCGAATTCTGCACCAGGGCACGACGGACGGGGTCGAGATCCTCGACCGACCCGTCGTCCTGATGACGGTCACGGGCGCCAAGTCCGGCAAGCAGCGGTACGTGCCGCTGATGCGCGTCGAAAACGGCGGTCGGTACGCCATGGTGGCCTCCCAGGGCGGCGCCCCCACCCACCCGTCGTGGTACTTCAACGTCAAGGCCAATCCGGCGGTGACGGTGCAGGACGGCGAGAAGGTTGTGGCCCTCACCGCCCGCGAGCTGGACGGCGCCGAGCGGGAGGAGTGGTGGCGGCTGGCCGTCGAAGCGTTCCCGCCGTATGCCGAGTACCAGACCAAGACGGCCAGGCAGATCCCGGTCTTCGTGCTCGAGTAACACCGGCGCGCCACCGGCTATAACCAACGTCACATCTCGGCGAGGCATGACCCGCCGACGGGCGGGTATTCACGGCTGGCCGTGAGAGCCCAACATGAGTGAGACGATTCAACGCCAGCTCGGCGAAACCGACAGCCCGATCGAGGACCGGCTCGAGGACGCCTTCTGCAGGATGCTGGGCGAGGGCACCCAGCGCATGCACCGCACCTGGCGCGGGGTGCTGGTCACCGGCTTCTTCGGGGGCACCGACGTCGCGCTGGGCGTACTCGCCTACCTATCCGTCCTGCACGCCACCCACCAACCGCTGCTGGCGGGTTTGGCGTTCTCGATCGGCTTCCTGGCGCTTCTGCTCGGCCACAGCGAGCTGTTCACGGAGGGCTTCTTGGTGCCCGTCGTCACCGTCGCCGCGAAACGTGCCAGCCTCCTGCAGCTGCTCAGACTATGGGGCGGCACGCTGTTGGCCAACCTCGCCGGCGGCTGGGTGATCATGTGGCTGATCATGACCGCGTTCCCCCAGCTCCACGAGCAGACGGTCGCGTCGGCCACCCACTTCGCCACGGCACCCGTGTCGGCACAAACCTTGGCGCTGTCCGTACTCGGCGGCATGGCGATCACCTTGATGACCCGGATGCAACAGGGCACCGAGTCGGTGCCCGGCAAGATCGCCGCCGCCGTCGCTGTGGCTTTCCTCCTGGCCGGTCTGCAGCTCTTCCACTCGATCCTGGACTCGCTGCTGATCTTCGGTGCGCTAGCTGCTGGGCGCGCGCCGTTCGGTTACCTCGACTGGCTGGGATGGTTCGCCTACACGGCGGCCGGCAATGTCGTGGGCGGCCTCGGTCTGGTGACGCTGCTGCGGCTGTTGCGCAGCAAGGATCGGCTGCAGGAGGAGCGCGCAGCCGTCGATGCCGCATGATCGCGCCGGCCGGCCCGAATCCTGGTGCCGCACCCGCGAACTCAGCTGAGTGCAAGCTGTGGCCGAAGCGAGACGCGGACGGGTTATCGATCGGGCCGCGACTGGGTATGTGTACCGCATGACCGCAGATCCACCGATGGCCGCCACTCCGGCGCGATTCGCCCGCGCGGGCGCCGCCGACGCCCTCACGGCAACAGAATTGCGGCGCGCATTGCGCGGGTGGCTGCGCGAGGCGACCGCAGTGCCTGCGGCCGTGTGCGACGACATCATCTTGGGCGCCGGTGAAGCGCTGGCGAATTGCGTCGAGCACGCATACCGCACGCATCCCACCGCCGGCACCATGGAGCTCGAGGCCAGCCACGATCCCGCCGCGCGATCGATCAGCGTGTGCGTCAGCGACCGCGGGACCTGGCATCGGCCCTCACCGGCCAAACCCAACGATCCTCGGGCGTCGCGCGGCATCATGTTGATGCACGCATTGGCCGATCACTGCACCATCGACGCGCGCCCCAGCGGCACCAGGGTGTGCCTGGATTACACCACCGATCCAGTTATGTTGCGAGACAACGCTACTGGCGTCTAGTGACGCGGCGGAGGCAGCCCGGGCACCGGCGCGGACAAGCCTTCGCGGATCCCGCGATCTATCTCTTCCCGTGGATCTGCGTCGCCCGGAGCCGGTCCTCGGCAGCCGCAGCGGAGCCCGCCGTAGGGGTTCGGCCCGGCGTCGACCCCGTCCGGGCCGGCGTGCGCCGGTGCCGTGCCCCCAACACAGCAGCCGACAGCAATGGCCAAGCAACCCAGCAGTTTCGACATTGAAATCGACATTGCGGCACCTCCGTCAGCACCCGACATCGCCCGTATCTGGAATGACGCGGCCGAAAGGCTGTTCGTTCCAACGTCATCCCAGCCGGGCGGGGGTGACCGGCGGCGCGCGTTGTCACGCCGCTACGGCGCGCTCCAGCTCCTTCAGCGACGTCTCCAGGTGAGCGAGCAGCCGCTGCAGGTGCGGGACGCTGCGGCGGCAGCCGACCAGACCGAAGTCCAGGTTGCCGGCGTTGTTGGTCACCGTGATGTTGACCGCCTGCCCGTCGAGCGGGATCGACAGCGGATAGTTGCCGTCCAGCCGGGCGCCGCGCCAGTACAGCGGCTCGGACGGTCCGGCTGACACGTTCGAGATGACGATGTTGAACGGCGGGGAGGCCGCCGAGAGATATCCGGGTATCAGCCCGAAGAACAGCCCCCCGATGTTGAACGCCGACAGGGCCAGCTGTTGCGCCGGGGGCAGCTGCTGGAACACCTCCTTGGTGTCGCGAATCGACGAGCTGATGACGTCCAGCCGCTGCGCCGGGTCGTCGAGGTCGGTGGCCAGGTTGCACAGGAAGGTACCGACCATGTTGCCCCCGCGGTCGTCGTCGTCCTTGCGGAGGTTGACCGGCACCATCGCCGTCAGCGGGGCGTCCGGCAGGGCGCCCTGCTCGAGCAGGTAGGCCCGCAGCGCCCCGGCGGACATGGCCAGCACCACGTCGTTCACCGTCACGCCGGCGGCCGACTTGACCGCCTTGATGCGGTCCAGCGACCACGACTGCGCGGCCACGCGTCGAGCGCCGCCGATCCGGACGTTGAACATGCTGCGCGGCGCCCGGAAGGGGAGGGTCAGCTGTTGTTCGAGTAGCGCGGCCCGGGCGAGCCGCACCGTCGACGGCGCCAACGCCAGCGCGGACCCCGCGGTGCGGCCGACCCGCCCCAGCAGCGACGGCCGGTTACGGCGCCCGCTGCGCCGGCGCGGCGGGAGGTCCCAAGGGACCCGCACTTCGTCGTCCTCCGGGTCGGGGGTGAAGGCGCGTTGCACCAGCCGCAGCGCCGACACGCCGTCCATCAGGGAGTGGTGGTACTTGGTGTAGACGGCGTACCGCCCGTCCTGCAGTCCCTCCACGAGGTGGGCTTCCCAGAGCGGACGGTGACGGTCGAGCAGGCTGCCGTGCAGCCGCGAAGCCAGCTCCAGCAGGTCGCGGACGCGTCCCGGCTCCGGCAGGGCCGAGCGGCGGAGGTGGTAATCGAGCTCGACCTCCCTGTCGAACGACCACGCGACGTTGGTGATGCCGCCGAAGAAGGCCGGGTGCTTGCGGAACGTCGGCTGAACTTCGGTGCACTCGAGCATCGCCTGATAGGACTCGCGGACGAAGTGCGGACCGGCGTCCTCGGGCGGCTCGAAGAGCTGCAGCGACCCCACGTGCATCGGATGCTCGCGTGACTCGCCGATGAGGAACAGCGCGTCCGTCGGTGATATCGGTTCCATGTTGGTCGCCCCCATTCCTTCCGGGTATGCCGTCCGCCCGACACCCGCTCTATCTCCTATTAACCGAAGCAGGCGTCGGCCACACCCGAACCCGCGGCGGCGGGATCACGGAAGGCGGCGGTGATCTCACCGACCCGCGGGTCGGCGCGCAACTGCTCGAGTGTTTCCGGCAGCGGCAGCCGCCAGTTCGGGTATTCGTCGACGGTTCCGGGCAGGTTGGGCTGTCGGAGCTCGGCGACCACGTCGTATGGCGCGATCAGCCTCAGCCGGCTCGGGGTCGCGGCCAAAAAGCGGTGCATCGCGACGATGATCGCCGCGTCATCCGGCTCGGCGGTCCCCAGCAACCCTTCCGAGCGCAGCAGCGCCAGCCACTCGGCCCGCTCCCTGTCGGCCGCGGCCTGCTCAGCGGGCACATCGTCGAGCAGGCCGAGTTCTGCGCGCGCCCGGACGTGTTCGCCGCGCAGGAATCCGGCCGCCGTGGGCAGGTCGTGCGTCGAGATGCTCGCCGCCGCCCGCGCCGGCCACCTGGCCGACGGCAACAGCGGCTGACCGGGCGCGTCCTCGTCGCGGGTGAACCACGAGACCGCAGACCCGAGCATGCCGTTTCCGGCGAGGGCTTGCGTGACCTCCGGTTCGACGGTGCCGAGATCCTCGCCGACCACGGTTGCCCCGGCGCGGTGCGCTTCCAGCGCCAGGACCGCGAGCATCACGTCGGCGTCGTAGTGCACGTAGGTTCCCCGATCCGGGCTGTCGCCCGGAGGGATCCACCAGAGCCGCCACAGGCCGGCGACATGGTCGATGCGCAGGCCGTCGGCGTGGGCGAGGACGGCGCGCACGACGTCCCGCAGCGCGGCGTAACCGGTGGCGGCGAGCCGGTCGGGTCGCCAGGGCGGTAGTCCCCAGTCCTGGCCGCGCGGTGTGAAGTTGTCCGGCGGCGCTCCGACGCTCACCCCCGTGGCGAACACGTCGGCCAGCGCCCACGCATCGGCGCCTTCGGGATCGACCCCGACCGGCAGGTCGTGCAGCACACCCAGCGCCATGCCGGCGGCGCGGGCGGTGTCCCGCACGGCGGCCAGCTGCTCGGCGCACCGTTCCTGCACCCACGCGTGGAAGGCGAGCCTGGGGGCCAGCTCGCCGCGCGCCGCCGCCACGGCCGGTCCGGTGACATGGCGCAGCGGTTCGGGCCATCGGGTCCACCGGCCGCCGTGCCGCTCCGCCAGCGCGCAGTAGGTCGCCCAGTCCCGCAATCCGCCGGAGTTCGGCGAAGCATCCAGGGGGCTGGGCCGGCCCTCGGCCCGCCAGAGCACTTCGAGTGCGGCCCGCTTGGCCGCCCAGACCAGGTCGTAGTCGATGCGCGGCGTGCTCGCCGAGACGCTCAACGCATCCAGCTCCGCCCGGGTGGCCGGGTCGGCACGCCGGTAGGCGGCGAGGTCTTGGATCCGCAGCGCCAACGGGTTGGCGAAACGGCGGCTCGACGGGGTGTAGGGCGAGGCCTGGACCGGGTGGGTGGGTCCCGGCGCGTGCAGCGGATTGAGCAGAACGGCGCCCGCCCCGTGCTCGGAAGCGGTCCAATCGATGAACTCCCGCAGATCCCCCAGGTCTCCTATTCCCCAGGAGCCGGCCGACCGCAACGCGTAGAGCTGCAGCATCCAGCCCCAGGTGGGGGGGGCCTGCGGCACCTGGGCCGGGGCCGCCACCACGGTGGCCTCCCGGCCGTCCCGCGTGTGCAGGCGGTACCAGCCCGGGACCAGCTCGCCGGGGAGCTCGTCGCGGACCTCGATCCGCTCGCCGTCCTCGCCCACCAGGAGGGCGGCACCGGCCCGCGTCTGCGGCCGTCCCCCGACGCGAACGGCGACTGTCGGCGGCAGCAGTCCCGCGCGATCACGCTCGTCCAGCCTGGCCAGCTCGCGGCGCCGGCCGGCCTCGGTGCCGGCGTCGACTTCGAGCAGGCCGAGCACGCGGATCACGACGTCGGAATCGACCTCGACCGGCTCGCGTCGCTCGTTGCGGTAGGAGGTGGCGACGCCGTGCGCGGCGGCCAACCGGCGCAGGTCGTCCGAAACGGGCTTGGGACGCGCGATCACGGGGTCCACTCCGGCACGCCGGCGCAACTGAGGGGGGCGCCGCGGCGGCGCCGACGTTCAGGCATTGGGCGGGTATACCCGGCCCGGTGTCTCTCACACCTGCGTGGCGAGTGCGGGCGTCGAATCAGTCTGCGCGGCTTAGATTCTGGGCAGCGGCGAAGGCATGACGGATGGTCGGAGCGGGATTTGCGCCCAGCGTCGGCAGGCCGTGCGGCGTCGCCGCGAACCGGCCGGATAGACTGATGGGCCAGAAACTCGCGCGGCTGAGGTCACACGCCGCTGAGCCCAGCAAGAGTCCACGTCAGGGGTTGTGCCGTGCCCGAAAATCAGAGCGAAGCCACCGGCTTGGAGCCGCACTTCGAGGACGTGCAGGCGCACTACGACCTGTCCGACGAATTCTTCGAGCTTTTCCTGGATCCCACGCGGACTTACAGCTGCGCCTATTTCGAGCGCGACGACATGACGCTCGAAGAGGCGCAGCTCGCCAAGGTCGACCTCTCGCTGGGCAAGCTCGGCCTGGAACCGGGCATGACGCTGCTGGACATCGGGTGCGGCTGGGGCACGACGATCGTTCGCGCGCTCGAGCGCTACGACGTCAACGTCGTCGGCCTGACGCTGAGCCGCAACCAGCAGGCGCACGTGCAACAGCGGCTGGACCGGCATCCGAGCACGCGGAGCAAGCGCGTGCTGCTGCGGGGCTGGGAACAGTTCCACGACAAGGTGGACCGCATCGTGTCGATCGGCGCGTTCGAGCACTTCGGGCGCGACCGCTACCCCGACTTCTTCAAGATGGCCTACCAGGCGCTCCCCGCCGACGGCGTGATGCTGTTGCACACCATCATCAAGCCCAGCGAGGACGAGTTCGCCGAGCGCGGACTGCCCATCACGATGACCAAGCTGCGGTTCATGAAATTCATCATGGACGAGATCTTCCCGGGCGGGGACCTGCCCAACGCCGAGGCCGTCGAGCAGCACGCCGAAAATGCCGGCTTCGCCGTCAAACGGGTCCAGCAGTTGCGCCTGCACTACGCCCGCACGCTGGACACCTGGGCGGCCGCGCTCGAAGCGCACCGTGACGAGGCCATCGCGATTCAGTCGCAAGAGGTTTACGACCGGTACATGAAATACCTCACCGGGTGCGCCGACCTGTTCCGCGAGGGCTACACCGACGTCGCGCAGTTCACACTCGCCAAGGGCTGAACGGCCCTGCGCGGTTTATCAGCGCACCCCGGCGGGTAATTCCACGAGCAACAACCTGATTCGGTAACCGTCGGCGTCCGTCGGCGCAAAACCGCAGGAGGGACTGATCGTGGGCGCCAAGCATCGCCTGACCGAGCCGTCAGAGCAAAGACAACCGTCGGCGCGGCCGGGCGTGTGGCGCAGCATGTGGGGCGCTGCCGCCGTGTGCGAGTTCGTCACCGGTGCGGTGGTGTGCGCCGCATGCCTGACGGCGTTGGTGACCAACGCGGCCGAACCCGAAAAACCAACGGTCGAGGCCACACTGGGCCCGGCTCCGGTCCCGCTGCCGGTGCGCCAGGAGGGGACCGTGATCGCGGTGTCCGCGGACTCGGTGACCGCGCGCAGCGCGGACGGGTTCACCCAGACCTACCTCGTCACCCCCGACACGACGCTCATCATCACCGGCGAGGGCGCCCGATCCGTGTCCACCGCAACACATTTCGCGATCAACGACCACGTCGACATCATCGGAACGATCAGGAACGGCACGGCGCAGGCCACCGCGGTGGCCGACCGCGGGCTGGCGAACGGGGACGGGCCACCGATGGATCACGTTGCGGCGCAACCCGTCAGCGCCGCCTCCGCCGGCTCCTGAGTGCTACCCGCCGGCCAGATGCGCGCTGCCGTCGTCTAGGTCGTCGCGGCGCAGGCTCATCGGCGTTGCGGCGGGGATGTCGCCGCCCGCGATGACCGCCCGGGTGATCGGGGTGAGCGCCTGGAACAGCTTCTCGACCTCGTCGTCGGTGAGCGCGTCGAGCGCCGACAGGGCGAGGGTGTCCGTGCCGGATTCGATCTCGTCCTTCACTCGGCGCCCGGCCTCGGTGAGCGAGCCGTCGTCGGTGAGCAAGCCCCGCTCGGCCAGCCGCTGCTCGTGCTGCCGCCACCCCGCCTCGTCATAATCGCGCGTGCGGGCGATGTAGTCACGCTGGACCCGGCCGGCCGCGGCATGCAGCACGTTGGATTCCCGGCCCGAGACGCCGGCGGCGGTCAGCACGGCCACGTGGCCATCGCCACGATGCTCGCGCAACAGCGTGGCCGCATGCCACAACGCGGCCAGCGGATCCTCCGGCCAGGGCAGCGCCAGGTTCGCGGCGAACAGCGGTCGCCCGTCGAGCGGCGCGCGGCGCGCCGCACGGCCCGCCAATTCCGCCGCCACAGAGACATTTTCATCCGCCTCGACGCCGTAGCGGCGCAGCGCCGCCACGGCGGATTCCCGCCTTGCCCGCAGCGCGGCCTCCGGTCCGGCGATCTCCCACGCGGCCGGGAGGGCCTTGGCGACCCGCTCCGGTGCGAAGTTGTAGAAGGTCGCGGCCACCACCTCGCGCGGCACCATGCCCAGTGGCGCCGATCGCGCGGCGAAGTAGCCCATCCAGAAACCGCGGTAGCCCAGCCCGTCCAGCGCCGCCCGCGCTTCCGGCGCGAAGTACGTCACGGCGTGCACCGGCTCGAACCGGTCGAAGAAGCGTCGCGCCAACCCTGGTTCCCTACGCACAATCGCAGTCAATCATCCGCCGGTGCGCCCGGAACGGGCGGGCTCATTGACCCTTCAGGCTGCCGATCCGAAGCGAAAAGTCCGTACGCGGGGATGACGGCTTGCCCTCCACGGTTTCGACGTAGCGCCGGGGAACGCGGTCGACGATCGCCAATCCTTCGGTGGTGGGATGCTCGGCCATGAACTCGCTGTATTGCCGGCCCAGGGCTTCGCGGAGGCCGATCGGGGCATTGCGCCGGAAGTCCGCCAATCCCTCGCGCTCCTCTTCACTCATGTGGTCGTCGTTGGCCGATCGCGTTCGGTCAACCGCCGCCCACCATGCCTCGGTGCCGACATTCGCGGCGTTGGCGTCGCGCACCCCGTCCCGAATGTCGTTGTGGTCACCGATGGCGTCGAGCGTCTCGCCCTCGGGATCGTCGGCGCCGCGCTTCAGCAGCTGCGGGTAGAAGATCTTCTCCTCGATGTAGGCGTGTACGTCGAGCTTGTCGGCGAGCGGACGCCACACCCGCTCGATCGCCGGGTAATTGACCGGTTCCTGCGCGCGCAGCGCGTCCAGCTTCGCGAATTGTTCGCGGAACCAGTCATGATCGCCACGGATCGCGACGGTGATGTCAGCCATTGATGCCATCGTGGCCATGCGCGGGGGACCAGTCAACCCGCGCACGACTCATCGAAATCATTAAGCCCGGTCTCAGCAACAGCCCCCGCTGCGGTGGTAGAAGTCGTTGGGGGAATCAGTCAGGGAAAGGGAGTGCGGCAGTGGATACCGAGACCGTCGACCGCCAATTCGGCGTGCTGCAGAACCAGGCTCAACAAACCGCGGCCTTGATCCGGGCGCTGGCCGAAAAATTGTCCACCGCGGCGGCCGCGGGCGACACCAATGCCCGCGAATGGGGGCTGGACCTCAAGGAGATCGCGCTGGCGATCCGCGACGAGCAGAGCACCACCACGGGGCTCCTCCAGGCGATTCATTCGCTGGTCGACGGTCACGTCGCGGCGGCCGAACCGCCCTACTACCCGCCCCCTGCCCAGTACGCCCAGCCGCCGCAATACCAGGCCCCGTACCAACCGCAGTACCAGCAGCCCGCCCCGGCCGGGGGCGGGGCGTTGCAGCGCTTCCTCGGCGGACGGTTCGGTCAGGCGATCGTCACCGGCGCGGGCATCGGCATCGGCGACGACCTCGTCAACAGCATCTTCGACAGGCTTTGACCTGCAACGGCATTCGGCCACACAAAGGCGCGGCATGGAACATGTGGGCTCCGCTCGAAACGGCCACCGATATGTGATCGTCGGTGCCGGCGCGATCGGCGGCACTGTGGGGGCCGTGCTGACGCGGGTCGGTGCTCCGACGGTGCTGATCGCCCGGGGCCGGCACGCCGAGGTGCTGGCCGACGCGGGTCTGAGGCTGAGGACGCCCGACGGGACATTTACCACCCCGGTGGTGGCCGCGTCCCGGCCCGAGGACGTGCGGTTGACCGAGCGCGACGTGCTGGTCTTCGCCACCAAGACCCAGCAACTCGAGGCCGCCCTGCAGGAATGGGTGGACCGGCCCGTGCACGGCTCGGATGGCGCGGTCGGGACCGCGGGTGAGCGACTGCCGGCGATGACGGCGCTCAATGGGGTTGCGGCCGAGGAGAAGTCGTTGCGCTACTTCCGTCGCGTGTTCGGCGTCTGTGTCTGGCTGCCCGCGGTGCACCTGGAGCCGGGCGAGGTGATCGTGCGGTCGTGGCCGGTGGTCGGCCAGTTCCATGTCGCGCGCTGGCCGGCTGCGCTCAGCACCCCGGACGACGCCGACTTCCTGACTCGCCTCAGCCGGCAGTGGAGCGGTGCGGGAATCCGTATACGACTGCCCGAAGACGTCGCACCCTGGAAGTACAACAAGCTGCTGAGCAACCTGGGCAACGCCGTCGGCGCCCTGACCGCCGAGACGGCCGACGCACGCGAGGTGGTGGCCGCGGTCCGCAGGGAGGGCGAAGACGTGCTGCGGCGCGCGGGAATCGAATTCGTCTCGTTGGACACCTCGACGGCGGCGCGGGCCGACGGGCCGACCATACGGCCGGTACCCGGATGGAATGCGGGACCGAGCAATTCCACCTGGCAGTCCTTCAGCCGCAACACCGGTGACACCGAGACCGACTTCCTCAACGGGGAGATCGTCCGCATCGCCCACCGGCACGGCATGACGGCGCCGCGCAACGCGGCGCTGGCTCGCGCGGCGCGCACCGCCGTGCGCAAGGGGCTGGGGCCGGGCCACTACTCGGCGGCGCAACTGGCCGAACTCGTCGGCGTCGACACACCCTCACCCGCAGCGGACTGACATCCCGGGCAGTCGTGTCCTATTGCGTGTGCCGCGTCGGGCTCTGCGCCGATTCCCACTTCGCGGCGAGCGACCTGGTGACCGTGGTGCCGGGGGACAGGTCGACCTCGAAGGTTTCACCCGCGTCGCCCTCGAGGGTTACGCGGTAGCGCCCATCGGTGAAGTTCTTGAATACCACTCTGCGCGGCTGGTCGTCGACGGCGATGATGTCGCCGGGCGCGACGTCGTCGATTCGGTCGTTACCGGAAACGTCAGTCATGATCTCGACGGTAGCCGGTCGCGGCGCAGTCCCGCCCGGCGCCCGGACCCGCTATTTGGTCATCTGCACCAGGAACTCGTGGCACCGCTGCGCGCGCTTGGAATCCTCGGCCATCACGTCTTCGAAGAACGACGCGATGTCGTCGCGCCCCGCGTTCTTCGCGTCGCGCACATACTGCCCGTAATCGTGCCCGGCCTTCAGCGAGTGGTACTGCACCGAAACGAGGTCGAAAGTCACGTCGTCGAAGCCGGTTTCGCCTGTCGCCACTGGAATCCTCCTTGGTCCGTTGGTTCGTCACCCCGGGCCTACCCGTGAGCGGCGCGGCTAAACCGGCGATCCCGTACAGACGCCCGTTACCGGCGTCTCGCCGCGCTGTCACCTGACGGACGCGCATTGTTTGCCCGCGGTCAACCGGCGGGCGGGTTGGGTCTGCAAACCTTGACCGACGCTCCCAGACCAGGAGTCGCCGCGAATCAAGGAAGGGCGGCCATGACCGAACACTTGCGCGCTTACAACAGCCTGTGGCAGGTCCGCAGCGACTCATGGTGCCGGTTGGAGGAGGCCGCCGATCGTCTGACGCGCCCCACCACCGAGGGCGAGTTGAAAGCCAAGTGCATCAACACCTGCCAGGAATTGCTCACTCGCCTGAGCGCTCTCGAGCCCTACTGGGCCTATCCCGGATCGCCGCAATTCGCGCGCGTGCAAAGGCTTTTCGCCGGGGGCAGCTATGACAAGTTCGCGCAGGCCCTGGTGCAGATCAATCGCGCGCTGACCACCGAGTCGTACCGCTCGGGCGATGTGGAGAACGCCGGGTCCGACGATCTCGACATGTTTCCGTCCGATCCGCGCCAGCTCGTCGAACATCAACCGCCCACGCAGCGCGACCGCCCCTATTTCGAGGTGCTCGTCGTCGAGAAGATGACCGAAGACCAGGAGCGGGCCCTGCGCAACGAGGTCCGCAAGTGGCGGCGCCCCGACGACGAATTCGTCTACGAGCTCGTGGTGGTGTCCAGCGGCGACGAGGCGCTGATCGCGGCGCGGCTCAACGTCAACCTGCAGGCGGTGGTGATCCGCCGGCGCTTCTCGCACCAATCGACCCGGGACCTCTCGGCGCTGGCGGAGTTCGTCGACACCGGCGTGTCGCACGAGTTGGCGGATCACCAGTCTCCCGAGGAACGCGCTCAGATCCTCGCGGTTTCCCTGGCCAAGTTGCGGCCCGAACTCGACCTGTACCTGATGACCGAAATCGAGGTGGAGGACATCGCCGGGCGGCTAGGCCAGTATTTCCGCCGGGTCTTTCACGCGCGGGAAGGCATGCTGGAACTGCACCTGTCGATCCTGCAGGGCGTGGCGGCGCGCTACCGCACCCCGTTCTTCAGCGCGCTCAAGCAGTACAGCCACCGGCCCACGGGCGTCTTTCACGCCCTGCCGATTTCGCAGGGCAAGTCGATCGTCAACTCGCACTGGATCCGCGACATGGTCGGCTTCTACGGCCTGGACGTGTTCATGGCCGAGACGTCGGCGACGTGCGGCGGCCTGGACTCACTGCTCGAGCCGACCGGGCCACTGCGCGAATCTCAACAGCTCGCCGCCGAGGCGTACGGATCGCGCCACACCTACTTCGTCACCAACGGGACGTCGACGGCGAACAAGATCGTCACCCAGGCGTTGGTAGCGCCCGGCGACATCGTGCTCCTGGACCGCAACTGCCACCAGTCGCACCACTACGGGATGATGCTCGCCGGCGCCAATGTCGTCTATCTCGAGGCCTATCCGCTCAACGACTACTCGATGTACGGCGCGGTGCCGTTGCGCGAGATCAAGTCGAAGTTGTTGGCGCTCAAGCGCGCCGGCAAACTCGACCGCGTCAAGATGATGTCACTGACCAACTGCACGTTCGACGGCATCGTGTACGACGTCGATCGGGTCATGGAGGAGTGCCTGGCCATCAAGCCCGACCTGGTGTTCCTGTGGGACGAGGCGTGGTTCGCGTTCGCCCGCTTCCACCCGGTCTATCGTCAGCGGACGGCCATGGCCGCGGCGCGGGCGTTGCGGGAGCGGCTGGCCGATCCCGAGTACAAACAGCGCTTCGAGGAGTCTCTGGCGGGCAACCCGGGCGGCGACGATGACCTCCTGGACCGCCGCCTCGTTCCCGACCCGGCGCAGGCCAGGGTGCGGGTGTATGCCACCCAGTCGACGCACAAGACGCTGACGGCGTTGCGGCAGGGGTCGATGATCCATGTCTTCGATCAGGACTTCGACCAGAAGGTGGCGGAGCCGTTCCACGAGGCTTACATGGCGCACACCTCGACCTCGCCCAACTACCAGATCCTCGCGTCGCTGGACCTCGGTCGCCGACAGGTGGCGCTGGAAGGGGTCGAACTGGTGCAGCGGCAGATCGAGAACGCGATGCAGTTGCGTGACGCGATCGACAACCACCCCCTGCTCAGCAAGTACATGAGGTGCCTGCGCACTTCGGATCTGATCCCGGAGGAGTTCCGGCCTTCGGCCATCGCACAGCCGTTGCGCTCGGGCCTGCGCAACATGATGGCGGCCTGGGATCAGGACGAGTTCGTGCTCGATCCGTCGCGAATCACGCTGTACATCGGACCTACCGGTTACGACGGCGACACGTTCAAACGCCAACAGCTGATGGACCGCTACGGGATCCAGATCAACAAGACGTCGCGCAACAGCGTGCTCTTCATGACCAACATCGGCACCACGCGCAGCTCCGTCGCGTTCCTGGTGGAGGTTCTCGTCAACATCGCCCGCGAGCTGGACCAGAACATCTCCGAGATGAGTCTCGGTGAGCGCGAGCACTTCGCGCGCGCGGTCTACCGGCTTACCGAAATGTCCTTGCCGCTGCCCGATTTCAGCGGCTTTCACCCGGCTTTCCTGGACCACGGCGGAAGCGAACCGACGCCCGAAGGGGATGTCCGGCGCGCGTTCTACCTGTCCTACGACGACACCAATTGCGAATACCTGATGGGCGAGCAGATCATGGAGCGGCTCGACGCCGGGACCGACGTCGTGTCGGCGACGTATGTCACGCCCTACCCGCCGGGATTCCCGGTGCTGGTTCCGGGACAGGTGTTCAGCCGGGAGATCCTGCAGTTCATGCGTGACCTCGATACCCCCGAAATCCACGGTTATCTACCGAATTTCGGCTATCGCGTGTACACGCAGAAAGCCATCGAGATGGTCAGCGAGTCCATCGGGTTGACGACGCACAACGGTCACCGCGCCCCGGGGAGCGCGGACGGGCCGGCACCGCAGAAGACGCCGAAGAAGAAGCCGGCCAAGCGCGGCGTGGCCAATGGCGAGGGGAACGTCCCGGAGGTCGGGCAGGACGAGCTGGTCGGCCAGCAGTACCCGGGTGACGCGGTGGACGCCACCGGCGCATAACACCCACCTGTGTGGGTTGACCGGCGGCAACCCCGCCGTGTCGAGACGAGTGAGGATGTCAGTTGGCATAGACTGGTCTTCGTCGCGCTGCCCGAAGCGACCCCGCAGCGGCGGCCTTGTCGAAAACCCATAGGGACCAAGCGAAATGGACCTCGACCGCATCACCTACCCCCTGCGACTGGCCCGGGGATCACACCAGCGGGGATCGGGTAGAGGGTGCGCCATGAACGCGATCTCATACATCGAGGGCGACGAGGAGGTCACCGACTTCCCGGCGACTTCGGCCCGCCCGTTGGCATCCTTCGTGCAGCAGTGCAACGACCTGCTGGCCGGGCCTGACGGCTATTTGTCGCCGCAAGACAGCCTTACCGTGCTCGACCTGGGATGGTTGACGGTCGGAACCGCGGAGGTCTCAGCCGCCGTCACTCACGCTTGGGTGACCAAACTGCTGATCAGCCCACCCTGGGGCGTCGTCCGGTACGCCGACGGCGCGGCGGCCGAGGCGATCTGGGCGATCGCCGAGCTGCGTCAACGGCTCAGCCCCGGCGAGACACCGCCGATAGCCGCCTGGGACGGCGCTGCCCAGGCCGCGCGAGCGATCGGCAGGGCGCTCCCGGTGTGCGCCGAGCGGTATGCCGTCCGGGCCGCATACCAGTCGACCGCGTTCGTCGAGACCGACGATTGGGACACGCTCGATGCCGTCACCGGCAACGCCCTGCGCGCGCACAGACTGGCAATCGGCAGTTCGGGTGCGGCCCCTGTCGTGGCGGTCACGCGCAACGCCATCCGTTCGTGGCGTCGTCTGGCCGGGTTGAGCGTTGTCAGCAACGCCCCGGCGCCGGCCGCCGGTGCCATGCGACAGCGGGGGATAGCGGCGGCGTTGGAGTTGACGACCTGAATCAGTTCTGACGGTGATCGTCTCGGCGCAGGCGCACGGCCCGCGTCACCGCTGTCACCAGCGCGAGCGCCGACATGCTGGAGAGGACCACCGCCGAGACCACAGACCCGACTGTGGTCAGTATCAGTGGTAGGGCGAAGCCGATGTAGGTCACCACGTAGAACACCCCGACGAGCGCTCCGCGGAGGCGTCGCGGCGCCGCGGCTTCGAGATCGATCAAGCCCTCGCGCAGACAAAGGCCCGATGCGCATCCCAACACCACGAACAGCGCCAGGCCCAGTGGCAGTGAGATGGCCTGCGGGGTCACGGCGGTCACCGCGTAACCGAGCGCGGCCAGCGCCGCGCCCGCGGTACCGGCGTGCGGCCCCCAGCGAAGCGCGCGTCCAGCGATCTGGATGAGCCCGCTCACGCCGTTGACTATCAGCGTCGCGGTGCCCGCCGCCAACGGCGCCGCCAGACCGGTGTGCACCCGGCCGGGGATCGTGATGAATCCCAGCGTCGCCGAGGCGAACACCCAGGGTGCCAACGGCAAGGCCCAACTCAGCGCCCGGGCGGTTCCCTGTGGCGCCGCGGCCGACGGCTCCCAGTCATGCGCCGTTGCCGGTCCGGATGCGCTTCCGCGGCGCACCGCCACGACCGAGAAAAACATCGCCGCCACGACGAGGACGGCGGCCAGCCCGAACGACCACCGGATGCCGGATTGGCCGGCCAGCGCGATCAGACCGGCGGCGAACGGCCCGATGGCGAAGCCCGCGAGCAGCACCGCTCCGGCGGCGGCCGCCCCCGCCGGGCCCTTCAAATCGGAGGCCCACGCGGTGCAGGAACTCATCAAGAGACCCACGCCGATTCCCACGACCAGCCGGCCCACCAGGAGCACGTCGGGGTGCTGCGAGAGCAGCATCGCCAACGTCCCGATCAGGGCGGCCGTCGCGCCCGCCAGCGCCACCGCCCGGCGGCCGAGCGCGTCGGACACCCGCCCGCCGACCAGCAGTCCGGGCAACAACCCCAGCGCGTAAATCGCGAAGATCGCGTCGAGCCGGGCCGCGTCGAGGTGTTGCCGGACGCTGATCAACGGCATCAACGCGACGAAGTGATTCGCGACCCAACCCGTTGCCAGCAACAGCGCCAAGACGCCGGCGAACGTCGCACGTACGCCCGCGGCCTGGGCCGGCGTCATCGACGCCGAGCGCGGTCGGCTTGCCGGACCGGTCGGCGCTTTCGACGAGAGCACGGGCTTCCTCCCCTGGGTTCTACGAGCGCGGGCGGGCGACGAAAGGTATTGGACACGGCGGCCTACGGAGTTATTCCCGCCGAGCGGCACAATGCACCCCCTGCACCCGCTGCCTCTCCGCCCTGCAAACGCGCCGGTTGCCGGTGCAAAGCGCAAGTGAGGTTTGAAATGAGCCGGTTTGGTGTACAGATACCGCACTGCGACACCAGGAGGGCAAATGATGAAGCAAATCGCGGCGGCCACGATTGCGCTCGCCGCGCTGTGCTCCGGCGCGTGTTCTGCCTCACAGGTGATCAACACCGGCGGCGACACCAAGTGCAAAGACTTCACCACGCAGGACGAAAAGAAGCAGAACGATGAGGTCAGCAAGATGCTCAAGGACAAGAGCGGCGCTGACCCCACCGGCGTGGAGATCTCCGCAACGCGGTTGTCGGCCACGACGTGGTGCCAGACGCTGGGCAAGCCGGACTCCAAGATCTCCGAGGCTCCCCACGGCTGACGGCCCGGTAGCCACTACCCGGGCCGAGTATCGGCCGGCGCGGTATGACAAGCGCGGAACGCGGCCTGGATACCCTTGGTGCGCTTGTGTTTCGGCGTTGCCCGCGCCGCCATCCCGCCGATGCGTCTACAGCGGCGGCACCGGCTCCGCTTCCGCAGGCACGGTCTCGTGTCGCCGGCGGCCGGCGTGCGCTTCGGCGCGCATCCGTTCGACCATGTGCGGGTAGTGCAACTCGAAAGCCGGCCGCTCGGAACGGATCCGGGGCAGCTCGGTGAAGTTGTGCCGCGGCGGTGGGCAGCTGGTCGCCCATTCCAGCGAGTTGCCGTGGCCCCACGGGTCGTCGACCAGCACCGGTTCGCCGAACCGCCAGCTCTTGAACACGTTCCATACGAACGGCAGCACCGAAACACCGAGAATGAACGCCCCGGTGGTGGACACCGCGTTGAGGGTCTGGAACCCGTCGGTGGGCAGGTAGTCGGCGTAGCGGCGCGGCATGCCCATGTCGCCCAGCCAGTGCTGCACCAGGAACGTGGTGTGGAAACCGATGAGGGTCAACCAGAAGTGCAGCTTGCCCAGCCGCTCGTCCAGCAGCCGGCCGGTCATCTTCGGGAACCAGAAGTAGATGCCCGCATAAGTGGCGAACACGATGGTGCCGAACAGCGTGTAGTGGAAGTGCGCGACCACGAAATAGGTATCGCTGATGTGGAAGTCCAGCGGCGGGCTGGCCAGCAGCACGCCGGTCAGGCCGCCGAGCAGGAAGGTGACCATGAAGCCGAGCGTGAACAGCATCGGCGTCTCGAAGGTCAGCTGGCCCTTCCACATCGTGCCTATCCAGTTGAAGAACTTGATCCCGGTGGGCACCGCGATCAGATACGTCATGAACGAAAAGAACGGCAGGAGAACGGCTCCGGTGGCGTACATGTGGTGGGCCCATACCGCGACCGAGAGCGCGGCGATCGCCAGCGTCGCGTACACCAGCGTGGTGTAACCGAAGATCGGCTTGCGGGAGAACACCGGGATGATCTCGCTGACGATGCCGAAGAACGGCAGCGCGATGACGTAGACCTCGGGGTGGCCGAAGAACCAGAACAGGTGCTGAAACAGGATCACGCCGCCGTTGGCCGCGTCGTAGACGTGCGCGCCGAGGTGGCGGTCGGCTGCCAGACCGAACAGCGCGGCGGTCAGCAACGGAAAGACAATCAGGACAAGCACACTGGTGACCAGGATGTTCCAGGTGAAGATCGGCATCCGGAACATCGTCATGCCGGGGGCGCGCATGCAGACGACGGTGGTGATCATGTTGACCGCGCCCAGGATGGTTCCCAGCCCGGCGACGATGATGCCCGTGATCCACAGGTCGCCACCGGCCCCAGGTGAGTGGACCGCGTCGCTCAGCGGGGTGTAGAAGGTCCAGCCGAAGTCCGCGGCCCCGCCCGGGGTGATGAACCCGGACGCCACGATGAGCCCGCCGAACAGAAACAGCCAGAATGAGAGGGCATTCAGCCGCGGGAACGCCACGTCGGGGGCGCCGATCTGCAGCGGCAGCACCAGGTTGGCGAAGCCGAATACGATCGGCGTGGCGTAGAACAGCAGCATGATGCCGCCGTGCATGGTGAACAGCTGGTTGTACTGCTCATTCGACAAGAATTGCAGGCCGGGGGCGGCCAACTCGGTCCGCATCAACAGCGCCAGCAGGCCGCCGATGAAGAAGAAGATGAAGCACGCGACGCAATACATGATGCCGATCATCTTGTGATCGGTCGTGGTGATCAGCTTGTAGAGCAGGCTGCCCTTGGGGCCCGTGCGCGCCGGAAACGGCCGGCGAGCTTCGAGGTGGGCGGCCGGCGGCGCTTCAGCGGTCACGTGCTACCTCCCAAGGGCCTGGCAAACTGGCCGTCCAAGTATCCGAGGCGGCGGTCGGCGAACCTAGGGCCAAACGTCCCTAACTCCGTGCGCTTTCTGCCTGGCACACCGCGGGAAGGGAAGCCTTCCCAACTCGCAGCCAACTTCGGAGCACCCTCAGGTGCGGTGTTGACTGCCGGGCCCGCGAAAGACGAACATCAACCCGCGCGGCGATCATCTCCAGTTCGGAGAGGCCGACACCCCTGGATCGGCAACCGCACCCGAGGAGAACCGTATGAGCACCCGGATCATGGACGAGGCCGCACGGCTTCTGGCGGATCCATCGGCCTACGCCGACGAGACGCGGCTACACCGGGCGCTGGCCCATCTCCGCGCCCACGCCCCGGTCTCCTGGGTCGATGTCGAGGGTTACAAGCCGTTCTGGGCGATCACCAAGCACGCCGACATCATGGACATCGAGCGGCAGAACGACTTGTTCACCAACTATCCGCGGCCGCTGTTGATGGTCTCCGAGGGCGAGGACGTGCTGCGCGCCCAGATGGACGCCGGCATCGGCCTGCGCACGCTGATCCACATGGATGACCCCCACCACCGCGACATGCGAAAGATCGGCGCCGACTGGTTCAGGCCGAAGGTGATGCGGGACTTGAAGTGTCGCGTCGACGAGCTGGCCAAGATCTACGTCGACAAGATGGTCCAGAAGGGGCCCGAGTGCGACTTCGTCCAGGAGGTCGCCGTCAACTACCCGCTCTATGTGATCCTGTCGCTACTGGGGTTGCCGGAGTCCGACTTCCCGCGAATGCTCAAGCTCACCCAGGAGATGTTCGGCGGTGACGACACCGAGTTCCAGCGGGGCAACTCCACCGAGGACATCCTGGCCGTGCTGCTGGACTTCTTCAACTACTTCGCCGCGCTGACCGCGTCGCGCCGCGAGCATCCGACCGAGGATCTGGCCTCGGCGATCGCCAACGCCAGGATCGACGGTGAGCCGTTGTCGGACATGGATACCGCGTCCTACTACGTGATCGTGGCCAGCGCGGGCCACGACACCACCAGCGCCGGGATCGCCGGTGGCATGCTGGCGCTGCTGGAGAGCCCCGGTGAGCTGGCGCGGCTGCAACAGGACATGGGCCTGATGGGCACCGCGGTCGAGGAGATGATCCGCTGGGTGGTGCCGGTCAAGGAGTTCATGCGCACCGCGCAGGCCGACACCGAGGTGCGCGGGGTGCCGGTCGCGAAGGGCGAATCGGTTCTGCTGTCCTATGTTTCGGCCAACCGGGACGAGGACGTGTTCACCGACCCGTTCCGGTTCGACGTCGGCCGCGATCCCAACAAGCACCTGTCGTTCGGCTACGGGGTGCATTTCTGCCTGGGCGCCGCCCTGGCGCGGATGGAGATCAACAGCTTCTTCTCCGAGCTGGTCCCCCGCATCAAGTCGATCGAGCTGGCCGGTGCGCCGGAGCTGATGGCCACCACTTTCGTCGGTGGCCTCAAGCACCTTCCGATTCGCTACTCGCTGAAGTGAATCCGGAGGTTGTTCACGTGAGAACCAGCTCGTCGGGCAGCGCATCTTGCAGCACCGCCCGTGCGAGCAGCTCGCCCAGCAGCGGCCCGAACTTCATCAGGTTGCTACCGGCGAACGCGACGACGCGGCCGCGCCGTGCAATGGTCCAGCCGTCGCCGCCCGGGTCGAGCCACGGGGCGCGAACCGTCACGCAGTCCACCCGGCCCACCGGCGAGAGCGTCGGGAACAGCGCGCGCACGGTGGCGGGGTCCGGCTCCTCCTGCCCGAACGCCCAGCGGCCGGTGCTGCCGAGCGGCAATCCGTAGCCCTCGGGCGCCGACAAGCAGGCCGTGCCGGTCGCGTCGGCGCCCTCGTAGGTGAACCGGGTGTGTGGGGCGAATTCGAACCCGAGCGGGCCGAACAGCACCGGGGTCTGCACTCCGGCGCAAACCAGGACGCGGTCCGCCTGCACGACGGTGCCGTCCGCAAGCGTCGTCTCGCCGTCGTCGGACACCCGCACCACCTCGCCGCGCTTGACGACGACGCGCCGGGCCAGGGCGACGAGCGCCCGGCGGATACGCAGGCTGCCGCCCAGCGGATCGAACACCCCGCCGTCCCAGGGCGCCGCCACAAACGGTATGCGCGAGGCGATCTCGGATCGGTCAAGCCACGAGAAGGGGGCGCCGGCTTCGTCCATCGCCGCGACGATGTCATCGCCGGCGCCTGCGGCGATGAAGCCCTCCGTGCCGAGCAGGCGCCCGGCGCCCAACTCGGATTCCCAACGCCGCCAGCCATCGCGAGCCCGCAGCGCGAGCGTGCACAGCATCGTGCGCCGATGCGCGATGCGGAAAATCCTTGCCAGCCCGGCGGATTGCTCGCCGAACGGTTCGCCACGCTCGAACACCACGGCGTCCCGGCCGCGCCGCGACAGCTCGTAGGCGGTCGCGAGCCCGCATATCCCCGCGCCTACGATCACGATCACGTTGGTCCCCCCGCGCTCAGAAAAAGAATCCCGCGTGCGGCGCGTCGGCCACGGCGAACAACCGGTCGGCGATCGCCAGCGCCGCCGGATCGTCGGTCCGGACAAGTCCGGCCGCCGCGAGACTGCGCCAGGTGGTGCCCCCGAGCAGAACGGCTGCGAGGCCCTCGACGCCGGCGTGCAGGCGGGCAGGTCGGTCCGTCGGTTCTGCGCCGCCAGCCGTCACCGCGAAGCGGGCCGAATTACGCGGCAGCAGAGGGTCATCCACCGCGACGGTCACCATCTCGTCGCCGGCGTATCGGCGCCCGGCCAGCGCCGCTTCGGCGTCGATGACGCGAAGCCACGTTTCGTCACGCACCGCGGTCACCCGCACGGCGCGCCGATCGATGAGCAACCAGGGCAGCGGATCGTCGACGGGCAGCATCCAAAACACCACGCGGTCGATGAGATCGAGCCCGAGCAGGAAGCGCAGCAGCCCGAGGTAGGCGTCGGGGGTGGGCGCGAAGAAGTCCTCGACCGCGATGGTGCGCTGGTCGCTGACGAACCACGCCTCGGTGTCGAGCGGGCGGTAGCGGGCGAAGCCCGACTCGGAGCCGGGATCGCCGCACACAGCGACATACGAAGGGCCCGGCGAGGATTCGGTGCGCATCCGGAGGCTCTGCCACCACACCTGCGGGCGGTCGATGGTTCCCGGGCGGGACGGGCGGTGTGTGGCGTAGATCCGCGGCAGGACGTCCCACGCCTCACCGACGTCCAGTAGTCGCACCGGGCCGCCGGTTCCCACCCCGGGCCGCAGCGTTGCCCGCGCCGTCTGGACCTCCAGCGTCTGCGACGAACTCGCCACGCCGTAGCCGAACCGCCCGTAGATCGTGGCCTCCGACGCGCGCAGCGTCGCGACCACCTCGCCCCGCGCGGCGATGTCGTGCAGCTGATGGCGGATCAGCTCGGTGGCGATGCCTTTGCGGGTGAACGACGGGAGCACCCCGATGCGGGTCACGGCGGCATGCCCGACGACGGCTCCGCCGGGCAGCGTGAGCCCGCTCGTCACGGCGTCGGCCGTGCCGACCAGCCGGCCGCCGGCGAAGGCCCCGACCGTGCGGCCGGCTTCGAGCAGCGTGCTGATCTGGCCGGGCGCCAGGTTCGACAGCGGCGGGAACCCGACCATCGCGGCGCGGAACACGTTGCCCGCGGCGATCAGGTCGTCCTCGCTGTCGAGGATGCGGATGTCGGTCGTCATGCCGCCATCATGTCGTGCGCCGCCGGCGGCGGCTCCGGCGCGGTGGCTAACGAATCTGCAGGCCGGTCAGCGCCCGCGAAATCACCAGGCGCTGAATCTCGCTCGTGCCCTCGAAGATGGTGAAGATCTTGGCGTCGCGGTGCATCCGCTCCACCGGATAGTCACGGGTGTAGCCGTTGCCGCCCAAGATCTGAATGGCCTCGTCGGTGACGTAGACCGCCGTCTCGCTGGCGACCAGCTTGGCCATCGAGCCCTCCGCGGAGTCGAAGCTCTGGTTGTTGCGGGCCATCCAGCCGGCGCGCCACACCAACATGCGTGCCGCGTCGATGCGGCTCTTCATGTCGGCCAGCTTGAACGCGATGGCCTGGAATTCGCCGATCTTGCGGCCGAATTGCTCGCGCTGGCAGGCATAGTCGAGGGCGTATTCGTAGGCGGCCCGCGCCACGCCGACGGCCATCGCGCCGACGGTGGGCCGCGTCCGCTCGAAGGTCTTCATCGCGGCCTGTCCGCGCGACGAGGCGCCCGACTTCACCCGGGCGATGCGCTCCTCGAACTTCTCGCGGCCGCCCAGAATCGTGTCCTCGGGGAGCCGCACGTTGTCCAGCACCACCTCGGCGGTGTGCGAGGCCCGGATCCCGTGCTTCTTGAACTTCTGGCCCTGCGACAGCCCGGGGGTGTCGGGCGGGATGACGAAGGTGGCCTGACCGCGGGTGCCGAGTTCGGGATAGACCGAAGCCACCACGATGTGCACGTTGGCGATGCCGCCGTTGGTCGCCCACGTCTTGGTGCCGTTGAGGACCCATTCGCCGGTCGCCTCGTCATAGCGCGCACGGGTGCGGATGGCGCCGACGTCCGAACCCGCGTCCGGCTCCGACGAACAGAACGCCCCGAGTTTGGGTTCGTCGGCGGTGCCGAACATCTCGGGCAGGAAGCGGCCCAGCTGCTCGGGAGTTCCGTTGCCCGCCAGCGCCGCTGCGGCCAGCCCGGTGCCCAGGATGGACAGCGCGATGCCGGCGTCGCCCCAGAACATTTCCTCGAATGTGGTGAGAAAGCCCAGGCCCGTCGGTTCGGCCGCCTGCTGCGCGAAGAAGTCGGGGGAGTACAGACCAACTTTCGCCGCCTCCTGGATCACCGGCCAGGGAGTTTCTTCGCGCTCATCCCATTCCGAGGCGGCGGGGCGGATCACGTCGGCGGCGAACTTGTGCACCCAGTCGCGCACCTCGATCACGTCGTCGCTCAGTTGCAGTGAGAATGTCACGGCTTCACTCCTGAAATCGGTTGGTAGTTAACGGTTTCGGTATTGCGCGAGGACGCTCAACGTCTGGTTGACCCACGCCTCGAAGTAACGGCTTTCATCGATATTCCCTGGCAAGCGCCCGGTGAGCGCCTGCAGCGTCGCGGCGTAGGACAACGATCCGATCGCCGCCGCCGCGGTCGCCTCGGGATCGGGGATGCGCGTGCGTCCGGACCGATTGGACGCGGCCAGCTCGTCGGCGAAACGCTGATAGGCGTTGTCGGTGATGACCTGCCAGGTCTTCTCGTCGAGATCGCCCAGCTCGTCGGGCTCGCGCAGCATGACCCTGAGCAATTCCTCGCTCTGTTTCAGGTTGTCCCAGATCAGGCGGCCCGCGGTGCGCACCGCCTGTTCGACACTGGCCGGCTCCCCGGCGTCGAACTGCTCCCGCGCCGCCACGATGCTGTCGATCCGGTGGGCAACCGCGGCCTCCAGCAGCTCGCGCTTGGAGCCGAAGTGCTTGTACAGCGCGCCCGAACCGGGCGCCAGGCCGGACGCCCGCTGGATGTCGGCCACCGAGGTCGCCGCGTACCCCTTGGCGGCGAACAGCTTCAGCGCCTCGGCCAGGAGCCGGCCGCGTCCCGACGTCTGCATGGTGAGAGAGTACTCACTCACCTCGGATGACCGCAAATGGGGGTCGACGAACTAGCATCCGAACTGGTACTGGCCAACACGACGGGCGGAGGGCTACCGAGTGGCGCATCTGACGGGACAATCGTCTCGGACCCACGCCTCGACGGAGGACAGGGCCAAGGAAGCCACCGCCCGTCATGGCGCCGGCGGTGCGGGCCCGGCGACGGCGGACGACATTCCCTTGCTCGGCCACGTCCGGCTGCCGATGCGGGTGCTGTCGCTGCGCACCATCGTGATCGTCGCCGCGCTCGGGGTGATCGCCCTTGTCGTGCTGTTGGGAACCTGGGTCTGGGTCGGCGTCACCAACGACCAATACAGCCAGCTCGACCGCCGCCTGGATTCGGTGACCAGCCTGGGCGACATCAACACACTGATCAACAACGGGCAGCTCGACACCTCCGACCGGCCCATGCCGGACGGCAACCTGGTCCGCACCGCGCGCATCGGGGACGTGACGGTGTCCGTTCCCGGCAACATCGTGTTGCCGAAACTGCCGAACGGGTACGCCAACACCACCATCAACGGGGTGCAGTACCGGGTTCGCACCTTCACAGCCGGGCCGGCCTCGATCGCGCTCGCGGCCCCGCTGGCCGAGGCTCAACATCGCATCAACGAGCTGCACCTGCGGGTGCTGTTGATCTGCGGCAGCGTCATCGGCGGCACGGTGCTCGTCGGCTGGGTGATCTCGTTGATCATGGTCAATCCATTCCTGTTGCTGGCGCAGCAGGCGCGCGCCATCAACGCCCAGTCCAGCCCGGACGAGGTGCAAGTCCGTGGGGTGCGCGAGGCCGTGGAGATCGCCGAAGCCGTCGAGGGCATGCTGGCCCGCATCGGCAACGAGCAAGAGCGCACCAAGGCCGCACTCGAGTCGGCCCGCGACTTCGCCGCCGTCGCCTCCCACGAGCTGCGCACCCCGCTGACGGCGATGCGTACCAACCTCGAGGTGTTGTCCACCCTGGAGTTACCACCCGAGCAGCGCAACGAGGTGCTCGGCGACGTCATACGCACCCAGAGCCGGATCGAGGCGACGCTGACGGCGCTCGAACGGCTGGCCCAGGGGGAGCTGACCACCGTCGACGATTTCGTGCCCTTCGACATCACCGAGCTCCTGGATCGCGCCGCCCACGACGCGCTGCGCATCTATCCCGGCGTCGACGTGTCTCTCGTGCCGTCGCCCACGGTGCTGATGGTGGGGCTGCCCACCGGCTTGCGACTGGTGATCGACAATGCCATCGCCAACGCGGTCAAGCACGGCGGTGCGACCGAAATCCGGCTCACCGTAAGCAGTTCCGGCGACGGCGTGGAGATCGCGATCGACGACAACGGCACGGGCATACCCGAAGACGAACGCACCGCGGTGTTCGCCCGCTTCTCCCGCGGGTCGACCGCATCCCGCTCGGGCTCCGGGCTGGGACTGGCACTCGTCGCCCAGCAGGCCGAATTGCACGGCGGCTCGGCCGCGCTGCACGCCAGCCCGCTGGGCGGCACGCGTCTGTTGCTCAAGCTCGCGGGCGACGGCCGCGGCCCGGCATCCTGAGACCTAGGCAAGGCCCGCCGAAACCAGTTGCCTGACTCGCACTTTCGTCGTCGTGCTGGCGCAACGGGGCGAGTTGCCGGGCCAGAAGAACCACCGGCCCAGCAGCGCGACGACAGAGGGCACGACGAGTGCCCGCACGACGAGGGTGTCCAACAACAGCTGAGGCGCCGGGAAGGCGGGGCGATCAGCTTTCACATGGGGGTGGCCTGCTGGGCCAGGTTCAGCAGGACGTAGGCGATGCAGAACAGGAAGTTCAGGACGACCAGGACCAAGCCGGCAAACATCAGCGATCGGGTGCCCTGACGCTTCAGGCGCTTGACCCGAGCGCCGCGCGCCTCACGGTTCAGTTCCATCGCGATCAACGCGAAATTGACATCCGTCACCTCGTCGTCCGCGACGGGGGCGCCGGCCACTATCTGTTGGAGCCGCTCGGGAGCGGTGTGCACGCCGACGCGCTCGAAGTGGTGGCACAGCCGTCGCGCACGCCTTCGGCCGAGAGCCTGACATCGCATCTGCACCTGATGCATGAGTTGCCGCCGTTCGTAGCCCCAAGCGTCGGACGCACTCGTCACAAGCCGGGATTCTAATTCGCCTATACCCGTTTTCGGGAGGTCTACAGCGATTACGTCGGCGCGTTTTCATCGCGGCTCATCCGCGCGGCGCCGGGCATGTCTTCGGAGAGATTCAAGTACCGCTCGAGGTTTCGGTGCATGTTGATCACGCGCCGTTCCTCGCTGGAGAGCACCAGGTGGGTGAAGCCGGGCTGGTGCATGCCGCGCTGCAGGCCGGCGAGCAGGCGGATGTCCTGGGTGAGCACCAGGCCCGGTTCGGCTTCGCCGGCTGTCGTGCGCACATCCGTCGGTTTGCTGCGCGGCGCGCCCGGGGCCATCCGGGTCATCAGGAACATGACGAGCTCCCCGTGATCGGGGTCCGGTCCGGGGCGCGAGCACATGACGGTCAGGTGGTCGGCGTTGGCCAGCAGCGTCATGTTGGGGAACACGTTGTACTGGTGCAGCCGGGTGATCCGGTCGGTGTCGGCCCAGTCCAGGTCCACCCCGCGGCCGGCCGCGAAGGCGCGCGTGCGCGCGGCGATCAAATCGGCGACCGTCTCTCCCGGCCGGCGTTCGTCGGCGGGGAACGGCGTGCCCTCGGCGGTGCCCATCAGCGCGCCCTGCGTGTAGACGTAGGCGTCCCACACTTCTTCGTCGGTGAGCGCACCGTCGAAGCGTGGGCTCTGCACCCCGTAGGGCTGGTCGGACTTGCCCGTGTGGCCCCAAATCTGTTGTGGCGCATGGATATCGTCGACACAGCGCAGCAGCTCGGGGTGCAGCGTCTGGATGTGGTAGGTCTCGCTGTAGCCGTCGGCGATCGTCTTCCAGTTGGCGTCGACGTCGACGGTGAGGGTGGCGTAGCAGCGGAAGTCGCTCAGGTGGCACCAGGCGATGTCGTCGGGCACCGCCTCCAGGTACTCGGCCAACGGCATCGCGTCGAGGTCGAGGTTGACGAAGACGAGTCCCTCCCAGGTGTCGACCCGGGCCGGCACCAGCGGAAAGTCGGACATGCGCAGCGAGCCGAAGCCCTTGCGGTCGGGCACCCGCTTGAGCGTGCCGGCCAGGTCCCAGGTCCAGCCGTGATAGCCGCACTTGAGTTCGCGCAGCCCCGACCCCGAGCCCGCACACAGCGTGTTGCCGCGGTGGCGACAGGCGTTCTGGAACGCGCGAAGTTCGCCGTCGTCGCCGCGCACGATGAGCACCCCGTACGGGCCGCAGCGGTAGTCGAAATAGTCGCCCGGCTCGGCGACGTGGTCGACCATGCAGGCCAGCTGCCACACCTTCGGCCACATCCGCTCGAGCTCCAGCGCGGCGAACTCCGGGGAGTAATAGCGCTCCGCCGGAACCAGCGTCGGGCGCTCGGGCGGGGTGCCGATCGCGTCCTCATCGCGGGTGCGGGCCGGATTGCGCGCGGCCGTCGCCATGGCCGGCCCTCAGCGGGCTCCGCGTACCAAGCGGCCCGGTCGCGCGCCAGTGTCGGCGTCGTTGCGCCGGGTGACCGTCCCGCTGACGATCGTGGCGGCGTAGCCGCTCGCCCGCTGCAAGATCCGGTTTCCGCCCGCCGGCAGGTCCCAGGCCATCGCCGCGGGGTGCAGCCTGAGTGCCTCCAGGTCGATCACGTTGATGTCGGCCTTCTTGCCCGGCTCGATGGTGCCGCGATCCGTGAGCCCGAACAGGTGGGCGGTGTCGCGGGACTGCTTACGGATCACGTACTCCAGCGACAACTTGTCGCCCCGGTGGCGGTCGCGCGCCCAGTGCGTCAACAGGAACGTGGGATACGAAGCGTCGCAGATCATCCCGCAGTGCGCGCCGCCGTCGGACAGCCCGAGCACCCCGGCGGGGTGCAGCATCATCTCACGGATCGCGTCGTGGTTGCCGTCGGCGTAGTTGTAGAGCGGGAGCATCAGCATGGCGGTCGCGTCCGACTCGAGCATGAGGTCGTAGAGGGTGGACAACGGGTCCTCCCCGCGCGCCCTGGCGATCGCGGCGACGGTGCGGTCCGGGGTGGGCTCGTAGTCGGGCGGGTCGCCGAGCGCGTACAAGCGGTGCAGTGAGTGCTGCACCAGGGCGAACATCCCGTCGAACAACAGCGTCGGATCCGCGGGCAGGTCGTCCTCGGAGAGAATCGCGGCCTTCACGGCGGGATCGGCCAACCGCTGCGCGAGCTCCTCGCGGCCGCATTCGGCCGCCAGCCGCCGGTAGGTGGGCCGGTGGCTGAACCCGTGGTGGCCCTGGAAGCCGATCATCATGCCGAACGGACGCGCGGCGATTTGCGGGTACAACCGGCTGCCCGACGCGTGGGCGTCGGCCGACAGGTCCAACATCTCGCGCCACAGCTTCGGGTCGGCGTCCACCTGGATGAGGGCGAACGACACCGGCCGGTCGATCTCGCCGCCCAGACGCCGCATCCACTCGAGCTCCTTCTTCGGGGCGATGATGTCCTCGCCCGCGGCCCCCTGCGGGGCCAGCTCGAACACGGCCCGGCCGCCGGCGGCCATGGCCCGCCCGAGACCGAACAGTTCGTCCTCGGCGGCGAAGGTGCCGGGCACCGGTTCACCGTCCATCGCGCGGTGGCCCATCGTGCGCGACGTGGAGAAGCCGAGGGCGCCGGCTTCGATCGCTTCGGTGACGAGCCGGCCCATCGCCGCGATGTCCTCGGGAGTGGCGGGTTCGTTGCGCGCCCCCCGCTCGCCCATCGCGTAGGCGCGGATGGCGCCGTGGGCGACCTGGCTGCCCACGTCGATCGCGAACTTCTGCTTGCCGATCGCGTCGAGGTACTCCGGGTAGGTCTCCCAGCCCCACGTGATGCCCTCGGTCAGGGCCGTGCCGGGGATGTCCTCGACGCCTTCCATCAATTCGATCAGCCACTGTTCGCTGCCGGGCCGCACCGGCGCGAAGCCGACGCCGCAGTTGCCCGTGACCACCGTGGTGACCCCATGACCGCTGGACGGTTCGAGCAGCCCGTCCCAACTCACCTGCCCGTCGTAGTGGGTGTGAATGTCGACGAAGCCGGGGGCCACCACATGCCCTGTCGCATCGATGGTTTCGGCGGCCTCACCGCCCATCTCGGGGTCGCTCGCGCCACGCCGGACGACGTCGACGATCACGCCGTCCTTGATGCCGACGTCGGCGCGGTATCGCTCGGCGCCCGTGCCGTCGACGACCGTGCCGCCGGTGATCTTCAGGTCGAACATGAGGGCCTCTCCTTGTCGCCGGGCGGTGTCGCCGTCAGACACGCGGCATTACGCTACGCTGCGTAGCGTAAGTACGACGATATGCCTCCCGATGGTTCGAGTCAATGAATCGCGCGAAGTTCGCGGCCGGGCGCCGCGCTGGTGCGACCGCGCCGGTGCTACAAAGAACTTCGCAGTGCCGCAACGGTTTCCAGGTCATCGAGCGCGGCCACACCGCGCCGCAGACCCTCCATGGCGATGCCTTCGACCTGCATTCCGCCCATCCCCGCGGTGATCAGCGGGGCCACGTATGCGTACAGGGCACCCTGTCGGTACCGCAGCCACAGGTCCTCGCGGTCCAGGTCGGGGCCGCCGGCCGCCGCCAACGCGCGCCGGTAGTCGTCGAGCAGGTCGCGTTGAGTGGCCCGGCGATCCTCCGGCGTCAGGCTGGTGATCAGCGTGTACGCCAATTCGCGCGAGGGGTGTCCGCGCCGCACCGCCTGCCAGTCCAACAGGCCCGCCTTGCCGCCATAGAAATACATGTTGCCGGGGTGGGCGTCGCCGTGCATGACCGTGTGCGGTGGAGTGTCGATCAGTGCGGCGACGGCGCGATAGTTGTCGGCGATGAAGCGTCCGTTCTCGACGGGGAAGGGGCTGCGGTCGGCGAGTCGCTTCATCGACGCGTGCATCAGCGATCCGGTCAATAGCGATGTGACGTCGCCCGACGGGGTGTACAGCCAGCCCAGCGGGCCGCGCCCGTCGCGCGGCAGGCGGCCCCAGAAGGTGGCGTGCAGGTCCGCCAGCAGCTCGATGATGAGGCTGGCCTGGTCGGGCGAGATCGGGTGCAGGGTGTCGGGGAATTCGCACGCCGCGGCGGGCAGGTCTTCCAGGACCAACAGGTACCGGCCCGTCCAGGCGTCGAACGCCGCGCCGTACGCGTACGGGAGACCGGTGAGCCGCGGCGCGAGTTCGTTGTAGAAGCGCACCTCGGTCTGGCCCAGCCGGCCGAGTTCACCCATCAACCGGGTGGCGGCAGTTGTGGCCGCGACCTTCACGAACACCGACTCGGGGACGTCTTTCCCCGTCAGCACCAGCCGCGCCCGCGACGACGTCCCCGCATCCCGGTCGAGGACACGGACCGACCTGACGGTCGTCCCCAGGATCTTCGACAGGGTTCCGGCGTCGATGTCTTCGACGGTGCGGGGCGGCCCCAAGCGCGCGCCCAGCACGGCGTCGGTGGTCGCCCGGCAGACCCCCTGGCCCAGGTGGGCGGCCAGGCCGACGACCGAACGAGCCTGTCCCGCAACGTTTTTCATATGCATCCGTCCTGCGCATGCGTCACCGGCGAGTGGGGTCGCGGAATCGGCACCGCGGCCCGTCGGACGAAACCAGACTTACGTCCGAACTTCAGACAATACCGGGTTTTTGTCTGATTGTTGGCACCATGGCCCGCACCACGAATTGCTCGACGAACTTGCGCTTGTCGGCCACCGGCCGGTGCCGCCAGGACGGAGCCAGCAAGAACAGCGTCGTGGCGTGCAACCACTGCACGATCGACCGGGGCTCGAGATCGTCGTAGAGGCGCCCTGCCGCTTTCCACCGGTCCAGCAAGGGCTCGTAGTGTCGCAATAGCAGCTGCACGACGGGTTCCGAACCCTTCTCCAGGGCCGTGGCCACCGCGGTGCTCTCGGCGGCGAACAGCGCCTCGTTCAGCGGATTGCCGTCCACCGACTCCACCCGCGCCAGGACCATCTCGGGCACGGAGCGGACGGGGTCGTCGGGCGCCGGCAATGAGCGCACCAGATCACCGAGCGCCCGGTCCACCCGCATCAGCATCAGGCCCAGCAGGACATCGCCGCGGCCCGGGAAGTACCGGTATACCGTGGACCGCGACACCCCGGCCTCGTCGGCCACTTCGCCCATCCGGAACTGGGTGTTGCCGCGGCGGACGATGCAGCGGCCGGCGGCGTCGAGGATTCGTCTGCGGGCCTCCTCGTCGTCGAGGATGGCGCGGTCGTCGCCCCACCACCGGCTCGGCTCCATGGCGCCGATGCTACGGGATGTGTTGTGCTACTTCGCTATCTGATGTGCGGGGTATCCGCAGGCCGAACGAGCGCCGACGAATGATGTTGCGGCACAAGCGGTCAGCCCTCCAGCACGGGCGAGCACTGTTCAGGCACTGGACCGCTGGTTGCGCCGCGACAGCCCCGTCCAGACCAGGGTGACCCGCGTCCCCGGTGGGGTGCGGTCGATGGTCACCCGGTCGGCGAGCGCCCGCATCAGCGGGATGCCGCGACCGCGGATCTGCGGTTGGGGCGGCAGGGCGACCGGCTCGGGGCGGGTCGGACGCCAACGGCCTCGGTCGGTGATGGTGACGGTGAGCGTGTCGGCGTCGTGGTCGTAGGCCGCGCTGAGTTCCACGCCGCCGCGCCGCGGGGCGTCCAGGTACGCGAATTCCGCGGCGTTCGCCAACGCTTCGTTCACCGCGAGTAGCAGGTCGTTGGTTCGCTCTGCGCCCAGGGCGAAGTGCCGGTCGAGCCAAAGCCGGAACTCCGCACGCGTCCGGGCCGCGCTTCGCGCATCGGCGGGCAGGCGCCGGCGTACGAAGCGGGATCGGTCGTCGACGTCGGACACCTCGTCCGGCCCGTCTTCAAAGCGCCCCATGTCCCCACTATGTCCCCTTGGCATCCTCACTCGCTCGAGGTTCAACCACCGGCGATGCGGCTCAGCGCGCTGTCGAGCGTGCTGTAGAGCGACAAGATGCTGTCCAGTCCCATGAGCTTGATGGGTCTGCTGGTGGCCGGCCCGTTCGCGACGACCGCGAACTGGGTGGGTGGCGCGACCTCGGCCTGCGCCGTCACCAGGACCGTCATCCCGGCGGAGGCCAGAAAGTCCACTTTGGTCAGGTCAATGACCAGCGCCGGCGGTCCGGCGGCCAGTGTGGTGCGTATCGCCTCGGCCAACTGAGGTGCGCTGAGCATGTCCACCTCGCCGGAGACGGTGAGCACGACCGCGCCGTCTACCTGGTCTTTTCCCACCTCAAAGGTCGTCGGATCGACTGAATTGCCGGATTGTTCGATCATGCTTCTCACTCACATTCGCCCCGCCCGGGACACCGAGAATCAAACAGCCATTGCCAAGCCGGGGCTGTCGACTCAACCCGCGTAATACGCCCTTCTGGGGCGAAACACTCCATCTCTTCTGCACCGCTAGGCGGAGGCGCAGCCGCACGTGCTCAGTCGATTTTAAGCCATGCCGAAAACGGCGCTTGCAGCCGTCGCGCTGTGACCAACCCGACTGAACGAATCCCGGCGCCCCGACGTGGTCCGGGTGTGCGCCACGACCGCCGCAAAAGTTGCGCACGGCAGCCTCCCGTGGGTGAATGCGACCACCGAGTTCGTTCCCAGGCTGTGCGGCTAGGCCCGGATATGCGGGAAAGGACGGTGGGCATGGAGCCCGGCGATCACGATGGCAGGCCCGACGACGAAACCGCTGACATCAAGCCCGCGCCTCCCCGCCGCGTCGCCCTGACCCGACGAAGCGCGTTGCTCGGCCTGGGTGCCGTCGCCGGCTTCGCGGCGGTGGATGTGGGCGGGTTCGCCTACGCCGGCGGCTGGCTGCGGCCGGACACGTGGACGCCGCCCACCCCCTCGAGGTTCGCCGATCGCTTCGAAGCCATCTACGGCCGCCACGACGGCTTCCGGCGAAACCATGCCAAAGGGCTGGCCGCCACCGGATCTTTCGCGAGCAACGGGGCGGGCGCGGCCATCTGCCGGGCCGCGGTCTTCCGGGCGGGCACCGTTCCGCTCGTCGGCCGGTTTTCGCTGGGCGGCGGCCTGCCGGACCAGCCCGACAAGCCCGACACCGTGCGCGGGCTCGGCCTGTTGTTCGAGGCGGGCGGCCAGCAGTGGCGCACCGCGATGATCAACCTGCCCGTGTTCACCGACAGCACCCCCGAGGGCTTCTATGAGCGGATCCTCGCGTCGAAACCGCAGCCTGGAACGGGCAAGGCCGACCCGCAGAAGATGGCCGCATTCCTCGATCGGCATCCCGAAACCGTCGCCGCGATGAAGATCATCAAGCAGTCACCGCCCAGCGCCGGGTTCGCGGGCAGCACGTTCTACGGGCTGAACGCCTTCTGGTTCACCAACGGCGCCGGCGCCACCGTTCCGGTGCGTTGGTCGGTGGTCCCGCAGGATGCCGGCGGCGCCGGGGCACCGCAACCACCGCGCGGCAAGGACTACCTGTTCGACGACCTCATCCGGACGCTGGCTCAGCGACCCCTGAACTGGCGGCTGATGCTCACGATCGGCGAGCCGGGCGACCCGACCAACGACGCCACCAAGCCGTGGCCGCAATCGCGGCGGTCCATCGACGCCGGCACCATCACCATCACCGCGGTGCAGACCGAGGAGGCCGGGAACGCCCGCGACATCAATTTCGACCCGCTGGTGCTACCGGACGGCATCACCGCGTCCGACGATCCGCTGCCGCCGGCGAGATCGGCGGTCTACGCGCGCTCGTTCACACGCCGCGCCGAGGAGCCCAAGTCGCCCAGCCAGGTCAACGTGGCCCGGGTGCTCGCATGACCACCCAGGCGAACGAAACCACCACCGCGCCAAAGCGTTTCGCGCTTCCCTCGCGGATACTGCACTGGCTGATGGCGCCGATGGTGATCGTGCAGCTGCTCATCGGAGTGATCATGATCGCCTCGTTGAGCTACTACCCGCTGCTGCTGGCCATTCATCGACCGTTGGGGGTGTTGATCCTCGCGTTCGCCGTCGTGCGGCTGGTGAACCGGCTCACCCACCGGCTGCCACCGTTCCTGGCCACCATGAGCCGCGCCGAACGCCGCATCGCGTCGTGGTCGGAATATCTGCTGTACGCGCTGTTGCTGCTGCAGCCACTGATCGGGTGGGCAATGCTGTCGGCGGCGCGGTTCCCCATCACCCTGGCCGGGCCGGTTCACCTGCCGGGCATCGCGCCGCACAACCTCGACCTGTACGCGGTGCTCCGCCAGGCCCACAACGTGGGCGCGTTCCTGCTGTTCCTGACGTTCACCGCGCACGTCTGCGCGGTGCTGTTCCACACGCTGGTGCTGCGCGACGGGCTCCTGGACCGGATGGCGGTCTGGCCCACCGGACGCGCCACCCGGCAAGAGCCGGATGAACGCCGCTGATCAGCATGTGACGGCGTGACCTACGAGAGGGACCTCACCGGCCGCGATCGACCCGTACAACGGCTTCGTCTCCGAGGGCGGGAAGGTGCCATCCGCAGCGCGGACGAGGTCATGGACGCGCTGAAGCCGCGCTGAAGTGAGGACCGCAGCGGGTATACGCGGGGTGTTCGGGCGAGACCAGCTTGCCCAGTCCTGGTGATGGCCTGCCTGCTCGCGCCCCGATGAGACGAATATGATCGGCACCCGACAGTGCCACGAGGGAGTGGGGAAGTTCCATGCCGAACCAGCAGCAAGCCGACCGGATGACATCGGGCAAGGGATTCATCGCAGCGCTCGACCAGAGCGGGGGCTCGACGCCCAAGGCGCTGCGCCTGTACGGCATCCAGGAGGACGCGTACTCCTCCGAGGAGGAGATGTTCGACCTGATCCACGAGATGCGCTCGCGGATCATCACCTCTCCGGCGTTCAACGGCGACCGGGTGCTGGCGGCGATCCTGTTCGAGCAGACGATGGACCGCGACATCGAGGGCAAGCCGTCGACCACCTACCTCTGGGAGACCAAGGGCGTGGTGCCGATCCTCAAAATCGACAAGGGCCTGGCCGAGGCGTCCGACGATGTGCAGGTGATGAAGCCGATCCCGGGCTTGGACGACCTGTTGGAGCGGGCCGTGAGCAAGGGTGTCTTCGGCACCAAGGAGCGGTCGGTGATCGGCGGGGCCAACCAGAAGGGCATCGCCGCGGTGGTCGCCCAGCAGTTCGAGCTCGCCCGTCAGGTGTTGTCGCACGGCCTGGTGCCCATCATCGAACCCGAGGTCACCATCTCGATCCCGGACAAGGCGCAGACCGAGGACATCCTGCGGGACGAGATCACCAAGCAGCTCGAAGCGGTGCCGGACGGGCAGCGCGTGATGCTCAAGCTGAGCCTGCCCACCGAGGTCAACTTCTACCGCCCCCTCATCGAGCACCCGAAGGTGATGCGGGTCGTCGCCCTCTCCGGTGGCTACTCGCGCGACGAGGCCAACGCGCTGCTGGCGAAGAACACGGGGCTGATCGCCAGCTTCAGCCGCGCGCTGACCGAGGGGCTTTCGGTCGACCAGTCCGACGAGCAGTTCAACGCCACGCTGGACAAGTCGATCCAGTCGATCTACGACGCGTCGGTCGGCGGCTGAGGCCGGGACGGGCGACTACTGCGAAATTCATTCGCACCGCGGCGGTTTGAGCCGATCGCTCAATAGCGATGGTTGGCCATGGGCGGTCCGCCCTCGCCGCCATCGCCCTCGTCTGACACCACAGCGGGCACCATTTCGCTCGTCACCAGCCCCTCGTCGCGGGTGAGTTCGTCGACCACGTCGAAGCACTCGGCGATGTTGGCCGGCGTGTCGATGACGATCGTGACCACGGGGACGCGACGGCGCAGCGAGAGCAGCTTGTCACCGTGGGGTTGGTGGTCCCCGTGGTAACCCCAGATCCCGCGGATCACCGTCGCGCCGTCGGGCGTTTCACGCTGACGGAGCCGCTGGACGATCGCGCGGTGGATCGGCAGCCCGCCGTGCAGGGCCGACTCGGACGTGTAGATCATCAGCTTCTGCCACAACGGCAGGCCATGTTCGTCGACGCCGGGCAAGGCATGCGGCCGTTCCAGTAACTCGCCGTCGCGCTTGCACACCCGCACGCGTTCGAGCGTGAACATCGGCCGCCCCAGCAGCTTGCCGAGTTCAGGCAGCAGCGGACCGATCCGGTCGCCGTGCCCCACGGCCACGACCATCATCGGCACGTTGGCGTTGCGGCCGAAGAAACGCGCGCGGTGCCGCTGTCCGTGAGTGACGCCGTCGACACCCAGGAACACCGATGCCCCGGCGATGCGGCGGCGGTGCATCAGGTCGCAGACGGCGATGTAGGCCGGCACACCGTCGACGCGCTCTTTGCGGCCTACGTAAATCGTCAACTTGACCGCCTCACGCAACTCGTCAGGGAGCTCCATCGGCGCGAGCTCGTCGCGCAGCAGACGCGCGCGTTCCAGGGTGAGCAGGCCGCGCTGCTTGATGGCCAGTACCGGGTCGAGCAGCGCCTCGATCTTTGATTTGGAGTCGACCGCGACGATCGCCACCGGCGGATCCTCGGACAGCGTCAGCGACTCATCCGTCCGCAGGTGGCGCCCCGTGCCGAATCCGCCGATGCCACGCAACACCACGCCGCAGGCGATGCGGTGCTGCGCATAGAGGCGGAGCAGCACGTCGGAGACGAAGCCTTCGTCGGTTCGTCGCCGCTCGGCCAGATATGTGGTGAGCTTCAGACAATCTTCGTCCACGGCCGCTCCTCAGGCGTAGAACCCGCCAAAGCTTAACGGGAGCCCGAACGCGGCCGGCGACGTGTGCCGGTCGGTTCCCGCGGTGCGCCGCCCGGGCCTGGCGGATTCGGGACCAATTCCTCTGCCGAAACCCGGCGAAACGCGACTAATCTCATGTCTGCCTTGGTGATTCGCATCAAGAACCGTTACGGAGACGTTAACACTGTGTGGCCGCAAGCCCACGAAGCGAGGAGCCCGTCGTGCCCAGTGAGCGCATGGCCGACCGGTTGCAGGGCACCCCGCACGGCGCACGGCCGTCGGCCGAGACCGACAGCGACCGGCGACTGGTGGGTCTGCTCGGCCGGGTCGACGGCCTGCTGGCCCGATTGTCGGATGCCGAACTCTCCTGGGCAGAATGGCTGTCCGCCGTCGCGCCCGAGCACCGGCCGAGCGCGCGGAACCTGGTGCACTACTGGGCGATTCGCCAGTTCGACCTGCGGGACCTGCAGACGGGCCTGGCGGTGTTCGGCCTTTCTTCCCTGGGCCGCAGCGAATCACACGTCCAGGCCACGCTTTCAGCCGTTCGCTCGGCGATCGCCGCCATCGTGGCGGGAAAGTGGCAGCCGCCGCCACCGTCGGCGGTTCCCATCGAGCAGGGGCCGGAGATATTGCGGCGGCGCACGGTCGAGTTGCTGGGCTCCCAGCCGCCGCATCGCGTGACGCGCATCATGGTCACGCTCCCCTCGGAGGCCGCGACCGACGCCGACTTGGTCCGCGGGCTGGTGCAGCGCGGAATGAACATCGCACGGATCAATTGCGCACACGACGATCCACCGGCGTGGCGGGCGATGGCGCACCACGTCCGGGACGCGGCGGCGCGTTCGGGTCAAACATGCCTGGTGGCAATGGATCTGGCGGGGCCAAAGCTACGGACCGGTCCACTGGAGCCGGGACCCCGTGTTGTCAAACTGCGTCCGCGGCGCGACACCCTCGGCCAGGTCGTCACCCCGGCGCGGGCGTGGCTGACGTCGACCGAGGAACCGATGCCCGCTCCCGAAGCCGGCATGACGGTGGTCACGGTGCCGCGACCGTGGCTGGCCGGCCGCGCCGCCGGCGACGTACTGGTCTTGCGGGACGCGCGCGGGTCCGCGCGTCGACTGACGCTCGAGGTGGTTGACGAGCCCGCTTCGGGTGGCTTCGTGCTGACCGCGCGCAAGACCACGTACCTGGAAACCGGAACGGTGCTGCGGGCCGACGGCGGCGGGGAACCGACCGAAGTGGGCCCGCTCCCCGAGACGGAGCAGAGCTTGGCATTGCGCGCGGGCGGCCTCTTGCAGCTGACCCGCGACTGCTCACCGGCCCCGGTCGCCCGGGGCCAGGCCATCCCTCGGATCGGTTGCACGCTGCCGGAGGCCTTCGACCACGCCCAGCCGGGCGATGCGGTCCACTTCGACGACGGCAAGATCGGCGGGCGGGTGCTCACGGTCGACCGTGACGTCCTCACCGTGCGCATCGATCACCCCGAGCAGGGCGAAGCCCGCCTGAAGGCGGGCAAGGGCATCAACATGCCCGACACCGACTTGCCGATCTCGGCGCTCACCGAGCGCGACGTCGCCGACCTGTCCACCGTGGTGGAACTGGCGGACCTGGTCGACATGTCGTTCGTTCGCATCCCGGCCGACGTCGAGCGGTTGCTGGGTGAACTCGATCGCCTCGGTGGAGACGATCTGGGCATCGTGCTCAAGATCGAAACCCGGCGCGCCTTCGAACACCTGCCCCAGCTACTACTCACCGCGATGCGCCGGCCGCGGGTCGGTGTGATGATCGCCCGGGGCGATCTTGCCGTCGAGTGTGGCTACGAGCGGATGGCCGAGCTGCAGGAAGAGATTCTGTGGCTGTGCGAGGCCGCCCACCTCCCGGTGATCTGGGCGACCCAGGTACTGGAGCAGCTCGCGAAGACCGGGCACCCGTCGCGCGCGGAGATCAGCGACGCGGCGATGAGCGAGCGGGCCGAGTGCGTGATGCTGAACAAGGGCCCGTACCTCGACGACGCCGTCACCGTGCTCGACAACATCATGCGGCGAATGGCGGAGCACTACTACAAGAAGAACGCGTTGTTGCGTCCGTTGCGGTCATGGTCGGCGGCGCGACCCGAGCGCTTCGACGATGAATCGGGTGGTGCGTTCGGCCCGGCGCCGTGAATACTGTTGCGGCTCAGACAATATCGGAAATACCACGCCGCCGACGATCGCGTCCGCGGCTGATTCGGCGGCGGCCGCATCGACGCCATCGGCGATCAGCCGGGCCCGTACGCTGTCGTGCAGTGGTGCGCTGAACCCGGCGCGCAGCTTGACCGCGGTGTCCTCGTGCTCCATGCCGGCGACCGTCAGTATTCGCAGCATGGCCATGCCGCGCGCCGTCGTCAGGCTCGCGACGAGCTTGCCCACCCACCGCACCAGGTCTGCGGACACGTCATCGGTGTGGTCGACCGAGGCCAGGATCTTGTCGGCATCCTCCAGCATGACGTCGGCGACGAGCGCGGGGCGGCTCGGCCACCAGCGATAGATGGTTTGCTTTCCCACGCCGGCCCGGGCCGCGACCGCCTCGATGGTCAGGCCGTCGAATCCGCGCTCGAGCAGCAGCTCCCTCGTGGCGGTGACGATGGCCGTGCGCGATTTCTCGCTGCGGCGCCGTGGCGGGCCCGCCCGGACGAGATCGCTTGGCATGTGGTGATCCTCACTGCTGACTGGCCCGCTTTACATATCCTGACCCGCCCCGTAGTCTGCCACAAGACGAGACGGTTCGTCTTGTATGGGGAAAGGGTAGCGGTCTTCGATGGCGTGTCGTCTCAGCCGCGCGGGGCCCCCATGACGCTGGGCCTCAGCCCGGAGCAGCAGGCCCTCGGCGACTCCGTCGTCCAGTTCGCTGCTCGACACGCCCCGATCGCCGACACCCGCGCCAGTTTCGACGCGCTGGCCGCGGGGCGGGTCCCGGCGTGGTGGGACTCCTTGGCCGCAACCGGTTTTCACGCGGTACACCTCCCGGAGCGCCTCGGCGGCCAGGGCGGACGACTGATCGATGCCGCCTGCGTCCTGGAAGCGGCGGGCAAGACGTTGCTGCCCGGACCGCTGCTGCCGACGGTGACGACGGGAGCCGTTGCGCTGCTGGCCGATCCGACACCGGCCGCCGAAACATTGTTGCGTGATCTCGCATCCGGTTTACCCGCGGCCGTCGTCCTTCCCGACGGCGGCGACTTCCGGGTCAGCGCCGACGGCGACGGGTGGTTACTCAGCGGGGAGTCGGACGTCACCGCGGGCCTGTGTTCGGCGGGGGTGATCCTGGTCGCCGCCCGGTCCGAGGGCGGCGACATCGTCTGGGTGTCGATCGACACCGAAAACTCGTCGGCCGTTGTGGAATCGATTCGCGGAACCGACCTGGTCTGCGATGTCGGAATCTTGCGGCTGAACGACTATCGCGGCCCCGGGTCCGCGGCGTTGACCGGTATCGACGCCGAACGCGCGCGGTGCGTCGCAGTGGGGCTGGTGGCCGGCATGACGGCCGGCATCGCGGAGTGGTGCGTCGAAGCGGTCACGGCGCACCTGCGCACGCGGGAACAGTTCGGCAAGGTGATCGGGACCTTCCAGGCGCTGCAGCACAGCGCGGCGATGCTCTTGGTCAACAGCGAGTTGGCGACCGCGGCGGCCTGGGACGCCGTGCGTGCCGTCGACGAGCCGCCCGACCAACATCGCCTGGCCGCAGCCGGGGCCGCGGTGACTGCCGTCTCGCCGATCCCGGATCTGGTGCTCGATGCCCTGACGATGCTCGGCGCCATAGGTTTCACCTGGGAACACGACGTGCACCTCTACTGGCGGCGGGCGATCAGCCTGGCGGGATCGATCGGTCCGGCCAATCGCTGGGCCCGGCGCCTGGGTGAACTGACGCGCACCCGCCAACGCGACATGTCGGTCAATCTGGGCGACGCCGAGTCGGACTTCCGGTCCTGGGTCTCCGAGACGCTGGATGCGGCAATGCAGTTGCGCAACGACACACCGGCTCCGCACGGCGATTACCCGGACCAGGCCTCCGGGCCGCAGCGCACACTGCTCGCCGACGCCGGTCTGCTGGCGCCGCACTGGAAGGCACCGTGGGGCGTCGATGCGGGTCCGCTCAAACAGCTCATCATCGACGAGGAGTTCGCCAGGCGCCCCGGGCTGGTGCGGCCGTCGCTCAACATCGCCGAGTGGATCCTGCCCTCGGTGCTCGCCGCAGCGCCAAAAGAGCTGCAGGAAAGGCTGATTCCGCCGACCCAGCGCGGCGATATCCATTGGTGCCAGCTGTTCAGTGAGCCGGGAGCCGGCTCGGACCTCGCGTCGCTGGCCACCAGGGCGACCAAGGTCGACGGCGGCTGGCGGATCAACGGCCACAAGATCTGGACGTCGCTGGCGCAGTACGCCGACCTGGGAGCGCTGCTGGCGCGCACCGACCCCGAAGCGAGCAAGCACCGCGGCATCGGTTACTTCATCGTCGATATGAAATCGCCCGGCGTCGAAATCCAGCCCATCAGGACGGCGACCGGTCAGGCGCACTTCAACGAGGTCTTCCTCAACGACGTCTTCGTCCCCGACGAGATGCTGCTGGGCGGTCCCACCGACGGCTGGAGCCTTGCGATCGCCACGATGGCCGAAGAGCGTTCGGCCATCAGTGGATACGTCAAGTTCGACCGTGCCGTCGCGCTCCGCCGGCTCGCCGCGCAACCCGGTCCGGATCGTGACGACGCGCTGCGTGAGCTCGGCGAACTCGACGCCTACGCCAACGCCATCCGGGCGCTCGGCGTGCGGGAAACCATTCGGCTGCTCGACGGACAGGCGTCCGGCCCGGCGTCCAGCATCGCCAAGGTCGCGATGAACGTGTTGCTGCGCCGTACCTTCGAGGCCACCCTGCAGTTGACCGGTCAGGTGGCGATGGTCGATGACGCTGACGCCGCGGTCGTGGAACCCTACCTGCATCTCCCGGCCGAGCTGATCGGCGGCGGAACGAGGGAGATCCAGCTGAACATCATCGCGCAGATGATTCTCGGGCTACCCCGGAAATAAGGACACAGCATGGGATTACGTGGAGAAGCCGCGATCGTCGGCTACGTCGAGCTGCCGCCCGAGCGGCTGGCCAAGGCCACGCCGGCGCCCTTCGTGCTCGAACAATGGGCCGAACTCGCCGCGGCCGCGCTCGAGGACGCCGGATTGCCGGGTGATGTAGTCAATGGCATCGCGGCCTCGCACCTGGCCGAGTCGGAGATCTTCGTACCCTCGACGATCGCGGAATACCTCGGCGTAGGAGCAAGATTCGCCGAGCTGGTGGACCTCGGCGGGGCCAGCGCCGCCGCGATGGTCTGGCGTGCGGCCGCGGCGATCGAGCTCGGCATCTGCGACGCGGTCCTGTGCGCGCTGCCCGCCCGCTACATCACGCCTTCGTCGAAGAAGAAGCCCAGGCGGATCGTCGACGCGATGTTCTTCGGCTCGTCGAGCAACCAATACGGCTCTCCCCAGGCCGAATTCGAGATCCCGTACGGTAACCTCGGCCAGAACGGCCCCTACGGCCAGGTGGCCACGCGCTACGCCGCAGTCTACGGTTACGACGAGCGGGCGCTGGCCAAGATCGTCGTCGACCAGCGGGTCAACGCCAACCACACCGAGGGCGCGATCTGGAAGGACAAGCCGCTCACCGTCGAGGACGTCCTCGCCAGCCCGGTCATCGCCGACCCGCTGCACATGCTGGAGATCGTGATGCCCTGCGTCGGGGGCGCCGCGGTCGTCGTCGCGAACGCCGACCTCGCCAGGCGGGCGCGCCACCGTCCGGTATGGATCAAGGGATTCGGCGAGAACGTGCCGTTCAAGACGCCCACCTATGCCGAGGACCTGCTGCGCACCCCGATCGCCGCGGCCGCCGACACGGCCTTCGCCATGACGGATCTGTGCCGCGACGACATGGACATGGTGTCGATCTACGACTGCTACACCATCACCGTGCTGCTGTCGCTGGAGGACGCCGGGTTCTGCGAGAAGGGCAAAGGCATGGAATTCGTGGCCAACCACGACCTGACCTTCCGCGGCGACTTCCCGCTGAACACCGCCGGCGGCCAGCTGGGGTTCGGCCAGGCCGGACTGGCGGGTGGCATGCACCACGTGTGCGACGCCACCCGCCAGATCATGGGCCGCGCGGGCGCCGCCCAGGTCGCCGACTGCAACAGCGCCTTCGTGTCCGGCAACGGCGGCATCCTGTCCGAGCAGACCACGCTCATCCTGCAGGGGGACTGACGATGGACTTCGAACGGCCCATGCCCGTCAAAACTCCTACCACAGCGCCGTTTTGGGATGCGCTGGGGCAGCACCGCATCGTCGTCCAGTACTCGCCGTCCTCCGAAAGCTATGTGTTCTACCCGCGGGTGCGCGCGCCGCGCACGCTGGCCGACGACCTGGAATGGCGCGAGATCTCCGGCATGGGAACGCTGTACTCGTTCACGGTCGCCCGCCGACCCGTCGGCCCGCACTTCGCCGACGCCGTCCCGCAGCTGCTCGCCATCGTCGAGTGGGACGAGGGGCCAAGGTTTTCCACCGAGATGGTCAACGTCGATCCCGACGACCTGCGGGTCGGGATGCGGGTGCGCCCGGTGTTCTGCGACTACCCCGAGCACGACGTCACGATGCTGCGCTACGAACCCGCCGACGTTTAGCGCGTCGAGATCGACGTTGTCGACACGTCCTCTCGAACTTTTGCACGCTGCCGTCGATCTGGGTGTGAAGCGCCGGGATTCAGCGCAGCCGCTCGGTCGGCACCCCGTAGCGGTCCTGGTAGGCGCGCACCCTCTCGCGGACCTCGCCGGCGTCCAGGCCGGTGTCGGCCCACGTGTAGCGACTGGCGCCGCCGTCGCCCGGGTGGGTGGCGAGGAAGTCCCGCATCCTCTGCGCGGCTTCGGGTTTCAGTTCGCGGCCCAGCCTCTGGTAGATGTCTTTGATGGTCGTCCACGGGTCGTTCACGAAATCGGTGAACAACACGTCGATCACGCGTCCGGACGGGATGGCGCCGGCCTCGCGCAGCGCCATTTCCCGATCGAGGCCGACGACGATCTCCTCGTAGGACTGCGCGGCGCATTCGGCGATGTTCGACTCGTCGCTGCCCATCCGCCGGAGGTGGTGGGTCAGCGCGGCGATGGACGAGATGACATTGAGGGGGTCGCGGTGCGTCTGCACGATGAGCGCGTCGGGGTACTCGGCGAAAAGGTCATCGAGATGCCACAGGTGGGCGGGCGATTTCAGCAGCCACTGCCCGGGAACGCCGGACTGCAGGTGCTGCAGGAAGATTCGGTGGAACCGGTAGGCGCCGGCATGATCCGCCTCATACAACAGCCAACGGTAGTAGCTCGGCACGCGGTACTGCACCGAATAGATCATACTGGTGAACTCGCTGGCGGTGATGCGCACGCACTCCTGCCCGACGAGAGCGCCCATCGGGTGGAATGCCAGGAAGCCGGGGATGATCTGTTCGGAGAGCTCGATGCCGGCCTGCGTCGAAGCGATGCGCGGGTCGGTGTGATAGGTCTCCGGCTGTGGGACCGGACAGGGCGCGTCGACCTCCCACGTCAGCGGCGCCCGCAGATCGGGGTCCTGGGTGAGCAGGTCATAGAGGATCGTGGTGCCGGTGCGGGGCTGGCCGACGATGAAGATCGGCGCGGTGATCGGCTTGGCGGCGATGTCGGGATGCGTGTTGCGCCAGTCGATCACACCGAGCCGGTTCTTCAGGGCACGCATGATGTCGAGGTGCGCGATCTCCACACCGATGGCCGAGAGTCGCGCTTCGTCGACCAGCGCGTCGGTGAGGCGCTGCAGCCCGGCCTGCCACCCATCCGCGCCGAAGTCGTCGCTTCCGGCCTCCTCGCAGGCGGTGGCGATGAGTTGTTCCGGGGCGAACCGTTCCCGCAGGGTCATGGCCGCTCCTTTCGCTCGCGGACCGAGACGGAGACGTCGGGCGGGCTGGGGTTGTCCAGCCAGCGCACGACGATGAACCCGCGGTGCCGTCCGCCGGTGTCGAGCCAGTGACCAAATCCCATGTCCTCCGCGGAGATTGCGATGCGCACCCGACCGTCCGCGTCGGGGCGCACGGCACGATTGGTGACCGAGCTGTGCCGGCGCCGCGGCTCCAGGCACTCGTGCCAAAGGCTTTCCAGCGTCACGTTCCAATAGCGCGTATCGGGTGGCGCGATGTCGAGCACCAACGCCTGGCCCGGATCGAGGCGGAAGGTCCCCATCATGTACAGGTTGTCCGGGGTGGTGTCGGCGGCGCCGAGATCGGCCGCCTCGGCGGTCAGCAGGGTGTTCGGCTTGTCCAGGAGCTCGGGCTTGATCGTGCGGTGCATCGTGACGAGCTTCATCAGCGTCCACGCCATCGCGGTGAACTGGTCGGCGAGCTCGACGTCGGTCAGCGGTGTCACCGGTCCGGCGTCGAGGGCCGCAATGTTCAGGGTGCTGAGCCGCTCGCGGGCGCGGTCACCGATGTACTCCCGGACGACGACCGAGGACGCATCGTCGGGAATCTTGACCCATTGCGCGCCCGCGAGATCGGCGGGCTCGTCCGTCGAGAGCACGAGGGCGAATTCATCGCCGTTGAGCGCGAGGTCGGTGTCGCTGAGGTAGTTGGCCATTCGCCGCGGGGTCATCCCGGTGCCGGCGAGGACCTGGAAGCCGAGGTATGCAGTGGTGCCCCGGGTGCCGGTGATCCGGTAGCGCCGGTCGCCGCGGATCATCGCCAGGTAGTAGTTGCCGTCGGGGTTGGGTCCGCCGATCATCCTTGTGTCCGAGCACATGTCGAAGAAGGCCGGCCGGTCGGGATCGGCCTCGACGGACAGTTGCGAGCACAACGACGAGACGCGGGCGATGACCCGCAGTCCCTCGAGAAGTTCGCGTTCCGATTCGGCGTCCTCGGTCACGATCTTGGTGACGTCGGTGACCATCTGCTGGAAGAACTGCCACGCCGCGCGCGCCTTCGGCGCGGCTGGTTCTGACGACACCGGCGCCTGGATATCTGTCATATTCTCCTGCTTCCCGCTAGCCCTTAGAGATGCTGCTCCGGCATGGCGTCGAGGACAAGAGGGCCTGCCGGTTCAGTGCCTGGTTTGGGGCAGCGGGTTGCGTGTGGTGCCTACGAGCAGAAGTCGCACCAATCGGGTTGAAGAGGAGGCGGATTGTCTCCGTCCCAAACACCGCTGGGCAGGTGGCCCTTGTACGGAACGTTGCCTTTTCCGTTCGCCACCCAGTACCAGGTGTGGCAAACGTTCATGTCCCATTGGTAGGCAACGCCTGGGCCCGTATGAGGGCCCACGGTGGCGTGGTACACCATGGAATCGCCCGGGCACCAGCGGTACGGGCCGGGGGAGTCGGCCTGGGCGGTGCCCGCGCCGAGAACAAGGCTGGCCAGCCCCAGGCAGCCGGACGCCAACAGTGTCGTTGCGGCTCCCGCGATTCCTCGCTTCATGGCTGAGTCCTTTCGCCGGTGTCTCATGGCGGGCGTTGTCAGGCAAGCAAATACCGCCGGTGCTGCTACCGATCCCAACATGAGGGCAACTGCCCTGCTCGGCCGCTTACGGACTAATAGTCCGGCGCTCGAGAATCGAGCAAAAATGCGGCCGGCGGAGGCGGGCCCCGGCGCGGGAGCCTATATCCACGGACGCCATTAGGAGCCAGCCATTTTCGCGCGCCGCCGCTCGCCCCCACGGCAACGCCGAGCGTTGACACTGTGACTCACCTCATTGTCTACTAGTCGATAAGCGAGGGAGTGGGCCATGAACAAGGATGATCTGATCCTGATCAGCGTGGATGATCACATCGCCGAGCCGGCCGACATGTTCGACGCGCATGTCCCCGCCAGGTTCAAGGACCGTGCGCCGCGGGTCGTCACCGAACCCGACGGCGTCGAGCAGTGGTATTACGGTGAGGTCCGGGGGCGGAACATGGGCCTGAACGCCGTCGCCGGCAAGCCCCGCGAGATGTACAACATCGACGCCTCGCGCTACGACGAGATGCGGCCGGGCTGCTTCAACGTCGACGAACGGGTCCGCGACATGAACGCGGGCGGCCAGCTCGCGGGCCTGAACTTCCCGAACTTCACCGGCTTCTCGGGTCAGGTTCTCAACCAGGGTCCCGACCGCGACGTCAACCTGGTGATGATCAAGGCGTACAACGACTGGCACGTCGACGAGTGGTGCGCCGCCTACCCGGGCCGGTTCATCCCGTGCGGCATCCTGCCGCTGTTCGACGTGGCCGAGGCGGCGAAGGAAGTGCAACGCCTGGCCGACAAGGGCTGCCACGCCGTGACGTTCTCGGAGAACCCGGAAGCCTTGCAAATGCCCAGCATTCACACTCGCTACTGGTATCCGCTGTTCGAGGCCGCCTGCGAGAACAAGACGGTGCTGTGCACGCACGTCGGTTCGGCGTCGCGATCGCCGCAGGTGTCCAGCGACGCCCCGCCCAGCGTGCAGATGACGGCGTCATCGATGATGAGCATGTTCACGTTCACCGAACTGCTCTGGGCCGAGTTCTGGGAGGACTTCCCGCAACTGAAGTTCTCCCTCACCGAGGGCGACGTCGGCTGGATCCCGTACTTCCTGTGGCGCGCCGAGCACGTCTACAACCGGCACTCGGGCTGGACCCTCGCGAAGTTCCCGCCCGGCTACAGCGGACCCAGCGACGTGTTCAAGCGCCACTTCTACACCTGCTTCATCAGCGACAAGGTCGGGGTGCGCAACATGGACTGGTTCAACGAGGACATGCTGTGCTGGGAGTCCGACTTCCCGCATTCCGACAGCAACTGGCCGTTCGCACCCGAGGACGTCATCGAGACGATGGGCCATCTGGACGACTCGGTCATCAACAAGATCACCCACGAAAACGCCATGGCCGCATACTCGTTCGACCCGTTCCGGTACATCCCCAAAGAGCAAGCCCGCGCCGGCTACCTCCGCGCGGAGGCCACCGACGTCGACGTGGTGACCCATGTCGGCCGCCGGGCCGGCCAGCGTGACCGCGACGCCTGGACCCGGATGACGCAGTTCGCCCTCCAGTCGCAGGTGACGGCCGAAGCTTCTGATATTTCCCGGCGATCCGCCGGGTTCCGTGCCACCACCCTGGGCAACTGAGCGTGGCCGCCCGGGCGCCGTTCGCCGGCTGGCGGGTGCTGGAGCTGTCCAACGGCATCGCGGTGTCCTACTGCGGCAAGATGCTCGCCGACGCGGGCGCCGAGGTCGTGAAATTCGAATCAGGCCAAGGCGATTCGATGCGGAACTGGTCCGCCAGCCCCGGCGGTCCCACCGGGGCGCTGTTCGGCTACCTGGCGGCGGGCAAGAAATCGGTGAACAGCGACGCGGAGGCGACGGCGCTGCTGGCCGGCGCCGACATCGTACTCACCGACCTGACCGACGGCTGGCGCATCGACGACATCACGGCCCGCACCGGCCCGTCGGCGGTGGTGGTCGCCGTGACGCCGTTCGGCATGACGGGTCCCTACGTCGATGACCGGGTGGTGGCCAACGAGTTCATCCTGCAGGCGTTGTGCGGCTCGATCGCCAGCCGGGGCTGGCCTGGAGAGGAGCCGGTGCAGGCCGGCGGGCAGCTGGGCGAGTGGCTGGCGGGCACCTTCGCCGCGGCGGTCGCCGCCGCCGCCGCACGCCATGCCACCCGCGGCGGGCGCGGCGAGGTCGTCGACGTCTCCACGTACGAGGCGATGGTCATCGCGATGGGCGGGCTGTCCACCATGTCGGCCAGCGTGCTCGGCGCCGATTCCCTGCTGTACCAACGCAGCCTGGAACTGCCGTCGATCGTTCCCACCGCCGACGGCATGGTCGGGTTCTGCACCATCACCGCGCAGCAGTTCCAGGACTTTCTGGTGATGATCGATCGCGCCGACCTGGTTGACGACGCCGAGTTGGCCTCGTTCGCCGGCCGCGTGGAACGGCGCGACGAGTTCCTCGGCATGGTCACCCGGTGGACCATGTCCCGCACCACCCGGGAGATCGTCGACATCGCCGTGGCGTTCCGCATCCCGGTGGCCCCCATCGGCACCCCGGCCACGTTGCCCACCGTCGACCACTTCGTGCAGCGCGGCGTCTTCGTCGACTCAGAGGCCGGAGTGCTGCAGCCCCGAGTGCCATACCGCAGCGCGGCGATGGCGACCGCGCGGCCCGGGCGGCCTCCGGGTCACGGCGCCGACAACGGCCGCGTCCACTGGCCTGCGCGACCGGACCGTCGTCGCCCGGACGCGGGCGCGCTTCCGTTGTGCGACATCCGGGTCACCGACCTGACCGCGTTCTGGGCGGGACCGGTCGCCACCCAGTTCCTGGGGGCGCTCGGCGCCGACGTGATCAAGCTCGAGGGTGTACGCCGCCCCGACGGCATGAGGTTCTCGGCCGGCCGCCCGCCCGACTGGGACCGGTGGTGGGAGTGGGGCCCGGTGTTCTTGTGCAGCAACAACAACAAGCGCGACCTGAGTCTGGAGCTGAGCACCGCCACCGGGTGCGCCATCGCCTTGGAGCTCATCGCGGCAAGCGATCTCGTGATAGAGAACTTCTCGCCGCGGGTGATGGACAATTTCGGTTTGACCTGGGACGCAGTCGCCGCGGCCAATCCGCGCGCGATCATGGTCCGGATGCCGGCGTTCGGCCTCGACGGACCCTGGCGCGACCGCGTCGGCTTCGCCCAGACCATGGAACAGGCGACGGGCATGGCATGGATGACCGGACACGCCGACGGCCCGCCGGTGATCCCGCGCGGGGTGTGCGACCCGATCGCGGGGCTGCACGCCGCGTTCGCCGCGATCGCGGCGCTGGCGATCCGCGACCGGGACGGGGCCGGGATGCACGTCGAATCGACCATGGTCGAGGCCGCGCTGAACGTGGCGGCCGAGATGTTGGTGGAGTACACGCACAACGGAATCGAGCTGTGCCGGAACGGAAACCGGGGGCCGGGTGCGACCCCGCAGGGCGTCTACCCGTGTCCGGGTGACGACGAATGGGTCGCGCTGGCCGCGCTGGACGACACGGCGCGCGTGTCGCTGGCGCGGCTGATCCACCGACCCGACCTCGGTCCGCGCGAGGCCGCGTGGCGGGAAGCCGCCGACGACATCGACAAGCTGATCTCCGATTGGACCGCGCGGCACCCGGTGGCCGAAGCGGTCGCGGCGCTGCGGGGCGCCGGCGTGGCCGCCGCCCGCGTCACCGCGCCCGCCGCCTTGCTGAGCGACCCCCAACTGCTCGCCCGCGGCTTCTGGGAAACCGTCGACCATCCCGTCGCAGGCTCCTTCCTGTGCACGGGCATGCCCTTCGCGTTCGTCGGCGAGCACCGACGCTGGATCCGACGCGTGCCGCCACTGTATGGGCAGCACACCGACGAAGTGCTGACGGGCATTCTGGGACGCGGCCCACAGGAAATACTCGGACTGCGCGCCGCGGGGGTCACCAGCGTGCGTCCGGCGGGACTGTGAAAGTGGCCGTGACGCTGTGTGTTCCGCCGCGCGCCGGCGAGCTGTGCGCACCGGTGCGGTTCCTGGTGCGGCAGGACTCGGTGGTGATGGAGCTGACCGCCCGGCACCGGATCACCGGCGTCGAGTGGGACCAGCGCGAACGGGCGGTGGCGATGATCGTCGAGATCACCGACCCGCAAACGGCCCGGCCCGTCGACGTGCGAATCGACGTGGTCGAGCCCGGCACGGCGCGCGCCGCGGGGCGGGCCACGACGATCGGGACCATTACCCGTGAGGGGCGGGAATACGACGTTGTGGGCACCTACCTGGGAGTGGTCGCGGATGAAAACTAGCCCGGCGAAGCGAACCGCGGCGATCGTCGGGGTGCACAACACCCGGCAGGGCCGCCGGCTGGACGGCGAAACCTCGCGAGGCCTGGCGCTCAAGGCGATTCAGGGCGCGCTCGACGACGCCGGCCTGAGCCTCGACGACGTCGACGGGGTCAGCGCGGGGCCGCTGTCCACGACGTTGATCTACGACCTGCGCCTCGGGCCGGCCTGGCAGGGGCTCGCGTTCGGGGTCGGCATGATCACCGAGGCGGCCACCGCGATCGAACACGGCATGGCCGACGTCGTCGTCCTGGTCGCCGCGCAGGCGGGGGAGTACCGCGATCACGAGGCCACGGCGCCGTGGACCCGGCCCGAGAACGAATTCGTGGCCCCTTGGGGAATGTTCACCACCGCGGAGTTCGCGCTCATCGCCCGGCGCCATATGCATGTCTACGGCACGACGCGCGAGCAACTGTCGACCGTCGCGGCAACCATTCGCAACAACGGATCGCGCAACCCCGAAGCCGTCTACTACCAACGGGGACCGTTCACGCCAGAGGACATCACCGCGTCACGGCCGATCGCCGACCCCTTCCACCTTCTCGACTGCGCCACCACCTCCGAGGGCGGATGCGCGCTGGTCGTGGCGAACATCGGCACGGTAGAGGTTGCCGGCCAACCGATCTACGTGTTGGGCAGCGGTGCGGACTTCCACGGCCCGTCGTATCAGCACCCGCCCGCGTGGGACCTGGCCGGTCGGCGCGGCGATCACGTGAACGGCGTGGTCGGCAGGCGCGCGGCGGAGCGCGCGTTCAGCCAGGCCGGGCTGCGTCCGGACGACGTGGACGTGCTGGAACTTTACGATCCGTTTTCGTTCGAAATCATCCGCCAGCTCGAGGCTTTCGGATTCTGCGGCGATGGCGAGGGCGGTCCGTTCGTCGCCGACGGTCACATCGCCATCGACGGCAGCCATCCGGTCACCACCGACGGGGGAACCATGTCATTCAGCCACGCGGGCTCCAATCCGCAGATGATGCAGCGGGCCATCCGCGCCGTCCAGCAGCTGCGCGGCCAGGCCGGTGACCTCCAGGTGCCCGACGCGCATGTTGCGTTGTGCAGCAACGGGGGGGCCGGCGCCTTGTTCACCACCGTCCTGATCCTCGGAGACGAACGGCCATGACGACAGAATCCCTGCGACCGCAGACCGGCCCCGTGCCGCACGCCGCCAGCCAGCAGAGCATCCCCTTCTGGCAGGGCTGCCGGTCCGGGGAGTTGCGCTACCAACGCTGCGAGGCGTGCGGCCTCGCGAACTTTCCGCCGACCGAGCATTGCCGCCAATGCCTTTCGGCCGAGCTGCACTGGGAACGCGGCGGCGGCCTCGGCGAGGTGTACAGCTGGACCCTGGTGCATCGCGTGGTGACCCCGGAGTTCGAACCGCCCTACGCGCCGGCGATCGTCACGCTCGACGAGGGCTACCAGATGCTGACCAACCTCGTCGGTGTAAACCCGGAAGACCTGGCGATCGGCTTGCGGGTGCAGGTGCAATTCCACGCCGTGGGCGCCGACGTGACCCTGCCCTATTTCACCGGATTGCCATGAGTGTGGCGCGCACCAGCAACGGCCTGCCGGTGACCGCCTACCTGGTCCTGGGCGTGCTGGCGGCCAACGACGAGCAACTCACCGCCGGCGAGGTGAAGATGCGGGCCGAACTGTCGGTGGGCCACTTCTATTGGTCGCCGTCGGTGAGCCATGTGCGGCGCGAACTGAACCGGCTGTTGGCGCGTGGGATGGTCAGCGAGATCGGAGCCCGATCGGGCAAGCGTGCCATCACGCTGTACGAGACCACGGACGCCGGAGCGGATGCGCTGCGCCGCTGGGTCCAGCACTTTCCGGATCAGGATCAGGTGGTGATCAAGCACCCGGTCATCCTGCGGACCTGGCTCGCCCGCGGCGAGGAGCCGGAACGTGTGATCGACGCGCTGGAGCGGCATCTCGTGGCCACCCGGGATCGGCTGGACGAGGCGCTGTGGTCGAGGCAGCGCTCCCGCGAGCTCGGCATCGTCGACGACCCGGACCAGCGCTTCTCGTTCGCGGTCCTCGACTACGCGATCCGCGGCCTGTATGCGGAAATCTCCAACATCGCCCAGCTACGCGACGAGATCGCCAGTGGCACAAGCCGGGACCCCGTCAAACGGGTGCGACGGTCGAAGGGGCAGATCCGCCGCCGGGCACGCCGGGAGCCGGGCTAGACCGACGGTGGTGACCCGCAGCGCTAGGCCGACGGTGGCGACCCGCAGCGCCCGGCTACGCCGCGCTTGCGATACGCGGTGCCGCGCGCTGCGCGCTCCCACAGGACTTCGCCCTCGCCGGCCACCGTTCCCTCGGCGATCAGCCGGCGCTTGAGCACCTTGTGGGTGGCGGTGCTGGGGAGGTCGGCGGCGATGCGGACATAGCGCGGCCAGGCCTTCGGGGACAGGTCGGGCTGCGCGCCCAAAAACGCCTCGAACTCGTCGGGCCGGAGCTGCGCGCCGTCGTTGAGGACGATCGCTGCCATCACCTGGTCCCCGACCCGCTCATCGGGGACGGCGTACACCGCCGCGCGGTTGATGACGCTGTGCCGCAACAGGATTCGCTCGATGGGCGCCGCGGCCAGATTCTCGCCGTCGACCCGCATCCAGTCAGCGGTGCGGCCGGCCAGGTAGATCCAGCCCTCGGCGTCCCGGTAGGCGAGGTCGCCGGACCAGTACATGCCGTGGCGCATCCGTTCGGCGTTGGCGTCGGGGTCGTTGTAGTAGCCGGTGAAGAAACCGGATCCGCTGGTGTTGACCAATTCGCCCACGGCCTCGTCGGCGTTGGCCAGCGCGCCCTTGGCGTCGAAGCGCGCGACGGCGCATTCGGTGACGGTTTCGCTGTTGTAAATCGCGACCCCCTCGACGCCTCGGCCGATCGAGCCCTTCGGCGTGCCGGGTTCGCGGATCACGATGACCGCGTTCTCCGTCGAGCCGAACCCGTCCTCGACCTGAACCCCGAACCGGCGCGCGAACTCCTCGATGTCCTTGTCGTTGGCCTCATTACCGAACGCCACCCGCAGCGGGTTGTCGGCGTCGTCGGGGCGCTCGGCGGTGGCGAGAATGTAGGCGAGGGGTTTCCCGACGTAGTTCATGTAGGTGGCGCCGTAGCGGCGGATGTCGTCGAGGAAGTTGCTGGCCGAAAATTTCGCCGGCACGATCGCGGCGCCGGAGACCACGGCGGGCGCCCATCCGGCCACGACGGCGTTGGAGTGAAACAGCGGCATTGACACGTAACAGGTGTCCTGTGCGGACAGCGCGAAGCGCTGCACCAGGTTGATACCGGCGAACGTCGCCATCAGGTGGGATACCTGCACCGCCTTGGGATTGCCGCTCGTTCCCGAGGTGAAGATCATCATGAACGCGTCCATCGCGGTGACTTCGCGATGCGGGACGAATTCGCCGGCGCCGCCGAGGAATTCGGCCCACTGCGGCGCCGAGGTGTCCAGGATCCGGGTTCCCTCGAGGTTCATACCGTCCAGCAGCGGCCGGTGCTCGGCATCGGTCACGAGGAACTGACAGTGCGCCCGCCGGACGTCCGCGGCCAGGGCTTCGCCGCGCCGCGTGGTGTTCAGGCCGCACAGCACGTAGCCGCCGAGCCCCGCCGCCGCCATCTGTGCCAGCATCTCGGGGGTGTTGCCCAGCAGGGCGCCGACGTGCAGCGGCCGTTGCGGGTCGGCGGCGGCGATGAAGGCCGCGGCGCGCGCGGTCGATCCGGCCAGGTACTGGCTCCAACTCCATTGCAGGGTACCGTGTTTGACCGCGACAGCCGGGTCGGACAGGCGCTTGCGCAGCAGCGCCTGAATCGTGTCGTCAGCCATCGGCTCGGTCCACCTCCACTACGAGACGAGACGGTCCGTCTTATAGTAGCGGGCGGCTCCGCTCGCGGTTATGGCGGACCGCAGGCGTGACAACACCTTGTGTTGTAGAAGTTTTCATGCCCATTTCGGCGAGGGTTCCCCATCGAAGACCGTGTACATAACCGGTCTGGTTGCATATGCGGGCCATCATTGGCTCATGCTGTTCGAGCTGCACAGGTCGCTGGTCGTGCTGAGGAATCGAGTGCGCCAATTCCGTCGCGAATTCTCACAATCCCGAACGGTCCCAGACCGCGTCGAGCGTGGGGCGTATGCACTCTTTTCCAAGGATTTTCGTGCATATCCCCCACGTTCGGCGAACCTGAGTGAGGCCGGCCCCCCGATTAACGACTCACGACGCTAGCCGCCCACCATCATCAGGCCCCCGTCGACGGCGAGCAGCTGCCCGGTGATGAAGTGTGAACCGGCGCCGGCCAGGAAGACCAGCATCGGCCCCACGTCTCGCGCCGGCTCGCCCAGCGCCCCGCCGATCGGGATCATCATCTGCATCTGTTGGTCGATGAGGGCGCCGGCCTCCGGGCCGAGGAATTCCCGGAAGCGGGCGGAGCCGGGTGTCTGCACCGCCGGTGCCAAGGCATTGACCGTGATGTTGTCGGCGCCCCAGGCTTTCGCGGCCGATCGCGTCCACGCCTGTACCGCGCCCTTGGTCGCGGCGTAGACCGCCGAGATGGCGCTGCCCATCACGGCTTCGGATGATCCGAAGTTGATGATCCGGCCACCCTTGGGATCTTGGCCCTTCATCACCGCGTAGGCGGCCTGGTTGGTGAGGATCGTCGCTTTGACGTTGGTGTCGAGCAGGAACGAGATGTCGTCGACGCCGATGTAGCCAGGGATGCCGGCCTGCCACAGCCCCGCGGCGTTCACCAGGACGTCGAGCCCGCCGAGCCGCTCGGCCGCCTGCTGGACCATCGCCGAAACGGCGTCGGCCTCGCGAACGTCGCACTGCAGCCAGGTGGCCGCGAGGCCGTCCGGCGGCGGGGTCCGGTGGTAGGTGCCGACGACCTCGGCCCCCGCGTCGATGAGGACCCCGATCGCGGCCGCGCCGATGCCGGTCGCTCCGCCGGTCACCAGGATCCGCCGGCCCTGCAGCACGTTTTGCATGACCGAGAGCGTAGCGCCCGCAAGCGCCGGCGGGCCCTAGGTGCGCACGGCGATGGACGACAGCAGGTCGGCGAGCCGTTGCGGCTGGTCCACCATCGAGAAGGTGCGCGCCCCCTCGATGACCTCGAGGCGGGCGTTGGGGATGGTCGCGGCCAGCCGTTCGCCGTCACCAAGCTCGAAGAACACGTCGTCGGCCGACCAGGCGACGAGAGTGGGTATCTCGATCTCGGACAGCCGGGCGGCGACACCGGTGGTTACCTCGGTGCGCAGCGACAGGGTGAACCGGCGCAGGTCTTCGGCGATGGCCGGATCGGATAGCCCCGGGCGCACCCAGGCCTGGGTGAGGTCGTCGATGTTGCGATGCGCCAGGCCGTCGAACGCGCGCTTGCGCGCGGCGGGCGCCCGCATGGCCTGGGCGACCGCCTTGAACATCGTCTTGGACTTGGCCGCCAGGATCACCGGCTTGAGGATCGGCGGCGGAAAGTGTTCGAAGGCATCGCAACTGGTGAGCACGAGCGCGCCCAGCCGCTCGGGACGGTGCACCGCGACGAGTTGCGTGACGACCCCGCCGGTGTCGTTGCCGACCAGCACCACGTCCTCGAGCTCGAGCGCGGCAAGCACATCGGCGACGATGCCGGCCACGCCGGTGATGGTGCGGTCGGCGCCGGGGCGCAGGGGCTGCGGGTGCGCGCCCAGCGGCCAGGTCGGGGCGATGCAGCGCAGGCCGAGCCGCGCGAGCCGTTCACTGACCTGGCGCCAGAGTTGGCCGCCCATCATGTACCCGTGCACGAACACCACGGGCCTGCCGTTCTCGGGGCCGGTTGCTTCGTAATGAATGGTTCCGGCATTAATGTCGATCGTCGACATAGCTGACCCACCTTCGAGATACACTTACAAACAGGCTGTCTGTTCGTAAGTTACCAACAGGCTGTATGGAAATCAAGAGACGGACCCAGGAGGAGCGCTCCGCGGCGACCCGCGACGCGCTGATCTCGGCTGCCCGCAAGCTGTGGGGCCTGCGCGGGTACGCCGAGGTCGGGACCCCGGAGATCGTCGCGACCGCGGGCGTTACCCGCGGCGCGATGTACCACCAGTTCGCCGATAAGGCAACGCTTTTCAGTGAGGTGGTCGAGGCCGTCGAGCAGGACGTGATGGCCCGGATGGCGACGCTGGTGGCCGAGTCGGGGGCGACGACGCCCGCGGACGCGATCCGGGCCGCCGTCGATGCCTGGCTCGACGTCTCCGGCGACCCGGAGGTGCGCCAGCTGATCTTGCTGGATGCGCCCAGCGTGCTCGGCTGGCCCGCCTTCCGCGACGTCGCCCAGCGCTACAGCCTGGGCATGACCGAACAGCTGCTCGCCGAGGCCGTCAAGGCCGGCCAGCTGGCCGAGCAACCGATGCGACCGTTGGCGCACATACTCATCGGCGCGCTCGACGAGGCGGCCATGGTCATCGCCACCGCCGACGACCCGAAACGCGCGCGGCGCGAGACCGGAGAGGTGCTGCACCGGCTCATCGACGCGATGCTGAACGGGTAGTCAGGCGCTTGGCGGATGCAGCCACACGAACTGCTTGAGCTCCCGTGCCGGCAGCCGGAAATATGATGGAACTGCTTGCAGCACAGCCGGGCTCATGGGGATGATCTCCGGGCGTTCGAGGCTGAAGGTGCGCCCGTGCCACGTCAGGGCCGCGCGACCGGAAGCCATGAGGTTTCGGCACCAATCCACGTCGGCGCCATACGACAACCCGATGACGAACCCGCCCTCGTAAGGGAAGGCGCCCACGGGTGTCACGTACGTGCGACCGGTACGACGCCCGACGTGTTCGAGGAGCGCATACGGTGAATGCGGCCTGCCCGCAATCGGGCGAATGACCTTGTTGTACGGCTTGAGCAATGTGGGTCGCAGCCGTGGGTCGTGCTGCACGACCTTCGCCACCGCATAACTGACCAATAGCCACATCGCCGCCACGGCGCCCAGCGTCAGGCTGAGCCTGTAGACCACCCGAAACAACGGGGATGCCAGCCCAGTTCGCATACGGGCAGCGTATCTGCCGGCATCGCCGCGCGCGTCGGGCAGAAGCTCCTCATCGATGTGGCCACCAGCTCCTCTCGCGTACGAGCGTGGCGATCGCGGGGACGGTGAGCGTCCGGACGACGAAAGTGTCCAGCAGGATCCCGCAGCCGATGATGAACCCGGCCTGGATCATCATGTCGAGCGATCCGATCATGAGTCCGAACATGCTTGCGGCGAAGATCAGCCCCGCCGAGGTGATGACGGAGCCGGTGCTGGTCACGGTCCGCAGGACGCCGACGCGCATGTTGCGGCCCGATTCTTCGCGCAGGCGGGAGATCACCAGCATGTTGTAGTCGGCGCCGACCGCGATCAGCAGGATGAACGCCAGAAGCGGCACCGGCCAGGCGATGGCGTGGCCGAATCCGTACTGGAAGACCAGCACTCCCAGGCCCAGGGCGGCGAAGTAGTTCAACACCACGGTGCCCAGCAGGTAGAGCGGGGCGACAACGGCGCGCAGCAGCGGGATCAGGACGACGCCGACGATCAGCAGGGTAGCGGCGGCAAGGCGGCTGAAGTCCGCGGACAGCAGGTGCTGGAGGTCGGAGTTGACGGCGGTGAACCCGGCCATGGAGACGGTGGCGCCGGCCAGCGAGGTGTTGGGCCTGGCCGCGTTCGCCGCGTCGATGATCGCGTGGTTCAGGGCCATCGCCTCGCCGGAGTAGGGATCGTACGAGGTTGTGACGGCGAATCGGGCGGTGCGGCCGTCGGGGGAAATGAATTGGCGCGCCACGTCGCTGAATTGGCGATTTTCGAATGTGGCGGGGGGGAGATAGAACCCCGAGGCGGCGTCCGAGCCCGAGGTTGCGCGGGCGGAGTTCTGTAGCTGGGCGGCGACTTGGCTCATGCCGCTGAGCAGTTGAATGTTGCTGTCGGCGAGCGCACGCACGCCGGCGGCCAGCGCCCGGGCGCCCGAGGCGAGCCGGCCGACACCATCCTGCAGGCGGTGGACGTTGCCGACGATGTCGCCGGGGTCGCCTGCCGCGCCGAGGGCTTGCCGCATGGTGCTGGCGGCGTTTTGGACGTCACTGAGGGTGCCGGCGAGAGTGGCGGTTTGGCCGAATTGGTCACTGAGACCGGCGACCTCGTCGAAGAATCCGTCGTTGCGCAGCGTGACGAGTACCCGGGTTTCGTCGCGCAGTTGCGCGCATTGCGGCATGGTCGCGCACCATGCCGAGGTATTGAGGCTTTCGACGAGGGGTTCGATTGTGGCAATGGCGGTGGCGGCCTGTCGGGCGAGGGGCCCCAGCCCGGCGCCGCTATGTACGGCTTGATCGACAGCGGGTGCGGTGGCGTCGAGTTGTTGCAGCAGGGGGCGGCCGCTCTCCAGCCTTTGGCCCGCGTTTTGAGCTTGCTTCAACAGGCCCGTCAGCGGCGTCAGTGCGCGACGCAGTGTGGTGTCGAGCTGGCCCAGGCCCGCGGCGAGTTGGTCGGCTCCGGTGGTGAGCTTCGCGAGGTCGTCTTTGTGGGCTTCCCCGTCGGCGGCCGCGCTTGCCATCTTGTCGCCGATTCGCCCGTTCTGCCAAGACAATTGCGCTTGATCGAGCCGGTTCCCGGTTGGGCGGGTGACGCCGGAGACGCGGATGACCCCGGGCAGCTGGGCGACCCGCGACGCCAGCGCGTCGAGGTCGGCCAGCCCTTTCGCCGTGCGCAGGTCGGTGCCGGATTGCACCAGCAGGAATTCGCCGACGACGGTGTCTTTGGGGAAGTGGCGATCCAACAGCTGGTAGCCGCGGTTGCTCGCGGTGCCGGCGGGTTGCCCTTTGCGGTCGTCGTAGCTGATCGTCATGGTGACCACGACGGCGGAGAGGGCAAGCAGTATCACGAGGCTTGCGGCCAGCAACGGCGCCGGCCGTCGCACGACCAATACGCCAATGCGGTTCCAATACCGGCGGGACAAATCGGCGCGGGGCTCGGCGATGCCGCGTTTCGCGGCGAGCGCCAGCAGCGGCGGCAACAGCGTGACGGTGGCCAGGAACCCGATCAGCACGGCAACGGCGCAGGCGGGGCCAACCCCTTGGAAGGCGCTCAGGCGCGCGAACACCATGGACGCCAACGCCAAAGCGACCGTGGCGGCGGAAGCCAGAATGACGCGGCCGATGCTGCCGCACGCGTGGACGATCGCCTGGTCTGGGGCTGTGCCGTTTCGCCGCTGCTCGTGGTAGCGGCTGATCAGGAACACGCTGTAGTCGGTGCCGGCGCCCAGGAGAACGGCGGTCATGAAAGCGACGGTGAACTGCGAAACCGGCACGCCGAATTCACCCAGTGCCGACAGGACGCCCCGGCCGACGGCCAGGCTCGCGGCGATGACCAGCAGTGGTAGCACGGCGGTGGCCACCGAGCGATAGACCAGCAGCAGGATGACCGCGATGAGTGCCGCGGTCGCGACCGAGATGATGAGCAACTCCCGTTCGCCCGAGGCGATCTGATCGCGGAATGTCGCAGCCGGGCCTGTGACGTAGGCGATCGTCGAGGATCCGGCGAACTGGGTGGATGCGATCGCGCGCACGGCGTCGACGGACTCGGCCGCCCGGGGGTCGCCCAGCGTGCCGGCGATTCCGACCGGCAGGAACCAGGCTCTGCCATCTTTGCTCACCGCCTGCGTCCGGGTAGTCGGGTCCGCAAGGAGGTCCTGCACCAGCAGGATGTGCGGTTTGTCGGCGCGCAGGGCGGCCACGAGGTTGTTGTAGCGTTGCCGCGCCGACGGGGTCAGCCCCGCCGGGTCTTCCATCGCGACGACAATCGAGGTCTTGGCGCCCCGCTCGCCGAACGCCGTCGTCATGCGGTCGAGCGCTTGAAACGACCCCGTGTCATTCGGCAAAAGTTGTACCGATTGCTGTCGGACCACGGCCTCTAACTGCGGGAAGATGACGGCGAGGACGGCAGCGGCGCCGATCCACGCCCCGATCACCAAAGCTTTGTGGCGAAGGGTGAACTGGCCCAACGCGGCAAGGCGCGCACTGTACTCACCGCTGCGTCGGCGCGGCCCGGCATCACGACGCGGCGCCTCGACGGTCGCCGTCGCACCGCTGCCGGCCCCCGTCATCGCCGCCCCCGGCGATTCCGCAGCAGTCCGCACCCGCCCGGCACGTGCACCGGCTGAAGAAAGATCGGACTTTCCATCCCTACGCCCCCTGTCATATTGGTGAAGTGCTTCACCAAACTGCTTTGGTGATATCCTTCACCAAAGTTGGGCGCGAGCGCAAGTCCGGGCCGGATTGGAGGGTTCAACGCAGGTATGGCAGTGCATCGTGGTCTGACCGCCGAGCAACGACGTGAGCAGCGCCGCCGGCAACTCATCGACGCCGCCCTCGACACGGTCGCCGAGCACGGTGTGAGCAATCTGCGCGTCCGGGCCGTCAGCGCGAGAGCCGGTCTGAACGATCGGTATTTCTACGAGAGCTTCCGCGACTGCCATGAGCTGCTGATCGCGACTTTCGATGACCAGTTCACCCTGGCGCTGACGGGAATCATGGCGACGGTCGCCAACTCACCGCACCAACTCGAAGCCCGCGCCCGGGCCGTCCTCGAGTTCGCGTTCGACTTCCTCGGCGAGGACTCACGGCGACCACGGTTACTGATCGAGCTGCAGACGGCCGAGGCGCTCTCGGGCCGTCGCCACGAGGTGATCGAGGTCCTCGCCGGCATCGTGGTCAGTCAGGTGCGGGCCCTCCTCGGCGACGCCGCCGGAAGCGACGACAACGTCACGCTGACCGCGCTGACGGTCGTTGGTGGCCTCCTCGAACTGACCACCCAGTGGTACCGACACCAGGTCAATGTCAGCCAAGACCAGCTGATCGAATTCATGATCGCCCTCGTCGTGACCACGACCGACATCACGGGCGCGCTTGAACGCCGACTCACGCCACCGAATAGCAGTGCGGGCGCTGAAGATATCTAGCCCGGCGCGCCGTCCGCGGTCTCACCGATGCTGCTGGGCAAGGAATTGCCAGACGGTGTCGGTGGCGTTGAGCGCCGTCGACGGCTCGGGAATCCCGGCGAGCTCGGCGAGCGGGCTGGGCTGGCCGCCGGGCCATTGATGGCCGGCGCCCGCGACCGAGATGAGCTCCACCGTGCGTCCGTCCGGGCACCCCGCCGTTTGGGTGGTCACGCTGCCGGCGGTGGTCGACGTCGGTGGTCCGCACCCGTCGATGGACCGCCAGGTGGCGTTGACCGCCTCCACCGAGGGCCCGTCGACGCGGGGATTTCCGTTGATAGCGAAGGCTTTTCCGGGTCCGCCGGTGTAGGGGACCCGGTCGTCGGCGGTGCCGTGGATCTGTAGCACGGATGTCGGACGCGCCTGGGAACAGTCGGTCAGCAGCGTGCCGGCCACCGGGGCCGATGGCGGCGAAGGTGTCGGTCTGGCAGCCCAGCCGAAGCGCCATCATGGCCCCGTTCGACATGCCGGTGGCGTAGACGCGCGCGCGATCGATCGGAATTTCCCGCTCGATGGCTCCGACCATCGAGGTCAGGAAACCGACGTCGTCGACGTTGTCGCGCTGCGGTTGCCCGCAGCACGTCCCGGCATTCCAGGCGCGATTGAGGCCGTCGGGGTAGGCGACCAGGAAGTGCCCGTTGTCGGCCTCGGCGTCCCAGTTGTAGGACCGCTCGGCCTGGGCGCCGTTGCCGAACCCGCCGTGCAGCATCACCACGAGCGGTACCGCGTCCGGCAGGCCCTGAGGCCGGTACAGGTGAAAGGTCCGGTCGACGCCGCCCGAGTCGATCGTCTGGGTGGACTGCCCGACCGGAATCGATTGGGAACCGGGGGATCCCAACGCGTGCCCGCCGCCCACACAACCGCCGAGCACGACCGCCAAGACCGAGAGGAGACCGACGACGAGTGCCCGAGCGTGTGGCGACCGCATGGAGCCATGGTGGCACCGATCGCAATATTTGACAAGCAGCTTGTCAAACTCCGCTGGAGTGGCACACTCGTTTGCATGCGACGCGTTGCCGATGCCGAGTGGAAGCCCACCGTCCCGGCGCTGGTGAATTTGGTGGCCGCCTCGGGGGCGCCGCGGTTGAGGGCGGCCTTCGCCGTCGCCGGACTCGACGGCATCCGCCCGGCGCAAGCGGTTGCCCTGGTGCCCCTGGCGGCCGGCGGACTGCACGCGTCGGATCTGGCCGACCGGCTCAGGGTGAGCCGCCAGGCGGTGGCCCAGGGGATAGCCAGCCTGGAGCGGCACGGCTATGTCACCCGGGTGATCGATCCCGCCGACGCCCGAGCCCGGATCATCGAGCTGACGCCGCGCGGCCGCGAGGCGCTGCGCGTGATGCGTTCCAACGCAGTCGCTTTGGAGCAGCGCTGGAAAGAGGTACTGGGGCCGCAACGGTTGGGCGAACTGCGCGAAACCCTGCAGACGTTGCTCTCCAGTGAGGCCGACGCGTCCTCCGATTGAAGCCGGTCGGGAATTGCCGGGTCCCGGCCTTCTATAGGGCGTAGGTTCGACCCAACACAATGACAGGAGTCCGCCGTGCCCATCTTCATGGTCGAGCGCAACTTTGCCGAGGAAATGGAACCGAGCTTCGAGGTCGCCGACGGCATCAACCGGATCAACGACCACGAGGGGGTGCGCTGGATGTACTCGTTTCTCTCCGCCGACAAGCGGAAGACCTACTGCCTGTACGAGGCGCCGTCGCCCGAGGCGATCCGGACCGCGGCCGCGCGGGCCGGCCTGCCCGCCGACGTCATCGTCGAGGTGCGTGATCGCGTCATGCCCGACGGGGGGTTGTCGGCGATTTGAGGCAGCTCAGCCGAGCAGCTCGTGATCGGCGGCATACATCGCCGCCTGCGTGCGATTGGCCGCGCCCGTCTTGATCAGGATGTTGCGCACATGGTTGGCGGCCGTGTTGGTGCTGATGTAGAGGCGTTCGCCGATCGCCCGATTGCTCAGCCCCTCCGCGAGCAGGCGCAGCACCTCGACCTCGCGTTCGGTCAGGCCATCCGGGCCGACGGGGCCTCCCGTCAGCAGCGAATCCACCAGGTCGACGACCCGGTTCTGGCCGATCTGCACCGCGAGGGCGCGCGCCTCGTCGGCCAGGCGCCGCGCCCCGTCGGTGTCGCCGGCCGACGCGGCGAAGGCGGCGAGCCGGGCCAGCGTCTCGCTGATGTGAACCACCGAGCCCATCCGCCGATCCATCTCGAGCGCCGCATCGAAATGCCGCTGGGCCGCGGCCGTGTCGCCGTCGAGTGCCGCCATCCGGGCGAGATACCGGTCGGCGCTGCCGAACAGGGCGACGAACTGGCCGGCGACCAGGTTCTTGCCGGCGTAGCGGGACACATAGGGACGCAGCGCGTGCAGCGCCTCGCGGTTGCCCAGCTGCAACGCGGCCTCGATCATGAACACCAGCTCCATCGGCCACTGCGCCTCGTTGGTGCGGTCGCCGAGTTTGCGGTTGATCAGGTGGTTGAGGGCGCGGGTCATGCCCGCCTCGCAGCCGAGCTCGGTGTACAACGCGAGCAGACCGGGAACCCACCGCCCCGCGAAAGTCTCACTGCCGTCGATGAATTCGGCGAACGTTTTCAGGTCCCCGGTCTCGCGCTGGATCATGAACATCTGGACCCCGTTGGAGCCCTTGGTGTCGTCCGCGTCGAACAAGTCACCGGTGCGCAAAGCGATGTCGGCCCACCGCTGCGCGCCGGTGAAGTCACCGCGCAGGTAGGCCAGCGCCTGCTCGACGCAGGCGCCGACGAAACCGAAGACCGGCTGTCCGATGGCGTCGCCGGCCCGGCGCATGTCCGCGGACGATGCGGCCAGGTCGTCGGGCCGGCCGGCCAGATAGCTGACCATGGCGCGAAAGTGGGACGACGCGCCCAGCACCTCGTAGTTGCGGCGCGCCAGCGCCATGCGCGATACCTCGGCCGAACGCTCCGCCTGGATTTCGCAGAGCTCCGGGGTGAGCCCGTGCCACAGGCTGGCCTTCAGGGTGTGCATCAAGACCGCGGGATCGCCGGCGGCTCGCGCACAGTCGATGGCTTTGTTGCCGATCTCGCGTGCGCGCTCCGCCTCGCCCGCGAATGCCAGCGCCCTCCCGAAACTGCCGAGCGCCTGGATGTAGCGCAGGTCGTCGGTTGTCAGCCCGCAGGATTCCAGCGCCGACGCGAGCAGGTCGGCCGCCGTCGAATCAGACTGTCCCCGGCGCCAATTCGCCTCCTCGTAACCGACGGCTGCCCCCAGGCGGATGAGCGGGTCGTCCATCGCGCTGAGGCGTTCGTAGATCGCCCGCGAGCGCGCGAAATCGCCGGCGCGCACATGATTTGCTGCCGCATCGAGGTCCAGCCGCGCCCGGTCGGCGCGGCTCAGTTCGGGCAGCGACGCCGCCCGCTCGAACCACCTCGCCGCGTCCTCGTAAGCCAGGCTCTGTTCGGCCATCCGGGCCGCCTGGTGCGCGTAGCGCAACGCCTGCTCGTGGTAGCCCAGCACGTGCGCGCGCAGGTAGTGGTTCGCCAGGCGGGGAACGACGGACGGGTCCGCGCGCCCCTCGAGCGCCTCGGCGGCGCGTGCGTGCATGATTCGCAGTCGCGAGGCCGCCATCCCACCGAACACGGCCTCGCGGGTGAGCGCGTGCACGAACGAGAAGTCGCCGTCGGAGTCGCGAACCGGCCGGATCAGCCCGACGGCTTCGGCGGAGTCGACGGCGGCCAGGGTCGCCGGCAGATCGGTTTCGCTGGCGGCGACGAGGGCGGGCAGGTCGAACGTTTCGCCCAGCACCGCGGCCTGTTCGATGACGCCACGGACGCCGGCCCCCAGTCCGGCAAGGCGGCGGGCAATGGCGTCCCCGATGGAAGACGGCACGGTTCGGTGAGCGCTCAACATGGCCAGCCCGCCGCGGTTCTCCAGGTCGTTGACGAGTTCGGTCAGGAAAAACGGGTTGCCGCCGGTCTTGTCGCGCAGCAGGGCGGCGGCCGTGCGAGCGGTCGCGGGGGCCAGCTGCTGGGTCCGGCTGACGAACTCGGCGATCGCCTCGGTGTCCAGCCCGGCGAGATCCAGGCGCCGGACCCCCTCGAAGCGGTGCAGTTCGGCCACCCGGGTGGTGAGCTCGTCGGAGCGGTCGGGTTCGGTGGTGCGGAACGTGGACACCACCAGCAAGCGGACATCGGCGCAGCCGATCAGGACGCGTTCGAGCATCGCGAGGGTGGGCAGCTGCGCCCAATGCAGGTCGTCGAGGATCAACGCGATCGGGCGGTCGGCCGCCAGGCGGCGCAAAAAGCCCGTCAAGGCGTCGAAGAGCGCCTGCCGCGGCGACCCGACGTCCATCGCCGGCTCGGCCTCGGGCACGTGCCGGTCCACGTGGGCGGACAGCCGCCGCAGCTGGGGCCCCGCGTCGGCGAGCAGGTTTGCCATCGAGCCGACAGGGGCGGCGGTCAGCATGCGATCCAGCGCCTCGGCGAACGGTGCGTACGGGACGTCGTCGTCGGCCGTCGAGCGGCCCGCCAGCACCGCGACGTCGTGGTCGGCCAGCGTCCCGGCCACCTCGGCGGCCAACCGCGTCTTGCCCGCCCCGGGCTCACCGCCGATGAACACCGCCTGGCGGTCGCCGCGCTCGACGCGCTCCCAGGCCCGCTCGAACGCCGCGAGTTCGGCGTCGCGACCCACCAGCGGGCCGCGACGGCGTGCCACCAGTTCCGCCGGAAGCGGTGGCGGCACCCACTGCGCCATGCAAACAAGGTAACCGCGCTGATGTCCGTCGGTCGATAGTCAGATGTGACTATCGTTGAGTGTCCCGGAAATGCTCCGTTGTGGTCATGACGCGTGGCCTTCTCCCGTCGTAGCGTCGCGGCATCACTACCCGGGAGCAAACAAGGAGATGCGGCCATGAGCCTGACAACCGCAACCGAGGAACTACGTGGCCGATTCGGGGCGAGGGTCATCCTCCCCGGTGACGCCGGCTACGACGAGGCTCGGGCGTTGCACAACGCCATGATCGACAAGCGGCCCGCGGTGATCGTGCGCTGCGCGAGCCCGACCGACATCGCGGGCGCTCTCGACCACGCCCGCACGTCGAACCTCGCGGTCGCCGTTCGCGGCGGCGGCCACAATGGACCCGGTTTCGGTTGCGTCGAGGGCGGACTCGTCATCGATCTCTCGCCGATGAACCGCGTGGACGTGGACGCCGAACGGCGCGTCGCCCGCGTGCAGGGCGGGGCCACGTGGGGGCGGGTGGACGGCGCGACCCACGCGCACGGGTTCGCGACGCCGTCCGGCATCATCTCCAGCACCGGCGTCGGCGGGCTTACCCTGGGCGGCGGCCACGGCTACCTGACCCGCAAGTACGGCCTGACCATCGACAACTTGTTGGAGGCCGAGGTCGTGCTGGCGGACGGTCGCGTGGTGACCGCATCCGAGGCGGAGCACCCCGAATTGTTCTGGGCGCTGCGCGGAGGCGGCGGAAACTTCGGCGTGGTCACATCGTTCACGTTCCGGCTGCATCCGGTGCACACCGTGATCTGCGGTCCCACGGCGTGGCCGTCGTCGGCCACCGCCGACATCCTCGGCTGGTACCGGGACTTCCTGCCGGCCCAGGACGAGGAGCTCTACGGCTTCTTCGCGAGCATGACGGTGCCGCCGTCGCCGCACTTTCCCGAGGCTTTTCACCTGCACAAGGTGTGCGCCGTGATGTGGTGCTACACCGGCGATCCCGCTCGGGCCGACGAGGCGTTCGCGCCGGTCCGGCAGATGCGGCCGGCCTTCGATGGCGTGACCACGGCCCCCTATCCCGTGCTGCAGTCCACCTTCGATACGCTGTATCCCAAAGGCCTGCAATGGTATTGGCGCGGGGACTTCATCCGTACGGTGCCGGACGCCGCGGTGGCGGCCCATGCCCACTTCACCGAGGAGCTGCCGACGATGCACTCGACGATGCACCTGTACCCGGTCGACGGCGCGGTCCATCGGGTCGGCCAGACCGCCACCGCGTGGGCCTACCGGGACGTGAACTTCTCACAGGTCATCGCCGGCGTCGACCCCGACCCGGCCAACGCCGAGGTGTTGAAGCGCTGGACGAAGGAGTACTGGGAAGCCATTCACCCGCACTCGGCCGGCGGTGCCTACGTCAACTTCATGATGGACGAGGGCCAGGACCGGGTCCGCGCGACCTACGGCCCGAATTACCAGCGCCTCACCGAGATCAAGGCGCAATACGATCCGGGCAACGTGTTCCACATCAACCAGAACATCCTGCCGGCGGGATGACAGAATCGGTCGTGCGACAGCTGGTTTGAAGCCGCCGAAGCCACTGAAGCCACTGAACCCATTGGGTCGTGACCTCCCGGGAGGGCGCCGCTCGTGATAACCCGCGATGTCGAGGCGAGCGCGGTGGCGGACTTGGCAATCCGCCCTCCACGCGCGGCGTTGGTCGCCTTCGGCGGTGACCAACTCGTGGTCGTGCCGGTGACCGTGACCCTCGAGCGGCCCGTCGATCCCGCGTCGTCACCCCGCATCGCGCGGGTGCCGGAGGGCAGCCCTGATCTGGCGGGTCGCAATGTCGTGGTGATCGCCGACGACGGCCCCCAGTGGTTCCGGCTGCGCTCGCTGACCGTCCGGGGTACGGCCGAGGCGGTCGGCCGGTCCACCTATCGCGTCGTGCCCAGGCGAATCGTGGCCTGGGACTATGGCTCGCTGCGCGAGGTCCCGGGCCCGCCGCCCACGAGCTCACCGTCACCGCCGACATCGTTGCCGGCCGGCGACGAGCACCACGCCCAGCCCCTGCATTCGCCGAATCTGCAAGCGGCGCTTGACAGCTCGCGGGTGATGATCCTGGCCAGCCGTTCGGAGCAGGGAACACCGTTCGCGGTGCCGCTGTGGTTCGTCACCTTCCGGGGCCGCATCTATGCGACAACCTCGGCGGCATCCTGGACGGTGCGCAATGTCGTCGCTTCCCCGGGGGTGGCCCTGTTGCTCGGCGGGGAGGGCGGGGACTCAGACCGGCTCCTCGTGCGCGGATACGCCCGAGCGGTGCGGGGTGCGCCGCCGCCCGCGGTGCTCGCGCGGATAGCGTGGCGCTACTACCTTCGACCGGAGTTCGCGGCGGTGGAGCTGAGCCACCTGAGGCTATGGGCGCTGCGGGTGCGGTATTACCTGCAATCGCGGGCCGCGTACATCGTGATCACGCCCCGGACGGCGACCGAATGCCGGGTGCAATGACGCGCTGGCGCTGGGCTGTCCCCGTCACCGGGCTGATCGGCTACGACGTGCTGGTTCGGCGCGCCCTGTTGGATTGGGGCGCGACCGAAGCCGAGCGGCGGATGCGGTTGCCGGGCGACGACATCGCGCAGGACGTGATGAGCCATCGCACCCGGGCGGTGACGATCGATGCACCGCCGGCCGCGGTTTGGCCTTGGCTGGTGCAGATCGGTGATCGCAGGGCGGGCTTCTACAGCTACGACTGGGTCGAGCGTTACCTGTTCCCCGGAACGGTGCACTACGTCGAGGGGCGTCACTCGGCCACTCGCATCCATCCCGAATTGCAGCAGGTCGAGATCGGTGACCGGATCGACACCGGGTCGGTCGGTTCCGTGCGCATCGGAAGCCCGGTGACGGTTCTCGAGCCCAACCATGCGCTGGTGATCGGCACCTGGGCATTCGTCTTGCTGCCGTTGCCCAACGATCGCACCCGCCTGCTGGTGCGCGAGCGCGACGCCGGCTGGTTGCGGTTGCTGGCCCCCAGGGACTTCGGCCTCTTGTGCGCGCTCGGCGCCATCGTCGATTACGCAGTGGGTGAACCGCTGCACTTCGCCATGGTCCGAAAGATGATGCTGGGCATCAAGCAACGCGCCGAGACCGCTCACCGGGATCGCTGATCCGTGCCCACCGTCCTCGCGATAAAGGACCAGTGGCCCTAGGACTCGGCGACGTTCGGTTGAACAATCCCACCATGGCAGCGATTGGCGCAGAACGCATGCTGATCGAATCGGCGGTCCCGACCTACGACGCGATGATCGCCGAGCACGTGATGGTGGCCGCCGATCCGGCGACCACGTTTCAGGCCGCCAGGTCCCTGGACCTGCTCACCGTCCGCACGCCGTTGCTGTCGGCGTCGATGTGGGTCCGTGGCTTGCCGGAGCGGCTGCTGGGCAAGGCCGTCCCGCCGCCACCGCGGCTGGTGATGAGCGAGAAGACAGGGCTGCCGGGATGGCTACCGCTCGGCGAACGACCGGACCGCGAGATCGCGTTCGGAGCGGTGGGAAAGTTCTGGCGGCCGGTCATCGAGTGGCGTGACGTGGCGCCGGAGGATTTCGCCGGATTCGCCGAGCGGGGCTGGGGAAAGATCGCCGCGAACTTCTCGGTGGCACCCTACGGTGACGGCCACACACTGCTGAGCTACCAATGTCGAACCACCACAACCGATTCCGATTCACACCGGCGGTTCGTTCGTTACTGGTGGCTGGTTCGGCCATTCGTCGCGCACATCATGCGCGCGACGCTCGACGCGATAAAGGCCGATGCCGAGGCGGGGATCAAGTGATGCGCGTTTTGGTGACTTTCGGATCCAAGCGGGGCGGCACCGGCGGGCTGGCCACCATGATCAGCGACGCGCTGACCGATGCGGGATGCGACGCGGTGGTACACCCCGCCAAGCACGCCGGCGGGCTCGACGGCATCGATGCGGTGATCGTCGCGGGCGCGTTGTACGCCAACAGGTGGCACCGCGACGCGCGAAGGTTCGTGCGCCGAAATACCCTGGCATTGCGCGGGTTGCCCGTTTGGCTGGTCAGCAGCGGTCCGCTCGACGATTCGGCCGAAAAGCGTGACATCCCGCCCACGGCTCAGGTCGCGAAGTTGCTGCATCGCGTGGGCGCCCGCGGTCACGTGACCTTCGGCGGTCGGCTCGAACCGGATGCAAAGGGTTTTCCCGCCAGTGCGATGGCGAAGAAGAGGGCCGGTGACTGGCGCAGTCCCGCCCATGTGCGGCGGTGGGTCGGCACGGTGGTCAACGAGTTGCACCGGCCGACGGTCGACCAACAGGCTTAGGGACCGAAACTGGGCCGAGTCGCCCGTCGCGATTGCATAATCGTGAGCTATGGAAGATGCCCACGTTTACCGCCGTCTCGCGTTGCTCGAACAGCAGGTGCGTCTGTTGTCGGAACGGCTCGGGGTCCCGTGCCCGACATTCGGGAGCGACGTGGGCAGCACCCCGGTCGGGCAGTTCGAGGGCGGTGTGCCCTCCGAAGTCGCCGCCCTCGCCCGGTCCGGGAACGCGATCGCCGCCATCAAGTTGTTCCGTGAACTCACCGGCGCCGGCCTGCGCGAGGCGAAACAGGTTGTCGATTCGCTGTGAAGCATCGGCGCTAGGGTCGACGGAAAGCGCCGTGAGCGCTGTTCATTCGTCGTTTGAACGCCCGATCGAAACGGCGGTAGGTGCTGCGCAGCGTGTGCCCCGGCCAGCGGTCGCCGGTGATCTCCACGGGCAGCAGCGGGTCGAGTTGCAGGTGTCGCACCACCGCGATAGAGAGCGCGAACTGGTAGGTGAAGCTTCCGGTGTGATCGTCGCGCTCGTCCGTCTCGAGCGCGGCGTCCATGGCATCGATGAGGACCGCGGCGTCCTCCGCCCACTCGTCCAGGGAAAACAGCGATCGCACGGCGTCGTCGGTCATATCCGTCGCGGCGCCGTAAAAGTGGGTGCATTGCTGGTCGACCACCGCCCGGAATGTCGGAAGCCGTTGCGGATCAAGGTTGTCCGGGCGGATCCACACACCCTCACGAAGCTCGGCCAAATGCAGGGCCGCCGCGGCCTTTCGGAGCTCGAGGCGTTCGGCCGCCGATCGGCGTTCCAGTGCGACGATCGCCAATTCCCATGTCCCGTCCCATTTCTGCGCGGCTGCGGCGTCGATGCGCGAGGCCTCGTCGACGCGCTGGCGGCGCTCCGACAAACGGCCCGCGAGCGCATAGCTGCCGCCGTCGGCGGTCAGTTCGCCGTTTGACACCATCCGCCACAGGCACGTGCGCGCCGCGCCCGCGCTGATGCCGAACAGCGCGGCCACGGCGACCAGTTCCGCAACCGTCAGGCGCCCGCCGTCGGATCCGAGCAGGGCCGAGGCCAGCACCGAGCGCGCGCTGAGCGGTTGAGCGTCGATGAGGTCGCCCACGGAACGAAACATATCACTCATTGATTGACACGTGACGACCATGCTGTGATACTGAGCCGCATGAGCTCGCCGACGAAGTCGGTGCTCGCCGACGATGTCGAGATCGTCCGGCGCGTCCTGGCCCACATCGACGCCGGTACCACCGACGAGGGTGCGCCATGGCGTGAGCCGGTCGAAAACTATTTGAGCACAACACGATTCGCGGAGGAAGTCCGGCTGCTTCGTGCGATGCCGAGCGTCTTCGCCCCGTCGGCCGCGATCGCCACACCGGGCGACCATGTCGAGCGAGTCGCGTTCGGTGCGCCCCTGTTCGCGGTGCGAGGGCACGATCGACGGGCCCGGGTGTTCCGCAACGCCTGCCGGCATCGCGGTTTCGCGCTGGTCGAAGGCGCCGGTTGCTCGCATGCACTGGTCTGCCGCTACCACGGCTGGACCTATCGGCTGGACGGGTCGCTTGCGCACGTTCCGCACTCCGAGGCGTTCCCCGACCTGGACTCGGCGGGCCGGGGCCTCGTGGAGGTCCCCAGCCGCGAGGTGGACGGGCTGATCGTGATCGATCCGCTCGACCCGCCGGGCCTCGACGACGCCGATCCGATGGCCGCGCTGACCGACGGGAGCCCCTGGCGCGACAAATTGCTGCCGGCGCAGCGGCTCGTTTATACGGATTCGACTGTGCGGGCGATGAACTGGAAGGTTCTCGTCGAACAGTTTCTGGAGGGCTATCACCTCCGCTCAACGCACCGAGACACCTTCTACCCGGTGCAATACGACGACCTCAATGTCGTGGAGACGTTCGGCCCGAATAGCCGACTCACCTTCCCGTACCGCAATATCGAGCGACTCCGGGACCGCCCGGAGTCGACCTGGAACGTCGACGCGCGGATCACCTACGTCTATCACTTGTTCCCCAACGTGATGGTGGCGACATTCCCTGACGTGGTTTCCGTGGTCGTGATCGACCCGGTGGACGTCGATCGCACCACGGTGAGCACCTATTCGATGGTGAAACCCGAAGTCGCCGAGCGGGCGTCTGTCGACCCGTCCAAACGATTGGTGGGCGCGGGCAGCTTCATCGAGCGGGGCCTCGCCGAGGACAACGAGATGTCGGAGGGCGTACAGCGCGGGTTGCGCTCCGGCGCGAACGAGTTCGTGGAGTTCGGCCGTCACGAGAGCGCGATCGGGCATTTCCACGCCACGCTCGACGCGCGCCTGAGCCGGATGGCGGCCGCTACGGCGTCTTGAGGAAGACGTCGTTGAGGGTGACGGTACGCAGGTTCCGGTCGCGGATGATGTCCACGAGTTCCGGGTAGACGTGGGTGACCGGCGGGTGGTTGAGGTGCCCGATGACGATGGACTGCGGGGTGAAGTACTGATCGGCCATCTTCACGATGTAGTCCTCGGTGATCAGCGTGGAATCCGACAGCGAACCCGACCATAGGGTCGGGACGGTGTAACCGAGGTCCGCGGCCACCGCGTCGACGGCGGCGTTGCGCTTCGCGTAGGGGGGACGCCAGTAGGGCTTGGCGCCGATGCCGTAGGTCTTCTTCAGGAAGTCGTCGTTGCGGGTGAGCTGCTGGGCGATCTGATCCTTCGGCAGGGTGGTCAGGTCCGGGTGCGACCAGGTGTGGTTGCCCAGCTGGATCTGCCCGGAGTCGACCAGCGGCCGCAGCATCTGCCGGTTTTCGGTCCAGGACTTGTAGATCCCGTTGACAAAGAACGTGAGCCGCACGCCGGTGTCTTTGGCGAACTGCGTGTAGGCGCGCACCACCTCGCTGTTGACGCCGTCGTCGACGGTCAGCGCCAGCAGATCGCCCTCGCCAGGGATCTTGGTCAGGGCTCCGCCACCGGGCAGCGGGATGCGAGCGCTGAGCGCGGGCGGCGGCAGCAGCGTCGACGGCGCGATCGGGCCCGAGGTTGCCGCGACGTTCGCCGGGGGCGCCTGCGCGAAGGTCCGGGGCTGCGGGTCGACCACCAGACGGGCCGCCCCCACGCCGGCGACGGTCGCCGCGGCCAGCGCGCCGAGGAAACGGCGCCGGTTCAGCTCCGGCGTGCCGCGGCCCCCGCCCGAGGCGCCGCCGAATGCGGTGATGGCGAAGGCGCGGTTCCGCGTGGGTCTTTTGCGGTGCGATGTCGGCACACGCGCCCCGGTACCCCGGATGCCTTCGGTGCCAAACTCCGCCGCCACAGCAGCGAACGGTACCAGTGCCGGTTCGCGCACGCCGGATTCGTTACAGGAGGGTCAGCTGTGAATTCAGCCTCGAAAGGGTAACGGTCTTGCTTAGCTGGGATCAATGCGCAGCCCCGCCGCCGCGCCGCGGCAAGGGCACGGGCTCGACGCTCGGGGTTCCCAGCGTCCCCGCCAGCCACGGCAGCGCCGCGGCGAACGCCTGGGCGGCGAACGGCCAGTCGTGCCTGCCGGGCTGGGTGACGACCGCGCAACTGATCCCGTTGGCCGCCGCGGCGGCGCACAACGAGTTGGCGGCGGCGTCCTGGCCCTCCGGGTTGGCGGCGGGGTCGGTGCTGGGAGCGGCGAGGTCGGGATCGGCTTCCTGGGCGACGGTGCGCGCACCGGACGACGCGGGCACGTCGAACCATCCCGACAGCCCGGTGTAGCGGCCGTGTCGGCCGATGACCGTGGCCGGGTCGAAGGCCGCCCAGGCGTCGCCGTTGCCGCCGAACAGGCGGGCGACGGTCTGCTCCTTGGTGCCGATGCTCGGGCTGCGGTCGCCGGCGATGTCGACGAACGCGCTGAACAGCTCGGGATGCATGACGGCCAGGTCCACGGCGCAGGTGCCGCCCATCGACCATCCGGCGACGCCCCAATTCGACCGGTCGGCGCTGACGCCGAAGTTCGACACCACGAAGGGCACGACGTCCTTGGTCAGGTGATCGGCGGCGTTGCCGCGGCTGCCGTTGACGCACTCGGTGTCGTTGTCGAACGAACCGGTGGGATCGACGAACACCAGCACCGGGGCGAACCCGTGGTGGGCGGCGGCGAAGTCGTCGATCGCGGTGAACGCGCCGCCGGGGCGAAGCCAGTCGGCCGGCGTGTTGAACGCGGAACTGATCATCATGACCGCCGGCAGCCGGGGCGGCGGGTTGCTGTTGAACCAGGCCGGGGGGAGATACACCAGCTCCTGGCGGTGCGGGAAGTGCGATGCGTCGGCGCTGATCGTTACGGGAACGACGACGCCCTTGGCCGGTTTGGTCCCCTCGAGCTGCATCGCGGTGACCCTCAGCCGGTCGATCTGATCGGGCAGCGGCTGCGACGTCAGCTGATCCCATGCGGCCGCCACGGTGGGGAAATAGCCGACCCAGCCGTTCAGGGCGAGCGCCGCGCACAGCGCGCACAGCGGTACCGACGCCACCGCCAGCGCACGACGCCACCAGCGGGCGCCCGGCCAGCCCAGCAGCAGCACGGCGGCCGCGAGCCCGCTCATCGCCACCCACAACCACAGCAACAGGGGCGCCGGGTCCCCGGCCACGCCGATCGACGTGATGTACCAATAGGACAACGCCGTGACCGCCGCCGCTGCGGCCAGCGCAGCCGGCAGCGCCCAGCCCCGCCAGCGCCGCCTGCGCCACCCGACGGCGCCGATGACCGCCAGCAGCGCCAGGGCCTGCGCCGCCGCCGGCAGCCAGCCGTGCAGCAGGGACCACTGTTCGACGAAATGGGGCAACGGTCGTGACCTTCGCTCAATCCGATCGTTCTGCGAATAAACCCACCGGCCGTGGCTTGCGGACGCGGTGGGCCCGATCAACTATCCCACAGGATCGTCGCGCATCGTGCTTGCAAACGAGCGAAGCCGCAGGCTGTTGCCGACGACAAACGCGCTGGACAGCGCCATCGCGGCGCCCGCGAGCATCGGGTTGAGCAGGCCGAGCGCGGCCAACGGGATGGCGGCGACGTTGTAGCCGAAGGCCCAGAGCAGGTTCGTCTTGATCGTGCGCAGCGTCCGCCGGGAGAGGCGGATCGCGTCCACCGCGGCCCTCAGGTCGCCACGCACCAGGGTCAGGTCGGCGGCCTCGATCGCGATGTCGGTGCCGGTCCCCATGGCCAGCCCCAGATCGGCGGCCGCCAGGGCCGCGGCGTCGTTGACGCCGTCGCCGACCATGGCGACGACGTTGCCCTCGGATTGCAGGCGCTCGACGGTGGCGACCTTGTCGGCCGGCAGCACACCGGCGATAACGTGCGCGATGCCGAGCTCGTCGGCGATGCGCCGCGCGACGGTCTTGTTGTCGCCGGTCAGCAGGATCGGGGTCAATCCCAGGGCCTTGAGCTGCCGGATTGCCCCGGCGCTGGTGGGTTTGACGGTGTCGGCCAGCACCAGGACGCCGCGCATGCGACCGTCCCACCCGACGGCGACGGCGGTCTTGCCCTCGCGCTCGGCGCGGGCTTTGGCGGCCGAGAGCTCCGCGTCGGCACACTGGCCGCGCTCGGCCAGCAGACCCTCCCGCCCGACAACGACGGCGCGGCCGTCGACGACGCCGCGCACGCCCCGGCCTCCCACGTTCGCGAAGTCGCGGGCGACGGGCAGGGCGCCGACTTCCGCCGCGGCGGCCTTGGCGATCGCGCGCGCGACGGGGTGCTCGGAGGCGTGCTCCACGGCCCCGGCACAGCGCAGCAGCGCCGCGCGATCGGTGCCCGCGCCGGCGATCACGTCGACCAGAGTCAACGTCCCGGCGGTGACGGTGCCCGTCTTGTCCAGGACGATGGTGTCGATCTTGCGCGTCGACTCCAAGACCTCCGGTCCGGTGATGAGCACGCCGAGCTCGGCCGCGCGACCGCTGCCGACCAACAGGGCGGTCGGCGTCGCCAACCCGAGCGCGCACGGGCACGCGATGATCAGCACCGCGACCGCGGCCGTCAGCGCCGCCGCGAGCGGAGAGCCGGCGGCCAGCCGGATCGCGAGGGTGGCCGCCGCGATCGCGATGACGATCGGGACGAACACGCCCGCGACCCGGTCGGCGAGCCGCTGCACCTCGGCCTTGCCCGATTGCGCCGCCTCGACGAGCCTGGCCATCTGGGCCAGCTGGGTGTCGTCCCCGACGCGGGTCGCGCGGACGATCAAACGGCCGCCTGCGTTCACGGTGCCGCCCGTGACGGGGTCGCCCTCGCCGACCTCGACGGGGACGGGCTCGCCGGTGAGCATCGAGGCGTCCACCGCCGAGGATCCCCAGACCACGGTCCCGTCGGTCGCGATCTTCTCGCCCGGGCGCACGACGAACTCGTCGCCGATCCCCAGCCGATCGGTGGGAACGCGCGTCTCGGCGCCGTGCCGCAGCACCGCGACGTCCCTGGCGCCGAGCCGCAGCAGGGCCCGCAACGCGGCACCCGCGCGCCGTTTGGAGCGCTTCTCGAAGTAGCGGCCCGCCAGGACGAACAGGGTCACTCCGGCGGCAACCTCGAGATAGATGTCGGCCGCGCCGTCGCCACGCGCGGCGGTCAGCTCGAAGCCGTGGCGCATGCCCGGCCGTCCGGCCGTCCCCAGGGCGAGGGCGTAGAGCGACCAGAGAAACGCCGCCAGCGTCCCGACCGAGACCAGCGTGTCCATCGTGGCGGCGCCGTGCTTGAGGTTCGCCCACGCCGCGGCGTGGAACGGGCGGCCCGCCCATCCGACGACCGGTGCGGCCAGCGCCAGCGACACCCATTGCCAGTGACGGAATTGCAGCGCCGGGATCATCGCCATCGCGATCACCGGGACCGCGAGCACGATCGCGGCGATCAGCCGGGTGCGCAGCGCCGCGAGTTCGGCGGTCTCCGGTGCCTCGGGCGCGGGTTTCGGTGTCGGCAGCGCGGCCGTGTAGCCGGCCTTCTCGACTTCGGCGACGATCGCCCGCGGGTCGTATCCGGCGGGGACGATGACGGCTGCCTTCTCGGTCGCGTAATTCACCCGCGCATCGACCCCGTCGAGCTTGTTCAATTTCTTCTCGATGCGCGTCGCGCACGAGGCACAGGTCATCCCCGCGATCTCGAGGTCGAAGCTGTGGACTGCGGTCGGTGGGGCAGGTTTCACGCGACCAGGACCGCCTGGTAACCGGCCTCGTCGACGGCCCTCAGCACATCCTCCGCGTCGACGGGAACAGAACTCGCCACGACGAGCCGGCCGGTGCGCGCGCTCACGTCCACTCCGTCCACGCCGGGGACCTGGCTGACCTCCGCCCGGACGGCGGCCTCGCAGTGCCCGCAACTCATGCCGGTCACCCGGTACTCGCTCGTCGCCATCACCCTCCTTCCGGGCCTTATACCCGCGGGGGTACGGCCAAACGCGTCGCCGTGCCGTGGGTGTTCCCGCGCCGGATGCCGTTACCGCGGGCAGCACCATTCTGCCTGGACGGCGGGTGAACGCGCCGCGGGAGGACCCCGATCAGACGTAGCCGACGCCGATATCGACCGACACCTGGCTCGCGGTTACCAGCCGGGATTGGTCGGACACCAGCCAGGCGACCGCATCGGAGATGTCTTCGGGCTGGGCGATGCCGTCGGGCAGCAGCGGTTTGTGCAGGCCCCGTAGGTGCGGGTAGGAGTCGGCGGCCGATCGCAACGCGTCGCGCATCCGGCCCGTGCCCATCGGGGTCGCGACCGCTCCCGGGTTCAGGCTGTTGACGCGGATGTTGTGCCGGCCGAGTTCGGCGGCGAACGCGCGCGCCATCCCGACGACGGCATGTTTGCTCGCCGTGTAGTGGATCATGAACGACTGCATGTTGATGCCGGCGGCGGACCCGATGAGGACGATCGAGCCGCCCCGACCGCCGTCGATGATGTGATGAGCGCCGGCCATCACGGTGTTCCAAGTGCCGATCACGTTGGTGTCGATGGTGTCGCGGAACGCCTGCGGGGTGATCTGATCCCACGGCGCGGGACTGCAGATCCCCGCGTTGGCGACGATGATGTCGAGCCGGTCCAGTTCGCCGACGGCCGCGGCGACGGCGGCCGTCAGCGCGTCGAGGTCACGGATGTCGACCGCCGCCGTGATTGCCCTCCTGCCGTTGGCGCTCACCAGTCGCGCCGTCTCGGCCAGGTCGTCGGGCGTCGGCGAATCGTAGGGAACGCTGGGCGGCAACGGCCCCGCGATGTCGACCGCGATGATGTCGGCGCCTTCGGCGCTGAGTCGCACCGCGTGCGCACGTCCCTGTCCTCGCGCGGCGCCGGTGATCAGCGCCACCCTTCCCTCAATCGACCGGCTCACCGAACGCCTCCATGCTGAACGTCGTTGTTCGAACGGTTGCAAAAATTCAACTCGGCGAAGCGTAGCGTCGATCCGGCGCCATGGACGCCCGGAAGGAGACCGTCATGACCGTCAACGTTGTCGATGCGGGGCCCCGACAGGTAAGTCGGTCGGTTGAAGTGGACGCGCCGGCCGCGGAGTTGTACGCGATGGCGGCGGACCCCCGGCGTCACCACGAGTTGGATGGGTCGGGCACGGTCGGCGACAACATCAAAGTCCCGGCGGAACTGGCTGTCGGTTCGAAGTTTTCGACGCACATGAAGATGTATGGCGTGCCGTACCGCATCACCAGCACCGTGACCGCGCTCAAACCGAACGAACTGGTCGAATGGCGTCATCCGGTGGGGCACCGCTGGCGCTGGCAGTTCGAGTCGCTCTCGCCGACCCGGACGCGGGTCACCGAGACGTTCGACTACAGCCGGGCCGGCGCGGTCAAGAACGGGCTGAAGTACTACGAACGGATGGGTTTCCGGAAGGCCAATGCCGCGGGCATCGAGGCGACGCTGGCCAAGCTGCGCGATCGCTACGCGGGCCGGTAGTCCATCGCCGCGGCACTGAAAAGATTGGGCGGCTGAACCCAATCTGGGTGTCGTTCGTGGGTCTCTATGGGTCGACGTCCGGTCGCCCGCCGCCCCGCAGGAAGGACCCTTCGCCGATGATCGTCCGCGCCCCGGCCGCCGCCGTGACACCGCATCGCCTCTCGCAGCTGCTCACCCGATCGGGACAGCTCATCAGCCGCTACGGGTTGGTGGTCGTCTTGGCCTGGATAGGGTTCGGCAAATACGTGAAGATGGAATCCCGGGTGCTCATCGAGCACAGCCCGCTGATGAGCTGGATCTACCACGTGGCCAGCGTCACCGTGGTCGCGCACGGGCTGGGAACCATGGAAATCGTTGCCGCGCTTCTCATTGCGCTGCGCCCGGTGTGGCCGCGGGCATCCGCGGTTGGCAGCGCCCTGGCGGTGGTGCTATTCATGGGGACGCTGAGCTTCCTGTTCACCACTCCCGGCGTGGTTTCGACGCACGCCGACGGCCTGCCCGTGTTGTCCGCGCTGCCGGGCCAGTTCCTGCTCAAGGACCTCGTCTTGATCGGTGTCGCGCTGTGGACTCTCGGCGACTCGCTTGCGACGCGAAAAGCGTTCCCCTGATCAGTTCTTTGGCCGACTCCAGGGCGGCCGCGTGGGCGTCCGGCGCCAGGCTGGCCGCACGTTCCGTCAGGCCGCGAGCCAGCGCGTAGATCGCGTTGGCCGCGGCGTCCGGGTCGGTGCCCGGCGGCAGCGCCTTGCGCTCCCGGGCGTCCTCGACGATGTCATTTATGATGTCGCGCAACGCTTTTGACCCCGGATTCCGTGTCCGGCCGCTGCGTGGGTGTGCCGACATTTCGGCTCGCATCGTTCGATCGAACGCGGCCAGATACGGATACTCGCGCAGCAACCGGCCCAGCTCGTCCAGCACCGCCTCGAGGCGGTCGACGACGTCACCGGAGCGGTCGGCGGCCTCGCGTAGCCGTCGGGATGCGATCAGGTCGATTTCCGCGACCGTCGCCGCGAGCAGCTCCGACTTGTTCGGAAAATAGTGATAGAGGCTGCCGCTGGTCATGTCGGCGGCCCGGGCGATCTCGCG
>NZ_LZKL01000090.1 GCF_001668725.1 Mycobacterium sp. E787 | reverse complement strand
CCGCTCGGCGGCCGTGGCGAACCCCCGCGCGGCATCGCGGTAGTCGGCGGGCCGGCGCATCCAATTCACCTCGGGCACGCCCAATCCGTGGGGATCCAGTCCGCTGGCGATCGTCACCAGCCGCGAAACCGCGCGGGCCACGACGCCGTCCGCGCTGCCGAACGGCCCGAGCGTCAGCAACTCGCCGTGTGCGACGGCGGCCACCACCGGCGCCGGAGCGCGGGTCCCGCCGGCCACCAGCCGTGCCAGCAGCGCCAGGCGGGTGCCCACCTCCGCGTCGGTTCGCGGGCGACCGAGCCGATCGTCGTCGGCCAGGTCGGCCGCCGCGAGCACGTGCAGGCGGGCCAGCGCCTGTAACGGCGCCCGTTGCCAGATCCCGATCAGGGGCCCACCCCCGCCTTCCAGCGCCTGGGCCACCCGCAGCGCCCCGCCGAACACCGGGTCACGGATCTGGCCGGCCTCAGCCAGGTCGTCCAGCCGGACCGGACCGCCGTCGAGCACCGACGACGCGCGCGCCGCCCGCAGCGCCGCCTCGGCCGCGGTCACCGGCCAGCGGCGCAGGTTGGCCGGATGGCGGTGTGCGCGCCCCAGCGCGTCGCGGGCCCGGTCGCTGGCCTCGGCGACGCCGGACAGCTCCATCAGCGAGGCCAGCGGGTCAGCGGTCACAACGTGCCAACCTATCGGGGCCCCGCCCAAGGCCTCAGGACGGGCGGGGAATCGCCTCCAACAACCGGCGCGTGTACTCGTGGCGCGGCCGGGTGAACAGCTCCTCGGTGGGGGCCCGCTCGACCACCCGGCCCGCGCGCATCACGAGGACATCGTCGGCGATCTGCCGGATCACCGCCAGGTCGTGGCTGATGAACAGGTAGGTCAGGCCCAGTTCGGATTGCAGCTCCGCCAGGAGGTCCAGTATCTGCGCCTGCACGAGCACGTCGAGCGCCGACACCGCCTCGTCGCACACCAGGACCTCGGGCCGCAGCGCCAGCGCCCGGGCGATGGCGACACGTTGCCGTTGGCCGCCCGAGAGTTCGCGGGGCAGCCGCGCCGACACCGACGATGGCAGAGCCACCTGGTCGAGGAGCTCGCGCACCGCCCGTTCGCGCTGCTTGCGGTCGCCCACCCGATGGATCCGCAACGGCTCCTCGACGGCACGAAACACCGAATACCTGGGATCCAAACTGCTGTAAGGGTTCTGGAACACCGGCTGTACCCGCCGGCGAAACGCCAAAGCCCTCTCGCGGCCCAGCCTGTCGTTGATGTCGGTCCCGTCGAACACCACGGTGCCCGA
>NZ_LZKL01000089.1 GCF_001668725.1 Mycobacterium sp. E787 | reverse complement strand
CTTGAACTCCAGCACCCGGGGCTGGTCGAGTTCGTACACCGTCGTGCCGTCGGGCCAGGGCAGCCGCCACGCCCGCGAGTCCAGGCCCGCCGCGAGGATCACCACCTGGGGCACGCCCGCGCGCGTCGCGTCGAGAAAGAACCGATCGAAAAACGAGGTCCGGGCGGCCATGTAGTCGACCATGCCCTGCATCCGCGGCTTCAGGTCGGGTTCGGCCTCGGCGATCTCGGCGGGTAGGTCGGGGGCCGCGAACCAGTTCCACATGCCGTCCCCGGCGGCGTCGAGGAAGACCCGGGCGAACGGGTCGCTGATCAGCGGGTTGTCGCTCTCGGTTTCCGCGGCGCGGGCCGCCGCGACGCCCAGTGCCGTGGCGCCCACGCTCTCCGTGATCTCCCAGGTGTCGTTGTCGGTTCTGGCCACCTCATGTCCTCCAATTCGCTAGCACGACTACCTACCCGACCGTACGCGCGCCAAATGTGAACAAGCTGTCCGCCGAGTTCATGCGCGCTGGCCCGGAAGTATCCGGTTAAGGTCTCGACATGCGGGTTGACGGGCGCGAGATCAGCGTTTCGGGCAACTTGCTGCAGCCCCTGACCCGGCGGACCAACGACATCCTGCGGCTCGCCGCATCGGTCGTCTTCTTCGCGATCGTGATCGCCGGCTCGCTGATCACCCGGCCGCAGTGGGTGGCGCTGGAGCGTTCGATCTCGGAGATCGTCGGGGTGCTGACGCCCACCCAGTCGGATCTGGTGTACCTCGTGTACGGCATCGCGATCCTGGCGCTGCCGTTCGCCATCCTCATCGGTTTGGTCGCCGCGCGGCAATGGAAACTGCTCGGCGCCTACGCGGCCGCCGGACTCATCGCGGTCCTGTCGCTGTCGATCGGCGGCAACGGCATCTCGGCGCCGCGCTGGCATTTCGACCTGACCGATCGGCCGCAAACGGTGCTGGCTCAGATCCTGGACGACCCGCGGTGGATCGCGATGCTCGCGGCGGTCCTGACCGTGTCGGGTCCCTGGCTGCCCGCCCGCTGGCGGCACTGGTGGTGGGCGCTGCTGCTGGCCTTCGTGCCGATCCACCTGTTCGTCAGCGCGATCGTCCCGGCGCGTTCCCTGCTGGGCTTGGCGGTCGGGTGGTTGGTCGGCTCGCTGGTGGTGCTGGTGGTGGGAACTCCCGCCCTCGAGGTGCCGCTGGAAGGCGCGGTGCGCGCCCTGGAGAAGCGCGGATGCATGGTCTCCCGGCTGCAAGTGGTGCGGCCCGCCGGACCCGGGCCGCTGGTCCTGTCGGCCACATGTGAAAACTCCGACGCGGACCCCGATTCGGCCCTGATCGAAATGTACGGCCCGCATCAGCGCAGCGGCGGCGCGCTGGTTCAGCTCTGGCGAAAGCTTCGGCTGCGGGCCAGGGAGACCGCGCCGCTGGTGGCCTCGATGCGCCGCGCCGTCGAGCATCGCGCACTGCTGGCCATCGCCGTGGGCGAGCTGGGCCTCGCCAACACGGTGACGATCGCGGTCGCCAGCCTCGACCGGGGCTGGATGATGTACGCGCACAGGCCAATTCGCGGGATTCCACTCGACGAATGCGTGAAGACGACTCCCGTTGACCACGCGTGGAAATCGCTGCGAACGCTCAACGAACACCAGATATCCCACGGTGACCTGCGCGCCCGGGAGATCACGGTCGACGGCGGCGCGGTGCTGTTCGGTGGGTTCGGCAGTGCCGAGTACGGGGCGACGGAGACCCAACTCCAATCCGACATCGCCCAGCTGCTCGTGACGACGTCGGCGCTGTACGACGCGAAGTCCGCGGTGGCCGCCGCGATCGGCGAATTCGGTGCAGACACCGTGCTGAGCGCTTCCCGCCGGCTCACCAAATCGGCGGTGCCGAAGTACATCCGGCGGTCCGTTCCCGACGCCGGCGCCGTCATCTCCGGCGCCCGCGCGGAGGTGAAACGGCAGACCGGTGCGGATCAGATCAAGACCGAGACGATCACCCGGTTCACCCGACGCCAGGTCATTCAGCTGGTGCTGCTCGTCGCGCTGGTCTACGTCGCTTACCCGTTCATCAGCACCGTGCCGACGTTCGTTTCCCAAGTCAGCAGGGCGAACTGGTGGTGGGCGCTGCTGGGTCTGGTGATATCGGCGATGACGTACGTGGGCGCGGCCGTGGCGCTGTGGGCGAGCGCCGACGAATCGGTCGACTTCTGGAAGCTGTCAATAGCGCAGGTGGCCAACACCTTCGCGGCAACCACCACGCCGGCCGGGGTCGGCGGGCTCGCGCTCAGCACGCGCTACCTGCAGAAGGGGGGAGGGCTGTCCCCGGTGCGGGCCACCACTGCGGTGGCGCTGCAGCAGGTGGTGCAGGTGATCATGCACCTCGTGTTGCTGATCTTGTTCACCACCGTCGCCGGCGCGTCGATGGACCTCTCGCACTACGTTCCCAGCGCCACGGTGCTGTACCTGATCGCCGGGGTGGCGCTGGGCGGCGTCGGCACCTTCCTGTTCGTGCCCAGGCTGCGGCGCTGGCTGGCGACGGACCTGCGTCCGAAGTTGAAGGAGGTGACCGCCGACCTCGTCGAGGTTGCGCGGGAACCGAAACGACTCGGGCTGATCGTGCTCGGTTGCGCCGGAACCACGCTCGGAAACGCGCTGGCGCTGTGGTGCAGCGTCGAAGCCTTCGGCGGCGGCGCGACGTTCGTCACGTGCACGGTGGTCACGATGGTCGGGGGAACGCTGGCGTCGGCGGCGCCGACACCCGGCGGTGTCGGCGCCGTCGAGGCTGCCCTGATCGGTGGTCTGGCCGCGTTCGGCGTACCCGCGGCCACCAGCGTGCCGTCGGTGCTGCTGTATCGCGGGCTCACCTGCTGGCTGCCCGTCTTCGCCGGCTGGCCGGTGATGCGGTGGTTGACCGAGAAAGAGATGATCTGAGATCGATCAGGGCTGGTCGGGTTCGGCCGTCACGATGACGAAAGCGATTGATTTCCGGGCGGTTTCGCCAGCGGTGGTGGTCAAGAACACCGCGTAGTACTCCTCGGGCACCGACGGCGCCGCCGTGATCCGGACGTCAGCCGCGGCCGATCCGTCGGCGCCGAACCGTCCCGACGCCGGCGCCACCGTAATCCCGGGATCGGAGGACGTGCCGGTGATGGCGTAGCCGCCGGCATCGTCCACCATCCGTTGCACGTCGACCTTCACGGTGCCGGTGTGGCCCGGCTGGATCCTCAGGATGGGTTGCGGCGCATTGACGGTCACCGCCGAGCTCCCGGCGCCGAACGACGGCGGCGCGGAGGACTCGGCGGTGCCCCACACCTTGTTCGGGTAGGCGGCGAGGGAGAAGGCGACCTCGCCGCCGGTGTGGATGATCGGCTCCGGCAGCCAGGTGTGATCGGTGGGCCGCCCGTCGACGCTCAGCCCGCTGATGTATCTCAGGTGGTGTGGCCCCGACGCCCCCGGGGCCGAGATCCGAATGAATTTGCCTGCGGGAAGGGCGATCACGATCCGGTCGAATAACGGCGCGCCCACGGTGAGGATCGGCGCTCCCGGTGTGCTGGGGTACAGCCCCAGCGCGGCCCACACGTACCAACTCGACATCGCCCCGAGGTCGTCGTTGCCCGGCTCGCCGTCGGGCTTGGGGCCGAACAGCCCCCGGACCCGGTCGACCGTGAGCTGAGTCTTCCACGGCCGGCCGATGTAGTTGTACAGCCACGGCACCCCGAAACCGGGCTCGTTGCCGGCCCAGAGGTACGGGTCGTCGGGGCCGACGTTGAGCCTTTCGGTGAACCGGTCGAGCCGGTCGGCGACGTTCGAGCGGCCGCCCAGTGCGGTCACCAGGCCGGCGACGTTGTGCGGCACCCACCACACGTATTGCTCGGCGTTGCCTTCGTCGTACCCGTCCTGGCCGAAAAGCGAAGGGGATAAAAAGAATCCGGGACCCTCGCGGAAGAAGCCCATCGCTCCGCGGGGCGAGACGAAATCGGTGCTGGGATTGAACAGGTTCTGCCAGTACTGGGCCCTGCTCTGGAATTTCGCGGCGGTCGCGGTGTCGCCGAGCGAGTCGGCGAAGCGGGAGATGGCGAAGTCGTCGACCGACCATTCGAGCGTGATCGACGCGTCGACGATCTTGCCGTCGGCGCGAAATTCCAATGTGTGCGGGGCGTACCCCATTGCCAAGTACGTCGCAATCCCCGGCCGCTCCACGTAGCCGCCGCGCCCCGCGCCACCCTTGGTCGCCGCGTCGACCATGTAGCGCAGCGCCGTCTGGACGTCAAAGTCCCTGCCCCCGTAGGTGTAGAGGTTCACGATGAGGGGGACCACGTTGTCGCCGCTCATCTCGGCGGTTGCCGAATTCGCCAGCGCCCAGCGGGGCAGCGACCCGCTCTGCTCGGCGTCGTTGACGAGTGATTGCGCCATGTCGGCAGCCCGCTGCGGAAAGAGCAGTCCCTGCAGGGGGGCCAGACTCCGGTAGGTGTCCCAGTCGGAGAAATTCGCGTACTGGGTGCGTCCCTTTGCCACCGTGTGGATGACGCCGTCGAATCCGATGTAGCGCCCGTCGGCGTCGTTGAAGGTGTTGGGGTGCAGCAGCGAGTGGTACAGAGCGGTATAGAAGGTGTCCACGTTGCCGGCGTTCCTGCCCGCCACCGCTATGGACGACAGCGTGGCATTCCACTCCGATCCCGCCGCGGCGCGCACCGCGTCGAAGCTCGCCGAGCCCTCGGCCTCCAGGTTCGCGCGCGCCCCGTCGATGCCGACGTAGGAGATCGCGGTCCTCACCTCCAGCACCGAGCCGGCCGGGAATTCCACGTATCCCCCGCTGTAGGGCGACGCCGCCCCGCGTGCGCCCGGGTACACCGAATAGCCGTCCCAGGAGCCGTAGGAGCTGAACGGCTGGCTGAACTTCATCGCGAAATAAACCGTGTAGGTGTTGGGTTTGCCGCAAAATCCGCCGCTGGTGGCCCATCCGGTGATCGTGGTGTTGTCCTCGCCGATCTGGATGGCCGCGCGGGAATTGCCGGCCAGCGACGCGCCGGACCGCACGTGCAACAGGGCGGGCCGACCGTTGTGCGGGTAACGGAACCGGCCGACGCCGGTGCGGGTGGTCGCGGTGAGTTCCGCGGTCACGCCGGTGCGCGGGAACCGGACGGTGTAGAAGCCCGGGGCGCCCTGCTCGGTGTCGTCGTGCGCGATCCGCTCCCAGGCGTTCCACGGCTGGGCGCCGATCGGAGTGGTGGTGGGCAGCATCGAGATGTCGCCGAAGGCGGCGCAGCCCACCGATGCGTGGGTCATGCTGAACCCGGTCGCGCGCGGGTTGTCGTAGTTGTAGCCGGCGTAGTTGCCGACGGTGTCGGGCGAGTACTGCACCATCCCGAACGGCACGGCGGCACCGGGGAAGTTGTTGATCTCCCCCACCGTCTCGCCGCCCGTCCCGGTGCCGATCAGGGTGTCGACGTGGTCGACGGGACTGGCGACCAACTGCGGCTCACCGTCGTAGGCGATCGGTGGGGCCGCCGCGATGAAGGTCAGCAGAACGGCGGCCGCCGCGAACACCGCGAGGAGGGCCCTCCAAAGGCCACGTGACCGCATAGCAGTCTCTTACTGCATGAACCCGCGTTCGCGTGGCATTTCGGCGGGTATTTCCCGAGCTCGACCGGCAACGTTGGCGCGGACTTCGCTAGGTCTCGTTCCGGTGTGGCCGACCCTGGTAGCGGCCCGATCTTCGGGGAGGGTTCAGCGCTGAAACACTCGACCGCAGCGGCGATTACCGGCGCCCTCGGCGTGGCGCCGGCGGGTTGCGGCTCCGAGCCGCTGGAAGACGCCGTGAAGGTCGTCGACGACCGGAGGACCGTCGCCTTCAGGCGCGGACAGCAAATCCGCGAAAACCACTGGCAACTTTCGCCCAGATGTCGGCTAGTCTCATTCCGCGTGGCTGGCGCTGGTACCGGCCCAATCTTCGGGAGATTGATCGATGAAACAGTTGACCGCAGCAACCATTACCGTGGCGCTGAGTGTGGCGCTCGTGGCGTGCGGCTCTAGCAACAAGTCATCCCCGTCGACATCGACATCGACATCGACATCGACATCCACCTCGACTTCGAGTTCCAAGACATCGGCAAGCTCCGCGACACCCAACGCGCAGGGCGGTCCGACAATCGCCGACTATGTCCGTGACAACCACATCACCGAAACCCCGATTCACCACGGCGATCCCGGCCCGAACGTCGACCTGCCGGTGCCCGCCGGCTGGCAGATCAACCAGAATGCCGGCACGTCCTACGGCGGCATCGTGTTGTCACAGCCGGCGAATCCTGCCGATCCGCCGACCATCTCGGCGCTCTTCTCGAAACTCACCGGCGACGTGGACCCGGCGAAGATCATCCAGTACGCGCCCAACGAGCTGCTCGGTCTGCCCGGCTACCAGGGCACCGGCAACGGCCAAGCCTCCACGCTCGGCGGATTCCAGGCGTGGCAGCTGGGCGGCACGTACCAGAGGGACGGCAAGACGCGCGCCGTCGCGCAGAAGACGGTGGTGATTCCCAGCCAGGGTGCGGTGTACGTGCTCCAGCTCAATGCCGACTCGCTGCAGAGCGACCAGGGTCCGTTGATGGACGCCACCAACATCATCGACGACCAGACGACCATCACCCCCTGACCACCGAGGCGGATCGCGCCGCGGAGGCGAACTCGCCCCGCGGCGCGCCGCCGCCGCGAATCCCTGCGCCGCGGCGCCCCGCCGGCCTTACGGTATTGGCATGGCAGAGCAGTCGCATGCGATAGAAGTCGGCCACCCACCGTCGGCGCTGCTGCGCCTCGTCAACCCAATCCTGGGTTTCCTGTTACGCACCCCGCTTGCGGGGCCGGCACGCAGGCAGCTGATGGTGTTGAGCTTCACCGGCCGAAAGACGGGGCGGCAGTACACAATCCCGTTGAGCGCGCACGTGATCGACCACGACCTCTACGCGCTGACCGGCGCCCCGTGGAAGCAGAACTTTCGCAACGGCGCGCCCGCGCAGGTCGTCTACGACGGCAAGACCACGGCCATGCGCGGCGAGCTCATCCGCGACCGCGAAATCGTCTCCGACCTGTACCACCGCTGCGCCGAGTCGTATGGGCTGCAGCGCGCACAGCGCATGATCGGATTGAAATTCCGCGACCCCCACATACCGACCCGTGAGCAGTTCGCCGAGGCCGTCGACCGGATGCACCTGGCGGCCGTGCATTTGACGCCGGCAGGCTAACGCGCCGAGAAGCACAGGTGCACGGTGAGCAGGCTCTGGTCGAACCGCGAACGCGAGGCGATGGCCTCCTTGCCCAACGCGGCGAAGTCCGTGGTGACCTGCTGGGCGAGCGGCGACAGCTTCAGATTGCGCACCTGCGAGAGGATTTTGAGCACATCGAAAGCGGCGTCCTCGTCGATGCCGTAGACCAGCATCAACATGCCCTTGGCCTGGTCGATCACCCCGCGGCGCTCAAAGATTGCGGCGACTTTCGTGTCACCGTCCCAGGCTGGTAGCCGTGCATGCGTTGCACCTGCTCGGACCATTCCCAGCGCTGGTCCTCGAAATAGAAGCGGAACCAACCCGTACGCTGCGGCGTACCGCCGGCCAGCGCCTGCTCGACGGCCGCCGCTTGGCCGTCTAATTCCCAGGCCACGCCGCGCGCTTCCGCACGATGGCTTCGCTCTCCCGCAGGTGACGTTCGGAGATGCGACACAGTTCGCGGGATCGATCGACCTGCTCCCGTGCGCGCTGGATCGTTCCGGCGACGGAGGACCGCAGCGAGTCGGCCGGGCCGGACCGGGCCGTCGCCAGCCGGCGGGCCGTCCGGACGCGATGGGCCTTCTGCCGGCATGCCGAGGAGCAGTAGACCGCGTCGGACCGGGCGGAGAATCCGGCGCCGCACATCGAGCAGGTGCTCAGGGCCATAACCGTTACGTTACAGCTATTTCCGGCGTTACGGTTAACGCCGGAAATCAGAGTTGCCGCCGAAGCCTGTCGACCAGAGCGACCAGCCTGGCGTGGTGCGATCCGGCCCAATAGATCCGCCCACATCCCGTGCAGCGGCTGAACTCGTCGTAGATCTGCCGGGTCAGCGGCTCGAGCTGGTCGATCACCTCGGCCTTGGGCACCGCCGCCAACGGTGCGTTGCATCGCAGGCACCGGGTGAACGGCGCCAGCCGTTGCTCCAGATCCAGTCGCCTGATCACCTCGACCGCCTGCTCCTCGGGATCCTGGGAGTGGATGAACAGGCCGTGGGTGATGGCGCGACGCTTCAGCAGGCCCCGGTCGCGGGTCAGCAGGATGCGCTGCTCGCCCCGGCTGACCTCGGCCAGCGTCGTGTCGTCGGCGCCGCTCGACCACCACACGTCGAAACCGAACAGCCGGAGCAGCCAGGCCAGCCGGCCGAGGTTCACGTCGACAACGAACCGCGGATCGCGCAGCGGCACCGGGCGCAGCCTGGTGGTCGACGCGACGTCCAGGGCCTCGAACACGGGGTAGGCGACGATCCGGTCACCGGCCCTCGGGCGGTAGCCGAACCCCTGCGACGACCCGTTCACCAGGATCAGGTCGATCTCGGTGTGCGGGATGCCCATCGCCTCCAGCACGTCCTTGACGGTCTGATGGCTTCGGAACGGACGACGCACCGTCGTCCCCCGCGATCCGGCCGGCAGGAAGTCGTTCAGCTCGGCGTAGGCGCGGACCTCGACGTAGCCGGCGGGCTCGGTCACCCGGCGGGACCCGCCCCCGCGGCCGCGCGGGTGCGGGTGATGACCGGCCGCGGATGGCCCGCGCTGGGCAGCGTCCGTCGCAGGGTCTGCGCGACGGCGTCCGCCCGGGTTTCCGGCACCAGCGCGATGACGCAGCCGCCGAATCCGCCGCCGGTCATCCGGGCCCCGAAGGCTCCCGCGCGCACCGCGGTGTCGGCGATCAGATCGATATGCTCGGTGGTGATGCCGAAGTCGTCGCGCATGGAGACGTGTGAGGCGGTGAAGATGCGGCCGGCCTCAACGAAGTCCGAATCACCCACCGCCGCAACGAAGTCCAGCACCCTGCCGTTCTCGTTGAGAACGTGGCGCGCGCGGCGAGCATCGATCGGGTTGTGGATCGCGTCCAACTCGGCCCGCCCGCGGTCCCAGACCTCACGCAACGACGCCGCCCGCAAGTTCGCGGCGGCGCGCTCGCACGACGCGCGCCGGGCCGCGTACTCGCCGCCGGCGTGGCGGTGACGAGACCGCGAGTCGATCAGCAGCAGCACGACACCGCGCGCGTCGGGATCGAAGGCCACCGGCGCGACGGTGAGATCGCGAAAGTCGATCAGCAGCGCCTTCGACGGCTCGCCGAACAGCGACGCCAGCTGGTCGAGCAAACCCGTTGGCGCGCCGACATACTCGTTCTCGGCGCGCTGGGCCAGCCGGGCCTGCTCGACGCGGTCGATCTGGATGCCGGCCGCGGATGCGATCGCCCCGAGCACCGCGCACTCGAGCGCCGCCGAGGACGACAGCCCGGACCCCATCTCCAGGTCGCTGGTGATCGACATCGCGCCGCCGGGCACCGGGTGGCCCGCCTGACGCATCGCCCACACCACCCCGGCCACGTAGGCGGCCCAGTCGGCCACCTGGCCGGGAGCGGTGCCCAGCGGAAACCGCACCGCGCCGTCGGCGCGCTGGCTGCCCACGGTGATGGTGTCACCGCCGTCGGGGGTGAAGGTCACCACGGTGCGCTGCGGCAGCGCGATCGGCAGCGCGAACCCGAGGTTGTAGTCGGTGTGCTCGCCGATCAGGTTGACCCGCCCGGGGGCGGCGTACCGCACCGTCATCGGAGTTCCCGCAACCGCGCCGCCACCGCTTCCGGCGTGACGTCGCTGATGAACGCGTCCATCGCCGACTCGGAGGCCGCCAGGTACTTGAGCTTGGTCGCGCTGCGCCGGATGGACATCAACTCGATATGGAAGTAGCCGTCGGCCTGGTCTTCGTTGTCGGCGAACTGGTGCAGCGCCGAAATATACGGCAACGGGGCCGAATACATCCGGTCGAATCGCCCCAGCACGTCGAGATAGATCTGCGCCAACCCGGCCAGCTCGCGGTCGTCGAGCCCAACCAGGTTGCGCACGAACCGGTTCGGGTAGATGTGCACCTCGACCGGCCAGCGCGCGGCGAACGGCACGAACGCGGTGAACCGCGCGGTGCGGGTGACGATGCGACCGCCGTCGGCGACCTCGTGCGCCAGCAGATCCGCAAAGAGATTGCCGCCGTTACGAATTCGATGTTCGCGGGCCTGCGAGAGCATGGCCGCGGTGCGCGGCGGCAGGAAGGGATAGCCGTAGATCTGGCCATGTGGGTGGGTCAGGGTCACCCCGATCTCCTCGCCGCGGTTTTCGAAGCAGAACACCTGCTCGATGCCGGGCTCGGCCATCAGTTCGGCGGTGCGGTGCCGCCACGCATCGATGACCAGCCGGGCGTGCGCCGGCGGCAACTGCGCGAATGACCCGGTGTGGTCGCTGGAAAAGCAGATCACCTCGCACCGGCCGTTTCCCGGGGCCGACACGAAGCCGGCCTCGGCCGGCGGGGCGGCCGGCCCGCCGCCGCCCGATAGGCTGGGGAACCGGTTCTCGAAGACGACGACGTCGTAGTCGGGGGCCGGCACCTCGCTGGTGAGGCCGGTCGGCCCCGGGCACAGCGGGCACTGGTCGGCCGGCGGCTTGTACGTGCGGTCCTGGCGCAGCGCCGCGATGATCACCCACTGCCCCGTCGACCGGTCGAACCGCAGCTGCGACTGGTCGGGGTCACGAGCCGGCAGCGGCCTGCGGTCGGCAACGGGCGCCGGGCGGTGGCCCGGCAGCGCGAAGAACAGGAGGTCGCGGCCGTCGGCCAGCTTTGCCCGCGTCGGCGCTGTCACGAGGTCGAACACTAGCTTGGCCGGCGCGGCGCGGTTCGGGTAACCATGGGGTGTCCCGCAGACGAGATGGGAGATCACCGTTCTCTACGAGAAAGCCCGAAACTGGTGGATCGGGTCGGATCCCGGCCTGTTGCGGCTCCGGATGGCGACGCGGACGACGGCCGCACTGGGTTGCTCGCTGCTGATCATGTACGCGGTGACGAGAGCGGCCGGACAGCCCCTGACGGTCGCCCTGCTCGGCGTCGTCGTCACGATGGTCGCGTCGCGATCCGTCAACGAGCCGGACCTGCGCAGGCAACGGATCACGATGGCGCTGCTGCCGGTGCCCGCCGCGCTGTCCATCACCGCGGCCGCGCTGCTCGCTCCCTACACCGTCGCCAGCGACGTCGCCTTCGTCGCCATCGTCTTCACCGCGGTGTACATCCGGCGCTTCGGTGCGCGCGGCAGGGCGCTGGGCATGGTCGCGTTCATGTCTTACTTCTTCACTTTGTATCTGCGAGCGAGGATTTCGGAGTTGCCCTGGTTGATCGGGGCGGTGGTGGTCGGAACGCTGTGCACGTTCGTCATGAGCACCTACGTGTTGCCCGACCGGCCGGAGCGCGTGCTACGCGCCACCGTTCGGGCGTTGCGGGCCCGGATGGCCATCGTGGTCGACACCACCGCCGAGGCGGTGGCTACCGGCCGCCTCGACGAACGGCGCCGCCGCCGCATGCGCGCGCGCACCATCCGGCTCAACGAGACCGCCCTGATGATGCAGGATCAGATCGAAGACAAGGCCGACCCCGCCATGCTGTGGCCCGGGGTCAGCAGCGAACAGCTGGCTCCCTGGCTGTTCGACGCCGAGCTGGCCATCGAATGGGTCGGCACCGCGGGCCGGCGGGCGGCCGCGCTGTCCGCCGACTTGCCTGCAGCCGCGCGCGCCGAACTGGTCGCGGCGCTCACCCAGCTCGCGCGCGCGATCCGCGCGCCCCGGGCCGGCGACCTCGCCCGGGTCGCGGCCCGCGCCCAGGGGATCCTCGACCAGCACACGGCGGCGGACGACGCCGGGGAAGCCGCGGTTCGCCGCCTCGCGCTGGCGATCGTCAACGCCGCGACGGCGACAGCGGAGGTCCACGCGATCGTCGAGGACGCCGCCGCGGGGAAAGCCGCCGCCCCGCGGAGCAACGCGGCCGCGCCGCCCGACGGCGAGGAGGGGGACACCGGCTCGGCGCAGGACGGCGGTCTGCGGCCGACGACCCGGCAAGCCATCCAGGTGAGCATCGCCGCATCGCTGGCCATCGTCACCGGCGAGCTGGTGTCGCCGGCCCGCTGGTACTGGGCGGTGATCGCGGCGTTCGTGATCTTCGCGGGCACCAACTCGTGGGGCGAAACCCTGACCAAGGGCTGGCAGCGGCTGCTCGGCACCGTCCTGGGGGTGCCCTGTGGCGTGTTGGTCGCCACCCTGTTCGCCGGGGACACGACGGGCTCGCTGGTGGCGATCTTCGTGTGCCTGTTCTGCGCCTTCTATTTCATGACCGTCACCTACAGCCTGATGACCTTCTGGATCACCACGATGCTGGCGCTGATGTATGGCCTGCTGGGCCAATTCTCGTTCGGCGTGCTGATGCTGCGGATCGAAGAAACCGCGATCGGGGCCGTCATCGGTGTCGCGGTGGCAATCCTGGTGCTGCCCACGAACACCCGGACCACCATCCGGAACGACACCCGCGCGTTCCTGACGGCGCTGTCCGCGCTGATCGAGATCTCCACGGCGACCATGTTCGGTGAGGACGAGACCGCGAGCCCGACCGAACAGGCCCGCCGACTCGACCGGGCGCTGCAGCAATTCCGGACCAGCGCCAAGCCGCTGCTGGCCGGGGTGGCCGGCCTGGCCGGGCGGCGAAGCATCCGCAGCGGCCTGCGGATCTTCGCCGCGTGCGACCGCTACGGGCGAAGCCTGGCGCGCAGCGCCGAGCAGTACCAGGACCCCGCCGGTTCCTCGCATGGGCTGGCCGATGCCTTCATGTCGGCCGCGGCGCAGACGCAGCGAAACATCGACGCGCTGCTGGGCGCCATCGGCGGTGCCAGCGCTCCGGCGATCGTGTCGGTGACCGACGACCTCGACACCGCCGAGACGCTGGCCCGGCAACAGGACGCCGACGGCGTACTACGGCCCGACACCCGGCGGTTCCTCACCGCGGTGCACGCGCTTCGCCAGATCGAGCGGGCCATCATCACCGCTGCCACCAACCTTGGCGTCCGCGACAATCCGAAGGTGCCCAGCCCGGTGGCGGGTTGAACCTCAGGACGCCGCCCGCATTTTCCCGAGGATGTTCGCCAGCCGGATGACGGCCAGCATCAGCATGCCTTGCACCTCGGGCTTTTGCTCGGGAGGAAGGTTGTTGACGTCATTTTGCACGGTGGTGGCCTGCTGCTGCAGCGCCGTCAGCCGCTGATTTCGCTGCGCCGGGGGCAGATCGTTCCATTGGTCGTCCAGCTCGGAGGTCTGCCGGAGCAACTCCTGCACCTCCGCCTTGGCGTCGGTGGGCGGGGCGGGCGGTGGCTGCAGTGGGTGGAACTGGCTCAGCGCGGGTTGCGCCGTCACCTCGGCCTTGGCGGGAATCCCGATCAGGATCGCGGCGCCCAACAGGCCGGCCTCAATGATTGCCATGATTCTCGTTGGGAGGGTTCGCATTTGGGTTCTCCGGGCTAGGGCGCGAACGCGCAGATGAATCCGAGCGCCCGCTCGCAGTCTTCTCGGGTGCGGAAGATGGGGGGCGGTGGCGGCGGAGGAGGTCCCTCCACGATGTTGTCGGGGCAACCGCCGTAATAGCCCGGCGGGCACTGCTCGTGGTAGACGTGGCACACGTTCAGGTCCCACCCCGTGGCCCGCAGCCCCGGCCAGACGTAATCGCCCGGGCACCAGCGCATCCCGGGGCCGTGGTAGCACCCCGTCCGTGACGAACAGTGGTCGTCGTCGGCGTGGGCGGTCGCCGCGACCGGCCCTCCGGCAACCGCCAAAAGGAGGGCGCCGGCGAGGAACGAGCTCGGGATGTGGCCGACGTGCATGCGCTCAGGTTGCCGCACGCCGCTTGCCGGGTTTTGGCCGATTTCTTGCGAAATTCTTGCGCTCGCCGCCGTGCCGGCGCGACTACCATCTCCCCATGGACACACCGAACCTCCCGCCGGGGTTCGACTTCACCGATCCCGACATCTACGCCCACCGGCTTCCGGTGCGGGAACTGGCCGAGCTGCGCCGGACGGCCCCGATCTGGTGGAACGAGCAGCCGCCCGGTCAGGGCGGGTTCGGCGACGGCGGCTACTGGGTGGTGACCAAGCACCGCGACGTCCGCGAGGTCTCGCTGCGCAGCGACGTCTTCTCGTCGGCCGCGAAATCCATCGTGCCGCGCTATCGGGACGACGTGGCAGCGGGCCAGATCGAGGCGGGCCGGACGTCGATGATCATGATGGACGACCCCGAACACGCCCGGCTGCGCAAGATCGTCTCGCGCGCCTTTACCCCGCGCGCGGTCGAGCGGCTGCGCGCCGACCTCGGCGAGCGGGCGCGGCGCATCGCCACCGAGGCCGCCGCGGCGGGGTCGGGCGACTTCGTCCTCCAGGTGGCCTGCGAGCTGCCGCTGCAGGCGATCGCGGGCCTGCTCGGCGTGCCGCAGGAGGACCACGACAAGCTCTTCGACTGGTCCAACCGGATGATCGGCACCGACGACCCGGAGTTCGCCGAATACGACTCCTTGACGGCGGCCGGCGAGTTGATGTGGTACGCAATGCAATTGGCGGCGCGAAAGGCCGAAAACCCGGGGGATGACATCGTCACGGCCCTGGTCCGGGCCGACGCCGACGGCCAGCGGCTATCCGACGCCGAATTCGGCATGTTCGTGGTGACGCTGGGCATCGCCGGCAACGAGACGACGCGCAATTCGATCACGCAGGGAATGATGGCCTTCGCCGACCACCCTGACGAGTGGGAGCGGTTCAAAGCGCACCGGCCGAAGACCGCAGCCGACGAGATCATCCGCTGGGCGACCCCGATCACCGCGTTCCAGCGGACCGCGCTGGCGGACACCGAGCTCGGCGGCGTGCCGATCGAAAAGGGCCAGCGGCTGGTGATGTTCTACCGCTCGGCCAACTTCGACGAAGAGGTCTTCGACACCCCGTACACCTTCGACGTCTTTCGCAGCCCCAACCCGCATCTCGGGTTCGGCGGCACCGGTGCGCATTACTGCATCGGCGCCAACCTCGCGCGCATGACGATCGACGTGATGTTCAACGCGATCGCCGACCACCTGCCCGACCTGACCCCGAGGGGCGAGCCCCAGCGGCTGCGGTCGTCGTTCATCAACGGCATCAAGCACTGGCAGGTCGACTACCAGGGCAGCCCGGCTTAGGGACTAGAAGCTCGCCTGGTGGCTGTCCACATCGTGGCGGTCGCCGCTCGCGATGAAGTCCTCGATCAACTCCACCACCTGGCTCGGCGCCTCGACCTGCGCGAAGTGGCCGACGTCGGGCAGAATCTCGAGCCGCGCGTCGGTACGCGCTTCGTGCGCGGCATACGCGTGATCCACCGGGATGATGCCGTCGCGCTCCCCCCAGATCGCCATCACCGGTAGGTCCTGGCGCACACCGAGCCGGCTGAGCGCGCTGACCGCCTGCCCGCGGTAGTCCACCACCGAGCGCAGCGTCCGCAGGAATGACTGGCGCGTGTCCCGATCCGACAGCGACGAGTAGGCACTCCACAATTCGGCGCCGCGCGGCGACTGGATGCCGGCGTTGCGCAACCACGACCTGAGCTGGTTGCCGACGGACAGCACCGGCTTCGGCGCGATGATCGGCAGCACCAGCTCCGCGCCGGGCGCCGAGAGCAACCGCAGCACCCACCCGACGTCGGGACCGAGGCCGCCGCTGCTGATCAGGATCAAGCGCTTGGCGTAGTCGGGATGCTGGTACACGAACTGCATCGCGACCCCACCCCCGAGGGATTGACCGATCAGGGTGGCCTGGCTGACACCGAGTTCGTCGAGCAGGTCGCGAAGCCAGACCGCGAAGGCGCCCAGCGAATAGTCCGTGCGGGGTTTCGCCGATTGGCCGTGACCCAGCAGGTCCGGGGCGATCACCCGGAACTTCTTCGACAGCGGGGGTATCACCGCCCGCCACGTCTCCGAGCTGCCGGCCATCCCGTGGATGAGCAGCAGCACCTCGCCGTCGCCCTCGTCGCGGTAGGCGACCCGGTCACCGTGGAGCTCCAGGAATTTCAAACCGCTCATGGCGCCCGTGTACCCGCTTTTATGCGGTTTCGCCGGGTCTCAGGCGAATAGTGACGAAAACTCCTCTTTACCGCTCGATGTGGTTTCGCGTACAAGATTGAGGGCATGACCGAACCAGGCGCGGCCCGCGTAGCGGTCTACCTCGACTTCGACAACATCGTCATCTCGCGGTACGACCAGGTGAACGGCCGAAACTCGTTTCAGCGGGACAAGGCCGGAGGACTCGAGAAGCACCCCGAGCGGCTGGCCAGGGCCACGGTCGACGTCGGCGCGATCATCGACTTCGCGTCGTCGTTCGGGACGCTGGTGCTCACCCGCGCCTACGCGGACTGGTCGGCGGACGTCAACGCCGGCTATCGCGGGCAGCTTGTCGCCCGGGCGGTCGACCTGGTGCAACTGTTCCCCGCGGCGGCGTACGGCAAAAACGGCGCCGACATCCGGCTGGCCGTCGATGCGGTCGAGGACATGTTCCGGCTGCCCGATCTGACCCACGTGGTGGTGGTGGCCGGCGACTCCGACTACATCCCGCTCGCGCAACGCTGCAAGCGGCTCGGCCGGTACGTGGTGGGCATCGGGGTGGCCGGCTCGTCGAGCCGGGCGCTGGCGGCCGCCTGTGACGACTTCGTCATCTACGACGCGCTGCCGGGGGTTCCGGTGCTCGAGGCGGAACCGGCTTCGGGCGGGGCCGAGCCGAAGCGACGGGCCGGACGCACCAAGTCGGACAGGCGCGACGAACCGGACGAGCCACCCGACCCGCAGGTCACCGCCACCGCGCTGCTGACGCGCGCGCTGCAGATCGGCCTGGAAAAAGACGACGTCGACTGGCTGCACAACTCGGCGGTGAAGGCACAGATGAAGCGGATGGACCCGTCGTTCAGCGAGAAGTCTTTGGGATTCCGGTCATTCAGCGATTTCCTGCGGTCGCGGTCAGACGTCGTCGAGTTGGATGAGAGTTCGACGACCCGGATGGTGCGGTTGCGCGTACCGGAGTGAGCCCCTCCCCTACGCTACGACCGTGACGCAGGAAGTCCTCCGGCCCGGACGCTCGGGGCCCCGCTGGCTCACCCGCAACGTTCGGGTGCTGTCCGGGGTCTCGTTCCTGCAGGACGCGGCCAGCGAACTGTTGTATCCGCTGTTGCCGATCTACCTCACGGCCGTGCTGGGTGCACCCCCGTCCGTGGTCGGGGCGGTCGAGGGCGTCGCCGAGGGCGCGGCCTCGCTCACCAAGATCGCGGCGGGTCCGCTGGGTGACAGGTTCGCCCGGCGCCCGCTGATCGCCGCCGGTTACGGGATGGCGGCGCTGGGCAAGGTGATCATCGCGGTGGCCGCGGCATGGCCGGGTGTGCTCGCCGGTCGCGTCGTGGACCGGCTCGGCAAGGGCATCCGCGGCGCGCCGCGGGACGCGCTGCTCGTCGACGACGTGGACGAGGCGCTGCGCGGCCGGGCTTTCGGCTTCCACCGCGCGATGGACACCCTGGGCGCCGTCGTCGGCCCGCTGCTCGGGCTGGCCGGCTACGAACTGCTGGACCACCGGATCCCGCCCCTGCTGTACGTGGCGATCGTCCCCGCCATCCTGAGCGTGGCCCTCGTCTTCCTCGTGCGCGAGCGCCACCGTCCCGCCCCGCGCCCGCACCGCCCGTCGATGTGGGCTGGCGTGCGCACGCTGCCGCGACGGTACTGGCGCATCACCGCGCTGCTCATCGGCTTCAGCGTGGTGAACTTCCCCGACGCCCTGTTGTTGTTGCGGCTCAACGAGATCGGCTTCTCGGTGGCGCAGGTTATTCTGGCCTACGTCGGATACAACGCGGTGTACGCGCTGGCCAGCTACCCGGCCGGGGCGCTCGCCGACCGCATCGGCCGGCCGGCGCTGTTCGGCTTCGGACTGACCTTCTTCGCGGTCGGCTACGTCGGGCTGGGACTGACCACCGACATGGTGACGGCCTGGCTGCTGCTCGGCGCGTACGGCCTGTTCACCGGGTGCACCGACGGTGTGGGCAAGGCCTGGATCTCGGGGCTCGTCGGCCCGGAGCACCAGGCCAGCGCGCAGGGGGTGTTCCAGGGCGGTACCGGGCTGGCGGTCCTGGTGGCCGGGTTGTGGGCGGGTTTTCTGTGGGGCTCGAACGGCCAACTGCCACTACTCATTTCGGGAATCACGGGCGGCGTGTTCGCGGTCCTGCTGATCGGCAGCCAACTGGTCCGCGGTGTGCGCGTCGGCTAGGTTTTCGCGTCCGCTTGCGGACCGGGTCGAGGTGAGGGCGCCCGGCCTCGCGGCGCTGCTCGTCATGGTGGTGACCCGGCTTCCCGTCTCGGTCCGCCGGCGCGTGCTGCGGGCCGCGTTCGAGCGCGCCCGCGACGCATTCAATCGCGGCGACTTGGCCGCGGTCTTCGGCCTGTTCGCCCGCGACGTCGAGTACGGCCCGCCGCCCCCGCTGTACACCGGGGATCCGCTTCGGGGCCGCCAGGCGGTGTTCAACTTCTGGCATGCGGTCTTCGACCGCTACGACGAGAACACCATCGAGAACCTCTCCCTGGACGAGGCGACGCGGGGGTCGTTTGTGCGACGTGCGCGCCTGCGCCACCGGACGAGCGCGACCGGCGCATCGCTCGACTACGTGGTCGTGCAAACCACTCACCTGAAGGCCGGCCGGGTGGTGCGACAGGTGAACGTGCTCGAGCCTGGCCAGGGGAATACATCCCAGGCTTGATGTATGGCGACTCTCGCCGGACGGCCGCCACCTGCCGTCGACGTCGTTGACAGCCGCCCGGCGTGGCCATACATTGTGCGGAAGTTGTCGCGAGGAGACCGTCATGACCGTCGGTGCCGCTCCCACAAGCGTTTTCGATGCCGACCTGCCGGCGCTGACGTACGAGGTCGAGGAGACGCCCGCCGAGGTCTATCCCCGGCTGCAGGCGGCGCAGCGGCAGGCTCCCGTCGCGATGGGGCCGTTCGGCCCCGAAGTGCTCTCCTACCGCCTGGTGCGTTCGGTGCTGCGCGACCCCCGGTTCCAGATCCCGCCGGGGCTGAACATGCTCAGCCAGGGCATCGACTCGGGGCCGTTGTGGGACAAGGTGGTCAACAGCCTGCTGTGCATGGAGGGCGAAGCGCACCATCGGGTGCGAAGCCTGGCGTCCAAGGCATTCACGCCGCGGGCGACCCTGCGCCTGCACGACACCATGGTCGCCGTGATGAACGAACTGGTCGACCAGGTTGCCGACGCGGGCCGATGCGACGTCGTCACCGATCTCGCACGCCCCTACCCGGTCCCGGTCATCTGCGCGTTGCTCGGCGCGCCGCGCGAGGATTGGCAGCGGTTTTCGTTGTGGGCCGACGACGTGTTCAAGGCCTTCAGCTTCACGGTCGACCTGCGCGACGTCGAGCCTGTCGTGATGCGGGCGTGGGGCGAACTCGACGACTACGTCGACGACATGGTCGCCCGGCGCCGCCACAGCCTCACCGACGACCTGCTGTCCGACCTGATTCGCGCCGAGGAAGACGGCGACCGGCTCAGCACAGACGAGCTGCGCATGATGGCGGGCGGCCTGCTGCTGGCGGGGACCGATACCACCCGCAACCAGGTGGCCGCCTCGGTGCACGTTCTGTGTGAGCATCCCGAGCAGTGGGGACTGCTCAAGGAGCGGCCCGAACTGGCGATGCGTGCGGTCGAGGAGACCATGCGCCACTCGCCGATCGCGTGCGGGACCCTGCGCCTGGTGGCAAAGGATGCCGAAGTGGACGGCTACCTCTTTCCCGCCGGCACGACGGTTCTGGTGAATACCGCTGCGGCCAACCGGGATCCGTCGGTCTACGACGATCCCGACCGCGTCGACATCACGCGCGAGGGCGCGCCGCCCATCCTGACATTCGGCGGCGGCGCGCACTACTGCCTGGGCGCCAACCTGGCCCGGCGCGAGATCGCCGAGGCGCTGAACGTCATCGCGAGCCGGCTGCTGAACCCGCGCACCGCCGGCCCGGTGCCGTGGAAGCCGATGGTGAGCCTGAGCGGCCCGACCAGCCTGCCCATCGAGTTCGACACTGACCGGTAGTCCCGGCGTATCGTCCGAACGGTGAACGCGCGCACCACACCCGACGGCGCGGAGCCGGTGTCGGCAGACAACTTCATCCGGGCCGAAACCGACTCGTATTTCGGCAATGTCGTCAAGGGCGGCGGCTTCGGGCGGTTCATCCATTTCCGGGAGCTCACGCCGCTGGACCAGCAGCTGGTGGTGCGCTCGAACCGGGACACGCTGTATTCGGCGGGCGTCTTCGACCTCGACGCCGGGCCGGCGACGATTTCGCTGCCCGATTCCGGCGCCCGGTTCATGTCGATGCAGGTGATCACCGAGGACCATTACGTGCCGGCGGTGTTCTACGGGCAGGGCGAACGCACCCTCGCCCGCGATGACATCGGCACGCGATATGTGATGGTCGCCATCCGCACCCTGGTCGACCCCGACGACGCCGCCGATCTGGACGCGGTCCATGCGCTCCAGGACGCCATTGCGGTGCGGCAGGACGACGCGGGCGACTTCGAGATTCCCAGGTGGGACCCCGTCAGTCAGAAGGTGGTGCGGGACGCGCTACTTCAGCTCTCGACCACTTTGCCCGACTCCAAGGGGATGTTCGGCACCAGACGGGACACCGACCCGGTGCGGCGGCTGATCGGCTCCGCGTCGGCGTGGGGCGGCAATCCGGAAAAAGACGCCACCTATTTCAGCGTCTACCCCGCCGACAACGACGGGGCAACCGTGCACCGGCTGACCGTGGGCGAGGTGCCCGTCGACGGCTTCTGGTCGGTGACCGTCTACAACAAAGACGGCTACTTCTCCCCCAACCCGCAAAACGCCTATTCGCTCAACAACCTCACCGCTCAACGCGCTCCCGACGGCAGCATCACGATTCAGTTCGGCGGCTGCGGCGCCGCGAGGGCCAACTGCCTGCCGATCACGCCGGGATGGAACTATTTGGTCCGGCTGTACCGACCCCATGACAAGGTCCTCAACGGCGACTGGAAGTTCCCAGCGGCTGAACCGATTTCGTGACAAGGATGGTGCGGTGATCCTCGCCGTCGACCTCGGCAAGACGTCCTGCCGGGCCGCGGCGGGCGCGCGGAGGGCCGAGGGGGCGGGCGCGCCGGGCCTGGCGGCGCACGGCGGGCTGCGGGCCGCGGAGGCGGCGATCCTGGCCACGGCAGGCGATTTGGTGCGCGAGTTCGGCCCGGTGACCGAGGTGATCGTGGGCGCCGCCGGGGCCGAGGCGGCGCCGGACGTGGCGCGCGAGCTGGCCGCCGCGCTGCTGGCCTCGCTGGGCGCCGGGCGCGTGGCGGTGACCAGCGACGCCATCATCGCGCACGCGGGCGCGCTCGGCGGTAGGCCGGGCGTCGTGCTGGTCGTGGGCACCGGTGTGGTGGCGCTCGCGATCGGCCCCGACGGCGCGCTGCGGACCGCTGACGGCTGGGGCCCGTGGCTGGGCGACGAGGGCGGCGGGGCTTGGATCGGCGCGGCGGGGTTGCGGGCGGCGCTGCGCGCCCACGACGGCCGGGGCCCGTCCACCACGCTGCTCGACGCGGCCCGCGCCCGCTTCGGCGCGCCGCGGACCTGGCCCGCGCAACTCACCGATGCCGCCGCGCTCGCGTCGTTCGCGCCCGACGTCCTCGCCACGCACAGCGATGCCGCGGCCCGCGGGATCGTCGGCGCCGCCGCCGAGGCGCTCGCAGCAACCGCCCGTGCCGCCGGGGCCGGCCCGGTGGCCATGGTCGGCGGCCTGGCGGGATTCGAGGCGCTGCGCGGGCGGCTCGACGTCGTGCCCGCCGCCGGCGACGCGCTCGATGGCGCGCTGCGGCTGGGGGCGATCCACGAGCCGCACGTGATCCGCGTCCAGGGCGCTGCGTGCGCGGGCGGCCTGGACACGCTCGCCACCGAGGCCGTCCGGCCGGGACTGGACGACCTGGACGCGCGGCCCATCGGCGAGGTGGTCGCGCTGCTTGTCGCCGCCGAGGGCGAGGCCCACCACGCGGTGGTCGCGGCGGTCCCGCGGATCGCGGCGGCGGCCGAGGCGGTCGCGGCGCGGCTCGAACGGGGCGGCCGGCTGATCTACGCCGGCGCGGGCACACCCGGGCGCCTCGGCGTGCTCGACGCGGCCGAGTGCGCGCCGACGTTCGGCACCGACCGCGTGCGCGGCGTGATCGCCGGTGGCCCGGCGGCGCTGACCGACGCGATCGAGGGCGCCGAAGACCGTTTCGAACCGGCCGATCTCGCCGACCTGACCGCCGCGGACGCGCTCGTCGGGATCACCGCGTCGGGCCGCACGCCGTACGTGCTGGGCGCGCTCCGGCACGCGCGCGCGGTGGGCGCGCTGACCGTCGCCGTCGTCAACAACGCGGGCAGCGAGGCGACGGCCGACGTGGTGATCGAGTTGCTGACCGGGCCCGAGGTGCTCGCCGGTTCGACCAGGCTGACCGCCGGGACGGCCCAGAAGGTCGTGCTCAACGCGCTCTCGACGAGCGTGCTGATCGCGCTCGGCCGGGCCTACGGACCGCGGATGGTCGACGTGCGGGCGACCAACGCGAAGCTGCGCCGCCGCGCGGTGCGGATCGTCCGCGACGCGGCCGGCGTCGACGAGGAGGCCGCGGCCGCCGCGCTCGCCGCCGCGGGCGGGCACGCCAAGACCGCCATCGTCGCCCTGCTCGCGGGCGTCGACGCGGCCGAGGCCGCCGGCCGGCTCGACCGGGCGCGCGGACGCGTGCGGGAAGCCGTCCACGCGCGTCAGCGTCAGGGCGGCGGGGGATGAACCGACGACCACGGATGCGCCGATTCCAGTTGCGCCGCAACGCGAATCAGCACGTCCTCGCGCCCATAGGCGGCGGCCAGCTGGACGCCGATGGGCAGCCCCTCGGCGTTGCGGTGCAGGGGCAGGCTGATCGCCGGCTGCCCGCTCATGTTGAACGGCGGCGTGAACGCCGCGAACTGCCCGCCGCGGCGCATCGGTGCGGTCGGCCGGTCGGGATTGTTCTCGAATTCCGTGAGCGCCGGCGGCGGTTCGGCCACCGTCGGCGTGAGCAGCAGGTCCCAGCCGTCGGCCCACCACTGCTGCAGCGCGCGCCGGAACGCGTGGGCCGCGTCCAGCGCGGCCGCATAGTCGACGGCGGTCACCCGCTGAGCCCGTTCGATGAGCACCCAGTTCACCGGCTCGATGTCGTCGGCGGTCACTTGCCGCCCGAGCGTCTCGCCGAACCCGCGCGCCGCCATCGCCAGCTGCGTCGCCCACAACGCCATGAACTTCTCGACCAGCGTGGTGTCGGCGAGGCACGCCGGCCAGGCCGGCTCGACGGTGTGGCCGAGCCCCTGCAGCATCGCGCCCGCGGCGCGCACCGCGACGACACAGTCCTCGTGCAGGACGTCGCCGCGCGGATGCACGTCGAGCAGCCCGATGCGCAGGCGCCCGGGGTCGGCGCCGACCTCCTCGGTGTAGGGCCGGTGGGGCGCCGGCGCGATGACGGAGTCGCCGACGCCGGGGCCGCGGACCGCGTCGAGCAGTCGCGCCGTGTCGCGCACCGTCCGGCTGACGCACAGCTCGACGCCCAGCCCGGTCTCGGCGCGGGCCGGGCCGACCGTGACCCGTCCCTGGCTGGGCTTGAGCCCCACCAGCCCGCAGCACGACGCCGGGATCCGGATGCTGCCGCCGCCGTCCGAGGCGTTGGCGATGGGCACCATCCCGGCGGCCACCGCCGCGGCGGCGCCGCCACTGGAGCCGCCCGGTGTGCGATCGAGCGCCCACGGGTTGCGCGTCGCCCCCCAGGCCAGCGGTTGCGTGGTCGGCAGGCTGCCCATCTCGGGGCTGTTCGTCCGCCCGGCGATCACCAGGCCGGCCGCCTTGAATCGGGCGACGAGCGTGGTGTCGGCGGTGTCGAGGATGCCCGCCTCCTTGAGCGCGACGTTGCCGTTCGACAGGGTCTGACCCGCGTAACTCGTGTAAAGGTCCTTGAGCAGGAACGGGACCCCGTGAAACGGGCCCTTCGGCAGGCCGGGGTCGGCGGCCACCGAGCGGGCGTGGTCGAACCACTCGATGACGACGGCGTTCAGCGCCGGGTTGGACCGCTCGATGCGCTCGATCGCCGCCTCGAGCAACTCGCCCGGCGTGACCTCACCGGTGGCCACCAGGGCCGCCTGGTCCGTGGCGTCCATCCAGCGCGTTTCCTCGGCAAGACCCGTCACGACAACCGGTCTACCACGGCGGTCCCACCGCTATCGGTCACTCTTCCCGCGTCACGAGCTGATCTCGCCACTCGTGACGCGCGGCCCGTTGGGCGGGGCGTGCAGTTCACCGGAGCAGCAAACATCGGTCAAAATCTGGAGACCCGCCCCGGACGTGTGACCAAGACCGCCGTACCCAAGTCGCGGTCGGTCCACGCCCGCCTTACGCTCGTTGGTTACACGAACTTAACGGGGGTTTTGTCGATGCGTGCGTTGAAGGGGCGACGCGTGTCCGCGCGCGGGTTCGCCCTGGTCGCGGCGGCCGTCTGCGTCGTCGTCGCCTCCTGTTCGGAGACCGTGGCCCCGCCGGCGGCCACGCCGACAACCACGATGTCCACCGCCAAGACCACCACTTCGTCTGCGCCCGCGCCGCCCTCGGTGACCGGTCCCCTGGAGAAGGACTGGAAAACGTACGGCGGAACGGCGTTCTTCGGTTGTCCCGAGAAATTCTCCGAGAGCAAATCAGTGATCGAGGACATTCGGCCCAAGGTCTTCGACACGAAGACCGGACAGTACGTGGCGCCCGGTGCCCCCACGCTGCCGGCCGGCGAGAACGCGACGGGCGGCATCTGCGCGCTCGCGGGGACGGGAGACGACATGAGGGTCGTCTACGTGCTGACGACCGCCACCAAGACCACGGCGTACGCGTTCGACCTGAAGACCAGCCAGCCGCTGGTGACCAAGGACCTGCAACCACCGACGCCCGACCTGAAACTGACCACACCGAACAACTGGGGTCTGGCCGCGACGGCGTCCGGCGTGGCGTGGGTGAACGCCTTCACCGACGGGCACGGCGCCGCGTCGCCGCCACGGACGGTCGTCCTCTCCGGCAGCGACCTCTCGATGATGTGGAACGACCCGCAGCCGGGCCGCGTGTGGCAGGACGTGCTGGCGTTTCAGCGCAGCACCGACCCCGCGAAGACGTCGGGAGCGGAGTTGCGCCGGCCGAGCGGCGAGCCGATCTATCAGGACAACGACATTTCGACGGTCGACGGCGAATTGTCCGACGGCCCCGACAAATTGGTGAAGATCACGCACCAGGATGCGTCCAACCCGCCGGTGGTCTCGACGATGTTCTATGACCTGAACGCCAAGTCCCTCATCAAAGTCGGCGATAGCGAACGCGTTTCGGGCGGTGGCCTGGCCGCGACGTTGTCGGACGGGCAGCTGTTCGTCGACGGCCGCAACTCGGACAACTCGCAGTTCGGGTTCGGCGTATGGAACCTGCGGACACAGCACTGGGATCTGTTGAAGACCCGGGACGACGCGCAGAAGATGTCGATCGCGAAGTTGGCCTTCTTCGAAAACCACCTCTACATCACCCACGCCGGCAATACGTTTGCCGTTCTCGCCCTGCCCGGCACCGACCCGATCTCGACCAGCTGGGCCGTTCGCCCGTTCGCGCGGATATCCGGCTGGACGCTGGTGTGCCGCGGCGAGAATGCCGCGGCGTTGAACGGCGACTGTAAGGACATCGTGATGGTCCAAGACCAGGACGGCCACTTTCCCGGACCCTGGTTCTAGCTTCGAGGTCGCCGCGGATCCCGTAAGTGACCGGACGCCCAGAACCTTACGGGCGCGCGTGATCGCGCAGCACGGCCAACCGGTCCCGATATTCCTGCTCGTCGATCTCGCCCCGCGCGAACCGTGCGGCGAGCACCTGCTCCGGCGTGAACGTCGGCGTTGTGGCCGGGGGAATTCCGTGATCGCGGCGATCCCCCGTCGTGTACACGACGAGCCCAACAATGCCGGCGATCAACAGCACCCAGAACAGCACCATGCCGACGCCCATCCCCCATCCCCACCATCCCATGTTGTGGTCGTACCAGAACATCATCGCGTGTACCTCCCATCGGATCCGAAAGATCGTCGTTGACTGTTAGTTTCACCCGTTACCGGACGCATCGTCAGGGGCCGATCGGCACGCCCGTCAGTGACCTTCGACCCTCGATTCCAGGGTCGCGGTCGTCCGCGAAGTCGCGGCATCCACAAACACCTGACGCTTGACGCTGGTACCCTACGGGGGTATGGTTTCATTCATGAATGATAATCACATCTGCCATTGCAAGTCCACCGGCTGCGGCTGCGGCGCTTCCGGATGCACCCAGGCTGCCGGCTGCGCGTGCGGTCGCCCCGATTGCACGTGCAACGACTGATCACCTTCTCGGCCAAGGCCTCGACACCCCGTCGAGGCCTTGGCTGATTTCATGGATGCACAACGCCACTGAGCCCCCCATGATCGGTATCCGCCAATCCTGGCGCGGTCCCGAGAGATCCAGCGTCTGAAGGCATTTGCGCAAGGCCGCTCGGATGAGCAGTCGATCGAACCGAAAGGCCGAGTTGTGACGAACCCGCTGCGCCCCATCGGGCGCAGGCCCACAGCACCCGTGTGCGCCGAATCGATACCAAGCGGCCGCGGACCGGCAGCCACGAACCGCGCGGCATCGTCGCGGCGTCTACCGGCCCGATGAGCCACCTCGCGCTGCGATGGGCCGTCACACTTCTCTTCAGCGTCAGCATCGCGATATACGCGTATCTCCCTGGCTTTCAACGTCGCCGGTCGGCCGACACCGTCAATCACCTGCTTCACCTCGCGATGTCGGTAGCAATGATCTTGATGGCCTGGGATGTCGGAATGAACCTGCCAACCGCCGGCGCGATGAGCTTCTTCCTGGCAGCGGGCTTCTGGTTTGCCCGGGCGGCCTGGCGAATGTCGAGTGCGAATGGCGATCGCCTGACCAACGCCTACTACGCCGTGATGATGGGAGGAATGGCATGGATGTTCGCGGTGATGGCGGGCACGCTACCGGGCCAACTGGGTCACCCGCCGGGCCATGCGCCGTCCGCCGCGGTGGCCATGGATACGTCCGGAACGGGAACGATGTCGGCACAAGAGATGTCTCCCACTGCACCCGGAGCGGAGTGGATCACGACCGTGAACTGGATCGCGGCACTCGGGTTCGCAGTCGTGGCCCTGTGGGGCGCCTGCTCTTACGTCGCCAGACGCCGAATCAACGAGGTGCCGCAAACAGGGCAGCGCGCGCCCCTGGAACCCCTTTATCAGGTGTGCACCGCCGCCGGCACGGCCGTCATGTTCGGCGGACTGCTGTAGCGCGCGCCGCCGACCTGGCCGCGAAGTCAGCGCTCGGTGTCGCTATTGCGCTTGTTGCCGTGGGATGGGCTGCAACCGCCGTCGCCGACCCGAACGCATTCGGTGTCCTCAGCTGTTCCTGCCGGCCCCTCCCGGGCATCAGTCCTGCCGGCCCCGACCTGATCGACGAGGGAATCCGGGACGGCATTGGCGATCTGACGCGCTCGCGCGGGACGGCCGAATAACCTATTATCTGCGTATGCACGCAGATAACCGAGTAGCGTCGGCATGAGCGCGGATCGCGGGCATCACGAGCACGGTCACGCGCACGCACATCCACATGGGATTCGCGGCGTCCTGACGCACCTTGTGGTCCCGCACAGCCACGACGCCGCCGAGAGCGTCGACAGCGCACTGGAATCCAGCGCCATCGGCATCCGGGCGGTCAAGGTCAGCCTGGTCGGGCTGGGCGCGACCGCGGCCATCCAGGTCGTCATCGCCGTCGTCTCCGGATCGATCGCGCTGGCCGCCGACACCATCCACAACTTCTCGGACGCCCTGACCGCGGTACCACTATGGATCGCGTTCGCGGTGGGCAACCGCCCGGCGACCCGGCGCTACACCTACGGTTACGGGCGGGCCGAAGACGTCGCCGGCCTGTTCGTCATCACCATGATCGCGTTGTCGGCGATCATCGCCGGCTATGAAGCCGTCGTGCGGCTGATCCACCCCGTCACCATCGAGCACGTCGGCTGGGTCGCCGGCGCCGGCGTGATCGGTTTTCTCGGCAACGAACTCGTCGCCGCCTACCGGATTCGCATCGGCCGCCGGATCGGCTCGGCGGCCCTCGTCGCCGACGGCCTGCACGCCCGCACCGACGGATTCACCTCACTGGCAGTGCTTTTCGGAGCAATCGGCGTCGCCCTCGGCTATCCGCTGGCCGACCCGATCGTCGGGCTGATCATCACGGTGGCGATCCTGGCGGTGCTGCGCACCGCCGTGCGCGACATCTTCCGCCGGCTGATGGACGCGGTGGATCCCGAACTCGTCGACGTCGCCGAGGCAACTCTGGTGGCCCGGCCGGGCGTCCGCGGCGTGCGCAGCGTCCGGATGCGCTGGATCGGGCATCGCCTGCACGCCGACGCCGAGCTCGACATCGATCCCGCCACCAGCCTCGAAGACGCGCACCGCATCGCCCACGACGCCGAACACCAACTCACCCATGCCGTGCCGAGGCTCGACAGCGCGCTCGTCCACGCCTACCCGGCGCACACCGCCGAGCCGCCGGGCCGCCCCGCTTAGGTCAAGCCGAGGGCCTGCGGCACCATGTAGAGCCCGAAGCCCATCACCACCAGGCACAGGGCCCAGGCGACGTACTTGCGCGGTCCGCGCATGCGCCACTCCTCCGGGAGCGCGCGGGCTTCCAGCGCCAGCAACAGGCCCAGCACGATGGGCAGCAGCAAGGCGTTCATCACCTCGACGTCGACGGCCAGGTTGACCAGGTCGACGCTGGCCAGGACCAGCGCGGCGCCGACGAGGTGGGCGAGCGCGTAGGTGATGTAGAACTTGGCGGTGGCGCGGTTGGGCCGCTGGTTGAGGGTGTGCTTCCAACCGAAGACCTCCGAAAGCCCCCACGCCCCGGCCAGCGACGACACGATGGCGGCCACCAGCGCCGCGCCGAGCATGCCCAGTCCGAACAGGACGGTGCCGCCGACGCGGCCCAGGTAGGGCGTGAGCGCATTGGCGATGTCGCCGACGGTGTTCAGCGCGCCCGCGCCGCCGTGGGCCCCGATCGTCGAGGCCACGGTGATGACGACCGAGATCATGATCACCTGGGTCAGCACGGCGCCGGCGGCGGTGTCGTGCCGGGCCTGGCGGATGGTGGCCACCGACAGGTGCTTGTCGACGACCGCGCCCTGTTGGTAGAAGACCATCCAGGGCATGATGACCGCGCCGACGTTGGCCGCGACCAGCAGCAGGTACGACGAGTTGCCCAGCGGCATCGACTTCAGGCCCTCCGCAAGGGCTTTGGGCTCGGGCCGCGCCATCACCATGGCGACCAGGAACGCCAGTTCGGCCGAGCCGATGATCAAGCCGATGCGTTCCACGCGCCGGTAGCTGCCGGTCAGCGCCAACGCCAGCAGCGCGGCCGTCGCGATCGGGATGCTCACCCAGCGCGAGACGCCGAACAACTCCCCGACCCCGGCGACGCCGGCGAACTCGGTGAGCAGCGCACCGATGGCGGAGGCGAACAGCGTGAACGCCGAAATCCACGCCCAGCCCCGGCCGAAGCGTTCCCGGATCAGGGCGCCGTGCCCCTTCTTGGTGACGATGCCCAGCCGCACGGTCATCTCCTGCACGACGTACAGGATCGGCATCAGGATCAGCTGCGGCAGCACCATCCGGTAGCCCCACTGGGCGCCGGATTGGGACGCGGTGATCAGCGAACCCGCGTCGGTGTCGGCCAGCATGACGACCAGGCCGGGGCCCCATACCGTCAGCAGCCCCCACCGCAGCCAGCGGCCCTGTCGGGACGCCGACGTCGACGGTTGTCCCGACGCATCCGCCACCGGCGTGGTTGTATCGGTCACCCTCGACCAACTCCTTCGTGCGACAGCAGTGGACAACAAACTAAGCCTCGCCTAACAAGCCGTTGTCACCGGCCCCGGTTTTCGGGGCCAACCGGTCCCCGCGACAACACGCCGATTCGAGTAGCAAAGAGTGTTGCGGCGGGAGGCCTGGTAACTACGATGAGTCCACAGCGCCAGCAAAGGGAACCGAGGATGCCGATGAGCCTCACCTTGCGATTCGCTGACCGCGCGGTCCGGCGGACGGCGCCCGCCACGGTTTGCGTCGCACCGTGACAGCGCCAGTCCTCGACATCGACGGCCGCGTGGTCGACCGGCGCCAGGAACTCACCGACCTCCGAGCCGCCGTGGACGAAGCGGGACGCGCCGGCGGGGCATGCGTCCTGCTCAGCGGGGTGCCGGGAGTCGGCAAGTCGACGCTCATCCAGGCCTTCGGCGACGAGGTGTCCGGGCGCGATTGCGTGTTCGCTTACGGGAGGTGCCGCGACGGCGCGCCCGCACCGTACTCGGCGGTCCGGGACGCGCTCGGCTCGCTGGTCCGCACCATGGCGGCCACCGGGCCGCCCGAACGCGACCGTTGGCGCGCCGACATCACCGGCGGGATGTCGTCGATCGCCGGCGTCCTCGGCGAGCTGGTGCCCGACCTGGCTCGGTTGCTCGGCGAGATCCCGCCGGTCGCCGACCTCGACGCGGCGGATGCGCGGCGGCGGTTGCACCGCGCCACCATCCGGCTGCTGTCCGATACCGCGTCGTATCGGCCCGTGGTGCTCGCGATCGACGACCTGCAGTGGGCCGATCGGGACACGCTGCTGTTGCTGTCGGAGGTGTTGACGGTCTCGCTCCGCAACGTCTTGGTCCTCGGTGCGCATCGGGCGGGTGAATTCGACCCGGGCTCAGCGGGTTTCAGCGCCGCGAGCCCGCGCAGCATCGAGCTCGACCCGCTCTCGCGCGAGGACGTCGAGGAGCTGCTCGCCACCGTGACCGGGCGCGGTGTCGAGCTGGGCGACGTGGCCGCCGAATTCCAGCATCGGACCGGCGGCAATCCGCTGCAGGTACGTCAGCTGCTCTACCGCGCGCAACGCGAGGGCGCGCTGACCCCGGTCGGCAGCGGCGGACGGCCCACGTGGGACCTGCGCGTCCTCACCTCGATCGAGGTCACGGCCACGTCCGCCGAGTTCCTCGGCCGCTATCTCGCCCAGCTGCGCCCGGACGATCGGGCGGTGCTCAGTTCGCTGTCGTGCTTCGCCGGCGAGTTCGACCTGGCCGACGCCACCGCGGCGGCCGCGCGGCCACCCGACGTGGTGGCCCAGGCGCTCTGGGCGTGTCTCGAGCTTCGACTGCTCGAGGCCGTCGACTGCGATGGCAGGAGGATCGCCAACGCGATCAGCCGCGACGCGCGTTACCGCTTCAGCCACGACCGGGTGACCGAGGCGGCGCGGGTCGGCCTGACCGACGACGCCAAACGCGAGACCCACCTGCGGATCGGCCGGTGGCTGGTCGACCAGGGGGACGACCGGTTGTTCGACGCCGCGCGGCACGTCGGTGCCGGCGGAGGTGGGGTCGCCGACGACGCCGAGCGCGTCCGGTTCGTCGAGGTGCTGCGGCGGGCCGCACGTAAGGCGAGGGCGCAGGCCTCGTTCCCGTTGGCGCTCGAATACTGCCGCAATGCGCTGGAACTCCTCGGTCGGCAGCGTTGGGACACGCACTTCGCGCTGAGCCGCGAGCTGCAGCTCGACGCCGCGGAGGCCGCGCTGCTGGTCGGCGACGTGGCGGCGCTGCATTCGCTGCTCGACGAGGCGGAGCAGGTGCTGCCCGAGCCGGCCGACCGCACGCGGCTGGCGTACCTCCGCCTCAAGGGGCGGGTCGCACAGAACCGTCTGCAGGAGGCGCTCGAGATCGGACTGCGGGCGCTCGACGAGTTCGGCGAGCCGCTGCCGGCCGACGCGGGCAAGCCCCGCATGGGCAATGCGATAGTCCGGATGAACCTCACGATGCGCCGCTGGAGCAACGAGCGGCTGCTTCGGCTGCCGCTTTGCGACGACCGGCGAGTCATCGAGATCCAACGGATCCTCGCCGAGTTGCGCAGCATGGCGTACATCGTCCGGCCCAACCTGCTCCCCTTGATCGTGCGCAAGCAAGTCAACCTGACCTTGGCCCATGGGCATACGCCCAGCTCGCCGACGGTCCTCGCCAGTTGCGGGCTGCTGCTGGTGATCATGGGTGATCGCGCGGGCGGCCAGCGTTTCGGCGAGGCCGGCCTGCTACTGACGGAACGGGCGGAGTTCCGCGAGGCCCGGCCGGAGACGCTGTTCATGTATCTGAACTTCGTTCGCCACTGGCAACAACCGGTCCGCGACGGCCTGAGCCAACTGCGCGACGCCGTCGAGGAGGCCCTCGACCAAGGCGATCAGGAGTACGCCGGATTCCTGGTCGCCGTCCTGCTCTCCCAGTCGGTCTGGGCCGGCCGCCCCCTGGCGGAAATCGACGCACTCGCGAGCACCTTCGTCCCGCACATCCGTTCCCAGCCCGTGCCCGCCGGCCTGTGCCAAGGTACGCATCAGTATTGCCTCAACCTGATGGGCCGCAGCGCCGACCCCTTGCTCGTCGCCGGCGAGAGCGGTTTCGACGAGCGGGAGGTGCTGCCGGCGGCCCGGCGAGAGAGCGACGAGGTGGCCCTGGGCGCCGCAGCGGCGCGGAAACAGGGCCTGCACTTCTGGTGCGGTGATTACGCCGGAGCGGTCGCCGCGACGCCCGATGCGGTCGAGCACGTCGGCGGTATGACCGGCACCGTCATCGTTCAACTCATCTACCTGATCGGTGCGCTGAGCGCGCTGCATCACGCGCCTCGCGATCGCTCGACCGCCCGCTTCGTGCGCGAGGCACTCAGGTTGCATCGCCAGTGGGCCGTGGGCGCACCGGAGAACTACGCGGCATCGCACGCACTGATCCAGGGAGCGTGGGCGCGAGCGCGGGGCCAACACGCCACGGCCGAACGCCACCTGCACCAAGCGATCCGGCTCGCCGAGGAAAACCAGCTCCCAGTGATCAGTGGCTGTGCCCACGAGGAGGCCGCCGCCCTCTACGCCGGCACCGGACGGACAACCCTTCAACAACACATGCTGCGGTCGGCGTACCAGCGCTGGCTGACCCTGGGCTTCGCGGTGCGTACGGACTGGCTCGCGCGCGAGCACCCCTGGCTACTCCGACGCGATCTCGTTCAGGGGGGTTCCGCCGGGATCGACCCGGTCGGCGCGCATCAGCTTCTGCACGCACTGTCGGGCGCGCGGACCGCCGACGCCTTGGCCAACATCATCTTGGGCTCGGTCGCCGACACGACCGGCGCGGGTCGCGTCCTGTTCCTCACCGGCGACGTAGACAATCTGGCCGTCCGGGCCCTCCAGGATCACGGCAAGATCTCGATCGTGGACGGGCCATGGACCGAGGTCGCCTACAACCGGGATATCGTGCGCCGCGTGATCGATGGTGGCTCGCCCGTCATCGCCGCGCCCGACCGCAAGGCCGCGGGCCCGCCGATCCTGGCGGCTCCAATCAGGTTGCACGACAGGACAATCGGCGTGATTTACGCCGAGCGGGATCAGCCGGACGGCAGCTTCGGCCGCGACCACGAGGAGGCGGTGGCGTTCCTGTGTGACCAGGCGGCCGCTCCCCTGTGGAACTTCCAGCTCGAGGAGCGACTGCGGGCCGCCGACGAGCACCGGCAGTCCCTGATGGACGTCCAATCGAGATTCGTGCCCAACGAGCTGTTGCGCATCCTCGACATCGACGACCTTCGTCGCGTCCGGGCAGGCTACCGGGTCGAGCGCGAGATGACCGTGCTCATCAGCGACATCCGCGGCTACACAACCATGCTCGAGGACATGGACGTCGCCGAGGCCAGCAACTTGGCGATGGGCTTTCTGCGCGCCGTCGAGCTCCCGATCATCAGTTACAACGGCATGATCCAAGACGTGCGAGGGGACGAGATCGTCGCCGTTTTCGACTCCGAGGCCGACGCGGTGCGGGCGGGGTTGGGCATGCTGCGCTCGTTGCGCGAGCACAACCGGGAGCGCAAGGTGCTCGGCTCCGAGGAACTGCGGGCGGGAATCGGCATCAACACCGGCGCTGTGGGGGTCGGGCTCGTCGGCGGGGTGAACCGCATGGTGCTCACCATCATCGGCGATGCGGTGAACCTCGCCGCCCGCATCGAAAGCACCAACAAGCGCTACGGCTCCGCCCTGCTCATCTCCGACCGCACGCATAAGCGCCTCGCTCAATCGGAGCAGTTCGACATCCGCCGGATGGAGCGCGTCATGGTGGTCAACCGACGCCGGCCGGTGACGATTTACGAAGTGTACGACGAGGATTCGGCTCACCTTCGCGCCGCGAAGCGCGCGGCGCAGCCCGCCTTCGACGAGGCGTTCGCGCTGTTCGACGCCGGCGATGTCGACGCGGCACGCGCCGCGTTCGAACGGTGCCGCGAGTTGTTGCCCGACGACCCGGTGGCAACGCTGCATCTGGCGCACTGCGACGCGGTGGCTCGCGGCGAGATGACCCCGGGTCAGGAAATAGCGCTGCTGAACAAGTAATGCACTACTCGAATTCAGAAAACTGCGGAAAAGTGCTACGCGATTTCCGACCTTGTCTGCCATGATTTGAGCGACTGTCAGGAGGGTCACATCCATGTACCTGAGCGCTGAGCGGTTGGCCCTCGCCAACCAGACCGTCAAAGAGACCTTCGAGCAGTGCAGCGTCGCCTGGCAGGCCATCCCCCACTGGGACACCCGCGACCCCAGCAAAACGCAGGTGCCCAACGACAACGTGGCGACACCAGCCATCCTGACGCTCGCAACGACACCGGTCTCTTTCAACGTGACTCTCGCCGAGGTGATCGCGCCGACGCCCGATGTGTTGCTCGCAAGCGTGATCGCCAACACGGTCACACTCGCCGCGACGGTCGACAAAGCGGTGTTCATAGCGCTTAGTACAGGGGGGGCACCCCCGGCGCAAATCAATTCACCGGGGGCCACTGGCGACATCCTCAATGGGCTCCTCGATGCCCGAGTGCTGGTTGAGCAAGGCGGATACCGGGCGCCGTCGTGCCTCATCACAAACACCCCGGGCCTCAAGCAACTGACCGCATTGACGACCGCCGCGATCCCCGCCACCGATGTGCTATTGGCTCCGGCCAACATCAACTGCCTACAACGCGTAGATCAGCTCGAGAACCCCGTGCCCAACAAGAAAGCCATCGTCGCATATCTGCTCGGCCGGCGCCGGCGGATCGCGCCCGCGGGCGCGGCGGAGGCGTCACCGGGTGAAGAGGCCTTGGACCTCGCCGTCAGCATTCCACCGAGCCTAGAGATCGTCGGCGAAGTACCGGCGACCGCCAACTCGATCCAATTCAACGTCCGCATCGGCTACGCGCTCCGGATTAAAGATGTAAACGGATACGTCGTCATCCGCAATCAGTAAATGACGTAGACCGCAATGACGTCGACCCTGCCCGACGCGCGCTCAGTCGGAGCGCAGCCGAACCCGCTCGAGGAATATCTCGCCTTATGCAGGGACGCCTGCGTCGGCGAGATCAAGCGGCTCTACGGTCCCGGTCAGGGCGGCTCGAGCGGGCTGCACGAGATGATCCTCGACTACCCGATGCGCGGCGGGAAGGCGCTGCGGCCGGCACTGAGCATCGCGACCTGCCTCGGGCTCGGCGGGCACCTCGAGGCGATACTGCCGACCGCGGCCACGCTCGAGCTCTACCACAACGCGTTTCTCATCCACGACGACATCGAGGACGAATCCTGGTGGCGGCGGGGCAAACCCACGCTACACGTGGACCACGGCGTCCCGATCGCCGTCAATGTCGGCGACGCCATGCTGTCGCTTTCGCTGCAACCGCTGCTTGACAACGTCGAACGCATAGGGCTCGGGCCCGCGCTGCGCATCCTGCGCGCCGTCGCCAAGATGACCCGCCTGACCGTCGACGGCCAGGCCATCGAGCTCGACTGGGTCCGGTCCAACGCCTGGCGCCTCGATGACGCCGACTACCTCAATATGGTGGAACTCAAGACCAGCTGGTACTCGTTCATCACCCCGCTGCAGGCCGGCGCGATCGCGGCGGGCGCGGGACCGGAGCGAATGGCCGCGTTGGAGTCCCTCGGCCGCCATCTCGGAGCGGCCTTCCAGATCACCGACGACCTGCTGAACTTGCGCGCGGACCCCGAGGAGTACGGCAAGGAGATCGGCGGCGACCTGTGGGAGGGCAAGCGGACCCTCATGCTGCTGCACACCCTGCGGTGCGCCGAACCGGAAGAACAAGAACGGGCTGTACAGATTCTCGCCAAGCGCCGCCCCGGCGTCGACCGAGAGTTCGGGCTGTCGGAGCTGCTGGATCGACTCACCGCCGGCGGCGAACTCTCCAAAGTCGGCAGGGTCCAGATCGAGGCACGGATAGCAGGATCTTATCCACCGGAGCCCAAGAGCCTCAACGAGATTCGCTGGCTCTACGAATTGATGCAGCGCGTCGGTTCGCTGCGGCACGCCCGCGACGTCGCCGCCCGGCACGCGCGGGAGGCGGCCACCGCGCTTGCCCGCCTTGACTGGTTGCCACGCAGCCGCCACCGCGACGTGCTCGCCGACCTGGTGGACTACGTACACGGGCGCACCCGGTGAACCCCGAAGTCCTGGCCGGCATGCTGGCGGAGCTCGAGCGGATCCGCGAGCTCACCCTCGATCTGATCCAGCGCGAGACGCCACGGTTGCTCCCGGCTCCACCGGACGACGCCTGCAGTTCCGAGCGGACGGTTTTCGACCTGCTTCTCGGCGCGCGCCGCGCGGTCCTGGGTAATCCGGCGGCCGCCCGGGGGCTGCACGACCTGCTCGTCGCCGAGGGCCGCCGCTACGCGAACACACCCGAGGGGGCGCGGCTGCGCGACGCGTTGGTCGCCTCCGAGGCGGTGGAGAATCTGCGACGGGTCTGGGAAACGGTCAGCCTCAACGTGCTCGACGGCCCCGCCGCACCGAACGCCGCCCCCGACGCGTGGGCGGATCTGTTGGCCGACGCGGTCATCGGGCGTGGGCTCGACGATTCCGTCTTGGCCCGCCTGCGGCCCGAGGGGTTCGCATGACGCTGACGGATCCCCGCGAAGCGCTCGCCGACCAAAGCAGCTTCATCGACTACCTCGTCGGCCTCGCCGGAGTGGCCCGGGTGGTTCGCGCGCTGGCCGCCGACGGCGACCGCCGGTCCGGCCCGGACCACGCCGCGGGGGACTTCGAGTACGTGCTGCTCGGGCTCGCGAGCCTGGGCAAGGCTATTGAACGGCTCGCCAATCCGGCCGGGGCGCAACGGGACCCGACACCGCCCGCCCCGACGCCTGCACGGTGGCTCCGATGAGCGCGGTGCTCGCGGGCAGCGACTTCCTGCGCGCGCCGGTGCTCGCCACTGCCCGCCCGCAGGGTTTCAAGGAATGGCATCACTTCGTCATCCACGGGCGAGACTTCCGGCTCTTGATCAACTTCAGCCTCACCAACGAAGTGTTCGGCGCCGGCCAGGTCCGACTGGTGCCACGCGTCATCGTGATCGCACATGACGACAAGTGGACCGGCGCCATCGAGCGGTTCGACGGCTGCAGTTTCGGTGTCGCGGCCGATCTGGGTGAACTGACCATCGGCGGTAACCGGATGGCCGTGCTGCCCGACGGTTACCGCGTGTCGATCGACCTGCCCGACAACGGGATTCGCGCTGAACTGCACTTCGCCTCCGCGAGTAAACCCTTCGTCGTCAACAACCAACCGGTGGGAGACGGTCGGATGTGCTGGCTCTTCGTGCCGAGGCTGCGCGCCGAGGGGTGGCTACGGATTTCAGACCGCGAACACCGCATCGATGGCGACCTGGCCTATCACGACCACAACTGGGGCCGCTTCTGGTGGGGCGACGATTTCGGGTGGACGTGGGGCACCATTCTCCCTGCGGTGCAAGGTGATCCGTGGTCGATGGTTTTCCTGCAGATGACCGACCGCAGCCGGCTGCGCTGCCTGTCCCAAGCCCTCTACGTGTGGCACCACGACGAGCCCGCGGCGATATTCCGGCACGCCGCCGTGCAAACGCGCTCGCACGGCCTGCTGGGCCGCGCGGCGGACTGCACGTTGCCGCCCCCGATGCGCCTGCTGCTGGACGGCGAGGTGCCGGGCGTACCCGAACGGATCGAGATCACCGCGACGCGGGCGGGCGACCGGGTGCACGCCGAGTTCCGTTCGCAATCCTATGCGCGCCTGGCGCAGCCCAGCGAGCTCCACCTCGACCGGTCGACCGTGCTCTGCGAGACGGGCGGTAACGCGCGGGCGAGCGGGACGATCGGCGGACAGGATGTCGACTTCGTCGGCACCGGTGTATTCGAGTTCCTCTATGGCTGAGCGGGTTTCGTCGCTGTTGCGGCGCTCGGTCGAGCACCTGGAAGAAGAGGTGCCCGACAGTTATCGATTGCTGGTTACCCGGCTCGGCCCGATGGTGGTCGAGCTCGACGTCGAAGGCGAGGTCTTTTCGCTGCGCGGTGGCGACAGGCTTCGGGTGGCTGACGGCGCGGCGCAGGAGGCCGGCGTCCGGATCGGCGCCTCCCGAGGCGCCATCCTGGACCTGGTCGACGCCGCGGTAGGGCTGAACGAGGCCGTGGAGGCGGGCAGGGTCAGAGTGCGAGGTTCGCTCGAGGACGTCCAGCGTGCTCATGACTCGCTGATGGCGTACGTCCACGCCGCGGTCCGCGCGTCCTCGCACCCGCGACTGCTTTCCGAACTGCGGGCGGGGAAACCGTGACCGAGTGCATCACGACGCCGGCGTCGTGCGAACGACGCCCCACCGCGGCGGTCCTCGGGGCCGGCATCGCCGGCCTGACAGCCGCGCAGGAGCTCGCGGAGCGCGGCTTCCTCGTCACGGTGTACGAGACCCGCGAGGACGAGCGCAACGGGCTGGGGCAGGAGCCGGCCGGGACCTACCCGCCCGTCAAGCTCGGCGGCCTCGCCGCCTCGCAGTACTCGACCGTGGGCGCATTCGGCGGCAGCCAAGCCGAGCTGCGCCCGTTCCCGGGCCGACGGGGTCAGCCGTGTATCCCGGGGCGAGCGGTCGCCGGTGAACACGGCTTCCGGTTCTTTCCCGCGTACTATCTGCATATTTGGGACACGTTCCAGCGCATCCCCGTCTACCAACCCAATGGGACGGGCGGCTGGACACCGACTTCCCGGACCGTCTACGACAATGTCCGGCGGGTGGTCACCCAGGGCATGACGGTTGACGGCAAGCCGTCCCTGGTGTTTCCTCGCGAACTCCCCCGCAGTCCCGCCGAGTTTCTCGGGATCGTCCGGCAGCTCGGCACTTTGGGATTCACCCCCGCCGATGTCGCAACGTTTACGAGTCGGCTGCTCCGCTATCTGGTCACGAGTCCGTTGCGCCGCGCACAGGAACTGCAGAACATCTCGGCGCACGACTTCTTCATCGGACACGACAGCCAGACGGGGTTCACCCCCCAGTACCCTTATACGGAACGCTTCGACGCTCTGTTGCGCAAGATGCCAAGGGTCCTGGCCGCTTTCGACTCGCGCTGGGGCGACGCGCGCACCAACATCGACACCTATCTGCAGCTGTACCTCAATATGGATCGCCGCGACACCAAGGCCGACGGGGTGCTCAACGGCCCCACCACCGAGGCGTGGTTCGACCACTGGTACCGCCACCTCGTCGCGCTCGGCGTCCGCTTCGTGCGCGCTGTGGCGACTCGCCTCGATCCCCCCGCGTTGGACCCCCGCCAGCCGCCCCATCTGCGTCCCCGGGTGCAGATCACCTTCGCCGACGGTACGCGCGTCGCGCCGGACTACACGGTCGTCAGCGTCGACGCCCCGGCCGCCGAACACCTCGCCTCTGCGCTGCGCGCGGCGGGCACCGGTGGCACCGTGGCCAAGCTGGACGGTTTCACCACCATCGCTCCCCCGCCCGACGGGCCCCTGCAACCGGGCGCGACCCGGCCCCGGCAGCGGCGAAACCCCTACCTGATGGACGAGCTCGGCCGGGTGCCGTGGGATCGGTTCCAAACGCTGTGCGGCATCCAGTACTACTTCGACACCGAGTTCCAGTTGCTCCGCGGGCACATGTTGTACGGCGGGACCGAATGGGCGCTGTCGTCGATCAACCAACACGGATTGTGGGAGAGGCAACCGATTCTCGACCGCGACGGCCACGTCTCGGTGTTGTCGGTCGACATCGGGGATTTCAACTCCCCCTCCAGCCACCTGGTCGACGAGCGTGGACGCGGCAAGGCGGCCCGCGACTGCACCCCCGACGAAATCGCCGCGGAGGTCTGGCGTCAAATCGTTTCCGCGCTCACCAACAACATCGAATCCGTGGCGGACGAGGTGATGCCGTGGCCCGTGTGGTACGCGCTCGATCGTGGCCTGAAGATGGCCTCCGGAGCCGGCCAGGGCCACGGCCGCATCGTACGCAACGAGACGCCGTACCTCGTTCCCATCGTCGGGGATTGGGTCAACCGGCCCAGCAGCGACCCCTGGAATCCGCACGGAACATCCTGGACCACCATGCCACCCGAGGACTGGTGGCTGGCAGACCTCGAGCAGCGGAACGTGTGGCAGGCCCGCCACGGCGGCTACCAGGTGCACAACAATTCGGTCGTGTTCGCCGGTACGTGGAACAAGACGTTCACCCGGATGACGTCGATGGAGGCCGCGTGCGAGTCGGGGCGCCACGCGGTCAACGCGATTCTCGACCACTACGTTTGGGTCGCGTCCGGCGGTGTCGATCGGCGCGCGAAAACCACGCTCGCATGGGAGTTCCCTTTCGACTTCCTCGACCAGGGCCTGTCGAGCCCGATTCGGTTGCCGACACCGGCGGGTGATTACTGCTACATCTTCGACCTCGAAAACCGCGAGCCGGCCGACACCCGCGCGCTGCGCATCCTGGATTCGAGATTCTGCGAGCGGTCGTTGCCGCACCCGTTGGACTTCGGCGTCCCCCCGTCCCCTGTCTCCCTACCGGCTGGAGGTCAGCAAATGTTCATGCCCGCAATGGATTACAACCAGCAGTTGCTCGCCTATCTCCAGGGATGGCGACAACTTCTCGAGCAGTGGACGACCATGCCGGCCGGGTTTCCATACCCTCCCGCCCCGTTCATGATGCCCAACCCGCCGCAGGGCGGACCGTACCCGCCGACGGCGCCGTTCATGCCGGCAATGCCAACCATTCCGGCCATGCCGGCGATGCCGTCGACCGCTCCGGCGCCGCCCGCGCCCGGCGACTACACCCAGCAGCTGTTCGCCTACCTTCAGGCGTGGCGACAGTACCTCGAGCAGATGACCGGCGCGGTACCCGGATCTCCCCAGGCGGCGCCGGCGCAACCCGCCGGCGCCGCGGAGTCCGCCAACGCCACGGTCAACCCGCCCGCCGGCGGGGGCGGCACCGGCGGCCCCGGGGCCTGGCAAGGCGCGCCCACCGCGTCCGGCGGATCCAGCGGATCCGGCGGATCCAGTGGGGGCGCCAGCACCGCGGAGGGGGTCGTCCATCAGCAAGCCACACCGAATTGGCCGCCCCTGCTGAACGTCGCGCCCACCAGCGAGACGGGGACCCAAATGTCGGGTCCCCGCGTCCCATCGTGGGTACCCCTCGACTCCTCGGGCCATGGAGTCGATGAGCCGCAGGTGCAGAATGCGCCCGGGGACGACTCGGGTTACCAGTTCAACGTCCCGATAGGCGGCGCCCGGTTCCACACGTGGGGTCCACCCACCGAACCTCCAGCGGGGTCCGCATTCGAAGGCCTTAACGCTCGCGTCGAGCCCATCGCCGCGCCACCAACGGCGCCGCAATCGCTTTACTCGACCGTCGCGGAAAAGCCTTCGATTTAGGGAACGCGCTGAAACGCCGCGCTCAGCAGTGGGTGCCCCAGCACTGGAAGTTGGGGCAATAGGTCGAATGCGCGAGGCTCACCATCTTATGGACGTCTCCGAACGTAACGTTTCTCGGGTCCAGGGTGGCGTGGATGTTCTGGGCGATCTGTTCATATGTCCAGCCCCACATGATGTCGTCGCAGATGAGGCGCCCCGTCGCGGTGAGGCCGTCGTCGTGGTCCGGCGGCCAGTTGAAGCCGGCGGCCCGCAGTTGCGCGAGGTAAGCGTCATCGGCCGGATCGGCGGTGGCAGTCGCAGCGCTCGAAATCAAGGCAGCGCCGACCATGACGGGAATGGCCAACTTGGCCAGCCAACGAGGTGAGGGCATTTGATGCGCTTCCTTTCTTCTTGGCGCTGATGACGCCGTCGGTCCGAACCGGGCCTAAGAAGAATAGAGAATGCCAGGGAAAAACCAGCTTATGCAAAGCTGAATAGTAGAAATTTTGCGCTTTTCGGACCGTTATGCGGCGCGCGGGCCCACCGAAGTCGTTTTCGGGTTGTGTTGACCGGTCAGCGCCGGGCGGAGATGGGTCACCGGGGCCACAACCGCGTGGCTCCGCACGACACGGCGCTCGACCTCGCGGTAGATCCACGCGATGGCGGCCAAGATCGCCACGACGACGCCCAACACCGCCAGGGCTTCGCCGAAAGCGATCACCATGATGATGCCGGCCAACACCCAGAACGCGATGGCTTCCGTGTCGTGGGTGCCATGATTACCGCTCATCGTGATATGCCGCATGTCTGCCTCCCGGGGCAGTAGGGATCGATGTCGGCTATAACGCCGCCGCGGCGGGAGAGCTGCCCGACCTGGGGCGATGGTGACCCATTTCACTGGGCGGAGCAGCGAACGAAAGGCCTCAGAGCTTGGTGGCAGGTACAGGATTCGAACCTGTGTAGGCGTAAGCCGACGGATTTACAGTCCGCTCCCATTGGCCGCTCGGGCAACCTGCCGCCAGACAGGTTACAACGAACGGGTAGACAAGGCACAAACGGCTAGCACCCCGAGGAAGGACGGAATCGGATGGCTGACTCATCGTTCGACATCGTCAGCAAGGTGGACCGGCAGGAGGTCGACAACGCGCTCAACCAGGCCGCCAAGGAGCTGGCCACGCGTTTCGACTTTCGCGGCACCGACACCAAGATCGCGTGGAAGGGCGACGAGGCCATCGAGCTGACCTCGTCGACGGAGGAGCGCGTCAAGGCAGCCGTCGACGTCTTCAAGGAGAAGCTGATCCGCCGCGACATCTCGATGAAGGCCTTCGATGCCGGCGAGCCGCAGCCCTCCGGCAAGACCTACAAGGTCACCGGCACCCTCAAGCAGGGCATCAGCAGCGAGAACGCCAAGAAGATCACCAAGCTGATCCGCGACGAGGGACCCAAGAACGTCAAGACGCAGATCCAGGGCGACGAGGTCCGCGTCACCAGCAAGAGCCGCGACGACCTGCAGGCGGTCATCGCGATGCTCAAGCAGGCCGACCTGGACGTGGCGCTGCAGTTCGTCAACTACCGGTAGCTCATGGCAGCCGCGAGCGTAACCGCACTGCGAAATTGACCGTCGACTTTCGCGGTGAGGTTACGCTCGCGAACAGGACACAGGTAAGCGAGGTTCTTCGATGACGCTGACTCCGCAACGGGACGGCCGCTACGACGTCATCATCGTCGGCGCGGGCATCTCCGGCATCGACGCGGCCTACCGGATCGCCGAACGCAACCCCGGCCTGACGTACACCATCCTGGAGCGGCGCGCGCAGATCGGCGGCACGTGGGACCTGTTCCGCTACCCCGGTGTTCGCTCCGACAGCAGCATCTTCACGCTGTCGTTTCCGTTCGAGCCGTGGACCCGCAAGGAAGGCGTGGCCGACGGCGTCCACATTCGCGAGTACCTGACCGCCACCGCGCGCAAGTACGGCATCGACCGCCACATCCGGTTCAACAGCCATGTGCGGTCGGCGGATTGGGATTCGTCCACCGACACCTGGACGGTCACCGTCGAGGAGAACGGCACCGAGAAGCAGTACCGCGGCCGGTTCCTGTTCTTCGGCAGCGGCTACTACAACTACGACGAGGGCTATACCCCCGACTTCCCCGGCATCGAGCGGTTCCAGGGCACCGTCGTGCATCCCCAGCACTGGCCCGAGGAGCTGGACTACACCGGCAAGAGGATCGTCGTGATCGGCAGCGGCGCCACCGCCGTCACGCTCATCCCGTCACTGTCGGAACGCGCCGCAAAGGTGACCATGCTGCAACGCTCGCCGACATACCTGATCTCGGCGTCCAAGTACGGCAAGGTCGCCGCCGTGGCTCGTAAGTTGTTGCCCCGCAAGCCCGCTCACCTGGTGGTCCGGATGTACAGCGCGCTGACGGAGGCGGTGTTCTTCGCTTTGTCGCGCAAGGCGCCGGGCCTGGTGAAGTGGCTGCTGCGGCGCAAGGCGATCAAGAAGCTGCCCGCCGGCTACGACGTCGACATCCACTTCAAGCCGCGGTACAACCCGTGGGACCAGCGGATGTGCCTGATCCCCGACGCCGACCTCTACAACGCCGTCCGCGGCGGTCGCGCCGAGGTGGTCACCGACACCATCGAGGGCTTCGACGCCACCGGCATCGCGCTGCGGTCCGGCAGGCACCTCGACGCCGACGTCATCGTCACCGCGACCGGCCTGCAACTGCAGGCGCTGGGCGGGGCCACCATCAGCCTGGACGGCGTCACGATCGATCACCGTGACCGCTTCGTCTACAAGGCGCACATGCTCGAGGACGTGCCCAACCTGTTCTGGTGCGTGGGCTACACGAACGCGTCCTGGACGCTGCGCGCGGACATCACCGCGCGGGCGACGGCAAAGCTCCTGGCGCACATGGCCGCCCACGGCTACACGCACGCCTACCCGCATCTGGGCGACGAGCCGATGGACGTCAAGCCGTCCTGGGACATCCAGGCCAACTACGTGAAGCGGTCGGTGCACGCGCTGCCCAAGTCGGGAACCAGGCGCCCGTGGAACGTGCGGCAGAACTACCTCGCCGACGCCATCGACTACCGGTTCGACCGCATCGAGGAGGCGATGGTGTTCGGCCGCGTGGCCGACCGCGCACCGCTGGCCGGTTGAGACGTCAGCGGTTGACTCCCTGAGCGGATTCGTCACCGAGGATCTCGTTGCCGCAATTCGGGCAGAACTTCTCGGCGGGATGGTGCTCGGCCCCGCAGCCCGAACAGAAATGGGGTTCCGCCGGCTCGTGTGCAGGCGCCACGCCGATGAGGCGGGCGGCACCCAGTTTGATCCCCGCTCGCGCGGGAGCCCGTTTCGCGCCGCCACCGGGTTTCCCCGAAACCAGCTGCAACGCAGGAGCTTTCGCCGACGTGTCGGGGCGGCGACGCTTCCGCATGACCAGGAACGTGAAGGCCGCGCCGACGGCGAGCACCAGCGCGACGCCACCGGCGATGTACCACACCAGGTTTGCCCCGCTGAGCGGCGAGAAATCGCCGTGCTGTTGCCGCAGGTTGGCGGCGCTCGTCCTGAGCTCGACCAGGCCGGGGTAATCCGGTGACATCGACAGGGTCTGGTCGAAATCGCCGATCGCTTCGGTGTATTGGCCCGCGTAGTAGTGCTTGAGCCCCTTGCGGTAGTACACGTCGGCGGGTCCCAGCGTAGCCTTGACACCCTTGCTCGCCAATATCGCGGCCAGGCCGTCGGCCGGTGCGACGAAGTTGAAGGGTTGCGGTTCGCCGACGGGGGCGAAGCTGTTCACGCCGATCACCTTGCCGTTGAGCTCGACGGTCGGGCCACCGCTCATGCCCTCGGATACCGCGGCGTCGATCTCATACTCGGCGGCCGACCCCATCGTCGACTTCTTGCTGACCTTGCCGCTCTTGTTCGTCGGGTCCAGCGTTGGGCCGGTGACGTTCTCGGTGCTCTGCGAGAAGCCCACCGCGAGAACCGATGTGCCGATGCTGACGTCGGCGTCGGTGCCCAGCTCCGACGACGGCAGGTTGTGCTTGTCCACCTTGAGGAGCGCGACGTCGCCCTTGCCGAGCGGCCGGAAATCCACGACGTTGGCCGCGGCCTTCCCGGCGACCTTGGTGCCGGTGCCGTACGTCAGCGCGAGACCGACTTCGGGGCCCTTGTCTGGGGTGTCGCCTTCGACCTTCGCGTTCTTCTGCAGCCACTCCAGCGCCGCGGCCGGGTCGCGCGCTTCGGGCGTGCCGGGAAACTGCGTGATGTATTCCCTGGCGGCTCGTTTGAGGATCAGCAACTTGGCGCTGTCGGGATCCACGCAGTGACCGGCCGTCGCCACCCAGCCGTCGGGATTGATGACGAAGGCGGTGCAGGCCCAGGTCGCGATGAACGGCATCGTCGTGCCCGGGCCGAACTGGGACAGGAGCTGGCCGTCGGGCAGCCGGACCGCGCCGTAACTCTGACCGGCCAAATACATCACGGCCGGCCGTATCATCGCCGCCGCCCGTTCCTCCGGGTTGACGTGTGGGCGACCGCCGTCGGCGGCGGCGATGCCCGGGGCACCCAGCGAAACCGCGAGAGCGGCCGCGGCCAGCGACGCCAATACACGGCCTCGGCGAGCGCGTCCGGGCATGAAACCTCCCTCGTGGCGGAACTGCACCTTGACGATCCGGCACATCGGGCTGCGTAGGTAGGGGCGGAAGTCCCCTGCCCCCGGGCCGTTGGTTTCGGGGTGAACTCCTTCTAAATCTCGGATGTCGGCAATACGCTGATCGCCATGGCAGCTGACAAGCGCGAACCCAACGTCGTTGTCCTCGGTGGGGGTTCCTGGGGAACCACCGTGGCCTCCATCTGCGCGCGCCGCGGGCCGACGTTGCAGTGGGTGCGTTCCGAGGACACCGCCAAGGAGATCAACGAGGATCACCGCAACAGCCGCTATCTCGGCGACGAGGTGATCCTGAGCGACACCCTGCGCGCCACCACCGACTTCGCGGAGGCCGCCAACTGCGCCGACGTCGTCGTGATGGGGGTGCCCTCGCACGGCTTCCGCGGCGTGCTGACCGAGCTGGCCAGGGAGCTGCGGCCGTGGGTTCCGGTGGTGTCGCTGGTCAAAGGGCTCGAGCAAGGCACCAACATGCGGATGTCGCAGATCATCGAGGAGGTGCTGCCGGGTCACCCGGCGGGCATCCTGGCCGGCCCGAACATCGCGCGCGAGGTGGGCGAGGGCTACGCCGCCGCGGCGGTGCTGGCCATGCCCGACCAGCACCTGGCGACCCGGCTGTCGGGATTGTTCCGCACCCGGCGCTTCCGCGTGTACACCACCGACGACGTCGTCGGCGTCGAGATGGCCGGCGCGCTGAAGAACGTCTACGCCATCTCGGTCGGGATGGGCTACTCGCTGGGCATCGGGGAAAACACGCGCGCGCTGGTGATCGCGCGCGCGTTGCGGGAGATGACGAAGCTCGGCGTGGCGATGGGCGGTGACCCCGACACCTTCCCGGGGCTGGCCGGCCTCGGTGACCTGATCGTGACCTGCACCAGCCAGCGCAGCCGCAACCGCCACGTCGGCGAACAGCTGGGCGCCGGCAAGCCGATCGACGAGATCATCGCCTCGATGAACCAGGTCGCCGAGGGCGTCAAGGCGGCGAGCGTGATCATGGAGTTCGCCAACGAGTTCGGCCTGAACATGCCGATTGCGCGCGAGGTGGACGCGGTGATCAACCACGGCTCGACCGTCGAGCAGGCCTACCGCGGCCTGATGGTCGAGGTTCCCGGGCACGAGGTGCACGGCTCGGGCTTCTGAGCCGTCAACCAAACAACTCGTAAAGAAAATATTTGCATTCGATATGGGCCAAGCCCGCCTCCTTGACCGGCGCTTTGCCTGCCCCCTACCGTCGGACGAGGTAGCCAGGCTGTCGCCTGCCGATTGGCGCGGTCGTAATCCGTTGTGCGCCAAGATGCTACGCCGACGTAGCGCAACCCTACCCGACGACGGAAGCGAACGATGCCCAATATCGAAAGCTCACGACGCGACCGGATACAAATGATTGTCCGACACGACCTGCCGTCGTCGCTGGTGGTTTTCCTGGTCGCCCTCCCGTTGTCGCTGGGAATCGCGATAGCGTCGAACGCCCCGGTGCTCGCCGGCCTGATCGCCGCGGTCGTCGGCGGCATCATCGTCGGCGCCATCGGCGGCTCGCCGCTGCAGGTCAGTGGCCCCGCCGCCGGGCTGACGGTGGTGGTCGCCGGCCTGGTCTCCGATTTCGGTTGGGGCATAACGTGTTTGATCACCCTGGCCGCCGGCGTCGTGCAGGTTCTGCTGGGGCTCAGCCGCGTCGCGCGGGCGGCACTGGCCATCTCACCCGTCGTCGTGCACGCCATGCTGGCGGGCATCGGGATCACGATCGCGTTGCAGCAGGCGCACGTGCTGCTGGGCGGAAAATCCAAAAGCTCGGCCTGGCACAACCTGATTGGGCTGCCGGGTCAGATCATCGACTCGCATCGGCCCGGAGTGCTGCTGGGCGCGCTGGTGATCGCCATCCTGGTCGCATGGCGCTGGGTTCCGGCCAGGCTGCGCTTCGTCCCGGGTCCCCTGGTCGCCATCGTGGCGGTGACGCTCGTCTCGGTCGTGTTTCCGTTCCATGTGCGGCGGATCGACCTCGACGGGTCGCCGCTGGACGCGCTGCAGTTGCCTGACATCCCGCACGGCAACTGGGGTGCGGTGGCGATCGGCGTCATCACCGTCGCGCTGATCGCCAGCGTCGAGAGCCTGCTGTCGGCGGTGTCGGTCGACCGGATGCACAACGGGCCGCGCACCGACTTCAACCGCGAGCTGATCGGGCAGGGCACCGCCAACATGGTGTCGGGGGCCATCGGCGGCCTGCCGGTCACCGGTGTAATCGTCCGCAGCTCAACCAATGTCAACGCGGGCGCCAAGTCCCGCGCGTCGTCGATGATGCACGGCCTGTGGATCCTGTTGTTCACCGTTCCCTTCGCGGAACTCGTCGAAGAGATCCCGACGGCCGCGCTGGCCGGCCTGCTGATCGTCATCGGCGTCCAGCTGCTCATGCCCGCCCACATCGAAACGGCAATGAAGCACGGGGATCTCGCGGTCTACGTCGTGACCGTTGTCAGTGTCATCTTCCTCAACCTGCTGCACGGCGTGCTGATCGGACTCGCACTGGCCATCGCGTTGACCGGGTGGCGGGTGATCCGTGCCAAGGTCGAAGCCAAGCCCGTCGGGGATGACTGGCACGTGCTGATCGAGGGGCCGGCATGCACCTTCCTGGCGCTGCCACGGCTGACGCGCGTGCTGGCGTCCGTTCCTGCCGGCGCCGCGGTCACGGTGGACCTTTCGGTCAACTACCTCGACCACGCCGCGCATCAGGCGATCAACGACTGGCAGCGGCAGTTCGAGGCCACCGGCGGCACGGTCGAGGTCCGGGGGATGTTCGAGACCGGGCACCTCGGAAGCCGGACCGGCGACGCGGTTGCCGAACGACGCGCGGCTTAATCGAAACCGGACAGCCCGAACGTGCTGCTGGGCGCCCGCCCGCTGAGCTTCTGGACTATCCACTGGTTCATCGACACCCCCTGCTCGATGGACTCCAGAACCAGCCGCGCGTGCAGCTCCGGTGATGTCCTGACGCTGAACGTCCCGCTGTAACGGCGTTCGGAAAGCGGTGCGGGGATGGGATCCCCGCAGGCGCGCAGGGTGCATAGGTGTTCCACGAGTGCCTCCTGGATGGCGGCGACGGCCTCCGGGGCGGTCGGCGCCTCGCGCCTCAGGTAAGGCAGTTCGACGCACACGCCGACGTACTCGTTGTAATGAGGCGACCATTCAGCGCGGTAGGTGTAGCGGTCCACGCGGAATTTGATAGCGCATCCGCTACCGGATTCGCGAGTCACTCATCCCCAGGGAGAGCTTCGGGCCTCTTTGGTAGCAGATGCGCCACCAGATTCGGGAGCCAATCATCCCAGCGGAGAGCGCCTCTCCAAACCATGCGACTTCCCCAGGAATCGGTAGCGCATGCGCTACCAAAGCTGGGGGGAAGCTCTCAGCCCCTCGCCATCTCCTCGAGCCGACGGATGCGGTCCTCGATCGGCGGGTGCGTCGAGAACAGCGAACCGATCCGCTCGCCCGCGCGGAACGGGTTGGCGATCATCAGGTGAGCCTGGCTGGCCAGCTGCGGCTCCGGGGGCAGCGGCGCGAGCTGCACCCCGCCGGAAATCTTGCGCAGCGCCGACGCCAGGGCCAGCGGGTCGCCGGTCAGCACGGCGCCCGACTCGTCGGCCTGGTACTCCCGCGAGCGGGACACGGCCAGCCGGACCACCGTCGCGGCGATCGGCCCCAGCAACGAAACCAGCAGCATCGCAAAGGGATTGCCGCCCTCCCGGTTTCCGCCGCCGAAGAACATCGCCATGTAGGACAGGGCGGTGATCACCGACGCCATGGCGCCGGCGATGCAGGAGATCAGGATGTCGCGGTTGTAGACGTGGGAAAGCTCGTGGCCGAGCACGGCGCGCAGCTCGCGCTCGTTGAGGATTTCCAAAATGCCGGTGGTGCAGCACACCGCCGCGTTGCGCGGGTTGCGTCCGGTGGCGAACGCGTTGGGTGCGTTGGTGTCGCTGATGTACAGCCGCGGCATCGGCTGGTGCGCGGCCGTGGCCAGCTCGCGCACGATCCGGTAGATCACCGGCGCCTGCAGCTCGGAAACCGGCTGCGCGTGCATCGCCCGCAGCGCCAGCTTGTCGCTGTTGAAGTACGTGTAGGCGTTCATGCCGATGGCGAACAGCACCGCCAGCCACATCGCCGTCCGGCCGAACAGCGAGCCGACAAACACGATCAACGCGGACATGCCGACCAACAGGGCGAAGGTCTTCAGCCAGTTGGCATGCGGATGCCAGGTCATCGGTCTCCTCCTTGGAGCATTGCCTATCGCCCATTGAACGCCCGAAGAGGCGGTCGGGGTTCCGCTGGGTCCGTTAGGGGCGCTAACCGTGCCGACTCACCGTGTAGTCGACCAGCGTCTCCAGCGCGCGCCGACCGGGGGCGTCGGGCAAAAGGGCCAGCTCCTGCCGGGCCTCGGCCGCGTACTGCTCCAGGAAGTGCTTGGCCTTCGCCATGCCGGGTGACGCACGCAACAGCGTCAAAGCCTCGTCCACCGCCGCGTCGTCCTCGACGGGCCCGGACAGCAGCTCGCGCAGCCGCGCAGCCTCGGGGCCCGGCTCTCGCAGCGCGTAGACCATCGGCAGGGTGTGCACGCCTTCGCGGATGTCGGTCCCGGGCAGCTTGCCGGACTCATGCGAGTCGCTGTCGATGTCGATGATGTCGTCGGAGATCTGGAACGCCGTGCCGACGATGCCGCCCAGCCGGCTCAGCCGGTCCACCTGCTCGCCGTCGGCGCCGGCGAACATCGCGCCGAACCGGCCGGCCGCCGAGATCAGGCAGGCCGTCTTCTCGTACACCACCTTCAGGTAGTGCTCGACCGGATCCGCCCCTTCGGCGGCACCCCGGCCCTCGCGCATCTGCCCGGTCACCAATTGGGCGAACGTCTCGGCGATGAGCCGCACCGCCTCCGGTCCCAGCCGCGACACCAGCCGCGACGCCGTCGCAAACAGGTAGTCACCGGCGAGGATCGCGACGTTGTTGCTCCAGCGCACGTTGGCGGTGGGCGTGCCGCGGCGGACCTCCGCCTCGTCCATCACGTCGTCGTGATAGAGCGTGGCCAGGTGCACCAGTTCGATCACCGCGCCGGCGATCGTCACCTCCGCCGCCTCCGGGTTCGGTCCGATCTGCGCCGACAGCACGGTGAACAGCGGCCGGAACCGCTTGCCGCCGGCCTTGAAGAGATACATCAGCGAGTCCGTCATCACCGCGTCGGCGCTGCGCAGCTCGGTGTCCATGAGCTGCTCGATCCGGCCGACGCCGTCGCGCACGATGCCGGCGAAATCGGCGTCCCCGAAGTCAATGCCCGCCACCACCGTCGCCGGAGTCCTCACCCGACCAACATACTGGTGGGCGTGGACATGAAGGCCGACGTGGTGGTCGTCGGCGCCGGACCCGCGGGCTCGGCGGCGGCCGCCTGGGCCGCCCGCGCCGGCGCCGACGTCCTCGTCATCGACTCCGCCGGCTTCCCGCGCGACAAGCCGTGCGGCGACGGGCTGACCCCGCGCGCGGTCGCCGAGCTGGAACTGCTGGGGCTCGGCGACTGGCTCGACACCCGCATCCGGCACCGCGGGCTGCGGATGAGCGGGTTCGGCGGCGAGGTGGAGATCGACTGGCCCGGCCCGTCGTTCCCGTCGACCAGCAGCGCGGTGGCCCGCTTCGAGCTGGACGACCGGATCCGCAAGTGCGCCGAGGACTCCGGGGCCCGGATGCTGCTCGGGACGAAAGCGGTTGCCCCGCATCATGACTCGTCGCGGCGCGTGGTTTCGCTGACACTGGCCGACGGCACCGACGTCAGGTGCGGCCGGCTGATCGTCGCCGACGGGGCCCGTTCGCCGCTGGGCCGCAAACTGGGCCGGCGCTGGCACCAGGAGACGGTGTACGGCGTGGCGGCGCGCGGCTACCTGACCACGCCGCGGGCCGACGACCCCTGGCTGACCTCACACCTGGAACTGCGCTCCCCCGACGGCGCCGTGTTGCCCGGCTACGGCTGGATCTTCCCGCTCGGCAACGGCGAGGTGAACATCGGCGTCGGGGCCCTGTCGACGTCGAAGCGGCCGGCGGACCTGGCGCTGCGGCCGCTGATCTCCTACTACACCGACCTGCGCCGCGACGAATGGGGCTTTTCCGGCGAGCCGCGGGCGGTGTCGTCGGCGCTGCTGCCGATGGGCGGCGCGGTCTCCGGGGTGGCCGGGCCCAACTGGATGCTGATCGGCGACGCGGCGGCGTGCGTCAACCCGCTCAACGGCGAGGGCATCGACTACGGCCTGGAGACGGGTCGGCTGGCCGCCGAGCTGCTGGACTGCCGCGACCCCTCGCACGTGTGGCCGTCGCTGCTGCAGCAGCATTACGGCCGCGGATTTTCGGTGGCCCGCAGGCTCGCCCTGCTGCTGACGTTCCAGCGCTTCCTGCCCGCAACGGGCCCGGTCGCGATGCGCTCGACGCGGCTGATGACGATCGCCGTGCGCGTGATGGCCAACCTGGTCACCGACGACGACGCCGACTGGGTGGCGCGCGTCTGGCGCGGCGGTGGGCGGCTGTCGCGGCTGATCGATCGCCGGACGCCGTTCAGCTGACATTGCCGCCCGAGCTGGGGGTACCTCCCGCTTGCGGGGGAACGCAAAAGCCCCAGTTTCGCAACCGAATCGGGGGCTTTTGTGCCTGCTCGCCCGCGGAAGGGACCCCAGCTCGGCGTATCAATACCATTGACATGTATCAGCCTGATTGATATACCATGATCGCATGACGCAACCACTAGATTTCGAGTTCGAAACCGCCTACCGCGGTGAATCCGCCCAATTCGGTGAGGGCACGCGGCCGCCCTGGAGCATCGGCGCCCCGCAACCCGAGCTGGCCGCGCTGATCGAGCAGGGCAGGTTCCACGGCGACGTGCTCGACGTCGGCTGCGGGGAGGCGGCCATCTCGCTGACCCTGGCCGCCCGCGGGCACACCACGGTGGGCCTGGACCTCTCGCCCACCGCGATCGGCCTGGCCCGGCGCGAGGCCGAGAAGCGCGGTCTGACCAACGCGACCTTCGAGGTCGCCGACATCAGCAAGTTCACCGGCTATGACGGCCGGTTCGACACGATCGTCGATTCGACCCTTTTTCACTCGATCCCCGTCGAGGCGCGCGAGGGCTACCAGCAGTCGATCAAGCGGGCCGCCGCGCCCGGCGCCTCCTACTTCGCGCTGGTCTTCGACAAGGCCGCGGTGCCGGACGGCCCGATCAACGGGGTGACCGCAGACGAGTTGCGCGAGGCGGTGTCCGAGTATTGGGTCGTCGACGAGATCCGGCCGGCGCGCATCTACGCCAACCTGCCCGACGGTTTTGACGGCTCGCCGTTCGGCGACGTCCGCGACGAGCCCGAGGGTCTGAAGTCGGTCGGCGCGTGGCTGCTGTCGGCGCACCTGGGCTCCTGACCAGCGCAGGTGTATAGTCCGGCTAATGAAGGGCATGAGACTGGCTTCTCTGATCGCCATGGCGGGCGCCGCTGTCGCACTGGCGGCGCCTGCTCAGGCCGACGATTACGACTACGTGTTCAAGCAAACCGTCAATCGCTTCGGCGTGTACGGCCCGCAGGACCAGCTGGCCTGGCTGGGCAAGATCTCCTGTGACCGGATCGGCAGGGGCGTGGACGGCGACGCGTACAAGTCGGCCACCTTCCTCCAGCGCAACCTGCCGCTGGGCACCACCCAGGGCCAGGCGCTCCAGTTCCTCGGCGCCGCGATCGACCATTACTGCCCCGACCAGGTCGGCTTCATCCAGCGCGCAGGTCAGTAGCCCGGTTTGTATCCCGCGTGCAGCGCCACGATGCCGCCGGTCAGGTTGCGCCAGCGCACCGCCGACCACCCGGCCGCCGAAATCCGCTGCGCCAGCGTCGGCTGGTCGGGCCAGGCCCTGATCGACTCGGCGAGGTAGACGTAGGCGTCGGGGTTGGAAGACACCGCCCGCGCCACCCGCGGCAGGGCCCGCATCAGATATTCCTTGTACACGGTCGCGAACACCGCATTGGTGGGGGTGGAGAATTCGCACACCACCAACCGGCCGCCCGGCCGGGTGACGCGGAACATCTCCTCCAGCGCCGCGTGCTGGTCGGCCACATTGCGCAACCCGAAACTGATGGTGACCGCGTCGAACACCCCGTCGGCAAACGGCAGCTTGGTGGCGTCGCCGGCGACCTTCGGCACGTCGCGACCGGCGCCCGCCGCCAGCATGCCGACCGAGAAATCGGCGGCCACGCACCACGCCCCGGACTTGCGCAACTCGACGGTGGACACCGCGGTGCCCGCGGCCAGGTCCAGCACCTTCTCGCCCGGCCCGATCCGCAGCGCTGAGCGGGTGGCCCGCCGCCAGTACCGGTCCTGCCCCAGCGACAGCACGGTGTTGGTCACGTCATATCGGCGGGCGACGCCGTCGAACATCGACGCGACGTCCCGGGGGTTCTTGTCCAGCGCCGCGCGACTCACGACGTCGACGCTACCCGGGCACGGGCGGGTCAGTATTGCCGGTAACGCCGCTGGACGTGCTCCTGGCGCACCCTGATCTGTTCGCGGCGTTCCTCGGCGGAGACGACGCGGGTGGCAGCGGGGAGGTGTTCGCGCACGCCGGCGAGCGGCACCTTGGTCACCGAGGCCTTCGGCAATTCGGGCGGCGGCGTGGAGTAGGTCCACCGCAGGGCCAGGAAACCACCGGGGTGGCCGGCGGTGTCGAGCCAGTTCGGCACGCCGGGGTCGGCGCCGGCGACGACGTAGCGGATGGCCCCGTCGGGATCCGGTTCGGACTGAAATCCGTTGAGGCTGCAGGTGTGGTTGGCGTAGTCGAGTGACTCGCCCCACAGGTTGGCCAGGTGGAAGCCCATGTACGCGGGCGGCACCGGCACGACGACTTCGACCAGCAGCGCTTCGTCGTCGGCCAGGTCGTAGACGCCACCGGAGTAGACGTTGGTGCTCTGCCCGCCGCCGGTCGCGAGATTGGCCAATGCCGGCTCGTTCAGGTCGTTGCGCGGCATGAGGGTGGCCCCGTCGCCGTTCTTGTCGCCGTGCGCCTCGAGCACCAGGTCATAGAACTGGTTCCAGAACGTCATCTGGTTTTCGACGATGGTGCCGATGCGGCGGACGTTGCGCGCCACGGCGTCGGGATCGAGCGGCGCGGGCCGGGCGCCCTCCTTGCCGATCTGCACGATGTGCAGCTCGGGCGATGCTTCGTGCTCCCAGTCATGAAAGAGCATGCGGGCGATCAGGTATTGCGCCGGCACGGTCCCGTCGACGGTCGCCGTGGCGATGAAATTCCCCGAGTGATCGGCGGGCCGCCGCGGCGCCAGCAGGATCTCGAATCGGCCGTCGTCGTCGACGAGCAGATCCGCGATGTCCAGGGACCCGGTGATGGCGCGCCCGCCGGGACCGAGTTCGGCCAGGCTGCCGGTGTCGCCGGCATAGCCGCTGTGGGCCTCGAAGATGATGTACTGCGGCGCTTTTGGGACGAGCCGGCCGCGTATCCGGTAGCTTTTGGTGCCGTCGATGGCGGCCGAGAGGTACAGCGCGTCGGCGTTGTCGATGGTGGCCTTGTCCACGGGCTGGATGGCACGCCGGAAATACGGGAATTCGGGGTCCTCGCAGAGGCCGCGCTCGATGGCGCTGAACACGAAGCCCAGCAGGTAGCGGTATCCGTCCGCCAGGCTTTGCTCGGTGACCGGCGGGGCGTGCAGTTCGGCGGAGTCGACGGCGTCGCGGGCCCGGGTCAGGGCGTCGATCATGTCGGTCCAGGCGGCCCGCAGGGCGAGCCGGCTTGATTCAGTGGGCATGTGCACGCTCTCCTTCGGTATCCCACCGGTATTGCTCGAACAGGTCGGCCAGGCGCGTGTGGATTTCCCGCGGATCGAGCCCGAACTCCTCGAGGCTGTAGCGGTGGGCCGACTCGTGCCCGCCTGCGGTGCCCGCGGACTCGAACGCCTTGGCGGCCACCGGTCCCAGGTCGAGCTGCAGCTCGCGGTAGATCCGGCGCATCGTGGCCTCGGGGTGCGCCACCAGCTCGCGATAGTCGACGACGGCCGAGCGCACTTCGGGGTGCCTGGCCAGGACGTCGAGCGGGTGCCGATACGCGTCGAACGACTGATCCGCGAGCACGCGCAGCGATTTCGCGATCAGGTGCTCGTCGCGACCCCGCAGGTCCCACTCGTTCTTCAACAGCTTGAGCAGGCTCGGGATCGTCTCGTAAGGATTGCGCAGGGGCACAATGAATCTCGCGTCCGGAAACGTCTCGATCAGCGCTTCGACGCGGCCGCAGAAGGTGGGATTCTTGCTCAGGTGCGTCCCGCCGCCGTTCAGCGCGATCTGGCGCCGGACGCATTCGGAGTAGAAGCCCATCACCCGCCGCCGCTTGCGGTCCGGCCAGTGGTCGACGTGGTAGAAGTCCAGCTCGCCCATGAAGGGAAACATGACGATCCAGAACCCGGAGCACAGCGACCACGTCAGAAAGAAGTCGTCTTCTTCCGGAACGAAGAAGCCGGTCCTGTGCATGTCGTCGGTCGGCGCGAACCGTTGCTCCTCGGCCGCATCGAGGCGGTGACGCAGCCGCCCGCCCATGAGCGCGGCGTCGAGCCGAAACAGCAGGCGCAGCAGGCGTTTCTGCAGCAGCGAAGGGAAGAAAAGCTCGTACATCAATGCGTAGCTGAACTGCGGGTCCGCCGCCATCAGCCGGTGCAGATACGTCGTGCCGCTGCGGGCGTGCCCGACACAGAAGGTCGGCGCGACCACCGTCGTCCGTCGCAGCGATCCGAACAGGATCGGATCGAGCGCGAAGCATGCCGCGTGGACGGCCGCGACTGCCGGCACGCCGATGAGGAAGGCGAAGTAGCGGATCCATGGCTTCGACGCCGGTGGGTCGCGACGCAACAGCCGAAGCATGGTGCGGTAGTTGGCCCAGTCGAAGTAGAAGCGGGTTGCGGGCATGACTTCTCCTCAGATCCCGAGGGAGCCAAGCTATCGCCATTTATTTGACTATGTCAAACTTATCCGGCTACGGTGCGCGCGTGACATCCGTCCGCAAGCTGGATTCGGTGGATTCCATCAGCGCCACACTTGCGCGCATCGTGCGGCTCAGCGTGAGCCGCTCGGCATTCGCGCGACAGGCGGCGGCCGCCGACACCGAGCTGTCGCAGCCGTCCTACATTCTGCTACGCGTCTTGATTGACGAGGGACCGCAGCCGATGGGACGCCTGGCGAGCATGGCGCACATGGACGTCGGGATGGCCACGCGCCGGGTGCAAGCGCTTGTCGACGCGGGACTCGCCGCGCGCCGGGGCGATCCAAGCGACGGACGGGTGTCGGTCATCGAGGCAACGGCGCCGGGCGAACGCGCCGCGGGAGCACTCCACGAGGTGCGGCGGGATCATCTGGCCCGGGCGCTTTCGGGATGGTCGGCAGCCGACCTCCACCAGCTCGACCGGCTCCTCAAGAGATTCCTCAACGACACGCAATGGACGCCGATCCGGTGAGCCCGCCGGGAATGACGCGCCGACGGTTGCGTTGCATCACTGCGTGAGCGAAAAAGTTTGGTTTATCACCGGTACGTCGCGCGGATTCGGGCGCGAATGGGCGAAAGCCGCGCTGGAGCGCGGCGACAAGGTCGCGGCCACGGCACGCGACACGGCATCGCTGGACGACCTGGTCGGGAAGTACGGCGACGCGCTGCTGCCGATTCGGTTGGATGTCACCGACCGTGAGGCCGACTTCGCGGCGGTCAAGCAGGCGCACGACCATTTCGGTCGCCTGGACGTCGTGGTGAACAACGCCGGTTACGGGCACTTCGGGTTCGTCGAGGAGCTCACCGAGCAAGAGGCGCGCGATCAGATCGAGACCAATGTGTTTGGGGCGCTGTGGGTTACGCAAGCCGCGTTGCCGTACCTGCGCGAGCAGCGCGGCGGCCACATCATCCAGGTGTCCTCGATCGGCGGCATCGTCGCGTTTCCCTTGGTCGGCATGTACCACGCGTCGAAGTGGGCGCTGGAGGGCTTCTCGCAGGCGCTGGCCCTGGAGGTCGCGCCCTTTGGCGTACACGTCACGCTGGTCGAACCCGGCGGCTTCGACACCGACTGGAGTGGCGCGTCGGCGAGGCACTCCAATCCCCTGCCGGCGTACGACGAGGTGCGCGCCGCGGTCCAGGCCGAGCGCAGCAGGCGCTGGGCCAGCCCGGGCGACCCTGCGGCGTCGGCGGCCGCGCTGTTGAAGGTGGTGGACGCGAAGGAGCCGCCGCTGCGGGTGTTCTTCGGCGCTTCGCCGCTGCAGACGGCCAGGGCCGACTACGAGAACCGGTTACGCACCTGGGAGCAGTGGCAGCCCGTCGCGGAGCTGGCGCAGGGCTGACCGCGACGGCTACTCGCCCTGGGCGTAGCGCTTGGCGAACACGCGCCGCCGGGAGAACGGCGACAGCACCGCCTCGTAGTGGCCGAGCAGCTCGTCGCAGATGACCGGCCAGCTGCGGCCGAGCACGCTGCGCCGGGCGGCCGGCGCATAGCGGTGCCGCTCGGCGAGCAGGTGTGCGACCGCTTCGGGCAGCCGCGCCTCGAACTCGTTCACTGCCAACAGCAGTCCGGTGCGGTACGGGGCCACCAGGTCTCGTGGCCCGCCGGCGTCCGGGGCGATCACCGGCAGCCCCGAGGCCAGCGCTTCCTGCACGACCTGGCAGAAGGTCTCGTGCTCACCGGGGTGCACGAAGACGTCCATGCTGGCGTACGCCGCGGCGAGCTCCTCGCCGTACAGCGCTCCAGTGAAAACCGCTGTGGGCATTGCCGATTGCAGTTTGCGCTGATCGACGCCGTCGCCGACGATGACCAGCTGCACGGAATCGTCGGCGGTCAGCGCGGTCAGCCGTTCGACGTGCTTCTCCGGCGCGAGCCTGCCCACGAACCCGACGATCGGCTTGCCGTGCGGCGACCACCGCCGCCTGAGCTCATCACTGCGGGCCGACGGCGCGAACCGCAGCACGTCGACCCCGCGCGCCCACCGGTGCACCCGCGGGAACCGCTGCGCGACGAGCGATTCCATCGTCACGCTGGACGGCGCCAGCGTCCGGTCGGCCAGGGTGTGCAGGTGCCGAAACCAGGCCCACGCGGCGCGGGTCGTCATCGGGATGCCGTAGCTCGCCGCGAAACCCGGGACGTCGGTTTGATACACCGCGACCGTCGGCACCCCGAGCCAGCGGGCCGCTTTCACCCCGCCGTAACCCAGCAACGCCGGCGACGCCAGATGCACGACGTCGGGGTCGAATCCGCGTAGCACGCTGACCATTCGGGGCATGGGCAGCCCAAGCGGCAGCGTGGTGACCTTGGGGAACATCCGCGACGGCACCCGGTGCACCCGGATGCCGTCGTGAATCCGATCCGCCCGCGGCTGGCCCGGCGGGTTGTCGGGGGCGATGACGAGGGCTTCGTGGCCGGTGCGACGCAGATGCTCGAGGACGCGCAGCACTGAGTTGCTGACACCGTTGACATTGGGGAGGAAGGACTCGGCGACGATGGCAACGCGCACAACACCACGATGTCAGCGCCGGCTGTCGGAAAGGTTGCCTACGAGCATACGTCGTGCGAAATCTGCTGGTCGGGCGCCTTGGCGCGGCGATCCAGCCCCCTGTCCAGCAGCGCCAGGCCGATCAGGGCGGCCGCCGCGACCAACCAGGCCACCACCGCGATGGAACCCGCCGGGATGATCGCCAGGCCGGCGTTGCGATGCTGCACCCGAACCAGGTTCGGGTCGTTCTTGTTGTACTCCACGTAGATCCTCATGCCGGTCGCCAGCTCGGAGGGATACAGCACCCCGAGCTCGGGCCGGTAGGTGACGCGCTCGGGTGTGACGAATTCGATGGTGGAGCGCCGCGGTCCGGCGCTGAGGACCTCGGCCTGGGCCACGCCCATGTGGTGCCGAATCGCGAGATCGTTGCGCCAGGCGCCGGCCACCAGCAGCACCGACTGCAGCGTGACCAGGCCGGCCAGGATCAACACCGCAATCCGCAACCACCGCAACGTAATCCCGGCCCGGGTGGTCGGCGGCTCGTCGCTGCGGCCATGAATCAGGATGTGCAGCAATGCTTTTGGATCGATCACGGTGCTCGAAAATTCATAGAGCGGCCTTGATGGCGGCGTGCAGCTGCCGCAGCGACGAGCGGTCCGCCTTGACCTCCAGCACCCGCATGCCGGTCCCCGGTTCGTCGAGCGCCGCGTCGAGCTCGTCGACCTCGATCTGGCGGCTCTCCACGTGGTACGCGCGGCACAGGGCGCCGACGTCGACGTCGTGCGGGGTGCCGAAGATCCGCGAGGACACATCGGAGAACCTCGGGTCACCCTGCTCGAGCAGTTCGAAGATGCCGCCGCCGTTGTCGTTGGACACGACGATCGTCAGCCGTTGCGGTGTCGGTTCGGTGGGGCCGATCAGCAGCCCGGAGCTGTCGTGCACGAACGTCAGGTCGCCGATCAGCGCGACGGTCCGGCCGTCGTGCGACCCCTCATGTGCAAGGGCGGCGCCGATCGCGGTGGACACCGTGCCGTCGATGCCGGCGACCCCGCGGTTGGACCGCACCTGTATTCCGTGGGCGTCCAAACCGACCAGCGCCGCGTCGCGCACCGGGTTGGACGCCCCGAGCACCAGCTGGTCACCCGGCCGCAGCGCGTCGGCCACGGCCGCGGCGACGTGCAGCCCGGTGGTCAGCGGGTGCACCGCCAGCTGCCCCCGGACCGCGGAGACCGCGTGCTCGTTCATCTCCGCGCAGCGGCGCAGCCACGCGGGGTGGGGCGCCCCGCTGGTGACCGCCCGCGTTCCGGTGGCCTGCGAGTTGCCCGAGACGTCCGGCCAGCGGGGCCCGGTGGTCAGGGCGTACACCGGCACGTTGGGGTCGGCCAGCAACGCCGACACCGGGCGGTGCAGCGTCGGGCGGCCGAGCATGATCACCTGCTTCGGTCGCAGCAGCGGCAGCGCGAGCGGGTGTAGGGGGTTGGCCGGCGCCGGCGCCGTCGGCTCGGCGACGGTGGGCAGCTGCTCCAGGTTGGGCTGGACGCCCGCGCCGTGTCCGGCGATGACGACCGTGTCGGGCGTCAGGTCGACGTCCAGCGGTTGGTCGAAGGTTGCCGGCGGCGTGTACGTCCACGGCCTGCCGCCGGGCCGGCCCGGCGGGGTCGCGGCGCGGTGGGGTTCGGGGTCCGGCACCAGCGGTTCGCGCAGCGGGATGTCGAACTGCACGGGGCCGGCGTTGGCGTTGCGCGATCCCGTCGCGGCCGCCAGCACGCGGCAGGTGGCCGATCGCCACGTGGCGTTGAGCGAATCCAGCCGCTCGGGCGCGTCCTCGGCCAGGCCGAGGCTGACGGCGGCGCGGACCTGGGTGCCGAAGTAGCCCAGCTGCTCCATGGTCTGGTTGGCCCCGGTGCCCAGCAGCTCGTAGGGCCGGTTGGCCGACAGCACGACCAGCGGCACCCGCGCGTAGTTGGCCTCGACCACGGCCGGGCCGAGGTTGGCCACGGCGGTACCCGACGTCATCGCGATGCACACCGGAGCACCGGCGCCGATCGCCAGCCCGATCGCCAGGTAGCCCGCGGTGCGCTCGTCGATGCGGACGTGCAGCCGGACCCGGCCGGACCGGTCGGCGTCCTGCAGCGCAAACGCCAGCGGGGCGTTGCGCGACCCGGGGCACAGCACCACGTCGCGGACGCCGCCGCGAATCAGTTCGTCGACGACGACGCGGGCCTGTGTCGTCGAGGGGTTCACCACTACAGCGTGTCACAACCCTGCGATTGGCCGCCGAACGTGGAGTTGTTGAGCCAAATCGCCTTGATTTCGCGCAACAAGTCGACGCTGGGCGCCCAACTAGGACTTGAAGAACTGCAGCGCCGCGGCGTTGACGGCCTGGGGGCGCTCCAGGAACCCGAGGTGACCGGCGTCGGGTATCTGCAGGTACCGCCCGTTGGGGATCGCGTCGGCGACCTCCCGCCCCAGGTAGGCCGGCGTCACGATGTCGTCGGCGAAGCCGAGCACCAGCACCGGCGCGGCGATGCTGCGGTAGGCGGCCAGCCGGTTGGTCTGTGGCGAAACGTACATCTGGGTGCGCAGGCCCGGGGTCTGCTTGACCGGCCACGTGGTGAACATCGCGATCCAGTCGTCGACGGCCGCGTCATCGTTGAGCGTCTTGCGCGAAAAGCTCTCCAGCAGGCGGTTTCGCGCGTCCAGCATGGGCGGCACCTGGACCCCCGAGGCGTGCAGCTCGACCTCGGCGTCGTGGAAGAACTGGCGGGCGCGGTCCAGCCGGCCTCGGGTGGCCATCAGCACCGCCGATTTGACCAGCTCGGGCCGCGCCACCATGAGCTCCTGCGCGATGAACGCGCCCATGGACACCCCGACGATGCGGGCCGGGGCGGCGCCCAGCGACTCGATCAGCGCCGCGGTGTCGGCGACCATGGTCTGCGTCGTGAATCCCTCGGCGTTTTCGGTGTCGCCGATCCCGCGGTTGTCGAAGGTGATGCAGCGGTATCCCGCGGCCAGGAAGGCCGGGACCTGGTGCGGGTGCCAGGTGCGCCCGGCGCCGCCGCGGCCGGCGATGAAAACGACGGGCTCACCGGTCCCGCGATCGTCGTATGCCAGGTTGATCATCCGGACGACGGTACAAGCAGCGGATGACAGGCCTTGATCCGGTCGATCCACCATTGCCGCCGCTCGGCCGGGGCGGCCAGGGCCCGCAGTCGCGCCGGGTCGGGCGTCACCGGCCCGACGGAAAGGTAGCCGTCGACGGGGGCGGGTACGTCGGCCACGTCGTCGGTGAACAGGCCGCCCGTGCCCAGCCCGCAGGCATGGCGCAGCCGCGGCAGTGCCGCCGCGGCGGTCAGGCCGTGGCTTATGCCGACCGCGGAGTCCAGCGCGCTGGAGACGACGACCGGGATGTCGATCTGGGCGGCGATGGCAAGCAGGGCCCAAACCCCGCCCAGCGGGGCGACTTTCAGCACGGCGATGTCCGCGGCCCCGGCGCGGACCACGGCGAGCGGGTCGTCGGCCTTGCGGATGCTTTCGTCGGCGGCGATCGGCACGTCGATCCGCGCGCGCAGCGCGGCCAGCTCCTCGACGGTCGCGCACGGCTGTTCGAGGTACTCCAGCGGGCCGTCGGCGGTCAGGGCCGCCGCCGCCCGCGCCGCCTGCTCGACGCTCCAGCCGCCGTTGGCGTCCACCCGCACGGTCGGCACGAGTGCGCGCACGGCGTTGACCCGGTCGACGTCGTCGGCCAGGGTCTGCCCGGGCTCGGCGACCTTCACCTTGGCCGTGCTCGCCCCCGGGAACCGGGACAGCACCTCGCCGACCCGGGTGGCCTCGACGGCCGGCACGGTGGCGTTGATCGGGATGCGGTCGCGCTTCAGCGGCGGGGGCGGGCGGTAGGCGGCCTCGATACCCGCGGCGAGCCAGTGCGCGGCCTCGGGCGGACCGTATTCGGGGAAGGCCCCGAACTCGCCCCACCCGGCCGGGCCCTCGATCAGCGCGAGTTCGCGGGTCGTGATGCCGCGGAAGCGCACCCGCATCGGCAGCGCCACCACGTGCAGCCGATCCAGCAGGTCAGCCAGCGAGGGCGTCACGCGCCGTAGACCCGGCGGCCCGCCAGATACGTCGCGCGCACCTCGAGGTCGGCGATGTCCTCGGGCGGCACGGTGCGCGGATCGGCCGACAGCACCACCATGTCGGCGTACTTGCCGACCTCCAGCGAGCCGATCACGTCGTCGGAGAACAGCTGCCAGGCGGCGTCGATGGTCTGCGCGCGGATCGCCTGTTCGACCGTCAGCCGCTCCTCGGGCGCGAGCACCCGGCCGCTGGGTGCCGTGCGGGTGACCGCCACGCTGATGTTGCGCAGCGGCTCCTCGGGCGTGACCGGCGGGTCGTTGTGCAGCGAGATCCGCATGCCGGTGGCCACGGCGGAACCCGCCGGCATCCAACGGGATCCGCGCTCGGGCCCGAACAGCCCGTCGACGATGATGTCGCCCCAGTAGTGGATCTGGTCGACGAAGATGCTGCAGGTGACGCCGAGGTCGGCGGCCCGCCGGAGTTGGTCGGGGCGGATGGCGCCGACGTGCTCGAGGCGCAGCCGGTGGTCGGGGCGCGGGTGCCGCTCGAGCGCCTCCTCGTAGACGTCGAGAATGGTGTCCACCCCGGCGTCGCCCTGCACGTGGCACGCCATCGGCCAGCCCAGCGGGAAGTAGGCGCCGACGATCTCGGTCAGCTGCTCCTTGGTGTAGTTGGCGTGCCCGCAGGAGCCGGGCGGCACCCCGATGGTGCGGCTGGCGTCGGTGTCCAGGTAGGGGAAGGTCAGGGCGATGTTGCCCACCCACGGCGAGCCGTCCACCCAGATCTTGATGCCGACCTGGCGCAGCATGTCGTCGCCCTGGCCGGGGGTGGCGTCGCTGCGCATCTGCGGGTTGGAGATCTCGTAGGTGCGCAGCCGGACGGTCAGCTCACCGCTCAGCTTCTCGACCATCGGCCGGAACGCCGGGTCGAACGCCATCTCCGAGCAGGTGGTCAGGCCCGCGCGGTTGAGCCGGGCGCACTCGGCGCGCAGCAGCTCCGGGTAGTTGCCGGGCTCGACGGCGCCGGCCAAGAGCGGGAAGACGGCCCCGGTCTCCTCGGCGCTGCCGTCGAGTTCGCCGTCCGTGCCGCGGCCGAACCGGGCGCCCTTGGGGTCCGGGGTGTCGCGGGTCAGCCCGGCGCGCCGGGCGGCGTGCGAGTTGAAATAGGCCTTGTGCCCGGAGTTGTGGATGATCACCAACGGGCCGTCGGGGGCGACGTCGTCGAGCCATTCGAGGCTGGGCTGCGGCAGCCCGGCCTGGAGCAGCGGGTCCCAGCCGTTGAGGTAGGCGCCGGCCTCGCCCCTCTTGGCGACCTCGCCGCGCACGGCCGCGACGACGTCGTCCGCGTCGGCGATGGTGACGGGCCGGATGTCGACGATCCGGTCCGACAGCGCGAGCGCCTCCATCAGCGGATGTCCATGCGCCTCGACGAATCCCGGCATCACGCAGCCCCCACCCATCGAGCCCGCGTCGACGATCTGGGTGCCGGCGCCGATATGCTCGGCGACCTCGGAGCGGGTGCCGACCGCGGTGATGCGTCCGTCGGTGATCGCGAGGGCCTCGGCGGCGGGCCGCTTCTCGTCGACCGTCAGGATGGTTCCGGTGACGACGAGATCTGCGGCGACCATAGGCAGGGATGCTAGTGCTCGCCGGCCTTCGGCGGGGGGTGGCTGACTGGAACTGCAACACGTTCTAGTCTGGCCACATGAGTGACGAGCTCCTGCGCCATCCCATTCATTCCGGACACCTGACCGTCGGTGCGCTCAAGCGCAACAAGAACAAGCCGGTGCTGCATCTCGGCGACACCACGCTGACCGGCGGGCAGCTCGCCGAGCGCATCAGCCAGTACATCCAGGCGTTCGAGGCGCTCGGGGCGGGCACCGGCGCCACCGTCGGGCTGCTGTCGCTGAACCGGCCGGAGGTGCTGATGATCATCGGCGCCGGCCAGACGCAGGGTTACCGGCGCGTGGCATTGCACCCGCTGGGCTCCCTCGATGACCACGCCTACGTCCTGGGCGACGCCGGCGTGACGTCGCTGATCATCGATCCCAACCCGATGTTCGTCGAGCGGGCGCTCGGGCTGCTGGAGAAGGTGCCCGGCCTCAAGCAGATCCTGACGATCGGGCCGGTCCCCGAAGCGCTCAGTGAATCCGCCGTGGACCTGGTGGCCGAGGCCGCGAAGTATGCGCCGAAGCCGTTGGTGGCGGCCGACCTTCCGCCCGACCACATCGGCGGGATGGCCTACACCGGCGGCACCACCGGCAAGCCCAAGGGCGTGCTGGGCACCGCGCAGTCGATCACCACGATGACCACGATCCAGCTCGCCGAGTGGGAGTGGCCCGAGAACCCGCGCTTTTTGATGTGCACGCCGCTGTCGCACGCCGGGGCGGCGTTCTTCGTGCCGACCATCATCAAGGGCGGCGAGCTGATCGTGCTGACCAAGTTCGACCCGGCCGAGGTGCTGCGGGTGATCGAGGAGCAGAAGATCACCGCCACCATGCTCGTGCCGTCGATGATCTACGCGCTGATGGACCACCCCGATTCGCACACCCGCGACCTGTCCTCGCTGGAGACGGTCTATTACGGCGCCTCGGCGATGAACCCGGTGCGGCTGGCCGAGGCCATCCGCCGCTTCGGGCCGATCTTCGCCCAGTACTACGGGCAGTCCGAGGCCCCGATGGTGATCTCGTATCTGGCCAAGAAGGACCACGACGAGAAGCGGCTCACCTCCTGCGGGCGGCCCACCCTGTTCGCCCGCACCGCGCTGCTGGACGCCGACGGCAACCCCGTGCCCCAGGGCGAGGTCGGCGAGATCTGCGTGTCCGGCCCGCTGCTGAGCGGCGGCTACTGGAACCTGCCGGAGGAGACGGCCAAGACGTTCAAGGACGGGTGGCTGCACACCGGTGACATGGCCCGCGAGGACTCCGACGGCTTCTGGTTCATCGTCGACCGGGTCAAGGACATGATCGTCACCGGCGGGTTCAACGTGTTCCCGCGCGAGGTCGAGGACGTCGTCGCCGAGCACCCGGCCGTCGCGCAGGTGTGCGTCATCGGCACGCCGGACGAGAAGTGGGGCGAGGCCGTCACCGCGGTGATCGTGCTGCGGCCCGACCATCCCTCCGACGAGGAGACGGTGGCGCGGGTGACCGTCGAGATCCAGGCCGCGGTCAAGGAGCGCAAGGGTTCGGTGCAGTCGCCCAAGCAGGTGATCGTCGTCGAGTCGGTGCCGGTGACCGCGCTGGGCAAGCCCGACAAGAAGGCCGTGCGGGCGCGGTTCTGGGAGGGCGCCGACCGCGCGGTCGGCTAGGTTCGCGCTGCCGAGCGTGCGGCTGGCCGCACACTCGCGGCCGACCGTGCGGCTGGCCGCACACTCGGCGCTTCAGTGGGCCGACACACCGGCGGCCAGCAGGTCGAGCATGCGGCCCGTCTGCTCCGGCGAGCCGCTGGCCAGGAAGATGCCGATCAGGCTGGACACCACGTCGTCGGCCTGCACGTCGGCGCGCAGGCTGCCGTCGTCGGCGCCGGCGCGCAGCAGCAGCTCGACGGCGCCGACGATGCTGTCGCGGGTCCGGCTGGGCTGCATGGCGCCGGAGTCGAAGATCGCGTGCAGCGACTCGGCCATCCCCCGCTTGGCGGCCACGAAGCCGGCGTAGCGGTCCATCCAGCGGCGCAGCGCCTGCTCGGGCGGATGCCGCTCGAGCAGGCGTTCGGCCGCCGCGGCCACCTCGGCGAGCTCGGCGCGGTAGATCGCCTCGACGAGGGCCTCCCGGCTCGGGAAATGGCGATACAGCGTGCCGATCCCGACGCCGGCGTCGCGGGCGATCGACTCCAGCGACACCGGTCGCCCCTGCGCGCCGGCGAACGCCGCGGTTGCCGCCTCGATCAGCTTGTCGCGGTTGCGGCGCGCGTCGGAACGGCTCGGCTGGACCAAAGTGGAGGATCCTCCGGTTCTGCTAGGCTCGGTGCAAGCGGAGGGCCCTCCGCATTCCTACCAGTGTGGCACGAGGGAGCACCATGACGGATCAAGCGGCCCCAGGCGGTATCGGCAGCATCGGGACGCTCAGCGTCGCCCGCATCGGCTACGGCGCGATGCAACTGTTCGAGGCCACACCCGAGGAGGCGGCCAGCGTGCTGCGCCGCGGGGTCGAACTCGGCGTCAACCACATCGACACCGCGTCGTTCTACGGCCCGGGCGAGGTGAACCGCCGGATCCGCGCGGCGCTGGCCCCCTACCCGGACGACCTCGTCATCGTCAGCAAGGTCGGCGCCCGCTACACGGGCGCGCAGCCGGTGCCCCTGGCCGCCGCCCAGAAGCCCGCCGAGCTGCGCGCCGCGGTCGAAGACGACCTGCGCCAGCTCGGCCTCGACCGCGTTCCGGTGGTCAATCTGCGCCGCATGGACCTCGGGCCCGGCGTGGCCGCCGAGGGCGACCAGATCGTCGACCTCGACGACCAACTCGCCGAGATGGTCGCGCTGCGCGACGAGGGCAAGATCGGCGCGATCGGCGTCAGCGCCGTGCCGCTCGAAGTGGTGCGCCGCGCCGCGCCCGCGGGCATCGCGTGCGTGCAGAACCCCTACAGCGTGCTCGACCGCTCCCAGGAGGAGACGCTGGATTTCTGTGCGACCGAGGGCATCGCCTGGGTGCCGTACTTCCCGCTCGGGTCGTCGTTCCCGGGCTTTCCGAAGGTGGCCGACCAGCCGGTGGTGACCGAGATCGCGGGCGAGCTCGGCGTGTCGGGCGCCCAGGTCGGCCTGGCGTGGCTGCTGGCCCACGCGCCCAACACGCTGCTGATTCCGGGCACGCGATCCGTCGCACACCTCGAGGAGAACCTCGCGACGGCGGGCCTCACCCTGGGCGCCGACGCGCTGGCACGGCTGGACGGCGTCGGCGCGACGGCGCCCCGGCCGCACGGGGCCGAACCCTTCCAGAGGTAACGTCGCTGCCGTGGGCAGTGACAAACCGGTCCGGCCGCCGCGGTGGCTGAAGCCGGCCAACAAGCTCTTCATCCGGATGTCGCGGCTGGGACTGAGTTTCGGCGGCGAGAGCCCGGTCGTGCTGACGGTGAAGGGGCGCAAGTCCGGGCGCGACCGGTCGACGCCGGTGACGCCGATGACGGTCGACGGGAAACAGTTCGTCGTCGCCGGGTTTCCCGGTGCCGACTGGGTGGCCAACGCGCGCGCGGCCGGCCGGGCGACCGTGGCCCGCGGCCGGCAGGTCCGGCACGTGCGGCTGGTGGAGCTGTCGCCGGACGACGCGCGGCCGATCCTGCGGGCCTTCCCGGCCGAGGTGCCCACCGGCGTCGGCTTCATGAAGCGGGCGGGACTGGTCACCGAAGGCAGGCCCGAGGAGTTCGAAGCCCTGGCCGGCCGCTGCGCGGTGTTCCGACTGGATCCGGTGTAGGCGGATGCGACGTCTGCTGCTGGCGCTCTCGGTGCTCGTGGCGGTTTTCGGCGTGCCCCCGGCGCGGTCGTTCGCCACGACGGGTTGCGCGCCCGGCGGCACCGCGCCGCCGGTTGGTTCGGCCCAGCGCAAGGTCGGTGACCTCGACTGGGACGGTCAGCCGGACACGTTGTGGCTCGGGCAGTTTCGCGACGGCTCGGGCCGCACCGTGCGGGTCGTCGGGATCACGACGGCAAGCGGCGCCAACTCCAGCGTGGAGGTCGCATCGGCTAGTCCAATCCCCTTGAGCGCCTTGGCAATCGATGCCCAACAGGACGGGCAGCACCAAGTGATCGTCAGCGACGGGCGCAGCGCCCACCTGTACGTCTTCGCCGACTGCCGGCTGCAGACCGTCGCCGACAACCAGGGCGCGCCGTTCCTGTTCGACCTGCAGGACCTGCGCGGCAACGGCACCGGAATCGGTTGCAGCAACCTGGGGCTGCCATCGCCGGGGCGGCACCTGGTCGGGTTGCGGGCCTCGAACGACGACGGCCAGTGGACCGTGCGCCGCACCGAGATCGACCTCAACGGCACGCTGGCCACCATCGGAGCGTCCGACACCGTGACGGCCACTTCCGCCCAGGACCCCGCGGTGGTCTCGGCGCAGACGATCAGCTGCGGCGACCTCACCATCAGCAAGGACGGAGTTCAACAGCCGTGAGTGCCAACCCCTTTGATGAGCAGGCCTGGCGACCCGTCGACGGATTCGGCGACCTGACCGACATCACGTACCACCGCCACGTCTCCGACGCCACCGTGCGGGTGGCGTTCGATCGTCCCGAGGTGCGCAATGCGTTCCGGCCGCACACCGTCGACGAGCTGTACCGGGCGCTGGATCACGCCCGGATGTCGCCCGACGTGGGCGTGGTGCTGCTGACCGGCAACGGCCCGTCGCCCAGGGACGGCGGGTGGGCGTTTTGCTCCGGCGGCGATCAGCGCATCCGCGGCCGGTCCGGCTATCAATACGCGAGCGGCGACACCGCGGACACCGTCGACGCCGCGCGCGCCGGGCGGCTGCACATCCTCGAGGTGCAGCGGCTGATCCGGTTCATGCCCAAGGTGGTGATCTGCCTGGTGAACGGCTGGGCCGCCGGCGGTGGCCACAGCCTGCACGTGGTGTGTGATCTCACGCTGGCCAGCCGCGAGCACGCCCGCTTCAAACAGACCGACGCCGACGTCGGCAGCTTCGACGGTGGTTACGGCAGCGCGTACCTGGCGCGGCAGGTGGGCCAGAAGTTCGCCCGGGAGATCTTCTTCCTGGGCCGCGAATACACCGCCGAGCAGATGCACCACATGGGCGCGGTCAACGAGGTCACCGACCACGCCGACCTGGAACGGACCGGCGTGCAGTGGGCTGCCGAGATCAACGCGAAATCCCCTCAGGCGCAACGCATGCTGAAGTTCGCGTTCAACCTGCTCGACGACGGGCTGGTGGGCCAGCAGCTCTTCGCCGGCGAGGCCACCCGGCTGGCGTACATGACCGACGAGGCCGTCGAGGGCCGCGACGCCTTCCTGGAGAAGAGGCCGCCGGACTGGAGCCGGTTCCCCCGGTATTTCTGAGGCCGCATCGCGCCCCCGCCTAAACTCCCCACGGTGAGCAAGAGTCCCCTCGGCAGGTTCCGAGACCAGCTGGTGCTGGCCACCATGCGACCGCCCGCGTCGCCGCAGATTCTGGTCAACCGGCCCGCGATCAAGCCGGTCGACCTCGACGGCAAGCGGATCCTGGTGACCGGGGCGTCGTCGGGCATCGGCGAGGCCGGGGCCGAGCGGCTGGCCCGCGAGGGCGCGACGGTGGTGGTCGTCGCCCGCCGCCAGGACCTGCTCGATGACCTGGCGGACCGGATCACCAAGGCCGGCGGGGCCGCCATCGCGATCCCGTGCGACATCTCGGACATGGACGCCGTCGACGCGCTGGTGACCGACGTCGACAAGCGGCTCGGCGGCGTCGACATCCTGATCAACAACGCCGGCCGGTCGATCCGCCGGCCGCTGGCCGAATCGCTGGAACGCTGGCACGACGTCGAGCGGACCATGGTGCTCAACTACTACGCGCCGCTGCGGCTGATCCGGGGGTTCGCGCCGGGGATGCTCGAGCGCGGCGACGGCCACATCATCAACGTCTCGACGTGGGGCGTGCTCTCGGAGGCGTCGCCGCTGTTCGCGGTGTACAACGCGTCCAAGGCCGCGCTGTCGATGGTGAGCCGGGTCGTGGAAACGGAGTGGGGTCGCCGCGGAGTGCATTCGACAACGCTGTATTACCCGTTGGTGGCCACGCCGATGATCGCGCCGACGAAGGCCTACGACGGCATGCCCGCCCTGACGTCTCAGGAGGCCGCCGAGTGGATGGTCAGCGCGGCGCGCACCCGGCCGGTGCGCATCGCGCCCCGGATGGCGATCGTGGCCAAGGCACTGGACACCTTCGGGCCGCGCTGGGTCAACACCCTGATGCAGCGGCAGAGCATCCAGCCCAACCAGCAAGCCTGATCGCGCTTCCCGTCATGGCCCGTCCGGGCGTAGTGACCCTGCGCGGACGGTGCGCGTGATAGACACGACGCTATGGAGATCCTGGCCAGCCGGATGCTGCTCCGGCCGGCGGACTATCAGCGGTCGTTGGGCTTCTACCGCGACGAGATCGGGCTGGCGATAGCCCGCGAATACGGCGCCGGCACCGTGTTTTTCGCCGGGCAGTCTTTGCTGGAGCTGGCCGGTTACGGCTCACCGGACCATTCCCGGGGACCCTTCCCGGGTGCGCTGTGGCTCCAGGTCCGCGACGTCGCCGCGACCCAGGCCGAACTGGAGGGCCGGGGAGTTCCCATCGCCCGCGAGGCGCGGCGCGAACCGTGGGGCCTGCGCGAGATGCACGTGACCGATCCGGACGGCATCACGCTGATTTTCGTCGAGGTCCCCGGGGACCATCCGCTGCGCCGCGATACCCGCGGCGATTGAAGAACACCGGGTTAACGAACGGCTAACATCCAACGACAAGTCAAGGTACACCTGCATTTCGGCCATCCCTGCATTCGACAATTTAAGCCCCCTACTACGAGAATCAGGCGCTGTGAACATCGATTTGTTCCTCCTCATCATTGTCGTAATCACGGCACTCGCTTTCGATTTCACCAACGGCTTCCACGACACCGGCAACGCGATGGCAACGTCCATTGCCAGCGGCGCGCTGGCGCCCAAGGCCGCCGTCGCGCTGTCCGCGGTGCTGAACCTGGTGGGCGCGTTCATGTCCACCGCCGTCGCGGCCACCATCGCCAAGGGCCTCATCGACGGGCACATCGTGACGCTGGAACTGGTGTTTGCCGGCCTCGTCGGCGGCATCGTCTGGAACCTGCTGACCTGGCTCCTCGGCATCCCGTCGAGTTCCTCGCACGCGCTGATCGGCGGCATCGTCGGCGCCACCCTCGCCGCCGTGGGCGCGCACGGGGTGATCTGGAAGGGCCTGGTGTCCAAGGTGCTGATCCCGGCCGTCGTCGCCGCGATCCTGGCCATCGTGGTCGGGGCGATCGCGACGTGGCTGGTCTACCGGATCACCCGCGGCATCCCGACCCAGCGCACCGAGGCCGGGTTCCGGTACGGGCAGTGGGGCTCCGCGTCGCTGGTCTCCCTGGCGCACGGCACCGGCGACGCGCAGAAGACGATGGGCATCATCTTCCTGGGGCTGATGTCCTACGGCGCGGTCAGCAAGTCCGAAACGGCGCCGCCGCTGTGGGTGATCGTGTGTTGCGCCCTGGCAATGGCGGCGGGCACCTACCTCGGCGGCTGGCGCATCATCCGCACCCTGGGCAAGGGACTGGTCGAGATCAAGTCACCGCAGGGCATGGCGGCCGAATCGTCCTCGGCGGCAGTCATTCTGCTGTCCACCCACTTCGGCTACGCGCTGTCGACCACCCAGGTCTGCACCGGTTCGGTGCTGGGCAGCGGGCTCGGCAAGCCCGGCGGCGAGGTGCGCTGGGGAGTGGCCGGCCGGATGGTCGTCGCGTGGCTGATCACCCTTCCCTCGGCCGGGTTGGTCGGGGCGATCACCTACTGGACCGTGCACCTCATCGGCGGCTACCCCGGCGCGATCATCGGCTTCAGCCTGCTGGTCGCGGTCTCCGCCGCCATCTACATCCGCTCGCGGCGGGTCAAGGTCGACCACAAGAACGTCAACGCCGAATGGGAGGGCAGCCTCACCGCCGGTCTCGAGGGCTCGGACGAACATCCGCCGTCGGATACCGGGCCCAAAGTCGGCACCGGCGCCTCGCGCCGGTCCGGCACCGACGAGGACACGGTGACCGCGGGGAACCCCTCATGAGCCACTTCAGCGACTGGTTCAACTACGAGGCCTCCCTGAAGATCCTGGTGTTCAGCATGCTGGCCGGTGCCGCGCTGCCGGCGCTGTTCGCCGTGGGGCTGCGGTTCCACGCCGTCGGCGGCGGTCAGGTCAGCACGGACGGCAGCCCGCCGCACAAGAATCCGGCGCTGCTGGCGATCGCCTGGGTGATCTACGCGGTGGTGCTCGCCGTGATCCTCTTCGCGCTGCTGTACATCTCCCGCGACTTCATCGCGCACCAGATCAATCAGCCGTTTCTGGGGGCCAAGCCGCCGCACAAGTAGCATCGAAATCGTCCACCCAGCCGAACCCCCGCGTGGAGGGATAGCGACGTGAACGGATTCCTGAGCTCGATCGTCTCGTGGCTGCGCGCGGGGTACCCGGAGGGCGTTCCACCGACGGACACCTTCCCGGTGCTGGCCCTGCTGACCCGCCGGTTGGGTCACGACGAGGTCATCGCGGTGGCGCACGAGCTCATGGAGCGCGGCTGCTTCGACGACATCGACATCGGTGTGGCGATCACCCAGATCACCGACGAGCTGCCGTCGCCGGAAGACGTCGAACGCGTGCGGACGCGGCTGGCCGCCCACGGCTGGCCGTTCGACGAGCCGCGCGACGCCCAGGACCCCGCATAGCCGTCCTGCGTGCGCTCGGCGTGCCGCCGGGTTCCGCGGTCGCGGTGCTGTTGCCGGCCCTGGAGCGGGTGCTGGACGGGCGCGATCCCGCGCTGGTCGCGCTGGCGCCCGGCGACGACGGCACGCCGCGCGCCTTGCGGGTGGGCGAAGACATCGACGACGACGTGGCCCTGGTCGCGACGACGTCGGGAACCACCGGCGCGCCCAAGGGCGCGCTGCTGACGGCCGCGGCGCTGACCGCCAGCGCGTCGGCCACCCACCAGCGCCTCGGCGGCCCCGGCGCCTGGCTGCTGGCCCTGCCGCCCCACCACATCGCCGGGCTGCAGGTGCTGGTGCGCAGCGTGCTGGCCGGGTCGGCGCCCGTCGAGCTGGACGTGTCCACCGGTTTCGACGTCAGCGAATTGCCCTCCGCGATAAGGCGATTGGGCCCCGGCCGGCGCTACACGTCGCTGGTCGCCGCGCAGCTGGCCAAGGCGCTGGCTGAGCCGGCGGCGGCGGCCGCGCTCGCCGAGCTGGACGCCGTGCTGCTCGGCGGCGGACCCGCGCCGCGGCCGGTCCTGGACGCCGCCGCGGCGGCGGGCATCGCGGTGGTCCGCACCTACGGGATGAGCGAGACCGCGGGTGGCTGCGTCTACGACGGCGTCCCGCTGGACGGGGTGGCGCTGCGGGTCGGGGCCGACGGGCGCATCGTCATCGGCGGCGCGACGCTGGCGAAGGGCTACCGCAACCCGGTCGACCCCGACCCCTTCGCCGAGCCGGGCTGGTTCCGCACCGACGATCTGGGCTCGGTCGACGAGGCGGGCGCGCTGACCGTGCTCGGCCGCGCCGACGACGCGATCAGCACGGGCGGCCTGACGGTGCTGCCGCAGCCGGTCGAGGCCGCGCTGTGCGCCCATCCCGCGGTCGGCGACTGCGCGGTCTTCGGTGTGCCCGACGACCGGCTGGGGCAGCGGGTGGTCGCCGCGGTCGTGGTGCGCGACGGCAGCGCGGCGCCGACGCTGCAGGCGCTGCGGGCCGAGGTGACCCGTGCCCTGGACGCCACCGCGGCGCCGCGCGAGCTGCACATCGTCGAGGCGCTGCCGCGCCGCGGGATCGGCAAGGTGGACCGGGCCGCCCTGGTGCGCCGGTTCGCCGGCGCGAGCGGTCAATAGGCTGGTCGACCGTGAGGGTTGCGCGGCGGGAGTCGGCAGCCGTCGCGGCCGGGGCCGTCCTGGTGGCGGCGGCGTTCGTGCTGCCACGCCTGCACTGGGGCGTGCGGCCGCGCCTGGACGTGGGCCAGGAGCGGTTCGGCACGCACGCCGGGGCGTCGCCGATCTTCGGGGCGTGGGAGATCCACGCCAGCTGGGGAACCGGCCCCGCGATTCTGATCGCGGTGGCCGCCGTGGTGTGGGGACCCGCTGTGGCGCAACGCCTTTCGTGGCGGGCTCTGACGCTGGGCACCTGGGCCACCGCCTGCGCGTGGGCGTTTGCGCTGGCGATGATCGACGGCTGGCAACGGGGCTTCGCCGGGCGCTTGACCACCCGCGACGAGTACCTGTCGCAGGTGCCGACGATCACCGACATCCCGGCCGCCGTCCGCACCTTCGCCAGCCGGATCGTCGACTACCAGCCGAACTCGTGGACCACCCACGTCTCCGGGCACCCGCCCGGCGCGCTCCTGACGTTCGTGTGGCTGGACCGGATCGGGTTGCACGGCGGGGCGTGGGCCGCCCTGCTGTGCCTGCTGGCCGGGTCCAGCGCTGCCGCGGCCGTGGTGATCGCCGTGCGCGCGCTCGCCGACGAGGGCACGGCGCGCCGGGCCGCGCCGTTCGTGGCGGTCGCGCCGACGGCGATCTGGGTGGCGGTCTCGGCCGACGGATACTTCGCCGGGGTCGCGGCGTGGGGCCTGACGCTGTTGGCCCTGGCCGTGCACCGTCCGGTCCGGTTCCCCGCGCTCGTCGCCGCCGGGGCGGGCCTGCTGCTGGGGTGGAGCGTGTTCCTCAGCTACGGCCTGGTCCTGCTGGGGCTGCCGGCGCTGGCGGTGCTGGTCTCGGCCTCCGATTGGCGCGCGGTGCTGCGCGCGCTGGGTCCCGCGGCGCTGACCTCGCTGGCGGTGGCGGTGGCGTTCGCCGTGGCGGGATTCTACTGGTTCGACGGGTACGCCCTTGTGCAGCAACGCTATTGGCAGGGCATCGCGAAGGACCGGCCCTTTCAGTACTGGTGGTGGGCCAACCTGGCGTGCGTGGTGTGCGCGATCGGGCTGGGCAGCGTCGCCGGGATCAGCCGCGTCTTCGATGCGGCCGCCATCCGCCGCCGCTCGGGTTTCCACCTGGTGCTGCTGGCGATGCTGGCCGCCATCGCCTGCGCCGACCTGAGCATGCTGAGCAAGGCCGAGGTGGAACGGATCTGGCTGCCGTTCACCGTCTGGCTCACCGCGGCGCCCGCCCTGCTGCCGGTGCGGTCACATCGCTGGTGGCTGGCGGTCAACGCCGTCGGCGCCCTGCTGGTGAACACCGTGATGGTCACCAACTGGTGACTTGCGTGTGCGCTGACGGCTTTGCGTGTGCATGTAGGGCGGGATTTCGGCGATTTTTCCGCCCAGCGTTCACGCGCAAAGCCCAGGGCTCACACGCAAACCGGGAGGGGTGCCGCCACGGCGAGTGTGCTCTGACGGCATTGCGAGTGTGCGCTGACGGCTGCGAGTGTGCGCTGACGGCTTTGCCGTGTGTACTGACGGCTTTGAGTGTGTATTTAGGGCGGGATTTCGGCGATTTTTCCGCCCAGCATTCACACGCAAAGCCCAGGACTCACACGCATACCGGGAGATGGTGCCGCCACGGCGAGTGTGCTCTGACGGCTTTGCGTGTGCGCTGACGGCTTTGCGTGTGCGCTGACGGCTTTGCGTGTGCATGTAGGGCGGGATTTCGGCGATTTTTCCGCCCAGCATTCACACGCAAAGCCCAGGACTCACACGCATCAGATGCCGGCCGTGCGGGTGACCCGCGCGAAGCGGCTTTCCGGCCCGCACGCGTCGCGGACCGCGGCGACGTCGTCGGCGACGTCGATGTCGGCCAGGCGTTGCACCTGTGTCACGCGAATACCGTTGTCGCGCAGAGCCTTCAGCGTGAGCTCCCCGGTGTCGGGCCGAGACATCGGCACGGTGCGCAGGCATTCGGCCATCGTCGGTGCCGCCACGCCGAGCACCCACCAGCCGCCGTCGTGGGCCATGCCGAGGATCGCGGGCGCGCCGAGCAACTTCCGCGCGCAGGCGCTCAGCAGTGCGGCGGTGACCTGCGGGGTGTCCATCCCGATCTGCAGGACCGGATGACCGTCGGCCGAGTCGGCGTGGGCGTTGGCGAGCCGGTCGGCGAAGTCGTCGCCGCGCTGCGGGATCACGGCGAACGACGCGAGCCGTTGCCGGATCTCGGCGGAAGCCGCGGCGGCGTCGAGCTCGCCGGTGAGGGCGACCACCCGGGCGGCCACCGGCGCGGCCGCCACCGCGTCCAGCGTGTCCAGCAGCGCGGCGGCGGCGATGTCGGCGGCGACCCGGTCCCCGACCGTCGCCGCGAGCCGAGTCTTGGCCCGGCCCGGCTCCGGCGCCTTGGCGACCACCAGCACGGTCACCGGCAGCACGCTCACGAGATCACCTTCCAGAAGTCGACGATCGCGGTGATGCTGCCCCGCAGCGAGCCGCTGACCTTCGACTTGCCGCCGGTGCGCGGGCCGTAGCCGACGTCGAGTTCGACCACGCGCCAGCCGGCGGCCGCCGCGCGCACCAGCAGTTCCAGCGGGTAACCCGAACGCCGGTCGGCGACACCGAGATTCAGCAGCGCGTCCCGGCGCGCCACGCGCATGGGCGCGATGTCGTGCACCGGCAGCCCGTGGCGGGTGCGCAGCCGCCAGCTCATCACCACGGTGCCCACCCGCGCGACCCACGGCCAGTGCAGCCCCGGCACCGGCCGGCGCCGGCCGATCACCAGGTCGGTGCCGGTGTCCAGCGCCTCGACCAGCCGGGGCAGGTCACCGGGGTCCATCGAGCCGTCGGCGTCGATGACCGCCACGACCGGGGTGGTCGCGGCGACCACGCCCGCGTGCACCGCGGAGCCGTACCCGGGCCGCGATTCGGCCACCACCCGGGCGCCGTACCGGGCGGCCACCGCGGCGGTGGCATCGGTGCTGTTGTTGTCCACCACCAGCGCGTGATAGCCGGCCGGAATGGCGGCCAGTACCGCCGGCAGCGACTCTTCCTCGTTGAGACACGGCAGCACGACCGTGACCGCGTCCTGGGGCATCGGTCAGTGCTGGGTATGCGGGAGCAGCGGTTTCACCGGTTGCTGCGGGGTCACCGGCTGCTGCGTGTGCGGCTGCGTCGGGATCGTCTGCGTTTGGGTGTGTGGTGCCTGCGTCGTCGGCTGCGGTGCCTGCGTCGTCGGCGCCGGCGTGGTGGTGTGCGGCGCCTGGGTCGTCGTCGGCGCCTGCGTGGTCGTCGGCGGCTGCGTCGTGGTCGGCGGCTGCGTCGACGTCGTCGGCGGCTCCGTCGTGGTCGGCGGTGTCGTGGTGGGCGGCGACGTCGTCGTGCTCGGCCCCAGCGTCGTCGTCGGCGGGGTCGTCGTGATCACCGTCGTGGAGGGCGGATACGGGTTCGGATAGGGGTTCGGGTACGGAGGCCGCCAGCCCGGGTAGGGGATGATGATCGGCACCGGGATTGGCACGGCCGGGTTGGGATTCGGCACGAAACCGGGCACGCCCGGCGCCGGATTGACCGGGGCCGGCGCCCCGCCGGGCGACATCAGCTGCGGCGGGATGTAGCCGTTGGAGTCCGGGATGACGCCGCCCTGGAAGCCGGCGTTGGGCTGATCGGCCGGCGGCGGTGGCACTGGGGCCTGCTGCTGCGTCGGCAACAGCGGCATGAACTTGCCCGGGGCGGCGTTCTGGTGGCCCACCACGGGTTGCTGGCTCGCGGTCGGCCGGATGGCGATGGCGACCGCGGCGGCCAGCGATGCGAATCCGATGACGGCAAAGGCGATGACGGCGTTGCCGAGCACCAACGAACGCCTGCTCAACGGCATCCGGCCGGTCTCGGCCTCGCCCTCCCCGAATTCGCCGAAATCGTCGTACTCGGGCCCGAACTCGTCCATCCCGAACGGCTCGCCCTCGCCGGCCATCGAGTACGCCAGCTGCGGCTCCTCGGCGGCCGCCCCGGCCGCGGGAGCGAACGCGGTCTCGTCCCCGGTGAGCGCGGCCGCCGGCGCGATCGCGGTGGCATCGCCCGCCGCCGGGGGCAGGGCGGCCATCGCCGCGCCGCGGGCGACCGCAAACGTGGGGTCCTCGGGAATCTCCACCCGCATGGTCGACGCGTCGCGCAGCTGGTCGGCGACCCCGGCCAGGTTCGATGACGCCCCAACGAGGTAGAGCTCGGTCGGGGCGCCGGGCTGGTCACCGAGCCGGGCCATCATGGTGTCCAGCGCGGCGGTGGCTTCCGGGCCCGAGCCGCCGGCCAGGGGCTGGCTGGCCAGCATGGTCGGCGGCGCGTCCGGGTCTCCGCCCGAAACGACCGACAGCGTCGCCGTCTCGTCGTCGACGACGAGCACACCGCCGGCCCGGCCCGCCGCGCGCATCAACGCCGTCACCGCCTGCGATTCGGAGAGCACCGCGACGTCGTGCACACCGGAGTCCTCGAGCGCCCGGCGCAGCTGGTCGGCCTTGGCGGCGTCCGGCCAGCACAGCCGGGTGGCGACCAGCCGGTGGTTCTCGTCGGCCAGTAGCCGGCTCGTCCCGGCGACGGTCTGGGTCAGGGTGTCGACCGGACGGTCGGCCAGGTCGACGACGGATTGGTCGAGCACGTCCGAACCTTGGCCGCCCGACCCGACGAGCGCCAGGCGGGCGACGGAACCCGTGACCGCGACCCCCAAAACGACGTCCATCCAGGCTCTCCTTCGGCCGGCTACCCCACAACCAGCATGTCCCGGCATCATTACACTGCGATACCGTCGGCACTAACAGTCATTCGGGCGACACGTTCGCCTGTGCAGCGTAACCGGGTTGGCAAACCGGCAAAGCCGCACGCGTTCTGTGCACTGCCGCGTCGTCCGAACGGAGATTATGTTTCCAAGTGAGCAACGAAGTCGGCGCGGCAGGGGGTTCCCCCGCCTCCCGACCCACGTTGCGCCGCAAGTGACCGTCCTCGACATCCGGGGGGAACCGTGAGTCAGACCGGCGACGACGCCCCTACCGGCCCCATCCGCGGGCAGCTCCAATCGCCGCCGCCGGGGCGCCGGCCGGCCGGTGAGGTCCGGGCGCCGACGCGGCGGTGGAGCATCGCCGGCGACCTGACCGCGGCCGCGCTGCTCGTCGTCGCGCTGCTGCTGCCGTGGAACCTGTACTTCGGCATGGGCATCCCGGGCAGCAACAAGCCGCTGCTGGCGGTGCTGTTCGCCGTGACCCTGCTGTCGCTGGTGTCGATCGCGCTGGCCGGCTCCTGGCGGTCGTCGAGCGCGCGATTCAACCCCGGGCTCGCCGCGCGGCTTCGGCTGGCGCTGAACCTTCCCTACGCGCTGCTGGTCCTCGGCTTCGTCGCGTTCGACGTGTTCGAGACCGTCCGCTTCGGCGGCACCGTGAACGTCCCGGGCGGCGTCGGGCCGGGCGCGTGGCTGGGCATCGCCGGCGCCCTGCTGGGCGCGCGACCCGTGCCGGCACCGGCGGCCGATCAAGACATCCGGGCCGTCCGGATCGTCGGCTACGCCTCGATCGTCGGCGCGGCGCTGAGCTTCGGCTTCAACCTGTTCTGGCGGGTGCGTTACGCGCTGCAGGGCGACTTCGGCAAGCAGAACGTGGCGGTCATCGCGACGGCGCTGGTGTACGGCGTGGTGGCGCTGGCCGCGGTGGTCGTCGGGTCTCGGTGGCTGCTGCGCAGCAGCAGGGCCGCCCGGCTGGCGACCGTGGCGCTCGGGGTGTCGACGCTCGTCGCCGGGATCCTGGTGTGGCTCCTGCCGATTGGTCGTGACATCGACGCGTTCCACGGCATCGCACAGAACACGTCGACGGCGGGGGTCGGGTTCGAGGGCTACCTGGCGTGGGCGGCCGCCGCGGCGATCTTCGCCCCGGCCGCGCTGCCGGCCCGGCGCCACCCGTCGGCGACCGAGGAGAACGCCTGGCGGGCGGCGGCCCGAAATGGCTTGCTGCTCATCATCGTATGGTGCCTGGGATCGATGGTCATGCGCATCACCGACCTCATCGTCGGCGTCAGCCTGAACTACCCCTTCTCGCGCTACGACAGCGTGGTGCTGGCCGCGTTCGACCTGGCCACCGCGCTCCTGGCGGTCTGGCTGCGCATCAACCTGGGCAACGACGCCGTCTCGGGCCGGCTGATCTCGGCGCTGTGCGGGCTGGTCGCCACCCTGAGCATCACCCGCGTGGTGGTCGGCGTGGCGCTGGCGCCGCGGTTCGAGGAGCCACCCAACGCCCCGGCGCCAAACCCGGTGTACGGCAACAACCTCGCCCAGCAGATCACCAGCACCTTCGACGTCGTGCTGTGCGTGCTGGGCTTGAGCATCCTCGCGGCGGCGATCATCACCGGCCGGCTCAGCGTGCGACGGCGGCGCCGCCGCCGCGCCGCCCACAAGCGGGGCGCTCCCCCGGGCTCGGCGGCGCCGACGACGCGCATCCCCGTCGGCCACGCCGGGGCGCCGTCGGCGGCCGCGACGACGCGGATACCGACCCACGGCCGCGAAGCACCCACCACCGCGATGCCGCAACTGGCCGGCTCGCCGCGGATCTTCCGCGGCGACGACTCCGCCACCCGGCAGATCCCCGTCCACAAGCCGCGGATCTTCCGCCCCCCGCAGGGCCCGGGTTAACGCAACGGCGCGAAGGCGAATTCGCGCAGGCCGTCGCACGGGTCGACGGCCGCGCGGAAGCCCAGCACGTCGGCCGCGCGGGCCGGGTCGGCCACGATATGGCGCACGTCGCCGCTGCGGTACTGCCCGGTGACCACCGGGCGCAGCGACCCGTCCCGCGCGTCGCACAGCGCGTCGGCGACCTCCAGGATCGAGATCGGCCGCCCGGAGCAGACGTTGAATGCCGCGAAACCGTCGGCGTCGACGGTCGCGGCGGCGAGGTTGGCTGCGGCCACGTCGTCGACGTGCACGAAGTCGCGCATCTGACCGCCGTCCTCGAAAACCCTTGGCGCCTCGCCCTTTTCCAGCGACGAGCGGAAGATCGCGGCCACCCCGGAGTACGGCGTGTCGCGCGGCATCCCGGGGCCGTACACGTTGTGGTAGCGCAGCGCCACCACGGAGCCGCCCGTCGCCTCCGACCACGCCAGCGCGTAGTGCTCCTGCGCGGTCTTGCTGGCCGCGTACAGGCTGCGCGGTCGCAGGGCCGCGTCCTCGCCGACCAACCGCCAGGTCACGTCGAGACCACATGCGGGGCAATGGTTTTCGAAGACGCCGGCGTCTAGGTCGGCGCGCCGCCGCGGCGGCGGGTCGACGACGCCATGCTCGGGGCAGGCGTAGTGGCCCTGGCCGTAGACCACCATCGACGACGCCAGCACCAGGCGGCGCACCCCCGCGGCGAACATCTGCGCCAGCAGCACCGTCGTGCCGTAGTCGTTGTGGCCGCCGTAGGCGGGCGCGTCGGCGGCGTCGACGCCGGCACCGACCATCGCCGCCTGGTGGCAGACGACGTCCACTCCGTCCAACAGCGGGGCCAGCGCGTCGCCGTCACGGACGTCCACCCGCCGACAGCCCTTCGGCAGCACTGCATTCGGGCCGTGCGCGGCGGGCAGCAGGACATCGATGGCGACCACGTCGTGACCCGCCGCCCGCAGCGCGGCGTCCACCCGCGACCCGATGAAGCCGGCCGCGCCCGTCAGCAGAACCCTCATGGCAGCTCCACCGGCAGGGTGACGCCGGTATGCGGCTGGCAGTGCGTGCACGTGCGCTCGGCGACGACGCGGCGGATCGCCGCGCGCACCAGCTCCTTGAAAAGCTCGATGTTGCGTTCGAATTGGGCGAACACCTCGACGGCCTTCACCCCCTCCCCGGCCGCGATGCCGGCGTCCAGGTCGGTTACCAAAGCGATTGCCGCGTAACAGATTTCGAGCTCGCGGGCCAGCACCGCCTCCGGGTAGCCGGTCATGTTGACCAGGCCGAAGCCGGCCGAGGCGAACCACCGGCTTTCGGCGCGGGTGGAAAACCGCGGGCCCTGGATCACCACCATGGTGCCGCCGTCGACCACGTCGGGCAGGCCCGTGGCCGCGGCCCGCAGCGTCGGACAGTACGGGTCGGCGAAGTCGACGTGGACGGCACCGGAGTCGAAGTAGGTGTCGGCTCGGCCGCTGGTGCGATCGACCAACTGATCGGGGACAACCACCGCGCCCGGCCCGTTGTCGGGGTTCAGGCTGCCGACGGCGCACGGGCCGAAGACCCGCCGCACGCCGAGCTTGCGCAGCGCCCACATGTTGGCGCGATACGGCACGGTGTGCGCCGAGAACTGGTGGGTCGCGCCGTGCCGGGGCAGGAAGGCCACCTCGTGGTCGCCGACGGCGCCCACCGTGACGGGCGCGCTGGGCGGGCCGTACGGGGTGTCGACGTCGACGTTGCGGACGGACGAGTCGAAGAACGTGTAGAAGCCGCTGCCGCCGATGACTCCGAGCATCCGCCCATTGTGGATGCCCCGCGTTTGATCGCCGGGGGCGGGCACCGGCAGGATGCCCTGGTGGCCAGTTTCGCGCAGTGGGTCGAAGGCGCCCGGCCCCGGACGCTGCCCAACGCGGTGGCGCCGGTGGTGGCAGGCACCGGCGCCGCGGCGTGGCTGGGAGCCGCGGTGTGGTGGAAGGCGCTGCTGGCGCTGGTCGTGGCGGTGGCGCTGATCATCGGCGTCAACTACGCCAACGACTATTCCGACGGGATCCGCGGCACCGACGACGACCGCGCCGGCCCGGTGCGGCTGGTGGGCTCGCGGCTGGCGAGCCCACGGTCCGTCCTGACCGCGGCGGTGGCGAGCCTGTCGGTGGGCGCGGCGGCCGGGCTGGCGCTGGCGCTGCTCAGCGCGCCGTGGCTGATCGCGGTGGGCGCCGCCTGCATCGCCGGGGCGTGGCTGTACACCGGCGGGTCAAAACCGTACGGCTACGCGGGTTTTGGCGAGCTCGCGGTGTTCGTGTTCTTCGGCCTGGTCGCCGTGCTGGGCACCGAGTACACCCAGGCGCTGCGGGTGGACTGGGTCGGGCTGGTGCTTGCGGTGTCGATCGGTGCGCTGTCGTCGTCGGTGCTGGTGGCCAACAACCTGCGAGACATCCCCACCGACGCGCAGTCCGGCAAGATGACGTTGGCGGTGCGGCTGGGCGATGCCCGCACCCGGGTGCTCTACCAGGCGCTGCTGGCGACGGCCGCGCTGTCGACGCTGGTGCTCACCGCGGCGACCCCGTGGTGCGCCGTCGGGCTGGTGGCCACACCGCTGGCGCTGCGCGCGCTCGCGCCGGTGCGCTCCGGCCGCGGCGGGCGCGAGCTGATTCCGGTGCTGCGGGACACCGGGCTGGCGATGGTGGTGTGGGCGATCGCGGTGGCGGGGGCGCTGGCGCTCGCGCATTGACTGGCTGTGCGCTCCTGGCTTTTGGTGTGCGCTCGGGGCGGCCTGGGCCGGCGTGTCGTCGCCCCGGGCTCACACTCAACGCCGTGAACGCACACTCGGCGCAAAAGCTACTCGTCGGGCTCCTCGGGCTCCTGCCGGTCCGGTGCGGCCTCCCCGCGCAGCCGGGCCTGCAGCTGTTCGCGTTCCCGGCGCCGCCGTTCCCCGGCGATGGCCAGCCCGGCGGTGGCGCGCCGGCGCAGCGGCGCGAACAGCCAGATGCCCAAGGGCATCGCGAGGATCAGGGCGAACAACACGGCCACCACGAGCGGGAACTGCGTGACCCCCAGCAGTCGCGCGACGCCGTAGATCGCCGCGCCGAGCGCGGCCAACAGCACCAGCCGCGCCGCCGCGTAGAGCAAGACGTCGACGAGCACGCGGCGGCGCGCGGGCTCTCCAGTGCTGTTGTCCCCAGGACCTTCTGACACAGCTCGAGCCTACGGTGCAGGTATATTCGCTCGGAGGAGGTGTTGAGTGCTCTACCTGCTGCTCGTCGTGATTCTGGGGACGCTGATCTACGTTGGCTGGCGCGCGGCGCGGTCACAGGCCCATCGGCCCAAGACGCGCGTCATCGGACCCGACGACGATCCGGACTTCCTGCGGCGGCTAGGTCACGGGGACAAACCGCTCTAGGCCCCTCTAGGCGACACCCGGGTTGCGCTGATCGCCGGGGAACCCATCGGCCACGACGGCCGCCAACTCGGTGAGCGCCTCGCGCGTCCCGCGCCGCAATCGATCCAGCTCGATCTCGGCGCCCTCTTCCAGGTGCGGGTCGAACGGGATCAGGCGCACGGCGCGGCAGCGGCGCGAGAAGTGATCGATCACCTTGTTCATGTCGACCTTGCCGGTGCGCGGGCGCACGCCGTTGATGACCGCGATCGAGTTGCGGACCAACTCCTGGTGCCCGTGTGCGTCCAGCCAGTCCAGCGTCGCCGAGGCGCTGCGCGCGCCGTCGATGGACCCCGAGGCGACCACCAACAACACGTCGGCCTTCTCCAGCACCGACGACATCACCGAGTGCAGCAGCCCGGGGCCGCAGTCGGTGAGCACCAGGCCGTAGAACCGCTCCAGGATGTCCAGGACGCGGGTGTAGTCGTCGGCCCCGAACGCCTCGGAGACGGCCGGGTCGGTATCGGACGCCAGCACCTCCAGCCCGCTCGGGCCCTTCGAGGTGTAGCGGCGCACGTCGCTGTAGCGCTCGATGCTCCCGGCGTCGTGCAGCAGCTGCCGCACCGTCGCCGCCGTCTCCAACGGGATCTTCTGGCTCAGGGTGCCGCGGTCGGGGTTGGCGTCGACGGCCACCACCCGGTCGCCGCGGATGGACGCGAAGGTCGCCCCCAGCGTCGCGGTGATCGTGGTCTTGCCGACGCCGCCCTTCAGCGACAGCAGGGCGATCCGGTAGCAGCCCCGCAGGGGCCGGTTGACCTGGGCCACCAGGTTGTTGTGGCGCAGGGCGCGGGGGCTCTCGCCCAGGTTGATCAGGTGGCCGGACAGGTCGTAGACCAGCCGGCGCCAACCCTCCGACGGCGGGGGCTTGACCGGCCGCAACAGCATGCCGGTGGACAGCTCCGGGTAGGGCGTGTGCGGCAGGTGCTCGGGCCGGTACGGGGGCGCCTGGGCTTCCGCAGGCGGCGCCTCGGCGGGGCCGTTGTAGTAGGCGCCGTAGGCGGTCGGGTCGACGCGCGGGATGCCCGTGACCGGGGTGGAGTCCCAGGGCGGCATCGGGCCGCGCGCGGGCGCGGGTCCTGCCGCCGTCGACGGTGCCGCCTCCCGCCGCTCGACCGGGGGGACCCGGCGCTCGGTGCGGAATCCGGCGAAGGCGCGGGTCGGCGCGTCGCCCGAGTCCGCCGGCGGTTCGCCGGATTGCCGGGCAGGAGGCAGCCCTGTGGTCTGCGGCTCGGGCGGCCCGACGCCCGTCGTTGGATGGTCGGACACCTGCGCTCCCCCTTGTTGCGATTACTTAGGTCGGTTGCTCACTGTCATCCCACGCCCGCATACGAATGCAGGCCCACGGTGACCAGGTTAACGAAGAACAAGTTGAAGACCATGGCCACGAAACCCACGACGTTGATCCACGCCGCCTTCCTGTCCCGCCATCCCGCGGTCGACCTGGCATGCAGATAGGCCGCGTATACCACCCACGCGACAAACGAAACCGTCTCCTTGGGATCCCAGCCCCAGTACCGGCCCCAGGCCTCCTCGGCCCAGATCGCGCCGAAGATGACACCGAAACCGAACACGGGGAAGGCGAAGATGGTGGTCCGGTAGGCGACGCGGTCCAGGGTCTGCGCGTCCGGCAGGCGCCGCACCATCCTGGCCAGCGCGCCGTCGGCGTCGCTTTCGGAAAGCCGCGACGTGCGCAGCAGGAACAGGATGCTGGCGATGCCGGCGACCATGAACACACCGGAGCCCAGGCTGACCACCGACACGTGGATGGGCAGCCAGTAGGACTGCAGCGCGGGCATCACCGGCGCGGCGTTGGTGTAGAGCCAGCGCCCGGAAACCGTCAGCAGGACCAGCACTGGCACCAGCAGGAACACCCACAGGGGGCGGTATTGCGGCCGGCGCAGCACGACCGCGCCGGCGACCAGGCCGCAGAAGCAGGTCAGGTTGATGAACTCGTACATGTTGCCCCACGGCACCCGCAGGGTCGCCAAGCCGCGCAGCACGATGCAGGCCGCCAGCAGCCCGATGCCCAGGTAGACCACGGCCAGCCCGGCCCGCCCGACGCGCTCGTCGAACGGCCGCTGGTCGCCGTCCTCCACGATGCCGGGGAGGGCGCTGTCGGCGGCGACCGCGCCGGCCGGGACGCGCCGGTCCACGCGGCGGCTCCCCACGTAGGCCAACTCGAAGGCCAGCAGCAACATGGCCACCACCAGCGCCACCACCGCCGAGGTGAACGCCCAGTCCGAGGCACGCGCCAGCCCGATGTCGACGTGCAGGGTGTTCATGTGACGTCCACCTGAGAACTCCTTTTGGACGCGGCGGGCGTGGGCAGGCCGGGGTCGCCCAGTCCTTCCGCCAGCCGCTCGGTCAGCCGCTCGAACTCGTCGCCCCACCCGGAGTTGTCGGTGCGCGCCAGCCCGCCCAGTTCGACGTTCACCGTACCGGCCGCCCCGCCGCCCGCCGCCGTGAGCCTGACCCACACCCGGCGGCGGCGCACCAGCAGCGACACCAGCAGCCCGGCCATCATCGTGACGGCGAAGACGAGCACCCAGGTCTGGCCCGGGTCGTGGGAGACCTGCAGGTTGACGAACGGCACGGCGCCGTCGAAGCGGACGACGGTGCCGGCGGCCGGACCCTGGTCGAGCCGCACCTGCTGGCCGGCGCGCAGGTTGACCCTCTTCTCCTTGGTCAGCCGGCCCTGCTCGATCAGCCGGGGATCGAGCGCGAACAGGGACTGGGGCCGGCCGGTGTCCAGGCCGGTGTCGCCGCGGTAGATGTCGACGGCCACCGCGGGGGCGTTCAGGGCGGGAAAGCGCGACGACAACAGCGACCCGTCGAGCTGCTCGGTGGGCGCCAGCAGGCCCTGGATGGCGATCTCGTGCCGGCGGCGATCGGCGGCGTTGGGATAGCTGCCGGCGGGCGGGTCGATGCGCGCCACGCCCGAGCTGAGCAGGGTCTGCGGGTTGTCGGGCCGCCACTGCACGGTCGACGTGCGCGTCTGCCCGTCCGGGAAGATCACGGTGAACGTCGGCGCGTAGCCGTGGCCCTGCAGGTACACCCGGTCGCCGCCGACCCGCAGCGGGTGGTTGACCTCCAGCAGGTAGTGCCGCCAGGTGTTCGCGGCGAGATCCTGGCCGGCCTGGTAGTCGACGTCGGCGGCGAACGAGGTGGCCTGCCCGGACGGCAGGTAGTGGGCCTGGAAGTCGTTGACCCGGATGCAGATCGGGCGCAGTGACGTGCCGTCGACGGTGTTGCCGGCGCGGAACGAGTCGAACGCGGCCGGCGACGCCGAGCAGAAGCCGGGGCCGCCGTCGGCGATGACGATCACGTTGCCCTCGTAGCCGAAGAGCTTGCCGACCGCCACGGCGACCAGCAGGCCCAGCAGCGAGAAGTGGAAGACGATGTTGCCGAACTCGCGCAGGTAGCCCTTCTCCGCCGAGACCTCGACGACTTCGCCTTCATGCCGGATGGCCGTGCGCCAGCCGCGCAGCCGGCCGGCGACCGTGTTGGCCAGGGCGTTCAGGTCCGCGGCGTCACCGGCGACCTCCGCACTCGCGTGCTTGGGCAGCCGGGACAGGTTGCGCGGGGCGGGCACCGGGGTGGCGCGCAGGCTGCGCGCGTGCTCGATCATCCGCGGGGTCAGGCAGCCGACCAGCGAGACGAACAGCAGCACGTAGACCGCGGTGAACCAGAAGCTGGAGAACACGTCGAACGCCTGCAGCCGGTTCAGCCAGGGTCCGATCACACGATGGGCCTTGAGGTAGTCGTCGACCTTGCCGGCGTTGAGGCTGCGCTGCGGCAGCAGCGCCCCGGGTATCGCGCCGAGCGCGAGCAGGAACAGCAACACCAGCGCGGTGCCCATCGAGGTCAGCGCGCGCCAGGTGTTGCGGCTTTTCGCAGCGAGCAGACGCAAAAGCCCCCAAAATGGGCCACTTTGGGGTGCTTTTGCGTCTGCTCGCGCCATCAAATCGGGAGCCTCACGTCGGATACGAACGCGTCGCGCAGCCAGGAGATGAAATCGTTCCACACCCCGGTGACCAGCAGCACGCCGACCGCGATCAGCAGTGCGCCGCCGAAGATCTGGATGGCCCGGGTGTGCCGCCGCAGCCAGCCCAGGGCCCCCACCGCACCCGCCGAGCCGAACGCCAGCAGCACGAACGGGATGCCCAGCCCCAGGCAGTAGGCGATCACCAGCGCGACGCCGCGCGCGACATTCGCACCGTCGGTGGCCGAGGCCACGGTGATCACCCCGGTCAGCGTCGGCCCCAGGCACGGCGTCCACCCGAGCGCGAACACCGCGCCGAGCAGCGGCGCCCCCGCGACCGTCGTCAGCTGTCGCGGGCTGAACCGCGCCTGCCGCTGCAGCGCCGGGATCAGGCCCACGAACACCAGCCCCATCACGATGGTCAGCACTCCCCCGGCCCGCTGCAGCGCCAGCTGGTTGGTGATCAGCGTGGTGGTCATGCCGAGCACCGCGACGGTGCCGAGCACGAACACCGTGGTGAACCCGGCGACGAACAACGCCGCCGACCCTGCGACCCGCCACCGGGCGGCCGGCGGGGCCTTCAGTGCCCCGGGGGGCGGCTGCTCGTCCACCCCGACGACCGCGGCCAGATAGGACAGGTAGCCCGGCACCAGCGGCACCACGCACGGCGAGGCGAACGACACCAGCCCCGCCAGCAGGCACACCCCCAGCGCCACCAGCAGCGGCCCGGCGGCGGCGATCTGCGCGAAGCCGGTCACGATTCTTGCGCCACCCGCTGCACGACGGGCTGCAGGTCCTGGGCCAGCAGCTCGCGCAGGAAGACCGCGGCGACCCGGTGCTGCCGGTCCAGCACCAGCGTGGACGGGATGACGGTGGTGGGGTACTTGCCACCGAACGCGATCAGGGTGCGCATCGCCGGATCGTAGAGCGACGGGTAGGTCACGTGGTGGTCGTCGACGAAGTCCAGGGCCGCCTGGCGGTTGTTGTCCCTGACGTCGATGCCCAGAAAGGACACCCCGGCCCCGCGGGTGGCGTCGTAGACCTGCTGCAGCTGGCCGACCTCGGCGCGGCACGGTCCGCACCACTGCCCCCAGATGTTGACGACGACGACCTGGCCGGCGAAATCGTCCAGCGACCGGGTGTGCGCGGGGTCGGCCAGGTCCGGTCCGGACAGCGGACCGGGCCGGCCGCGGCTGGACGGCGGGTTGTAGTAGATGTCGGTCTTGCCGCCGGGCGAGACGAATTCGAAGGTGCCGCCCTGGGCCACCGCGTCGTGGCCGGACGAACAGCCGGCGACGAGGGTCGTCAGCACGACCCCCGTCAGCGCCAGTCGCCACCCGGTCAAGGCGCCGCCGGTTGGAAGTACTCGATGTCGACCAGCCGGTCGCCGTCGTAGATGAGCGTGGTGATCGAGCACAGCCCGCATTCGCGCCGCCGCGGGTCGTGCCAGAGCCGCTTGCCGCTCAGGTGCAGCCGCAGCGTCCACACCGGCAGCTGGTGGCTGACGCACACCACCTCCTGGCCCGTGCCGCGGGCGCGCGCCTTGTCCACGGCGGTCGTCATCCGGTTCGCGATCTCGGTGTAGGGCTCACCCCACGACGGCGTGAAGGGGTCGCGCAGCCGCCACCAGAACCGCGGGTCGCGCCACGCGCCGTCGCCGGGGCCGACACGGCGGCCCTCGAAGAAGTTGGCCGACTCGATCAGGTCGGGGTCGGTGTCCACGGCCAGGTCGTGCTTGGCGGCGATGGGCGCGGCGGTCTCCTGGGCGCGCTGCAGCGGGGAGGCGATGACGGCGACGATGTCGCGGCCGGCCAGCGCCTCGGCGACGGCGTCGGCCTGGGCCCTGCCCTTGTCGGACAGGTGGAACCCGGGCAGCCGCCCGTACAGGACGCCGCTCGGGTTGTGCACCTCGCCGTGGCGCACTACGTGGACGCGGGTTTCGTCGGCCATCAGGGCTTGTCCTCCTCGGCGGCCCGGCGGGCGGCGTCGGGCAGCGCCCCGGCGACCCGGTCGAACGCGTCGTCGTCCAGGGCGGTCGAGACGAACCACGCCTCGAATGCGCTGCACGGCGGGTAGACGCCCGCATCCAGCAGGGCGTGGAAGAAGGGTGGGTAACGCCACGTCTGGGTCGCGCGCGCCGACGCGAAGTCGGCCACCGGCGTTTCGGAGAAGAACACGCTGAGCATGTTGCCGGCCTGCGGAACCTGATGTGGCACACCGGCTTTCGTGAGCGCCTCCGATATCAGCCCGGCCAGGCGGTCGGCGTTGGCGTCCAGCGCGGCGTAGGCGGCGTCGTCGGCGGCGCGCAGCGTGGCCAGCCCGGCGGCCATGGCGACCGGGTTACCCGACAGCGTGCCGGCCTGATACACCGGCCCCAGCGGCGCCAGCCGCTCCATCACCTCGGCCCGCCCGCCGAACGCGGCGGCCGGCAACCCGCCGCTCATCACCTTGCCGAAGGTGAACAGGTCGGCTGCGACGGGATCGATTCCGTACCAACCACTTCGGCTGACGCGGAAGCCGGTCATCACCTCGTCGACGATCAGCAGCGCGCCGTGTTCGGCGGTGACCGCGCGCAGCGCCGCGTTGTAGCCGGGTGCGGGCGGCACCACTCCCATGTTGCCGGGGCTGGCCTCGGTGATCACCGCGGCGATCTGGTCGCCGAAGTTTCCGAAAGTCTGGCGCACGGCCTCGATGTCGTTGTAGGGCAACACGATCGTGTCCGCCGCGGCCGCGCCGGTCACGCCGGGCGAGGACGGCAGGCCCAGCGTCGCAACGCCGGAGCCCGCGTCGGCGAGCAACGCGTCGGCGTGGCCGTGGTAGCAGCCCGCGAACTTGACGATCTTGGCCCTGCCGGTGAACCCGCGGGCCAACCGGACGGCGCTCATGGTGGCCTCGGTGCCGGAATTCACCAGCCGGATCCGCTCGACCGGGGCGACCCGCCCGATGATCTCGGCGGCGAGCTCGCTCTCGGCCGGCGTCGGCGCCCCGAACGACAGGCCGGAGGCGGCGGCCTTGGCGACGGCGTCGACGACGGCGGGATGTGCGTGGCCGAGGATCATCGGCCCCCAGGAGCAGACCAGGTCGACGTAGCGGTTGCCGTCGGCGTCGGTGAGCCAGCACCCGCGCGCCTCGGTGATGAAGCGCGGGGTCCCGCCCACAGCCGTGAACGCCCGCACCGGGGAGTTCACCCCGCCCGGAATCACCGCGCAGGCGGCCTCGAACAACCTCGCCGACGCCGCGGTGACCCCGGTCGCGGCCGGGGCGGGTGCGGTCGCCTGGTCACTGCTACCCATGCCGACCAGTGTCCCAGCCTCCGCAAATCGTTCAACTACAGGGTGTAGCAGACGCGGGGGTCAGGCGTCTTGCCGGTCCGATTCCTGGGCGGCCCGCAGCTCGCGCCTGGCGGCTTCACGCTCCCGTTCCGCGGCGCGTTGGTGCGCGGCGACGTCGCCGAGGCCTTCCTCGACCGCGAGTTCCTGGATTTCGGCGGCGCGTTCGTGGGCGGCACCCGCCTCGTAATGGCGCTGCAGGTCGCGTCGATGCGCCTCCCGGTCGCGCTCGTGGGCGCGCTCGGCGCGCTCGGCGGCGAGCTTGACGTCGTCCTCGGTGACGGCCTTGCGGGCGGCCAGCTCCGCGCCCCGCCGCTGCAACTCCCGGGCGCGCTCGGCGGCCTCATCACCAGGCGAAACGGCCATGACGCGACATTACGCCGGTTGCGCCGCCCGTGCGGAGCCGCGGCGCCTTCTCGATCAGCGTCGGCTCGTGGCCGTAGCGCCGCAGCCAGTACGCAAGCGTGGGGCCGGCGATGCCGGCACCGACAATGGCGATCTTCATGCGTGCAGACCTCCGGTGAATGAAGCTGTCGCTATCATAGCACTAGGCAACAGTTGCACTGGGAAGTAGGATCTGGAGGCGGGTCGGCGTCCGAGAGGAGGTCGTTGTGCTGAAGGAACTTTCGGGCATGCCGCCCGGAATTCAAGCCCTGGAGGCCGTCGGGACGGTGACGGCGGCGGACTACGGACGGGTGTTTGCACCGCTGGTCGATCGGGCGCGACGGAGCGGAAGCCGGATGCGGCTGCTCTACCAGTTCGGCCCGGCCTTCCAGCGCATCACGGCCGGGGCGCTGTGGGCCGACGCCCGAGTTGGGTTGGGCTACTTGCCAATCCTCGACGGCTGCGCCGTGGTGAGCGACATCGGCTGGGTCCGCGCACCGGCGCGCGACATCGGCGCGTGGATGCCATGCCCGGCGCGGGTGTTCGACAACGCCGAACGCGATGACGCCGTGGCATGGCTGGCCTCACTGGGGCAAGCCTCCGACGTGTCAGCCCGCGATATGGCCAAGGCCTACATCGGTGGGGTGGGCGCCGCAGTCGCGAGCCCTACCGGGCTGCTCGTCTCCAGGGGCATCGGCCACCCGGCATCGGCGGGCTGAGAGTTCATTCGCCCGAGGCGATTTCGCGTCCGACGCGGATCCGGCCGCGGGTCCGGGCGAGGAAGTACAGCCCCCCCACCACGGCCCAGGACAGCAGGGACAGCCATAACTGGCTGCGCGCGGAACGATCGAACGCCATCTGCACGAGCACGGCGGTGATCGCGGCCAGGGTGAGGATCGACAGCGCCGGGAAGAACCACATCTTGACCCGCAGCTTGTCCGCGGGTGTGCGCCTGCGCAGGATGATCTGCGACAGCGCGATCAACCAGTAGACGAACAGGATGATGGCGCCCGACGAGTTGAGCAGGAACAGGAACACCGTGCCGGGCGCCAGCCACGCCATGACGACGCAACCGAAGCCGATCGCCGACGAGACCAGGATGGCCAGATAGGGGACGCCGCGCCGGCTGAGCGTGATCAGCCGGGCCGGCGCCTCGCGCCGGTCGGCGAGCACGAAGAGCATGCGCGAGGCCGTGTACAGGCCCGAGTTCAGGCAGGACAACACCGCGGTGAGCACCACCGCGTTCATCACCTGATCCGCCCCGCGCAGGCCGATGTGTTTGAGCGCTGCCACATACGGCGAGGAGCCCGGCTCCACCGAATTCCACGGCAGGAGCACCACGAGCAGGAACACCGAACCCACGAAGAAGACGCCGATGCGCGCCACCACCGATCGCGTCCCCCGCTGCACGGCGAGCTCGGGATCGCGGCTCTCGGCGGCGGCGACGGTGACGATCTCGGCGCCGACCATGGAGAAGATCACCACGACGATGGCCGCGAAAACCGCCCCGACGCCCTTCGGGAAGAATCCGCCGTGCGACGTGAGGTTGGAGAAGTCCAGGTGATGGCCCGGCAGCAGGCCCAGCGCGACGAGCGAGCCGACGACGAGAAACCCGACGATGGTCGCGACTTTGATTCCGGCGAACCAGAATTCGAATTCGCCGAAGGACGACACCGAGAACAGGTTCGTCGCGGTCATCAACGACATCAGGCACAGCGACAGCAGCCACAACGGCGCGTGGAACCAGTAGCCCAGGACCTTTCCGCCGGCGACCGCCTCGAACCCGACCACGATCACCCAGAAATACCAATAGAGCCAGGCCACCGAAAAGCCCGCCCAGCCGCCCAGGGCCCGCGCCGCGTAATCGGCGAACGACCCCGTCGACGGGTTGGCGGCCGCCATCTCGCCCAGCATCCGCATCACCAGGACGATCAGCAGGCCGCACAGCGCGTACGTCAGGAACGCGGCCGGCCCGGTGTCCTTGATCACCACGCCGGAGCCGACGAACAAGCCGGCGCCGATCACCCCGCCGAGCGCGATCATGCTGAGCTGCCGCTGCGACAGCCCTTGCCGCAGTTGCGTTGTGCCGGCCATGGTTAACCACAGCACATCGCCCGCGCGGGCACCACCCCGGCGCGCGGACGACGGGGCCTCAGTCCTCGCGGGTGGCCACCACGGACCAGACCGGCAAGTGCACCAGTCCGTCGTGCAGCAGTGGGCTCAGGATGTCCATCTGGCGCTTGAGCGGCTGCATCTTCTCGACGGCGTCGCCCTGCCGCTCGGCCATGATCCTGCCCATGGCTTCGAACGTCTCGGGGCCGAAGCGGGCCAGGTAGGTGGTGCCGCCGAGGTAGTCCAGGCGCCATCCGCTCGCGCCCAGCACTCGCTCGAAGTTGTCGGCGGGGATGCCCTGCCACTGCAGGCCGTTGACGTTGTGCGGGCTGAACTCGAACATGAACAGCCGCGCGCCGGGCTTGGTGGCGCGGTGCAGCGCCTGCGCGTATCGGGTCTGGGTCGCCTCGTCGTCGAGGAACACGTGGTAGAAGGCGCTGTCCACCACGGTGTCGAAGCGGCCGTCGAAGCCGTCGAGCTTGGTGGCGTCGGCCACCTGGAAATCAACGCGCACCCCGGCCCGCTCGGCGTTGCGCCTGGCCCGCTCGATGGCGGTGGGCGAGCCGTCGATGCCGGTGGCCGAATAGCCGCGGGACGCATAGTGAATGGCGTGGTAACCGGGCCCGGTCCCAGGGTCGAGCACCTCGCCGCGGATCGCCCCGTAGGCCACCAACTGCTGGACCACCGGCTGCGGACCGCCGATATCCCAAGGGATCAAGCCGTCGGTGTGTTCCGCCTCGCCGTACAACGGCTCGAATCCGGACTCGCTCGCGTCAACCGTCATGGTCCCTCGCCTCCAGCTTGTAGACGTCATCGTTCACTAATTCATCACCGTAGTCCGGGCGAGCAAGGGACGCAATCGTCCATTCGAAGCGAGATTGAAGTAAGGGCGCTTCGAGCCTGCGCACAGTGCGTGAAAGCTGCGGAAAATGCGGTCTGAGCGCAGTCTCGATGGCCCGGGACGTGCGCAGCGGGCGGGGCTCAGAGGTGCATGTCGCGGTCGCGGATCAGCGCCGTGGCTAGTGCGCCGAGGCGACCGCGAACGGCGTCGACGGCGCCGGTTGGGTCTGCCGGTTGGGGTGGCGCCACAACCCTTTTCGCTCGAGCAGCGGCAGCACGCCCTCACCGAACCAGTAGGCCTCCTCCAGGTGCGGATAGCCCGACAGGATGAAGTGGCTGATGCCCAGCCGCGAATACTCGACCAGCCGTTCGGCCACCTCGGCGTGCGACCCGACCAGCGCGGTGCCCGCACCGCCGCGCACCAGGCCGACCCCGGCCCACAGGTTGCGGCCGACCAGGAGCCGGCCGCTGTCGCCGCCGTGCAGGTTCAGCATGCGGCGCTGACCCTCCGATTCGCTGCGCGCCAGGCTGGCCTGCACTCGCTCGACGTCGGCCGGGTCGACGGCCGCGAGCAGCCGGTCGGCTTCGGCCCAGGCCTGCTCGGAGGTGTCGCGGCTGATCACGTGAATCCGCAAGCCGTACTGCAGGATCCGCCCCGCATCGACGGCCTGCCCGCGAACCCAGTCGAGCTTCTCGGCGACGGCCGCCGGCGGCTCACCCCAGGTGAGGTAGACGTCGGAGTAGGCGGCCGCGACCGGCCCGGCGGCCGCCGACGAACCGCCGAAGAACACCGCGGGCGTCGGGTCGGGCGGGTTGTTCAGCTGCGCGCCCTCGATGCGGATGTGGTCCCCGGCGAAGGTCACCGGCTCCCGCGACGTCCACAGCTGCCGCACCACATGCAGGAACTCGGCGGTGCGGGCGTAGCGCGCCTCCTTGTCCAGGAAATCCCCGTAGGCGCGTTGCTCGTGCGGCTCGCCGCCGGTGACGACGTTGAGCAGCAGCCGCCCGTTCGAGTGGCGCTGGAAGGTCCCGGCCATCTGCGCGGCGAGGGTGGGACTGAGCAGCCCGGGCCGGAACGCGACGAGGAACTTCAGCGTCCGGGTCCCCTCGATCAGCATCGCCGTGGTCAACCACGCGTCCTCACACCACAGGCCGGTCGGCGTGAGCACCGCCTCGAAGCCGTTGTCTTCGGCGGCCGCGCAGATCTGGTGCAGGTAGCGCAGACTCGCGGGCCGGTCGCCGTGCATCGCCGTGCCGTGCCCGCCCGCGACCAGGTTGCGCGAATCCCCATACGTCGGCAAAAACCAATGAAACGCCAGGCTCATCCTCTCCCCTTCGATCTCTGGCATCCTCCGGGACATCCGTGCGCCGCGCGAGGGTTGAAACCGCGGAGATCGAATCCCGGCGAAGCTAGCGCGGGTTGCCGGTGTGCGGGTCGAGGGTCAGCGTCGGTTGGGCCGGACCGCCGAAATCGAACATCCCGGTGAGCGCGCCGGCGCGCTCGTCGAAGGAGTGGTCGCCGATGCGGCCCGTGCTCCAGTTGTCCTCGATGAACCGCAGGATCGAGGTTTGGTCGGCGAGCGTGTGATCGACGAAATTTGCTCTGGCATAAGGGGATAACACCAGCAGCGGCAATCGCGGACCGTACCCGCACCGGCCCTGGTAGGCGGCGGGCGCGGTGGCCGGATCACCGCAGCGGCCCGGGCCGTTCAGGGCATCCTCGGTCGTCGCCGACGACGACACGATCGGCGAGGGCTTGTGATCGTACCAGCCGTCGGAGTCGTCGTAGGTGATGACGATCGCCATGTCCCGCCATACCGGCAGCCGCTGCAGATGGTTGACCGTCTCGACGAGGAACTGCTGCTCGTCGAGCGGATCGGAGTAACCGGCGTGCCCGTTCTGGTACGCCGGGGGCTTCAGGAAGCTCACCGACGGCAGGCGGCCGCCGTCGGCGGCGGCCCAGAAGTCCGACAGGTCGTATTGGTGGTTGGCCTGATCCGCGCGACCGATCTTGTCGACCGCACTCGGCGGCAGATGGTGCGGGTTGGCGGTGGACGAGTAGTACTGGAACGGCTCGTGATGCGGGACGTAATCCGGTTTGGTGCCGAACGGCAGCGCGCCGCCCGTGCCGGTGCCGCCGACGGCCGCGCCGATGTTGTGCGTCGCCCCGCACAGCGCCGCGCCGTTCGTTCCGCGGCCGGTGGGCCTGAAGCCGCCCTGGAACCAGCCCCAGGTGACGCCCTTCGCGTTGAGCAGGTCGCCGACGTTCTTGTTGCCCGGGCCGAACCGCACCTGGTCGCGGGAGGAGCAGTCGTCACCGAGGGGTTGCGAGTCGTCGATGAGGGTCCCCTGCCCGTTGCCGGTGTCGGCGATCACGTTGTGCGGCGGGAACGGCTGGCCCCCGGGCATGAATGTGGCTGTCACGCCGTGGGTTTGGCCCGAGACGAGGTTGATGTGGCCGGGTGAGGAAGGGCCGAAGGTGGTGTTGTAGAAGTTGTCGCTCATCGAATAGCGCTGCGCGTAGTTCCACAGCGCGGTGACCGTGTTGCCGTCGTAGTAGCCCATCACCAGCCCGGGGGTGCTGAAGGCCGGCGGCGGGCACGGCTCGCCCTCGGTGTGCTCGACGAAGCGGTCCATCGCGCCGCCGTTGAACGCCGCCTGCTCGGCCTGGTAGGCGTGGTCCTGGTCGCAGGTGACCTGCTGACCCGGACCGCCCAGGCGCATCGGCTGGACCGCGTTGGGGTTGTGCGTCAACAACTCTGGCGTGAGGCCGTCCACCCCCGGGGTGCCCGCTCTGGCGGTGAACGGCTGGCCGTCGACGCCCGCGGCGCGGGGATAGGTGCCGAAGTAGTGATCGAACGACACGTTCTCCTGGTATACGACGACCAGGTGGCGGATCGGCGTGGCGGTCGCGGGTTCCGCGGCCGGGCCGGGCCGGTGCGCGCACGCGGCGACCAGACCGAGCACCGCGACGGGGACCGCCAGGACGGCGAAGCGCTGCACCACCATGCCGCGAAGGCCTACCGGCTCCAGGTGCCCATTGCGTGAACGGCGCGTCAATAACAGGGGTCCGGCGCTTCGAAGGTCACCTCTTCGCGACCGACAGATCACACGAGATCACACAATGCTTCCAAAACGGCGTGGCTTGGCCGAAAACGCCGTGTCGGCGCGGCATTATGACGCCTGTGCCTGACCTGAACCGCCGCGCGGTACTGCGTATGGGCGCCGGTGCCAGCGCGGCGGCCGCTGGCGCGTGGGTGTTGAGCGCGCTGCTGGATCCGCTCGAGCCGCACGCGGCGCCCGCGCCGCTGGCCCCCGCCCCGTTCGAGCCGTCGGCGGCCGGCAGCACCCTGCCGAACCGGTTGACCGGCTCGTTCGTCTCGGCGGCGCGCGGGGGGATCAAGACCAACTGGGTGATCGCCCTGCCGCCCGGGCAGAAGGCCGAAGCCGGCGCCCTGCGTCCGGTCATCGCGCTGCACGGCAAGGACGGCGACGCCAACATGATGCTCGACTGCGGTGTCGAGAAGGCGCTGGCCCAATTGGTCAGGGAGGGCAAGCCGCCGTTCGCGGTGGTGGGCGTCGACGGCGGCGCCAACAGCTATTGGCACCGCAGAGCCTCGGGCGAGGACCCCGGCGCGATGGTGCTCGAGGAGCTGTTGCCGATGCTGTCCTCGATGGGTTTCGACACCTCCCGGGTGGGCTTTTTGGGGTGGTCGATGGGCGGCTACGGCGCGCTGCATCTGGGCGCCAGGCTGGGCCCGTCGCGCACGGCCGGCATCTGCGCCATCAGCCCGGCGTTGTACACCTCGTTCACGGGCAGCGAGCCGGGCGCCTTCGACAGCTACGACGACTGGGTGCAGAACACCGTGGTGGGCGTGCCGGCGCTGAATTCGATTCCGCTGCGCGTGGACTGCGGCACCTTCGACCGGTTCTATTTCGCCACAAGACAATTCGTCGGCCAGCTGAAGACGCCCCCGGCGGGCGGCTTCTCCCTCGGCGGACACGACATCGGCTACTGGCGAACGCAATTGCCGGGCGAGCTGGCCTGGATGGCGACCTAGCCCACGCACATGACAGTCCGGCAGGAAGACACCGCCAGCGGCCCACGTCGAGTGGAGCGGCGGACTTCCCGGAACGGTTTTCGCCCGGACATCGAGGGGCTGCGCGCCGTCGCGGTCATCGCGGTCGTGCTCTACCACGCGGGCATACCCGGACTCGGCGGCGGCTACATCGGTGTGGACGTCTTCTTCGTCATCTCCGGCTTCCTCATCACCGGGCTGCTCTGGCGCGAGGCCGCCGCCACCAATACCGTTGCGCTGGGCCGCTTCTACGGCGCACGGGCCCGGCGCCTGCTGCCGGCCGCGGCCACCGTCGGCGTCACCACCGCCGTCGTGGCGGCCGCCGTCCTGCCGCCGCTGCAGGCGCGCAGCGTCTTCGTGGACGGCATCGCCAGCGCGCTGTACGTGGGCAATTACCGGTTCGCCACGCGCGGCACCGACTACCTGTCCGCCGATATCCCATCGCCGTTCCAGCACTACTGGTCGCTGGGTGTCGAGGAACAGTTCTACCTGGCGTGGCCGCTGCTGATCATCGGCACGGCGTGGCTTGCCGGCAGGGTGCGCCGCGGCGCCGGCGCGGGCGCCGCGCCCTACGCGGTGGTGCTGGCCGTGGTGGCGGCGGCGTCGCTCGCGGCGGCTATCGGGTGGACCCGCACGTCGCCGTCCTGGGCGTTCTTCTCGCTGCCCACCCGGGCCTGGGAGCTGGCGGCCGGCGGCCTGGTGGCCCTGTCGATCCGGCACTGGCGCAGGCTGCCCCTGCTGCCCGCGACGATCGTCGGGTGGGGCGGCCTGGCGCTGATCGCGCTGACCTGCACCCAGCTGGGCCCCGGCACCCCGTACCCCGGCACCGCGGCGCTGCTGCCCGTGCTGGGCACGGCGCTGGTGATCGGTGGTGGGTGCGTCACCGGCGGCCTGGGCGTCGGCCGCGTGCTGTGCCGGCCGGAGATGCGGGCGATCGGGCGGGTGTCCTACTCGTGGTACCTCTGGCACTGGCCGGTGCTGCTGCTGATGCCGCAGCTGCTGGGCGAGCCCGCGGGGCTGCCGGCCAGGGTGACCGCCACCGCGGTGTCCGGCGGGCTCGCCGTGCTCACGTTGCATCTGGTCGAAAACCCCGGCCGGTTCGCGGCCGCGCTGCGCCGGTCGGTGCGGGCCAGCCTGGCGGCGGCCGCGGCGGCCACCGCGGCGGCGGCCTGCGCGTGCGTGGTGTTGCTGACGATGACGCCGGTGCCCGCGGGCCACGGGGTCGCGGCACCCAAGGCGAACATCGCAGTGCTCCCCCCGGCCAACGTCCCCGCCGTCAGCCCCCAGGAGGCGACCGTTCGGCAGGCCTTCGCGCAGGTGCGCGACGCGGTCGCGGCGTCGGCCGGCCTGCGCGCCGTCCCGTCCAACCTGGACCCGCCGCTCGCGCAGGCGCCGGCCGACAAGGCGCCCGTGTTCGTCAACGGGTGCGTGCGCTCCTGGCGCGAGGTCGGTGAAAGCGAGTGCGCGACGGGCGATACCGCTTCGCCGACGACGGTGACCCTGGTCGGCGACTCGCACGCCGCCATGTGGGAGCCGGCGCTCCGGCGGGCCGCCGAGCAGCACCACTGGCGGCTGGAGACGCTGGCCAAGGTGACGTGCCCGCTGCAGGAACTGCCCATCCGCAGCCCGTACCTGGGTCGCGAGTACACCGAGTGCGAACAGTGGCGCGCCCAGGTCTCCGACCGGCTCAGGGCCGAGCACCCGCGCCTGGTGGTGCTCGACATGAGCCGGCGCTACGGCGCGGACTTCGGTTTCAAGTCCTACGACCCGGCGTGGATCGACACGCTGGGCCGCGCCGTGGCGCAGCTGCGGAGCACCGGTGCGACCGTCCTGGTCCTCGGCCCGGCGCCGGACCCGCACGGGCCCGTGCCCGCCTGCTTGTCGGCCCATCTCGACGACGCCACCGCGTGCGTGCCGGCGCGGCAGGCCGCGCTCGACGGCGACGGCATCGGTGCCGAGCGGGCGGTGACCACCGGCGCCGGCGGGCAGTACGCCGACCTGGCGGACCTGTTCTGCACGCCCGACCGCTGCCCGCCGATCGTGGGCAACACCCTGATTTTCCGCGACGACAACCACGTGACGACCGAGTACGCGCAACTGCTGGCGCCCGTGATGGGCGCGCTGGCCGACCGCGCGCTGGCGGGCGGGTGACCCTTGTTGAACTTCTCCGTGCGAACGAACGTCTTATTGCTGAAGGGTTTTGGGAGGTTGTGAGATGACTTCGCTGCTGCTGGTCTGCATTGCGGCCATCGCGCCGGTCGCCGGCATCGGCCTGATGCAGTTGCAGGCGCGCCTGGAACGGTGGGACTACGAACGACACGCGGAAGACTAGTCCCCGCAGCGTATTTCGCTAAACCCTTGCGGGGCTGGGGCTTTCGCCGATCACCGGGACAGCTGCATGCTGATGAGCGGCGCGATGTTGTCCGCGAGATACTGATGCCCCGCGTCGTTGGGGTGCACGCCGTCCGGGCCGATCAGATCCGGCCGGTCGACGAACCAGTGGTCTCCGATCGGATCCACGAACGCCGCTCCCGCGGCCCGGGCGGCCGCGTTGAGCACGTCGCGGATCTGCAGGATCGACTCGGGCACGTCGGCGGTCGGCCACGGCGGGCCGATCACCAGCAACCTGGCGGACGGCGCGAACCGGCGCGCCAAGGCGAAGGCGTCGCGGGCCTTGTCGGCGACCAACGCGGGATCCGCGCCCTCGTCGTTGCGCGATCCGAAGAACACCACCAGCGCGTCGCCGGGCTTGACCGCCCTGGCGGTCAGGTCCTCGAAGATGCTGCCGTGGTCGCCGGGCACCACGTAGCCCGCCCTGCCCTCGGCCGCCACGTCCGCGGCGACGCGCACGCCCCGCTGCGCCAGCGCGTGCCAGGTCAGCGCGGTCCACGACCTCGGCCCGAGGCCGCCCTCGTCGGTGCCGGTGGTGTACGAGTCGCCGACCACCGCGAGGTGGTTGACGCGCGAATCCAGCGTCAGCGGTCGGTAGGCCCGCACCGGGCGCGCGGGCGCCCCTGAGACGACATTCAGCACCAGGGCGAGGCCGGCAATGGCCGTGACCAGGCGACTCACTGCAACCTCCCCCATGCATCGTCATGCGCCGCACCGAAATCAACGGAATCGTACGGGAAACGACGCGGACTCGACGTCAACCCGCTGAATCGCGGCCGGCCGCTCCGGCCATGGTATTCGACGGATCAGGCGCATCGCACGGGTCGCGCGGCGAGGCGAACGTCACACCGCGCGGGCCGAAACCGCTTCCAGCCCACCGTCGATCGGGTGCAGCTTGGTGCCCGCCGGCTCGGCGGCCGCGGCCTTCTCGTCGGCGGGCCTGACGTCGACCATCCTGCGCATCCACCGGCGCGCGGGCTCCTCGACGAAGTGGTACATCAGCGCCGACAGGCCGACGGCGATCGCGAGCAGCCCGATGATGTTCCATTTCCACGGGTTGTCCTGCTGCCATGGCGTGAGGTTGAACTGAAGCACCGCCCATCCCCACGACGTGTGCACCAGCTCGTGAACCATGTACAGGCAGAAGGAGATCTGGCCGCCGTAGACCATGACCCGCGTCGACAGCACCCTGGGCAGGCTGCCCACGCCGATGGCCAGGGTGATCACCAGCGGCACGAACAGCACGTCGACCACCCCGCCGCTGTCGTTCTCCACGATCCCGGAGATCGGGTGCGCGTGGAACCAGTACAGGACGCCCACCATGGCTGCCAGGAGCAGCAGGGAGGCGTACCCGGCGACGCGGCGACCGCGCTCGGTCAACCGCAGCCTGCGCACGGCGGCGCAGGCCAGGGCGCCGGCGGTGAACTGCGTGACGATGCGCGGCAGCCAGCTCCACGGGGTGTAGAAGTGGCCGCTGGCCAGCAGCATCACCACCGGCGGCAACGAGGCCGCGAATGCCAGCGCCATCAGGCTGCGCGCCCTCGTCGCCTGCTTCATCCGCAGGATCACCAGCACCAGGAACCCGAAGAGCAGGTAGGCCAGCCACTCCGCGCTGATCGACCAGGCCGGGCCGTCCCAGCTCGAGTCGTCGAAGAACGGCACGAACCACAGCTGGACCAACAGGATCTGGCGCACATAGCTGATCGCGGTGAGCTGGCCGGCGTCGGGCGACGGCACGTGACCGACGTGCAGGGTGAAGATCACCCATACCGCGGCCAGGTGCAGGGTGACCAGGTACACCGGCCACACCCGGGCCAGCCGCAGCCACAGGAAGTGCAGGGTGGCGCGCGTCGACCACGAGCGGCCCATCCGGTCGAGGTAGTTCCAGGTCAGGACGAACCCGCTGAGGATGAAGAAGAGGTCGACGCCCTGGGCCCCGCAGTTGAGCACCGGCGCGAGCGCGTCGCGGAAGTCCGGCGAAATGTCGCTCACCATGGGCCGGAAGTGAAACAGCACCACCCACACGGCGGCGACGATGCGGAGTCCCGTCAGGGCCTTGATCTCTCCCCGGATCTCTGCGCCGCGCACGATGCTCTTTCCGTCTGGACTTGCCGTTTCGTATCCGATCTGTCCGGCTGACCGGGCGATCACGAGCCCCCCGACTGGCAACCGGCAGCCCACGAAGCCTAGCAGCGGACGGCTTCCGATGGCGTGATGGGCCGTGGCGTGGCACGGCTACAAAACGGCCACGATGTTGCCTGAACCCCCACCAAACGCACCGAAATCGGCTTCTTAGCAAAGAGTTAGAGGCGGCTTCCGGTCCCCTTAGATTTGGCGGGCACCTTTAGAGGACAGGTCGAAGGGAATGAGGCGCTCATGACAATCACCACCGTCGCGACACGGCACGGGTACGGCACCTTCGACTGCGATGGCGCCCAGATCCGCGCCCACTGCCGGCACCTGGCGACCGTGGTGACCATTCGCGGCGACATCAACGCGGCCAACGTCGACCGGGTCAGCGAGTACCTCTGGCGTTTCACCCTGGGGAGCAACCCGGTGGTGGTCGACCTGAGCGACGTGACCCACTTTGCTGCGGCGGGTGTCTCGCTCGTGCACCGGCTCGACGAGGACTGCCGCGCCGCCGGGGTGGAGTGGACGCTGGTCGCGAGCCCGGCCGTCATGGGGCTGCTGGGCGGCGAGGGCGAGTTGCCGGTCGCGCGCTCGGTGCGCGAGGCGCTCCGCAACCTGGCCGAAGCGATCGTGAGCCGCCGTCAGCTCGTGCTGCCGCTGATCAAGAAGACGGCGTAGCTTTTCCCGGCGTCCGCGCCCGCAGCAGGCGGGCGATCCCGACCACCGCCAGCACCCCGGCGGCCGTCACCAGCACCAGGGTCAGCAACAGCAGCTGAGGGTTGTACACCAGCGACGTGGTGAACGGCTGCCCGTCGGCGATGGGGGCGACACGCACCGTGTGGCGCGCGTGCACCCAGCTCAGCCCCCCGCCCACCAGCGCGACGCAGGCCAGGGCGAGCTCCACGACGGCGCGATAGCGGGCGATCACGGCGTGGGCCCGTCGTCGCGGTCGTCGGCGGCGTCGGAGCCGGCGGGCTCCACCCGCTCCTGGACCAGCGGCGTCAGGGCCGCCCGTAGCTGACGATGACGGCGGGCCCAGGCCTGGGCGGTGCGGTCGCCGGTGAGCTTGAGGCCGATGCCGATGCGGTGGCGCGGCACCCCGACGAGTTCGCCGAGCGCCCGCGACGACTGCCATCTCGCCAGCTCCTTGCCGGACGCCTCGTGGTGTTCGGGTTCGGGGTACACCTTGAGGATTTCGCGCACCAGGATGGTTTCGGTGCCCTGCCGCAGGGCGTCTTCGGTGAGCTCCACCGAGACGTGGATCCGCGCCGCCTTCACCTGCAGCCCCACGAACGCCGACACCAGGACCAAGAAGATCGCCGGGACGACGAACGACACCGGGGCCCCGCTCCAGATTTCGATCAGCACCATGGCCGCCGCCGACGCCGGGCCCAGCGCCACCCACCACCAGCTGGCGCCGGGCTCGTAGAACAACGGCCGGGGGTCCGTCACGACAGCCAGCTTGCCGCATCCGCGGCCCAATAGGTGAGCACGATGTCGGCCCCGGCGCGCCGGATGCCGGTCAGCGACTCCAGGGCGGCGGCGCGCTCGTCGATCCAATCGTTGGCGGCCGCGGCGCAGATCATGGCGTACTCGCCCGACACCTGGTAGGCGGCCACCGGCACCGGCGAGACCTCCGCCGCCGCCGCCAGCACATCGAGGTAACCCAGGGCGGGCTTGACCATCACGATGTCGGCGCCCTCGTCGAGGTCCAGCCGCACCTCGCGCAGCGCCTCCCGGAAGTTGCCGGGCTCCTGCTGGTAGGTGCGCCGGTCCCCGGACAGCCTCGAGCTCACCGCCTCGCGGAACGGGCCGTAGAACGCCGAGGCGAACTTGGCGGCGTAGGCCAGGATCACCACGTCGGTGTAGCCGGCCGCGTCCAGGCCGTCGCGGATCGCGGCCACCTGGCCGTCCATCATGCCGCTCGGTCCGACCACATGGGCGCCCGATTCCGCCTGTGCCACAGCCAGTTTGACGTAGCGGGCCAGGGTGGCGTCGTTGTCCACCCGGCCGCGGGCGTCCAGGACGCCGCAGTGCCCGTGGTCGGTGAACTCGTCCAGGCAGGTGTCGGCCATCAACACCGTGGCGTCACCGAGATCCTTGGCCAGGTCGCGCAGCGCGACGTTGAGGATGCCGTCCGGATCGGTGCCGGCCGAGCCGGTCGCGTCCTTGTCCTGATCGCGGGGAACGCCGAACAGCATCACCCCGCCAACCCCGGCGGCGACGGCCTCCTCGGCGGCGCGGCGCAGCGAATCCCGGCTGTGCTGAACGACGTTGGGCATCGATGCGATCGGCCGCGGTTCGTCGATCCCGTCGGCGACGAACATCGGCAGCACCAAATGCCTTGGCTCCAGCGACGTTTGCGCCACCAGGCGACGCAACGCGGGTGTCGAGCGGAGCCGGCGCGGGCGCTGCCGGGGGTAACTCATGCTCGTCCGTCGCCGCGAGCGTGCGCAGAATGCCAGCCCAGACGGCGTGTCGCTGTACAGACACGCACGCTCGCGGGAAGGGCGACCACTAGCGCCTGCGGCTCTTCTTGCGCGGCGGCGGCAGCGCCCCCTCGGCGCGCAGCCGCGCGGCGTGCTCGGCCAACGCATCGACCAGGGGGCCGACGGCGGCGGTGTCGGGCTGGACGTCCACCCGCAGGCCGAATTCCGCGGCGGTCTCGGCGGTCTTGGGGCCGATGCAGGCGATGATCGTGCGCGCGTGCGGTTTGCCGGCGATGCCGACCAGGTTGCGCACGGTCGAGCTGGAGGTGAAGCACACCGCGTCGAAGCCGCCCGTCTTGATCATCTCGCGGGTGGCCGCCGGCGGCGGCGCGGCGCGCACGGTCCGGTAGGCCGTGACGTCCTCGATCTCCCAGCCGCGCTCGCGCAGCCCCTCGGCCAGCGTCTCGGTGGCGATGTCGGCCCGCGGCAGCAGGACCCGGTTCACCGGGTCGAAAACGCTGTCGTAGGGCGGGAAGTCGTCGAGCAGGCCCAGCGAGGACTGCTCGCCGGCCGGCACCAGCTCGGGGCTGATCCCGAAGGCGCGGACCCGGTCGGCCGTCGACTCGCCGACGCAGGCGATCTTCACCCCGGAGAACGCCCGGGCGTCCAGCCCGAACTCGCCGAACTTCTCCCACACCGCGCGCACCGCGTTGGTGGAGGTGAACACCACCCACTGGAAGCGGCCGTCGACCAGGCCCTTGACGGCCCGCTCCATCTGGGCGGGGCTGCGCGGGGGCTCGACGGCGATGGTCGGCACCTCGATCGGCAGGGCGCCGTAGGACGTCAGCCGCTCGCTCATCTCGCCGGCCTGGTCCTTGGTGCGGGGCACCAACACGGTCCAGCCGTACAGCGCGCGGCTCTCCCACCAGTTCAGCTTCGCCCGGCTGGCCACCGTCTTGCCGATGGTCACCACCAGCGGCCCGGTCATCGGGCCGGCCGGGTCGTTGCCGCCCAGGACGGCGGGATCGGTCAGGCCGGCCAGCGTGGTCTCGACCGAGCGCTGCTGGCAGGTGGTGCCCTGCGCGGTCACCACGCAGGGGGTGGCCTCGGCCAGCTCGTGCTCGATCAGGGCGCGGGCCGCGTCGGCCACATGCGACGCGGTGGCCTGCAGGATCAGTGGGCCGGGCGCCGCCGCGAGCGCGTCGAAGTCCACGTCGCCCCGCACGTCGGCGACCGTGTGCGACGAGCCCAGCGGCAGCCCCGCATAGGTGGGGACGGCGCTGGTGGCGGCCAGCCCGGGCACGATCTCGATGTGCAGGTGGCTGCGCGCGACGGCGTTCACCTCCGTGATGACCGCGTCGAGCGTCAGCGGGTCGCCGGCCACCAGCCGCACCACGTCGGCGCCCGTACGGGCCTCGGCGACAAGCGTTTTGGCGACCTCGGCGGGCTCGCCCAGCGCCGGGCGGATATCGGGGCCCTCGGTGATCACCGCGGGCCCGGCCTGGCCGGCGTCACCGTCGGGGTTGCCCTCGGCCTTGGCTTCCGGGCCGGCCGGCGCCGGGCCGGAGACCGGCGGCAGATCCCTGCCGATCAGCGCGAGCACGGGTTCGGGCACGTCGGGGTCGGTGAACACCAGGGCGGCGTTGGCCAGCACCGTGGCAGCCCGCGTCGTCAACAGTCCCGGGTCGCCGGGGCCCGAGCCCACGAACGTGATGTGGCCCGGTCTCGGCTTACGCCCTCGCGTCGTCATTGTCGCTCCCAAGTGACTCTCTTCAGTTTCCTCGCGCGGGGTCTTGCCGCGCTCCCCCAATCAGCTCTCCGGCCCCCAGCTCGAGCAGCTCGGCGGCGACCGAGAGCCCCAGCTCCCGTGCCCGACCGGGAGTGCCGATGCCGGACGCGCGGATCACGTCGGACCCGTCCAGCGCCGCCACGCAGCCGCGCAGCGACAGCTCTTCGAAGACACGGCCCTCGTCGTCGATGGACTCGACCACCTCGGCGATCGCGCCCACCGGTGCGGAGCAACCGGCCTCCAATTCGGCGAGCAGGGCCCGCTCCGCGGTGACCGCCGCGCGCGTGTCGGCGTCGTCCAACTCCGCCAGCACCGCGGCCAGTTCGTCACCGGCGCGGCACTCGACGGCGAGCGCTCCTTGAGCCGGTGCTGGCAACATCTGCACCGGCTCCAGCGTCTCGGTGACATCGTCGAGGCGGCCCAGCCGGGCGAGACCGGCCCTGGCCACCACGATCGCGTCAAGATCACCACTGCTTACCCTGTTCAACCTGGTATCTAGGTTGCCTCGTAGGGGGCGGATTTCCAAACCGAGACCCAATGCTCTAAGCTGAGCCGCCCTGCGCGGCGACGACGTGCCCACCAGCGAGCCCGCCGGCAACTCACCCAGCACCAGGCCGTCGCGCGCGACGAGCGCGTCGCGGGGGTCGTTGCGCGGCGGTACCGCGGCGATGGTGAACCGCGGGTCGTCGGCCGTCGGCAAATCTTTGTGCGAGTGCACCGCGGCGTCCACGCGGCCGTCCTCGATGGCCTCCCGCAACGCGGTCGTGAAGGCGCCCACGCCCAGGCTCTGGATGGGGGCCGACGACCGGTCGCCGGCCGTGGTGATGGTCACCAGTTCGGCGGGATGGCCGTTGGCGATCAGGGCGTCCCTGACCACACCGGCCTGGGTGGTGGCCAACAGGCTGCCCCGGGTGCCTATCCGGATCACGTGCGGCAATCGGCTACTCGCCGGACTGTTGCGGCGTGGCGTCGAATCGGCTTGGCGCGACTGGCAATTCACCAGCGGCCACAGCGGCGACCGAGTCAATGGCGGTCTGGTCGAGTTCGAAGAGTTCGCGCAGCGCCTCGGCGTAGCTGTCGCCGCCCGGGGCGCTGGCGAGCTGTTTGATCCGCACGGTGGGTGCGTGCAGCAGCTTGTCGACCACGCGGCGCACGGTGCGCGCCACCTCTTCCCGGTGGGCGCTTTCCAGGCCGGGCAGCCGGTTGTCGAGGCGCAGCAACTCCGCCTCGACGACGTCGGCGGCCCGCTGTCGCAGCGCCGTCACCGTCGGGGTGACCTCGGCCATCCGCTGCCCCGCCAGGTAGGTGGCGACCTCGGTCGCCACGATGTGGCGCGCGGCGTCGACGTCGGCGGCCGCGGCGTGGGCCGACGGCTCGCGCTGCACGCGGTCCACGTCGACGACCCAGACCCCGGGCAGTCCGGCCACCGCCGGGTCGACGTCGCGCGGCATGCCCAGGTCGCAGATGACCAGCGGGTGGGCGGCCTCGTCCCGGCGGGCCGCGGCCAGCGCGTGGTGCACGTCCGCCAGTGAGACGACGGGGCTCACCGCGCCCGTGCAGCTGACCACGACGTCGGCGTCCGCCAGCGCGTCGGGCAGCCGGTCCAGGGTCAGCGCCTCGGCCCGCACGCCGGATTCGCGGATCTTGCGGGCCAGCCGCTGCGCGCGCGAGGCCGAGCGGTTGACCACCGCGACCTGCTCGATGCCGGCCCGGGTCAGGTGCGCCGAGGACAGCGCGCCCATCGCCCCGGCGCCGACGACCACGGCGGTCTTGCCCGCCAGCCCGCCCAGCCTGCGCTCGGCCATGCCCAGGGCGACCGAAACCACCGACGCGCCGGCGGCGTCGATGGCGGTTTCGGAGTGCACCCGCTTGCCCACCGACAGCGCCCGCTGGGCCAGCTCGTGCAGCACCCGGCCGACGGTGCGGTTGGCCTCGGCGGTCCCGTAGGCGCGGCGCACCTGGCCCAGCACCTGCTGCTCGCCGACCACCGCGGAATCCAGGCCGCTGGCCACCGCGAACAGGTGCTCGACGGCGGCCTCGCTGTAGCGCACGTAGGCGTACTTGGTCAGGTCGCCCATCGACATCCCGGAGTGTTCCGACAGCACCTGCCCGACCACCGCCAACCCGCCGTGGAACGCGTCGACGACGGCGTAGACCTCGACCCGGTTGCACGTCGAGAGCACCATCGCCTCGGTCACCAGCGGCGACTGCAACACCCGATCGACGATCTTGACCTGATCGGATTCGTCGATGCTGAGTTGTTCCAGGACGGAGACCGGCGCACTGCGGTGCGAAACCCCGAAGAGCAGGACGCTCACGGCAGCATCACCTGGCCAGCTCCCTTGCTTCCCCAGTAACTGAACTGCTGTCCACGGTAATCGTTGATCAGCTGGGCTACCAAATAAGTGACCGCCGTTACCGAGCGAGGTCCGCGCGCAGCCGCGGCTCGTCCACCTCCCAGTAACTGTGCTCGCGCCCGTTGAGCAGAACCACCGGCAACCGATCGCCGAACTCGGCACGCAGGCCCGGGTTGCCCGCCGCCGCGGCGGCGTCGACGTCGGTCGCCGCCAGCTCGAAGCCCAGCTCGTCGGCGAGCTCGACCAGCCGCGCGTGCACCCGCGCGCAGATCGTGCAGCCGTCGCGGGTCAGCAGCTCCACCCGCGGCCGGCCGGTGCCCTGCGTCATGGCGAACAGTGTGGCACTCGCGTCGGTGAATTGTGGGGCCACGCCGCGGCGGTTAGGTTGCCGATGTGGCTGCCCAGGACGCGGTGCGGGTCGATCCCGAGGCGATGCGGGGGTTCGCCGAGGCGCTGGCGGGGCGCGCCGAGGACCTGCGGAACCAGTTCGCGGAGCTCAACGCCCAGGTCGGCGACATGCTCGGCGGCTGGCGCGGCACGTCGGGAAGCGCCTACGCCGACGCATGGGAGCTGTGGCACCGCGGTGCCGGCGAGGTGGAGGTCGGCCTCTCGATGCTGGCGCGGCTGGTGGCCCGGGCCGGCGGCCTCTACCGGGAGAACGAGGCGGCGTCGGCCCAGGCTCTGCGCGGGGTGCGCCGTGGCTGAGCCGTTTCGGGTGGATCCCCGGGCGCTGGCCGACGCCGTGCAACGAATGACCGAATTCGGCCGCTATGCCGAAGACATGCTGGCCGAAATCGATTCTCTGGTAAGCACTTTGCACTCGACATGGACGGGCAGCGGCGCGGCGGCCCACGTCGAGGCGCATCGGCACTGGGCCCGCGGCGAAGCGATGATGCGCGAGGCCCTGGCCCAACTGCGGGCCGCGGGCGAGACGGCGCATGCCAACTACACCGGAGCGATGTCAACGAATTTGGCCATGTGGTCCTGACCTGACGCCTCAGGCGCGCAAACCGCCCGGAATCCCCGCCGGATAGGGTTGAGAACGGTCATCCCACGGATTACCCGGCGGCACAGCGATCTAGGAGGTTGGGCCTTGGCTTCATCGGCTTCCTCTGAGCCGGGCGGCGCGGACCCCGCCGGCCGCCCCGACCTCGACGCGCTGGTCGACAACGCGAGCGCCGAACGCGCGCTCGAGGATCTGGCCACCGTCGCCCCCGCCGCGCCCGACGAGGGCCGCCCGCAGCCGCCGATCGACCTGACCGCGGCCGCGTTCTTCGACGTGGACAACACCCTGGTGCAGGGTTCGTCGGCCGTGCATTTCGGACGGGGCCTGGCCGCCCGCAACTACTTCACCTACCGCGATGTGCTCGGATTCATTTACGCCCAGGCCAAGTTTCAGTGGTTCGGCACGGAGAACAGCGACGACGTCGCCGCCGGCCGGCGCAAGGCCCTCGCGTTCATCGAGGGCCGCTCCGTCGAGCAGCTGGTCGCGCTGGGCGAGGAGGTCTACGACGAGATCATCGCCGACAAGATCTGGCCCGGCACCCGCGAGCTCACCCAGATGCACCTGGACGCCGGCCAGCAGGTGTGGCTGATCACCGCCACCCCCTACGAGCTGGCGGCGACGATCGCGCGACGGCTCGGGCTGACCGGCGCGCTGGGCACGGTCGCCGAGTCGGTGGACGGCGTGTTCACCGGCAGGCTGGTCGGCGAGATTTTGCACGGCCCCGGCAAGGCGCACGCGGTGCGCTCGCTGGCCATCCGCGAGGGCCTCAACCTCAAGCGCTGCACGGCCTATTCCGACAGCTACAACGACGTGCCGATGCTGTCGCTGGTCGGCACGGCGGTGGCCATCAACCCCGACGCCCGCCTGCGGGCCCTCGCCCGCGAACGGGGGTGGGAGATCCGCGACTTCCGCACCGCCCGCAAGGCCGCGCGGATCGGGGTGCCCTCGGCGCTGGCCCTGGGCGCGGCCGGGGGCGCGCTGGCGGCGCTGGCGTCGCGGCGCCAATCGCGCTGATAGGCTGCGCCGCTGAGACGTAATCGAGCGGAGAGCACAGCGGCATGACAGTCCCAGAATCGGCCCGAGGGATCATCGGCAGCCACTACCGGGCACCGGACTACTTCCAGGTGGGGCGCGAGAAGATCCGGGAGTTCGCCCAGGCCGTCAAGGACGATCACCCGGCGCACTACAACGAGGCCGACGCCGCCGCCGCCGGCTACCCCGCGCTGGTGGCGCCGCTGACGTTCCTGGCCATCGCGGGGCGGCGCGTGCAGTTGGAGATCTTCACCAAGTTCAGCATCCCGATCAACATCGCCCGGGTCATGCACCGCGACCAGAAATTCCAGTTTCACCGGCCGATATTGGCGCACGATAAGCTCTACTTCGACACCTATCTAGACTCGGTGATCGAATCCCACGGCGCCGTCGTCGCTGAGATCCGCAGCGAAGTCACAGACGCCGAGGGCAAGCCGGTCGTCACCAGTGTCGTTACGATGCTGGGGGAAGCCGCACACCAGGACGCTGGCGCTGAAGAAACCGTCGCCGCGATCGCATCGATATCAGCCGGAAAGTAGGGCGATTCCAATGTCACAGGGTGAAACGGGTGGCACCCAGCTGAAGCCGCCGGTCGAGGCAGTCCGATCCCACTACGACAAGTCGAACGAGTTCTTCAAGCTGTGGCTTGACCCGTCGATGACCTACAGCTGCGCGTACTTCGACGAGAAGCCGGACCCCAATCACCTGACCAAGACGCTGGAAGAGGCGCAGTACGCCAAGCGCAAGCTCGCGCTGGACAAGCTGAACCTGGAGCCGGGCATGACGCTGCTCGACATCGGCTGCGGCTGGGGCGCGACCATGCGGCACGCGGTGGCCGAGTACGACGTCAACGTCATCGGCCTGACGCTGAGCGAGAACCAGTACGCCCACGACGTGGCCAAGTTCGAGGAGATGGACAGCCCGCGCCGCAAGGAGGTGCGAATCCAGGGCTGGGAGGAATTCGACGAGCCGGTGGACCGCATCGTGTCACTCGGCGCGTTCGAGCACTTCGCCGACGGCGCCGGCGATGCCGGATTCGAGCGCTACGACACCTTTTTCAAGAAGTTCTACAGCCTGACGCCCGACGACGGCCGGATGCTGCTGCACACGATCATCATCCCGGACAAGGAGGAGGCCCAGGAGCTCGGCCTGACGTCGCCGATGAGCCTGCTGCGCTTCATCAAGTTCATCCTGACGGAGATCTTCCCGGGCGGGCGGCTGCCGCGGATCTCACAGGTCGACCACTACTCGTCCAACGCGGGCTGGAAGGTCGAGCGCTACCACCGCATCGGCAAGAACTACGTGCCGACGCTGAACGCGTGGGCGGATGCGCTCGAGGCGCACAAGGACGAGGCGATCGCCCTGAAGGGGCAGGAGACCTACGACATCTACATGCACTACCTGAGGGGCTGCTCGGACCTGTTCCGTGACAGCTACACCGACGTCTGCCAGTTCACGCTCGTCAAGTAGTTCTGCGACGCAAGACGGCCCCGGTGTCGCGCCACGCGGCGCCGGGGCGTTTCGCTAGCCGAAGAAGATGTTGCGGCGCCCGGCCAGCAGCCGGTACAGGGTCTGCTGGATCGTCTCGCGCACCTGGTCGGTCAGCTCGAAGGTGACCATCGGGTCCTCGGCGTCGGAGGCGGCGTAGTCGTTCGTGTAGATCGGTTCACCGAACGCGATGCGCCACTTCGACGGCAGCGGCACCAGCCCGGCGGGGCCGGCCAGCGGGAACAGCGGAGTGATCGGGAAGTAGGGCAGGCCGAACAGCCGCGCCAGCAGCTTGACGTCGGTGAGCATCGGGTAGATCTCTTCGGAACCGACGATCGAGCACGGAACGATCGGGGCCTTGGTGCGCAGCGCCGCCGTCACGAATCCGCCGCGCCCGAACCGCTGCAGTCGATAGCGGTCCTCGAAGCGCTTGCCCAGGCCCTTGTAGCCCTCCGGGAACACGGCGGTGAGTTCGCCGGCGGCCAGCAGGCGGTGCGCGTCCGTCGTGCAGGCCATGGTGTGGCCCGCCTTGCGCGCGGCTTCGCCGACCACCGGCAGGTCGAACACCATGTCGGCGGCCAGCAGCCGCAGGTCCCGGTGCGCCGGGTGTTCGTCGTGCACCGCCACCGACAGCATCAGCCCGTCGAACGGCAACACCCCGGCGTGATTGGCCACCACCAGCGCGGCCCCGTCGCTCGGCAGGTTCTCGATGCCGCTGACCTCGACCCGGAACCACGACCGGAAGAAGAACCGCAGCAAAGGCCGGACGACCGCGCTGTTGAAGTGCGGATCGAAGCCGAACTCGTCGACGGTGTAGTCGCCCGTGAACCGCTGCCGCAAAAAGCCGGCAACCGCGGCCACCCGTTGTGCGAGCTCGTTGAGCGGCGCCTCGGCCGTCGACGGTGCACCCGCGGCGCGGCGGTGTTCGTCGATTTCGCGAACGACCGCGGCGATCTGTTCAGCCGACGCTCGGCCGCGGGGATCGGACAGCAGCGAGGGATGTTGGCGGGACGATTCCGCGCGTTGATCGGCTCTACGGCGCGCGGCGACCCGACCCCGATTTGTATGTAGTGGAATGACGTTCGCTCTGGTTTCGCCCGTCACGATCTCTACCTGACCCCGCCCCATGGAATTGGATTTCGGCTTCCCCAGCGCTGCGCTAACGCTACGACGCGACCCTCCAGGGAGCGTACCCGATCAGGGTCGATTATGGGAGTCAGGCCACGGCCGCGGACGTAGTCGTCGAACGCCTCGGCCGTCGTCCATTTCGGCTGGTAGCCGAGCTCCGTCCGCATTCTGGTGGTGTCCATGACGCGGCCGTAACTCAAATACTCAAACTGATCCCGGGTGATCTCGGTATAGCGGTTGGCCCGTCTCAGCGAATCCAGCGCCCACACGCCGAACCCGGGCACCGGCACCGGTATTCGGCCCGCCCGCCGGATCGCCTGCGAGAGCATGATGATGCCGTCGGCGCCGATGTTGAAGGTGCCGGCCTTGCCGGCCATCGCCGCGCGCTCGAGGGCGCCGAGCGCGTCCTGCTCGTGCAGCAACTGCAACCGGGCGTCGCGGCCGAACATCGTGGGGACCAACGGCCCCGCCAGATACCGCGACAGCGAGGTGTCCATCGCCGGGCCGATCATGTTGGCCAGCCGCAGAATCGTCACCGCGATGTCGGGGCGCCGCCGGGCCAGCCCGCGCACGTACCCCTCGATGTCGAGGCTGTCCTTGGCGAAGCCGTCGCGAAACGGCCGCCGGCTGCTGCTGTCCTCGGTGAACATGACCGGATCGTGCGCGCTCGACCCGTACACCTCCGACGTCGACTTCAACACGACGCGGCGCACCGAAGGCGCCTTCTGGCAGGCGGCGAAGAGTTGCATCGCGCCCATCACGTTGATTTCCTTCAGCGCGGCGCTGCCACCGGATCGCGGGGCGTACGACGCCGCCGCGGCGTGCACCACGGTGTCGACGTCGCCGTTGCGAATCACCTTGGCAATGAAGGGATTACGAATGTCGGCGCGAACGAACTCGGCGCGCCCCATGCGGCGCAGCATGTCCTTGCTGGGGGCGATCGCGTCCACCGCGATGACCGCTTTGATCAACGGGTTCTGCGCGAGCCGGGCAGTCAGGTAGCCGCCCAGGAACCGGCAGGCACCGGTGACGAGCACCACTTTGGGGTAGTGCACGGTGCCGGTTGCGGCACCTTCCCCACTCGACTGATCCACCCGAACAGCCTAACGGGCGTGCGAGACGGCGGCGTTACGGCGACGCGACGGTCGACTGGGCTTACTCGGGCTTACTTGCCGAGTTTTCTGCGCTGCACCCGGGTGCGACGCAGCAGCTTGCGGTGCTTCTTCTTCGACATACGCTTGCGCCGCTTCTTGATTACTGAACCCATGAACTCCGCTATCTGACCGGTGACCTGCTCCTACTTGACCCGGACACTTTACCCGGCCCTCAGCGCGGAACACCAAACCGGCGGCCGCGGCAGGTCAGCCCGCGTCGAAGTACGAAGTCTCCAGCATGTCGTGGACGGCCTTGGCGTGCACCCGGAAGGACCGCCCGACCCGCACCGCGGGCAGCTCGCCGTTGTGCACCAGCCGGTACACCGTCATCTTGGAGACGCGCATCAGCGCCGCGACCTCCGCGACGGTGAGAAATTGCGTCCTGGCCTGCTGGCCATCGCCGGAACCGGAGTCCCGCCCCTTAGCAGCGGAATCGCGTGCCGATGGCCCGTTCGTAGACGTCATCGCAACCCAATCGTGTCAGGCTCGCGCAATGCCAGCGGCTTCCCCTCCGCTGGCACCCACACGTGCATACAAGAGGAGAATAGCGGGACTAATGGGGTTAATGGTACTGGTGAGGGACAATCCGTCCGGAAAACTTGAATTATTCCGATGTAATTCTTAGCTGCTCAGAGCGCCTTTTCGCGGCCTGGACGGCCGCGTCGACGGCCACCCGCAATCCGCCCCGTTCCAGTTCGCGCAGCGCAGCGGCGGTGGTGCCGCCCGGCGAGGTGACCGTCGCGCGCAGCTGCGCCGCCGTGGCGTCCGCACGCACCCCCAGCGCCTCCCGCTCGGCCAAGGGCGACGAATCCATCCGTTCGAGCAGCATCGCCGCCGAGCCGGCCATCGTCTGCGCCGTCAGGTCGGTGGCGACCTGGCGGCTCAGACCCGCGGCGACGCCGGCGTCGACCAGCGCCTCGACCATCAAGAAGAAATACGCCGGGCCGGATCCCGACAGGGCGGTCACGGCGTCCATCTGGGATTCCGGGACGGTCAGCACGCCGCCGACGGAGTCGAACAGCGCCGAGACCTCTTCCAGCTGTGGCTCGGTGACGTAGCGGCCCTTGGCCAGCGCGGTCACGCCCGCGCCCACCAACGCCGCGGCGTTGGGCATCGCCCGGACCACCGGGGTTCCGGCCGGCAGCTTGGATTCGAAGTAGCTGATCGTGATGCCCGCCGCGACGGTGACGAAAACCTGTTCGGGGCTGTCGGTCTCGGCCTCGGCGGCCGCGCGGGCCAGCTCCCCCAGCACGCTCTCGACGTCGGCGGGCTTCACCGCCACGACGACGAACGTCGCGTTGTCCACCGCGTCACCGACCGGCGCCACGCGCACGGCATAGGTCTCCGCCAGGTACTCGGCGCGCTCGGGCATCCGTTCGGCCACCACCAGGTCCCTGACCTGCCGACCCGCGCGCAGGAGGCCCGACAGCAATGCCTCGCCGATGCTGCCGCCGCCGATGATCGCGATACGTGCCATGGGAGCAAAGCATTCCAGACACCGCCCGTCAGCGGGCGGCGGGCACCATCGCCAGTTGCCGGGCCTGCACCACCAGTCGGCCCAGGTGGTCGACGACGATGTGGTCCTCGTCGAACCAGTCATGTCCGATCTCCATGCAGGTCGCGAGGATCCGCAGCCACCCGTCGGCGGGCAGAGCCCGTAGGAAGGCCGTCAGCTGGATGGTGGGCGCCCACCCGGTGCGGTCGACGGCGAAGGTCACCGGCGCCGACAGATCTCCGCACATGAGCGCGAACAGCGCGTCCGGCGCGACGCCGCGGGGGCGCGCCCACATCTGGATCATCGGCGGGTGGCCGTCGCGCGGCCGCATCGTCGACAGCAGCGGTCGCACGTCGCATCCCTCGCCGAGGTGCACCAGGCCGGCCAGGGGGTGACCCGGCCCGATGGGCTCGACGTCGTCGGGGGGTTCGGGAGCCATCAGATCCAGGACCGGGTTCGCCGACAGCAGCGGCGCGTGCGAGCCGTCGGGCGGAAAATGCTCCGGCTGGCCAAGGTTGACCACCGCATGCACCGCGGTGCGCTCGCCCTGCATGAGCTCGACGTCGACCACGCTGACCCGGCGGCCGCGCTTGCGGAACGAGGTCACCAGCCGCATCGGCCCCGGATCCGGCGCCCACAAAAAGCTCGCCGACACGGCCACTGGTTCGGGTCCGTCCGGCTGCGCGCCGCACGCGGTGCGGGCGGCATTGGCGCACAGCGCCAGCATCGCGCCACCGTGCACCTTGGGCCCGATGGTCCAGTGCTTGTCGAGCTCACCTTCAAAAACGCGTGGGTAGATGCCTTGACCGGCCTCCCGCAACGTCATTGCGGTGGTGAATAGCGCGTCCATGTTCTCCTGGTGGTCTTCGGAGGTCAGCGCAGCAGGTGCGTGCGCGCGAACTGTAGCGACTCGGCGAGCATCGCTTCGCGCTCCTGGGCCGAACGCGCGCTGGACGTCGACACCTCCAGGATCACGTGACCGGCGAAGCGGCCGCCGGCCAGCATCTGGCACACCTCGGCGGTGGGTTGGGTGCCGCGTCCCGGCACCAGATGCTCGTCGGCCGGCAGGCCGCTGCCGTCACACAGGTGCAGGTGGGTCAGGCCCTCACCCATTCGCCGGGCCATCTCCAGCGAATCGGTGCCGGCCGTCGCCGTATGCGACAGGTCCAGCGTGTAGTTGGCGTGGTCGCCGTCCAGCGGGTCGTAGGACGGCGCGAACGCCGAGATCGCCGGGCCCGGGCCGCCGCCCCGCTTGCGCATCCGTTCCCGGGACTGCCCGGGCCCGAAGAACCGGTCGGCCCGGAACGGAAACATGTTCTCCACCGCGACCTTGACGTCGCTGGACGCCTCCAGGGCGGCGACCTGGTCGCTGAACCCCTCGGCGTAGCGCCGCTGCCAGCGAAACGGCGGGTGCACGACGACGGTCTGTGCGTCGAGCTGCTCGGCGGCCTGCACGCTGCGGTCGAGCTTGGGAATCGGGTTGGCGCCCCACACCCGCTGCGAGATCAGCAGGCAGGGTGCGTGGACGGACAGCACCGGCACGCGATAGCGCCGGGACAGCTTCTTGACGGCGCCGATGTCCTGGCTGACCGACTCGCTCCACACCATCAGCTCGACCCCGTCGTAGCCGAGCCTGGCGGCGTATTCGAAGGCGGCCTCGGCCCGCAGTGGGTACACCGAGGCCGTCGACAGGCCTACTTTGATTGCCGGGCGCAATGGTCTCTATGGGTTCTCAGTGGATCTGGCTAGCCCGACTGCAGCGACAGGACCAGCGGCCCCAGGGTGATCAGCGCCCCCACCGCGACGGCGATCAGCGTGCTCGCGATGTCCTCGGTTTTGCGCACCACGCGGACTCCCACCACGAGGCCGAGGATGACCAGCACCGTCAGCACCAGGGCCACGATGCTGTTCCACCGCCACAGCTCGTCGAACGCGACGAACAGCCCCGCCCCGAACGCGACGGCCAGGATCGACTGCAGCACGGTCAGGAAGCCCTGCCACAGCCCCTGGAGCCGGCTCGGCGCCTCGTGCAGTTCCTCGTCGGCGCGGCCGACCTCGGCGTCGAGGCGGTCCTCGCCGAGCTCTTCCGTCAGCGAGTCCGCGGACGGCTCGCCGCCGCGCCGCCGGGCCACCTCGTCGGCGAGCGTCTGGCCGCCGAACAGCGTCGAGTCGGAGTGCAGGAAGGAGCGCACGAAGGCGGAATCCTCCGACGTGGGTTCGGCCTCGCGCACCTCGGAGTCCATCACGTCCACCGGGACGTCGGTGTAATGGTCCAGCGGGTCGGGGCTCATGTCCTCGGCGCCGGACTGGGCGGCATCGGCGGGGGCCTCGGGGTGCGGCAGGGGCCGCGGGTAGGCGCTGCGCTCCGGGCCCGACAACCGTTTGGGTTGGGGCGGTGACTTGGGCCAGCGCGGCTCGGGTTCGGACCAGTACGAGGTCGTGCGCCGGTCCTCGGCGGTCTGCTCGGCGACCTGGATCGTCCCGTTGGCCGGCTCTTCGGTGACGTCGTGGTCGTCGTCGTGGTCGTCGTCGTGGTCGCGGATGACGGGGATCTCACCGGTGAGCTCGGCGACGGTCACCGCGTCGCTGTCGCCGCGCCGACGGCGCCGCCGCCGGGTGACCGCCGGGGCGCCGATCGTTCCGTTCCTGGCCAGCAGCTCGGCCACCGAGATCGGCCGAGTGCCGGGGCTCTCGGTCTCGGAGTGGGGTCCGGTCATGATTTGTCGCCTCTCGATCGGTTGGCGTTCCGATCAGCCTTCTGACCTCCAGCATCGCGCAAGGAACTGTCGAACAGCGCAGTTCCGTCGGCTTCGCTGTCGAGTTTGCGCAAGATGAGACCTTCCCGTAACGCCCACGGGCAGATATCCACCGCTTCGATCGACAGCGCTCGCATGCTCGCTTCCGCCACCAGCGCACCCGCGACGATCTGCGGTGCCCGCTCGGCGCTCACTCCCTCCAGTTCGGCCCGGTCAGCGGTGGTCATCCTAGAGATGAAAGCTATGAGTTGCCTGAGGCCGTTCTCGGTCAGCGTCCGCTTGACCCGCGGTCCGGCCGCCGAGGGCGCCGCCCCGGTCAGCCGCGCCAGCGAACGGAACGTTTTCGACGTGGCGACCGCGAGGTCGGGCGGCCCGGCCTCGAGGACCGTGACGGCGGCCTCCGCCAGCTCGGCGTCCAGCCAGTCGCGCAGCATCGCCACCCGCCGCCGCCCGGGCGGATCGTCGGGCAGCCATTCCCGGGTCAGGCGACCCGCACCCAGCGGCAGCGACAACGCGACCTCGGGCTCCTCGTCGACGCCGCTGGACAACTCCAGCGAGCCGCCGCCGATGTCGAGGTTGATGATGCGACCGGCGCTCCAGCCGTACCACCGGCGCACCGCGAGGAAGGTCAGCCGCGACTCGTCGACCCCGGTCAGCACCTCGAGCTCGACGCCGGCTTCCTTGCGCACCCGGGACAGCACGTCGTCGGAGTTCTCGGCGTCGCGGACCGCCGAGGTGGCGAAGGCCATCAGCTCCTTGCAGCCCGAGCTGTCAGCGATCTTGGCGAACTCTTTGATAGTGGAGACCAACTTGTCGGCGCCGCGCTTGGTGATCTTGCCGGAGCTGTCGATCGACTCGGAGAGCCGCAGCGTGGCCTTCGTCGAACTCATGGGCGTGGGATGCCCACCGCGGTGGGCGTCAACCACCAACAGATGAACCGTGTTGCTGCCCACGTCGAGCACGCCTAACCGCACAGCAACAACCTAGCCGGGTGACGATGCGCGCCGCGAAGCGGCGCGAGGTGGGGGCACCCCCAGCCGCGCAAGCGGCGAGGGGGCGAACCGGCAATTCAGCCCCGCCGGGTGACGATGCGCGCCGCGGTCCGACCTGCCGACGAGTCCGTCGCGTCAAAGTGCCGGACGGCCGGAATCGTGGTCTAACGTTGGCGACGTGGCGAATTCGCACCCGGAACCGGGTCAGGAGGTCGAGTTGGACTTCGCCCGCGAATGGGTGGAGTTCTACGACCCGGACAATCCGGAGCACCTGATCGCGGCCGACCTCACCTGGCTGCTGTCGCGTTGGACCTGCGTGTTCGGCACACCGGCCTGCCGCGGCACGGTCGAAGACCGCCCCGACGACGGGTGCTGCTCGCACGGCGCGTTCCTGTCCGACGACGACGACCGGGCCCGGCTGGACGACGCGGTCAAGACGCTGACCGACGAGGACTGGCAGTTCCGCGAGAAGGGCTTGGGACGCAAGGGTTACCTGGAGCTCGACGAGCACGACGGCCAGCCCCAGTACCGCACCCGCAAGCACAAGGACGCCTGCATTTTCCTCAACCGGCCGGGGTTCCCCGCCGGGGCCGGGTGCGCGCTGCACACCAAGGCTCTCAAGCTGGGGGTGGCACCGCTCACCATGAAACCCGATGTGTGCTGGCAGTTACCGATCCGGCGCAGCCAGGAATGGGTGACCCGGCCCGACGGGACGGAGATCTTGAAGACCTGGGTGACCGAATTCGATCGCCGCGGCTGGGGCTCCGGCGGGGCGGACCTGCACTGGTACTGCACCGGCGATCCGGCCGCCCACGTCGGCGCCAAGCAGGTGTGGGAGAGCATGGCCGACGAGCTCACCGAACTGCTCGGCGCGAAGGCCTATGCGGAGCTGGCGGCGATGTGCAAGCGGCGCAGCAAGTTAGGGCTCATCGCGGTGCACCCGGCCACCCGGATCGCCGAATAGCGCCGGCCCGCGCTCAGGTGGCCTGGGTTCTTTTGTAGGACAACACCATTCGCAGGGCGCTGGCGTTGAGGTAACCCTCGACCGCGGCGGCCGCCGCTTCCGACTGGCGCGCCAGCACGGCGTCGGTGATCGCCCGCAGGTCGGCCAGCACCGGGGCGGCGTCGTCGTAGGCGCCGGTGAGTTCGTGCTCGCGGCCGCCGAACGCGTGCTCGACCCAGCGATACAGCAACCCCAGCGCGCGGTTGCGGGTGCCGTGGATGAGCACCCGGAAGTAGGCCAGGTCGGCGGCCTGGCGCGCCGCCGGGCCGTCGGCCTCGCGCACCGCCGTCAGGGCGGCGCGCAGCGACTCGGCGTCCTCCGGCGTGCTGCGTTGCGCCGCCAGCCGGCCGATCATCGGGCCCAACGCCGCCCGGATCTCCAGCAATTCGGCCAGGAACTCGGGGCCGAGCCTGCGGACCAGCGCCTCGACGACGGCGGGATGCGTGAGCGCCTGGGGGTCGCACACCACGTTGCCGCTGCCGTGCCGGGCCTCGATGAGACCCATCTGCTGCAGCCGGGCCAGCCCCTGGCGCAGCGACGTGCGGTTGACGCGGAGCTGCTCGGCCAGCTCGCGCTCGGGCGGCAGGGTCGACCCGGGCGGAAAGGCGCCGTCGAGGATCGCGTCGGCGATCGACGCGGCGATCTGTTCGTCGACCCGCTGGCGATCGGGCGGCTGCAGTGCGCTTGACTGGTTCATTGGCTCAACCAATATAGTGGACCGACCGGGCCCCGGACAGCAACCGAGCGCCCGCGTCCCGACCGGAGGTGAGCACGTGGACGACGAGCTGCGATCGGCCTCCGCCCCGCGCTGGCGCGGCAAGGCCGGCCGCCTGGAGGTCTGGTACGCCACCCTGTCGGATCCGCTGACCCGCGCCGGCCTGTGGATCCACTGCGAGACGGTGGCTCCCCTCCACGCCGCGGACGCCCCCTACGCGCACGGCTGGGCGACCTGGTTCGCGCCCGACGGCCCGCCGCGCACCGAGCGGTTCGGCCCCGAGCCCGCCGGGCCGGCCTCGGGCACCGCCTGGTTCGACGCGGCGGGGGTGCGCGTGGCGCCGGAAAAGCTGGCCGGGCGCGCGGGATCGCTGGCATGGGACCTGTCCTGGACGGACGCCGGCACGCCGTTGTGGACGTTTCCCCGGGCGGCGTGGGAGCGCGAGCTGCTGCCCGGCGCCCAGGTGGTCGTCGCCCCCACCGCCGACTTCGCGGGCTCATTGACCACTGACCTTCAAGCAGACGCCGCCGCGCGCATCGAGGGGTGGCGCGGCGGCGTCGCGCACATCTACGGACACGGCAACGCCCGGCGCTGGGGCTGGATCCACGCCGACCTCGGCGGCGGCGACGTGGTGGAGGCGGTCACCGCGGTGTCGCACAAGCCGGGGCTGCGCAGGCTGGCGCCGATGGCGTTCGTTCGCTTCCGCATCGACGGGAAGGATTGGCCCCCAAGCCCTTTGCCGTCGCTGCGGATGAAAACGACGCTGGGCCTGCGGCACTGGCAGCTGGAGGGGCGCATCGGCGGTCGCCGGGTGCTCATCCGGGTCGACCAGCCGCCGGAGCGGTGCGTGAGCCTGGGATACACCGACCCCGACGGCGGCCGCGCGGTGTGCACCAACACCGAGCAGGCCGACATCCACATCGACATCGACGACCGGCACTGGTCGGTGCTGGGAACCGGGCACGCCGAAGTGGGGCTGCGCGGCGCTGACGCACCCCAAATCAACGAAAGGATCCCGTCGTGAGCTTTGCGCTCGACCCGCCGCTGCTGTTCGCCGCCGGAGTGCTCATCGAGCGGCGGCTGCCCCCGGACCGCCGGGAGCTCGCCGAGGCCGCCACCCTCGGCGTCTTCTTCGGCGGCTCGTTCGGCCTCTACAACAACGTGCCCGGCCTCGGTGTGCTGTGGCGGCCCTTCCGCGCGCAGAACGGGCGCGACTTCATGTGGAACAGCGGCGTTTTCGGCGTCGACACCGCGCAGGCGGGCCCGCGGCTGCACGCGGCGGCGGCCGGCATCTTCGCGACCTATCCGTTCTTCATCAAGCTGGGGCGCCGGGTCGGACGCTTCGGATGAGCCGTCTCGCCGCGTCGTTCGGCGCCGCGCTGCTCCCCCGGGAGTGCGGCGGCCCGGCACCCGCCGATCTCGCCGGCCGCGTCGACCGCTACCTGGAGCGGCTGCCAGCCACATCACGGGCGGCGGTGCGGGCCGGGTTGGTCTCGCTGGCCGCGGCGAGCTACCTCACCACCGGCCGCTCGCTGTCACGGCTCGGCCCCGGTGAGCGGGAGCGGGTGTTGCGGCGGGTCGCCGCCCTCGGCCCGGACGCCGGGGCGGCCGTCGAAGCGCTGAAGGCGATCGTGTTGCTGGCCAACGGCGCCGAAACCTATGCGCCCGAACTGCTTTCGCGTGCCCAGGAGCATGACGTCGCGCGCCCGGACGCGCCCCTGAACGTCACCCCGTCGCCCGAGAGCGGCTCGGTCGTCGTCGCCGACGCGGTCGTCGTCGGGTCCGGCGCCGGCGGGGCGATGGTGGCCCGCACCCTGGCGCGGGCCGGCCTCGACACCGTCGTGCTCGAGGAGGGGCGGCGCTGGACCGTCGGGGATTTCCGCACCGGCCACCCCATCGACCGGTACGCCGGGCTGTACCGCGGCGCGGGGGCCACCGTCGCGCTGGGCCGCCCTTCGGTGGTGCTGCCCATCGGTCGTGCGGTCGGCGGCACCACCGTGGTGAACTCCGGCACCTGCTACCGGCCGCCGCCCGCCGTGACGCTGCGCTGGCGCGACGACTTCGGCCTGCGCCTGGCCGATGAAGACCGGCTGAGCGAGCGCCTCGACGACGTCGAACGCACCATGCGGGTCGCGCCGGTCCCGCTGGAGATCATGGGGCGCAACGGGCGGCTGCTGCTGGATGCCGCCGCGACGCTGGGCTGGCGGGCGGCGCCCATCCCGCGCAACGCGCCGGGCTGCGAAGGCTGTTGCCAGTGCGCGATCGGCTGCCCGCGCAACGCCAAGTTCGGCGTGCACCTCAACGCGCTGCCGCAGGCGTGCGCGGCCGGCGCGCGGATCATCTCGCACGCCCGCGTCGAGCGGGTGCTGCACCGGCAAGGGCGCGCCCGCGGGGTGCGCGCCCGCCGCCCCGACGGCACCGCGCTCGACGTGCTCGCCGACACGGTCATCATCGCCGCGGGCGCCACCGAGACGCCGGGGTTGTTGCGGCGCAGCGGTTTTGGTGCTCACCCGCGCCTGGGCCGCAACCTGGCGCTGCACCCGGCGACGATGCTGGCCGGGCGATTCGACGACGACGTCGTCGCCTGGCACGGCGTGCTGCAAAGCGCGGCGGTGCACGAGTTCCACGAGTCCGACGGCGTGCTGATCGAGGCGACCTCCACGCCGCCGGGGATGGGTTCGATGGTCTTTCCCGGCTACGGCGCCGAGCTGCTCGGCTGGCTCGACCGCGCGCCGCAGGTCGCGACGTTCGGCGCCATGGTGGCCGACCGCGGCGTCGGGTCGGTGTCGTCGGTGCGCGGCGAGACGCTGGTGCGCTACAACATCGCGCGGGCCGATGTCGCCAAGCTGCGAGTGGCGATCGAGGCCATGGGCCGGCTGCTGTTCGCCGCGGGTGCCGTCGAGGTGCTCACCGGCTTACCCGGCGCGACGACGGTGACGTCGCTGCCCGCGCTGCGCGATGCGCTGAGCCGAAGCGACGCGCGCAGCCTGCATCTGGCCGCCTTCCACCCGACGGGCACGGCGGCCGCGGGCGCCGACGACCAGCGCTGCCCCGTCGACGAGACCGGGCGGCTGCGCGGCGCAGACGGCGTGTGGGTCGCCGACGCGTCGATCCTGCCCAGCTGCCCGGAGGTGAACCCGCAGCTGTCGATCATGGCGCTGGCGCTGGGCGTGGCCGACGAAATCGTCGGCGCCCGCGCGAATTGAGTGTGAATCCTGGGTTTTGACTGTGCGTACAGGGCGCCCTGAGTGCACAATCCGCGCCGTGGCTTCACACGCGAAGCCCTCAGCGCACGCTAGCCCTCGAGCTTGTAACCCAGTCCCCGCACCGTCACCAGGTGCACCGGGTTGGCCGGGTCCGCCTCGATCTTGGAGCGCAGCCGCTTGACGTGGACGTCGAGCGTCTTGGTGTCGCCGACATAGTCGGCACCCCAGACCCGGTCGATCAACTGCCCGCGGGTCAGCACTCGTCCGCTGTTGCGCATCAGGTACTCGAGCAGGTCGAATTCCTTGAGCGGCAACGTGATCGTGTCGCCGTTGACCGAGACGACGTGGCGCTCGACGTCCATCCGGACCGGGCCGGATTCCAGCACGCCGTCGCTGATCTCGGAGTCGTCGTCGCCGCCCCGGCGCAGCACGGCGCGGATCCGGGCGATGAGCTCGCGCGCCGAATAGGGCTTCGTGACATAGTCATCCGCGCCCAGCTCCAGGCCGACGACCTTGTCGATCTCGCTGTCGCGCGCGGTCACCATGATCACCGGCACGCTGGACCGGGCGCGCAACTGCTTGCACACGTCGGTGCCCGACATGCCCGGGAGCATCAGATCGAGCAGCACGATGTCGGCGCCGGCACGGTCGAACTCGGCGAGGGCCGCGGGCCCGTCGGTCATCACCGTGGCCTCGAAGCCCTCCTTGCGCAACAGGAATGCCAGCGGATCGGCCAGCGACTCCTCGTCCTCCACGATCAAGACACTGGTCATCTACTCAGTTCTTCCTCTCGTTGTGACCTGTTGGGCCGCACCTCACGGCCCAGCGGTGGCTCGGGTTCCTCGTCGCTGTCCTTGTATGCCGGAATCGACAGGGTGAACGTCGACCCGGTCCCCGGCTTGCTCCACACGCCGATGCTGCCGTTGTGGTTGGCCGCAACGTGTTTGACGATGGCCAGGCCCAGCCCACTGCCGCCGGTGGCCCGCGACCGCGCCTTGTCGCCGCGGAAGAATCGCTCGAAGACCCGTTCCTGGTCTTCCAGGGGGATTCCGATGCCGCGGTCGGTCACGGCGATCTCGATGTTGTCTCCGCGGCGGCGGCGGCTGATCGACACCGGCGACCCCGGGGGCGAGTAGGCGATCGCGTTGGACACCAGGTTGGCCAGTGCGGTCACCAGCAGCCCCTCGTCACCCAGCACCCGCAGGCCGCTCGGCGCGTCGGTGCGGACCTCGATGTGGGCGTTGTCGGCGGCCACCTTGTGGCGTGCAATCGCCTCGGAAACAACGGTGTCCACCTCGACCTCGGTCACGTTGGGCAGCCGCTCGGCACCCTGCAGCCGGGACAGCTCGATAAGCTCGGCGACCATGTCGCCCAGCCGGTTCGCCTCGACGAGGACCTTCTCGGCGAAGCGGCGGACGGTTTCGGAGTCGTCCGCGGAGGCGAGCAGCGCCTCGGCCAGCAGGGCCATCGCCCCCACCGGGGTCTTGAGCTCGTGGCTGACGTTCGCCACGAAATCGCGCCGGGTCGCCTCCATGCGGGCGTAGTCGGACTGGTCGTGGACGAACACCACGGCGAACCGGCGGTCCTCCTCGCTCAGCAGCCGCGCCTGACCGTGCACCGAGAGCCCGGCCCGGCCAGGCCCCCGCTTCGGCGGCCGCAGGTCGAACTCGACGTCGACGCCGGTGAGCGCCTGCTGCGCGGCCTGCCAGGCCTGGTTGTCGAGTTGACGGTCGCGCACCAGGCCCAGTTCCTTGGCCCGTTCGTTGAGATAGACGACGTCGCGGTGCGAATCCACCACCGCGGCGCCCAGCGGCATCAGCGCGACGATGCGCTGCAGCATCTGCGCGACCGTGATGCCCGTCCATTCGGTGGTGGATTGCTGGCGGCGTTGCACCGCCCGCGGCGCGAGCCGGGCCCCGACCGCAACTCCTGCGGCCAGCGCCAGCACCGACAAGACCCCGGCCAGCAACAGCGCCGAGAACACAGTCACAACAAAATCCTACAAATTTGGTGAACGCCGCCCTAGCGGAGCGAGGCCAAAATCGGACAAGTCACATCTTGCGCTATAGGTGTTCCGCTTCCGTTCACTCGATGTTTGGCAAACGGGCCTATGCAGGCGGTCTTTTACCTGCGGACCGACTCAGGCCCGCCCTTGGCCGGCAACCGCGGCGGCGCCCGCCGCGGCCGCCTCCGGGTCCAGATACGTGCCGCCCGGCAGCACCGGCCGCAGGTCGGCGTCCAGGTCGTAGCGCAGCGGAACGCCGGTCGGGATGTTGAGCCCGACGATCTCGTCGTCGGACATCCCGTCCAGGTGCTTGACCAGGGCGCGCAGCGAGTTGCCGTGCGCGACGATCAACACGGTCTTGCCGGCCCGCAGGTCCGGGACGATGACGTCGGTGAAATACGGCAGGAACCGCGCCACCACGTCGGCCAGGCATTCGGTCAGCGGGCCGCCGCCGATGTTGGCGTAGCGGGGATCCGCATCCTGGCTGAATTCGCTGCCCCGCTCGATCGGCGGGGGCGGCGTGTCGTAGCTGCGCCGCCACGCCATGAACTGCTCCTCGCCGTAGCGGTCCTTGGTTTCGGCCTTGTTGAGACCCTGCAGCGCGCCGTAGTGGCGTTCGTTGAGCCGCCAGCTGCGCCGCACCGGGATCCACAGCCGGTCGGCGGTGTCCAGCGCCAGGTGCGCGGTGGTGATCGCCCGGCGCAGCAGCGACGTGTAGAGCACGTCGGGCAGCAGCCCATGTTCGCTCAACAAATCGCCGCTGCGCTCCGCCTCGGCCCGCCCCTTCTCGGTCAGCCCGACGTCGACCCAGCCGGTGAACAAATTGAGGGCATTCCAGTCGCTCTCGCCGTGGCGCAGCAGCACCAGCGTGGCAGTTTCACCCATGCCGGTCAGTGTCTCACGCAGGTTCGTCGTCGTCTTCGTCGATCAGATGCGCGAAGGCCTGCAGGTTCTTCAGCGACTCCCCGCGGGACACCCGCCACTCCCACTCTTTCTGGATCGACGACCGAAAACCCAACTCCAGCAACGTGTTGAAGTCGGAGTCCACGGCCTCGAGCACCTGGCCGAGCACCCGGTCGATCTCGTCGGCGTCCACCGATGCCAGCGACATGCGGCCCACCAGGTAGATGTCGCCGACGTTGTCGAGGGTGTAGGCGACCCCGTACAGGCGCCGATTGCGCCGGAGCAGGAACCGGTAGACGCCCTCGTGGTTCTCGTCGGGCTTGCGGCACACGAACGCCTCGACGCGCACCGAGTGCTCGCCGATGCTCAGGATGGTGTTGGTCTTGAGCTTGCGCTCGCCGGGCAGCTCCACCACCAGGCCGGGCAGCCCGCCGTGCGCCCCGGGGAACTCCGAGTAGGTCAGCCCGCTGGCCTGCAGCGTGCGCTCGATCACGGCCTGCACTGTCGAGTTCACGCGCCCACCCCGCGACGGGTCGCCCAGCGGCGGGGCTTGCGCATCGCGGCCCGGTCGCGAAAGCGGCGCTGGCGCAGGGCGGTGAAGTCGCCGATCGCGCGCCGATAGCTGGTGAGCAGCGCGTCGGTGGTGTTGTCCCAGGAGAACGTGGCCGCGTGCGCGGCCGCGGCGCGGCTCATCGCGTCGGCCCGGGGCGGGTCGAGCCGCAGCATCCGGTCCAGGGCGGCCGCCCAGTCGCCGACGTCGTGTCCGGACACCAAGCTGCCCGACACCCCGTCACGCACCGCCACCGGCAGGCCGCCGACCGACGCGGCCACCACCGGGGTGCCGCACGCCTGCGCCTCGACGGCGACGAGCCCGAACGACTCCGAATAGCTGGGCACCGCAACAAGATTGGCGGCCTGGAACAGGGTGGCCAGGTCCGGACGGGACTGCGGCGGCAGGAAGTTCACCCGGTCGGTGATGCCGAGTTCGTCTGCCAGCCTTACCAACCCGTCCGGGGAGGCCAGGCCGCTGCCCGACGGGCCGCCGGCCACCACGATGCGCAGCCCCGGCAGTTTGGCCGCGGCGCGCAGCACGATGTCGGGGGCCTTCAGCGGCTGGATCCGCCCGACGAAGGCCACCAGGTCGCCGTCGAGCGGCAGCCCGAGCGCGGCCCGGGCCGCCCGGCGGTTGCCCGGGCGGAACACGTCGAGGTCCACCCCCGGGTGGACCACGTCGATTCGCGCCGGGTCGGCGTGGTGGATCGAAATCAGTTGCGCCGCTTCATCATCGGTGTTGACGATCAGCCGGTCCGCTTCGTCGACGACTTGCTGCTCCCCGACCGTGCGCAGGGGCGGCTCGGGCGCATCACCGTCGGCCAGGGCGGCGTTCTTGACCGCGGCGAGCGTGTGCGCGGTGTGCACCAACGGGACCGCCCAGCGGTCGCGGGCCAGCCAGCCGACCTGCCCGGACAGCCAGTAGTGGGAGTGCACGATGTCGTAGTGACCGGGTTCGTGGGACGCCTCGGCGCGCAGCACCGCGGCCGCGAACGCGCACAGCTGAGTGGGCAGGTCGTATTTGTCCAGGCCCTCGAACGGCCCCGCCACCACGTTGCGGACCAGCACGCCCGGCGCCACGTGGGCGATCGGCGGATCGGCCGACGCGGTCGCCCGGGTGAAGATCTCCACCTCGATCCCCCGCCGCGCCAGGTGCAACGCGGTCTGCAGCACGTAGACGTTCATGCCGCCGGCGTCGCCGGTCCCGGGCTGGGCCAACGGTGAGGTGTGCACCGCCAGAACTGCGACCCGGCGCGGGTCGCTGCGCCGGGAACCGTCGTCGTGCCGCACTCCTTCATCTTTACAGGACGGGCCGCGACCCGGCCCGAGCGCGCCGTTCGCTCTACGCGGACGACTCGCCGGCGGCCTCTCGCAGCCGGGACTCCAGCGCCCCGGCGCGCCGCATCGCGCCCAGCGGATCCGCGTAGAGGCCGCCCAGGGACACCGTCCCGGCCCCGGCCTCCTGGACCCGGTTGCCGAAGGCGGTGACGCGGATGTCGCGCGCGGGAAGGACCGAGCGCACGGCGAACGCCGCCTCCACCTGCCCCATCGCCTCCGGGTACTCGGTGAAAGCCTGGCCACCGACCACCAGCTCGTCGGGGTTGAGCATGTCGCGCAGCAACGCGACCGCCTCGCCGAGCACCCGGGCCCGCTCGGCCAGCAGGGCCTGGGCCTGCTGGTTACCGGCCCGGGCCACCCGCAGCAGGTCGGCCATCGCGGTCGTGGCCCCCGCGGTGCGGTTCCCGGGCGGGACGCCGGGCAGGATCTTGAGGCGGCGCGCCGCGACCAGGACCGCTTCGTCGCTGACGGTGGATTCCAGCTGGCCCGTCCCGCCGAGCAGCTCGGAGTGGGCGGGCAGGGCCGCGATGGTGCCCGGCCCGCTGGCCGGGCAATGCACCCGGCCGCCGATCACCAGCGCATAACCCACGGTCTCGCGGGCGTACACATACAGGCTCGTCGGCGAGCTCGGCGCGAAGCGCCGCAGGCCGAGCAGCAGCTCGGCGCCCGCCATCGCGTCGACGTGCGAGGCCACCGACAGCGGCAGTCCCAGCGCGTCGGCCAGCACCGGGCCGACGGGCGCCTGCCGCCACCCCAGCCGCGGGTGGTCGACGAGGCCGGTGGCGCCGTCGACGGTGCCACCGATCGCGACCCCGACCCACAGCGGCCGGCGCCGGTGCCAGCGCTGCAGGTACCGCGAGGCGCTCTCGGCCAGCGACGCCAGCGCGGGCCCGGGGGGCGACAGCGGCGTCGGGGTCTCGACGGTGTCCAGCGTGCGGCCGAACAGGTCGGTGGCCACGATGCTGGTGGTGCGCGCGCCGATGTGGATGCCGAGCGTCACGAACGGTTCGTGGTTGACCTCCACCGGCACCCGCGGGCGCCCGATGGCCCCGGAGACGGCCAGGTCGGCGCGTTCCCGCAGCAGGCCCGCGTCCAGCAGGGCGATGACCTGGCGGTTGACCGTGGCGATGCTCAGCGAGGTGACGGCCGCGATGACGTCGCGGCCCACCGGGCCGCGCAGCCGGACGGCGCGGAACACGGATGCCGCCGCCGAGTCCGAGATGTGTAGCGCCGGAGGCAGGATCTGGCGGTGCATCCGCGGAAGGCCTTTGCGGCTGTGGGAATGGTGGCTACGGGTAAGGGTAGTGCGCATGGGTGTCCTTTTGTGTGCGAGTTCCTGATGGCCGGCTTCGGCCACACCTGAAAGTCAGGAGCGGCAAAGTGCGCGACAACAACACGCACCCGCCGCGCACAGACACGCGGCGGTGTTGTTGATCAGGGCGCCAAGGAGCACCCCGAGAACTTAGCACGTTCACTAGAGTTGTTCCGTGTGAACGCAGCTGGGGGACAACGACGGGTCGCGGTGGTTACCGGGGCCAGTTCGGGCATCGGTGAAGCGACCGCGAAAACCCTTGCGGCACAGGGGTTCCACGTGGTCGCGGTGGCGCGCCGGGCGGACCGGCTCGAGGCGCTGGCCGACGAGATCGGCGGCACCGCGATTGTGGCCGACGTCACAGACGACGACGCGGTGCGGGCGCTGGCAACCGAATTGAGCCGGGTCGACGTGTTGGTCAACAACGCCGGTGGCGCCTGGGGGCTGGAACCGGTCGCCGACGCCGACCTCGAACACTGGCAGTGGATGTGGGAGACCAACGTGCTGGGCACGTTGCGCGTCACCCGCGCGCTGCTGCCCAAGCTCATCGACTCCGGCGACGGCCTCATCGTCACGGTCACCTCGGTCGCGGCCATGGAGACCTACGACGGCGGCGCCGGCTACACCGCGGCCAAGCACGCGCAAAGCGCCCTGCACCGCACGCTGCGCGGTGAACTACTCGGAAAACCGGTGCGGCTCACCGAGATTGCGCCGGGCGCGGTCGAGACCGAATTCTCCCTGGTGCGCTTCGACGGCGACCGGCAGCGCGCCGACGCCGTCTATGCCGGGATCACGCCGTTGGTGGCGGAAGACGTCGCCGAGGTCATCGGGTTCGTGGCCACGCGGCCATCCCACGTGGACCTCGACCTGATCGTCATCAAGCCGCGCGACCAGGCCAGCGCGACGCGGTTCAACCGCCGGGGCTAGGCGACGGGCTCGTGGTCGTCGCCGGAGTAGAAGTGGGCGTGCCCGACAGCGTCGGCGCGTTCGACGGGGTGACCGGCGCGGTGACCGGAATCTGAGTGGCCGGCGGGTGCGCGGTCGCGGGCGGCAGCGCCGACATCGCCACCCAGGTGTCCCAGTCCACCGCCCAGTCCCAGATGTCGCCGTCGGAGTAGGACAGCTGGATCGAGCTTCCCGTCACCTCGACCGGGTCACCGTAGATCGCGGTCCGGTAGTACTGCTCGGCGTCGGCCGTCGACAGGTTGATGCAGCCGTTGGTGACGTTGCTGTTGCCCTGCGCGCCCGCGCTCGACGGGTTGGCGTGGATGAACTCGCCGTTGTTCGAGATCCGCACCGCCCAGCGCTCGTGGGCGTTGCTGTAGCCGGCGGCCGGGTTGGACATGTAGAAGTCGGAGTACTTCTCGGTCACCACGTGGATGCCGTTGCGGGTGACGTTGCGCGCCTTGTCGGCCTCCCCGTAGCTGCACGGGAAGTCCATGATCACGCCGGCGTCGGTGACGACCTGGATGCGGTGCGAGGAGACCTCGGCCTTGACCACCTGCCGCCGGCCGATCTGGAAGTGCAACGAGATGTCGTCGGCGCCGTACGCGCCGTCACCGAACGGCCGCCCGTAGAACTTGGCGTCGACGTTGACGGTGGTGCCGGCCGGGTAGTACTCGCGGGTCCGGTAGTGGACGCGGGCGCCCTGCGCCTCGTCGGGCAGCCAGGCCCAGCTGCCCTCGACGGGCGGGTCGGTGGTGACGGTGAGCGCCTTCTCGACGGCGGCCTTGTCGCTGATCGGCGAATCGAACTGGATGATGATCGGGGCCGCGACACCGACGGTCTGGCCGTCGGCCAACTGGAAGGCGCCGCTGATCTTCTTGCTCGGCGACACGGTGGTGAACTTGCCGCTCACCGGGATCGCCTTGCCGTTGTGGCCGACGGCCGACCCGCTCCAGGTGTAGGTCGCGTCGTAACCCAGCGGTTCGGTGGTGGTGAAGACGGTGCGGTCGGAGTTGAACGACCCGGCGACCGCCTTGCCCGACGAGTTCGTCAGCGCCACCTTCTGGAACCAGCCGTCGGTGACCTGCACGCTGATCGGCGCGATCGGGACCACGTCCGCTGCGGAGTCGGCCGGCTGGAACTTCAGCTGCGGCGCCGGCGGCTCCTTCTTCTCGGCCTGTTTGTTGGCCACCGTGCCGGCGCAGGCGGCCAATACGCCGGGGGCGAACACGCCGAGCCCCAGGGCCGCCAAGGCCATGCGCCGGTTGACCGGCGGGGGGGAACTGGAGGTGCTCACGACAGTTAAAGATACCGTGAGACAAGACCCCTACCCCGCCATGACAATTCGAGGCCGGGGCGCCGCTTCCGGGAATTTGCGGCTAAAGCCTGCAACCGAGCAGGACAGGCTCCGGTTCCAGTGTGATACCAAACACAGCGCGGACTCCGTCACGCACGGTGCGGGCCAACGCGATCACGTCCCCGGCGGTCGCGCCGCCGCGGTTGGTCAGGGCGAGAGCGTGCTTGGTCGACAGCCGGCACGGCGCCTCCGGGCCGCCGGGTTCGGGGTCCGGGTAGCCCTTGTGAAAGCCCGCCCGCTCCACCAACCAGCCCGCGGCCAGCTTGACGCCGTCCGGCGCCGGGTAGTGCGGGAGCGGGCCGTCCACGCGATCGGCCAGCCGCTCGTACACCTGGCGGGAGACCACCGGGTTGGTGAAGAACGAACCCACGCTCCAGGTGTCGTGGTCGGCGGCGTCGAGCACCATGCCCTTGGCCGACCTGAGCGCCAGCACCGCCCGGCGGACGTCACCGGGGTCCGCGCGCTCACCGCTGGCCGCGTTCAGCGCGGCCGTCAGCTCGCCGTAGCGCAACGGCGCGCTGCGGCCCGATGCGTCCAGCGCGAACTCCACTTCCAGTACGACGGAAGGGATTTCACCGCCCGAGCGGTTGGCCCGCTTGAACGCGCTGGTGCGGTAGCCGAAGCCCAGCTCGTCGGCGGGCACCCAGCGCACATCGCCGGTGCGGCGGTCCAGCACCCGGACGCGGGTGAGGGTGTCGGACACCTCCGCCCCGTAGGCCCCGACGTTCTGCACGGGGGTGGCCCCGGCCGAGCCGGGGATGCCGGACAGGCATTCCAGCCCGCCCAGGCCGTGCTCGATGGCCGCAACCACCACGTCGTCCCAGACGGCGCCCGCCTCCGCGCGAAGCACGTTGCCGTCGACGGTGACGGCGTCACCGGCCAGGCGCACCGCGGTCAGCTCGGGCAGCGTGTCGGCGATGACGAGGTTGGAGCCGCCGGCAAACACCAGCACCGGCCCGCCGCCGCCCGTGCGGGCCTCGTCGTCCAGCTGCCCCAGCACGGCGACCACCTGTTCGGTGCTGGTGCAGGTGATCAGGCGCCGGGCGACCGGCCCGACCCGCAGCGTGGTCAACGGCGCGAGCGGCGCCGCATCGGCGACGTGGGCACCGGCGAACAGCGAACCGGCACCGGTCGGTTTCATGGCCCGTAACGGTAGCCTGGCCAGCTATGCCGCGTTCATTCGAGTTGTCGGCCGACTACCAGGCGAGCGTCGAAGAGGTTCATCGGGCCTTCCACGAGGAGGGCTATTGGCGCGCCAGGCTGGCCGACATTCCCGTCGACGAGGCGAGGCTGGAGTCGATGCGCATCGGCGGCGAGTCCGGGGACGACGGCACCGTCGAGGTGGTCACGCTGCAGGTGGTGCGCAGCCACAACTTGGCCGCCGTCGTCAAGCAGCTGCACCGGGGTGACATCCGCGTCAGACGCGAAGAAACGTGGGGACCGGTCACCGACGGCATCGCCTCGGCGTCGATCGCGGGCACGATCGAGGGCACCCCGGTGCACGTTTCGGGCACCGGCGAGCTGTTCCCCGTCGCCCGCGGCGCCCGGATCTCCTACTGCGTCACCGTGAAGGTGCGGGTCCCACTGATCGGCGGCAAGGTGGAGCGGCTCATCGGCGCCCAGTTGGCCGAGCTGGTGGCTATGGAACAGCGCCTGACCGCGGAGTGGATCGCCAACAACGCCTAACCGCCGGGCCTAAGCTGGCGCCCATGCGAATCGCGCTGGCCCAGATCCTCAGTGGCAGCGATCCGGCGGCGAACCTGCGGCTCGTCGGCGACTACGCCCGCCGGGCCGCCGAGGCGGGCGCCACGCTGGTCGTCTTCCCGGAGGCGACCATGTGCCGGTTCGGCGTCCCGCTGGCGCCGGTCGCCGAGCCGATCGACGGGCCGTGGGCGAACGGCGTCCGCAGCATCGCGACGGAATCCGGGATCACCGTGATCGCCGGCATGTTCACCCCCGCCGGCGACGGGCGGGTGACCAACACGCTGATCGTGGCCGGGCCGGGTGCCCCCAACCGGCCGGACACCCACTACGACAAGATCCACCTGTACGACGCGTTCGGGTTCACCGAGTCGCGCACCGTCGCGCCCGGCCGCGAGCCGGTGGTGGTCGACGTCGACGGGGTCCGGGTCGGGTTGAGCGTTTGCTACGACATCCGGTTTCCGGCGCTCTACACCGAGCTGGCCCGGCGCGGCGCCCAGCTGATCGTCGTGTGCGCGTCCTGGGGCTCCGGTCCCGGCAAGCTCGAGCAGTGGACGCTGCTGGCGAGGGCGCGGGCGCTCGATTCGATGAGCTACGTCGCCGCCGTCGGCCAGGCCGACCCCGCGGACGCCCTGACCAAGTCGGGCTCCGGCGCGGGAGCCCCGACCGGGGTGGGCGGCAGCCTGGTGGCCTCGCCGCTCGGCGAGGTGGTCGCCTCGGCCGGCGACGGCCCGCAACTGGTGGTCGCCGACATCGACGTCGACCGGGTGGCCGCGGCCCGCGACAGCATCGCGGTGCTGCGTAACCGCTCCGACTTTGCTCAGCTGGATAGGGCAGAATCGGTTGGGTGACGAACCCACAAGGCCCGCAGGGACCACCCAACGAGGGCCCGTCGACGTGGGCCCGTCCCGCCAGCCAAGGCCCGTTCGGTCAGCCCCCCACTGAGCGGCCCACCGAGCGCATCAGCACCGGTGGCCCGGGCCAGGTCCCGCCGCCGTTGGCGCCCGGCCAGCAACCCGGCCAGCAACCCGGCCAGACAGAGAGGTTGGGCGTCGCGAACCCGAACCCGCCGCGGCCCCCCCACGCGCCGCCGCCCATCCCGCCCGCGGGACCGACGGAGAAGCTGGCCACTCCGAACGAAGAGCCGGCACCGGTGAAAAGAAAACGACGCTTCCTTCGCGACCCGCTGTCCATCCTGTTGATCTGCATCATCGTGTTCGCGCTGATCGTCGCGGGCCTGATCGGGGCCGAGCTGTACGTCCGCCACGTGGCGGACACCAAGGTCGCCGAGGCGGTGGCGTGCGAGGTCAAGGACCAGGCCACCGCCTCCTTCGGCGTGACGCCGCTGATGCTGTGGCAGCAGATGACCAAGCACTACACCAACATCTCGGTGCAGACCGCCGGCAACAACATCCGCGACGCCAAGGGCATGAAGCTCAACCTCAACATCCGCGACGTCCGGCTCCAGTCGACCGCCAACTCGAAGGGCACCATCGGCTCGCTGGACGCCACCATCAGCTGGACCAGTGACGGCATCAAGCAGTCGGTGCAGAACGCGATTCCGGTGCTGGGGCCGTTCGTCACCAACAGCGTGACCACTCACCCGGCCGACGGCACGGTCGAGTTGAAGGGCATGCTCGACAACATCACGGCCAAGCCGGTGGTGTCGGGCACCGGGCTGCAACTGCAGATCGTGAGTTTCAACGCGCTGGGCTTCACCATGCCGAAGGAATCGGTGCAGTCGACGCTGGACGACTTCACCGCGCAATTCACCAAAAACTACCCGCTGGGCATCCACGCCGACAGCGTGCAGGTCACCGATACCGGTGTGTCAGCGCACTTTTCGACGCAGAACGCCAGCATTCCCAACGACAACACCACCGACCCCTGCTTCGCCCACGTGTGAGCGGGGACGGCTAGTCGAGGCCGTCGAGCACCGCGCGGGTGGCCGACAGGCCGAGCCGCGTCGCCCCGGCCTCCACCATGGCCAGCGCGTCGGCGGCGGTGCGGATGCCGCCGCTGGCCTTGACCCCCAGCCGCCCGCCGACGGCCCCGGCCATCAGGGCGACGGCGGCCACCGACGCGCCGCCCGCGGGATGGAACCCGGTCGAGGTCTTGACGAAGTCGGCACCGGCGTCCTCGGCGGCGCGACACACGTCCGCCAGCCGGCGCCCGTCGGCGAGGCCGAGCAGCACCGCCGACTCGACGATCACTTTGAGCACGGCCCGCGGCGCCGCGGCCCGCACCGCCTCGATGTCGGATCGCACCGCGCCGAGCTCGCCGGCCAGCGCGGCGCCGAGGTCGATGACCATGTCGATCTCCCCCGCCCCGCACGCCACCGCATGCGCGGCCTCGTGCGCCTTGACCTCCGACACGTGCTTGCCCGACGGGAAACCCGCCACCGCCGCCACCGGCATGGCGGCCCCGGCGGCGGCGTCGACAGCCTCCAAGGCGGCCGGGACCATCGAGGGCGAGACGCACACCGCGTAGACGCCCAGTTCGGCGGCCTCGGCGACCAGGGCGGCGACGTCGGCGCGGGTTGCCTCGGGTTTGAGCAGGGTGTGGTCGATCAGGGCCGCCAGCTGGGCCCGGGTGGGGTGGCCGGCCACTAGAACGCTTCTTCGGGACCGCCGGGGTTGCAGCCGGTCGCGAACATCTCGGCGTCGTCGACCACCGGGCGCCAGGGCTCCAGGTTCCAGCTCGCCTTGCCCGGCTGGGCGAGCTCGGCGAACTGCCAGTGGCAGACGAACTGCGCGCGCATGCCGGCGGTGTCGGCGTCCGGCGACAGCGCCAGCACCTCGCCCCAGGCCTCGTCCGCGTCGGTGGCGACGAAGGGCCGCCTGGCGGCCATCCGCCCCGAAGGTGTCGGAAAGACCCGCAGGCTGGGCAGCCCGCTCCAGTGCGCCCACTGGGTGTGGTCGATGAAGGGGGGTGCGGGGGTGGCGTCGGCACGAGCGGGAGCCGCCGCCGGCGAGCCGAGCAGCGCGACCGCCACCGCGGGCGCGGCCAGCAAGGCTTTCATCCCGCTAGCGCGACTTGCCCTGGATCTCAAGGAGTTTGGGCCGCACGTCGACCAGATACACGCCGGCCGCGCACGCGGCGATCGCCATGCCGAGCACGCCGAAAACGGGATACAGGATGGAGGACATCGCCACGGCCCCGCCGAGGATGAGCAACCAGACGGGTTTGGTCAGCTTGTCTGCGGCGGTATATGCGTCGCGCCGCTGCAGCGCCGCGTGCACAAACGCGTACACCGCCGTCACCAGGATGGCGAGAAGCAGGACCCACATGACGGTGTTCACTACATGAGGCACGCCATAAGGGTATGCGGGCGGCCCGCAAAACGTCGACTCCGAGTCGCCCCGGAGGGCAACTCGGAGTCGAGCGTCATCTCACCGAGTTCGCCTCGGTGCCGGATTACTTCTGGGTGACCTTCTTGGCCGACGCCTTCTTGGCCGGCGCCTTCTTGGCCGCAGCCTTCTTGGCGGGCGCCTTCTTGGCCGGGGCCTTCTTGGCCGACTCGGCCTTCTTGGGCAGGTCGATGCCGACCAGCTTGGCCGCCCGCTCACCGACCGCGCGGGTCTGGGAAGCGACGGTGCCCAGGGCCTCCTGGGTCAGCTCGACGGCTTGGTCCACGTAACCCTCGGCGCGGGCCGACGCGTCCTCGAAGGGCCGCTGGCTGCGCAGGCGCTCCAGGGCCGACTCGCCGCGCTCGACCAGCTCGTTGTACCGGCTGGTCGCCGCCTCCAGGTAGCCCTCGGCGGCCTTGCGCAGCTCCTCGGACGTGAACCGCTCGCGCAGCTCGGTGAACTGCTCGGGCAGGTCCTCCTGCAGCTTCGACAGGCGCGCGCGGCGCTCCTCGACCCGGCTGCGGGTCTCGGTGCGGGTCTCCTCGGCACGCTCACGGATGTTGGCGATCAGCTCGTTGACGGTGGCCAGGGCCAGGTCGGCGGCGCCCAGGGCTGCCAGCAGCGGGGCACGCAGGTCCTCGACGTTCGAATTTTCAGCCATGTGCTTCGTGTTTCCTTTCATGATTTGTCTTGCTATCGGGGTTACTACTTCTTCTCATCTGAAAAAAGGGCCAAGTGTCAGTCCTGGGGGTGAATTCGGGGGGAATTGTCAAGACCCGCGGATTGACAGGGCAATCACTCGTCGCTGTCGGATCCGCTCGGACACTCCTCCACAATCGATTCGTTCTGCTGGGTGAACGACGCGTAGATCTCCAGCAGGATCTGCTTCTGCCGCTCGGTGATCGCCGTGTCGGTGATGATGGCGTCGCGCACCTGGCTCTTGTCGCTGGGCTCGAGGATCCCGGCCCGCACGTAGAGCACCTCGGCCGAAACCCGCAGCGCCTTCGCGATCTGGTTCAGGACGTCCGCGGACGGCTTGCGCAATCCGCGCTCCACCTGGCTCAGGTAAGGGTTGCTGACACCGGACCGCTCGGCGAGCTGGCGCACCGAGACCTGCGCGTTCTCCCGCAGATCCCGGATGAAGCTGCCGAGGTCGGAGGCCACTTCGGAAGCCGCCGTGGACACCTTGGCCGAGAGTTTCTCCTCCGGCGGCATCGCGTACTCCTCGGGTGGGCCTGATCGTTACGCGCCCAGAGTACGACCAAGTGCTTGCTATTGCAAGCACTTGTTAGCACCCCTAGAAAAGCAGCTGCGCGACGGCGTAGATGATCAGCCCGGCCAGGGACCCCACGACGGTGCCGTTGATCCGAATGAACTGCAGATCGCGCCCCACGTGCAGCTCGATGCGCCGGCTGGCCTCCTCGGCGTCCCAGCGCTCGATGGTGTCGGTGATGATCGCGGTGATCTCCACCCCGTATTGGGAGACCAGGTGCTGGGCCGCCCGCACGATCCAGTTGTCGACCTTGTCGCGCAGATCGGCGTCGTCGCGCAGCGACTCCCCGATGCGGACCACGGTGTCGGCGATGCGCGTGCGCAGCGTGCTGGACGGGTCGTCGACACCCTCGAGCACCAGCCTTTTCAGCGTCCGCCACGCCGTCGCCGCGGCGTCGGCGATCTCGTCGCGCGCCATCAGCTGTTCCTTGACCGCCTCGGCGCGGGCGATGGTCTCCGCGTCGTTCTGCAGGTCGTCGGCGAACTCGAACAGGAAGCGCGTCGCCGAACGGCGCAACTCGTGGTCGGGGTTGCGGCGGACCTTGTCGGTGAAGTCCATCAGCTCGCGGTGGATGCGGTCACCGACGAGATGGTCGATGAAGCGGGGCGACCAGCTCGGGGAGTCGCGCTCGACCACCCGCTGGATGACCTCGCCGGCGTTCAGCGACCACTGGAATGCCCGGTCGGCCAGCAGCTGGATCAGCGCCTCCTGGCGGTTTTCGGCCAACAGGGTGGACAGCACGCGGCCCACGGGCGGACCCCATTGCGGCTCGGCGATGCGGCGGACGATCATCCGGTCGATCACCTGCTGGACGTCCTCGTCGCGCAACAGCTCCACGAGCACCCGCAACACCGTCGCCGTCTCGCTCGCCACCCGGGCTGCGTGCGTGGGCTCCGAGAGCCACTTGCCGAGCCGGCTGGGCACCTGCGCGTCGCGCAGCTTCGTCTCGACGACCGGCGCCGACAGGAAGTTCTCCCGCACGAACGTGCCCAGGCCCTCGCCGAGCTGGTCCTTCTTGCGCTTGATGATCGCGGTGTGCGGGATGGGAATGCCGAGCGGGTGCTTGAACAGCGCGGTGACCGCGAACCAGTCGGCCAGCGCGCCGACCATGCCGGCCTCGGCGGCGGCCCCGACGTAGCCGACCCAGACCGCGGTGGCGCCGTGCGCCTGCGCCCACCGGCAGGCGAGAAACACCACGGTGGCGCCGACCAGGAAACCCAGCGCCACCGTCTTCATCCGGCGCAGCGCCGCCCGTCGCTGCGCGTCGGCCTCCGGATCGGCCCCGGCGAAGGATTCGGCGAGGGACGGTCGAGCCCTGCCGGCCGGGGGCGCGATCAGATCCGGGTCCGACGGCGGGACGCCGGACCGGCTCGGCGCTTCGGCTCTGTCCGGGGCTCTGTGTACCACCACACCATCATCTATCGCCGTGGGCAGTTAGTGTTACCGCCCTGCTTGTGGCCCCCGAGCATCCGCAGCCCATGCGCCTAAACCGGCCCGGTAACCCGTAGTATCGGGGGCGTCGATTGAGTGGGAAGCGGCGAGAGTGGCAGAGCGGATAACGGCCGCGACCATCAAGACGGATGGTCGCAAGCGGCGCTGGCACCAACACAAGGTGGAGCGCCGCAACGAGTTGGTCGACGGCACGATCGTGGCGATCCGCCGGCACGGCCGCTTCCTGAGCATGGACGAGATCGCCGCCGAGATCGGCGTCTCCAAGACCGTGCTGTACCGCTACTTCGTCGACAAGAACGACCTGACCACCGCGGTACTGATGCGCTTCGCGCAGTCGACGCTGATCCCCAACATGGCGCGTGCGCTGACGTCCAACCTCGACGGCTTCGACCTGACCCGCGAGATCATCCGGGTGTACGTCGAGACCGTCGCGGAGGAACCCGAGCCGTATCGGTTCGTGATGGCCAACAGCTCGCCGACCAAGAGCAAGGTGATCGCCGACTCCGAGCGGATCATCGCCCGGATGCTCGCGATGATGCTGCGCCGGCGCATGCAGGAGGCCGGGATGGACACGGGCGGGGTGGAAACGTGGTCCTACATCATGGTCGGCGGCGTGCAACTGGCCACCCACTCCTGGATCTCCGACCCGCGGATGAGCGCCGACGAGCTGATCGACTACCTGACCATGCTGAGCTGGAGCGCGATCTGCGGCATCGTCGAGGCGGGCGGCTCGCTGGAGAAGTTCCGCGGGCAGCCGCACCCCTCGCCGATCCTGCCGCCGCGAGAGCCGTGAGGCGGCGCCAAGACGCCTCACGTGGGCGTGGGCTGACGCCTCAAGGCCGTGGACCCACGCCGTTCGCACCACCAATCCGCCCCCGCGTCTTGTGACGGGTATGTGACGTAGAGCCAAGCCTTGAAATGCGACTTGGACAGCCTTAACGGCTAGCATGCAGGGGATGCATCGGGGGTAAACCGGGGCGCGCGGGCGCTGGGAAGCCCGGGACCCGAGATACAGAAAGGCTCAATACCTCATGTCTGTGCAGCTCACGCCGCATTTCGGGAATGTGCAAGCACACTACGATCTCTCGGACGACTTCTTCCGGCTGTTCCTGGACCCCACCCAGACCTACAGCTGCGCCTACTTCGAGCGCGACGACATGACGCTCGAGGAGGCGCAGAACGCCAAATTCGACCTGGCGCTCGGCAAGCTGAACCTCGAGCCGGGGAT
>NZ_LZKL01000088.1 GCF_001668725.1 Mycobacterium sp. E787 | reverse complement strand
GTCACCCAGATCGCCGCCAGGTGGGGGTTCGCGCACACCGGGCGGTTCGCGGTGCTCTATCGGCAGACCTACGGCCAAAGCCCCCACGCCACGCTCAAACAGCTGACGTAGCGTCAGTCGCGCAACGTGGTATGCGGGCTTTGGCCGTAGGTCTGCCGATAGAGCACCGCGAATCGCCCGGTGTGCGCGAACCCCCACCTGGCGGCGATCTCGGTGACGGTGCTGCCGGACGGCTCGGCGGCGATGAGATCGTCGTGCGCGCGCTGCAGCCGGACGCGACGCACGTATTCGGTTGGCGTGGTGTCTAGCTGACGCCGGAAGAGGTACTGCACCGCCCTGGGCGTCAGATGGACCGCGGCCGCGATGTCGTTGATGCTCACCTCGCCGGCTGCGTGGCGGTGGATATAGGCCACCGACTCCTTGAGCGCTTCCGGGAGTGTGGGGTCGCCGGCCAGGCCCTGGTCGGAGGCGGTGGAGGGGTAGCACTCGAGCAGCGCCCCGGCCAGCAGCGGGGCCAGTGCGGCAACGATCAGCGGCTGCTGGGCGGTATCCGGCGCGGCAAGCGTCGCAGTCGCGTAATCCAGCGCCCGATGCCATGCGCGCACCGCGCCGCGCGAGCGTGGGCGCCAGTTCAGGAACCGGATCTGGTGCGGCAGCGGGGCGTGCCCGTCCGCGGCGACCCGGTGCAGCGCGTCCGCACCGACGCTCACCACGTCGAACCGCGCGCCACTCACCCGCAGCGCGCACGACATGCCGTGCGCGACCAGGATGGGGCAATCGACGTCCGGGAACGGCCCCCCCGTCACGGTCAACGATCCCGCGCGGGGCTGGATCACGACAACGGTGTCGGCGGGCGGGACTTCGAAGGTCAATCGGCCCTGGATCGAGACCTCGTCGAGGGTCATCGAAGCTGTCGCGGAGCGCCGGTGCGTGACGGCGGAGCGGCCGGTGACGCCGCTGACGCGCCACCCCGGCGTGTAAGCGCCGGCATAGAACCGGCGGGTCGCTACCGGCTCGACGATGCGGAATTGCTCATACCGCACGGCGGCTCCGCTGTGGGCCGACCCCGGGTCGGGCGGGACGTTGGGACGCAGATCGACCTGGATCGCGTCCGGTACGCCGGCGAGCCCGACGGCCAGGCCGGGTGCCGTGCTGTCGGCGACGGCCGTCATCGGGGACCCGCCCCGCGGTCACCGGGTCGCGTCACGGTCGCATCACCGGACGCCCGCCGACTGAGACTCCGCGGGCAGCCGACGTTGCGACCCCAGCTGCCGGTAGATGTTCAGTGAGTCGAGCGCGATCCGGTCCCACGTGTAGCGGGACACCGCGCGGCTTCGACCGGCCGCTCCCATGCTCTCGCAGTGAAAGCTTTGGGCAAGCAGCCTTCTCAAGGCCTCCGCCAGCGCGGCGGGGCTGGGCCGCGACAGCAGCTGCCCGGTGACCCCGTCCACGACCGCGTCGCTCAGGACACCGACCGGCAGCGCGACCACCGCCACCCCGCTGGCCATCGCCTGCAACGCCGGCGTCGCGCGCAGTGGCCGCCGCGGCGTGCACACGACCACGTCGGCGGATCGCAGCAACGCCGGCAGGTCGTCGGCGCCGACCTTGCCGGCGAACCGGACCCGGTCGGATACGCCCGACTCGGCCGCGACACGTTCGAGCGCGGCCCGCGCACGGTCGTGACCGGGCCCACCGGCGGCGGTTTCGGCCAACACGAGTTCGGCGCCCATCACCCTGGGCAGAGCCCGGATGGCGATGTCGAAACCGTTGCATTCCAACGGGTCAGGCGCCAGGCAGAGAATGCGATGCAGGCCGTTGCGGGCGGCCGCCGGGCCGACCGGACTGAATCGCTCGACGTCGACGCCGCCGCACAGGCTCGACACCCGGGACCGGCCCCGACGCACCCGGGACAGCACGTCGACGTCGCCCGTGCACTCGGCGGTCACCCACGTCGCGCCCCGCGCCAACAGCGGCTCGATGCGTTCGCGCTCGCACTCGCGGCGGCCATCAGCGGGACGTGACGTCGCCGCCAGCCCCAGGAAGGTCTGCACCGTCGGCAGCCGCTGCCGGCTTGCGGCCAGTTGAGCGGCCAACCCGCCGAGCCAACCGTAGGCGTGCACCACTTCGGGCGCATCCGCCGACCACAGCCGCTCGAGGGTTTCCGCCCACTCCCCGACATACGGCAACACCTCGGCTGCCGAAGCCACCGCGCGGGGACCCACGCGGACCACCTTCGCGGGTCGCCGCCCTTGTTGCCGGACGTAGGCCGTCGCCTCGTGACCCCGGGCCGCGAGCGCGGCGCACAGCTGCTGGGGGTCGTCGTCGACCAGGTCATCACCGGTGACGATCGCGATCTTCACCATGGCCCACGGCCTACCCGGCTCGCCGCCGGCGAAACGCCGCCCCCCTTTCTCTTCGTCGGACGGCCCGACGTTTCGCATATCGGATCGTCCGGCGCCTTGGGAAGCGGCCGCCCACCGGAGGACACTGGGGAAATGACGACCGCACCAGAGCGCCCGCCGGTTGAGCTGGTGGTCCTGCTGGCGTCGGCGGGCGGACTGGACGCGTTGTCCATCGTCCTGCACGACCTGCCGGCCGAGTTTCCCGCCGCCGTCGTCGTGCAGCAGCACCTCGGCGGCCTCAGCAGCGTGCTCCCCACCATCCTCGGCAGGCAAACCGCCCATCGGGTCAGTTGGGCGCAGGACGGTCAGCCCGTCGTGCCGGGCCAGGTGGTGGTTTGTCCCCCGGGCATGCACCTGGAACTCACGCACGACGGCCGCTGTCGGCTGCGCGGGGTGGCGGCGCTGGTCGAGCGGCGCTTCGACCTGCTGCTGGCGTCGGTGGCCAAGTCGTACGGGGCGCGCAGCGTGGCGGTGGTGCTGTCGGGCTCCGGGCACGACGGCGCCACCGGCACCGTCGCGATGAGGCGGGCCGGCGCCATCGTCATCGCCCAGAGCCAGGAGACCGCCCAGTACCCGTCGATGCCGCTGGCGGCGATGCGTGCCGGCGCCGATCTGGTGTTGCCGGTGCACGAGATCGGGCACGCCCTGGCAGAGATCGTCGCCGGCGCGGCGCCCAGGCCCTCGGCACAGCGCCCGCCCGAGACCCACGGCGACCAACCGAGCGCCGCGGAGGCGGAACCGGCGGCCGACGGGCGCACCGCGCCCAACAGCGCGGCCGCCCGCGCCGAATTGGCCCGGCAGCGCGCGGCCGAGCTCAAGCGCAGGCGCCAAGATCTGTCCGAAGGGATCGGCGCCACGGCGCAGACCGTGGCCGTCGCGCAGCGCAGAGCCAACGAGTCGCTGCGCCGGGCGCAACTCGCCCATCAGGCGGCGTCGGAGGCAGCCGCACGCTGGGGGCAATGACCGTCAATACGGCTAGCCCACGACCTCCATCAGCAGCAGCGCCCCGCCGACGGTACCGTCGGCCGAACGGAACGACGTGCACACGACCCGCACCCGGGCCGGGCGCCCGCGCCGGTTGACCGCGTCCACCACGGTTTCCCCGGAGCTGTCCGGGTCGACGAACGCGTTGCCGATCAGCGGCCGCACGGTGTCCAGCGGCAGGCCGATGTCCAGTCCGGTCAGGCGGGATCCCGTCGTCTCGTCGGACCGCAGCCCCCACAGGTCCTCGCAGCCGCGGTTCCACACCACGACCCGCATTTCCCGGTCCACCACCACCATGCCCAGCTGAACCGAGTTGATCAGCGAATCCAGGAAGTTCTTGGCGTCGTCCAGTTCCACGCTGCGTTCGCGCAGCGTGTCGTTGATGGTGTGCAGCTCGTCGTTGGTGGACTGCAGCTCCTCGTTCATCGTCTCGAGCTCTTCGTTGGTGGACTGCAGCTCCTCGTTGGTGGTCTCGAGCTCCTCGACCGTGGACTGCAGTTCCTCGTTGGTGGTCTCGAGTTCCTCGTTGGTGGATTGCAGTTCCTCGTAGGCCGCCTCGAGCTGGCGGTTGGTCTGGACGACCTTGTCGAGCAGCGCGCGCGTCGCGGTGACGTCGAAGAACACGATCGACACGCCGAGCAGGCCGTTCTCGGCGTCGACGAGCGGGTTGACATGGATCTCGAACCACACCGTCTCGGCGCCGGGTCGCTGCCATTTGACGTCCGGGATCCGCGTCGAGCGCCGCTCCACCTTGGCCTGCTCGAGGTAGGCGCGCAGCTCGACCGGGCGGTAGGACACCTCGAGGTCGCGCAGGAGCCTGCCGATGTCGCGGGCCGACAGGCCGAAGATGCTCTCCGCCTGCTGGTTGATCATCGCGACGGTGTCCTCGCCGGTGATCACGATCTGGGCGACCGGGCTGGCGCGAAAGGCCAAGTCGCGCACGGTGGTCAGGCCCGGCAGGTCGGCGTGGCGGTCGTAGAAGGCCGCGGCCGGGTCGTAGCGGTCGACGGCGGCCTGGATGCCGGCGACCTTGCGGAAAATCCGGTTCTTGAGGTTCAGCGGAGCGAAGCGGTCGCTGTGGCTCAGTAGCATCTCGGCGTGCCCGAGGAACAGCGTGCCCTGGGGCGCGAGCGCGAAATGCAAGCGCCCCACCACGTTTCGCTGCGTCTCGGCATTGAGGTACATCAGGGTGTTGCGGCACACCAGCAGGTCGACGCGCGAGATCGGCGCGTCCTTGACCAGGTCGTTGCGGCCGAAGATGACCGCTCGGCGCAGATCCTTGTGGAACACGTAGCGGCCGTTGACCTGTTCGAAATAGCGGGCCAGCAGGTCCGCCGGCACCGACTCGACGGCCTTGGCGTCATACGACGCCGCGCGCGCCTCGGTCAGCGCCTCCTCGTCGATGTCCGTGGCGTAGATCTTGACCCGCTGGCGGAACGCGTCGGGGCCCAGCGCCTCGGCCAGCAACATGGCCAGCGTGTAGGCCTCCTGCCCCGAGGCGCATCCTGCGCTCCAGACCCGGATCGGGTCGGTGGGCCCCCGCTCGGCCAGCATCCGCGGAATGACCTCGGCGGCGATGAACTCCCACGCCTCCGGGTCGCGGAAGAATGCGGTGACGTTGATGAGGATGGTGTTGAACAGCGCCGCGAATTCTTCCGAGCTGGCCTGCAGAACGTCGAGGTACTCCTCGAAGGTGCTGTAGCCGGCCTGATCCATGCGGTGCCGGACCCGGCGCATCAGCGAGGTGCGCTTGTAGCCCGTGAAGTCGAAGCCGCGGGAATCCCGCATATAGCGCAACAAGGCCTCGAAGGCCTCGTCAGTGGCAGCGTCCATCAGCGTCCCGTTCGAATGCGCGTTCGGCGAAGGATTCGAACACTACTCGCAGGGTTACAGCTGGTTCTCGCGACCGACCAGTGCCCACACCGTCTTGCCCGACGACGTCGGGGTGGCCCCCCACGCCCGGCACAGCGCGGACACGATGGCCAGCCCGGAGACGATCTCGGCACCGCGGTAGGCGTCTTCGTGCCGGCCCGGCAGGTGCTCGCTGCAATCCTCGACCGCGACCGTGACGGTGTCGCGATAGCTCTCGACGATCAGCACCGGGGCGCTCTGGGTGTGGTCGAGGACGTTTTCGACGAAGACGGTGCCCACCGTAGCGGCGACCGGAACCAGGTCGGCGATGTCCCACTGGGTGAGCCAGTCGGTGATCATGGCGCGGGCCAGGCCGACGGCCACCCGGGTGGCGGGAAGCTCGCTGCGGGCCCTCCGGCGCACCGGTAACGGCTCGTCCCGCAGGGCATCCAGCGCCAGCTCGAGGTTGGGATGAACGGGGACGTACCGGGTCACGCCGCCGGCGGCGATCGCCCTTCGCACCTGCGGTCGCGCGCACACCAGCAGGATCGGGACGTCGGGCCAGGTGCTCACGTGCCAGCGCGCGCTGGTGAACACCGTCCAGGCCGACGCGGACGGCGCCGACAGGCCGTTGACGTCGACGATGACCGCCCGCGGCTCGTCGAGGGCGGCCTTGATCACGGTGTCGCGGATCGTCCGATAGGTGTTGCTGTCCAGCACCCCGTCCATCGCGAGAATCGGCACGTCCCGGTGGGGCGCCGCGTCGATCCGGACCGCCGACCGCCGCTCATCCACCGGCATCACCGCCGTCCGGGGCATTGGCCGCCAGGCGGTCGCTAAGCACGCTCAGAGCCCGTTCGCTTTCCTCGGCCAGCATGTTGTAGTGCCGCGACAGCAGCCCGGGACCGGCCCTTTCGGCCGATTGCCGCGCCAGTTTGGCCTTCTCCTGCAGGCTGCGCAGCGCGACCCATAGGGCGCCCTCGATCTCGGCGTCCCGCGCCGCCAGCAATGCATCGGCCGTCCAGGCGTGGCCGACGCGGCAGCGAAAGTGGCCGTCGGTGATCGAGGTCAGCGAGCCGTTGCAGTCGGGGCACGTGTATCCCGAAGGCGCACCCAGATCTTGGGTGTCGAAGTCGATCGCGAACCGCGACCTCATGGCGATACGGTTCTCCAGGTCCAGCGCCACGTCGGGTTCCATGACCGGGTCCTCGAATTCTTCCTGGGACAACTCTTTGAGGATCGCACCGATGTCGGCCGCCGCCGCCTGGCGATCGACCACGCCGGCGTGTTGTGCGTTGGCGGGCAGCGCCGGGAACAGCGCGTCTTGCGGTGACTGGCCGATGGTGGTGCCGCCGCGCGAGCGGATCGCGGCCAAGCCCTGCACGCCGTCGTCGAGCACGCCCGAGAGCAACACGCCGATCGCGCGGGGCCCGAACGCCAGGGCGACCGAGCGGAACAGTGCGTTGATGGCGGGCCGGTGCCCGTTCTCGGTCGGCCCCTCCGACAGCACTATATGGTGGTCGGCGACCAACAGGTGACGGTCCGGGCGGCTGACGTAGATACGGCCGGGCTCAAGGCTGTCGCCGTCCTCGGCGGCGACCGCCGGCAGCGGACCGCTGCGATTAATGATTCGCGCCAGTACGCTCGGCGCACCGGCGGGCACATGCAGCACGACGAGGTAGGCGTATGGCACATCCACCGACAAGCCGGCGGCCAACCGTGACAGCGCGTCAACACCGCCCGCCGAGGCCCCTATCGCGACCACTCCGCGCAGGCCGTCGCTTACATCGCCCATTTCGCTGGTCGCGTCACTCACCACCCTCGGCTACCCGCATCAAGCCTACGTAACCGGGAGTCCGGTGGATAGGGACCGATCGGCCCTGTTTACCGCGGGTGAGCCGTGGTAACCGAACGCCATGGACACCGACCACACGTCCGATCCGAAGCAGCGCGACCTCGAGCCAGCGCGGGTCCCCGGCGACACCGGGTACCTGACCACCCAGCAGGGGGTTCGGGTCGACCACACCGACGATGCGCTGACCGCCGGGGAGCGGGGACCCACGCTGCTGGACGACTTCCACGCCCGCGAAAAGATCACCCACTTCGACCACGAGCGCATCCCGGAGCGGGTGGTGCACGCGCGGGGGGCCGGCGCGTACGGCTTCTTCGAGCCGTACGACGACTGGCTGGCCGAGTACACGGCGGCGAAATTCCTGACCACGCCGGGCACCAGGACCCCGGTGTTCGTGCGGTTCTCGACCGTGGCCGGCTCCCGCGGCTCGGCCGACACCGTCCGCGACGTGCGCGGGTTCGCCACCAAGTTCTACACCGAGCAGGGCAATTACGACCTGGTCGGCAACAACTTCCCGGTGTTCTTCATCCAGGACGGCATCAAGTTCCCCGACTTCGTCCACGCGGTAAAGCCGGAGCCGCACAACGAGATTCCGCAAGCCCAGTCGGCCCACGACACGCTGTGGGACTTCGTCGCGCTGCAGCCCGAGACGCTGCACACCATCATGTGGCTGATGTCCGACCGCGCGCTGCCGCGCAGCTACCGGATGATGCAGGGTTTCGGCGTGCACACCTTCCGCCTGGTAAACGACCGCGGCGAGGGCACTTTCGTCAAGTTCCACTGGAAGCCGCGCCTGGGTGTGCATTCGCTGATCTGGGACGAGTGCCAGAAGGTCGCCGGGAAGGACCCCGATTACAACCGGCGCGACCTGTGGGAGGCCATCGAGTCCGGCCAGTATCCCGAGTGGGAGCTCGGGGTGCAGCTGGTGCCCGAGGCCGACGAGTTCGCGTTCGACTTCGACCTGCTCGACGCCACGAAACTCATTCCGGAGGAACAGGTTCCGGTCCGACCGGTGGGCAAGATGGTGCTCAACCGCAACCCCGACAACTTCTTCGCCGAGACCGAGCAGGTGGCGTTTCACACCGCGAACGTGGTGCCGGGCATCGACTTCACCAACGACCCGCTGCTGCAGTTCCGCAACTTCTCCTACCTCGACACGCAGTTGATCCGCCTGGGCGGCCCCAACTTCGCGCAGCTGCCGGTGAACCGTCCGGTCGCCGACGTCCGCAACAACCAGCGGGACGGCTACTCCCAGCACGCCATCCCGCAGGGCCGGTCCAGCTACTCCAAGAACACTGTCGGCGGCGGCTGTCCCGCGCTGGCCGACCACGACGTGTTCCGCCATTACACGCAACGGGTGGACGGCGCCGCGATGCGCAAGCGTGCCAAGTCCTTCCAGAACCACTACAGCCAGGCGCGGATGTTCTTCAAGAGCATGTCGCCGGTCGAGGCCGAACACATCGTCGCCGCGTTCGCCTTCGAGCTCGGCAAGGTGGAGGTGCCCGACATCCGCTCGGCGGTGGTGGCCCAGCTGGCCCGCGTCGATCATGATCTGGCCGCGCGGGTGGCGGCGAAGCTCGGCCTCCCCGAGCCGCCCGACGAAGCGGCCGACGGCGCGGTGGCCACCTCGCCGGCGCTGTCCCAGGTCGGCGTGAGCGACGGCATCGCCACGCGCAAGATCGCCGTGCTCGCCGCCGACGGTGTGGACGTCGTTGGTACGCAACGCTTCACCGAGCTGATGCGGCAGCGCGGCGCGGTGGTCGAGGTGCTGGCGCCGGTCGCCGGCGGCACCCTGCGCGGCGGTTCCGGCGGCGAACTCGCCGTCGACCGGGCGTTTACGACGATGGCGTCGGTGCTCTACGACGCCGTGGTGGTGGCGTGCGGGCCTGATTCGGTGGAGACGCTCTCGCGCGACGGCTACGCCGTGCACTTCGTGGTCGAGGCCTACAAACACCTCAAACCGATCGGCGCGTACGGTGCCGGGATCAAGCTGTTGCGCGCCGCGCACATCGACGCCCGCCTCGCCTCCGACAGCGAACCGGCCACCGACGTCGTCAGCGATCGGTCGGTGGTGACCACGACCGCGGCCGCCGACGAGTTCCCCGACGCGTTCGCCGCGGATTTCGCCGCCGCGCTGGCCCGCCACCGCTGCTGGGAACGCCAAACGGACCCGGTACCCGCCTAACACCGGGTTTCACAAAGGAGGAGGAATCATGCCACGTTCGTCGATCAAGAACGAAAAGATGTATCAGGATCTCCGCAAAAAGGGCGACTCCAAAGAAAAGGCCGCGCGGATCTCCAACGCGGCGGCCGGCCGCGGCAAGTCGTCGGTCAGCCGCAAGGGCGGGAAGTCCGGTTCATATGCGGACTGGACGGTTCCGCAGCTGAGGAAGAAGGCCAAAGAGCTTGGCATGTCGGGCTATTCGAGCCTGACGAAGGACAAGCTGGTCGCCAAGCTGCGCAACCACTGATCCGCCCGCTCAGCGGGTCAGGCCGAGCCGGTCGGCCAACACCAGAAATGCGACCGCGTAATCGTTGTCGGCGGTCTGGGCCCTGATCTGCTCCCAGTCCAGCCGTTCGCGCACCGCCCGCACGGCCGGCAGCAGCCTCGCGAAGTCGCAGTGATGTTCGTTGAGGGAACGCAGCTTCTGGATAACCACCATGGTGGGCGGGAGCACCGGCATCGCGATCGCCAGCACATCGCGCTGCTCGGCGCGCTGCAGCGTCGACGGTCCCACCCGTTCGCCGTTGATGCGGTGCAGGATGTCGACCACCGTATCGCCGTTGCGCGCCTTGAACAGCCAGTCCTCCGGGGGATGCTCGATGGCGAATCCGGCATCGGCGAGGGTGGCCTCGGCCCCGGCCACGTCGGACTCGGCCACCACCAGATCGACGTCGTGGCTGGGTTCGGGCGCGCCGAAGGCCCACAGCGCATAGCTGCCTGCCAACGCGAAACTCGGCCCGTTCTCCTTGAGCGCGGAGGCCGCGCTGCGCAACGCTTCTCGCAGGTGCGCGCGGGCTACGGGGGTTTCGGTGGGCGTCTCGGTGGGTGTCATCGTGCATAGGTCATACCCCGCCCCCGGATCGTGCAACCTGGCCGGCACCGGTGCGGCGTTTTTCGTCATCCGTTTAAGCGGCGGCCAGATTGGCAAATCTTCAAGTTATGTCAGCCCCCGTATTTCGCGCTCGCCATGCCCGCGAGAGATCGGCGGCGGGTGATAACGCGTGACGGCGGGATTGGTCAAGCACTGGCTGGAGTCGGGGCGACTCGAGTTGCCGTTGCCCGCCTCGGGGCGCACCCCCGAACGGTGGCAGCGTCTCGCCCGGCTGGCCGAGGACGACATCGTGGCGGCCCGCATCGCCGAGTCCCACGTCGACGCCGTCGCGATCCTGCACGAGCTGGGCGGCAAGCCGCCCGATTCGGACCAGCTGTGGGGGGTGTGGTCGACCGAGTCGCCTGACGCCACGTTGATCGCCACCACAGTCAGCGGCGGCGCGGTCGTGCTCAACGGCACCAAGGTGTGGTGCTCAGGCGCGGGCTTCTGCACCCACGCGCTGGTGACGGCCCGGCTCGACGACGGACGGCGCGGCCTGTTCGCGGTGGCGGTCACCGAACCTGCCGTCAAGGCGTTGCCGACCACGTGGTGGAACGTCGGGATGGCCGGCAGCGACACCAGGGCGGTGCAGTTCACCAACGCCCAGGCCGTCGCCGTCGGCGATCCCGACGACTACGTGAATCGGCCGGGATTCTGGCACGCCGCGATCGGCGTGGCCGCGTGCTGGCTGGGCGGCGCGCGCAGGGTCGCCGAGCCGCTGTATCGCTGCGCCACAAGCAAATCGGCGGACGCGTATTCGCTGGCCCACCTGGGCGCCGTGGACGCCGCGCTCGCCGCGGGGGACGCGATCCTGGCGGCCGCGGCGATGCAGATCGACTCGGACCCCTTCGACCGCTCCGACACCGCCCAACTGCTGGCCCGTCGCGCCCGCACGGTGGTGGAACACGCGGCCGACGAGGCCATTACGCGCACCGGGCGCGCCCTCGGGCCCGGTCCGCTGTGTCAGGACGGCCGGCACGCTCAGCGGGTCGCCGACCTGACCATCTACATCCGGCAAAGCCACGCGGAGCGCGATCTGGCGGAGCTCGGCAGGCTCGTCGGGCGCACGCAATGACCACCATCGAGCGCCCGGTCCGCTCCCTGAGGACCCTGCCCCCGAGCAACCTCGCCAAGTTCGCGGCCAAACCGCTGACCCGCGGCGGCACCCCGGTCCCGGTTTGGCTGGCCGCCCTCGACGGACGACCGCCGCCCACACTCGACCTGAGCGCCTGCCCGGGGCTGATCGTCGTGGCGCCCCACCCCGACGACGAGACGCTCGGCCTCGGCGCGACGATCGCGCAGCTGGCCGCGGCGGGCGTCGATGTCCGGGTGATCACGGTCAGCGACGGCGGCGCAGCGCGCCCCGGCACGACGGCACGCGAGCGGGCGCGCGCGGAAATCACCCGGCGGTATGAATCACGAAGGGCGGCAGCAATTTTGGGCATCGCGGCGCCGGTGTCGCTGGGGCTGCCCGACGGCGAACTGGACGACCACGAGGACGTCATCGCCGACCTGCTCACGGGAATCCTCGGCGACACCGCGCCGGGGACGTGGTGCGCCGCCACCTGGCGCGGCGACGGGCACCCCGACCACGAAGCCGTCGGGCGCGCGGCCGCCGACGCCTGCGAGCGCACCGGCGCCGCGCTGCTGGAATACCCGGTGTGGATGTGGCACTGGGCCAGCCCCGCCGACCCCGCGGTGCCCTGGGACCGGGCACTTTCCGCACGCCTGCCCGGCTGGACGCTCGATCGCAAACGCCTTGCGGCCCAGTGTTTTCGCAGCCAACTCGAGCCGGGCGGCGGGGGCACCCCGCCCGTGTTGCCGGCGTTCGTGCTGCAGCGGCTGCTCGCGGTGGGAGAGGTGGTGTTCCGCTAGCCGGGCGCGGCGGGTCGCCGCCATCGGCCCCGCGGCGATCGCAAGCGCGGCGCAGCCGGGCGCGGCGGGTCGCCGCCATCGGCCCCGCGGCGATCGCAAGCGCGGCACAGCCGGGCGCGGCGGGTCGCCGCAAAAGACCAGCCGCCGAGTGCACTCCCCGAGAGTGGGTATCGAAACACCTATGCGCGTAGCGACGTTCAACATCTTGCACGGCCGCACCGTCGGGAACGGGGTGCACCCTGCGCGCCTGGCGGACTGCGTGCGCCGCCTGGATCCCGACGTGCTCTCGCTGCAGGAAGTCGACTGTGACCAACCGCGGTCTTCCCTCGCGGATCTCACCGCGGTGGCGGCCGAGGCGATGGGAGCGGTGGAGCATCGGTTCGTGGCCGCGATCTCGGGCACGCCGGGAGCGACCTGGATGGCCGCCACCGGCCATGAACAACCCGGGACCGCCGCCTACGGAATCGCGCTGCTGTCACGGTTTCCGGCCGCCAGCTGGCAGGTCGTGCGGTTGCCACGAATTCCGATGCGGTTTCCCATGTACCTGCCGGGGCCGAACCGGGTGATGATCGTCGACGAGGAACCGCGAGCGGCGGTCATCGCGCAGCTGCACACCCCGTGGGGCGGGCTGACGGTGGCCAACACGCATCTGTCGTTCGTGCCGGGCTGGAACCGGCGCCAGCTACGCCGGCTGATACACGACCTGCGCGGCTTCCCGGGCCCCCGGCTGCTGACGGGCGACCTCAACATGACGCCCGACGCGGTGCGCCGCTGGTCGGGCATGCGGGCGCTGGCCGTCGCCCGGACTTTTCCCGCGGAAACCCCCCACCGCCAGCTCGACCACATCCTGACGGACGACCCGGGGCTGCGCGGCGGCGCCGTGCAGTCCGACGCGATGCCGATCTCCGATCACCGGCCGCTGGCCGTCGACCTGGAACGGGTGTGAGCTCCGCGCCTACCCGCCGGCCCGGCCGATCGCGTCGAGCCGCTGCTGAACCCGATCGATGTCCTCACACGAGGGCATCTCGTCGGTGATCCGGGTGATCGCCACGCCGACATCGGCATTGTCGATGGCTTTGTCAATGGCACTGTCGATGGCTACGTCGATGGTTCGAGGCGGGTGCCCGATCAACGCGCTCGCGATCACCGCGACCTCGTCGTCGCCGATCCGCCGCGGCAACAACGCCAACAGCGGCGCGTAGCCGACGGCGGGCGCGTGGTCCGGGTAACCCGCGCGCAGAAACGCAACGATGCTCGAAAACCCGTTGCGCAGGCCCATCTCTTCCCTCTCCCACCACCGGCGGCCGGTTCTTGCCGAATAGCCCGGGGCGCCGGTTTGAAACCATCAAAATAGGGGGTCCGGCCCGACATGCGGACCGGACCCCCTGTTGGTATCGACTTACTGGTTTTCCTTCTGGCGCTCTTCGGCGGCCTTCGCGCCGGCGCGCGCCGACTCCGCTTCGGCTTCCTTCTTGCCCGCGTCGCGCTGGGCGTCGGCCTTGTCCTGCTGAGCCTGGCCTTCCTCGACCAGGTCGTCGCGGCCGGTGACGGTCCCGCCGAACTCCTTGACTTTGCCCTTGACGCCCTCGACGGCGCCCTTGACGGCTTCCTGCGGTCCGCTCTTGTCATCCCCCATGGGTCGACCTCTCTTTCGGTGGTTACGTCTTGATTCGCATTTACCGGCTTCCCGCCCGGCGCGCGGCCAAACACCGCGGCGCCGATCGTGTGCGCATGATCACGAGCGCGCTCCGCCGCGCGAAAGTCATGTTTGAAAACCCAATTCCCGGGTAGTTACAGCCGTCGACCAGGAAGGGGGTGGCGTCACTGAGCACCATCGCTGTCATCGGGGCGACCGGCACGGCCGGATCGCGCGTCGTCGCCAGGCTGAAGGCCCGCGACGTCGCGGTGGTCGAGATCTCCCGCCGGCACGGCGTCGACGTGGTGTCCGGGCGGGGATTGTTCGAGGCGCTGGAGGGGGCGGACGTCGTGATCGACGTCTGCAATCCGCTGTCCGAGCGGTCCGACATCATGCGGACGGTGGCCACCGCCGCCCGCAACGTCGTGGCTGCGTGCGCCGCGCGGGACATCCGGCGACTGGTCGTGTCGACGGTTGCCAACGTGGAAGACCCGGTGTTCGACGGCTTTCCGTACTACGAGGCGAAACGGGAGGCGAAGGCCATCGTTCTCGACAGCACGGTTCCGGCGACGATCGTGAAGTCCACCCAGTGGTACGAGTTCGCCACGAACCCCGTCGCGGTGAGCTCGCGCGACGGCGAGGTGGTGGTCGAGGACTGGCTGATCCAGCCCATCGCCGCCGACACCGTCGCCGATGTGCTCGTCGAGGCGGCCCTGGGTCAGACGCATCCGCCGCGCACCATCACCGGCCCGCAGGCCGTCCACCTGCCGGAGCTGACGTCGAAACTGCTGGCGCAGCAGGGCGACAACCGTCGCGTGCGCGCCGTGCCGCCCGGGCTCGGCGCGCTCGGGACCGGGGCGCTGCTGCCCTCCGACGGCGCGGTGGTCGTCGGCCCCGACGTCGACACCTGGCTGCATACCCTGGCCCCGGGCGCCGCGGACGGCGTTTCGGCCGACGGCGACGGCGCCGTGGCGAGCACGAGGCGGCTGCGCGACCTGTCCAAGACCTGAGTGGCGGCCGGACCGGGAAGATTTGGCGGTGGCGACGCCTGCCGTATTCGTGTTCGCCATGCCGGCGGCTGCCGGGGCGGCTAGGCTCGTGCTCAGTTGAATCCACAGCTGCCGCAATCACGAGCGGCGTGTAGGACAGCGCAGTCGCTCGCCCTGCTCACCAAATTTGAGGGGCGCTATCAGATGACTTCTTCACCGGAACCCAAACCCCACTGCTGCGGGGAACCGCGCAATCGCTACGTGATCGATTGCGCGGGGGCGCGGGTGCACGTGCACGCGCGCAGCGTGGCCACCGTCCTGCGCATCGACGGCGAGATCGACGCCGCCAACGCCGACCTCGTCGCCGAGGTGGTGCGCCGCTTCGCGCGGCTCAACGCGCCGCTGGTCCTCGATCTCAGTGGGCTGGATTTCCTGGGCAGCGCCGGCCTGCGTGCGCTGCTCCTCCTCAACGAGGAGCACCGGGCAGCCCAACTGCACAACAACGTCGTCCGCGGTGCGGCCCTGGGCCGGCTGACCCGCGTGGTCACCGACCACGGCTTGCCGGTGGTCGATTCGGTTCCCGAGGCCCTGCAGAACACCCACGACTTCATCCGCGCGCGCCGTCGGTTCCTCGCCGGCCTGGCCCGCCAGGGGGAACCACAGCGCAAGGCGCCGTAGCCGCCCGCTTCGACCGCAATCAAGGTCACGGTTTCGTCACGATCCGGATCACGATTGCTTAAGAGCCGGTGCCGTTCTTTAAGAATTCTCAGCATTGGCGCCCGAATGTGGTTGTCCGCTTAGCAAAAACCCCGCCCGGTGGCCGCATTCGGCGGTGCGGGGCGCGGGCTTGCCGTTTGGGCCGACAAAGCCACTGTTCGCCTCCGCTACTTTGGATTTCGAGGATCGGGAGCCTCTCTGGAATCAATTGATCAATTTCGAAGGACAACACTGATCATGAAAATCAGCAGTATCGTCGCGCGCCGGCGAGTCGCCGGCGTCAGCGCGGGCTTCCTGCTCGGGGGACTGACCATGGGCATCGTCGGCGCACCGTCGGCCGCCGCAGCACCCGACTGCAGCCCGGGCGGTGTGAACTCCACCGTCTCCTCGGCGCAGGGCGCGGCGCAGCAGTACCTGGCCGCCCATCCGGACGCCAACCAGGCGGTCACGGCCGCGCTGGGCCAGCCCCGGCCCGAGGCCGCGTCCAGCCTGCGCGGCTACTTCACCGCGCACCCGCAGCAGTACTACGACCTGCGCGGCATCCTGGCGCCGATCGGCGACACCGAACGGCAGTGCAACGTCACGGCCCTGCCGCCGACGCTGGAGTCGGCCTACCAGGAGTTCATGGCCGGCTGATCGCGCCGGGAACGGCCCGCCACACCGCCGTGGCGGGCCGTTTCGCGCTGGCCGGCCGCGGGTAATTGTCCAGTCAGCCAATGGGTATGGAGGCAACCATGCGGCTGCGTCGCAGCGATCTCGGCAAGCCGGGGATCACCCGCAAACGCCGGGGCAAGGGCTTCGCCTACTACGACCCCGCGGGCAACCGGGTGTCCGACCCCGACACCCTGGCGCGCATCAAGGATCTCGTCATTCCGCCCGCGTGGAAAAGGGTGTGGATCTCGCCGCAGCCCAACGGCCACATCCAGGCGGTCGGCACCGACGCGGCGGGACGCCGCCAGTATCTCTACCACAGCGCATGGCAGCAGGAGCGCGCCGAGGAGAAATTCGACCGCGTCCTTCAGTTGTCGGTGCAGTTGCCGCTGTGGCGGGCGCGCATCGCAAAAGACCTGTCGCGGCGCGGCTTGACCCGCGAACGCGTGCTCGCGGTCGCGCTGCGCCTGCTCGACCGCGGCTACTTTCGCGCCGGCGGCGAGCAGTACGCCGAGGAAAACGAGTCTTACGGGCTGGCCACGTTGCTGTGCAGCCACGTGACGGTGCGCCGCCGCGCGGTCGCGTTCGACTTCCCGGCCAAGAGCGGGGTTCGGCGCACCGTGGAGATCGAGGACGCCGAAATCGTCCGGGCGGTGCGGGCGTTGATGCGGCGCCCGCAGCGCACCGACCGCCTGCTGGTGTGCCGCAATGACTCCGGCTGGGTCGACATCCGCTCCGACGACCTGAACGCCCGGTTCAAGGAGATGGTCGGCGCCGAGTACACGGTGAAGGATTTGCGGACCTGGCACGGCACCGTGCTGGCCGCCGCGGCGTTAGCCGACGCGGACCCGCCCGTCTCGCAGCGGGTGATCAAGCGGGTCGAGTCCGCCGTCATGAAGGAGGTCGCCGAGGAACTCGGCAACACGCCGGCGGTGGCCCGGGGCTCGTACGTGGACCCGCGCGTCGTCGCCGGTTACGAGCAGGGCCTGACCATCGAAGCGGCGGCGCGTCGGGCCGAACGCGCCCGTCGACCCGACGCCGCGCAGGAAATCCTGGAGAAGGCGACCCGCATGCTGATTCGCCGAGTGGCCAAGGGCCACAACGCATCCAGCTTGTCCGCGCTGCCCAGGAGCGCGTGAGTCAAGTGGTGTGATGGGCCGAGCCCGACGATCGGCTCGGCGTTGTCGTGGCGGGACGGCCAAACTTGGCGCGCGTCGCAGGAATAACGATCACGAATGCGGGTATGCGGGAACCTGTGCGCCGAGGCACGCGCCACAGCGCTGCTCGGATGCTGCCCGGAAAGTCGAACCCATGGCGATCCGGGGTCTGGTTGGGCGCGGCGAATACGCCAATGCCGTCGAGATCCTGCGCGCCCGGCGACACCCCAATGACTAGGAGGGCAATCAATGTCGAAACAAGAGGTCTCGGACTACCTGCTCGAGCGGTTGCGGGCGTGGGGAGTCGAGCACGTGTTCGCGTTCCCCGGCGACGGCATCAACGGGATCCTCGCCGCCTTCGGGCGCGCCGACAACAAGCCCATGTTCATCCAGTCGCGGCACGAGGAGATGAGCGCCTTCGAGGCGGTGGGCTACGCCAAGTTCACCAACCGCGTCGGGGTCTGCATGGCCACGTCCGGCCCCGGCGCCATCCACCTGCTCAACGGGCTCTACGACGCCAAGCTCGACCACGTCCCGGTGGTGGCGATCGTCGGGCAGACCAACCGCAGCGCCATGGGCGGCTCGTACCAGCAAGAGGTCGACCTGCTGAGCCTGTTCAAGGACGTCGCCAGCGACTACGTCCAAATGGTCACTGTCCCAGAGCAATTGCCCAACGTGCTGGACCGCGCGATTCGGGTGGCCCTGGCCCAGCGCGCACCCACGGCGATCATCATCCCCTCCGACGTGCAGGAGCTGGAGTACTCGCCGCCCACGCACGCGTTCAAGATGGTGCCGTCGAGCCTGGGCATCGAGTGGCCGGCCGTCTCCCCCGACGACGCGGCGATCCGGCGCGCGGCCGACGTGCTCAACGCGGGCAAGAAGGTCGCGATGCTGGTCGGCAACGGCGCGGCCGGAGCTTCCGAGGAGCTGAGCGAGGTCGCCGACCTGCTCGGGGCCGGCGCCGCCAAGGCGCTGCTGGGCAAGGACGTGTTGAGCGACGAATTGCCCTGGGTCACCGGGTCTATCGGCCTGCTGGGCACCCGGCCCAGCTACGAACTGATGCGCGACTGCGACACCCTGCTCACGGTCGGCTCCAGCTTCCCCTACACCCAGTTCCTGCCCGAGTTCGGGCAGGCCCGCGCCGTGCAGATCGACGTCGACGGCCGCTTCATCGGCATGCGGTACCCGTACGAGGTGAACCTGGTCGCCGACGCGAAGGCCGCGCTGCGGGCCCTGATCCCGCACCTGCGCCGGAAGGAGGACCGCGGTTGGCGCGACACCGTCGAGGCCAATGTGGCGCGCTGGTGGGAAACCATGGACATGGAGGCGAAGGTCAGCGCCGACCCGATCAACCCCATGCGGCCGTTCTCCGAGCTGTCCCGCCTGCTGCCCGAAGACGCCATCGTCACCGCCGATTCGGGGTCGTCGGCCAACTGGTACGCGCGCCAACTGAAGTTCCGCGGCAACATGCGGGGCTCGCTGTCGGGCACGCTGGCGACCATGGGGCCCGGCGTCCCCTACGCGATCGGCGCCAAGTTCGGCCACCCGCGCCGGCCGGTCATCGCGTTCGTCGGCGACGGCGCGATGCAGATGAACGGCATGGCCGAGCTGATCACGATCAAGCACTACTGGCGCGAGTGGGGTGACCCCCGGCTGATCGTGGCGATCCTGCACAACAACGACCTGAACCAGGTCACCTGGGAGATGCGCGCGATGGCCGGCTCGCCGAAATTCGCGGAGTCGCAGAACCTTCCCGACGTCGACTTCGCCGGGTTCGCGGCCAGCCTCGGCCTGGGCGCGATGGCCATCAAGGACCCCGAGGAACTCGGCGACGCGTGGCGCAACGCGCTGTCGGCGGACCGTCCGACCGTGCTCGACATCTACACCGACCCGAACATGCCCCCGATTCCCCCGCACGCCACCTGGGACCAGTTCAAGGCGGCCACCACCGCGGTGCTTTCCGGCGACGAGGACCGGGTCGGCTTCGTCAAGGTGGGGCTGAAGACCAAGGCGCAGGAGTTCTTGCCGCACAAGAAGAGCTGAGGGCAAAGGGCCGCGCGGCTCAATGCGCGTAGGCGTTGCGGGCGCCGCGCAGGTCGTCGACGAATAGCCGGTAAGCCTCGTCGCGGGAATCGCTGCGGTCGCGCAGCACGGCCGAGGGATGCACGGTCGCCATCACGATCGGCTCCGGGTCCAGCCGGACGTCGACGGTGGTGGGGAACGGGATGACGTGGCCACGCTCGGCGGACACCCGAAACGCCGCTCCGAGAAGCGATTGCGCGGCTGTCGCGCCGAGGCAGACGATCACCTGCGGCCGCACCGCCTCGATCTCGGCGATCAGCCACGGCCGGCACGCAACGACCTCGGTGCGGCTGGGTTTCTGGTGTATCCGCCGCTTGCCGCCCTTGCGGGTGAACTTGAAATGCTTGACGGCATTGGTCTGGTACGTCAGCGTCGGGTCGATCCCGGCATCGTCGAGCCCCCGCGCCAGCAACCGTCCCGCGGGGCCGACGAAGGGCAGGCCGGCGCGGTCCTCCTGATCCCCCGGCTGCTCGCCCACCAGCATGATCGGCGCCCCCGGGTGGCCGTGGCCGAAAACCGTTTGCGTCGCATCGGCATACAGCGGGCAGCCGTGGCACCGGCCGGCCGCGGCTTTCAGCGCCACGAGGCCGCGATCCTCGGGCAGGTACCGCGCGGCGCTGATCTTGGTGGCGGCTATGGACATACTCCTACGCAGCGGGCGGGAAACGGCCTCCTCAGCCCTTCCCGACGATGGCGTCGCGGGCCCGGTCCAGCATCGCGGCGAACGGCCCGGCGGCCAGGTTGGCCGCCTGGGACTCCACGCCCGCGTGCGGCCGGGTGGGCGCGATCGCCTCGGCAAGCTTGGCGGCGCGCCCCATCCTCGCCAGCTCCTCGTCGCTCAATTCCTCGCCCAGCTTGGCGAACTCGTCGGACTCCTCGTGCTCGGCATGGTCGATGACCGCGTCGCGGAGCTCGGTCAGCTGGCGGGTGAACTCCTCGCTGTCGACGTCGAGCTTCTCCAGCTTCTGCAGGACCGTCTTGGCCTCGTGCTCCTCTTCCAACCGCTTGCCGACCACCGCGGCACCGTTGCCGAGCTTCCGCTTGGCCCGCGGGTGAACGATTTCCTCTTCGGCGGTCTCGTGCACGGCAAGCATCCGCCGAAGTTCGACGAACGCCTTCTCCCGCTCCTTCCCGCCGGCCGACAGCGTGTCGGCGAACAGGGACTTGATCTGCTCGTGCTGACTGACAAGAAAGTCGACCACATCGGTGGGCGACTTGATGGCGTGCTGCGCCATGATGTCCCTCCCATTCAAGTCTTTTGGCTTCCGGTGGCGCGCGGGCTGTTGCGCGCTCCTGTTGCGGCTACCCGACCCGCCCGGCCACCAAACCGGCACGTGTGGCGGCGCGTCGAGCGGGTATTTCTTCGATCATGGGTTGGCGTTCGGGGCTCGTGGGCGCCGTCAGCGCCGTGACGGTCGCGGCGGGCTGTGCGACGTCCGGATCGACCCTGGAGAGCGCGCCCGGGGTGCTGGTGTGGTCCGTCCGCGCGCCGCTGCGCCAGCCGGTCTGGTCGTACCGGACGCACGCGCTGGTCGCCATCACCGACGACCACCGGCTGGCCGAGGTGTCCGGGGGTGCCCGCCCCGACGACGCCACGACGCGGCTGTCGGCGCCCCTGGCGGTGGGACGCAACCTGCAGATCAGCCAGAAGGACGACGGGGTAGTGTTCGTGCCGCAACCCGACCGCGGCAAGGTCGCCTCCGTCGACCTGGGCAGCCTGCGCCAGGTCAACGATTTCGACGCCGGGCCGCATCCTGCCTACCTCGCCGAGGACGGCGGAATGCGGATATTGCTCGCCCTGTCTGCCGACGGAACCGCGGTGACGCCGGTGGACCAATACGGCTTCCGCAAGCTGCCCACCGCGCCGGTCACCGACGACCCGGCGGACAGCATCGACGGCGCCAACCGCGGGCGAAAGATCGACTACCACCTCTACGGCGCCTCGGGAATCCGCTATTACGAGGGTTTTTCGTCGCCGCCGCGGCAACGGGGCGCGCTCGGCCTGGACGTCGCGGTGTCGGCGGGCGACGGCGCAGCGGACGCCCGCAACTATGTGGCCGGGCACGACAGCAACACGCTGTACGCCGTCGATTCGCGCCGTGGCGGCAGAGGGATGGAGCTGCTGGCCAGCGCCCAGTTGCCCTCGCCGATACGCGAATTGGGCACCGACGACACCCGCATCTACGCGGCCACCGACCGCGAGGTGGTGGTCCTCGAGACCGACAGCTTCACCGGCTTCCCGGACCGCAAGATCCCGGTGATCCGCGTCATCGACTACCGCTCCCACCTGCCCGCCGGCGCCGCCCGATCGGCCGGCCTCTCGGGCATGGCCATCGGACCCCACCGTGTCTATCTGACGCTGGCCGACAACCCGTATGTGGTCAGCGTCGCCAAGCCACATCTGTGAGCGTCCGCGAGGGCTAGGAGAAACCGATGAGCGCAACACATGATCGCACCCGCGAGGCGATCGACATCGACAACGACGTCGAGTTGATCACCGAACAGATCAAGGCGCTCAGGGAACTTGCCAAACAGGACGACGCCGAGGCGATCAGCGAGGGCCAGCGCTACGACTTCAGCATCCGGTGGGGCACCGTGCTGGCCGGCCGGCTGCGGCGGCTGGTGCACTACAGCTCACTGGGCCGGCTCGACGAGGCGGACGAGCGCCGATTTCGCGCCTTGCGCGACGAACTGCGCACGCTGTCGCACCTGATCGACCGGTTCCGGCTCGCAGCGCCCGACTTCACCGACCGGCCGCCCCCCTCGGCGAAACGCTTCCGTCCCCGTCGGTGAGAAAATCCTTCTCCGACAACACGATTCCGGTCCGCGGCTTCGCGCAATCCGGGTTGCGACAGGTCAGTGCGACCAGGTAGGCGTCGGAATCCTCATCGAGGAACAGGAAGCCGAGATACAGGGCGTCACCAACGTCGAAGTCCTTCGCCCCGCAGCACTCGCAGTACCCACCCTTGGCCGCGATGTGCGCCCACACCCGTTCGCGGGCCGCCGGATACAGCGCGATCAGCTCAGGGCGCACCAGGGTGTCGTCGTCACGCATGTCAGATCTCCACGTCCTTGTCGTAGTGGACGTTGTCCTCTCGCCAGCCGCCCAGGCCGTGGCCGATGCCGCGGTGGTCGTCGATGAATTCGATCTGGTTGATCCATTTGGCCATCTTGAAGCCGACCTGGGTCTCCACCCGCAGCCGCAGCGGCGCACCGTGCTTGATGGGCAACGGTTCTCCGTTCATCTCGTACGCCAGGATGGTTTGCGGTTTGTAGGCCAGTTCGAGATCCATCACCTCGTAGAACTGCCCCTCCCCCTCGGCGCTCGGTTCGTCGCGGCCGGTGTCCTGCATGGTCAGGAAGCACACGAACCGGGCCTGGGGCAGCGGGCGCACCAGTTCCACCAGCGCCGCCAGCGGGAGGCCCTTCCACTCGCCGATGCTCGACCAGCCCTGCACGCAGTTGTGCAGGACGCGTTGGCTTTTCGGCTCGGCCAGCGCGCGCAGGGCGGCCAGGTCCAACGTCACCGGCTCCTCGACCAGCCCCCCGACCCGCAGCCGCCAGTCGACGAAGTTGTGCACCGCCATCACCTTGTACTCCGCCGAACACGGCGGCTTGCCGTTGACGCGGTGTTCTTCCGACAGCATCCGTTCGGGGTAGTCCTGTCGCGAGTCCAGCGGGCGCAGCAGGATCAGCCGGGCGCGCGTGATGACGGCGCCGAGGATGCGGCGGACCTGGACCGGCCGGCGCAGGCTCCACACCGTGGCCGCGACGTGGACGGCGACGATCGCGCCGAGGATCACGAAGGACCACACGGTCGCAAGCGTGACGTTGCGGACCGAGCCGAAGATCATCGAGGCGTTGAGCTGACCCCAGCCCCAGAAGAAGACCATCGACACGTGTATCGCGATGAAAACCACGAACGCGACCAGCCCGAGGAAGTGCAGGCTGCGCGCCGATTGCCGCCCGCCCCACAGCCTTACGAACCAGGGGAAGCGGGCCTCGATCGCCGGGGACTGCGCGGCGCCGGTGAGGATCTGAAACGGTGCCAGCACGAAGATGACGCCCGCGTAGGTCAGTTTCTGGATGGCGTCGAGCGGTTCGTCGGGCAGCAGCGGGGGCAGGTTGAACGTCGTGTAGGTCACGATGTCGTTGCCGGCTTCGACGAAGGTCGCCCACGACCGGGGCCAGTACCGGTGCCATTGGCCCGTGGCGAACAGCAGGACGTAGTACGAGAGCCCGACCAGCACCCAACCGATCACCGAGATGAAGTGCCAGTGGCGGCCCATGCCGAGCTTCTTGTGACCGGGCAGCGCCACCAGCGAGCTGTAGTCCTCTTCCTCGTCGAGGGTGTCGTACAGCTTGTCGGTCGGCATCGTCTTGGTGGTGAAGCGCGCCCACTCGGTGCCGGGCTTGCTGTCCTCACGCCAGTACAGCTTGGGGTGGGTGGACAGGATCTCGATGCCGCTGCGCAGCAACAACGTCAGGAAAAGGACGTTGAGCCAGTGGTCGATGCGCAGCCATGCGGGGTAGTCGAGCACGATTTCTGTCATCTGCGCCGCCCGGTCAGTCCTCCCATTGCTGCCGGCGCGGATGGGCCACATTGATGCCCAGCAGCACCGACGCGTGCACGCCGATGTAGGCGCCGGCGAAGGCGAGCGCAAAGGTCGCCGGGGCGACGTCCCACCGCCCGGTGACGGCGGTCAGGCCGGGCAGGCTGGTGATCCGCGTGGCGACGTCCACGCCGAGAACGACGACCGACAGCAGGCTGCCGAAATACCAACTCGCTTGTGCCACAGCGGGATTGCGACCCACTCCCATGCCGGCGGCGACCAGCAGGCAAGCGGCGATGACCGCGACGGCGTAGCCCACGAAGGCCGCCGGCAGCGCGTCCTGGGTCGCCATCGAATACATCAGGTAGCCGTGCGTCGCGGCGATGCCGGCGAGCAGGGCGGCACCCAAACCCGTTACCACCCTGGGCAAGTCGAAGGCGACGTAGCCGCCGAGGGACAGCACCCGAAACAGCCGGCTGCGGTGCCAATTTTCCGGCCACGACCCGACGACAAAACCCACAACGCGCGCGTACCCGGTGCCGAATTCCTCAAACTTCGACTTGTAGGAACTGCCCGTTTTCGGTTCCGTTTGCAGTTGGGACCCGAGCGACTACATTCGCGGCAGGGTCGCACGCTAAGGAGGAGGCCGCCGCGTTGCATCCTCAGGATCCGCTCGGGTACGGCCCGTTCAGCTACGATCCGCTCGGCCGCGTGCCGCCGGCGCCACCGCCGGTCGCGCCGCCCCCGGCCAGGGCGATGACCAACAGCGCGACCAACGCATACGACAGCGCCACCCCGGCCACCGCGCGGTTGCGGCCCGGCTCGCCGGTGCGCCGGATCCGAGCGAGCGCCAGGTGCCCGAGGATCGCGCCGACGGGCGGGGACAGGAACGCGAACACCAGCGATTGCGTCGCCAGCGCGCGCCGGCGGGCGTCGACCGCATCCCGCTCTACCAGGTTCACCAGCCCAACCCGGTGTTCCCCGACT
>NZ_LZKL01000087.1 GCF_001668725.1 Mycobacterium sp. E787 | reverse complement strand
TGCGGGGGCGGGATCCATTCGGTTTCGCCGCGGGCGTTGGTGCGGGTGGTCCAGCCTTGTTCGGCGAGTCGGTTGTCGGGGCCGCAGGCCAGGGTGAGGTCGTCGATGTCGGTGCGGTGGGTGGTTGTCCAGCCGCGGACGTGGTGGACCTGGCTGTGGTAGGCCGGAGCGTCGCAGCCGGGTTTGGTGCAGCCACGATATTTGGCGTAGAGCACAATGCGCTGCGCCGGTGAGGCCAGCCGTTTGGTGTGATGCAACGCCAGCGCTTTGGATTTGTCGAAGATCGCCAGATAGTGGTGAGCGTGGCCGGCCCAGCGGATCACATCCGACATCGGCACCAGGGTGCCGCCGGCGGTCAGGGCCTTGCCGGCGGCGGCCTCGAGTTCGTTGAGCGTGGTGGTCACCACGATCGACACCGGCAAGCCGTTATGTTGACCCAGGTCTCCGGAGGCGAACAGCGCGCGCAGCGCGGCCAGCAAGGCGTCGTGGTTGCGCTGGGATCGGGATCGGCTGTCGCGCCGCACGGCATTCTCGTCGGGTGTCTCATCGACCGCGGGTGTCTGGTCGTCAGGGTTGCAGGCCCCCGGCGCGGCCAGTTTGGCCAGCATGGCTTCGATGGCGGCCCGCAGTTCCGGGGTCACCAGCCCGCTGAGGCGCGACATGCCGTCGAATTGCTGATCGCCCAGCGTGATCCCGCGCTGACGAGCCCGCTCGGCATCGCTGAATTCACCATCGGGGTTGAGGCAGGCCATGAGTCGCTGGGCGTATTTGGCCAGCTCGTCGGGGCGATAGCCGCGGGCCTTGTCGGCCAGGTCGGCTTCGGCGGCTTGCCGGGTGAACAGGTCCACCTCGGCGGGCAGGTGGGCGAAAAAGCCGCGGATCACCTTGATGTGCCCGTCACCGATCAACCCCTCACGTTGGCCTGCGGCGGTCGCGCTCAATTGCGGGGCCAGCGGCTCACCGGTCAGCGCCCGGCGCTCACCGAGATCCTCGGCCTCGTCGATGCGCCGGGCGGCCTCGGCTTTGGTGATGCGCAACCGGTCGGCCAGCGCCGAGCGCAGCGTGCCACCCAGCTCTGCCTTGCCGGCTTGGGCTTCGAGTTGGTTGATCAACGCGTGCTCGGGGGCGCGCAGCCGGCGCGCCACGCATTCCAGGCGCTCCAAGGCCCGCAGTCGTTCCGGGGTGGTGAACACGTCAAAGGACAACTCGCACAACCGGTCCACGGCCGCATCGAGCGCGCGAAAGACCTCGACGATCTCCTCACGACTGCTCGCACCCATACCCCAAACCCTACGAAC
>NZ_LZKL01000086.1 GCF_001668725.1 Mycobacterium sp. E787 | reverse complement strand
CGCCCTCCTGATCGAGGATGCTGCGCAGGCAGCGCTCGATCGTGCCGGCGTTGTTGTACATCGGCACGCACACGGAGACCAGCGGGGTTGCAGGCGGCCCGTGAGCCTGGTCGGGATTCACCGATACCGCGCCCTCGGCAGCGCTCTCAGAGGGCGGCAATACCCTGCGTCAGCAGTATGAGGCCGGTACCGCCGAGGCTGACTTGGGTGATTTGGCGACGGTAAGTGTGTAACCAGTGCTGGATCCGCAGCATCAGCGCCTGGGTCTGTTCCGGCTTCACCAGATAGGCAACCAGGGGTATCTCGATCACAGCGAGCACCATGAGGATGAACAAGATGAAGGCAACGAACTGCGTAGCGACGGCAGCTCCCGAGGCCATGATGATGGCCAGCAGAACTACACCCTCGTAAGGTGGAAATGACGATCCGAGGCCAACCACAAAAGCCGGCCAGACAACGTCGCAGTTGAGCATGTCATGGGTGATGGCACCCAACCGCTGGAATATGCTGCGTGGACGCTCCTCCACCAGCATGGTCGTACCACCGTCGCCCGCGGTCACCGATGACGTGGGTACCTGCGCCGCCGCCTTTGCGCGGGCTGTCATGAACGCTAGAACCACCAGCGCAAACAGGCCCAGGGTGATCTGAAGGCGTGCGCCTTCGAAGATGACAATCGCAGACCTGACCTGCGAAATTGCGTCGGCAACGTTACGGATGGCCACCAGCGCCACGTCCCGCATCAGCAGCAGCACTGCAACCGCAATGCTGACGCCCGTGACCATGCCACCCAGCCAGAACGCGAACAGGTTCAGCATTGGTCGCCGGCGCGTCAATAAGACCACGGCCATCCCTAGCCGGATGGGGTCAATCGCCATCCCGAACCCGGCGATCAGCAGTATCGTCCACATCAGTTGGAACGCTACCTTGCCGGACCGTATCTCGTGGCGTAACTGGCGAATTCGTTCGTTCGGCGTATGGCTTTTTGTGGGTCCGAACAACGATGTCGCCGCGACGCGAGGCGCGGGTTGCAGTTGAAGCGAGCGGCCAACCCGTCTTGGGGTGTCGGATAGCCCGCTGCGCGCTACACAGGCCGCTGACCAGCGTCTCGGGCTGCCTGACGACATCCCCGACAGGTGGTAATCGTGACCAACGGCATCCGGATCCGTCATCGAAGGATATGCTCAAGCCAATTTCGCCAGGAAAACGGGGGAGCGCTGTGCGCAATGCGACCGGGGCCTACCAGTGCGCTCTTCGTTGATGAGCCAGGCATGGTAGCCAAGCCGGCTGTCTCGGTGTGCGTCCCGATGTACAACAACGGCGCAACCATCGCCCGTTGCCTACGCAGCATCCTCGATCAGGAGGGCGTCGACTTCGAGATCGTGGTCGTCGACGACGATTCGTCCGATGACGGGCCCGCCATCGCCGCGTCGCTGCTGCGGCCGGGGGACCGGCTGGTGAAGAACCAGCCCCGCCTCGGGCTCAACGGCAACCACAACAAATGCCTGGAACTGGCCCGCGGCACCTGCGTGCAGTTCGTGCACGGCGACGACTGGCTTCTGCCCGG
>NZ_LZKL01000085.1 GCF_001668725.1 Mycobacterium sp. E787 | reverse complement strand
GGTCCCAGGACCTGGGCGTGATCGGGCGCGACAACCAGAACCGGATCCGGTGGGGCGCCGGGGCTGGGCGGGCTGGCCGGCGGGATCGGCGCCGCGCCCGGCTCGGTGGGCTGGATCCCCGTCGCGGTCGCGCCGGCGCCGGGTCCGAACAGCCCGTTGAGGGCGTCGCCCACCGTGGGGCCGTAACCGATCTTGTCGTTGTACATCATGGCCACCCGGATCAGCCGCGGGTACGACGACGCGGCGTCGCTGGCCCCCGGCGAGGCGTAGACGGGTTCGACGTAGAGCAGGCCGCCCTGGCCCACCGGCAGGGTGAGCAGGTTGCCCCACCGGATCCGGTTCTGGTTGTCGCGCCCGATCACGCCCAGGTCCTGGGACACCGCCGGGTCGGTGGTGATCGCGTTGTTGGCCAGCTTCGGGCCGTTGACCTGACCCGGGATGGTCAGCACGGTGATCCTGCCGTACGTCGCCGGGTCCGAACTGGCGCTGATGTAGGCCGCCAGATAGTCGCGCTTGAACCTGTTCATCGCGCTGATCAACTGGTATGACGCCGAATTATCGTTCTTCGCAATGTTTTTCGCGACGATGTAGTAGGGCGGCTGATAGCTGCTGGCGGTGGGGTTGGGATCCAGCGGCACGTCCCAGAAATCCGACGTGGAGAAGAAGGTCACCGGGTCGTTGACGTGGTACTTGGCCAGCAGCATCCGCTGCACCTTGAACAGGTCTTCGGGGTAGCGCAGATGCTCGGCGAGCTCGGGGGTGATGTCGCTCTTCGGCTTGACAGTGCCGGGGAACACCTGCATCCAGGCTTTCAGCACCGGATCCTGCTCGTCCTGCTGGTAGAGCGTGACGGTGCCGTCGTAGGCATCCACGGTGGCCTTCACCGAGTTTCGGATGTAGGACACCTGCTTGTCGGGCGCCAGCCGGTTGAACGCCACCTCGGTGGAGTCGGCGGTGGCCGATTCCAGGGAGGTCAATTCGGAATACGGGTAGTTGTCCAGCGTGGTGTAGCCGTCGATGATCCACACCAGCCGCTTGTTGACGATCGCCGGGTACACCGAGCTGTCGGTCGTCAGCCACGGCGCCACCGCCTCCACCCGCCGCGCGGGATCACGGTTGAACAGGATCTTGCTGTTTGCGCCGATCACGTTGGAGAACAAGAAGTTTCGCTCGGCGAACTTGGCGGCGAAGACGCTGCGGGACAACCAGTCGCCGACCGGGACGCCCCCGAGCCCGGTGTAGGTGTAGTTCTTGGTCTCGGTGCTGGTTTCGTAGTCGTATTCGCGGTCGTTGCCGTTGCGCCCGACGATCGCGTAGTCGGCGGAGGTGTTGGAGATGACGGGCCCGTAATAGATGCGCGGCTGGTCCAGCGGCGCCGGCCCGTCGGACACGATGCTGCCGTTGGCGCCGACGACGTTGGCGAGGAATTCGGGGTAGCCGCCGTTCTGGTTGGGGTCGTTGGCGATTCCGCGCACCGTGTTGGCCGGCGACGCGATGAAACCGTTGCCGTGGGTGTAGACGGTGTGCCGGTTGATCCAGTCCCGCTGATTGTCGATCAGCCGGTCGGGGTTGAGTTCCCTTGCGGCGACGACATAGTCGCGCAGCGCGCCGTTGCGATCCAGGTAGCGGTCGATGGACAGCTGGTCGGGGAAGTAGTAGAAGTTCTTGCCCTGCTGAAACTGCGTGAACGCCGGGCTGACGATCGTGGGGTCCAGCAGCCGGATGTTGGAGGTGGTGGCCCGGTCGGCGGCGACCTGCTGGGCGGTGGCCTGCCCGTCGCCGGTGTAGTTGCGGTAGCTCACCTGGTCGGACGTCAGGCCGTAGGCCTGCCGCGTCGCGGCGATGCTGCGGCTGATGTATTCGCTTTCCTTCTGCGCCGCGTTGGGCCTGACGCTGATCTGCTCGACGATCAACGGCCACCCGGCGCCCACGATCAGTGACGACAGCAGCAACAGCACCAGGCCGATGGCCGGAATCCGCAAGTCGCGCAGGGTGATCGCGGAGAACACCGCGGCGGCGCAGATCACCGCGATCGCCATCAGGATCAGCTTCGCCGGCAGCACCGCGTTGATGTCGGTGTACCCGGCGCCGGTGAACGGCTTGCCGCCGCGGGTGTGCGACAACAGCTCGTACCGGTCCAGCCAATAGGCGACGGCCTTGAGCAGCACCAGGATTCCGACCAGGGTCACCAGCTGGATGCGCGCCGAGCGGCTCAGCGCGCCGGTGCGGCCGGACAGCCGGATGCCGCCGAAGATGTAGTGCGACAGCAGGTTCGCGAGGAACGCCAGAAACACCGCCACGAACATGTAGCTGAGCAGCAGCCGGTAGAACGGGAGCTCGAACGCGTAGAAGCCGAGGTCCTTGCCGAACTGGGGGTCCCTGATACCGAAGGTCCCGCCGTGCAGGAACAGCTGGACCCGCACCCAGTAGCTCTGCGCGATGATGCCGGCCAGCAGGCCGACCGCGACCGGGATTCCGATGCCCACCACCCGCAGCCGCGACACCACGACGGCGCGATACCGCGCCACGGGATCGTTGTTGTTGCTGGGGACGAACACGGGCCGGGTGCGGTAGGCCACGGCGAGCCCGGCGAACACGATGCCGCCGACCAGCAGGCCGGCGACCAGAAAGACCACGATGCGGGTGACCAGCACCGTGGTGAACACCGCGCGATAGCCGAGCTCACCGAACCACAGCCAGTCGACGTAGGCGTCGATCAGGCGTGGGCCGGCGAGCAGCAAAACGATCACACCCAGTGCGATCAGGATCAGAATCCGGCTGCGCCGAGTCAGCTTCGGCATCCGTGCGGTGGGCCGCATCCCCACTGGCTACGCTCCCTGATCGATCTGGCCGGGCTCAAGAGATTCCCGAGATTTCTAGCTCACAACTGTACGCATCGCGCGCGGCCGCCCGGGGGGCTAGCAACTGGGCGGCTGACCGCCCGACGTGATCGTGTGCAGCGCGTCCACCGCCTGGCCGAGCGTCTCCACCTTCACCAAGCGCAACCCGGACGGGTTGTCCGAGGTCGCCTCGTAGCAATTCTTGGCCGGCACCAGGAACACCGTGGCCCCGGCCGCGTGCGCGGCGACCATCTTGTGCGTGATGCCGCCGATCTGGCCCACCTTGCCGTCGACGGAGATGGTGCCGGTTCCCGCGATGAACTTCGAGCCGGCCAGATCGCCGGTGGTGAGCTTGTCGACGACCGCGAGGCTGAACATCAGCCCGGCCGACGGGCCGCCCACGTTGGCGAGGTTGAAGTCGATGACGAACGGCGCCCAGGGCGCGTCGAGCACCGCCACACCCATGAAGCCGTAGTCACGATCCTTGTTGGTGCCCAGCGTGATCTGCGTGGTGCCGATGGGGGCGGCCGCGTCGTTCTTGCGGCGGTAGTCGATCGTCACCACCTGGCCGGGTTTGGTGTTCTTCAGGAATCCCGTGAACTGCTCGACGTTGGCCACCGGTTTGCCGTCGACCGCGTCGATGGCGTCACCGGATTTCAGCTTGCCCGCCGACGGCCCGGGGTCGGTGACCGTCGCGACCGTCACCGCGGCCGGGTACTTCAGGTACCCCAGGGCCGCGTATTCGGCGCTGTCCTCGGAGTTCTTGAAGTCGGCGTTGTTGGCCTTGTCGACGTCCTCCCGCGACTTGCCCGGGGGGTAGACGAGGTCGCGCGGAATCAGCTGTTCCTGTCCCGACAGCCACAGCGTCAGCGCTTCGCCTAGGCTCAGCTCGTCGCGCTGGGACACCGTCGTCATGTTCAGGTGGCCGGTCGTCGGGTGTGTCACGGCGCCCTGGATGGCGACCACCTGCTTGCCGTCGACCTCGCCGAGGGTGTCGAACGTCGGGCCCGGCCCCAGCGACACGAACGGCACCGTCACCACCGCGAGCAGCACGCCGAACACGATGATCGGCACCAGCGCGACGATCAGGGTCAGAATCCGCCTGTTCACGCCGCTTACCCTAGCCGGAGCCAGCGCCGGGACGTTCAGCTACGAGCGTGACCCGGGATACCCCGTGGCGCCCCGGCGGTGAGTACCGTTAGCGGTATGCCTGACCTGCCTTTCGGCTTCTCCTCCGGCGAGGACCCGGAGCACGAGAAGCACGGGAAGAAAGATCCCGATTCCGGCTCGGGGGGCTCCGACCCGCTGGGTGCCTTCGGCCTGGGCGGGGACTTCGGCATGGGCGACCTGGGCCAGATCTTCACCCAGTTGGGCCAGATGTTCAGCAGCGCGGGCAGCGTCGCGACCGGCGGCGAGGCGTCGGGACCGGTCAACTACGAGCTGGCGCGGCGCGTCGCGTCCAACTCGATCGGGTTCGTCGCGCCCATTCCCGCCTCGACGAGCAAGGCGATCGCCGACGCCGTCCACCTCGCCGAAACCTGGCTGGACGGCGCGACGGCGCTGCCCGCGGGCACGTCCAAGGCGGTGGGCTGGAGCCCGACCGACTGGGTCGACAACACGATGCAGACCTGGAAGCGGCTGTGCGATCCGATGGCCGAGCAGATCGCCACGGTGTGGTCGTCGTCGCTGCCCGAAGAGGCCAAAACCATGGCGGGTCCGCTGATGGCGATGATGTCGCAGATGGGCGGCATGGCCTTCGGCTCGCAGCTGGGCCAGGCGCTGGGCCGGCTGTCGCGTGAGGTGCTGACCTCGACCGACATCGGCCTGCCGCTCGGCCCCAAGGGGGTCGCCGCGATCCTGCCCGACGCGCTCGAATCGTTCGCCGCCGGGCTCGAGCAGCCGCGCAGCGAGATCCTGACGTTCCTGGCCGCGCGCGAGGCCGCCCACCACCGGCTGTTCAGCCACGTGCCGTGGCTGTCCAGCCAGTTGCTGGGGGCGGTCGAGGCCTACGCCCGGGGCATGAAGATCGACATGAGCGGGATCGAGGAGCTTGCACGCGACTTCAACCCGGCGTCGCTGTCCGATCCCGCGGCCATCGAGAGCCTGCTCGGCCAGGGGGTTTTCGAGCCGAAGGCGACGCCGGAACAGCAGCAGGCGCTGGAGCGGCTCGAGACCCTGCTGGCGCTGATCGACGGCTGGGTGCAGGTGGTGGTCACCGCGGCCCTGGGCGATCGGATCCCGGGCACGGCCGCGCTCAGCGAGACGCTACGCCGGCGCCGGGCCAGCGGCGGGCCGGCCGAGCAGACCTTCGCGACGCTCGTCGGCCTCGAGCTGCGGCCGCGCAAGCTGCGGGAGGCCGCGGCGCTGTGGGAGCGGCTGACCGAGGCCGTCGGCGCGGACGCCCGCGACGCCGTCTGGCAGCACCCGGACCTGTTGCCCGGCGCCGACGACCTCGACGAGCCGGCCGGCTTCATCGACCGCGTCATCGGCGGGGACACCAGCGGCATCGACGAGGCCATCGCGCGGCTCGAAGACTCCGGCACCGACGACTCGGCCGGCGGCGGCGCGGACAACTGAGCCGCGTTCACCCGTCCTGCTGGAATCATGTCTGATTGGGCCCCGGCCGCCCGCTGAAGTGCTACTTTGCGACCAACCGATTGTCGGGCCGGTCTTTGCGAGCGAACATGGTCAACCTCCGGATCGCCACCGCGGTGCGCACCGCCCTGGCGGCGGCCTGCATCGCGACCGCCGGCGTTTCATCGGTAGCGGCGTGCGGCCCGGCGCCCCCGCCGATGCGCGCCACCGGCGGCGCCTCCGGCAGCCCGTCGGCGACCGCGCGGCCGGCCGCCGACGGCGTATACGGCGACCCGGAGGCGGCGGCCAAATATTGGGTGCAGCAGTCGCTCGAGGACACCTGCGGGCTGGCGTCGGTGGCCGACGTGGTGGGTGAGGTCACGGGCAACGCTCCGACGGAGAAGCAGATCATCAAGCTGGCACAGAACACACCCTCGGTGATCCGTGATGGTCCGATCTACCTTCCCACCGGCGACCCCGGCCACGAAACCGATGCCGGCGGCATCGACATGGCCGACACCGTCGTGCTGCTCGAGCACTACGGCATCAAGTCGCGGATGATCTACGACACGCAGCCCGACCAGACCGGGCTGCCGGCCCTGGAGCAGTACCTCGGCGCCAACCGCAAGGTGATCGCGTGGGTCAACGGCGGAACGATCTTGGACAGCGACGACCAGCGCACCGCGCCCGACCACTTGCTCGTCGTCACCGGGGTCGACACGAACACCGAGACCGTGCACCTCAACGACCCGTACGCCGATCACGCCAACACCAAGGTCAGCATCAAAAGATTCATGACCGCCTGGAAAGTCGGGCAGAAATCGATCGTCGTCACCTCGTGATAGCGGCGCTGTGGGTCAACCCTCCGACCCGGGCAACCCATTCGCGCCGAATAACCGCGCTTTGCCGCCGGCGCCGCCGGCTGCGATGAGGAGCGCGGCGCTGTTGCCGCCGTTGCCGCCGTTGCCGCCGTTGCCGATCAGCCCGGAGATGCCGCCGGTGCCGCCGGTGCCGCCGGGACCGCCTGCGGTATCGCCGCCGGTGCCGCCGGCGCCACCGAAGCCGAAGACGATGCCGGCGTTGCCGCCGCCTCCGCCATTACCCCCGCCGCTGGTGGTGCCGAACCCGCCGATGCCGCCGGCGCCACCGGAACCGGACAGCGTGCCGCCAGCCCCGCCGGCCCCGCCGGTCCCGCCGATGAGGCCGAAGCCGCCGGCGCCACCGGCGCCACCGACACCATTGAGGAAACCGCCGTTGCCGCCACTCCCGCCGGCGCCGCCGTTGTGAGCAGTGCTTGCTCCGCCGGCGCCGCCGGTGCCGCCGTCGCCGAAGAGCCCGGCAGCCCCGCCGGCGCCGCCGTTGCCGCTGAGGCCGGTACCGAGGGGACCGGTGGCACCGAACCCACCGGCCCCGCCGGTGCCACCGGCGCCGAACAGCATGCCGCCGGCACCACCGGTGCCGCCGGTGCCACCGACGGTGCCGGTGCCACCACCGCCACCGACCTGGCCGAACCCGCCGGCGCCACCGGCACCGCCGTGGCCGAACAGCCCGGCAGGCCCGCCGGCGCCACCGGCCCCGGTCATGGCCGACTCTGTCTCGGAGCCGGTGCCCCCGGCACCGCCGATGCCCCACAGCAGCCCGCCGGCCCCGCCGTTCCCGCCGTTGTTGCCGCCCGTGCCGGTGCCCCCGGCTCCGCCGACGCCGATCAGCCCTGCGCGCCCGCCGTGACCGCCAACGCCGCCGAGGTCCCCAACGCCGTGGCCGCCGGGGCCGCCGGCGCCGCCGTTGCCCCAAAGCAGCCCGCCGGCCCCGCCGTTGCCGCCGGGGCCGCCGGGGCCGGTACCTGGAGCGAACCCAGACCCGCCTGACCCGCCGTTGCCGCCGTCGCCGATCAGCCACCCGCCGGGTGCGCCGTTTGCCCCGCTCAACGGCGCGCCGTTGGCACCGTTGCCGATCAACGGGCGCCCGGTCAGCGCCAGGAAGGGCGCATTGATCAGGCCGAGCACATCCTGCACGACCGCTTGCGCCGGATTGGCCGCAAACGCCGCAACATTGGCGGCTTCCGCGTCGGCGTAGGAGCCCGCCCCCGCGCTCAGCGCCAGCACAAACTGATCGTGAAACGCCGCCGCCTGCGCGCCGAGCGCCTGAAAGCCCTCCCCATGGGCGGAGAACACCGCCGCGATGGCCACCGACACCTCATCGCCGGCGCCGGCCAGCAGCCTCGTGGTCTGGGCCGCCGCCACCGTCCGGGCCGCGCCGACGTTCGTGCCGATGGTCGCCAAATCCGTTGCCGCCGATATCATTAGCTCCGGCGCCGCGATCACAGACGACATGTCAGTCCACCTATAGCTAGCCCCTGGTTGTCACTAGCCCGGCGGTCCTCCACCGTCAGAACAGAAAGAAATTCTAGGCCGCATTGGGTTGCCGTTAAATGCCTTCCGCCCAAGCGCGGGCCTGTGGATAGCTGAGGACGGCGGTTGCCGCCGGCGTGGCACAGTCTGACCCCATGTCGGCCGCCACGCTGTCGATGTACGCGCTGAACCCCGCCATGCCGGTGCTGCTGCGGCCCGATGGTGCCGTGCAGGTCGGCTGGGATCCGCGCCGCGCCGTGCTGGTGCGTCCACCGGGTGAGCTGACCGCGGCGGACCTGGCCGGCTTGCTGCGGTCCATGCGATCGCCGACGCCGCTCTCGGAGTTGCGCCGACGGGCCGCCGAGCGCGGCCTGCGGGCCGCCGACGGGCTGAACGACATGGTGGCCCAGCTGGTCGCGGCGGGTGTGGCGACCGAATCCGCGAAGTCCCCCGGCCGGTCGCCGTCCATCCGCATCCACGGCCGCGGGCCGCTGTCCGAGCTGCTCGCCGACGCGCTGCGCTGCTCGGGGGCGCGCATCGCGCACAGCAGCCAGCCGCACGCGGCCGTGTCACCCGCGGCCGTCGACCTCGTGGTGCTGTCGGACTTCCTGGTCGCCGACCCGCGCATGGTGCGCGACCTGCACAGCCGGGGCGTCCCGCACCTTCCGGTGCGGGTGCGAGACGGCACCGGCCTGGTGGGCCCGCTCGTCATTCCCGGCAAGACCAGCTGCCTGGGCTGCGCCGACCTGCACCGCAGCGACCGCGACGCCTCGTGGCCGGCCATCGCCGCCCAGCTGCGCGACACCGTCGGGGTGGCCGACCGGGCCACCCTGCTCGCGACGGCGGCGCTGGCACTCAGCCAGGTGAACCGCGTGATCGCGGCGGTGCGCGGGCAGCAGGCGGTGCCCGATCCCGCGCCGCCGCCGGCCCTGAACGCCACGCTGGAGTTCGACCTCGACGCCGGGTCGATCGTCGCGCGGCAATGGACCAGGCACCCGCTGTGCTCGTGCTAGCCGAGCCGTCCCTGTTCCGGAACGCACGTCGACACCGCGGCGTAGGCCCTGGCGAATTCCTCCAGGATCTCCGCGGTGAGGGTGCCGTCCTTGCGGTTCTTGTCCAGGGTTTCGATGATCGCCCTGAACAAGGCGTCGGCGGCGTCGTGCTGCGCTTGCTTTGCTGCCATGGCTTTGCCTCCTCTGCTGTCTTTTCTCCTATGTCTCCCAAGTGCAAAGACAACCTATGGTCCGGATCACCGGTCCCGCGCGCTGACCGTCGTGGATGATGGATGTGTGTCAGACATCAAACGCGGACGCGCGGCGCGCAACGCGAAGCTGGCCAGCATCCCCGTCGGCTTCGCCGGCCGGGCGGCGCTCGGCTTCGGCAAGCGGTTGACGGGCAAGTCGAAGGACGAAGTCCAGGCGGAGATGCTGGAGAAGGCCGCCAACCAGCTGTTCACGGTGCTGGGTGAGCTCAAGGGCGGGGCGATGAAGGTCGGCCAGGCCCTGTCGGTGATGGAGGCCGCCATCCCCGAGGAGTACGGCGAGCCCTACCGCGAGGCGCTGACCAAGCTGCAGAAGGACGCGCCGCCGCTGCCCGCCGCGAAGGTGCACCGGGTGCTCGACGCGCAGCTCGGCACCAAGTGGCGGGACCGGTTCAGTTCGTTCGACGACACCCCGGTGGCGTCGGCCAGCATCGGCCAGGTACACAAGGCGGTGTGGTCCGACGGCCGCGAGGTGGCCGTGAAGATCCAGTACCCCGGCGCCGACGAGGCGCTGCGCGCCGACCTGAAGACGATGCAGCGGATGGTCGGCGTGCTCAAGCAGCTTTCGCCGGGCGCCGACGTCCAGGGCGTGGTCGACGAGTTGGTCGAGCGCACCGAGATGGAACTCGACTACCGGCTCGAGGCCGACAACCAGCGCCGGTTCGCCAAGGCGTATCAGGACAGCCCGCACTTCCTGGTGCCGCACGTCGTGGCCAGCTCGCCCAAGGTCGTGGTCCAGGAGTGGATCGAGGGGATCCACATGGCGGAGATCATCCGCAACGGAACCCGCGAGCAGCGCGACCTGATCGGCACCCGCCTGCTCGAGCTCACCTTCGACGCCCCGCGCCGGCTGGAGATGCTGCACGGCGACGCCCACCCGGGGAACTTCATGCTGATGCCCGACGGCCGGATGGGCGTCATCGACTTCGGCGCCGTCGCGCCCCTGCCCGGTGGCTATCCCGTCGAGCTCGGGATGACGATCCGGTTGGCCCGCGACAAGAACTACGACCTGCTGTTGCCGACGATGGAGAAGGTCGGCTTCATCCAGAAGGGCCAGCAGGTCTCGGTGCGCGACATCGACGAGATGCTGCGCCAGTACGTCGAGCCCATCCAAGTCGACGTCTTCCACTACACCCGCAAGTGGCTGCAGAAGATGACCGTGGTGCAGATCGACCGGTCGGTGTCGCAGATCAAGACGGCCCGGCAGATGGACCTGCCGCCCAAGCTGGCGATACCGATGCGGGTCATCGCCTCGGTCGCCGCCATCCTGTGCCAGCTGGACGCGCACGTGCCGATCAAGGCGCTGTCGGAGGAACTGATCCCCGGTTTCGCCGAGCCCGACACCGCGGCGGTCTAGGCCGCTCCTGCGTTCTAGGCCGCGACGGCGTCTTTGCGGGGCCGTCCGCGCGGGCGTTTGCGGCTCACGATCGCGCCGCGCTCGAAGATCTCGCCGCCCCACACACCCCAGGGTTCCGCCCGTTCCAGCGCCGCGGTCAGGCACTGGCGGCGCACCGGGCAGGGCGCGCACAGCGTCTTGGCGCGCTCGAGGTCGGCCGGGGCCTCGGCGAACCACAGGTCGGGATGGTCGACGTGACAAGGCAATTCCGGCAGCGTCGGTCTTCGGACTGGCAATGCCGACATGTCCTGCTCACCTGCTTCCTGGTCGGATGGTTGTCCTTCGTGGTGATCCGGACCAGGGCGGGTTTTCGACCCGAAAACAATGGCCACGGATCCTGCTGACTTCGGGTCCGTGGCCATCAAAGGGGGCTGGTTAGGTGGGGCCCCAATCCACGGACGCGTCGGTCGCGGCGGCGACGCGGTGCTTCACCGCTGCCGCCTTGGCGGCGGCATGGGCAGCATGGGAGGCGGCCTCGGGCAGACCTTCAGCCGGCACCGCGGAGGCCACGCCTACGCCGAACGCGTTCGTGATCATCGTGGCGAGCCTCCTCTCAGCCGGCAGCGGTGTGCGGTTTCGAGGGTAAAGGGTAGCCGCCGGGCCGCACAACCGAATTTCTGACCTGCGCAATCGCCCTCAGCGGGCCGCCCGGACCAGCTCCAGCACGTCGGGTCCGTACTGTTCGAGCTTGCGCGAGCCGATGCCCGGGATCGCGATCAGGGCCGCTTCGTCGGCGGGCAGCAGCTCGGCGATCGCGATCAGGGTGTTGTCGGTGAAGACGACGTAGGCCGGCACCTTCTGTTCCTTGGCGACGTCCATCCGCCAGGCCTTGAGCCTCAACAACAAGTCCTCGTCGATGTCGGCCGCGCACGTCTCACACCGCCGCAGCATGATGGCCGCCGGGGTGGTCAGGTTGTTGTTGCAGATCCGGCAGCGCGTCGCGGTGCCCTTGTTGCGACGGGACCTGGCCGGGGCGGCGTCGGCGCGCGCCTGCGGGGCGATCCCGTTGAGGAACCGCGACGGCTTGCGGCTCTGCCGCCCGCCCGGGCTGCGGGCCAGCGCCCAGCTCAGCGCCAAATGGACTCGCGCCCTGGTGATTCCGACGTAGAGCAGCCGGCGCTCCTCCTCGACGGCCTCGCTTTCGGGTCCGTGCGCCAGCGCGTGCGAGATGGGCAGCGTGCCGTCGGCCAATCCGACCAGGAACACCGCGTCCCACTCGAGCCCCTTGGCCGCGTGCAGCGAGGCCAGCGTGACGCCCTGGACCACCGGCGGGTGGCGCGCGTCGGCGCGCAGGCGCAGCTCGGCCACCAGCCCGGCCAGGTCGAGCTGCGGGCGCTGCGCCACTTCGTCGTCGACCAGCTCGGCCAGCCCGGACAGCGCCTCCCAGCGATCCCGGGCCCGGGTTCCGGTCGGTTCCTCGGCCGTCAGGCCCAGCGGCTCCAGCACCGCGCGGACGACCTCGGGGAGCGGGCCCTCTTCGCCCCGGTCGGCCGCACGCTGCAGCGCCAACAGCGCCTGCTTGATCTCCTGCCGGTTGAAAAACCCCTCCCCGCCGCGGATCTGGTAGGTGATGCCCGCCTCGGTCAGGGCCTCCTCGTAGACCTCGGATTGCGCGTTGACCCGGTACAGCACCGCGATCTCGGCGGGCGGCGTCCCGGCTTCGATCAGCCGGCCGATCGACTTGGCGACCGCGGCGGCCTCGGCGGTTTCGTCGGGGTGCTCGTGAAACGACGGTGCCGGGCCCGGCGCGCGCTGCCCGGACAGCTGCAGCTTGCTCCCGGCGACGCGGCCGCGGGCCGCGGCGATCACCTGATTGGCCAGGGAGACGACCTGCGGGGTGGAGCGGTAGTCGCGTTCCAGGCGCACCACCGTGGCGTCCGGGAACCGACGCGAGAAGTCGAGCAGGAACCGGGGCGTGGCGCCGGTGAACGAGTAGATGGTCTGGTTGGCGTCGCCGACGACGGTGAGGTCGTCGCGGTCGCCGAGCCAGGCGGCGAGCACGCGCTGCTGCAGCGGGGTGACGTCCTGGTACTCGTCGACGACGAAGCAGCGATAGCGGTCGCGGAACTCCTCGGCGACGGCGGCGTCGTTCTCGATCGCGGCCGCGGTGTGCAGCAGCAGGTCGTCGAAGTCGAGCAGCGCCATCGACTCGTCGCGCACCTTGAGGGCCTCGTAGGCGGAGTAGACGGCCGCGATCTGCTTGGCGTCCATCGGGACGTCGCGGGCGGCGTCGGCCACCGCCGACGCGTACTCCTCGGGGCCGATGAGCGACGCCTTGGCCCACTCGATCTCCCCGGCCAGGTCGCGGACGTCGTCGGTGCTGACGTTGAGCCGGCTGCGGCCGGCGGCCCTGGCCACGACGGGGAACTTGCTGTCGAGCAGCTGCCAGCCGGTGTCGCCGACCACCCGCGGCCAGAAGTAGCGCAGCTGGCGGTGCGCGGCCGCGTGGAAGGTCAGGGCCTGCACGGCACCCGAACCCGGGTGCCCGCTCTGGGCGAGCGCGCGCAACCGCGACCGCATCTCCCCCGCGGCACGCTGGGTGAAGGTGACCGCCAGGACCTGCCCCGCCGCCACGTGCCCGCCGGCGACCAGCTGGGCGATCCGGTGCGTGATGGTGCGGGTCTTGCCCGTCCCGGCGCCCGCCAGCACGCAGACCGGGCCCCGGGGCGCCAGCACGGCCTCGCGTTGCTCGTCGTCGAGCTCGGCGGTCAGCGCGTCGGCGAGCAGCGGCATGGGCTTCATCTTGGCTTCCATGAAAGCAGGAGTGGCCGACAAACACGCCGTGGCGCCGTGCGTGAATCGGGTCGCCGCGGAATTCCGCGTCGCCGCGGTACGTTGAGCGGGCTATGGCCAACGCTCTCACGATGTACACGACGTCCTGGTGCGGCTACTGCCATCGGCTCAAGACGGCGCTCAAGTCCGACGGGATCTCCTACGACGAGGTCGACATCGAGGAGGACCGGGCCGCGGCGGAGTTCGTCGGCTCGGTCAACGGCGGCAACCGGACGGTCCCGACGGTGAGGTTCGCCGACGGGTCCACGCTGACCAACCCGAGCGCGGCCCAGGTCAAGGCGAAGCTCGCCGAAGTGGGCTAGGGCGCCTCAGTCGAGCGCGGCCCAGGATTCGATGATGACCCGCGCGATCGAAATCGAGCCGGGCAACAGCAGTTTGGACCCCTCGGAGTTCGACGCGCTGCTCCAGTCGCCGGCGTCCAGCGCCGCCCGCACCTCGTCGCGGGTGAACCAGCTCGCCTCGGCGATCTCACCGTCGTTGAACGAGAACCCCTCGTCCGGGTCGGCCACCGCGTGGAAGCCGACCATCAGCGAGCGCGGGAACGGCCAGGGCTGACTGCCCAGGTAGCGCACGTCGCGCACCGTCAGGCCGATTTCCTCGCGGATCTCGCGGGCGACGCACACCTCGAAGGACTCGCCGGCCTCCACGAACCCGGCCAGCAGGGAGAACATCCGCTCCGGCCACACCGCCTGGCGGGCCAGGACCGCGCGGTCGCCGCCGTCGTGCACCAGGCAGATCACCGCCGGGTCGATGCGAGGGAACTCCTCGTGACCCGTGACCGGGTTGACCCGCGACCAGCCACCACGGGCAGGTCTGGTCGGTGAGCCGTCCGTCGCGCTGAATCGCGCGCTGTCATGCCAATTCAGCAGCGCGAGGGCCGACGACACCAGTTGGCTGCTGGTGTCGTCGAAGATCCGGCCGAGGCTGCGCAGGTTCACCACCTCGGCCTGCACATCGGGATCCTCGGGCGCCTCCAGCGGGCCGCGGATCGCCCAGACGTGGCGGCCGCCTTCGATGCAGCCCAGGAACACCGCCTCCGGCGGCGGCTTGTCGGCCAGTGTGGCCGCGTTACCGAGCACCACCCGGCCGTCGGCGACCAACACCTGGTTGCGCGAATCCACCCGCAACAGCGCGGCGTCCGGCCAGCCCGCGGTCGCCGCCTCGACGTCGGTGCGCAGCTGATCGGCGCGGTCGGCGCCGACGCGCGACAGCACCGGAACCTCGCGCAGGCGAAACTCCCCAATCGCCACCGGATCCGATTGACGGCGACCCGCCTCGCCCGGCTCCGCCGCGCTCGCGATCGCCATCAGTGCCCCGCGTTGCGGATGTAGAGCAGCCGGTCGCTGGCCTCGATTGCGTCCACCTCGGGGGCGCCGATGCGCAACAGGTGGCCGTCGCGCACCACGCCCAGCACGATGTCGCGCAAATGCCTTGGCGATCCCCCTATTTCGGTCTGCTCGACCTCTCGTTCGGCGATCGCCAGGCCGGCGTCGGGGGTCAGCAGGTCCTCGATCATCTCCACGACGCTCGGCGTGGTGGTCGCAAGCCCGAGCAGCCGGCCGGCGGTTTCGGAGGAGACCACCACCGAGTCGGCGCCGGACTGCCCCAGCAGGTGCTGGTTCTCGGCCTCGCGGATCGACGCCACGATCTTGGCTTTCGGCGCGATCTCCCGCGCCGTCAGCGTGACCAGCACGGCGGTGTCGTCGCGGCTGGTGGCGACGACGATCGACGCCGCGTGTTGCGCCCCCGCCAGCCGCAGCACATCGGACTTGGTGGCGTCGCCGCGGACGGTGACCAGGCCGGCCGAGGCGGCGTGTTCGAGCGCGATCGCGTCGGTGTCGACGACGACGATCTCACCCTGAGCCTCCTCGTCGCCGAGGATGGCCGCGACCGCCGTTTTGCCCTTGGTGCCGTAGCCGATCACGATGGTGTGGTTGCGCACTTTGCTCCTCCAACGCTGGATCTTCCACCCCTGCCGCGACCGCTCCGACAGCACCTCGAGCGTCGTGCCGACCAACACGGCCAGGAACGCGATCCGCAGCGGCGTGAAGATCACGGTGTGAACCAGCCGCGCCGTTTCGGTGTACGGGGTGATGTCGCCGTAGCCCGTCGTCGACAGCGACACCGCGGAGAAATACAGGCAATCGAGGAAGGTCAGCGGCTGGCCGCGCAGGTCGCGGTAGCCGCCGGCGTCCAGGTAGACGATGACGGCGGCGCCGAACAGCACCAGCAACGCGATCGCGACCCGGCGCGCGATGACGCGGGTGGGGCCGGCGTGGTTCTCGGGGATGCGCAGAACGCCGACCAGCTGATGACCGGGCTGGGCGGTCAGTGTCTCGTCCAGACCGCTCAATTTGCGGGCCCTACCGTTGCCCACGGCGCTCCATCATCGGCCGGAACCCAGCGCACGAGACACGCACGACTCCTATGTAACCACGGTGGCGCGCGGCCCATGACGCGAGCGGCGCACCTCACACCGCGACGGCGCCGCCGCCGGGCGGCCCGGTGAGCAACGCGGCCAGCTCGGCGGGTTCGGGCAGTTCATCGGGCGTGACCGTGACGCCGGTGCGTACGTAATAGAAGGCGGTGCGCACCAACGACTCCGGAACCCCGGACAGCGCGGACCAGGCCAACCGGTAGACGGCGAGCTGGACGGCGGCCTGGCGCAGGGCTTCCGCCCCGCGCGGCGGCTCACCGGTCTTCCAGTCCACGACGGTGGCGCCACCGTCGGGGTCGGCGAACACGGCGTCGATGCGGCCGCGGACGACGGTGTCGCCGATCGGCATGTCGAACGGCACCTCGACGGCCACCGGGGTGCGCGACGCCCAGCGCGATCCGGCGAACGTCGCCTGCAGCGCGGTCAATTCCGAGGTGTCGCCGAGGTCGGAATCCGCCGCGCCCGGCAGGTCGCCGAGATCGAACAGCGAGTCCGCGCCGTAGAACCGCTGGACCCACGCGTGGAAGGCCGTGCCGAGGGAGGCGTGGGGGTCCGGGCGCGTCGGCAGCCGGTACACCAGCCGCTGCGCCGCGGCCGCCGGGTCGCGCGCCAGGTCGACCAGCCCGCTGACCGACACCTGACTGGGCAGGGCGCGGGCGCGCCGGCGCTCCGAGCGCACCCGCTCGGCCAGTAACGCATCGACGTCGGGGTCCCTGGGGGCACCTCCCGCTTGCGGGGGACCCTCGGCGTCGGCGACGGACTCGCCGAAGTCGGCGGACATGGCCCGGACCACCAGCGCCGCCCCGCCCTCGACGTCGCCGCGGCGCGTGGCCAACGGGTCGGTCGGCCACGTCGCCTCGATGACGTTGTCGCGCAAGGGGTTGCGCTCGCCCTCGGCGGGCGCGGGCGCCCACTGTTCCACCACGCCGCAGGGGTCCCCGTCGGCGGCCGAACCGTCGATGACGTCCTTGAGCTCGCACAGGAATTCCGACGGGCCCCGGGGTTTGACGCCCGTGGATCCCCACTGATGGCCGGACACCAGCAGGGTGTCCTCGGCGCGGGTGATGGCCACGTACAGCAGCCGGCGCTCCTCGTCGACACGGCGCTGCTCGAGCTGGCGCCGATGCTCGAAGACCTTGTCGGACAGCTGCTTCCGGTTGGTGACGTCGGAGACGTCCAGCACCGGGATGCCCAGCGAGCCGGCCGAGGCACGGTCGCCGCGCAGCAGCGGCGGCAGCTCGCCGGCGTCGGTGAGCCACGTGCTGCGCGACGCGGTCGACGGAAAGACCCCGCCCGACAGGTGCGCCACCGCGACCACCTGCCACTCCAGGCCCTTCGCCGAGTGCACCGTGAGCACCTGGACCCGGTCTTGCGCCACCGCCGGCGGGGCCGGCGGCAAGCCGTTCTCCACCGCCTCGGCGACATCCAGGTAGGCCAGCAGGCCGGCGACCGATGCCACCGCTGAGGCGTCCATCGTGCGTTCGGCGTAACCCGCGACGACGTCGGCGAAGGCGTCGAGGTGTTCGGCCCCGGTCCACGGCTGCCCCACGGCGGCCGCCGCGCGCACCTCGCAGTCGACACCCAGCACGCGGCGCACCTCGGCGACCAGGTTGGGCAGCGAATGGCCGAGATGCCCGCGCAGCGCGCACAGTTCGGCGGCCAGCGCCGTGATGCGTCGATACCCCGCCGCCGAATACGCGGCGGCCGGACCGGGGTCGCTGATCGCGTCCGCCAGGCACGCACCGTCGGAGTCGGGGCCGGCGGCCAGCGCGATCGACTCGGGCGACGGCGCCGCGCCCGTCCGTCCCCCGGCCAGGTCCAGCGCACGTTGCCACAGCGCGGCGATATCCCGTCCCCCGAGCCGCCAGCGTGGGCCCGTCAGCACGCGCATCGCCGCCGCGCCGGCGGTCGGGTCGGCCACCAGCCGCAGCATGGCCACGACCTCGGCGACCTCGGGGACCGACAGCAGCCCCGCCAAACCCACCACCTCGACCGGGACTCCCCGCGCGCGCAGCGCGTCGGCGATGGGTGCGGCGTCGGCGTTGCGGCGTACCAGCACCGCGGCGGTCGGCGGGGCGACGCCGTCGGCTCGGGCCCGGCGGTAGTGCCCCTGCAGCTGGTCGGCGATCCACTCGCGTTCGGCCCGAACGTCGGCGAGCAACGCGCAGCGGACGGCGCCCGGCGGGGCGTCCGGGCGGGAGCGCAAGGCGCGCACCGCGACCGACCGCCGCCGCGCCTCCGCCGACACGGCGTTGGCCACCCGCAGGGCGCTGGGCGGGTTGCGCCAGCTGGTCCGCAGCTCCAGCACCGGCGCGGGCGTGCCGTCGGCGCGGGGGAAGTCGGTGGTGAACCGCGGCAGGTTCGTCGCCGAGGCGCCGCGCCAGCCGTAGATCGACTGGATCGGATCCCCGACGGCCGTGAGCGCGAGCCCGTCGTCGACCCCGCCGCCGAACAGCGCCGACAGCGCGATGCGCTGGGCGTGCCCGGTGTCCTGGTACTCGTCGAGCAGCACCACCCGGTAGCGGTTCCGCAGCTCCTCGCCCACCCGGGGGAAGCCCACCGCCAGCCGGGCGGCGTAGGCCATCTGCATGCCGAAGTCCATCGCCTTCGTGGCGCGCAACCGGTCGCCCAGCGCGTCGAGCAGCGGCACCAACTCGGCGCGCTCGGTCTGGGCCGCCAGCAGGCGCAGCAGCCACTGGCTGGGCCCGCGGTCGCGCTGATAGGGACCGGCCGGCAGGGCGTGAATCAGCCGTTCCAGCTCGACGTGGGTATCGCGGAGCTGGCCGGTGTCCACCAGGTGCTCGGCCAGCTGGCCCCACAGCCGCAGCACCATCGAGGTGACCGCGGCCGGCGTCTTGTCGGTGCGCAGCTCGCCGCCATATCCGTTGACCACGTCGAAGGCCAGCTGCCACAGCTCGGTTTCGCCGAGCAGCCGGGTGTCCGGCTCGACGGGCAGCAGCAGGCCGTGGTCGCGCAACAGCGCGCCCGCGAAGGCGTGATAGGTGCTGACCGCGGGGGCGCCGTCGGGTTCGACCGCGGCGGCGCCGCCCAGGCCGATGCCGGCCAGGCGGGCCAGCCGGGAGCGCACGCGGCGCAGCAGCTGGCCGGCCGCCTTGCGGGTGAACGTCAGCCCGAGCACCTGGCCGGGCTCGGCGTGGCCGTTGGCGATGAGCCACACCACCCGCGCGGCCATCGTCTCGGTCTTGCCGGCGCCGGCCCCGGCGATGACGACCAGCGGGCCCGGTGGCGCCGCGATGACGGCGGCCTGTTCGTCGGTGGGCGGGAAAAGCCCGAGCGCGCAGGCCAATTCGGCGGGGCTGTAGCGCGGGTTCACGGCGTGGTCCCGTCGGCGTGGGCGGGACAGCACGGCCGGATCGGGCAGTGCGCGCAACCGTCATTGCGCCGGGCGACGAACTGCGGCCCGGCCGTCGCGTCGGCGGCGTGGCGCACCAGGTCGCGCCATTCGTCCCGGGCGGCCGCCGTCAGCGGGTCCTGCTCGCGCACGATGGCACCGCCGGCGCCCGCCTTGCCCACGTACACCAGCCGCGCCCCGCCGGGCTCGTCGCCGCCGGCGATCAAGCCCTCGGCGACCGCCAGCTGGTACGCCGCCAGCTGCGCGTGTTGCTGGGCATCGTCCTTGCTGACCGGTGTCTTGCCGGTCTTGACGTCGACGATGACGAGCCGGCCGGCCGCGTCGCGCTCCAGCCGGTCGACCCGCCCGCGCAGCCGGATCTCGCCGCCGTCTTCGCGGGGTGTGCCGAGCGTTCCGTCGACGCCCACCTCGACGCCGACCTCGGTGAGCTCGCCCCGGGTCTGCGCCCGCCACTCGAGGAACGCTCGAACCATCGCGCGATGCCGGGCCAGCTCGTTGGCCGAGTGCCACCGCGCCTCGAAGGGCAGATGCCTCCAGGCGCGGTCCAGCTCGGCCAGCAGTTCGGATTCGGTCTTGCCGGGTTGGGCGATCAGCGCGTGCAGCACCGAGCCGAGGGTGGAGCGCAGCTCCCGTGGGCTGCTCCCCCCGTGCCGTTCGGCCAGCCAGCGCAGCGGGCAGTCGTTGAGCGTCTGCAGGGTCGACGGGGTCAGCGTGACGGGCTCGCCGCTCGCCCGCAGCGGTGCACCGGTGCTGACCGGCAGCAGGCCATGCCAGCCGGCCGGGTCGGCACCCGGGACACCGGCCTGGGCTAGCCGCGCCAATTGCGTTGCGGCGCAACGGCGGACCGCATCGTCGACCGCGCCGGCGGGCGCACACACGACACTGCGCAGCCGGCCCACCACGGCGGCCGTGGACAGCACCCGCGGTGCCGAGACCGGTTGCGCCGCAACGGGATCGCCGCAGTCGGCCCATTGCGCGATTTCGGAGAAGAACGCCGAGGGCAGCGCGGCCTCCGCATCGGCCCCGCCCGCGTCGCCGTCCACCGCCGTCACCAGCAACCGGCGCCGCGCCCGGCCCAGTGCGGCCACCAGCAGCCTGCGCTCCTCGGCCAGCAGCGGCGCCCGCACCGAGGCGTCCCCGCTGACACCGTCGAGAGCGTCGAGCAGCCGCTGGGTGTGCAGCACGCCACCGCGCGGAACGGTGTTGGGCCACAATCCATCCTGCAGGCCGGCGATGACCACGAAGTCCCATTCGTGTCCCAGCGCGGCGTGCGCGCTGAGCACCCTGACCTGCTCGGCCCGGCAGTCGGGCTCGGTGTTGGCGCCGGGCACTTGCAGCGCCGCGACGTGCTCGACGAGCCCGCGCAGCGACGCGCCCGGGGTGCGGGCCACGTAGTGATCGGTGATGTCGAACAGGGCGGTCACCGCCTCCAGGTCCTTGGCGGCCTGGGCACCGGCGGGGCCGCCGCGCTCGGCGGCCGACAGCCAGCGGCGCTGCAGACCGGACCGCTGCCAGGCGGCCCACAGGGTGTAGCGCGGATCCTGGCCGTCGCGATCGCAGCGCGCGGCCGCGTCCAGCACCGCCCGCACCCGCCGCAGCGCGCGGGACTGCGGCCCGGGGAGCGGCGCGTCGGCGTGCAGGGCCTCGACGAGCAGGCCGCCGAAATCGCCCGGCGCGCGATCGGGGTTGGCGCGCTGCAGCGTTCGGCGTAGCTGCCGCAGCGACACCGGATCGACGCGGCCGATGGGGCCGGTCAGCAGCGCCAGGGCCAGGTCGCCGTCGAGCCCGCCGGCGGTGGCCGCCAGCACGGTGAGCAGCGCCCGGGCCGCGGGCTCGTCGGACAACGACCCGCTCGATGAAGGCGCGGCGATCGGGACGCCGGCGGCCGCGAGCGCGCGCGGCAAGCGCGCTCCGGCGCGCGGCACCGACCGGACGATGACGGCCATCTGCGACCACGGCACGCCGTCGACCAGGTGGGCGCGCCGCAACGCGTCGGCGATCATTGCCGCCTCGGCGTGCGCCGAGGCCGCCAGGCGCACCGCGACGGATCCCTCCTCGGGCCCGGTGCCGTCGATGCGTCTGCCCGCGCTGCCGCCCGGCAACCGGCCCGCCACGCCGCTGACCGCGCGCGCCACGGCCGGCGCGCAGCGATGCGACACCGTCAGCGTCACCGACGGTGAATCGTCGGCCAACAGCCCGGACCCCTCGCCGCCGCGGAAGCCGAACACGGCCTGGTTGGGGTCGCCGGCGATCAGCGTCGTCTCGGTGCCCGCCGCCAGCGCCCGAACCAGGCCGGCGGCCTGCGGGTCGAGTTGCTGGGCGTCGTCGATCAGCAGGACGCGGACCCGGGCGCGTTCGGCCGCCAGCAGCTTCGGGTCAACCGCGAAGGCCTCCAGCGCGGCGCCCACCAATTCGGCGGCACCCAGCGCCGGCGTCGTCGCCTGCGGGGCCGCCGTCCCGACCGCCGCCCGCAGCAACATCACCTGCTCGTACTGGCGCGCGAACCGGCCGGCCGCGGTCCATTCCGGACGCCCGCACCGACGGCCCAGCCGCTCCAGTTCCTGCGGATCCACGCCGCGTTCCGCGCAGCGCGCCAACAGGTTTCGCACCTCGGTGGCGAAACCGGCGGTGGCCAGCGCGGGCCGCAGGTGGGCCGGCCACCCGCTGGCCGAGCGCGTCCCGTCCTCGAGGTCACCGGCCAGCAGTTCCCGGATGATGGCGTCCTGTTCGGCGCTGGTGACCAGCCGCGGGGGCGCATCGCCGGCCCGCTCGGCTGCCCGCCGCAACACCGCGTACGCATAGCCGTGCACGGTGCGCACCAGCGGCTCGCGCACCGCCGCGCGGCCGGGACCGGTGGACCGCGACCGCAGCAGCGCCCTCGTCAACGCGCTGCGGGCCCGGACCCCGATCCGACCGGAACCGGTAAGCAGCAGAACCGATTCCGGTTCGACCCCGACGCCGATCCGGGCGACCGCCGCGTCGACCAGCAGGCTGCTCTTCCCGGTGCCGGGCCCGCCCAGGACACGCACCCGCCCGCGCAGACCGGGCGCCAGCACGGCACGCGCCCCGTCGTCCCAGGTGTATGACATGGCTGCATGCAATCACGGGGGTACGACAAGATCCGGATACTGGACCGAGACGCCGGAAACCCCGGCAGGTGAGGAGGGATTGGATGGGTATCGGCCCCGATGACGCAGTGCCTGAAGCCGACGCCGCAGAACAGCGGCAGATTGTCGACTCCGACTGGGACGGTCAGGAGGCGGGCCTGGACACCGCGTACCTGGACGACGCCACCGATCGGGATGCCAACGAAGCCGACGTGATCGAGCAGGCTTTCATCGTCCCCACCGACGACGACTGGGACGACGGCAACGGGTGAGCGCCGACCTGCACGTACACCGCTACGGCCCGCCGGGCCCGATGCGGGTGCTGGCCCTGCACGGGCTGACCGGTTACGGGGGACGCTGGCGGCATCTGGCCGGCCACGTGCCCGAGACCGCCGTCGCCGCGCCCGATCTGCTGGGCCACGGTCGCTCGGCGTGGGCGGCGCCGTGGACCATCGACGCCAACGTCTCGGCGCTGTCCGCGCTGCTCGACGATGCCGCCGCACCGGTGCTGGTGGTCGGCCACTCGTTCGGTGGCGGCCTGGCGCTGCACCTGGCAGCGTCCCGCCCGGACCGGGTGGCGGCGCTGCTGCTGCTCGATCCGGCGGTCGGGTTGGACGGTGCGTGGATGCGCGACATCGCCGACGGGATGTTCTCCTCCCCCGACTACCCCGGCGCCAGGGAGGCCCGCATGGAAAAGGCGACAGGCTCCTGGGCGGATGTGGACCCGGCGCTGCTGGCGTCCGAGATCGACGAGCACCTCGTCGAGCTGCCCAACGGGCGCTACGGCTGGCGGGTCAGCCTGCCGGCGATGATGTCCTACTGGAGCGAACTGGCCCGCGACGTCGTGCTGCCGCCGGCCGGGACGACCACGATCCTGGTGCGGGCGAAGCGAACCTCGCCGCCGTACGTGAGCGATCGATTGATCGATTCGCTGCAGGAACGGCTGGGTTCCGATTTCGAGCTGCTGGATTTCGACTGCAACCACATGGTGCCCCACGCCAAGCCCACCGAAACCGCGGCGCTGATCCGCGGGCTGCTGGAAGACCGCTGACCGTGGCGCCGGTGACCGACGAGCAGGTGGAGCGGGTGCGTTCGCTGGTCGCGGCGATTCCGTCCGGCCGGGTCGCCACCTACGGCGACATCGCTTCTGTCGCAGGGCTTTCCAGCCCGCGCATCGTCGGATGGATCATGCGGACCGACTCCTCGGACCTGCCCTGGCACCGGGTGATCACGGCGTCCGGACGCCCGGCGCGGCACCTGACCTCCAGGCAGCTGGAGTTGCTGCGCGCCGAGGGCGTGCTCGCCGTCGACGGCAGGATCGCGCTGGATGAGGTGCGCCACGAGTTCCCGCCGGGGGCTAGGAGGCCGCGCCGGTGATCTCGCTGGGCACACTTTTCGCTGAAGTCCGGTGTGCGCTCACGGCTTTGAGTGTGAGTCCACGGTGCAGATTTCGCGGATCTACCGCCCCCCACACACACTCGAAGCCGTGGGTTCACACTCAAGCGTGTTACTAAGGCTAAATCACCAGCCGGACCAGGGCCGCGGTGCGCGCCAGGCCGGGAAACGCCTCGGCCGTCGAGCGCGGGTGCAGCGCGTGGACAGCGAGACGAAACATCAACGCGCGCAACAACATCTGCGGCCACTCCGGCAGCGCGTTCCACCGTTCGATCAGGCCGTCGTCGGCCTCGCCCCAGGACAGCGCGTCGACCACGACGACGCCCGCGGCCCACGACGCGGGGCGCCAGTACGGCGTGATGTCGGTGATCCCCGGCGCCGCGGTGCCGATGAAAAGCACTGTGCCGTAAAGGTCCCCGTGGACCAGCTGGTTGGGGCTCTTGGTCGGCCGGCGCAGGGTGGCGAGCTGGTTGATCAGCTCGACGGATCGTTCGGCGTCCGCCGACGGCGGGGCGGTTCGGGCGCCCGGCGGGACCGAGGCCAGCGGCCGCTCCTCCCACGCCGCGCGGTCGGCGGCGATGAAGACGTCGACGTCCGACCACGGCGCGGTGGGGCCCTGGGTCAGGAATCGGGGGCGTTCCAGTTTGCCGGTCGCCTCGTGCAGCCGCACCGCCGCCGAGACGACTTCGTCATGCCGGGGCTCCGGGGTGCCGGCGACGAAGGTGTCCGCCCGCCACCCGGACACCACGTAGCGCCCGTCGGTGGAGCGGACCGGCCGGGCCAGGCGGACGCCGTCGACGAACAGCGTCTCGCGCACCCGGGCCGACCAGGCCGCGCGGGCATGGTCGGCGACGATCGACAACACGACTTCGCCGCATCGCCAGCCGCCTTCCCAACTGGCGCCCAACGGGACGGGCTGCACACCGGTCAAACCGAACGCCGCCAGCACATGCTCCGGCGGTGGCTCGACTGTCACACCGGTAGCGTAGACGAGCCGACCTGCGGTCTCGGGTCAGTACATGACCATGTCGGGCTGCATCTGCTCGGCCCACGCCACGATGCCGCCCTGCAGGTGGACCGCGTCGGAGAAACCGGCCTTCTTCACCGCGGCCAGCGCCTCGGCCGAGCGCACGCCGGTCTTGCAGTACAGCACCGCCGTGCGGTCGTGGGGCAGCTGCGCCAGGCCCTCGCCGGAGCTGAGCAGCGACTTCGGGATCAGCTGCGCGCCGTCGATGTGGTTGATGTTCCACTCCACCGGCTCGCGCACGTCGATCAGGGCGAGCTTCTTGCCCGAGTCCAGCAGCTCGCGCAACTCCCGCGGGGTGATGGTGGAATCGGCCGCGGCGGCGGTGCCTTCGGAGGACACCGCGCCGCAGAAATCGTCGTAGTCGATCAGCCCGGTGATCCTCGGCCTGGCGGGGTCCTTGCGGACGATGATCGTGCGGTAGCTCATCTGAAGGGCGTCGTAGATCATCAGCCGGCCGAGCAGCGGTTCGCCGATGCCGGTGATCAGCTTGATCGCCTCGGTGCCCATCACCGACGCGATGGAGGAGCAGACGATGCCCAGCACGCCACCCTCGGCGCAGGAGGGCACCGACCCCGGTGGCGGCGGCTCGGGGTAGAGGTCGCGGTAATTCAGGCCCCGCCCGTCGGGGGCGTCCTCCCAGAACACCGACACCTGGCCCTCGAACCGGTAGATCGAGCCCCACACGTACGGCTTCCCGGCGAGCACGGCGGCGTCGTTGACCAGGTAGCGGGTGGCGAAGTTGTCGGTGCCGTCGAGGATCAGGTCGTACTGCCCGAACAGCTCGACGGCGTTGTGCGAATCCAGCCGGAACTCGTGCAACCGCACGTCGACCAGCGGGTTGATGGCGGCGATCGAGTCGCGCGCCGACCGCGACTTCGGCCGCCCGACGTCGGCCACCCCGTGGATGATCTGGCGCTGCAGGTTCGACTCGTCGACGACGTCGAAGTCGACGATGCCGATGGTGCCGACGCCGGCCGCGGCCAGATAGAGCAGGGCGGGGGCGCCGAGCCCGCCCGCGCCGATCACCAGCACCCGCGCGTTCTTCAGCCGCTTCTGACCCTCGACACCGAGCTCGGGAATGATCAGATGGCGGCTGTAGCGGGCCACCTCATCGCGGCTCAGCCCGGCTGCGGGCTCGACCAGTGGCGGCAGTGGCGTCTGCGATGTCGACACCGAACATCTCCTCGGTAGCTTTCGTCCGCTCTATCCATCACAGCAGTTGCCCGGAGCAACGGCAAACCGCCGGCGCCGCTTCCCGGGGCGGGCCCCGTGGGCGTCGAGACTGCGCACCGATCGCGGTTGGCGCGCTGACCCACGCTCTGAGCGCAGTCTCGCCGCACTCCGGCCTGCCGGGTCAGGCGATGGGATACGGCCAGGGGTTGAACCGGCAGGTCTTGCCGTCGGCCTTGACGACGTCGGGGTCGAACTTGGCCGCGTCGTCGTTCGAGGTGGAGAACGTCTGCTGCATCATCACCGGCGCCAGGCCGCCCTGCTGCTCACACGGCTCGTGGCGGACGTAGCCGATGGCGTGGCCGACCTCGTGGTTGATCACATACTGCCGATAGGACCCGACGTCGCCCTCGAACGGGACCGCCCCACGCACCCAGCGCGCCTCGTTGATGAAAACCCGCGCCTCCCGGCCGGGCCCGTAAACCGGGTTGTAGCAGGACGTCTCGAGCCGGAACTCGTAGCCGCACCCGCCACGCACCGTGACCGGCGACACCAGCGAGATGCGGAAGTCGGGTTTGCCGTTATCGATCCGCACGAAGGCGAATTGCGGATTGTGCGTCCAGCCCTTGGGGTTGCCGAGCGTCTGATCGACCATCTGGGCGAAGGCCTCGTCGCCGCCGAACATCGTGGCGTCGATGCCGTTTTCGACCTCGACGGTGTACCGGAACACCTTGGCGGTGCCCTGGCCGATCTGCGGCGTCACGCCCGGCACGATGTGCCAGGTCTTGTCGCCCGCCTCGGTGAACGGACCGCCGTCGGGCAGGGTGCCGGCCGGCAGGTTCGCGTCGAAGGCGGCCAGGCCGCGCGGCGGTGCGTCGATGATCGACGTGCCCACCGCGCCGATGTCGGGCGTGCCCTGAATGGATTGCGTCGCCGTCGGTTTCGGCGCGCCGGTGCCGGTGACGGTCTGATAGATCACCAGCCCGGTGAGCACCACCAAGGCGGGCAACGCATAGGCGCGCCAGCCATAGGTGGAGACGAACCGTCCCAACCACGTCTGCTTGCGCCATTGGCGCGGCCGCTCGCGGTCGGCGCGGGTCCGTCCCGCGTCCCGCGCGATCGGGTCGCGCAGGGCCCGCAGTGGTTCTCGCCACTCGTCGCGCAGCACCGGAACTCGACCGGTGCCGCGCACAGGCCGCTGGGACGTCATTTCCCCAGGATTGCACAGCCCGGCACCATGACCACCCTTGGCGCGCCCGAATGCGACCCACGACACCGCTCCTGCCAGCGCCGACGACGGCGATGGCAGTCACCGGGCCGTTACGGGTAGTAATGTCGTTGCGACTAGCCGCGTGCGGCTGGCCCCGGCGGGCCGACGGCCAGTTGCCAACGATCAGATGAGGATTCGATGAGCGATCTCGCCAAGGCGGCCCGGCGCACGATGAAGCCGGCCGACCGTGGTCGACCGGGCGACGGCGTGGTGCCCGCCAATCGGCGTGGCAACCGCCTGCCGCGCGACGAGCGCCGGGGCCAATTGCTGATCGTGGCCAGCGACGTCTTCGTCAACCGCGGCTACCACGCGGCCGGCATGGACGAGATCGCCGACCGGGCCGGCGTCAGCAAACCCGTTCTGTATCAACACTTTTCGAGCAAGCTAGAGCTCTACCTGGCGGTGCTGGCGCGGCACGTCGAGAACCTGGTGTCGGGCGTGCAGCAGGCGTTGAGCACCACCACCGACAACCGACGGCGGCTGCACGCGGCGGTGCAGGCCTTCTTCGACTTCATCGAGCACGACAGCCAGGGTTACCGGCTGATCTTCGAGAACGACTATGTCACCGAGCCGGAGGTGGCGGCGCAGGTGCGGGTGGCCACCGAATCCTGCATCGACGCCGTGTTCGACCTGATCAGCGCCGATTCCGGCCTCGATCCGCACCGGGCCCGCATGATCGCGGTCGGACTGGTCGGCATCAGTGTCGACTGCGCCAGGTACTGGCTGGACTCCGACCGCCCGATCTCCAAGGCGGACGCCGTCGACGGCACCGTCCAGTTCGCCTGGGGCGGGCTGTCCCACGTCCCGCTTACTCGCTCTTAGCGGCCTTGCTCGCGTGCCTGGCGGCCGATTCGGCCGCCCCGATCCCGAAGCCGACCCTGCGGGCGTCGGCGACACCGATCTCGACGTAGGCGATCTTGGCGCTTTGCACCAGGAAGCGGCGGCCCCGCTCGTCGTTGAGGGTGAGCAGGCCCGAGTCGTCGCGCAGCGCGGACGCGACGAGCTCTTCGATTTCGGCTTGCGTCTGCGTACTGGACAAGACCAGCTCCCGCGGACTGTCCGTGATACCGATCTTGACCTCCACGGTGGCCCCTTCCATTGGCTTCGAAGTTCGCAGACGCGTCAGCAGCAGGCTAGTGGACGGCCCGGCGCCGCATGTCCCCCCGGGGCCCGGTTCGCGGTAAGCGAAACCCGGCCCGCCCGAACATAACGATTCGCTCCCAGCTCGGCCAACATGCCGCTCGCCGGCGAAACCGGCATATTCACATCGGTAACATCGGCACCATCAGACACATGGTCACCGATCGTCTCGGCCCAGTCTCCGGCCCCATCGAGGACTACCCCGACGACGACTACGACGGAGCCGACACCGACGTACTGGACGGCTACGGCGATCTGGCCTGGCCGGGAGACACCCGCTGGCGTCCCGCCGCCGCGATCCTCGGCGTCGTGGTCGCCGTGCGAGCCATCGCGACCGCGGTCATCATCAACAGCGGCGACAGCGCCTCGACCAAGGCGACCGTCGGGGCCCCGGTGCCACCGCCGCTGACGTCCTCGGCGCCCAGGACGACGGCCCCGGTGGCCCCGCCCAGCGCGTCGCCGACCCCGTTGCCCCCCGAGACGGTGACGACGGTGACCCCGCCGCCCAGCGTCACGCTCAGCCCGGCGCCGGCCCAGACGCCGACCGCGGCGCCGACGCCGACGGCCGCGCCGCCGCCGGTGGCGCTCAACCCGCGCACCGTGGTCTACAGCGTGACCGGCACGAAACAGCTGCTGGACCTGGTGAACGTCGTCTACACCGACGCCCGGGGCTACCCGCACTCGGAGTTCAACGTGTCGCTGCCGTGGTCGAAGGTGATCGTGTTGAATCCGGGCGTTCAGACGGTGTCGGTGGTGGCGACGAGCTTCTACGGCCAGCTCGATTGCGAGGTGGTCAATGCCGCCGGCCAGCCGGTGGTGATGTCGGCCAACAACGGCCCCGTGGCCACCTGCACCCGCTGAGGCGGCTCCGGTCAGCTCAGGCCGAGTTCGCGCATCCGCCGGTCGTGCGTCTGCTGCAGCCGGTCGAAGAACGCGGTGAGCTGACCCAGGCCCCCGGGGCCCGAGACCACCAGGTCGACCAGCTCGTCGTGCTCGGCCAGCACGTATTGGGCCTGGGTGATCGCCTCGCCGAACAGGCGGCGAGACCACAGCGCCAGCCGGCTGCGCTGCTTGCCGCTGGCGGTCACCGCGGCGCGCACCTCGGCGACCACGAACTGCGAGTGCCCGGTCTCCGACAGCGCCGCGCGCACGACGTCGGCGACCTCGTCGGGCAGACCGTCGGCGATCTCGAGGTAGAGGTCGGCGGCCAGCGCGTCGCCGACATAGGTCTTCACCAGGGCTTCCAGCCAGGTGCTGGGCATCGTCAGCCGGTGATAGTTCTCCAGCGCCGAGACGTACTTCGCCATCGCAGGCACCACGTCCACGCCGCGGCGTTCCAGCGCGTCGCGCAGCAGCTCGTAGTGCTGCATCTCGGCGGCGGCCATGCTGGCCATCGAGATCCGCCCGCGCAGGTCGGGCGCCATCCGCGCCTCGTCGGTGAGCCGATAGAACGCGGCGACCTCGCCGTAGGCCAAAACGGCGAACAACTCGTTGACGCCCGGGTGATCCGCCGACAGCCGAGAAGCGGGCGGATCGTCCACCTGGTCGGCGCGCGAGGGCCCGGAAAGGGGCGGGGTCATGGCAACACTGTAGTCGGCGGGATTAGCACGAAATGGGCGCCAGCTTTCGACCAGCTATCATGGACACAGGTATTGGCTGAATTCTTCAATCTTCATCTGCCAGTACCGGCGAAATGTGCGTGCACAGCTGGCCCAGACCGTGACAGGGCCGCGACTCGGCGACGTATTCGGAGTCGGAACTCGTGCGCGCGTGACCGCGACACAGAAACACCGACAACACCGATACCGTCCCCGAAAGGCTTGTCCCCCACGTATGACCGCACTTGACAGCACAACTGAACTGACTTTTGCCAAACTCGGCGTTCGCGACGAAATCGTCCGCGCACTGGCCGAAAAGGGGATCGAACGCCCCTTCGCCATCCAAGAACTGACCCTGCCCATGGCACTGGCCGGCGACGACGTCATCGGCCAGGCCCGCACCGGCATGGGCAAGACCCTGGCGTTCGGGGTGCCGCTGCTGCAGCGCATCACCGACGGCGCCGCGCTTCGGCCGCTCAACGGCGCCCCGCGGGCGCTGGTCGTGGTGCCCACCCGCGAGCTCTGCCTGCAGGTGACCGACGACCTGGCGACGGCCGCCAAGTATCTGACCGCCGAGGGTGGCCGTGCGCTGGCCGTGGTGTCCATCTACGGCGGGCGCGCCTACGAGCCGCAGATCGACGCGCTGCGTGCCGGCGCCGACGTCGTGGTGGGCACCCCCGGCCGGCTGCTCGACCTGTGCCAGCAGGGCCACCTGCAGCTGGGCGGCCTGTCGGCACTGGTCCTCGACGAGGCCGACGAGATGCTCGACCTGGGCTTTTTGCCGGACATCGAGCGCATCCTGCGCCAGATCCCCGCCGAACGGCAGTCGATGCTGTTCTCGGCGACCATGCCGGACCCGATCATCACGCTGGCCCGCACCTTCATGAACCAGCCCACCCACATCCGCGCCGAGGCGCCGCATTCCGCCGCCACGCACGACACCACCGAGCAGTTCGTCTACCGCGCCCACGCGCTGGACAAGGTGGAGCTGGTGAGCCGCGTGCTGCAGGCCCACGGCCGCGGCGCGACGATGATCTTCACCCGCACCAAGCGCACCGCGCAGAAGGTCGCCGACGAACTGGCCGAGCGCGGCTTCAAGGTCGGCGCCGTGCACGGCGACCTGGGTCAGATCGCCCGCGAGAAGGCGCTGAAGGCGTTCCGCACCGGCGACATCGACGTGCTGGTCGCCACCGACGTGGCCGCCCGCGGCATCGACATCGACGACGTCACGCACGTCATCAACTACCAGATCCCCGAGGACGAGCAGGCCTACGTGCACCGGATCGGCCGCACCGGGCGCGCCGGCAAGACCGGGGTCGCGGTCACCCTGGTGGACTGGGACGAGCTTCCACGCTGGACGATGATCGACAAGGCCCTGGGCCTGGAATCCCCCGATCCCGCCGAGACCTACTCGAGCTCACCGCACCTGTTCGACGAGCTCGGCATCCCCGCGGAGGCAAGCGGCACGGTCGGGGCGCCGCACAGGTCGCCGGGCAAGCGGCGCGACGCCGATCGCAGGGATTCGATTGAAGGCCCGGCACCGGAGAAGCCGGCCCGGAAGCGGTCCGGCACCCGCCGCCGCACCCGTGGCGGCCAGCCCGTCACCGGGCACCCCGCCGCCAACGGCGGCGCCGCGGCCAACGGCGACGCCGCCGCGACCGCGCCGTCGGAATCGGCTTCCGGCGCGCCCGCGGGGAACGCCGGGACCCCCCGGCGGCGCCGGCGGCGCCGCAAGCCCACCTCCCAAACCACTGCAGCCACCGCGAACTGAGGCCCGCCCCGCCGCATGGTCAAACCGGAACGCCGGACCAAGGGCGACGTCCTGGCAGCCGCGGCGATCGCGGTCGTCATCGCCCTCGGGGCGGCGCTGATCTGGTGGACCAGCGATGCGCGGGCCACCGTCAGCCGCCCGGCCGCGATTCCGGTGCCCGCCCCGACCCCCGCGCGGGAGGTCCCGGCCACCCTGAAGCAACTGTGGACCGCTCGCAGCCCCGGCACCACGGCGCCGGTGGTGGTCAGCGGGACGATCGCCACGGCCGACGGCCGCCGGGTCGACGGGCGCGACCCGAGCACGGGCCAGTCCCGGTGGAGCTACGCGCGTGACACCGAGCTGTGCGGCCTGTCGTGGGTCTACCACTACGCCGTCGCGGTCTTCAGGGACGACCGCGGCTGCGGGCAGGTCAGCACCCTCGACGGGGCCACGGGCCGGCGCGGCGCCGCCCGCAGCGGCTACGCCGACCCGCGCGTGCGCCTGTCCTCCGACGGCACCACGGTGTTGTCGGTCGGCGACACCCGGCTGGAGCTGTGGCGCTCGGACATGGTCCGGATGCTCGCCTACGGCGAGACCGACGCCCGGGTGAAGCCGTCGGCGCGGGGCCTGCACTCGGGGTGCCGGCTGATCTCGGCGGCGGCCAGCTCGTCGGCGGTGTCGGTGCTGGAGAGCTGCGCGCAGCAGGCCGACCTGCGGCTGGTGCTGTTGCGCCCCGGCAAGGAGGACGACGAGCCCCAACAACACGTCGTCGCCGAGCCCGGGATAGGGGCGGCTTCGGGCGCCCGCGTGCTCGCCGTCTACGAGAACAACACCGCGGTGTACCTGCCGTCACCGCAGCCCCGGGTCGACGTGGTCGACGACACCGGCACCACCGTGGCCAGCACGCTGCTGCCCGGGCCGCCGTCGGCCTCGGCGGAGGTGTCGCAGACGGGCAACCTGGTGACCTGGTGGACCGGCGACTCGCTGATGGTGTTCGACGCCGGCACCATGACCCTGCGTTACACGATCGCCAAGGGAGAGACGACCGCGCCGCTGGGTCCGGGCGTGATGATGGCCGGCCGGCTGCTGGTGCCGGTCACCGGCTCGATCGGCGTGTACGACCCGGTCAGCGGCGCGAACCAACGCTACATCCCGGTGAACCGGGCGCCCGGCGACGCGGCGGTGGTCCCGGCAGTGTCGGGATCGCGGGTGTTCGAGCAGCGCGGTGACACCGTGGTGGCGTTGGGCTGACGGCCCTCGGCCTGGCGTGCCGAGCAGACGCAAAAGCCCCCGACACGCCGTGCATTCGGGGGCTTTTGCGTCTGCTCGCGCTGAAGCTAAACCTCGACGGCGAACGTCGGCAGCGGCTTGCCGGTCTTCCAGTGCCTGATCAACGCCTTGGCCAGCTCGCCGTAGGCGACGGCACCCTTGTTCTTGCGCCCCGCCATCACCGACGAGCCCGACGCGCTGGCCTCGGCGAAGCGCACCGTGCGCGGGATCGGCGGGGCGAGCACCGGCAGGTCGTAGCGGTCGGCGACGTCGAGCAACACGTCGCGGGTGTGGGTGGTGCGGGAGTCGTACAGCGTCGGGAGGGCGCCCAGCAGCCGCAACTCCGGATTGGTGATCTGCTGGACGTCGGCGACCGTGCGCAGGAACTGGCCGACGCCGCGGTGCGCGAGCGTCTCGCACTGCAGCGGCACGATGACCTCGTCGGCGGCCGTCAGGCCGTTGAGGGTGAGCACACCCAGCGACGGCGGGCAGTCGATGACGACCACGTCGAACTGGTCGGAGAGCTTGGCCAGCCCACGCTTCAGCGCGTATTCGCGACCGGCCCGCATCAGCAGCATCGCCTCGGCGCCCGCGAGGTCAATGTTGGCCGGCAGCAGCGTCATTCCCTCCATGGTGGAGACCAGCGCGGCGTTCGGCTCGACCTCGCCGAGCAGGACCTCGTGCACGGACACCGGCAGCTTGTCGGGATCCTGGCCGAGCGAGAAGGTCAGACAGCCCTGCGGGTCCAGGTCGACCAGCAGCACCCGCTTGCCCTCGTCCGCCATCGCCGCGCCCAGCGAGGCAACCGTCGTCGTCTTGGCGACGCCCCCCTTCTGATTGGCCACCGCCAGTACCCGGGTCTTATTCACAGGCGCCCGCCCCTCCTTGTTGCCGCGGTCACAGTGCCCATCCTGGCATGTTCGAACGCCGAGCGCTTCGGGCACGCCCGTCCGGCAGAATCGGTCGGCATGGGCATCTACAACCACCGGCTGGTCCTGCTGCGCCATGGCGAGACGCCGTGGTCCAAGTCCGGCCAGCACACGGGCCGTACGGATCTCGAGCTCACCGATCACGGGCGGGTCCAGGCCGAGCTCGCCGGCCGGGTTCTGCGCGAACTGAACCTCGCCGACCCCCTGGTGGTCAGCAGCCCGCGCATCCGGGCGCTGACCACGGCCAAGCTGGCCGGGCTGGCCGTCGACGAGGTGTCCGAGCTGCTCGCCGAATGGGATTACGGTGCCTACGAGGGGCTGACGACCCCGCAGATCCGCGAATCCGACCCCGACTGGCTGGTGTGGACGCACGGCTGCCCGGGCGGCGAGAGCGTGCAGCAGGTCAGCGACCGCGCGGACAAGGCCGTCGAATTCGCGCTGGGGCACATGGGCTCGCGCGACGTCGTCTTCGTGGGCCACAGCCACTTTTCCCGCTCGGTCATCACGCGCTGGGTCGAATTGCCCCTCGTCGAGGGCAGCCGCTTCTGGATGCTCGCCGGCTCGATCGCGGTGTGCGGGTTCGAGCACGGCGTGCGCCAGCTCGCCGCGCTCGGATTGACGGGCAACCCGCAGGCGATCGCGCCCGGGTGAGCGCGACCCAACCGCCGTTCGCGCTGTGCGGGCCGCGCGGGACCCTGGTTGCCGACAACGTGCGGGCGGCCTACCGCGACGTCGGCGCGGCCCAGGCGGCGCTGCGCTCGGGAGCGGCCCCAATAGTGTTGGGCGCGTTGCCTTTCGACGTGAGCGGACCCGCGGCCTTGCTGGCGCCGGACGCCGTGCGGTCCCTCGCCGGCCCGCCCGATTGGCCGACGGGCCCGCTGCCGCGGGTGCGCGTGGCCGCCGCGCTGCCGCCGCCGGCCGACTACCGCGAGCGGATCGGCCGCGCGCGGGACGTGCTGGCCGCGTCGGACAATCCGCTGCACAAGGTGGTGTTGGCGCGCGCGTTGCGGCTGGTCGCCGACGCTCCCCTGGACGCGCGGGTCATCCTGCGCCGGCTCGTCGCGGCGGACCCGGCCGCCTACGGCTACCTCGTCGACCTGACCGCCGCCGGCGACGAGTGCGCGGGAACCGCGCTGGTGGGCGCCAGCCCGGAGCTTCTTGTCGCGCGCACCGGCGACCGCGTGGTGTGCCGGCCGTTCGCCGGTTCGGCCCCGCGCGCCGCCGACCCGGAGGCCGACGCCGCCAACGGCGCCATGCTGGCCGCCTCGGCCAAGGACCGGCACGAGCATCGGCTGGTGATCGACGCGATGCGCGCCGCGCTGGAACCCCTGTGCGACGAGCTGACCATCGCGCCCGAACCGGAGTTGAGCCGTACCGCGGCGGTCTGGCACCTGTGCACGCCGATCAGCGGTCGGCTGCGCGACACGTCCACCACCGCAATCGATTTGGCGTTGGCGCTGCACCCCACCCCGGCTGTCGGCGGCGTTCCGACCAAGGCCGCCACCGAGCTCATCGCCGAGCTGGAGGGTGACCGCGGTTTCTATGCCGGGGCGGTCGGCTGGTGCGACGCCGCCGGCGACGGCCGCTGGGTGGTGTCCATCCGGTGCGCGCAGCTGTCGGCGGACCGCCGCACCGCGCTGGCGCGCGCCGGCGGCGGCATCGTCGCCGAATCCGACCCCGACGCCGAGGTCGCGGAAACCACAACGAAATTCGGCACTATCCTCACCGCGCTGGGCGTTGAGCAATGACAAAACACATACGCCGCGCAACACCGGAAGACGTCGCCGACATTACCGGCATGATCCACGCGCTGGCCGAATTCGAACGCGCCGCCGAGCAATGCACGGTCACCGAAACGCAAATTTCCACAGCGCTTTTCGGTACTCCACCCACCGTGCACGGGCATGTCGCCGAAGTCGACGGCGAGGTCGCCGCCATGGCGCTGTGGTTCGCCAACTTCTCCACCTGGGACGGTGTCGCGGGCATCTACCTCGAAGACCTGTTCGTGCGGCCGGGTTTTCGGCGCCGCGGCCTGGCCCGCGCCCTGCTGGCGGCACTCGCGCGCGAGTGCCTCGACCAGGGCTACACGCGGCTGTCGTGGGCGGTGCTGAACTGGAACGCCGACGCGATCGCGCTGTACGACGGCGTCGGCGCCGCGCCGCAGCCCGAGTGGACCACCTATCGGCTGTCCGGCCCGCGGTTGGCCGAACTCGCCGGACCGCCCTGATCGCGGCCCGCGGCCCAGCGCAGGGCCGGCGGACTGAACAGCAGGACCAACACCGCGGCCGCCAGGATGCCCACCGGGACGCCGACCGCCGGCCGGTGTGAGCCGGCCGCGAGGTACCACGCCACCGGAAGCAGCAGCAGCTGGGTGAAGATCCCCAGCCCGCGACCCCAGCGCCTGCCGCGCGCCAGCGCCCGCCCGGCGGCCAGCACCACCCCGCCGACCAGGAGGAACCACACCGCCGTGCCGAGTCCGTTGACCACCCGCTGGTCGGCCCCCGCGATGCCCCGCACCACCAGCGCCACGGCCACCGCCAGGGCGGCCACGCCCTGCACCGCGACGAGCAGACCCGCCACGCGGACCGCGGCCGGAGGGGGTGGCGGATTCACAGCGTCAGCGTAATCACCGGCACTTGCCCCAAAGCGGGGCCTTAACCGCCCCGCATAAGCTCGTGCATCATGCGCGCCGTGCTGATCGTGAACCCCACAGCCACTTCCACCACTCCAGCCGGTCGCGACCTGCTTGCGCACGCGCTCAAGAGCCGCCTGCAGCTCAACGTCGAGCACACCACCCATCGCGGTCACGGCGCCGAACTCGCGCAACGGGCTGTGCAGGACGGGATCGACCTGATCGTCGTGCACGGCGGCGACGGCACCGTCAGCGGCGTGGTCAACGGATTGCTGGGCCGCCCGGGCGCCTCCCCGTCGGGACCGGTGCCCGCGCTCGCGGTGGTCCCCGGCGGCTCGGCGAACGTGCTGGCCAGGTCGCTGGGCATCTCGCCGGACCCGATCGCCGCCACCAATCAGCTCATCCAGCTGCTCGACGACTACCGTCGCCGCCAGACCTGGCGCCGCATCAGCCTGATCGACTGCGGCGAGCGCTGGGCGGTGATCAACGCCGGGATGGGCGTCGATGCCGAGGTGGTCGCCGCGGTGGAGGCCCAGCGCAACAAGGGCATCAAGGTCAACGCGTTCCGGTATTGGCGCGTGGCGATACCCGTCACGGTGGCCTTCAGGCGCCGCGAACCCACCCTGACCGTCGAGTTGGCCGGCCGCGAGCCGGTCGCAGGGGTGCACTTCGCCTGGGTGTCCAACACCAGCCCGTGGACCTACAGCAACAGCCGGCCGTTGGTGACCAACCCGGGCTGCAGCTTCGAGTCGGGCCTCGGTGTGTTCGCGCTCACCGACATGAAGGTGCTTCCGACGCTCCGACTGGTCGCCCAGCTGCTCGGCAAGGGGCCCAAGGGGGAACCCAAACAGCTGATCCGCGACGACGACGCCCCTTGCGTGCGGGTGACGGCGACCGGCGAGCCGGTCGCCAGCCAGTTCGACGGCGATTATCTCGGCCTGCGCCAATCGATGACGTTCAGGTCGGTCCCCGATGTGCTGCCGGTGGTCGCGCCCCCCGGTAAAAACTATCCCTGACCTGCGGTAACGAAACGGCCCGAAAAACCCTTCGCCTGGAGCGGCCCGTTAGTGTAGTACAACGGAGTAAGGGCCTGACTAAGAAATCAGGGTAGTGAGATAGCCCACGAGGGTTACTCACGCTATTGACATCTGTTGAGCCTGTGAAACGATCGAAAGGTTGCATGCAGAAATTTGTGTAGGGGTGCGGACCCTTTTCTTGTGCACGCGTTAACAGCGAAGAAAATTGGCCGTGCGCCTTGCTGCGCACTCAGTGAGGAGTAATTACTTATGGATTGGCGCCACAAGGCGGTCTGTCGTGACGAGGACCCGGAGCTGTTCTTCCCGGTCGGGAACAGCGGCCCGGCGCTCGCGCAGATCGCTGACGCGAAACTGGTCTGCAATCGGTGCTCGGTGACCACGGAATGCCTTTCGTGGGCGCTGAACACCGGCCAGGACTCGGGCGTCTGGGGGGGCATGAGCGAAGACGAGCGGCGCGCACTCAAGCGCCGCAACGCCCGGACGAAGGCCCGTAGCGGAGTCTGACCAGCAGATCGCTAACAGTGCGGCCCCGACATTCGTCGGGGCCGCACTGTTGCGTCAGGGGATCTACAGCAGCAACCTGCTCCGGCGGCCGATCGGCACCCGCAGCACCACGTCGGTGCCGCGGGCGGCGGCGCGACGCATCCCCAGCGTCCCGTCCAGTTCAGCCGACACCAGGGTCCGCACGATCTGCAGGCCCAGGCTGTCGGAGTTCTCCAGGCTGAACCCGTCCGGCAGTCCGCGGCCGTCGTCGTGCACGACGACGTCGAGCCAGCGCGCGGAACGCTCGGCGCGAATGGTCACCGAACCCTCCTGGGCCGCCGGGTCGAATGCGTGCTCGATCGCGTTCTGGACGAGTTCGGTGATCACCATGATCAGGGCCGTAGCCCGGTCGGAGTCCAGCACGCCCAGGTCGCCGACCCGGTTGATCCGGATCGGCCGGTCCACCGAGGCCACGTCGTTCATGATCGGCAGGATCCGGTCGATGACCTCGTCGAGGTTCACCTGCTCGTCCACCGACATCGACAGCGCGTCGTGGACCAACGCGATCGACGACACGCGGCGCACCGACTCGATCAGGGCTTCCCGGCCTTCGGCATTGGCCGTGCGCCGCGCCTGCAGGCGCAGCAGGGCCGCCACCGTCTGCAGGTTGTTCTTCACCCGGTGGTGGATCTCGCGGATGGTGGCGTCCTTGGAGATCAGCGCCCGGTCGCGGCGCTTGACCTCGGTGATGTCGCGGATCAGCACGGCGGCGCCCGCGCTGGCGCCGTGAACCACCAACGGCAGCGTCCGCAACAAGACCGTGGCGCCGCCGGCGTCGACCTCCATCCGCATGCTCCGGCCGCCGGCGAGCAGGTCGCGCACGTGCTCGGCCACCTCCTGCGCCTCGAACGGGTCGGAGATCAGCGGCCGCGTCGCTTCGACGAGATGGTGGCCCTCCAGCTCCGACGTCAGGCCCATCCGGTGGTAGGCCGACAGCGCGTTGGGGCTGGCGTAGGCGACGACGCCGTCGACGTCGAGGCGGATGAAGCCGTCGCCCGCGCGCGGGGTGGAGCGCGACATGACGACGTCCCCGACGTCGGGAAAGGTGCCCTCGGCAAGCATCTGCACCAAGTCCATGGCGCAGTCGCGGTAGGCGGTCTCCAGCTGGCCGGGCGTGCGGTCGGCCGCTTCGGCGGTCTGGTGTCGTGTGATCGCCGCGACCACGTGGCCGCCGTACCGCACCGGGGAGGCCGTGACGTGGGGGCCGGGCAGCGGCCACGAATGCTCTTGGCCCGCATCGGCTTCCACCACGCCGGCGCCGGAGACGAACACCTCGTCGACGAGCGGCAGCCGGTCGGCGGTGACGACGGTGCCCACCGCATCGGTTTGCAGAACCGTGGGCGCGGTGTTGGGTCGGCACTGCGCCACGCACACCAGCATGCCGTCGTCGCGGCGCACCCACATCAGGTAGTCAGCGAAGGACAGGTCGGCCAGCAGCTGCCACTCCCCCACCACCGCGTGCAGGTGGTCGACCGCGTTGCCCGGCAGCATCGTGTGTTCGGCAAGCAGGTCACCGAGCGTGGACATGGATTACTCCCGCGTCGTTTCCGGGCGGCAGAGAGAAAGCGTCAAGCGGCTAGCTGATCACGGCGATGAGGTCGCCCGCCTGAATGACGTCGCCCACCGCCACACTGACCTTGCTGACCGTGCCGTCGACCTCGGCCAGGACGGGGATCTCCATCTTCATCGACTCCAGCAGCACGACGACGTCGCCCTTGCCGATCGGGTCACCCTCGCTCACAACAACCTCGAGCACGCTGGCCACGATCTCGGCGCGAACATCCTCCGCCATCTTCACCCCACTCGTCCCGGGCCATCTGTGCATGCTGGCTGCTGGTGCATCAAGGTCATGTATATCGAACCATAGGACCGGTTCCGAGGGCGGGACGCGGGGCGTGAGACAATGTGAGGCAACCTGACGGGCGCCCGGCGCCCTTTCTCGGCGAACCAATCAGCGACGAAGCAATCACGGAGGATGACGATGGCCAAGCGTGGCCGGAAGAAGCGCGACCGCAAGTACAGCAAGGCCAACCACGGCAAGCGGCCCAACTCCTAGTCGGGGCCGCTAGTCCGCTCCGCGGATGATGGTGGTCCGGCGGATTTCCAGCCGGAGGCGCTCCTTCAGCCCCTCGGGGGCCTTCTCGCCGGTGCATTTCGTCGCGATCAGGGCCTTGAGCCGCTCCTCGATGCCGTAGTGCTGGAAGCACCCGGGGCACGCCTCGAGATGATGGCGCAGCCGCTCCTTGGCCTCCGGGGTGCACTCGCCGTCGAGCAGGGTCCATACCTCGGCAATCACTTCGGCACACCCGATGCCGTGGGAGTGGCTGTCGTCGTCGGCGCGCGGGTCGGGGGGACCGGCGGACTCGCTCATGACGACACCTCCTCGTGCGCTTGCTGACCGCGGTTGAAACCGCGCTCCTTGGCCACGTCGGCCAACAGACCGCGGAGTTGCCGTCTGCCGCGGTGCAGCCGTGACATTACCGTCCCGATCGGCGTATCCATGATCTCGGCGATTTCCTTGTACGGAAATCCCTCGACGTCGGCGTAGTAGACCGCCATCCGGAACTCCTCCGGCAGGGCCTGCAGCGCCGCTTTGATCTCGTCGTCGGGCAGCGATTCCAGCGCCTCGACCTCCGCCGAACGCAACCCCGTCGAGGAATGCTCGGCGTTGGACGCCAACTGCCAGTCGGTGATCTCCTCGGTCGGGTATTCCGCCGGCTGACGCTGCCTCTTGCGGTAGCTGTTGATATAGGTGTTGGTCAGGATGCGGTACAGCCACGCCTTGAGGTTGGTGCCGGCCCGAAACGAGCGGAATCCCGCGTAGGCCTTCACCATCGTCTCCTGCAGCAGGTCCTCCGCGTCGGCGGGGTTGCGCGTCATGCGCAGCGCGCCGCCGTACAGCTGGTCCAGCAGGGGAATCGCGTCGCGCTCGAAGCGCGCCATCAGCTCCTCGTCGGTCTCCTCCGGCGGTGCCGGCTCGAGAGCCTCTAAACCGCTAGCGCCGTCGATATCGGCCATTTCGATTAACACGGTCCCTTCCGCAGCGGTGTCGCCGAGCGGCATCGAAAGCGCCGCCGGGCGCGCAAGCAGGCACGTCGCCGTTGGCACCAGACTGCTCCTCCCAATCTAGAGGCTGCCCCCGACAGTGTCTGCCTGGGCCTGCCGCGTCTGCATCAGAAACCGACTGCTGTAACAGCGCCGGGCGACCAGCTAATTCCCGGGTCTCCCGGTGGCGTTAGTGTGACGCCATGTCCCTGAACGGCAAGACCATGTTCATCTCCGGCGCCAGTCGCGGTATCGGCCTGGCCATCGCCAAACGCGCCGCACAGGATGGCGCCAACATCGCCCTGATCGCCAAGACCGCCGAGCCGCACCCGAAGCTGCCGGGCACGGTGTTCACCGCCGCCAAGGAGCTCGAGGACGCGGGCGGACAGGCCCTGCCGATCGTCGGGGACGTGCGCGACCCCGATTCGGTGGAGTCCGCGGTGGCCAAGACCGTCGAGCAATTCGGCGGCATCGACATCTGCGTCAACAACGCCTCGGCGATCAACCTGGGCTCCATCACCGAGGTGCCGATGAAGCGGTTCGACCTGATGAACGGCATCCAGGTGCGCGGCACGTATGCGGTGTCGCAGGCCTGCATCCCCCATCTGAAGGGCCGGGAGAACCCGCACATCCTGACGCTGTCGCCGCCGGTGCTGCTCGGCAAGGAGTGGCTCAAGCCGACCGCGTACATGATGGCCAAGTTCGGAATGACGTTGTGCGCGTTGGGGATTGCCGAGGAGATGCGCGAGGCGGGCATCGCGTCGAACACGCTGTGGCCGCGCACCTTGGTGGCCACGGCCGCGGTGCAGAACCTGCTCGGCGGCGACGAGGCCATGGGCCGGGCCCGCAAGCCCGAGGTGTACTCCGACGCGGCCTACGTCATCCTCAACAAGCCCGCCCGCGAGTACACCGGCAACACGCTGCTGTGCGAAGACGTGCTGGTGGAATCGGGCGTCACCGACCTGTCGGTGTACAACTGCGTACCGGGTTCGCAGCTCGGCGTCGACTTCTGGGTGGACGGCGTCAACCCGCCGGGGTACACGGGTCCGTAGTCGTGATCGCAAGCGCGGCGCAGCCAGGCGCAGCGGGTCACGACCATGGGACGTAGTCGTGATCGCAAGCGCGGCGCAGCCGGGCGCAGCGGGTCACGACCATGGGACGTAGTCGTGGCCGGTGCCGCCACGCCGGCGATCGCCGCACTGGTGCAGGCCGGCGTTGCGCACGAGGTCGTCAGATTCTCCCACGATCCCCGCGAAGCGTCGTACGGCGCCGAGGCGGTGCACGCGCTGACCGAAGCGCACGGGATCGCGCCGGGGCAGATCTACAAGACCCTGGTCATGGCGGTGCCTGGCGGGCTGGCGGTCGCGGTGCTGCCCGCACCGGCCCGGCTGTCGCTGAAGGCGGCCGCCGCCGCGCTGGGTGTCGCCAAGGCGAGCATGGCCGAACCGGCGGCCGCCCAGCGGGCCACCGGCTACGTCGTCGGCGCCATTTCGCCGTTCGGTCAGCGCCGGGCGCTGCCCACGGTCATCGACGCCGGCGCCCTCGACTGGGAGCGGGTGTACTGCAGCGCGGGAAGGCGCGGCTGGGACGTCGGTGTCGCGCCGCAGGATCTGATCCGGCTCACCGCCGCGATCACCGCCGACATCGCGGCCTGAGCCCGCGAGCGTAACCGGGCTGCGGTTTTCCGGGTGGATTTTCGCAGTGCGGTCAGGCTCGAAGCGCGCGGAACGCGCCGCGGCTCAGGCTCGGTCGCCCGCCTCGCTGAGAAAGCCCTCGATGACGGGTGCGAGTTCGGTCGCGTTGTGCACGATGTCGATGTGGCCGCCCGAATGCAGGTAGAGAATCGCATGGGGCAGCAGCCGGTGCAGGATGTGCGCGTTGACCACCGGGATGATCGGGTCGTCGGTGCCCGAGACGATCAGCGTCTCCTGCCGCACCGCGGGCAGCGCGAACAGGCTGGTCCACACCGAGCCCGCGAGCAGTTGGTGCAGGTAGCCGAGCTTCGACCCGGCGTGCAACTGCCGCACGAACAGGCGCGCCACGTCTTCACCGTGGGCGCGCACGGTACCGCCGTAGAGATCACCGGCGATCGACGCGGCGTAGTCGGGATCCGAAAACCGCCGCGGGGTGATCATTTTCGACAGCACCGATAAGCGGGCGGGCACCATGAGCACGCCGGTGCCGGTCGCCACCAACACCATCCGCCGGCAACGACGCGGATTCTGGAAGGCGAACTGCTGCGCCAGCGCGCCGCCCCACGACAGCCCGAAGATGTCCACCACGCCGATGTCGAGCTTGGACAGCACCCGGCCCAAAACCCAGGCCAGGTAGGGAAACCCATACGGCAGCGGCGACGTCGGCGATCCCCCGGTGCCCGGCACGTCGAACCTGACCACGGTCATCGGCAGCTGCTCGACCAGCGGATCGAGCACCTCCAGGCTCGCCCCGATGCCGTTGCACAGCACCAGCGGCACGCCCGTGCCTTCGCGCACGTTCACCCGGATCCGCTGCCCGCCGGCACTGACGTAGCGCTCCTCGCCGATCGTGCTCGGCGTTACCACGCGCAGGCGCCTCTGCGGTGCGCCACGCTTGCTCACTTCTCCATCACATAACCGCCGGGGGCCGGCCCAAGTGGCGGAAGCCCCTCGCCGCCGAGCGCTTTCGGAGCATCGACCTTCGGGCCGCTGCGCTCGTCGAGCCACTCGACGTAGTCCGGCCACCAGGAGTCGCTCGACTGCGTCGACGACTCCAGCCACTGTTGCGGATCCTCGGCGTCGACCGGTCCGGTGCGGTAGGACGCCTTCGGGTTGCCCGGCGGGTTGACCAACGCCGCAATGTGGCCGCTGGTGGACAGCACGTAGCGGTTGTCCTTGCTGCCGAGCAGTCGGGCGCTGCGATAGGTCGCCTGCCACGGTGAGATGTGATCGGCGACGCCTCCGACGACGTACGCGTCGGCGGTGACCTTCCCCAGGTCGACCGGGCTGTCCAGCATGGTGAGCGCGCCAGGGGTGACGAGGGCGTTGCGTTGCGCCATCAAAATCATGTCGCGGTGCAATGCGGCGGTCATCCGGGTGGTGTCGGCATTCCAGAACAACACGTCGAACGCCGCGGGCTTGCGGCCCTGCACGTAGTTGTTCACCCAGTACCGCCAGACCAGATCGGTGGGCCGCAGCCAGGCGAAGATCTCCGCCATGTCGCGCCCGTCGAGATAGCCCTTGCGGCCCGAGACGCGGATCGCCGCCTGGGCGCCGCGATCGCTCATCATGGCGGCCGCGAAACCGGCGCGCGTCTCGTCCAGCACGGTGACCGATAGGTTCAGGCCGGCCACCCGGTCACCCTCGCCGATGTCAGCCAGGTGCGCCGCCGTCATCGCGGCCAGGATTCCGCCCGAGCAGGTGGCCAACAGATGGGTGCTGTCCGTCCCGGCGATCTTCTGCACCGCGTCCATCGCCTCGACGATCGCGGCGCCGTACGCGTCGAAGCCCCAATCCCGGTGCCGCTTTTGCGGATTGCGCCAGGAGATGGCGAAGACCTGCTGGCCCTGCTGCACGAAGTACTCGATCATGCTGCGCCCGGGTGCGATGTCCATGATGTAGAACTTGTTGATCACCGGCGGCACCATCAACAACGGGATCGCATTGACCTTCGGTGTCTGCGGGGCGTACTGGATCAGCTCGAACATCGAGGTCTGCAGCACGACCGCCCCCTTGGTGACCGCCAGGGTCTCGCCCACCGCGAAGGCGTCCGGCTCCACCATTGCGGGGACCCGAGGCTTCGAAAGCATGTCCCGCGCAAAGGCTTTGACGCCCCGGACGGCGCTCAGGCCGCCGGTGTCGATCATCGCCTTCCAGCCGAGCGGGCTGATCAGCGGGTTGTTGCTGGGCGCCAGGCCCTCGACGAGGTTGTCGACGACGAACTGCATCCGCTGATTGTCGCGCCAATCCAGCTCGGCTTCGGCGAGCAGCCCCTCGGCGGCCTCGGCGGTCGCCAGATAGGCCTGCATGATCCGGTGCAGCAATGGATTGTCCTGCCAGGCGGTGTCGCTGAAGCGCTTGTCGGCCCGGGCCGGCACGCGGTGCGAGTTGCCGGCCGCGATGGCGCCGAGTTCGCGGGTGAGGGCGGCGGCCCGGCCGGCCACCGCGCCGGGACGCTGCGCGAGGTTGGCGCCGAAGCGGGCCCAGGTGGCGTCCGGCATCATCCGGCTGGCAAACGGTTTGGTGGCACTGCTCAGCAGCAGGTCGAGGGGTGCGGCCAGCTCGTCGGCTTTCGCGGTTTGGGTGACCATGGTTATCGCGTGCTTTCGGTTGTCGGAACGGTGATTTCGCGCTTGAGGACCTTGCCGGTGGGTCCCTTGGGCAAGGTGTCGAGGAGCCACACCAGGCGCGGGTATTTGTAGGCGGCCACCCGCGCCTTGACGTACTCGACCAACTCTTCGGGCTCGACGGCTGCGCCCTCCTTGAGCGCGACGGCGGCGCCGACCTCCTCGCCGAGGGAATCGTGCGGGACGCCGACGACGGCGGCTTCGGCCACCGCCGGATGCTCGTAGAGCACCTCCTCGATCTCGCGGGGATAGACGTTGTACCCGCCGCGGATGATCATGTCCTTGGTCCGGTCGACGATGTAGAAGTAGCCGTCCTCGTCGACCCGGCCGACGTCGCCGGTGTTCAGCCAGCCGTCGGCGGTGATGGTGGTCGCGGTGGCCTCCGGCAGGTTCCAGTAGCCCTTCATCACGTTGTGGCCGCGGATCTGCACCTCGCCCGCCTGCCCCTGCGGCACCTCGACGCCGTCGAGGTCGACCACCCGCATCTCGACACCCTCGATCGGGGTCCCGATCGAACCGGCCTTGCGCGGCCGGTTCGGGTGATTGAACGCCGCCACCGGGGAGCTCTCGGAGAGCCCGTACCCCTCGAGAACCGGGCAGCCGAACGCCTTTTCGAAGTCGGTGAGCACCTGGACCGGCAGCGCCGCGCCGCCGGAGACGCAGATCCGCAGGCTGCGCGCCGCCCCCGGCGCGGCGTCGGCCGCCACGGCCAGCAGTGCCGAATACATCGTCGGCACGCCCTGGAAGACGGTGACGGCGTCGCGCTCGATCACCTCGAGCGCCTTGTGCGGGTCGAACCGCGGGATCAGCGTCAACGTCGCGCCGGCGCGGACGGCGCCGTTGAGGCCACAGGTCAGGCCGAAGACGTGAAACAGCGGCAGGCAGCCCATCACCACGTCGTCCGGCCCGGTGTCGATCAGGGTGCGGACGCTGACGTCGGCGTTGCGCCGGAGATTGCCGTGGGTGAGCATGGCGCCCTTGGGCTTACCGGTGGTCCCGGAGGTGTGCAGGATGACCGCGACGTCCTCGTCGTCGCGCGGTACCGGGGAGCCCTGGGCGGGCAGGTCGGCGATGAGGTCGGCCAGCCCGGCGTCGTCAACGAGCCAGCACTGCACCCCGGTCCCGGCCGCCCCGGCGGTGACCTCCTCGGCGAAGGCCGGCGTCGCGAACATGGCCTTGGCGCCGCTGTTGGACAGGTAATAGGCGATCTCGCGGGCCTTGAGCAGGGGATTCATCGGTACGGCGACGGCGCCGCGATAGGCGATGCCGTAGAAGGCGATGGCGAAGGCGGGCGTGTTGGGCAGCATCACGCCCACCCGGTCGCCCGGCTCGATCCCCGCCCGCTCCAGCAGCGTCGCCACCCGGGCCGCCGCGTCGTCGAATTCGGCGTAGGTGAGCTGCAGGTCGCCGCACCGCAGCGCCACGCCTCGTGGGTGACGATTCTTCGACGCGGCGAGATCGGCGCTCAGAGCGGTCATGGGATGCCTCCGGGACGTGCCAATGGTGCGTGCTTCAAGCGTGATCCAGGGCACCCCTGGCCACAATGTTCGCGCAAACAACAGCCGACCCCGTTCGGTGTGAGCGGTCACATTCGGCGGTCCCGGGGCTTAAGGTTTGCGGTATGGGCGTGGCATCGGAGCACCGCGGCGTCCGACCTGATGCGGCGGCGGACCCGCACGTCGTGGAGCTCAGCAAGCTGATGACGTCCCGCGCCCCGAAACTGGGACGAGCGATGGCCGACCTGCTCTGCCGTGAAATCGACGCCTACCGCGACGGCACGGTCGTCACCAAGGAACAGGTCGCCGAAAGCTGTGCGGCGAACGTGGCGTTCATCTTCGACTCGCTCACCCGCGGCGCCGATGTCGACGTCTCGCCCGCCGAGCGCACCGGCACCGAGCGTGCGATCGCCGGGGTGCCGCTGCCGGCGGTGATGACCGCCTACCGCATCGGGTTTCGGTTCGTGTGGGAGGAGACCCTCGCCGTCGCCCGCGCCGCGGGCATACCCACCGACGCCATACTGGACGCCACCGCGCGGATCTTCTTTGCCCAGGAGACGTTCACCCAGGCGATGGCCAGCGCCTACCGCCAGCAGCTGACCACGCAGATCATCGAGCGCGAGGAAGAGCGATCGGCGTTGGTCGAGGCGCTGCTGGCTCATCGGATCACCGACCGGCAAAGCCTTTGGGAGGCAGCCGATTTACTTCGGCTGCCCACCTCCGGACCCTACGTCGTGGTGGCCGCCGAGCTGCCCGCGATCGGGCGGCTGGGGTTGCCGGCGATCGAAAACAAGCTGTCGGCAAGGGACATTCGGTCCGCGTGGCGGCTGTTGCCCGACCTGCAGGTGGGCATCGTCCACCTGCGCGGGCCGCGGACGGCCGCCGGCATGGGCATCCTCGTCGAGGTGCTGGGTGAGGCCGCGACGGCGCGGGTCGGCATCAGCCCGACGTTTCGCGATCTGGCCGAGACCAGCGACGCATTGCGATTGGCCAGGCTCGCGGTCACCGGCAAGCCCTCCGGCGAGTCGCTGGTTTCGTTGTTCGACGACACCCCCCTGGCCGTCGCGGCGGTCAGCGCGCCCGAGGTGATGGCGAAGATCAAGAACCTGGTGCTGTCGCGCCTCGACGAGCTGCCCGCCGAGGAACGTGCCATCCTGCTCGACACGTTCCGGGCCTGGGTAGAGGCGGGCGGCTCGGCCAACGACACCGCGGCGAAGATCTTCTGCCACCCCAACACGGTGCGGCACCGGCTGCGCCGCATCGAGGAGCTGACCGGCCGATCACTCTCGCGGCCAAGGGATCTCGCCGAGCTGTGCCTGGCGCTCGAGGTGGAGCGGCGCCTGCCCTAACGGGCCCCGACCGATTGCGCCACCTGCTTCGCCTGGTGGCGAACCTGGAACCCGCTGACGATGTCCACGATGCCTATCGCGATCAGCCAGCAACCGGCGACCAGGGTCAGGACCGCGATCGAATCCATCGGGTAGATGATCAGCACCACGCCGCCGGCGACGATGATGATGCCGGAGAGTATCTGCCAGCCGCGACCGGGCAGGTGATCGAAGGACAGCGCCGCGGCGAGCAGCGTCATCCCGCGGAACACCCAGCTGATGCCGATCCACAGGGCCAGCAGCCAGACCGCCTCGAATTTGTCGCGGAAACAGAAGACGCCGAGCACCACCGACACGGCGCCGGTGAGGAAGGCCAACACCCGCATCGCGGCCCCGATGTGGGTTCCGAAAGCGGCGAACATGTAGCCGATCCCGGACACCACCAGGTAGATACCGAACAGCACGCCGGCCACGAACAGGGTCTTGCCCGGCCAGGCCAACACAATGACACCGAGTGCGATGGCCACGATGCCGATAAACAGAGTCAATTGCCACGCGCTACGTGCCAACTGCTGCAGCGGACGCTCGAAAACAGTGTTCTCGGTAGTTGTCATGTAAATATGATTTGCCTTCTCGGTGGCAAACGTATAGGGCCTTTTGGACACAATTCGGCAACGCGCAATGTCATGGCCAACAATGCGCCCCGCTCAGCGATAACGGATCAGCGCCGCATCCATTTGTCGCCCGAAGACAACAACGCGTCGCAACTTCGTCGTCCCGCGACATCGCCGCACCGGAGCGGCGCCGCTACGTTCTGCGACGAACCGCCGAATCGATCCTGGCTGGACCAATTCGCAACCGCCACAACCAATTCGATTCCACTCAGCGAGGAAGCGCAGGTTGATGATGTTTGAATCGATGCTCGTGATCATGATCTACGTCATGGGCGTCTTCACGCCCGTCCTGATTCCGGCGACCATCCATGCGGTCCATTTTCTGCGCGATTGGCGCTCGGCGCGGCCACTGCGCGCGGTGTCGAGGGTGCGCCTCCCGCGGCTCCTGGTCTCCCGTCGCGTCGCCATTCCCGCCGCGGGGTGATGCCGCCGGCCGGCTCATTTGGGCTGCAGCACCGCGCTCCCGTACCAGTGGCATGCTTGCAACGCCAGTTCCACATCGAGCCGGTCAGCGCCGATCTCCCGTCCGCGCCGGGCGACGGCCCGGCCCACTCGGTATTTCACCGAGTTGAAGTGCATGTTGAGCTCCTCGGCGGCCAATTTGTAACTGGAACCGCAGCCCAGAAATATCCGCAAAGTCTCCCGTAGCCGCGCGTCGTTGTCGCTGTCGCTCGCGAGGTCGCCGAGCACGCTCGCCACCCATTCCCGGGTGCCCGCCACGTCGCCGCCCAGGCGGGCCACGACGGAGAGGCCCGGATCGGCCGCGGCGATCACCGCCGGACCCGACGAGGCCGTCCGCTGGGCGACCATCGCGACGCCGCGGGCCTCGACCGCCGCACGGTGGGAGCGGCGAAAGCCCTCGACGCCGGCCCCCGTCGTTCCAATCGCGACATTCGGCGAATCCGACCGGCCCAGGGCGAAGCGCCGGACCTTCTCGACGACGTCGGCGGCCGCGGCGCGGAAGGGCAGCCACGCCCACGCGCAGCTTTGGTCGGCGGGGACGAAGAGCGGCCCCGCATCGGCGGCGACCGCGTCGGCCAGATCGCGCATGAACCGTTGCAGCCGCGTGAGTTCGTCGCCCGCGTCGCCCTGATCCGGGTACCACATGATGAGGCCCACGTGGTGCCACCGCAGCGGATAACGGATCACCGTGGTGGCCGCGTCGATGTCGACAACCCTGTTGGACGACAACACTTCACGCACCCGCATACCGCGAAGGCTGTTCTGGTTGTCCAGCCATCGTTCGCGCTCTTCTTCGTACACCGCCACGACCTGTTGCGACATCCAGTCGATGTAGGCGAACATCGCGGCGCTCATCGCCTCGATCACCGCCACCCGCGCCGAGTCGGGGATGTCGACCGCGTGCAGCTCGGCGAATACCAGCTCGTTCATCCGGCGCTGACCGAGCCGGTAGGCACGCACCAACGCGTTGACCGGCACCCCGTGTTGCGCCAGCCGGCGGGCATACTCGAGCGCGGCGGTCGGCGCCTCAACGCGCTCGACCGCGATGTCGTAGCGCAGCGCGTGCAGCATCGTGTCGACGTTTCCCTCGACGCTGGCACCGAGCAACTCCGTGATCCGCGGCTCGCGCGGCAGATCCGGGATCTGTTCCTCGAGGGCGCGATGAATCTCAGACGTCACGTCGGCCAATCTGCGGTGCAGTCGGCCGGCGACCTCGGCGACGTAACCCCGCACCCCCACGTCGGCGTCCGGGGCGTCGACGTGCGATTTCTTCACCTCAATGACGTTAGACGCCGACGTTGTCTTCTGGCGATAACTGCGGTGGGCGGTTTTGTCGCTTCGCGACTGTGTCGCGCCGCACTCCGCGCCTAGCTTTGTCGCCACGGTTACTCCCGAAGCCGAAGGAGCGAAGGAAATGGGATTCAAACAGCCAGATCTCGCCGCGGTCGACCCGGACACCTTCCTGCAGAAGCCGCTGATGGAGCGGATGCGGATCCTCGCCCTCGATTGGGGCGAAAAGGGCTTCGGCTCGCCCAAGATGGTGCACGCCATCTACATCCTCAAGCTGGTCGTTTTCTTCGCCATCGGCGGCATCACGGTCGCGACGGCGACCTCGGGGCTGCCGGCCTTCTGGCATGTCACGCAGTGGTGGAACCAACCGATCGTCTACCAGAAGGTGATCCTGTGGACGGTGCTACTCGAGGCCATCGGCGTGGCCGGTTCCTGGGGTCCGTTGGCCGGCAAGGTCAAGCCGATGACCGGCGGCATTCTGTTCTGGGCCCGGCCCGGCACCATCCGGCTGCGGCCGTGGAAGTGGGTGCCGTTCACGCGAGGTGACCGGCGGACCTGGTTCGACATCGCGGTGTACCTGGCGCTGTTGGTCACCCTGGCCGTCGCGCTGCTATCACCCGGTGTGCACAGCGAATCGTTGACAAAAGCTCTGCCGCACAACACCTCCGGCCTCGTGAACCCGGCCCTGTTGGTCGCGCCGATCGCGCTGCTGGTGCTGATCGGGCTGCGCGACAAGACCGTTTTCCTGGCCGCCCGAGGGGAACAGTATCTGCCGGTTCTGGTCGTGTTCGCCGCGTCGCCTTTCGTCAACATGATCATCGCGCTGAAGCTGGTGATCGTGGTGGTGTGGATCGGCGCCGGCTTCTCGAAATTCGGTAAGCACTTCGCCAACGTCATCCCGCCGATGGTCAGCAACACGATCTACCTGCCCACCCGGGTGCGCCGGGCACACTACCGCGACTTCGGGCGCGACATGCGGCCGTCGCGGGTGGCGAAGTTCATGGCGCACGTCAACGGCACCACGGTCGAGATCGTCGCCCCGCTCGTCCTGTTGTTCTCCACCAACAAGTGGCTGACGCTGGCGGCGGCGCTGCTGATGGTGGGATTCCACTTGTTCATCATTTCGACGTTCCCGCTGGCCGTTCCGCTGGAATGGAACGTCGTGTTCGGCTACACCGCGGTGTTCCTGTTCCTCGGGTTCCCCAACTGGAACGGCTATGCCCCGTGGGACATGACGCCACCGTGGCTCGCCCCGGTGATCGCCGCCATCCTGGTGTTCTACCCGGTGCTGGGCAACCTGCGGCCGGACAAGGTGTCCTTCCTGCCGTCGATGCGCCAGTACGCGGGCAACTGGGCCTCGGCGATGTGGGCCTTCACGCCGGGCGCCGAGCAGAAACTGAACCGGGTGACCCGCACCGCTGCCAACCAGATCGACCAGTTCGTCGCCGCCGGCTACGAGCCGAAGTGGGCAGAGGTCACCATGCAGAAGACGATCGCCTGGCGCAGCATGCACAGCCAGGGGCGCGGCTTGTTCTCGCTGCTGTTGACCCACCTGCCCGACGTCGACGCCCGCATCGTGCGCGAGGGTGAGTTCGTGTGCAATTCCCTCATCGGCTTCAATTTCGGCGATGGGCACCTGCACAATGAAGACTTGATCCGTGCCGCGCAGAGCGAAGCCGCGTTCGAGCCGGGCGAGTGCGTCATCGCCTGGGTCGAGTCCGAGGCGTTCGGCAGCGGCGTGCAGCACTACAAGCTGATCGACGCGGCGCTCGGGGTCGTTGAGCGGGGGACATGGAAGGTGGCCGACGCCGTCGCCGAGCAACCGTGGCTGCCCAACGGCCCTATCCCGCTTCAGGTCGGTTGGTCGCTGCTGGGCACGGCGGCGGTCAAGGCGGGCTCACTGACATGACAACCGCGCTGGTGGTGGGCGGCGGCCCCAACGGGCTCGCCGCCGCCATCTGCCTGGCGGCCGAGGGCGTGCAGGTCACCGTGCTCGAGGCCGCCGACGAGGTGGGCGGCGGTGCGCGCAGCAGCGAGGCGATCGTCCCGGGTCTGCTGCACGACCACTGCTCGGCGATCCACCCGATGGCCGTCGGCTCACCGTTCCTGAGCCGTTTCGGGCTGGAGCGCTACGGCCTCACCTGGCGGTGGCCCGCGATCGATTGCGTGCACCCCCTCGACGGTGGCGGTGCCGGCGTCCTGCACCGCTCGGTGGCGCGGACCGCGGCCGGTCTCGGCCGCGACGGATCGCGATGGAGGCTGGCGTTCGGCTACTCGGCTTCCCGCTTCGACGCGCTGAGCGAGGACATCATGCGGCCCCTGCTGCGGATCCCGCGTCATCCGCTGATGCTGGCCCGGTTCGGCGCCCCGACCGTGCTTCCCGGGTCGACGTTCGCCCGGTTCTTCCGCACCGAAGAGGGGCGGGCGTTGTTCGGCGGCGTTGCGGCCCATACTTTTCGGCCGCTGCACTACCCGATGACCTCGGCCATCGGGATGGGCATCATCGCCGCCGGCCACCGGCACGGCTGGGCGGTCGCCGAGGGTGGGTCGCAGGCGATCACCAACGCGATGGTGGCGCTGCTGACCGACCTGGGCGGCAAGATCGCGACGGGCGTCCGGGTTCAGGCGGCGTCGCAGCTGCCGCCGGCTGACGTCACGATGTTCGACCTGGCGCCGGAGGCCGTCGCGGCGATCGTGGGTGATCGTCTTCCACGCCGGATCTCGCGCTCCTTCAGGCGGTTTCGCCGTGGCCCCGGCGCGTTCAAGGTCGACTTCGCCGTCGAGGGCGGCGTGCCGTGGACCAACGCCGACGCGCATCGGGCGGGCACGGTGCACCTGGCCGGGACCTACTCCGAGCTGGCCGCGACCGAGCGGGAGATCCATGCCGGACGGATGCCGGAGCGCCCGTTCGTGTTGGTGGGTCAGCAGTACCTGGCCGATCCGCAGCGCTCGGTGGGCGATACGCATCCCGTGTGGAGCTACGCGCACGTGCCCAACGGCTATGCCGGCGACGCCACCGAGGCGATCGTCGCGCAGATCGAGCGGTTCGCCCCGGGTTTCCGCGACCGCGTCGTCGGCCTCGCGGTGCGCCCGACGACGCAGATGGACGCCTACAACCCCAACTTCGTCGGCGGCGACATCATGACCGGAGCCAAGGACATCCGCCAGTTGACGTTCGGGCCGCGGATAACCCTGTCGCCCTACACCATTGGGGTGCCGGGCATGTACATCTGCTCGGCCGCCACCCCGCCCGGGCCCGGCGCCCACGGCATGTGCGGCGCGAACGCGGCCGCACATGCCCTCGGCTACCTCCGCACCGTCGCCTGATCGCCGCCGCCATCGCCGGTCGACAAACGCGGCGGCATTCTTCGTCGACTCGCGACGATGGAATGGACCGGCCGACACCGACGCAGGGAAACTGGAACAACTTCTGGCGTGTCCCGGACCGCACGGCCGCCGGTATGTGGCGTTTGGTCCCGAGCAACTGAGCGCCAGGTCAATACGTGTAGAAGCCCTGGCCGGTCTTGACGCCGAGCTTGCCGGCGTCGACATAGCTCTGCAGCAGCTCCCGCACGTGTTCCGGTAGGTGCGGGAACTCCTCGGCGTAGTGGTTTTCGATGTCCAGAACGACGTCGAGGCCGACGAGATCCATCATCTGGAACGGCCCGGCCGGCACCCCCCAGTTGACCTTGAACATCCCGTCGACGTCCTCCGGGCGGGCCACGCCCTCCGCAACCACGGCCAGACACTCACGCTTGATCGCCGCCCAGACCCGATTGAAGATGAAGCCGGTGCACTCCTTGCGCGCCTCGAAGGGAAAGACGCCGAACTCGGGCAGCACCGTCAGCAGCGTGTCGAGCAGCCCACGGTCGGTCTCACCGTCCGACATCAGGTCGACGGCGTTGGCCTCCGGCGGCATGTAGAAGTGGGTGTTGCAGAGGCGCGACTTGTCCCGCACGCTGACGGCCATCAGGCGCGACGGGTACGACGACGAATTGGTGCCGAAGATGGTGTCGGGCGGGGCCGCTTGGTCGATCTGGTCCCATGTCGCCCTTTTGATCTCGAGCTTCTCGGGGACGGATTCGACGACGAGCCAGGCGTCATCCAATGCCTCTTCGAGCGACCCCGCGCCGATCGCACCGCCCACGTCACCAAAACCCCGCTGCGCCAACACCTTCGGCAGCGTCTCGGTCACGTATTGGATCGCGGCGGCGCGCTGTTCGGCGCGGGGCGCGAAGATCCGGACCGTTCCGCCCCGGCTGGCGAACATCAGCGCTATGCGGCGGCCCAGCGTTCCCGCGCCGATCACCGCCACCGGGCGGTTCTGGATGTCCTCGAACGTGTAGGTGTAGGTGCGGGCCACACACGCATCCTAGGTCGCGTTGGCATGCATGGATCCGTCGCCGAGCGACAAAGATGCGCCGAAAGTTGCACCGGGGAGACAAAATCCAATTCACTTGGGCCACTTTGGTTTCAGTGGTCTCACGTCAGCCGTTTTTGTCGGTGGGCTCGAATAGTTTCGGGGCTATGGCTGGTGGTGTTGATCGCGAGGCGCTGACGGCGGCGCTGGATGCGATGGATGCCGCCTTCGACACGGTCGCCGGGTTCGACTGCACGGCGTTGACCACCCGCGAGCAGCTGGGGTTGCTGGAGCGCTTCGAAAAGATGCGCCGGCGCATCCCGGCCCTGGAGCACCCGCTGATCAACGCCGTGGGCCGCCAGGCCAGCCCCGCGGAGTTGGGCGGCACACTGTCGCACGCGCTGGCCGAGGCCACCCTGGTCAGCCGCGCCGAAGCCGCGCGGCGGGTCAAACAGGCCGCCGACCTGGGCCCACGCCACGGCCTGACCGGCGAACCCTTGCCGCCGGTGCTGCCGGCCACCGCCGCCGCCCAACGCCACGGCACGCTCGGTCCCGAGCAGGTGGCGGTGATCCGCAAATTCTTTCACCGCCTGCCCGGCTGGATCGACACCGCCACCCGCGGCCACGTCGAAGCCCGCCTGGCCAAAGAGGGCACCCGGTACCGGCCCGAACAACTGGCCGCCCTGGCCGAAACCCTGGCCGACTGCCTCAACCCCGACGGCACCTACACCGACAACGACCGCGCGCGGCGCCGCGGGCTGACGTTGGGCAACCAGCACGCCGACGGCATGTCCGAACTCCACGGCTGGCTGACCCCCGAACTGCGCGCCACCCTGGAAGCCGTACTGGCCAAGCTGGCCGCGCCCGGCATGTGCAACCCCCTCGACGACACCCCGTGCGTGGACGGCACACCGAGCCAACAGGCCATCGAAAACGACACCCGCAGCTGCGCCCAACGCCAACACGACGCGCTGCTCACCGCGCTGCGCGCCCTGCTGATGTCCGGCAACCTGGGCCAGCACAACGGCCTGCCCGTCTCGATCATCGCCACCACCACCCTGGCTGAACTCGAAGCCGCCGCCGGGAGCGCCCTGACCGGCGGAGGCACCCTGCTGCCCATGAGCGACGTCATCCGCCTGTCCCGCCACGCGCGGCACTACCTGGCCATCTTCGACCACGGCAAACCCTTGGCGCTGTATCACACCAAACGCCTGGCCTCCCCGGCCCAACGACTCGTCCTCTACGCCAAAGACCGCGGCTGCAGCGCCCCCGGCTGCACCGTGCCCGGCTACTACTGCGAAGTCCACCACGTCATCGGCTACGCCGTCTGCCGCGCCACCGACATCAACAACCTCACCCTGGGCTGCGGCACCCAACACCGCATCATCCAACCCGACGGCTGGACCACCCGTAAAAACACACACGGCGACACCGAATGGATCCCACCACCCCACCTCGACCGCGGCCAACCAAGAACCAACACCTACTGGCACCCCGAAAAACTCCTCCACAACGACGGGGACGAGGAAGACGAAGACCACAGCCCCGACGCGGCATAGCGATCAGCGCTACAGCAGCTTCATCTGCTCCGACTGCTCGCCGACCGGTTCGAGCAACTCCGGCCCGTTGTTGCGCACGTTGTTGACCAGTGTCGACACCTCGCGCATCCGGATGCCGTGCACGTCGGGTGTCCGGGCGAGCAGCTCCTCGTCGACCGGGGCGTCGGGATTCAGCCAGCGGTCCCAATCCCGGTCCGCAACCACCAGCGGCATCCGGTCGTGGATTTCGGCGAGCTCACCCGGCGCGTCGGTGGTGATGATCGTGCAACTCAGCAGCGGCTGAGCGTCTTTCTGGTCGTTGGGCTTCCACACCGACCAGAGCCCGGCCATGAACAGCGGCTCGCCATCCTCGCGGTACATGAAGAACGGCGTCTTCCGGGATTTCTTGCCATCGACGTCGGGATTGACGCGCCATTCGTAGTAGCCGTCCATCGGTATCAGGCACCGCTTCGACTTGGCGCTCGAGCGGAAGGCGGGCGAGCTGGTGACCTTGTCGGCGCGGGCGTTGATCAGCAGCGGGCCCTTACCCTCGGGTGCGCCGTCAGCGTCGGCCTTGGCCCAGGGCGGGATCAGGCCCCAGCGCATGAGCCGGACGCGGCGGGTGGGGTCGTCGTCGGGCTCGGTATGCCGGGTGACCACGGTCGCGATCGTCGTTGTCGGTGCGACGTTGAAGTTCGGCTCACCGGCGTTGGGCGCGGTTCCGGTCGCCTCGTCGATCGCCTTGATCTTCTCCGCCAGCTTCGCCGGATCCGTGGTCACCGCAAACCGCCCACACATAGCTCCATGGTGGCAGAGCCACGTAACTCCCATTGGGTGGCAGAGCACAAACTCCCATTGGTTGCAGAACGCGGTAACAGGCGATGATGTACCGGTGACCGCATGGACCGCCCCACAGGCCACCGCACCGGTGCACGCGACCGTGACCGTCGCGGGCTCGAAGTCGCAAACCAACCGCGCCCTGGTGCTGGCGGCGCTCGCGGCCGCGCAGGGCGGTGGCACCTCCACCATCACCGGGGCGCTGCGCAGCCGGGACACCGACCTCATGATCGGGGCCCTGCGCACCCTGGGCCTGCGCGTCGACGGGGCCGGACCCGACCTGACCGTCAGCGGCGAAATCTCACCCGGCCCCGGCGCCCGCGTGGATTGCGGCCTGGCCGGCACGGTCCTGCGTTTCGTGCCGCCGTTGGCGGCGCTCGCCGACACGGTCGTGGAGTTCGACGGCGACGAGCAAGCGCGGGCCCGGCCCATCGCGCCGCTGCTGGACGCGCTGCGCGGCCTCGGCGTGAAGATCGACGGCACCGGTCTCCCGTTCCGCGTCCAGGGCAGCGGAGCGGTCGCCGGCGGGACCGTGGCGATCGATGCCTCGGCGTCGTCGCAGTTCGTGTCGGGCCTGCTGTTGTGCGCGGCATCCTTCGCCGAGGGCCTGACCGTCGAGCACACCGGATCGCAGCTGCCGTCGGCGCCGCACATCGCGATGACGACCGTGATGCTGCGGCAGGCCGGCGTCGACGTCGACGACTCCGTCCCCAACCGCTGGCGGGTGCGCGCCGGCGCGGTCGCGGCCCGGCACTGGGAGGTCGAGCCCGACCTGACCAACGCCGTCCCGTTCCTCGCCGCGGCCGTGGTCACCGGCGGAAAGGTGCGCATCACCGGCTGGCCCGCGACCAGCGTGCAGCCCGCCGACAACATCCTGCACGTGCTGAGCAAGCTGAATGCCGTTGTGACACGGACTGATTCGTACCTGGAGGTGCGGGGGGCACCCGACTACCCCGGCTTTGACGTCGACCTGCGTGACGTCGGAGAGCTGACACCGTCGGTGGCGGCGCTGGCCGCGCTGGCGACCCCCGGGTCAGTGTCACACCTGTCCGGCATCGCCCACCTGCGGGGCCACGAGACCGATCGGCTCGCCGCGCTGAGCGCCGAGATCAACCGCCTTGGCGGCAATTGCGCCGAAACGCCCGACGGCCTGGTGATCACCGCGACGCCGCTGCGGCCGGGCACCTGGCGCGTGTACGCCGACCATCGGATGGCGATGGCCGGCGCCATCGTCGGGCTGCGGGTCGCCGGGGTCGAGGTGGACGACATCGGCGCCACCAGCAAGACGTTGCCGGAGTTTCCGCAGCTGTGGGCGCGCATGTTGGCCGATGGGGAGCCCGGCATGTGAGGCCCGGCGACTACGACGAGTCCGACGTCAAGGTCCGTTCCGGCAAGGGCACGCGACCGCGCACCAAGACGCGTCCCGAGCACGCCGACGCCGAAGCGGCGATGGTCGTCAGCGTCGATCGCGGGCGCTGGGGGTGCGTGCTGGGCGGCGACCCCGCCCGCCGGGTCACCGCCATGCGGGCGCGCGAGCTGGGCCGCACCCCGATCGTCGTCGGGGACGACGTCGACCTCGTCGGCGACCTGTCCGGGCGGACGGACACCCTGGCCCGCATCGTGCGCCGCGGCGAGCGCCGAACGGTGTTGCGCCGCACCGCCGATGACACCGATCCCAGCGAGCGCGTGGTGGTGGCCAACGCCGACCAGCTGCTGATCGTGGTCGCACTCGCCGACCCGCCGCCGCGCACCGGGCTCGTCGACCGGGCGCTGATCGCCGCCTACGCCGGCGGCCTGGCCCCGATCCTGTGCCTGACCAAGACCGACCTCGCCCCGCCGGAGCCGTTCGCCAAGCAGTTCCTGGACCTGGACCTGACGGTGGTCGCCGCGGGCGTCGACGATCCCCTGCTGGCGGTGGCCGACCTGCTCGAAGGCCAGATCACCGTGCTACTGGGCCATTCCGGGGTCGGAAAATCGACGCTGGTGAATCGCCTTGTGCCCGAGGCGGATCGGGCCGTCGGCGAGGTGACGGAGATCGGCAGGGGGCGGCACACGTCGACCCAGTCGGTGGCGCTCCCGCTGGAGGGCTCCGGGTGGGTGATCGACACGCCCGGGATCCGCTCCTTCGGGCTGGCCCACATCGAGCCCGACGACGTGCTGATGGCCTTCTCGGATCTGGCCGAGGCGATTCGCGACTGCCCGCGCGGGTGCGGGCACATGGGGCCGCCGGCCGACCCCGAATGCGCGCTGGACGCGCTGTCGGGGGCCGCGGTCCGCCGCGTCGCCGCCGCGCGCCGGCTGCTCGGGGTGCTCAACCAGACCTGACAAACGGGGCGAGCGTGCGCGTTTGTACGGCGACACGCCGTAAAAGGCGTACAATTGCGCACCCTCGGCGCCGACCGGTGGCGCTCAACCAGACTTGGCCAGCCGCATGCCCAGCTCGCCGGGCGGCACCAGATGCCCCTCGGCGCAACGGATTTCAACGCCCGCCTCGGCGCCGCAGCCCAGGTGGGTGAGCCGCAGGCGGTTGCTGCCCGGCAGATGGCGTCGGCCCCACTCGAACATCGCCCACACCACCGGCATGAAGTCGACGCCGGCCTCGGTGAGCACGTACTCCTCGCGGCCGCGCTGCCCGGGCTCGCGGTAGGGCCGCCGCTGAAGCAGCCCGAGGTCGACCAGTTCGGCCAGCCGCGCCGACGTGGCCGCCTTGGTGATACCGACCCGGCGGGCGAAGTCATCGAACCGGGTGGTGCCGTAATAGGCCTCGCGCATGATCAGCATCGCGGACTTGGTGCCGACCACCGCCATGGTCTTCTCGATCGCGCACTCCCCGACCGCCGACCATTTCTCGCGGTCCGCCAGCACGCCCTGCAGAAATGTCACGTAGATCACCTCCTGGTCTGGGTTGATTTTAGTGTACCTAGATGTTTACCTGGGTACAGCTAGACATACCTAGCGTTGGACTCGAGGAGGAGCCATGGTTCAAGGCCGCGACGCCGTCATCGTCGGTGCCCTCCGCACCCCTGTCGGCAAGGGCAAGGCCGGCGGCGCGCTGCACGACGTGCTGCCCGCCGACCTGCTGGCGCACAGCCTGCGCGAACTGGTGGCCCGCACCGGCGTCGACGCGGCGCAGGTCGACGACGTCATCGCCGGAGCCGTCACCCAGGTCGGCGACCAGGCCGTCAACATCGCCCGCAACGCGCTGCTGGGCGCCGGATTCCCCGAGTCGGTCCCCGGCACCACCGTCGACCGGCAGTGCGGCAGCAGCCAGCAGGCCATCAGCTTCGCCGCCCAGGGCGTCATCGCCGGTGCGTACGACCTGGTGGTCGCCGGCGGCGTGGAGTCGATGAGCCGCGTGGTGATGGGCAGCTCGGTGTTGCCGGGCAGCAACCCCTTCGGCAACGACATGGCGGCGCGGTATCCCGAAGGACTGGTGCCCCAGGGCATCAGCGCCGAACTGATCGCGGCGAAGTGGGGCTTCTCGCGCACCGAGCTCGACGAGTTTTCCGCGGCCAGCCATGAAAGGGCGGCCCGCGCAACCAAGGACGGGCTCTTCGACAACGAGCTGATCCCGATCGCCGGGCTGGAAACCGACGAGATCATCCGCCCCGCCACCACCGTGGAAACGTTGGCCGCACTGCAGCCGGCGTTCTACAGCGACGCCATGAAAGAGCGCTTCCCGCAAATCAATTGGGAGATCACGCCGGGAAACTCCTCGCCGCTCTCCGACGGTAGTGCCGCGGTCATGATCACCACCAGTGATAACGCCAAGAGGCTGGGATTGCGCCCGCTGGCCCGGATTCACACCGCGACCGTGGTGGGATCGGACCCACTGTACATGCTGACCGGAGTGATCCCGGCGACCGAAAAGGTGTTGCGCCGTGCCGGCCTGGCGCTGGCCGACATCGACCTGTTCGAGGTGAACGAGGCGTTCGCGCCCGTCGTGCTCGCCTGGGCGCACGACACCGGGGCCGATCTGGCCAAGACCAACGTCAACGGCGGCGCCATCGCGATCGGACACCCGTTGGGCGCCAGCGGCGCTCGCATCATGACCACGCTGGTCAACGCTTTGGAGCAGCGCGGCGGCCGCTACGGCCTGCAGACCATGTGCGAGGGCGGCGGCATGGCCAACGCCACCATCATCGAGCGTTTGGCCTAGGAAACCCGGCCTCAGCGGCGGGTTTCGATCTTCAGCTCGCCGGCGGTCACCGTGCGGAGGTGGTCGCTGGCGAGTATGTCGTGCGGAAAACCCGGTGCGATCGCGCTGGCCTCGTCGAGGCGCGCCAGTTGGGCGGCGTCGAAATCCACTTCCAGGGCGCCGAGGTTGTCCTCGAGCTGCGCGGCGGTGCGGGCACCGATGATCGGCGCCGTCACGCCCGGGTTCTGCAGGGTCCAGGCCAGCGCGACCTGGGCTGGGGGGCGACCCAGCTCGGTCGCGACCTCCTTGACGACGTCAGCGACGGCAAGGTTGCGCTCCGTCAGCGTGCCCAGCGCGAGGTTGAAGCTCTTCCGGGTGCCGTCGCCGGAAGCGACGCCGGCCGCGGCCAGGTCGTCGAGGCTGTACTTGCCGCTGAGCACCCCACCGGCCAGCGGCGAATACGGAACGACACCCAACCCCATCTCGCGTGCCATGGGAATCAAGTCTCGCTCGCCGGTCCGCTCGATCAGGTTGTATTCGATCTGCAGCGCGACCAGCGGGGACCAGCCGCGCAGATCGGCGATCGTCTGCATGCGGGAAACCTGCCAGGCCGGAGCGTTGGAGATCGCCACGTACAAGACCTTGCCCTGCCGGACCAGATCGTCCATGCCGCGCAGGATCTCCTCGGCCGGTGTTGTGAAGTCCCACACATGCAGATAAAGCAGATCGATGTAGTCCGTATTCAGCTGTCGCAGGCTGGCTTCCACCGAAGCGAACAGGCTCTTACGATGAGCGCCGCCGGAATTCGGATCGCGGGGCCGTCGTAGCGTACTGTACTTCGTTGCCAGCACCAGGCTTTCGCGGTTATGTGCGACAAATTCGCCCAGCAGACGCTCGGAGCTGCCATCCGTGTAGGTGTTGGCGGTGTCGATGAAGTTGCCACCGCGCTCGACATAGACTTCGAAAAGCTTCCGCGCCTCGTCCTGCTCGGCGCCCCAGCCCCACTCGGTGCCAAAGGTCGCGGCCCCCAACGCCAGCGGTGACACCCGGAGTCCGGAGCGGCCCAGCAGCCGATAGGTGTCCAGGGTGAGCGACATCGTGTCCTCCCATGCTCGTGATCGCTTTCGACAACGACGCTGTCACCGCAACCGGCAGGGGGTAAGGGAAAGAAGTTCCTGGGAACAGGAGTCCCACCCCGGCCGTTGGACCGCACGTGACTACCCGCACCGTGGACACGACACAGGAGATGGCCGCGTTCCTTAGGGCCCGACGGGAACGGCTGGACCCGCGTGATTTCGGCCTGCCGTTGCGGCGGCGGTCCCGGCGGACGCCGGGACTGCGCCGTGAAGAGGTTGCCGAACTGGCCGGGGTGAGCATCGACTACATCGTGCGGCTGGAACAGGGCCGCGGGCTGCGGCCTTCCGCGGACGTGATCGAGGCGCTGGCCCGAGCGTTGCGCCTGGGAGCCGAGGAACGCGCCTACCTCTTCGACCTGGCCCGGCGGCGCCCGCGCAACACCCACAGCCCGGCGACCGCCGCGGCGCCCCCGCTGGCGCAGCTGGTCGACGACCTGTCGCCACTGCCGGCCATGCTGATGAACCATCGCTTCGACATCCTGGCCTGGAACGGCGAGATGGCACGGCTGCTAGTGGATTTCGACACCCTGCCGCCGTCGCAGCGCAATGCGATGTGGCTGTGCCTGATGCATCCTGAGATCCGCGAGTATTACGTCGACCGTGACCGTGTCGTGCGGGAGGGGGTCGCCCACCTGCGCGCCGCCTGGGCCGCCCATCCGGATGATCGGGCCTTGACCGACCTCATAACCGAATTCACCACCCACGAAGACGAATTCGCGCGATTGTGGTCAGAGCGCGAGGTCAAGGTCAATGGCCGCGGGCGCAAGGCGATGCGGCATCCTGACGTCGGCGCGCTCGCGATTCACTTCGAAGTGCTCACGCCCCTGCAGGATACGGACCAGCGGTTGATGATCTGCCGCGCAGCGGACGACGAGAGCCGGGCGGCATTGGACCGGCTCTGCGCGGCGCCGAACGGTCCCGCGCGCTGAGTCGCCGCGTCAATCCGCGTTGTTGCGGCGCAACGTCAGTCGAATTTGCTCGAGTACTGCGGGCAGTAAACCCCCGTCGCCGCACCCATGATCTTGGCGAGGGAGGTGTCGGCTAATTGTGGCATCCCCGACTTCGCGTCGGCGAGCGTTTGCTCGAAGGTCATCCCTTTGGACCAGTCGGTGCACACCGCGTGCCCGATCTGGACCATCGTCGGGTCGGCGCCGCTCGGCCAGGTGATGCCCTTGTCCTTGAGCGTCGACAGGTAAGCGTCATCCGCCGAGTCGGCAGTCGCGAGCGGGGCCGTGACGACGGCGACACCACCCAGGACGGCGGCCAGCGGGCCGGTCAGTCGAGCGGGCTTCTTCATTCGTTGACTCCTCGGTGTGGACTACGGATTTCCAAGCCCCCTGACGCTCACGCGGCTGCAGCTAGATTAGCTGGATCCTGCCGGCTGGCAAATCGAAACGGCACGGATCCGACCAACACCAACGGTGACGGCGATGCCAGCGGCATCGGCCAGCCCTTATGGCACGGGCTACGTCCTTGCGCGGCCGCGTGCCGGCACATGGTTGCATGGTCAGCCTGGCAAAATCAGCGGACGGAGGCGCGGTCGTGCGGCCTCGCCTCGTTGACGGGAGGAGTCATCCATGAGCGACGCCGACGCGGCCGCGATCCGAGCGGAGCGCAGTGACTGGATCAGCGAGCACCTCGAGAGCTACCTGACCTCCGGCGGCACGCGAGGCCACATCATGGACCTGAGCGCGCTCGGGGGCCGCAAGCTGACCACGCACTGCTTGATCGAGGTTGTCGGGCGCAAATCGGGTAAGAGCTATGTCAGACCGCTGATCTACGGCAACGTCGGCGGCGAGATCGTGATCGTCGCATCCAAGGGTGGCGCCGACGCGCACCCGGAGTGGTACTTGAATGTCTTACAGAGCAACACGATCGGCGTTCAGATCGCCACCCAGGCATTCGAGGCGACCTGGCGCGAGCCCGAAGGCGAGGAACGGCACGAGGTGTGGGCGTACATGACTCACCTCTACCCGCCGTACCTCGCCTATCAGAGGTCGACGAGTCGGCAGATCCCGCTGGTGATGTTGGCGCCCGTGCGGGCGATCGACGTCTTCTCTGCGGAGCATTCAGGGTAGCCGCCGTCCATCCGGGCGATGCGGCTGAGACCTGTGGTGGTAGCAGGGACATCACCAGCCGTGATGTGATACGACGCGACGCGATCCGCCCTGTCGAAGCCCGTCGGAAGCGAAGAACACAATGACCGAACCGAAATCCACCACCTGCGCGATCGCCGGAGGTGGTCCCGCCGGAATGATCCTCGGGCTGCTGCTGGCCCGAGCCGGCGTCGAGGTCACCGTGTTCGAGAAGCACCCCGACTTCCTCCGCGACTTTCGCGGTGACACGGTGCACCCGGTCACCCTGCGCTTGCTCGACGAACTCGGGTTGTTTCACCGCTTCGACGCCCTGCCGCACAGCAAGTTCGAGAAGGCCGAATTCGACATCAACGGACGGCAGGTCACTTTGGTCGACTTCCGCCGCCTGCGCCTGCCCCATCGCTATATCGCGCTGGTGCCGCAATGGGATTTCCTCGATCTGCTCGCCGAGGCGGGCAAGGACGAACCCACGTTCACGTTGCGGATGCAAACCGAGGTCACCGGGTTGCTGCGCGACGGCGACGCCATCACCGGGGTGCGCTACCTCGGGCCCGACGGGCCCGCAGAGTTGCGCGCCGACCTCACCGTGGGCTGCGACGGCCGCACGTCGACCGTGCGCCGCGAGGCCGGATTGACCGCGCGCGAGTACCCGGTGCCGTTCGACGTCGGGTGGTTTCGACTCGACCGCAAGACCGAAGTGAAATTTCAACTGACGCCGCGCACTTCGCCCAGCCTGACTTTGGTGCTGATCCCGCGCGAAGGGTACTTCCAGGCCGGATGCTTCCTCCCCAAAGGGGGTGAGCAACAATTGCACTCCCGCGGGTTCGACACTTTCCGATCTCAGGTAGCTGAATTGGTGCCCGAGGCCTCGGTGCAGAACCTCAGATCGTGGGACGACGTCAAAGTTCTCGACGTGCGGGTGAACCGGCTCCGTCGTTGGTACAGGAAGGGACTGTTGTGCATCGGGGACGCCGCCCACGCCATGTCCCCGGCCGGCGGGGTCGGGATCAACCTCGCGATCGCCGACGCAGTGGCCGCCGCACGGATCCTGGCCGACCCGCTGCTGGCCCACCGGCTCACCACTCGGAACCTGGCCGCGGTCCAGCGGCGCCGGAAGCTCCCCGCGGCAATCACCCAGGCGGTGCAACAGGCCGCAGGGCGAGTCCTCATCCCGGTCGTCCTGCGTGGCGAGATCAAGCCACCGCCGCCCCTGATCACCAACGCCGCCGCAAGGCTTTTCGGCTGGATCCCCTCGCTGGCGGTGATCCCCGCCTACGCGGTCGGCGTCGGCCCGCTCCCCGAGCACGCCCCGCAATTCGCGCGGCGAACCGAGTCGAAGTGAGCGACTGAAGTCGTACCTCATTGCCGGCCGCGCGCAGCAGCTCAGCGCCGCAACGAAAATCGATGCACACCCGCGCTGCCGGCCATCAAGGCGATCAAGGCGTGGACCAACGCTCGCGGTGCGAATTTTGCCCTGGACCGACGGGGACGGATGTAGGCACCATTATGGGGTGCCAGATGCCATCGATCGGTTCATGTGGGGCTTCCAGAGCCCATTCCGGGGTTCTGTGGAGATCGCGCTCCGCAGTTCGCTGGAGGCGCTCGGCGTATCCGCCGAGCCGACGGTCTTCCTGATCGGGCTGCCGAGGAAGAAGGGGTCGGGCCATCCGTTGTGCGTGGAGCCCGAGGACGGGCTGATCGTCCCGGCCGACTTTGACGGCCTGTTTGACCGGGCCGCCGAGCTCTACCGCCAAAACGGCGAAACCACAACCGAATTCAGCTCGCCGGGGGTGCGGGAGAAGCGGCACCAGGAACTGCGCCACCGCGCCTACACCACGGCCATCGGTGAGGTGCTCGAGGGGAAGCTTCGACCGGGTCTGCGGTTGGTCGTAGGACTGCCGGCACCCGTGGAGCAGCACCTCGTGTTCGCGGCGATCGGACTGCCCGACCGAGTGCACCACAGCACCCCGCACCTGCTAACCACGACGGCGGGCGGCCACCCCGTCACGCCATCGCTCGTCCATGGCGCGGTTGACGAGATCCTTCGCCTGAGCAGGCGGGCACTGTACGAACCGCACGCCGGCTCGGGGCTGAGCATCGGCCACGACCCCGCGGATGTGGCGAGGGCGGCGGGCAGGGCCCTGACCCGTTCGGCCACCTTGTTGGCCGGCAACGACACCTGGACCGACTTGTTCGATGGGCTGAACCGGGTGTCGACAACACGGTACGAAACGCGGGTGGGCGTCGGATCGCTGCTACTCGCCGACGCGCGCTCGGAGCACATCGACCGCTCGGTGACGCTTCGCTCCCCGGTCCCCGTCAGCGAGACCCGAACACTCCGAAAGCTGTTGGAGACCAGCAGCTTCCACGGCGAGTCGCTGCTCACCGACGGCAACGAGGTTTACGGATTCGGACGGCAGCGGCCGGATTATCCCGAAACGTCCGAGTCGGTTTTCCAGGTCGTCGTTCTCGGCGACGGCATCTGGGAGTTGAGCCACGCCGGCGTCCGGCTGGTGACCGTGCAGTTCGGAGCCGCGCGGCTGCCCGACCAGCCACTGCCCCCCGAACGGCTCGACGACCTCTGCGGCCGGGTGTTCCAGCAATACGACGGCGGCGCTTTGTGGGACCTCGCCACTGCGGCGAGCAGGGCCGCACATGGAACCATGCTTGTCATCTCCGAACGCGCCGCCGAAGAGGCAGCCCGGCTGGAAAGCCAGGCGCTGACCATCGAACCGACAAGGCTGGACCAGGAATTCGTCGGAAAAGTCACCGGCATCGATGGCGCTGTGCTCGTCGACCCGTCCGGGTATTGCCACGCGATCGGGGTCATCCTGGACGGCACCGCCACCAGCGAGGGTGACCGTTCCCGCGGCGCGCGGTACAACTCCGCGGTGAAGTACCTCGCTCATGCCCGAGACGCGCGGATGCCGACCGTGATCCTGCTGGTGTCGGAGGACGGCATGATCAACCTCTTACCGGACCTGCGGCCCAGGATGCGTCGCAGCGAGCGGGATGCCCTGCTCGCCGCGCTGCGGGAAGCGGCGGCCATCGATCCGGTCCACCCCGAAGAGTTCTACAAGGCGTACCGGCGGATCGAGGCCAAGGCGTTCTACCTCTCGCCGGATCAGATCTCGGAGGTCAACGCCCTGATGGACGACCACTGGGAGCGCCGCATGGCAGACGGCGCCAACGTTCGCACTTTCGAGCACCCTCTCCGCGCCGACCCGGAAATGACCGAGGAGTACCTCATCGACTAAAGGCGCGGGACAAGCCACCGGGCGAAATCAGAGCCAGCCGGTGCGGGCCGCGGCGACCGGCTCGGGTGGCGACGGGGCTAACTCGCCGACCCGCACGCCGTCGAGCATGCGCTTCACCGCGGCGACGATCTCCGGGGCCGCCGCTGCGAGCCCGGCCTTATCGGCTTCGGGAACCTCGTCGGGGTCGACGCCCGCCCGGGCCAGCACGGCGGCCGGGTCGGCCAGCTGGCCGGCCAGCCAGCCCACCGGGTCGGCGGACAGCTCGGGGACGAAATGCCGGCGCCCGGGCTCCCACCCGTCGAAACGGGGATGGTGATGGGCCCGGTCCAGCGTCCCGGGCGGGCTCTCGGTGGACCCGAACAGGTCCACCCGCCACACCGGGCGCGCGAAGGTGATCGGGACGCCGGCGTAGATGGAGCCACGGGGCTCGTCCCGCTCGATCAGCCGAAGTTCCAGCCTGACTCCCCGTTCCGGGGTTTCCTGACCTTCGAGCGGGCGAGGGTCGACGAAGTACATGTCGCCGACGACCAGACCGAGGGCTTCGAATCCGAACGCTGCAAGCATCGCGCACCTCTCCTCGTACCTTGTCGAGGGTAGCCCAGGCGATGCGGCGCGCGGGACGGTCGGATGTTTCAGGCCGCCAGGTCGGCGGAGTCCGCCTGCGCGCCTTGCCTTTTGGCGCGCTTGGCGCGCCGCCAGCCACGCACGGTCGCGATGGCGGTCTTGAGGCCGCGCCGCCGGCCGGTCTGCGGGTCGGTGCCCGCGAAACCCGGCTCCAGTTCGGCGAACATCCGCTCGCTACGCGTCTCCGGCGCGTCGTCGGCGTCGTCGCGCAGGTATTTGTTCGGCAACGACAGCTTGGCCAGGGTGCGCCACGTCTTGCCGTACTGCAGCAGGAAAGAGCCGGTGGTGTAGGGCAGGTCGTACTTGTCGCAGAGCGCGCGGACCCGCACCGAGATCTCGTGCAACCGGTTGCTGGGCAGGTCGGGGTACAGGTGGTGCTCGATCTGGTGGCAGAGGTTGCCGCTCATGAACCGCAGCGCCGGACCGGCTTCGAAGTTGGCGCTGCCGAGCATCTGGCGCAGGTACCACTGGCCCTTGGTTTCGCCGATCATGTCGGTCTTGGTGAATTTCTCCGCGCCATCGGGGAAGTGCCCGCAGAAGATGACGGCGTTGGCCCACACGTTGCGGATCACGTTGGCGGTCGCGTTGGCCGTCAGCGTCGACCGGTAGGTCGCGCCGGGCGACAGCGCGGTCAGCGCCGGGAACGCGACGTAATCCTTGAGCACCTGGCGGCCCGCCTTGGCCAGGAACTCGTCGACCCGCTGCCGGGCGTCGTCGTTGTCCATACGTTTCTTGGCGATCTTGCCGAGCTCCACGTGCTGGAGGCCGACGCCCCATTCGAACCCGAGCGCCAGCAGGGTGTTGTACAGCAGGTTGAACATGTTGAAGCGCTTCCAGCGCTGGTCGCGGGTGACCCGCAGCAGGCCGTAGCCGACGTCGTCGTCCATCCCGAGGATGTTGGTGTACTTGTGATGGACGAAGTTGTGGGTGTAGCGCCAGTGCTTGGACGACCCGCTCATGTCCCACTCCCACGTCGAGGAGTGGATCTCGGGGTCGTTCATCCAGTCCCACTGGCCGTGCATGACGTTGTGGCCGATCTCCATGTTCTCGATGATCTTGGCCACGCCCAATGTGACGGTCCCGGCCCACCACGCCGAACGGCGGGAACTGGCGGCCAGCAGCAGCCGGCCGGCCACCTCGAGCGCGCGCTGCGCGGCGATGGTGCGACGGATGTAGCGGGCGTCGCGCGCCCCGCGTGAGTCTTCGATGTCCTGGCGGATCGCGTCGAGCTCAACGGCCAGGCTTTCGATGTCGGCGTCCGTCAGATGGGCGAATACGTCGACGTCGGTGATCGCCATCGTCTTTCTTCTCCCTGCGGTCGTTGTCCGGTCACTTACCTACGTTATCGTAACCTACGAAGGCGTAGGTTACCTGTGAGTAGCCTTTAGATGTCGAGCACACAATCCCCGGAGGCGGCCGACACACACGTCTGGATTCGCGTGCCGGGCTCGTGCTCCGCGCCGGTCCTCAGGTCCCGGACGTGGCCGTCCACCAGGCTGACGACGCACGATTGGCAGATGCCCATCCGGCAGCCGAAGGGCATCTGCACACCGGCGCCTTCCCCGGCGTCCATCAACGAGGTCGCCGCGTCCGCGGCAACGGCGCGCCCGCTGCGCGCGAACGTGACCGTCCCGCCGGCTCCGGCGGGCGCCGCCTTGGATACCGCGAATCGCTCCAGGTGCAGCCGGTCGCCGATGCCGGCCGACGACCACACCTTCTGGGCCGCGGCGAGCATGCCCTCCGGCCCGCACGCCCAGGTCTGGCGCTCGCGCCAGTCCGGCACCTCGTGGTCCAGCGTGGCGAGATCCAGCCGGCCCTGCCTGCGGGTCTCGCGCACCTGCAGGCGATAGCCCGGCTGGTTGGCGGCCAGCGCGGCCAGCTCGGCGCCGAACATGACGTCGGATTCGGTGGGCGCCGAATGCAGGTGGGTGATGTCACCGATTTGGTTGCGCCGCACCAACGTTCGCAGCATCGACATCACCGGCGTGATCCCGGACCCCGCGGTCAGGAACAGGATCTTCGGCGGCGCCGGATCGGGCAGGACGAAGTTGCCCTGCGGCGCGGCCAGCCGCACGATGGTGCCCGGCTCCACGCCGGCCACCAGGTGGGTGGACAAAAAGCCTTCGGGCATCGCCTTGACGGTGATGGTCACCGTGCGCGGCGCGGCTGAGGTCTCGGCCGGGCTCGACGTCAGCGAATACGACCGCCAGCGCCAGCGCCCGTCGACCAGCAGCCCGATCCCGATGTACTGGCCCGGCTGGTAGTCGAAGCTGAAGCCCCAGCCCGGCTTGATCACCAGCGTCGCGGAATCTTCGGTCTCGCGGCGCACCTCGACGATGCGGCCGCGCAATTCGCGGGCGGACCACAGCGGGTTGGCCAGGCGCAGGTAGTCGTCGGGCAGCAGCGGCGTGGTAATGCGGGCTGCCAGTTTGCGCAGCGCGTGCCAGCCGGGATGCCGGTCCGCCCCGGCGACGACCGGGCGCTTGGTGTCGACGACATTCGCGGTGATCGGCGCGTATTTCTTGCTCATCCGAAACTCCTGCTCACGACGCCCCTCACAAAGGCTACGGTACCGTAGGTTACGTCGGCGCAGCCAGACGCGCGCGCCAGGATTGCGTCACATCGGGCGGGTCACAGCAGGTCGAGCAGGAACGGCAGCTCCTGGTTCGCGTACCAGGCGAGGTCGTGGTCCAAGGCATCGCCGACGACCAGCTCGGCGTCCTCGTCGCCCAGGTCGGCGTCGTCGATCACCTCGATCGCCCTGGTGACGTCCGGCTCGGCGGCGGCGTTGTCGACGTAGGCCGCGACCACCTGTTCGATCGTGACCGGGGCGGCCAGTCTGACGACGGCGTCGTCGAGATCGGGGCGGTACCTGGCCCCGGATTCACCCCAGTCGACCTCGGCGGCCAGCACCGCCCGCCGGGGTGGCAGACCGGCCTGGCCTTCCTGCGCATGGTGGTCCTCTTGGGCGGCCAGCAGGCGCAGCGACGCGAGCGCCGCTTCGCGCAGCGCCACGTCGGCGAGCTCGTCGTCGTCGCCCTCCGCGTAGGCCTCGCGCAACGCCGGCGTCACCGCGAACGCGGTGCCGTTGACCGGCCACAGGGATCCGTCGGTGATCAGCTGCTGCAACATCTCCAAGGTGGCCGGGATGTAAACCTGGATCATTTCTTCTCGATCAACGTGGCCGCATGGTCGTCGACGTACTTCGACAGCTCACGCGGCGGCCGCTGATAGTTCGCGCTCACCACCGGGTGCTTGGGCAGTTTGACCTTGGGCCGCTCCACGTCGTGATACTCGATCGTCGACAGCAGGTGGGCCATCATGTTCAGCCGCGCGTGCTTCTTGATGTCGGATTCCACGACATACCAAGGGCTGATCGGGGTGTCGGTGTGCACCATCATCTCGTCCTTGGCGCGCGAATAGTCCTCCCACCGATACAACGATTCCATGTCCATCGGGCTGAGTTTCCATTGCCGGACAGGGTCATTCAGCCGCGCGCGGAACCGGCGCAGCTGTTCGTCCTCGGACACGGAAAACCAATACTTGCGCAACAGAATCCCGTCGTCGATCAGCATCTGCTCGAAGATCGGCGTCTGCCGCAAAAACAGCACATACTCCTGCGCCGTGCAGAATCCCATCACCCGCTCCACGCCGGCGCGGTTGTACCAGGACCGGTCGAAGAGCACGATCTCGCCCTTCGCGGGCAGGTGGGCGATGTAGCGCTGGTAGTACCACTGGCCGCGTTCGCGATCGCTCGGGGCGGGCAACGCCGCGATGCGGGCGACCCGGGGGTTCAGGTATTCGGTGATGCGTTTGATGGTTCCGCCTTTGCCCGCCCCGTCGCGGCCTTCGAAGATGATCACCAGACGCGCGCCGGTGTGCCGCAGCCACTCCTGCAATTTCACGAATTCCGTTTGCAGCCGGAACAATTCGGCCCCGTAGACGGCATTGGAAATTCGGTGTGCGGGCGGCGCGGTCGATTTGCTTTCGCTCGGCTTGCCGTCATTTGTCGCGGTGCTCACAATTACGAATCATAGAACCGGGCACCGATTTTCACCCCGACTAACTAGCGGGAAGCTTCCAGAAGTTCCTCGAGGGACTGCTTCAACAGGCCCGGCAGCAGGTCGACGTCGCTCATCGCTTCGCGGTCGGCGTTGATCCCGAAATACAGCATGCCGTTGTAGGACGTCACGCTGATCGCCAAGGCCTGGTTGGGCAACAGCGGCGGGACGGCGTAGGTCTCCAGCAGTTTGGTGCCCGCGATATACATCTGCGACTGGGCGCCCGGCGCATTGGTGATCAAGAGGTTGAACGTCAGCTTGGAAAAGCTCGGGAAGCTGGTGGCGACCCGGATGCCCATGGCGTGCAGGGTGGGCGGCGCGAAACCCGAGAGGGTGACGATGGTCTGCGCGTCGACCAGGCTGGCCGACGTGGCATTCGACTCGGTGGCGTGGGCGATCTGCGACAGCCGCACCACCGGATTCGCCTCCCCCACCGGCAGATCCACCAGGAAAGGCGTGACCTGACTCATCGTCTGGCCGGGCCCGGACGCGTCGAGGTGGTCGTCGGCATACACCGACAGCGGCGCCATCGCGCGGATCGTCGCGGTGGGCGACACCGCCACCCCGCGGGACAGCAGCCAGTTGCCCAGCGCGCCGGCGATGACGGCGAGCACCACGTCGTTGATGTCGCAGTCGTAGCGCGCGCGGACGGCGCGGTAGTCCTCGAGGCTGCCGTGAGCGACCGCGAACCGCCGGTGCCGCGACACGGTGGCGTTGAGCGGGCTGCTGGGCGGGTTGCCCCGCGCCACCGCGCGCGCGATGTCGACGACGCGGCGGCCCGCGTCGAGCAGCTCGCCGTAGTTCGTGACCGCGCCGGCCACCGCGGACCCGACGGCCTGCAGCTGCGTGCCCGGCCCCGCCAGCCAGTCACCGACGGCGCCCAGGACCAGCCGGGTGTTGCCGGGGTCGCGTTCCGGTATCCAGATGTCCTCGGGAAACGGCGGCGGGCGCCGCGTCCGGTCGGCGATGACATGGCCGATCTCCAGCGCGGTCATGCCGTTGATCAGTGCCTGGTGGGATTTGGTGTACAGCGCGACCCGGTTTTTCGCCAGGCCCTCGACCAGGTACATCTCCCACAGCGGCCGCGACTTGTCCAGCGCCCGCGCGGCCAGCCGCGCGACGAGCTCGTGCAGCTGCTCATCGCTGCCCGGCGAGGGCAGGGCCGAGCGCCGCACGTGGTAGGTGATGTCGAAGTCGTTGTCGTCGATCCACACCGGGCGGGCCCCCGGGAAGCCCACCTCCCGGACCTTCTGCCGGTAGCGCGGGATCTGGGGCAGCCGCTTCTCCACGGTCGCCAGGAGCGTCTCGTAGCTCAACCCGGCGCGCGGTCGCTGCAGGATGGACAGCGATCCGACATACATCGGGGTGGCAGTGTTCTCTAGCCGATAGAAGGAGGCGTCCGCGGGGGACAGCCGGGCCACCATTACGGCGTTGTCCTTCTTATCAACTCGCCCTCGGTTCGTTTAGTGGACTGATGTACCCGCCCACCGTAATCGTCCCGCCGGGACGGAGCTCGGCGCGGGTGCGGGTGGGCTCCGCCGGCGCGGATACGCGCCCGCTCGACCTGTGCCATGATGACCACTGACCACCGGCGTCTGCCACTCTCCAGCAGGCTCTTACGCGACCGTTCGAGTTGGAGAGTGCGCCTTGACCGTCTTCGCCGTGACGCCCGTCGTCGACTACGAGCCTCCCGGAAGTGACGTGCGGCGGTGCCGGCAGCCGTCCCCCGCCTCCCCGCGTCACCGTGCGCCCCGCCGGGCCCGCACCACCCAAACGGGGCGACCACCACCGCAGGCGCCGACCTCCGCGCCGATGCGTGCCGCGGGCGCCTTCGCCGATGCCGCCCTGCGCCGGGTGCTGGAAGTCATCGACCGTCGCCGCCCCGCCGCCCAGCTGCGGCCCATGCTGGCCCCCGGCCTGGTGGAATCCGTGCTGGCGATCGGCCGCTCGGCGACCGGCCACGCGCGCGGGCACTCCGGCGCCGCGGTGCTGCGCCGGATGCGGCTGCAACCGTCCGGGCACCGGGAGACCGCGGCCGAGGTTGCCGGGTCGTACAGCCGCGGGGACCGCATCCATGCCATCGCCTGCCGGGTGGAGCAGGCGCCCACCGGCGAGTGGCAGGTGGTGGCGCTACACATCGGCTAGGGCCGGCGGGAGCCGCCGACGTAACGGGCCAGCGCCGGGCCGGCGATCGCCATCACGAAGACGTACGACGTCGCCAGCGCCGCCACCGCGGGGATGGAGGCGCCGACCAAGCCGATGATGATCAACGAAAACTCGCCCCTGGCGATCAGCGCGGTGCCCGCGCGCAGCTGCCCGCGCCGCGCCACGCCGTCGCGCCGGGCGGCGACCATCCCGGTGACCACCTTCGTCACGGCGGTGACGGCGGCCAGGGCCAGCGCCACCGGCAGCATCGGCAGCAGCTCATGCGGGTCCACCGACAGGCCGATCGCCAGGAAGAAGATGGCGGCGAACAGGTCGCGCAGCGGGCCCAGCACCCGGCGCGCCCGGTTCGCCGTCTCACCGGTCAGGGTCAGCCCCACGAGGAACGCGCCGACCGCCGCCGACGCGTGCAGGACCTCCGCCACGGCCGCCACCATCAGGGTGATCCCCAGGACCCGCAGCAGCAGCTGCTCGGAATCGGGGTGTTCGACCAGCCGGCCGACGTGGTGGCCCCAGCGGTAGGACGCGGCGAACGCCACCAGCAGCGCACCGACGGCGGCCGCCATGCCGGCGACCGCCTGCACCCAGCCGCCGCCGGACGCCAGGACCGCGAACAGCGGCAGGTACGCCGCCATCGCGAAGTCCTCCAGCACCAGCACCGACAGCACCGCCGGCGTCTCCCGGTTGCCCAGCCTGCCGAGGTCCTGCACCAGGCGCGCGATCACGCCCGACGAGGAGATATAGGTGACCCCGGCCAGGGCCAGGATGGCCACGCCGTCCAGGCCCAGCAGCCAACCGGCCACGGCGCCGGGTGTGGCGTTGAGGACGAGGTCGACGCCGGCCGACGGCAGGTGGTGGCGCAGGCTGCTGGCGAATTCGGTCGCCGAGAATTCCAGGCCGAGGGTCAGCAGCAACAGCACGATGCCGATGGGCGCCGCCGTCTCGATGAACTCGCCCGCCGCCGCGACCGGGAGCAGGCCACCCTTGCCCAGCGAGAGGCCCGCCAGCAGGTAGACGGGTATCGGTGACAACGCGAAACGCCTTGCGACGGTGCCCAATACGGCCAGCGTGGCCAGGAGGGCGCCGAGTTGAAAGAGTAGCGCCCCCGAAACCTGCATCGGCTCAGCCCTTGTCGATGATCTGCTCGACGCCGGCGATGCCGTCTTCGGTGCCGATCACGATCAGAACGTCTCGCGCGTGCAGCATTTCGGCCGGACCGGGCGAGGCGAGCACCTGCTCGTCGCGCACGATCGCGACGATCGACGCCCCGGTGCGGGTGCGGGCGCGGGTGTCGCCGAGCGGGTGGCCCACGAACGGGCTACCCGCGACGATGTGAACCTGTCCCGTCTCGAGTCCGGTGACCGCCCTGGACAGCTCGGTGAACCGCTCGGCGATGCGCGGGGCACCCAGGATCTGGGCCACCGCCTCGGCCTCGTCGTCGGTCAGGTGAAAGACCGGCCGGGCCCGGTCGGGGTCGTCGGGGCCGTACAGGACGACGTCGAAGTCGCCGCCGCGGCGTGCGACGATCCCGATGCGCTCACCGTTGTGGCTGGTGAACTCGTAGCGGAGACCGACGCCCGGCAGCAACACCTCCTTGACATCCATACCGTCCATGCTTACCAGCCGGGCGGCGCTTTTCGTAAGCGGACCGCTTGCCGCGAGCGTAACGACACCGCGGAAAATCGCATCGGGATTCGCAATGGCGTTACGCTCGCGGGCTTTTGGGCCTTGGAGGATTAGTGCTGGGCAACGGCTTCGGCCGGGCGCCGGCGCGGCGCGCGCTTGAGCGGTACCAGCATCGGCACGTCGCGCTGGTAGTCGCGGTACTGATCGCCGAGCGCCGCGACCAGGCTGCGCTCCTCGATCTGCAGTGCGACCAGGATGTAGGCCGTGATGGCGATCGAGAACAGCAGGTGCCCGGCCGTCATCGTGGGTGTCGCCCAGAATGCGATCAGGAATCCCAGCATGAGCGGGTGGCGCACCAAACGGTAGAACAGGTGGGTGCGAAAACCCAACTCGGCGTATGGTTTTCCGCGCCACGCCAGAAACACGTGCCGCAGGCCGAACAGGTCGAAGTGGTTGATCATGAAGGTCGACGCCAGCGCGATCGCCCAGCCGAGCCAGAACACGGCCCATATCGCCGGTCGCACCGCCGTGTCCCGCACATCCCAGATGACGGCCGGCATGTCGCGCCATTGCCAGTAGAGCAGCATCAGCACAGCGCTCGACAGCACCACGTAGGTGCTGCGCTCTATGGACCGCGGCACCAACCGTGTCCACCACGCCTTGAACGACTTCCGCGCCATGACGCTGTGCTGGACACCGAACGCGCCTACCAGCAACACGTTGATCAGCACCGCCTGGCCGACCGGAGCGGGGAGCCCGTGATCGACGGATCGGGGCACCCAGAGGTTGGCCAGGAAACCGACGAGATACAAGAAGGCCGCGAGGAACAGCAGGTACGCTGCGGCGCCGTAACCAATGATCAAGTAACGCTTCATGACCCAAGTCTCCGCCGGGCGGACGGTGCGGGATATAGGTCATTTGCCTCAATTTCGCGGGGCGGGCGACTAGTCAATTTTGACTAGTTTTCGCGAGCTGGTGGCAGATGGGGCAGATGCCTCATGCGAACGCGGACGCGGTAGGGCGACGATCGGCCATGACGACGCCACTTCGAGGAAAGCACCGAGGCCACATCATGACCGAATCGACATGCAGGGCAACGACTACCGAGGCCACCGGCACGCGACGATCAGCATCCGGCGGCGTTCGCGTCGACGCGATCGGCGTCGGCCGGCGCGTGGGTGGGCGGCAGATCCTCCATGAACTGTCGCTGTCGGTGGAGCCCGGAGAATTGGTCGCCATCGCCGGCGGCAGCGGTGCGGGCAAGACCACCTTGCTGGAAATCCTCGCCGGACTGCAACCGCCGTCGGTGGGAGAGCTTCGCCACGACGGCGTCGCTCCCCGCATCAGCTCCGGCTCCGCGATCGGCTACGTACCCCAGGACGACATCATCCACCTGGAGATGCCCCTGCGCCGCACGCTGCGCTACGCGGCGCTGCTACGGCTGCCCGCCGGCACAACTGCGGCGGAAGCGGAACGGATCGTCGACGAGACCCTGCACGACCTCGACCTGGCCGACCGGGCCGACGTGCCGGTGCGCGCCCTGTCCGGCGGTCAACGCAAGCGGGCCAGCATCGCCGTGGAGCTGCTGACCCGGCCGCACCTTTTCTTCCTGGACGAACCCACCTCCGGGCTCGATCCCTCCACTGCGGCTGACGTGATGCGCTTGTTGCGCCGGCTCAGCCAGCGCGGAATCACGATCGTTCTGACGACGCACGAGCCGGCGGGGATCGACCAGTGTGACCGGGTGGTCTTCCTGGCTCGCGACGGCCACTTGGCATTCACCGGCAGTCCGGCCGCCGCGCGGCGCTACTTCGGCGTGGAGAACCTCACCGAGGTGTACGAGCGGCTGGCGGGCGAGCACAGTCCGCAGCTCTGGGCGAAGCGATTCGCGGAAAGCCGGGTGAACTCGACCACCCGGCCCGGCTCACACCCGCGGCCCGTACCGGCCGTCCGCCCCGACGTCAGGCGCCCGGGCATGGCCCGGCAATGGTGGCTACTGACCCGGCGCAATGTCGACGTCCTGGCCCGCAACCGACTGACGCTGGCGATCCTGCTCGGCTCACCGGTGCTGGTGACGGTCATGATGGCGACGTTGTTCAAGCGCGGCGCGTTCGATCCGGGCGGCGCGGCCGGCGCCGGCCCCGCGCAGCTGGTTTTCTGGATCGCTTTCGACGGCTTCTTCTTCGGTCTGACGTACGGCCTGCTCCAGATCGTCGGCGAGATGGCCGTTTTCCGGCGCGAACGCCTGGCCGGCCTCAGCGTGAGCGCCTACGTCGGATCGAAGGTGACGGCACTGCTTCCGGTTCTGGCGGGGGTGAGCGCGGTGTTGCTGGTGGTGCTGCGCGCGCTGGGTCGGCTTCCCGCCGTCGGGTGGGGCGTGTACGCCGCGCTGTTCGCGACGATTGTGATCGAAGCGACCTCGGCACTGGCCCTGGGCCTGTTCGCCTCGGCCGCCGTCTCCAACGCCGCGCAGGCGGCCCTGGCCCTGCCGATGCTGTGCTTCCCCCAGGTTCTGTTCGGCGGCGCCATCGTCCCCGTCGACCAGATGGCCACGCCGGGCCGCCTGATGAGCCTGGTCCTGTCGAACCGACACGCCTTCGACGCGTTGGGTCGCGACCTGGGGCTGGACCGCTACACCACCACGCTGCCGGCGATGTCGGCCTACCATGCCACCTTCCAGGGGGGTACCGCCGCCAGCCTCATGGCGCTCGGTTCGTTCGCGGTTGTGCTCACGCTGGCCACCGTCTGGGTGCTGGACCGGCGATCCCGGCCCGGGGCCGCCGTGCGATGACAACCCCGCTGAACCGGGCCCGCGATCCCGCGGGCCCGGTTCACGGCATTACGCCGAAGCCACGAAGACGTCAATCGGCGCCGATTGCCCCCGCAGATGCAGTGTGCGCCGCCGCGCGCCGGCCATGAGTGCATCTGCGACTCCCCCAGCGACCAGCAACTCACCGCCGGCGGCGTGTTGTTGCATCCGGGCTGCGGCGTTGACGGGACTACCGAGCGCGGTGAAATCGACCACGGCCCCGCCGACGTTGCCGACGTATGCGACGCCGGCGTTCACCGCGACGCCGACGTTCAGCCACGGACCGCCCGGTGTGCCGTGCCCGACGGCGTTGAGCAGGTCTTTTCCCGCCTCGACGGCCCGTTGCCGATAGTGGGGGCCGCTGATGCCCCGGACGAAGAACGCCATCACCTCATCGCCGATGAGCTTGTCGATCACCGCGTCGTGGCGCAGCAGCGTCTGCGTCGCGGCGGTGTAGAAGCGGTTGAGCAGGCCGGCGAAGTCCGCGGCGGCCCGCAAGTCGCCCAGCGCCGTGGAGCCGCGGACGTCGGCGAACAACACCGCGATGTCGACCTCCGCTCCGCCCCGCGGCAACGCGTCGCAGCATCGCTCGCAGAGGTTGGGATTCTTGCGCGAGCGGCGGAACCCGGCGGCGGCGAACACCCGGCCGACGGGGCCGCCGAAGGGGTTGTTGCAGAGCTTGCATCGCGGCGCGGAGGGCAGGTAGCGGAACGCGTGCCTGGCCCTGACCAGAGACGCGTGCCCGTCGATGAGCACCTTGTCCCACACTCCCGACGTCACCGCATCCGGAGGCGCGATGCTGGTCATGCGGCAATGATCGCTGCCGGTGACCGTCCGCGCATGGGGCATCGGCCCCAAATATCAGGACCCGGTCGGGGCGCTGCCGGTCAGGCCGTGCCGCGTCGCATACAGGCTGGCCCCGATCCGGTTGGACACCCCGATCTTGGCATAGATGTGCTCAACGTGATTGCGCACCGTCTTCTCCGAAATCCAAAGGGCCGAGGCGATCTCGCGGTTGGTGAGCCCCTGCGCGACGTGCAGCAGCACCTCGGCCTCGCGGCGGGTCAATCCCGCCGGCCTGGCGGGCCTGCGCGACGGCCGGTGGCCCGCGGCTTCGAGCACGGCCTCGACCGCGTCGCCGTCGAGGCGGCCGCGCGACGCTTCACCGCGCAGCCGCCCGGCCGCGCCCGTCTCGTCGGATGCCTCGCGATGCGGTCGCGGCTCGGTTGAGGCGCAATAGCTTTCGGCGGCGGCGAGTATCCGGTCGCGGACGGACAGGTCCTCACCCCGCAGACCGTTCGGATATCCCGACCCGTCCAGTCGTTCGTGGTGGTTCACCGCGACCTCCCGGACGGCCTTCAGCCCACCGACCCGCGCCAAGATCCTGCCGGACAGATACGGGTGCAGATGCACCCGCTCGCGTTCGGCGTGGGTGAGTTCACCGGGCTTTTCCCACACCCGGTTGGACACGCCGATGCGACCGAGGTCGTGCACGTAACCGGCGCGGCGCAGAACGTCGATGTCGTCGCTCGGCAGCCCGGCGCATTTCCCGGCGTTCTCCGCCAGCTCGGCCACGGCACGCGAATGACCAAGGGTGAACGGGCATTTCAGGTCCGCGAAGTCCCCCATCGCGCGCAGGAGCCGGTCCAGCGCGTCGCCGCTCAGCGCCTCGCCGGGATCAGGAGCAAGGTCGGCGGCGGCCGACCACGCATCTTCGTTCTCGCGCAACAGCTCGCCGGCGGCCGCGGTGAACGCCGCGACCACGTCGGGGTCGAATTGCTTGCCGCTGCGCTTGCGCACCTCGGCGATCGCGGCCTCCGCACCGTAGGCGCGATGGTGCACTTCGGCGATGTCGGCTACCTGCGCCACCCGCATCGCCACCGGTATGCGGTCTCGGGCGGCGCCGGCGGGCATGCCGCTGCCATCCCATCGTTCATACGCATACGGCAGGGCCTCGCACACGTCCGCGCCCAAGCCGATCTCCTCGGCGAGCAATGCGGCCGACAGGCAATGGGATTGCACCAGCCCGCCGATATTCCCGCGTGCGTCCCAAAACACCCTGGCCGCCAGCTGCGCCCGCTTCGGCAACGTGGCCCCGCGGCCCAGATTGCTCATGAGGAATCGGCGGTACGGCGCGCCGGACCAGTCGATGTAGTGGCTGGCGTGCCGCACCGCGATGTCGTCGCCGAACCAGCGCGCGTACTCGTGGGAGTCGGCGTGACAACCGATCCACATCACCAGGCCGGTGTAGAAAACGGTGCCGCGCTCGCGCTCGCTCAGCCCGAGCCGCTCGCCGAGCCTGGTGCCCAGCGCCGCCGATCGCAGCATGTGGTCCATCGGCTGCCCGAGCCCGAGGTCGATCGCCAACGACAGCGCCGCCAGCACCTCGGTCCGCGACACCGCTCCGTCGAAGGGCATGAAACGTGCCCCTTTCTCGACCGGGTCAGGCCCGCGGCATCTCCGACCGGTTGCCGACTTAGCGCCGCTTCACCGACTTTGGCGGCTTGGCGCCGCGACCCTGCCGGCGCGCGGCCTCGCGGCGCTCGCGACGGCTGGCGCCGCCGGGCGCGCCGGCCGTCGTCTTCTGCGCGCCACCGCCGTTGCGCTGCACCTGCGCCGAACCGTCCTCGGCAGGGCCGGAATACGTGAGCGCGGGCGCCTCGTCATCGATGCCCTTGGCGCGCAGGGTGCTTGGCGCCTCCTCGCGCGGCGCCGCGGGCGGTTGGGCTTCGCCGCCGGGCTGTCCGCCGGCGGCGGTTCCCAGCTCCGCGAGGCCCTCCGGTGTCGCCTGGGGGGCGACCTGCGGCGCGGGCACCGCCTCCACGGTGACGTTGAACAGGAAGCCGACCGACTCCTCCTTCATGCCGTCGAGCATCGCCATGAACATGTCGTAGCCCTCGCGCTGGTACTCCACCAGCGGGTCGCGCTGCGCCATCGCCCGCAGCCCGATGCCCTCCTTGAGGTAGTCCATCTCGTAGAGGTGCTCGCGCCACTTGCGGTCGATGACGTTGAGCAGCACGTTGCGCTCCAGCTGGCGCATCGCGCCCTCGCCGGCGATTTCCTCGAGCTCGGCTTCCCTTGCGGCGTAAGCGCGTTCGGCGTCCTTGAGCAACGCGTCGAGGAGCTCGTCGCGGGTGAGGTCCTCGAGGTCGTCGTCACCGTCCCGGCGCGTCAGCGTCACGTGGTCGATCCCGACCGGATAGAGCGTCTTGAGCGCCGACCACAGCGCCTCCAAGTCCCAATCCTCGGCGTAGCCCTCGGCCGTCGCGCCGTTGACGTAGGCGGTGATCACGTCGCGGACCATGTCCAGCGCCTGGTCCTTGAGGTTCTCGCCCTCGAGGATGCGGCGGCGCTCGGCGTAGATCACCATCCGCTGCTGGTTCATCACCTCGTCGTACTTGAGGACGTTCTTTCTGACCTCGAAGTTCTGCTGCTCGACCTGGGTCTGCGCGCTCTTGATCGCGCGGGTCACCATCTTGTTCTCGATCGGCACGTCGTCGGGCAGGTTCAGCCGGTTGAGCATCGCCTCCAGCGCCGCGCCGTTGAAGCGGCGCATCAGCTCGTCGCTCAGCGAGAGGTAGAAGCGCGACTCGCCAGGGTCGCCCTGGCGGCCGGAGCGGCCGCGCAGCTGGTTGTCGATGCGCCGCGACTCGTGCCGTTCGGTGCCCAGCACGTACAGGCCGCCGGCCTCGATCACCTCGGCGGCCTCCTTGCCGGCCTCCTCCTTGACGATCGCCAGCTCCTCGTGCCAGGCCGTCTCGTACTCGTCGGGCGTCTCCACCGGGTCCAGCCCGCGCTCGCGCAGCCGCTGATCGGTGAGGAAGTCGACGTTGCCGCCCAGCACGATGTCGGTGCCGCGGCCGGCCATGTTGGTGGCGACGGTGATACCGCCGCGGCGGCCCGCCACCGCGATGATGCCCGCCTCCTGCTCGTGGTACTTGGCGTTGAGCACGTTGTGCGGGATGCGGCGCTTCTGGAACTGCCGCGACAGGTACTCCGAGCGCTCCACGCTGGTGGTGCCGATCAGGACCGGCTGCCCCTTCTCGTAGCGCTCGGAGACGTCATCGACCACAGCGATGTACTTGGCCTCCTCGGTCTTGTAGATGAGGTCGGAGCAGTCGGTGCGGATCATCGGCTTGTTGGTCGGGATGGAGACCACGCCCAGCTTGTAGATCTCGTGCAGCTCGGCCGCCTCGGTCTGGGCGGTGCCGGTCATGCCGGCCAGCTTGTCGTAGAGGCGGAAGTAGTTCTGCAGCGTGATCGTGGCCAGCGTCTGGTTCTCGGCCTTGATCTCGACGTGCTCCTTGGCCTCGATGGCCTGGTGCATGCCCTCGTTGTAGCGGCGGCCGATCAACACGCGGCCGGTGAACTCGTCGACGATGAGCACCTCGCCGTCGCGGACGATGTAGTCCTTGTCGCGGGTGAACAGCTCCTTGGCCTTCAGCGCGTTGTTCAGGTAGCTGACCAGCGGCGAGTTGGCGGCCTCGTAGAGGTTGTCGATGCCGAGCTGGTCCTCGACGAACTCCACGCCCTTTTCGTGCACGCCGACCGTGCGCTTGCGCAGGTCGACCTCGTAGTGCACGTCCTTTTGCATCAGCGGCGCCAGCCGCGCGAACTCGAGGTACCAGTTCGACGCGCCGTCGGCGGGGCCGGAGATGATGAGCGGGGTGCGGGCCTCGTCGATCAGGATGGAGTCGACCTCGTCGACGATGGCGTAGCTGTGGCCGCGCTGCACCAGGTCGTCGAGCGAGTGGGCCATGTTGTCGCGCAGGTAGTCGAAGCCGAACTCGTTGTTGGTGCCATACGTGATGTCGGCGTTGTAGGCGACGCGCCGCTCGTCGGGCGTCATCTGCGCGAGGATCACGCCGACCTGCAGGCCCAGGAAGCGGTGCACCCGGCCCATCCACTCGCTGTCGCGCTTGGCCAGGTAGTCGTTGACGGTGACGATGTGCACGCCCTTGCCGGCCAGCGCGTTGAGGTAGGCCGGCAGCACGCAGGTCAGGGTCTTGCCCTCACCGGTCTTCATCTCGGCGACGTTGCCGAGGTGCAGCGCGGCCGCGCCCATCACCTGCACGTCGAACGGGCGCTGGTCAAGCACCCGCCACGCGGCCTCGCGGGCCACGGCGAACGCCTCGGGCAGCAGGTCGTCGAGGGTCTCGCCCTCCTCGAGGCGCCTGCGGAACTCGTCGGTCTTGGCCCTCAGCTCCGCGTCGGTGAGCTTCTCGACGTCGTCGGACAACGTGTTGACATAGTCGGCCACCCGCTTGAGGCGTTTGACCATGCGACCTTCACCAAGGCGCAGCAACTTCTGTAGCACGGTGTCGTCCCTCTTGGGGATGTTCCCCTGTTGGATGGCGTTGTTCTTCGCCGCATCAGTGTTCGGCGCCATCCATCGTAGGTGACACGCCGGAAAAGCCCGCGAACGTCGTCAGGACAGACTGATCAGCCCGTAGTCGTAGGCGTGGCGACGGTAGACGACGGACGGCCGCTCGGTCTGCTTGTCGAAGAACAAGAAGAAGTCGTGCCCGACCCGTTCCATCTCGTACAGCGCGTCGTCGACCGTCATCGGTTTGGCCTGGTGCTCCTTGGTGCGCACCACCCGCCCCGGCTCGCGGTCAAGGTGTTCGTGCCCGTCGACACCGGCGCCGTCGTGCTCGTGCGGCTGCACCGGCTCGCTGTCGAAGGCCTTCGCGGGTAGCGGGGCGACCGCGGTCGCCGCGGCCAGCGACACCGGCGTCTTGTCGCCATAGTGGACCTTGCGTCGGTCCTTGACGCGGCGCAGCCGGTTCTCCAGCTTGTCGACCGCCGACTCGAAGGCGGCGTAGAAGCTGTCGGCGCAGGCCTCCGCGCGGCTGACCGGCCCGCGCCCGCGGGCGGTGATCTCCACGCGCTGACAGGACTTGCGCTGGCGGCGGTTGGGGGCGTGCTTGAGCTCGACGTCGAAAAGGTAGATGGAGCGATCGAATCGTTCGAGGCGGGCGAGTTTCTGCGAGACGTAGATGCGGTAGTGATCGGGGATTTCGACGTTGCGGCCCTTGAACACGACCTCGGCGTTCAATGTCGGTTCGGCCGGCCCGGTGGTGTCTGCCGGCGGTTGGTCGAGAGTCTGACCGGAATCCACGGTAAGCCTTGACATACGTGTCAACTCGTTTCCTTTTCCACGTTGCACGCGCTGCGTGCCGGCTTGCTACGAAACGCGCCGACGGGGTGGGAGCGGTTTTGGCCGCAGGCTGCCCGCCGGTGCTAGGAGTCGAATACTCACCTCCTTCGCGTGCGGCGCTTCAACCTGGGGAATCGCGACGAGTGTGTTGCGTGTTCAGGAAGCCCAGGGTGTTCCTGAAGGTTGTCCTCGACGTTAGCTCGTGTTCGCCTTGGGACGCCACCAATTTCGCAGAGCTGTTGCATGTTCTTCACAACCTCATGCCCGGGCCACAGCCTCACGCGGCCGCGATCGCCAGCACCGCCGCCACGCGCACCCCCGCGGCACGCAGGATCCGCACCGACTCGCGCGCCGTCGCCCCCGTGGTGACGATGTCGTCGACGACCAGGACCTCGGTACTCGGCGGCCGCCGGCACAACACGACCCGGCCCGCGACATTGCGCTCGCGGTCCGACGTGGAAAGCCCCACCGAGTCGCGGACCAGCGCCTTCATCCGCAGCGCCTGCACGACGCCGACGTCCGGGTAGCCGGCCACCGCGGCCCGCGCCAGCCGGGCGACGGGGTCACCGCCCCGGCGGCGCGCCGCCGAACGCCGGGTCGGCGCAGGCACGATCGTCAGCGGCGTCTCGACCATGCCCCAGGTCAGCAGCCGGTGCACCCCGACGGCCAGCGCCCGGGCCAGGGGCGACACCAGGTCCCCGCGGCCGCGCTCCTTGCACGCGAGGATCGCCCGGCGGCGCGCCCCGGCGTAACGGCCCAGCGCGAACACCGGCACCTCCGGGTCGATCCGCGGGTCAACCACGTGCGGCTGGTCCGGTTTGGCCTCGAGCTCGGCCGCGCAGGCGGCACACCAGCGGGTCGACGGCGCCCCGCAGCCGCCGCATTCCAGGGGCAGGATGAGGTCGAGCACGGACACAGTCTGGTGGGCGCGTCCGACAACACGACCCGCTTGGCTGAGTGGCCTGCCTAGCCTTCTCGTTGCCCCGCGCTGACGAAACGCCCACGCGCCGGCTTCAACACGAACACGGCCAGCGCTGCGGTTCCCAGATCGAGCGCGATCGCACACTCGAACACCGGGATCCAGCTGCGGGCTTGTTGGTGCAACAGGGCGGCGAGCGGGCCGCCGAAGATCGAACCGATCCCGAACGAGATGTAGAGCCAGCCATAGTTCGCCGTGGCGTAACGGGTCCCGAAGGTGTCGGTCAAGGTGGACGGGAACAGCGAGAAGATCTCGCCCCACCCGAAGAACACCAACCCCGACAGGAGGACGAACATCGTCGCGTCGTGTCGGGTGAGCAGCCAGAGCGTCATGGCGACGCCCTCCAGCGCGAAGGCAAACGCCATGGTGTTCTCACGGCCCAGCCGATCCGATACCCAACCGAACAACGGCCGGGTAAGCCCGTTCGTGAAGCGGTCGATGGTCAAGGCGAGCGGCACGGCGGCGAGCCCGAACACCAATACCTTGCTCACACCGAAGTCAGCGGCGAACGTCGCCAGCTGCGACGTGACCATCAGGCCCGAGGTGGCCATCGTCGTCATCATCACGAACATCAACCAGAAGAGGGGCCGCTTGAGCATTTCGGATGGCCGATAATCGCGCACGGTGGTGGACGCGCGGGCGCTCGACGTACTCAATGCCAGATCCGTCGGCGGCACGTGCAACCCCTGCGCCGCAACGCAACCGACGGCGGCGAACGCGACGCCGAACAGCCACAACGTCGACTCCACGCCGCGTGCGGCCAGCGATGAGGCGATCGGAAAAGTGGTGAGCATGGCGCCCATTCCGTAGCCGGCCGCCACCACACCGGCGGCGAATCCGCGCCGATCGGGAAACCACTGGACCATCAGCCCGACGACGCCGACATACACGATCCCCGTGCCGATGCCGCCGACACCGCCATAGGTGAGGTACAGCATCGGCGCGGTAGTCGCGTGGGATGCGAGCACCCAGCTCAAGCCCGCCAGCAGCGTGCCGATAGAGATCAGCCGGCGGGGCCCGAAACGGTCGACCAGCGCCCCCTGGAATGGCGAGAAAAAGGCCTGCAAAACCACGAGAATCGAGAAGGTGACCTGCAATTCCGGCAGGGCAATCCCGAGTTTGGCGGCGAGCGGCTTGGTCATCAGCGTCCACACGTACTGCGGACTCGATATCGTCATCATGCACACCAGGCCCAGGCCGAGCTGGAGCCAGCGGGTGCGCGCGACGGTCGGCGCTGTAGCCGCTGCCGTGGAGCTCAAGGCGTCCGTGTTAGCAAGCAAAGCGGCTCTCCGTTTCCAGTTACGTGCCGGCGGTGATATCGGGGCGTTTCGAAATGCCAAAGCGCTTGTCCGAAACAAATTTTCAGACAGCGCGAGTTGTTGTGAACACCAATGTGCCTCGCCAACAGTAGGTTTGGCGTGTTACCGGGACATTACCGATGATCACCGGCACATCAACTCCCACTCACTGACGTACCGAGGGCAAGCGCCGACGGTCTGTAATTCGTTGTGATGCAACGTATTTAGCTCGATAATCCGTTGGCGGGCGTGATGATAGATTCTATATATCGCGCCATAACGAGCGATTGTCTGCGCACGTCACCGCGGTTCCCGAACGCGCACCCATCCCGGTTGACTTAGCCGTATTCAGGGTCGTGCACACGACCCCCGTCGCGCACGGCGCCTCTGAGTCAGCCCGGCAAGACCGGCGCCGCGCCGGGCATGTTCAGCCCGGAGACGTCCGACCAGCTCTGCTGGCTTTCGGGCGCCGAGGCCGAATACTGCAGCACCCCCTGCGGGGCGGCGACGTAGACCGCCGACGGGTTGGCCGCGACCGTCGTCACCGGGACCTGCAGGCCGCGGGCCGGCGCGTCGGAGTTGACCCCGTCGAGGTTGACGTAGGACACCGGATGGCTGGCGTCGGTGCGGGTGACCACGATGTCGTCGCCGGTGCGCCACGACAGCGAGACCACCGAGTTGCCCAGCCCGAAACCCAGGCGGCGCGGGTAGGTCAGGGCGTACTGCCCGGCCTGCGTCTGCTCCACGCCGGCGAGGATCACCTGGCCGTTGATCACCATCGCGGCGCGGGTGGAATCGCGGGACAGCTGCAGGTCGGTGATCGGCCCGGGGAAGCTGGCCGCCACCAGCGCGGAATCCACCGGGATCCGCGCGGGCTGCCCGGACGCCGGTTCCTGGATCGCGCGCAGCACGTTGTTGTTGTCCACCACCACCCAGACGGCGTCGTCCAGCGACCAGCTGGGCCGGGTCAGGTTGTGCCCGTCGGCGGACTGGACCGCCTCGCCACCCAGATCGCCGATCCACAGCGACGCCGCCTGGTCCGGCGCGCCGCGCCGCAGCGTCACCACCGACGCCACCTGCCGCCCGCTGCGGGACAGCGCGGCGCCAGTCTGATCGCCCATCCGCCCGAAGGCTCCCGCCACGTTGGTGGTGTGCTGCCCGTCCAGCCCGACCAGCGACCCGTTGACCAGGGCGTGCACGCCCGCACCCGCCCCGTCGGCCACGCCCGGGTCGGTGGCCGCGACATCGGAGGTGGTCCACCCCTCCGCGAACCTGTCGTCCAGCGGCGCGCCGTCGGCGTTGATCACATACGGACCGCGGATGTCCGCGCGGGCCAACGTCCAGATGATCTGTGCGGCAAGCAATTGCCTGCTGTGCGGATCGGTGGTGGACAGTTTCTCCAGATCGATGCGGGCGCCGCCGTAACCGAGCCCGATCCCGTTCTTGCCGCCGTCGGCGCGGGTCACCGGCCCGCGCAGCCGCAGCGGCGGGGCGAGCAGGTTGCGCACCGTGTGGGCCATCTCGGGCCGCGGCCCGGCCAGCATCTTGGACACCAGCTCGGTGGCCAGCTGGTCGTGATCGGCCACCGCCACATAGCGGGGATCGGGAACCACCGTCTTGCCGGTCGGGTCGGCGAAGTACAGCGTGTTGCGTTTGTAGGTCTCCTGGAATTGCTGCCAGTCCAGGAACACCCCGTTGGGCAGGCGGTCGATCCGCCAGCCGCCGGAGGTCTTGACCAACTCGATCGGGCCCGGGTCCGGAAGCACGCCCTCGGCGGTTTCGAACACGCCGACGTCGGACAGCGAGCCCAGGATGTCCGCGCGCATGGTGGCCGAAACCCGTTCGGCGCCACGGGTTTCCACGAACACCACGTGGTCGATCAGCAGCGCGCTGCCGGCGTCGTCCCACGCGTTGGACGCCGACTGGGTGAGGAACTGCCGCGCCGCCAGGTGCCGGTTAGCCGGATCCGCTGTGGCCTTGAGGAATTCGCGCAGCAACACGTCGGGATCCATGCCCGGGGTGGGCTTGGGCAGGTTCGACGGGGCCGGGCGTTCGACGGTGCCGATCGCCTGCGGGGCCGACGAGCTGGGCACCCCCGCGCACCCGGCGAGCAGCACCGCCAGGAACAGCAGCGCCAGCAGCCGTGCCAGCCCCCGCATCAGACGCTCCTCTCGGCGGGTTCCGGTTGGCGCGCCTTATGTTCGGGGGCGCTCGGCTCCGGCATGGGCTGCGGGATGGGCTTCAGCGGCAGCGGGCTGGTGGTGACCTTGTGGCCGCGTACCAGCGGAAGCGTCAGCCGGAAGCAGGCGCCCTGGCCCGGCTCGCCCCAGGCCTCCAGCCGCCCCTGGTGCAGCCGCGCGTCCTCGACGCTGATCGCCAGGCCCAGCCCGGTGCCGCCGGACCGGCGCACCCGCGACGGGTCCGAGCGCCAGAACCGGCTGAACACCAGCTTCTCCTCGCCCGGCCGCAGCCCGACGCCGTAGTCGCGAACGGTCACGGCGACGGTGTCCTCGTCGACGCCCATCCGGATGTCCACCGGTTTGTGCTCGGCGTGGTCGATGGCATTGGCGATCAGGTTGCGCAGGATGCGCTCCACCCGCCGCGGATCGACCTCGGCGATCACCTCCTCGGACGGCATGTCCACCTGCAGTTCGATGCCTGCGTCCTCGGCCAGGTGGCCGACGTTGCCCAGCGCGCTCTGCACAGTGGTGCGCAGGTCCACCGCCTCGACGGACAGCTCGGCCACACCGGCGTCGTGCCGCGAGATTTCCAGCAGGTCGTTGAGCAGTGTCTCGAACCGGTCCAGCTCGTTGACCATCAGCTCGGTGGACCGGGCCAGGGTCGGGTCGAGGTCGGCGCTGTGGTCGTAGATCAGGTCGGCGGCCATCCGCACCGTCGTGAGCGGGGTGCGCAGTTCGTGGCTGACGTCGGAGGTGAACCGGCGCTGCAGGTTGCCGAACTCCTCCAGCTGAGTGATCTGCCGGGACAGGCTCTCGGCCATGTCGTTGAACGACAACGCCAGCCGGGCCATGTCGTCCTCGCCGCGCACCGGCATGCGTTCGGACAGGTGCCCCTCGGCGAACCGCTCGGCGATCCGCGACGCCGACCGCACCGGCACCACCACCTGCCGCGAGACCAGGAGCGCGATCCCGGCCAGCAGGACCAGCAGCACCCCGCCGCCGGTGATCATCGTGCCGCGCACCAGCTGGATCGTGGCCTGCTCGTTCTTCAGCGGGAAGATCAGGTACAGCTCAACGTTCGCCACCTGTGACGACGTCGGCGTCCCGACGATCAGCGCCGGCCCCGAAAAGCCCTCGGTGTGCACGGTCGCGTACTGGTAGGCCGCCTGGCCGGCCTTGACGAACCCGCGCAACGAGCCGGGCACCTGGTCGACGGGGCCGGCCGTGGTCGCGGCGCGCGGGCCGTCGCCCGGGACGATCAGCACCGCGTCGAAAGGCCCGGCCAGCCCGGCGCCCGAGGCGGTGTCGGTCTTCGAGGTCAGGGTGTTGCGGGCCAGCTGCAGGCTGCTGTCCAGCGAGCGCGTCTCCTCGCCGTTGACGATGCCGCCGACGGTGGTGCGCGCCCGCTCGATCTGCTCGATGGCGGCCTTGACCTTGACGTCCAGCACCCGATTGGTGACCTGGCTGGTCAGCACGAAGCCGAGCGCGAGGATCACCGCCAGCGACAATCCGAGTGTCAGCGCCACGACCCGCAGCTGTAGCGATCGGCGCCAGGCAACGCCCACGGCTCGACTCAACGCACCCATGCCGCGGGTCATGGGGCCAGAGCGCCCCCAACGGCTTCTCGTGCGTCGCGGCGAGCGCCAGATCACGGAGGTCCGGCCTTGTATCCCACTCCTCGAACGGTCAACACCACAGTCGGGTTCTCAGGGTCCTTCTCGACCTTGGCCCGCAGACGCTGGACATGCACGTTCACCAGGCGGGTGTCCGCCGGGTGCCGATATCCCCACACCTGTTCGAGCAGCACATCACGAGTAAACACCTGGCGCGGTTTGCGTGCCAGCGCGACCAACAGGTCGAACTCCAGCGGTGTCAGGGAGATCTGCTCGCCGTTGCGGGTGACCTTGTGCGCGGGCACGTCGATGTCCACGTCGGCGATCGACAGCATCTCGGCGGGCTCGTCGTCGTTGCGCCGCAGCCGCGCGCGCACCCGGGCGACCAGTTCCTTCGGCTTGAACGGCTTCATGATGTAGTCGTCGGCGCCCGACTCGAGGCCGAGCACCACGTCGACGGTGTCGGTCTTGGCGGTCAGCATCACGATCGGGACGCCGGAGTCGGCGCGCAGCACCCGGCACACGTCGATCCCGTTCATGCCCGGCAGCATCAGGTCCAGCAGCACCAGGTCGGGGCGCAACTCGCGCACCGCGGTCAGGGCCTGAGTGCCGTCGCCGATGACCGCCGTGTCGAAACCCTCCCCACGCAGCACGATGGTGAGCATCTCGGCCAGCGAAGCGTCGTCGTCGACGACCAAAATCCTTTGCCTCATGGAGTCCATGGTGTCACCAGATCGGGATAAATTTGGGGCGCCACACGGGCGTTTCTTCTTCGATACGGCCAAATCGTGACCAATTTGTGCTACCCGGCGGTCAAAGTTGCCGCCAGATCCCCCGGATCGACGTCTTTCTCGACGACCAGCCAGCGACCTCCGAAGTCCGCCGCGGCCAACTGCGCGTAAACCGCGCCGGTGCGCCGCTGCAGTCCGTCGTCGCGTTCATAACTGTCGCGCGCGCGGCCGGGTTCGTTCTCGGCGCGGTGGCGCGCCCGCTGCGCGGCGAGCTCTGCGGGCACCGCGAGCAGCACCTGACAGTCGGGCGCGGGCACCCCCAACCGCTCGTATTCCAGCCGGTGCACCCAGGCCGCCGCCTCCCCGGCCGCGTCCTGGTGCAGCCGCGCCGCGCTGTAGGCGGCGTTGGAGGCGACGTAACGATCCAGGATCACCACGTCGTAATCGCGGCACAGGCCCTCGATCTCGGCGATCGCCCCGGCGCGGTCGAGCGCGAACAGCATCGCCATCGCGTACGCCGACGACGCCAGGTCGCCGTGCTCGCCGTGCAACGCCTCAGCCGCGATGTCGGCGGTCACCGACCGCCCATAACGCGGGAAGGCCAGTGTGGCAACCGACTTGCCGGCGCGTTCGAAGGCCTTGCGCAGGCCGTCGGACAGGGTCCGCTTGCCGGAGCCGTCGACCCCTTCCATCGCGATCAGCACGGCGCGAGCCTATCGGGCTCGCCCTGCGCACGAGTGTGCGGCAGGCCGCACGCTCGGTGCCGAATGTGCGGCTGGCCGCACGCTCGGCGACCCGGCGCTCAGTAGCGGTAGTGGTCCGCCTTATACGGGCCGTCGACGTCGACGCCGATGTATTCGGCCTGCTCTTTCGTCAGCTTGGTCAGCTGGCCGCCGAGGGCCTCGACGTGGATGCGGGCCACCTTCTCGTCGAGGTGCTTGGGCAGCCGGTACACCTCGTTGTCGTACTCGTCGTTCTTGGTCCACAGCTCGATCTGGGCGATCACCTGGTTGGAGAAGCTGTTGCTCATCACGAACGACGGGTGTCCGGTGGCGTTGCCCAGGTTCAGCAGCCGGCCCTCGGAGAGCAGGATGATCGACTTGCCGCTGTCGCCGAACGTCCACACGTCGACCTGCGGGCGGATGTTCACCTTGGTGGCGCCGGACTTTTCGAGCTGGGCGACCTGGATCTCGTTGTCGAAGTGCCCGATGTTGCCCAGCACGGCGTGGTCCTTCATCGCCTTCATGTGCGCCAGGGTGATGATGTCCTTGTTGCCGGTCGCGGTGATGACGATGTCGGCCTCGCCGATCGCGTCCTCGACCGTCTTGACGTCGTAACCCTCCATCAGCGCCTGCAGCGCGTTGATCGGGTCGATCTCGGTGACGACCACCCGCGCGCCCTGGCCCTTGACGGAGTCCGCGCAGCCCTTGCCGACGTCGCCGTAGCCGCAGATCAGCACCTTCTTGCCGCCGATCAGCACGTCGGTGCCGCGGTTGATGCCGTCGATCAGCGAGTGCCGGCAGCCGTACTTGTTGTCGAACTTGGACTTGGTGACCGAGTCGTTGACGTTGATCGCGGGGAACGCCAGGTCGCCGGCGGCGGCGAACTGATACAGGCGCAGCACGCCGGTGGTGGTCTCCTCGGTGACGCCCTTGACCGACTCGGAGATCTTCGTCCACTTCTCCTTGTCGGTCTCGAAGCGGCGGCGCAGCAGCTCCAGGAAGACCTTCCACTCGGTGGGGTCGTCCTCCTCGGCCGGGGGCACCACGCCCGCCTTCTCGTACTGCGCGCCGCGAAGCACCAGCATGGTGGCGTCCCCGCCGTCGTCGAGGATCATGTTGGCCGGTTCGTCGGGCCAGGTCAGCATCTGCTCGGCGGCCCACCAGTATTCCTCGAGCGTCTCACCCTTCCAGGCGAACACCGGCACACCCTTGGGCTCCTCGGGCGTGCCGTGCGGGCCGACGACCACCGCGGCCGCGGCGTGGTCCTGGGTGGAGAAGATGTTGCACGACGCCCACCGCACCTGCGCGCCCAGCGACACCAGGGTCTCGATGAGGACCGCCGTCTGCACTGTCATGTGCAGCGAGCCCGAGATCCGCGCCCCCTTGAGCGGCTGCACCTCGGCGTACTCGCGCCGCAACGACATCAGACCCGGCATCTCCTGCTCGGAGAGCTCGATGTCCCGCCGGCCGTAATCCGCCAGCGACAGGTCGGCCACCTTGAAATCGATGCCGTTGCGGACCTCGGCGGTTAACGAAGTTTCGGTCGTCGTCATAGCGTGATCTTCCTTCTTCGACGTTTGGGGGGCTCACTCGAGCCAAGCGGTACTTAGCTTAGGTATGTTCTTCCGCCACTGTAGCCGCGACCCCATGACGCTCCGCGAACGGCGTCATCAGCCGCGCAAGGTCCGCGGCGACATCATGGTCGGCCTCCGGGGGCATGGACACGTAGCTCAGCGCCAGCCGCACGATGGCGCGCGCCAGCACGCCGGCGTCCTCGTCGCTGGTGGCCACCCAGCTGTTGGTCAGCGCCGTGGTCAGCCGGGCCGACGCCCGGGTGATGATGGGCCCGCTGTCGGTGGTGATGATCTGCAGCAGGTCGGGCTTGGCGACGCCGGTCAGCAACGAGATCACCAGCGGGTCGGCCGCCGACTCCGCGAAGAAGGAGCGGAATCCCTGCAGGAACGCCTCGTGGATGTTGCCGACGTTGGCGTCGATCGCGCCGCCGACCGCGTCGACCAGGCGGTCGGCCAGGCGCAGGGCGTACCCCTGCGCCAGGCCCTGCCGCGAACCGAACTCGTTGTAGATGGTCTGCCGGCTGATGCCCGCGGCGCGGGCCACGTCGGCCAGCGTGATGGCCGACCAGTCGCGGGCCAGCAGCAGGTCCCGCATCGCGTCGAGCACCGAGTCGCGCAGCAGGACGCGCGACGCCTCCGCGTACGGCATCCGCTTCACAGGCGCGACACTAGCGGTTGCGCTGCTCACGATCGAGCGATCTCGACCATCTCGAAATCGGACTTCGCGGCGCCGCAGTCCGGGCAGCTCCAGTCCTCGGGGATGTCGTCCCAGCGGGTCCCGGGCGCGATGCCGTCCTCCGGCCAGCCCAGCGCCTCGTCGTATTCGAAGCCGCACTGGATGCAGCGGAACAGCTTGTAGTCACTCATGCCTTGGCTCCTTGCATCTCGAAGTCGACCTTCTCGCGCACCGCGCAATCCGGGCAGCACCACTCGTCGGGGATGTCGCTGAAGGGCGTGCCCGCGGGAAAGCCTTCCCGCGGAGCCCCTTTCGCTTCGTCGTAAACGTAGTCGCAGCCCGGGCAGCGGTAGGCGCTCATGCGCTCGCCCCGTAGCGTGCCAGCACCCGGTCGCGCAGCCGCGGCTGGATGTTGACCTTGCTGATGTCGCCGTCGTAGTGGGACAGCACCCGGTGGTCCATCACCTTGCGCCACAGCGGCGGGAAGTAGGTGAGCGAGATCATCGACGCGTACCCGCTGGGCAGGTTGGGCGAGCCCTCGATGCTGCGCAGCGTCTGATAGCGACGGGTCGGGTTGGCGTGGTGATCGCTGTGCCGCTGCAGGTGGTACAGGAACAGGTTCGTCACGATGTGGTCGGAGTTCCAGCTGTGCACCGGCGCGCACCGCTCATAGCGGCCGTTCGCGTTCTTCTGCCGCAGCAGCCCGTAGTGCTCGAGGTAGTTGACCGCCTCGAGCAGGCTGAACCCGAACACCGCCTGGATGATCACGAACGGGACCAGGCCCACGCCGAAGATCGCGATCAGCGCGCCCCACAACACCATCGACATCAGCCAGGCGTTGAGCACGTCGTTGGACGGATAGGTCGTGGGGTTCCAGGGGCTCCTGTCCTGCCGGCGAATCCGCTGGGCCTCCAGCCGCAGCGCGGAACGCAGGCTGCCGAACACGCTGCGCGGCAGAAACTCCCAGAACGTCTCGCCGAAACGCGCCGAGGCCGGGTCTTCGGGTGTCGAGACGCGCACGTGGTGGCCGCGGTTGTGCTCGATGTAGAAGTGGCCGTAGCAGGACTGCGCCAGGGTGATCTTGGACAGCCACCGCTCCAGCGACTCCTTCTTGTGCCCCATCTCGTGGGCCGTGTTGATCCCCACCCCGCCGAGGACCCCGACGGACAGCGCCACGCCCAGCTTGCCCGCCCAACCCAGGCCGCCTTCAGAACCGGCCGGGAAGCCGAGCCAGCTCAGGTTGGACGCGGTGAACAGGTAGGCGCCCAGGATCACGCTGAGGTACTGGAACGGGATGTAGACGTAGGTGCAGCGGCGGTAGTACTTGTCGTTCTCCAGGCGCTCCATCACCTCGTCGGGCGGGTTCTGCCCGTCGGGCCCGAAACGCACGTCGAGGATGGGCAGCAGGACGTAGAGCAGGATCGGACCAATCCACAACGGCACCTGCGCGGCGGCGTGCCAGCCCAGCCAATTCAGTCCCCACACGATCGGCAGCATCACGAACAGCGCCGTCGGGGGGATGAGCCCCATCAGCCACAGATGGCGCTTTTTGTCCCGCCAGACGGTCACTTCGGCCGGTTCCACTGTGGTCATATGCCAAGCCTCCTTGTGAGTCATGCCACGTTGGAGTTGGACATTACCGGCGCTTGCGTCTCGTGTCTAGACACAGAAGGCTATTTTGTAAACACAGCCTCCGCCTCGCCGCGCCCGGCGTCCCGGCGCCCCTGCACGGAGTGCCGGTACCCGTAGCCGGCGTAGATCGCGGTTCCCACCACCAGCCACACGCCGAACCGGACCCAGGTCAACGCGGTCAGGTTGAGCATCAGCCATGCGCAGGCGCAGATCGACGCGATGGGCAGCACCGGCACCCACGGGGCCCGGAACCCGCGCTCGAGGTCCGGCCGGGTGCGGCGCAGGACCATGACGCCGGCGGAGACCAGGACGAACGCGAACAGCGTCCCGACGTTGACCATCTCCTCGAGCTTGGCGATCGGGAACACCGACGCCGTCGCCGCCACCACCAGCGCGACCAGGACCGTGATCCGCACCGGGGTGCCGCGCGAGCCGGTCTTGGCGAGCGGCCGCGGCAACAGCCCGTCGCGCGCCATCGCGAACAGCACCCGGCACTGCCCGAGCATCAGCACCATCACGACGGTGGTCAGCCCCGCCAGGGCACCGATGGCGATGATTTTGCTGGCCCAACCGATCCCGTTTGCTGCGAACGCCGTCGCCAGGTTGGCCGGCTTGTGGCCGGGCAGGGTCTTGAGCTGGGTGTAGGACACCATGCCGGACAGCACGACCGCGACGGCGACATACAGCAGGGTGACGATCGCCAGCGACACCAGGATCCCCCGCGGGACGTCGCGCTGGGGCCGCTTGGTCTCCTCGGCCATGGTCGCGACGATGTCGAAACCGATGAACGCGAAGAACACGATGGACGCCCCCGCCAGCACGCCGTAGAGGCCGTAGTGGCTACCCTGCGCGCCGGTCAGCAGCGACAGCACCGACTGGTTGATGCCCGACGCCTCCCGCCCCGACTCGGGCCTGGGGATGAACGGCGAGTAGTTGGAGCCCTTGATGTAGAAGGCGCCGACGATCACGACCAGCACCACCACCGACACCTTGATGCCGGTGATCACCGCGGAGAATCTCGACGACAGCTTGGTGCCCAGGGCGATCAGCGTCGCCACCGCCGCGACGATCAGCAGCGCGCCCCAGTCCAGCTGAACGGACCCGATTTGCGCTGTGCCACCGGCGAACCCGAACACGTTACCGAGGTAGCTCGACCAGCCTTTGGACACGACGGCGGCGCCGATCGCCAACTCCAGCAGCAGGTTCCAGCCGATGATCCAGGCGAGGAACTCGCCGAAGGTGGCGTAGGAGAACGTGTAGGCGCTGCCCGCCACCGGCAGCGTCGAGGCGAATTCGGCGTAGCACAGGGCCGCCAGCGCGCACGTGATGGCCGCGATCACGAACGAGATCCAGATGGCCGGCCCGGTGATGTCGCCGGTGGTCGACGCGGTCACCGTGAAGATGCCGGCGCCGATCACCACCGCGACACCGAACACCACGAGGTCCCACCACGTCAGCTCCCGGCGCAACCGGGTCTCGGGCTCGTCGGTGTCGGCGATCGACTGTTCGACCGACTTGGTGCGCCAGCGATTCGCCATTCCGCCCCGCCCCTTCCCGATGCGCCCGCCCGTTGGACCGCACAGTACTGGGTAGTCTGCGAGCATGGCGGACAGCGGGGGGAACGCGACGGATCATGCGGTAGTCATCGGGGGCAGCATCGCCGGGTTGTGTGCCGCCCGGGTGCTCTCGGATTGCTACACCCGGGTGACCGTCTACGAACGTGACGAGGTGCCGAGCGCCCCGGCCCACCGGGCGACGGTCCCGCAGGACCGGCACCTGCACATGCTGATGGCGCGGGGCGCGGCGGAGTTCGAGGGCCTGTTTCCCGGCCTGCTGGCCGACATGGTGGCCGCGGGCGTGCCGATGCTGGAGAACCGGCCGGACTGCATCCACCTGGGCGCCGCGGGCCACGTCCTCGGCACGGGGCACACGCTGCGCGACGAGTTCACCGCCTACGTGCCCAGCCGCCCGCACCTGGAATGGCAGCTGCGCCGGCGGGTCCGCGACATCGACAACGTCCAAATCGCGCGGCGATCGGTCGCCGAGCCGCGCTTCGACCGCGCGCGCCGGCGGGTGACCGGTGTCCTGCTCGACCCGCAGAACGGGGGCGAGGGCGAGTTCGTGCCCGCCGACCTCGTCGTCGACGCCGCGGGCCGGGGCACCCGGCTGCCGGTGTGGTTGCAGCAGTGGGGATTTGATCGCCCCCGCGAGGAAACCATCGACATCGGCATCAACTACGCCACCCACCGCTTCCGGATGCCGGAGGGCCTGATCGCGGAGAAGGTGGTCGTCGCCGGCGCCTCCCACGACCAGTCGCTCGGGCTGGGCATGCTGTATTACGAGGACCGCACCTGGGTGCTCACCACGTTCGGGGTGGCGGGCGCCAAACCGCCGCAGACGTTCGGCGACATGCTCGCGCTGGCCGGCACGCTGCTGCCCGCCCACTTCACCGCCGCGCTGGCGCAGGCGGAACCGTTCGGGGAGCCGGCGTATCACGCGTTTCCGGCCAGCAAGTGGCGTCGCTACGACAAGCTGAGCCGCTTCCCCGCCGGCATCGTCCCCTTCGGCGACGCCGTCGCCAGCTTCAACCCCACGTTCGGGCAGGGCATGACGATGACGTCGCTGCAGGCCGGTCACTTGCGGCGGGCGCTGCGGTCCCCCGACCTCGAAGTCGAACTGAACCGGGCCACCGCCAGGACCACCTACCCGGTGTGGATGATGAACGGCATCGCCGACGTCAACTTCCACCACGCCGGAACCACGGCGCCCGTCCCCTGGTGGTGGCGGCCGTCGGCGGCGCTGTTCGACCAGTTCCTCGGGGCCGCCGAAACCGAACCCGTGCTGGCCGAATGGTTTTTGCGCCGCTTCTCGCTGCTGGACAGCCTGTACATGGTCCCGCCGCCGCGGATCGTCGGCCGCGCCATGGCGCACAACATGCGGCTGTGGCTGCGCGAGCGCCGGGAAGCCCGGAAGGGGCGACGGGTCGCGATCGCGAGCGCGACGGTGCCGGGCGACGCAGGCCGCCACCAGCAGGCCTAGCCTTACAGCCCTACGGTCGCCCTGAACAGCTTGGCGGGTTCGCGTGCGACCAGCCTGACGGGCCCGTCGTCGGCCGCCACCCAGGCCGCCATCCCGCGTTCCAGCGTGAGCGACCCGGCCTTGCCGTGCACCGTCGTGCAGCCCTCGGTGCACAACAGGATCTGCGGGCCCTCGTGGCTGCACGACGCGTCGACCTCGTGGCCGAGGTACTCGCCGTCGAGCGCCAAGAGCGTGACCGCGAACTCCTCGGTCGGCGTCTCGTAGACCCGGCCCAACCCCTCGCGGCGGATGTGCGGGCGCAGTTGCTCCTCGGTGGTGGGCGTGAAGTTCAGCACCCTCAGCAGCTCGGGCACGTCCACGTGCTTGGGGGTCAGCCCGCCGCGTAAGACGTTGTCGGAGTTGGCCATCACCTCGACCGCGAAGCCGCGCAGGTAGGTGTGCAGGTTGCCGGCAGACACGAAGATGGCCTCGCCCGGGGCCAGGGTGATGCGGTTGAGCAGCAGCGCCGCCAGCACCCCGGCGTCGCCGGGATAGCGCTCGCCGAGCTCGAGCACCATCTTGGCTTCGGCCGCGAATTCCGTTGCGCCGGAGCTGATGTACTGGATGGCGCCGTCCAGCACCGCCGGCACCAACACGTCGATGTCGGGCTGCGGGGCGGTGATCCAGGTGGTGAACAAGGCACGCAGGCCGTCGGCGTCGGACTGGTCGCTCAGCAGGTCGATGTAGGGGTCGAGGTCGGAGACGGCCAGCGCCCGCAGCAGCTCGACCGTCCGCGGCACCTGGCGAAATCCGGCCAGCGCCTCGAAGGAATGCAACGCCACCAACAGCTCCGGCTTGTGGGAGGTGTCGCGGTAGTTGCGGACCGGGGAGTTCACCGGGATGCCCAATCGCTCCTCGCGCAGGTAGCCCTCGACGGCCTGCTCGGCGCTGGGATGGGCCTGCAGCGACAGCGGCTCGTCGGCGGCCAGCACCTTGACCAGAAACGGCAACACGTCCCCGAACCGCGCACGCGACCCCGGGCCGAGCTGCCCCTCCGGGTCGGCGACCAGCTCCTCCAGCAGCGAAACCTCGCCCCTGCCGGTTTCCAGCCAGGCCGGGTCGCCGGGGTGCGCGCCAAACCACAGCTCCGCCTCCGGGTGGGCCGCCGGAACCGGACGCCCGGTGAATTCCGCCAGGGCGGTGCGCGACCCCCAGGCGTAGGTCCTCAACGCCCCGCGAAGCAGTTCCACTTGTCTATCTATCCCCGTACCAGTCGCATGTAAACCGCGGCCATCTCCAGCCGAACGGCCAATACTGCCAGTTGTTGCTCGGCGCTGATGGCGCCACCCAACGCCGGCGCCACCGTGGAGCCGGCCGAGCCGCCGGGCCCGTCGGGCACGTCCTCGGCCGCGAGCAGGTACACGTCCTCGAGCCCGGCGGTCCGGGCCGCCACCACCGTCTGCTCGGCGGACAGGGTCAGCGCCAGCACCCGCAACCGCTCGGGCCGCGGCCCGTCGATCTCCTCGTCGTGGAAGATGTCGTCGACCGCCCCGTCGCTCGTGTTGGCGGCCGCGCGCAGCGCCAGCACGGCATCGGCCAGCCCGGTGGCGGCGACCACCTCGTGCGCCAGCCGCAGCAGCACCGAGCTGCCGTGCCGGGCCAGCGCCAGCGTGGCGGCGCAGTCACCCGCCAGCACCAACCGGCGACCGTCCGCGCGCGCGGCGATCGCCTTGGCCGGGTTGGTGAACAATTCGCGGCCCCCGCTGTTGCGCAGCGCCTCCGCATCCAGCGCGTCGGCGAGCACACTCAGGTCGGCGCCCCGCCCGCCGTCGACGGTTTGCAGGGCGGCCAGCCCGGCCGCGAAGTAGCGGCACAGACCGAACACCTCGGGCACCTCGAGCCGCGGCTCGAGCGCCGCGCCGCGCCCGGCCGCGGCGTCGCGCAGCGGGCCCTCGTTGGGCGCCACGACGAGCACCCGGGCGCCGCGCCGCACGCCGGTGGCGGCGGCGATGACGAGCGCGGGGTCGCCGGGATCGTCGCCCGCGACGATCAGCACGTCCAGCGGGCCGATCCACGGCGGCACCTCGCCGGTGAGCGTGATCGGGGCGGGCGCCACGCCGCCCATCGTGGCGGCGAGCATGGCCCCGGCGGTCTCGGCGGGGCCGCGGCCGGACACCCAGATCAGGCTGCGCGCACGGTCGTCGGTCCGCAGCGGGTCCAGCGCGCCCTCGTCGACCGCGGCCGCGATCGCGCGCACCTGCGCCCCGGCCGAGGACGCCGCCCGCAGCAGGCCGTCGCGGTCGGCGGCCAGCAGGCCCTCGCCGTCTTCGAGGTCGATGACGCGGGTGGCGCTCACGGGGCGGACCCGGCGATCTCGGCGCGAACCTGGGCGACCACCGCGTCGACGTCCTCGGTCGTGCGGCCCTCCACGTTGAGCCGCAGCAACGGCTCGGTGTTGGAGCTGCGCAGGTTGAACCAGCTGCCGTCGCCCAGATCGACCGTCACCCCGTCGAGGTGGTCGATGGACTGGATCCGGGTGCCGAACGATTTCAGCACCGCCTCCACGCAGGCCGCCGCGTCGGCCACCGTGAAGTTGATCTCGCCGGACGACTCGTAGCGCTGGTAGTCGGCGGTCAGCTCGGACAGCGGCCGGTCCTGCTCGCCGAGTGCGGCCAGCACGTACAGCGCCGCCAGCATCCCGGAGTCGGCGCCCCAGAAATCGCGGAAGTAGTAGTGCGCCGAATGCTCGCCGCCGAAGATCGCGCCGGTGTCGGCCATCAGCGCCTTGATGTAGGAGTGGCCGACCCGCGAGCGCAGCGGGGTGCCGCCGCGCTCGGTGACCAGTTCGGGCACCGCGCGGGAGGTGATCACGTTGTGGATGATCGTGGCGCCGATCTCCCGGCCCAGCTCGCGCGCGGCCACCAGGCTGGTCACCGTCGACGGCGACACCAGCCGCCCGCCCTCGTCGACCACGAAGCACCGGTCGGCGTCCCCGTCGAAGGC